>JBJMMD010000040.1:0-44365 GCA_045804965.1 Thermomicrobiales bacterium | reverse complement strand
CATAGCCGACAATGACACCGGCGATGGCGACGGCGACGAGGATACTGGCCAGCCCGACCTGATGATTGCGCATGGGCCGAGCATACCGCCCCCGCCCCCGCGCCGAGGCCCGCGGCTCTCGCCCGTTCGTCCCAATTTGGGATAACTCCCTTAGGCCGGATACGATGCCGACGCTTCCAAGTCGCGCCGCGCGGCCTGTACTTGGTCCGTGTCGTGGAGACTCTTGTCTCGATTCTCTCGCGCGCACAGGTCGCACCTGCTGCGAGCTCATGCCCGGATTGCTATGCACTCGCGTGGTGTAAGCGCGCTCAGCCTAGCAAGGCCTGCTACGAAGGTTTGGAGGGAAAATGCGCTACTTGGCTCCTGTCCCCGGTCGCCAGACGCGCTGTCAAGGAGAGAAAATGCTCCCCCTACACGCGGGTGGCGTTGACGTCGCCGGCGAAGCCTTGACTAGGTCCCTTCGTCGGGCAGGATCTCGACGTTGCTGATCGCGGTCCAAGGGACGAAGAAGTGCTTGATCTTCGAAGTCAATGCTGCATCCAGAATCGCGATTTCGAGGGTGAGGCCGAGGGTGTCAACGGCCGTGACCGTGCCATCGGGACGATTGGTGCCGGTCGGCGGAAGGTCACCGCCTAAGATGTTGACTTTGGTGCCGATCTCGATGCTCATTGCGTTGCCCCTTCTCTCGTGATCGTGTCATGCAAAATGTCGCGTTCGCATCGCACGCGCGTGGCGTCGACATTGTCCGCAATTCCTTCCTTGAAGATCCACAGACTGCAATAAGACAGCCGGTGTCATATATCGCAGGTATAAGTGTTGCTGATGGCCTTGATGAGCGAGAGGTCATTGGAGGCACGAGCATATGGCGAAGACGACGACATCGGCGAGCACACGTGAACCAGTTGCCCAGCGGCCGCACATACCAGGGTACGGCGTGCCGGAGAGTGACGAAGGCATGCTGCCCTGGAGCGACGTCGTGGTACGACTCGAGCAGGCGAAAAATTATTGGGTGGCGACAGCCAGTCGGGACGGAAATCCGCACGCGGTCCCGGTTTGGGGAGCGTGGATCGACGGCGCGCTGTACTTCGGCGTCGGCCCTCGCTCTTCCCGGAACATCAGCGCAAACCCTCAGGTTTCGATTCATCTCGAAAGTGGCGATCAGGTCGTCATTGTCGAAGGCCGAATCGAGCAACTGACCAACGTCGATCCCGCGCTCTCTCGCGATCTCAATGAAACATTCGCAATGAAATACGACTGGCGGCCGAGCGACGAAGGAGTAACGGCGGGCGAAGGATCGCTCGTGTTTCGACCTTCGACGGCCTATGCCTGGACATCATTCCCCGGCGATGCGACGCGCTGGACCTTTCCAGAGTCGTGAGATGCCGCCGGACCGGGCCAGTGTTCCCTCACCCGGCGCTGCGCGCCACTCTCTCCCGTGCGAGGGCGGAGGACCGGTCTGCGCAGTGGTGCAAAAACGAACAGTGCTTTGCCTCCGAACCCCGCCAAGACGCTCCCCAACCCCTCGCCCTTGCGAGGGGTTGGGGGTGAGGGAATTTTCGCCTACGACCTACGCCACCAGATCGCGCGCCATTTCTTCGAAGGCGGCAATGTATTTGCCGGCGTCTTCCTTGGAGTGAGCGACGGAAAGGGTCCACTCCTCTTCGCGGCCGGGCGTCATGAACACGCCCCGGTTCATCATGTAGAGCCAGGCGAGGTGACTCAAGTCGCCGTCCTGGTTCGCCATGAACGATTCGTAATCGACGATCTTGATCGGCGAGAAGGTAACGCATCCCTTCGAGCTGATGCCGACCGTGTAACCCGGCAGGTTGTACTTCGCCAGCACATCATCGCAGCCTTTGAGCAGGATGTCGTTCAGTATGTTCAGATGGTCGTATGCCTCGGGCGTGAGCACCTGTTCGAGGCTGGCGCGGGCGGCGGCCATCGTCAGCGGATTTCCGTTGTATGTGCCGACCTGGTAAACCGAACCGTTGGCGACCACTTCCATGACTTCATTGTTGCCGCCGATGCCGCCTGACGGCAAGCCTCCGCCGAGCGCCTTCGCCAGCGTCACCATGTCCGGAAGCACACCGAACTTTTCGGTGGCGCCGCCGGCCGCGACACAGAGGCCGGTTTTCACCTCGTCGAAGATGAGGATGATTCCGTGCCTCTTCGTGATCTCCCGCACCGCCTCTAGATACCCCGGCTCTGGGAGAACGACGCCGAGGTTCATCATCGCTGCTTCCATGATCACGCAGGCGGGTTTGCGCCCCTCTTCAGTGAGACGTTCGATTCGCCGCTCCATCGCGCCGGCATCGTTGAACGGGACCGCGATGGTGAGGTCGGCCGCGACCTGCGGAATCCCCGCCCCATACGGTAGCGAGGCGAGATTTTCACGGTCGCCGATGTTGTCGTAGGGCACCGAGATCGAGACCATGACGTAGTCGTGATGCCCGTGGTAGCTGCCGAAGATCTTGATGATCGTATCGCGGCCGGTGAAACCGCGCGCGATCCGGATCGCGTCCATCGTCGCTTCCGACCCCGAGTTGACGTAGCGCCATTGAGGAAGCCCGAAGCGTTGCACGAGCTGTTCGCTGACAATAATCGAGTCCTCGACAGGGGCGGCGAACTGCGTTCCTTTAGCGACCCGCTCCTGGACCGCTTTCACGATCGCAGGATGGGCGTGACCCTGGACCATGGAGCCGAACCCGTTGTGAAAGTCGATGTATTCGTTGCCATCGACGTCCCAGACCTTCGACCCTTTGCCCTCGGCCAGATAAATCGGCCACGGATCGCGAACCTGGTAGGAAGACGGCACGCCGTTGACCATCGATCTCCGGGCGCGCTCGTACATCTGCGACGACCAACCCGTGTGCTCGTTGAGGCGGTCCTCTTCCTTATCGGTCAGGTGCTGGATCCGTTCGCGGTCAAGCCTGACCGGAGAACTGGTAACCATCGCGGTCTTCCTTCTCACTTACGCCACCGTTGCGCGCCAGGCTTTCTGGGTCGTTGCATTATCGCCTGAGCGAGGCATCGCGAGCGAACGACACGTTCGCGTTGCTCATCGATCATGGGAAAATCGAGCCCAGACTTCTGTCAAGCTACAGTCTCCTCCCTGCCTCACGGCGCCGCCACCTCGATGCGCTCCCACCTATCGTCATGCCGCGCGGCGTCGAGGCATCTAGCTCTTACGAGCATGGTGGTGGGCAGAGACAGATTCTTCGACTTCGCTCAGAATGACGGAAGGGGAGGCGCCTTATGCCGTTGCCGCATTATGGTGTTGTGATTGGGAGATTGAAGCGGTTCGAGCGGGACGACTCCGTCGATTTCGGCAATTACTATCATGGCAAGATCTTTGTCGACACTCCAGCCGGTGCATATGAATGTGCGGTCGATTTTGTCAGCCCGCTCGAGGTCGAGGTTCGCTATCGAGTGGTTTACGGTTTGGATCGGTCGTTGCTCTCGCCGGTGCTGGAGTTGCCGGATGGCTACCATCTGTTGGCGAAGTCGCCGGCTTCGGGAGCCCTCGACTATGTTCGAAGTCCGCTGTTCGGTCCATGGCTCGACAATTCCGGCGAAGACGGCATCGTCGTCCTCGAAGAGCTCCTGCACGACAGCGCCCGGCTCTTCGTCTTTGGCGAGCCGTGGCGCCATGGCCGGCGACGGGGCATGCACAATATCCATTACAACCAGGGCGATCCGCCCGGGCCACACCGGCGCGACAACGGGATCTGGCAAGACGGCGGTACGATCATCCAACACAAGGATGGCGCGCTCGATGCGTTCCTCACCAGGTTCGCGACCCAATCGTTGACCACCGACGGCAACGGCTTGCCGGTCTAGAGGGGAGCGGTCATGCGCTTCGGAAAGCTGACCATTGTCCAAGGCGATTTGACCCAACAAAAGGTCGACGCGATCGTTAACGCCGCGAACAACGCGTTGCTCGGCGGTGGCGGCGTCGACGGCGCGATTCATCGCGTGGCGGGACCGGAATTGCTTGAAGAATGCCGCACCCTCGGCGGCTGCAAGACCGGCGAAGCCAAGATTACGAAGGGCTATCGACTACCGGCGAGGTGGGTGATTCACACGGTCGGCCCGGTTTGGCGCGGCGGTGGTTCCAACGAAGACGAACTTCTCGCCCGCTGCTATCGAAATTCGCTCGCCGTGGCCGCCGACTCCCGCTATGGCATCCGGACTATCGCCTTCCCCTCGATCAGCACCGGTGCCTACGGTTATCCGCTCAACCTTGCCGCCGACATCGCTATTGACGAAGTCGACCGACTCCTCGCGCGCCGGAATCCGTTCGATGAGATCCGATTCGTCCTGTTCAGCGACGAAGCGCTAAAGGTCTACGCACGAGCGGCGCACGAGCGCTTCGAGTGAGGGAGCGCGGTTGCGCCGGCAGCCCGGTCCGCTTCTCTCAATCCAGGAATGAATTACACATACATATCCGACCGATGTCGATTTCTGCCTCCCCCATTCGACCAATATACAGAAGCGCGAATCGGTACCGAAGTCGCTTGTTACAGGACCGAACGGACGAGCAGATCAGCCATTGCGGCGGTCAACGGGAACCTCAATTTCGCCACACTTTTGTAACGAATCCTTCTCACATTTTGGACAGTTCGGCGTTACATAGATAGTGGCGAGAATGGCGGACTCGTAGTAAAGGGAAGGTAATGATGAATAAGCCAATGCGTTTCGAGAAGATTGAACAGGGGGCAGCGGCGTTGGTGCTGCCGGGTATTTTGCTCGCGGTCTTAACCGATGGACAGCTTTCGGGCGGCGTGACTAAGGGGATGCTCGCCGTGTTGTTGGTGCTCGACCTGCTGATGATTCACTGGCTGATCGAGCGGCAGTCGCGAAACTAACTACTGGATATTGGTTCCGCCCGGTGAATGACGCCGGCAATGGTAATTGATTGCATAATCGAACGCGTGCCGGGGAGATAGATTCCCGGCACGCGTTATTTTGTTCGTCACACCGCACTCTCACCCCCTAATCCCGGGTCCTCCTCCCGTCCTGCCGCGTGTCCACCCCCTATCATGCCGAGCGCAGTCGAGGCATCTCGTGCTCCGGAACAGCGTGGTGGGCAGGCCGAGATTCCTCGCCTTCGCTCGGAATGACGAAGGGAGGAACTCAGATTGACGCGTGCGAGGCGTGCAGGATGCGGGGTTCTCCTTAATAGTGGATGACCACTCGTGTGCCGATGTTGGTCCAGTACCAGAGCCACTCGGCGAATGGTGTTGGCAGATTGACGCACCCGTGGCTCATCACGTTCCCGAAATTGTTGTGCCAATAAGTGCCGTGGAGCGCATGGCCAACGTAAGTGAAGTATTGGACATACGGGATGTCGGGTACGTAGTAGCACTCGCCCTGGATGCACCCTGCCATCGTCTGCGTCCAGTACCGGGAATTGATGTAGAAGGTGCCGGTGGGAGTATCGAAACCGGGTCGGCCGGTGCTGACGAGCGTGGTGTTGACGAGCACGACCCCTTCCCAGGCATAGAGACGCTGTTGGCTGAGATTGACCTCGATCCAATGCTCGGTCGGCGGACACGCCTTGGTGAAGGACTTGCCGGTTGTGACCTGGACCGTCACGACCTCGCGGCTTCCGGCAAGCTCGGTATAGATCTGGTGTGTGGTCAGCCGGTTGGCCGAGGTCGTGTTTGCGCCCGACTCATATGTAATCTCCGAGCCGGGATTGAGCACTCGGCCGAGCGAGAACGGCTCAGCGCCGAGCCTGTTGTACGAGGTCCAAAGCGAGGAGAGCGTGACCGGGCCCTCGCCGATGTTCTTGATTACAGTCTTCTCGGGGGCGCCGTTGCAGACAATCGAGATCGCGAGCTTGCTCGGTTTCGCCGGAGCGATCGGTTTGGCCGGGCAGCGCTTCGTGAGACCGCCGAGAACGGTGATGCCGTCGCCTGACGCGAAGTTGATGCGGGCGCCATCGTTTTCATATGCGGTGTTGGTGTAAATGAAAGACGTAGTGAGAATCGTGCCGGCGGTTGCCCCGGACCCGGAGCGGAAAATGACCGTCTTGCCGGCCCCGAGCTTACGATTGACCGTGAACGGCTCGCCGCCGGTGAGATCGATCAATGACTTGATCGTGGTGATCGTGACATCGCTCGAGCTCAAGTTGTCGATTCGTGTCAGCTCTGGGTTCGTGCGGCAGCTCACAGTGATCTTGATGTCCGCGAGGGATGCGGTCGAGAAATGGGGCTCGGTCGGAGCCGGGGTCGCGGTTGGCGGACTCGTGGGCGTCGCCGTCGCATCTTCGGCCGGCGCCTCGGTCACTGCCGGAGTTCCAACGTTAGGTGTTTCGGTCGCTTCGGGCGCCGTGGTCGAAACCTCGGTTGCCGTTTCTGCTGGGGCGTCAGTCGGCGTTTCTACGGATATGTCGGTCGGCGTCTCCGCGACCGTGGTTACCTCTGGCGTTGAGTCGGAACTGACCCCTTCTTGGGCGATCGCGGCGTGATAATCCCCGTCCCCCATCGTCAGTGTTGACAATGCCAAGGACAGCACAAAAACGAGTGCGCAGAGCGCCCGAAGTACACGCACGGACCTACCCCCTTCTCCCACGACCCAGAAGATTGCCCCGAACTTCGTGTTGCACGCTATTTCGGATGCTTTGTCGCGCGCCTCATGGCACGCGGCGGCGCATCACTTTGTCAATTTGTCATACGCCCCTATTGTGCCACTTCGCGGGGGAAAGGGGAACTACCAGTAAGAGCCAATATTGACGTATTCACGGGAATTGCAGCCTTTGCCGTTTCCGTTCGCGTATTCCCAACCGTCATTATCTATAACAACGCGCAACGTGCGAAAGCGTTACGTACATGGACAGCGAAGTCGCCTCGCCCCGGGTTTGAACCTCCGGCTCATTGAGACGAAGCTCTTCCGGGGCTGGCAGAGGCGCGAGTGGTTCTGACCACGTGCTAGGACGAACGATCGAACAGCTCAGCCAATCCACTTTTGCTTGTGTGAGACGTAGTCGACGAGGATGTATTCGCCGAGGCGATCAGGCGTGGCCACGAACACCCGGCCGCTATTGATCTTCATCAGGTCGTTGACGAACTGGACCATGTACGGCGACTGTTCAAGCATGAAGGTGTTGATCGTGATTCCGTCTCGGGTACAGCGGAGGACCTCGCGCAGCGTTTCCTGGAAGGTGCGAGGCATGGGAGGCCACTGGAACACGACGTGGCCGTTTTCGAAGTGCGCGGTCGGTTCGCCGTCGGTGATGATAATGATCTGTCGATTGGTTGCCTTGCTCCGGCCGAGCACTTGGCGGGCAAGCTGGAATCCATGCTGCATGTTCGTGCCGAACTTGTATTCGTTCCAATCGAGCGTCGGCAGATCGGTCGGTTTCAACTCCTGCGCGGTATAGGAGAAGCCGATGATGGTCAAGTCGTCGCGCGGGTACTTGGCGCGGATCAACGAGTCGAGGGCGAGCGCCACCTTCTTCGCGGCGAGGAAGCAGCCGTTGTAGAACATCGAACGGCTCATATCGACCATGAGTACAGTCGAGGAGCGCGTGGTGTGCTCGGTTTTGTAGACCTCGAAATCATGACGGTCGAGGGTCACCGGCGACCCGGCTCCGTTCCGCTGCACGGCGTTCATGACCGTCTTCGGCAGGTCGAGTAGGAAGGGATCGCCGAATTCATACGGTTTGCTGGTATCGGTGCGCTCGCCGGCGCTGCCGATGCGATCGATTTCGTGCTGCCCGACTCGATCCTTCTTCAGGTGCTGGAAGATGTCGGTCAGGGCCTTTTGCCCGATCTTGCGTACGCCTTGGGGTGTAAGCTCATACCCGCGACGCGTTTTCTTGATCAGCCCTTCGTCTTCGAGCATCTTGACCATACGGGCGAGTTGATCCATTTGCTCTTGCTCTTGCTCGCCGAGCAGATCACGAACCTTGTCATCGTCGAGATTGGCGAGATCGTTCCAGTTGCGGACTTCGCGCAAGTCCTGCTCAAGGTCGTCGTACTCCTTGAGCCGGTCCATCATCCGCATTGCTTCGTCGAGCGTGAGCGATTCATCGCCCGAAAAGTTGTAGGAGTTGCGCCAGTCTTCCGGCCGCATCATCTGACCGAGATTCTGACCGAGGCGTGACATTTCTTCTTGGATGCCGGGATCTTGCATGATCGCTTCCATCATGCTTTGGAGCTGCCCGCGCTGATCGGGGGTCATACTCTCCATGAGCTGGTTCATCGCCGCCATCTGCCGGCGCATGTGCTCCAACAGGTCCTCGATGCTCTTCACATCGGGTCCGAAGTAGTGCCCCCATTTGTGCATGAACTGCTCGAAGTTCGGGTCTTCGCCACGGGCGCGGGCTTCGAGCATTTCGTTGAGCTCGCCGAGCATCTGGCGCATGTCGGCGATGTCTTCCGGCGACATCTCGCCGAGCGCTTGTTGCATGCCCTGGAAGGTCTGTTGCAGCACCTGTTGTTGCAACATCGCGAGCAGTTCCTGGAACTGCTCGCGAGCTTGCGGGTCCATGAACTCGTAATCGTTTAGCCCGCGAATCTGCCCGGCGGGATCGGCGGGAAGTTGATCGAGCTGATCCCGCTTCTTGGCCGCGATCCGTTCGAGCATCTCTTGCAGGTCTTGGTCATACGGCACCGATTGGCCGCCCTGACCGCTCTGCCCGGACTCGCCCGACTCACCCTCAGCGCCTTCGCCTGCTTGCTGCTCGCCCCCTTGTTCGCCCTGCTCGCCAGCGTCTTGTTGCTCGAGCCGCTCGCGCCCTTCCTCGACGCGATGATCGATGCCGGTGCGTTCGGTTTCGAGAATCTGCTCGAGGCGCTCTTTGATGTCGTCGAAGATCGAACCGAGATCGTAGCGGTTGAGTTGCTCCTGCCGGCGCTGGCGAACGCGATTCATCAGCTCGCGCAAACCAGGGATGTTTTCGCCATCCGGGCGCTGAAAACCCCAGTTGAAGAGCCGCTGCAAGGCGACGTTGAGGTCGCCACTCTGCATCAAGTCGTCAGAGAGCGCCTGCATGACCTCGCTCGGATCAAGCGGGTTAATGTGCTGTGTGCCGTCCCACCGCGAGTAGCGGGACCCGAATCGATAGGTAGCCATTGTTTGACGCCTTTGGTTGAACGTTGATCGCGCGGCTCGGTGTACATGAGCGCGGCGATTGTTTCGGTTCAATGAGATTACGCGACTGTCGTCGCCCACCTGGGCATGAATTCGCGGGCTATTTACATGAAGTCGCCCGCCCGGGAATCAATTCCCGAGCTACTGAACGGAAGTCGGTTCAAACCGACTGGTGGAGACGAAGCGCCCGCGCTTAGTCCCGGAGGGTCTTCCGTTGGTGAGCCCGGGGTTTTAACCCCGGGAACTTGACGCCGAGGCGAGTCAAACCCATTCATATTCACCTACGTTCGACCGTTCGGGGCCGGATGGAAGGCGGGAGGGAGGGCCCGAACAATTAGCGGTGATAGCGAGCCGGGCCGGCGCCCGTGTCCTTGTTCAGCTTGCGGTTGAGGTGCAGCCCTTCCAGGATGAACTCGATCGCGCTGGCGACGGCTGCGGGATTGCCGCCAACATTGAGCTTGTCGACCCCTTCCCGCATCCCGTCGAGGTGACTCAATTGGTGCACGTAGTCCATCGATGGCATCAGCTCCGAAGCTTCCACCGCCAACCCGTTCTCGAAGGCGAGGACGACCCGATCGAATTCGCGGACAGAGAAGAGCTTGTTGAAGCTGGAGAGCACCGCGCTCTGGATTAACTTGTCGACCACTTGATCTTCGCGAACCTCGCCCATCACTTCGAGCTCGATCTTGCCGGTGGTGGAGGCGTTGAGCGCGGCGAGATCGGAAATCCGCGGCACCGCCTGTTTTTCGCCGAGACGAATCGACCGCCGGGTCGAGTTCGAGACGAGATTTTCGTAATTAGCGACGCTCATCCGGACCGACACGCCCGAGCGCTGCGAGACATCGTGCGAGCGACGGGCGTGGTGCGTCACTTCCGCAATGATCTCTGTCATGAAATCGGGCACCGTGACTTCGATCCCCTTGGTCGCGAAGTGTGTCCGCTCCTGCTCCATGATCTCCACTTCGAGATCGATCGATTCCGGATAGTGCGTCCGAATTTGCGAACCATAGCGGTCCTTGAGCGGGGTGATGATCCGGCCGCGGTTCGTGTAATCCTCGGGATTGGCCGAGGCGACGACGAACACGTCGAGCGGAAGACGGATCTTGTAGCCGCGAATCTGGACGTCCCGCTCCTCCATGATGTTGAGCAGACCGACTTGAATCCGCTCGGCCAGGTCCGGCAGCTCGTTCATAGTGAAGATGCCACGGTTGGTGCGCGGGATGAGTCCATACGAAATAGTCAGCTCGTCCGACAGGTAGCGGCCCTCCGCAACCTTGATCGGATCGACCTCGCCGATCAGGTCGGCGATCGTCGTGTCGGGCGTGGCGAGTTTCTCGCCGTACCGGCGGTCGCGGCCAACCCAGGCAATCGGCGTTTCGTCGCCCAGCCCGGCGAGGAGGTCGCGGGCCGCTTTCGAGATGGGATTGAAGGGATCGTCGTTGATTTCCGAACTCTCGACGATCGGAATCTCATCGTCGAGCAGATTCACGAGTGAACGGGCAAGCCGTGTCTTCGCCTGACCGCGCTCGCCGAGGAAGATGATGTCCTGACCGGAGAGGATGGCGTTCTCGATGGCGGGGATGACGGTTGTGTCGTAGCCGATAACGCCGGGGAAAAGCTCTTCGCCTTTACGAATTTTGGCGATCAGATTTTCGCGCATTTCCTCGCGCACGGAACGGGTGTGATAGCCCGCCGCCCGCAATTCGCCGAGTGTACGGGGGCGGGCCTGAGAAGAGATTTGCTCATCGTTAACAACCATAACGAGGGATCCTCAATCCGGCGCGGGGGGCCGGCGAACGGGGGCAATGTTCGACATGCGTGGCGAGCGTGCATCACGCACGCATGATCATCGTACACGTGAGGGTAGTGGTGTCAAGGAAAACTAGCCAGTTTGATAGTCAATGATTGAGTATGCCGGCTTCTTGAACTGGCTAGTAAATCAGGGAGTCGGACTCAATGCTCGCTTCCAATGTCCACAGCAAACGTCGCTCTTTGGATTCCCCGCTTTGAGACGATAGGAGGTACGTCGCCGAAGCGATCAAGGAACGGATCAAGGACGACGTCTTCGACATGCAACTCGACTGACGAAATTTGAGGATGTTCTCGCATTCGTTTCCCGGCGATTGGGGCCTAGCGTCTCCTTGTATTAAGGAGCGGTCGCAGCTATTTTCGATAGCGTCAGGCCGAGTGGAAGGAGGCCAAATGCCCAAGTTTTGTCCGCTTGTGTTGATCACGCTCGTGCTAGCGGTGAAGGGCATTCTGGGCGCTGCACCGATCCTCGCAGCGTATGCATGCGTTCTCGCCGCTGCCGCACTGGTATCCGCGATCGTCATCGCGCGACGCATCTTCGAATTCGC
The DNA here is from genome assembly GCA_045804965.1 of Thermomicrobiales bacterium. Taxonomy (GTDB): domain Bacteria; phylum Chloroflexota; class Chloroflexia; order Thermomicrobiales; family UBA6265; genus CAVTUU01. The sequence goes on along the minus strand of JBJMMD010000040.1, from coordinate 32,906 downwards.
TCCTGCCAGCTTTCGGCGCAGACGGATCAACTCGCTTCGAGAGATTCCAGCGGCCGTTGCGTTCGCCGTCGCGCTGGCTATTGCCGACACGGCCCTAACGATCGCCACTCGCGTTTACGGAAGCGGTTGGACGGAATCCGACGAGCACGATGGATACACCACGTCCGTTGATGCCAGTTGGCCCGACCCGGTCGTCGTCGCCGGTGCATTCGACCAACCTCGTCAGTATGGTGAGCTGCCAGACTGGCGACTTCCCGGTGAGCATTTTCTCAGCGACGACCAACATCTCCAATCAACTCTCTATGGTCGGATGCAGCCCGATATCGACGCGGAATCCGAGATGGGAAGCAACTGAGCGCCCTTTCTTAGCTCAGGTGAAGATGGTGGGTCAGGCGGGCCGGTGCAGTGCCCGAGGCGCTGGGAATCATGTTTAGCGCCGTTGGGCTCAACCGCATCCCGGTCGGCCTGGGCCTGATCGTCTCATTCAGCCTCGGCTTGGAGGCTGTGCTGATTACCCTTGGGGTTCTCCTGGTGCGCTCGCGCTCGCTGGTCGATCGTTTCGGGGGCCGCTGCGGCCGCCTGACGAGCGGCTTATCGCTGGGAAGCGCTGTGATCGTCACTGTCCTCGGAGTCGACATTACACTCAGCGGCCTAACGACTTACCTCCAGTGGCGTTCGTTGTGCGTGCCCACTCCGCGGGCCTGTTTGTTCTAAACCGGCCCGTCCCCAATCTGCACAGAGACCGGCGCTTTATGTGGAAAGTCTCCTCAGCCGTTCCACGTCGCGGATCGACGGCGCGTCGGAGAGGTGCTTGAACTCGCGGGCGAGGTGCGAGGCGATCAGCGTGCTCATCTGGATTTAATAGCAAGCAACTGCGCAACAACCCGACCAGACCCGCTGTGGATTCACCGATTTTGGGTTGGCGGGAAAGTTGCGGTTCGCTCTGCGCCGATTCGGCGGCGCCGCATTAAGGAGAACGAGGTATGGCCGGACTCCGATGGGGAGTGAAAACATCACCACAACACACGACCTACGATGCGATAGTCAAGGTCTGGCAGGACGCTGACAGTACGCCCGCCTTCGAGCACGCGTGGCTCTTCGACCACTTCAACCCAATCCAGGGCGAGCTCGATGGACCATGCCTCGAAGGATGGACAGTTCTGGCGGCCCTGGCGGCTCGGACGTCGCGTTTGCGCCTCGGTTTGATGGTCGCCGGCAACACGTACCGACACCCTGCGGTCCATGCACACATGGCTGCGACGGTGGACGTAATCTCGAACGGCCGCCTCGATTTCGGCGTCGGCGCCGGCTGGAACGAGTACGAGCATCAGAGCATGGGCATCCCGCTCTACGCTCCCGGCGAGCGCATACGCCGTCTCGGCGAAGCCTGTGAGATCACGAAGCGGCTCTTCACCCAGCATCTGACGGACTTCGATGGGCGCTACTACCAACTCGCGCAGGCTCGCTGCGAACCGAAGCCAATCCAGAAGCCGTATCCACCCTTCGTCATCGGTGGCGGTGGCGAGCAGCTGACCCTGCGGGTCGTGGCGCAATACGCCGACATATGGAACTTTGCGGGGGGCGATGTGGCAACCTTCCGGCACAAAGTGGGTGTCCTGCACGAGCACTGCGCCACCGTCGGCCGAGATCCCAAGGAGATCGAGCTGTCTGTGCAGGCGCGGATCGATTACGACGACCTATCGGCAACGGTCGCGACACTGCAGCCACTCGTTGAGGCCGGCGCCACACATTTGGTCCTGATACTGACCTATCCGTATCCCAACGGTATCGTCGCCCGGCTGGCGGATGAGGTCGTTGCGAAGTTCGGTTAACAGGGGAGCTGCCCTCAAATCAGAGCATTCGACTAGATAACAGTGCAAAACAGACAGCGGCACCATCCACATACTCGCATGTAAGAAGGAGCCGAACCGATGGCTGCATGGACGAGCGACGAACTCGACAAGATCGGGACTGCGGACGAATTGCAGATCGAATCCCTCCGACGCGACGGAACGCTGCGAAAGCCAGTGACGATCTGGGTCGTGCGACGGGGCGACGATCTTTACGTTCGATCAGTGAATGGGCGCGAAAGTGCCTGGTTCCGCGGCACTCAGGACCAAGGTGAGGGCCGCATCCATGCCGGCGGCGTCGACAAAGACGTCACCTTTGTCGAACCAGGGAACAACGTAGAGGCAGAGATCGATGCCGCATTCCACACGAAGTACGGTCACTATGACGCCCAATATGTCGACCCCATGGTGGCGCCTCCGGCGCAATCGGCGGCGCTGAAGCTTGTGCCGCGCTGAATCATATGGAAATGTCCATCAGCTTGGCGCCCCAGTGTCTAGCTCAAAGGTGAACACCATGCAAATCACGAAGAGTTCCGGTACGACCACGGTCGGCTCGAGCGAGTGGTTCACTGGCGCGGTTTATGTCGACACAGTTGCGACACCGTCGGAGGGCTCACGCCTCAACGCGAGCAGCGTCCATTTCATACCGGGCGCACGCACGGCTTGGCACACCCATCCAAACGGCCAGACCATCTACGTCACCGAGGGCGTCGGCCGGTGCCAGTGCCGGGGCGGATCAGTTGAGGAGCTCCGCCCCGGCGACAGCGTCTTCTTCGAGCCTGGTGAAGACCATTGGCACGGCGCCGCCCCGAACCGCTTCATGACCCATATCTCGATGGTCGTGGTTGACGACGAAGGCAACAGCGCGACATGGGGCGCGCACGTCACTGACAATGAGTATGGCCAGCAAACTGGATGACCGCGTGTGCCGCGGCGTTGTGCAATCAGGTAAATTCTCACCCGTTCAGCGCGCCGATTTCTCCCACGCGAGCACAGTCGGTCTTATGCGTTGGCAGTCTCCGGCATCGGGAGAAGGCTCAACCGCTGAAGCAGGCTGAGCTGATCGACAAGGTGCCAGTGCTCCGCCAGCTTGCCGTCGCGGAGGCAGTGGATATCGATCCCGGCGATGACGAACGACCTGCCGGTCGGCGGGATCCCCATGAATTCGCCGATGTGGACGCCGCGATTGGTCCAGCGCACGACGACCCTGTCGCCCTCGGCGAGGAGGTCCTCGACCGTGACTTGTGGCCGAAACGCGTCGCGAAGCATGGCGACGCGGTGCTTGAGGCCAGCTAGCCCGGCTGTTTGCCCCGGCACGGGGTCGTGCTCTTCATACCCGGCGATGGCGAGCTCATCGAGAACGCCGAGGTTTCCAGCGTTGAGCGCCTCGTCCTGAAAGCGGCGGACAATGACCCTGATTTCATCCGCGAGACTCACTGAGCACCCGATTTTCACAGTGGCGCGACGCGTCTTCGCCGCGAACTTGCCTATGCGACCCAGCCATGTACTTCTCGCTTCCCCCAAGGCAGAAGCCTGAAGTGAGGGTAGACCGTCCTCAATGAACGTGGCGTTCCCAATTTGGACCGGAACGCCAGGCTAGGCGATCAATCGCCCAACGACTTCGTTCACCGCCGCTTCACCAATCACTAACTCGTCCGACTTCGGATCCCGCCAGGCCAACCGTTCCGGGCGAATCGTGCCGGGCGGCGCGTCTGCGGAAAGCGATACGACCTCCTTAACGTTGCGAACGGGCTGCTCGTTTTCCCAGTTCAGGTCGAGCAGGACGAGGAGGTCGATGACACGGAGCGAATCGGTGGGGAGGCGCAAGGGGTAGGCGGTGAGGCTGTAGATGAAGTCCTCGACTGAGTCGGCGTGGGCGGTGCCGGCGAGTTGGTAGCCGCGCTCGGCGGCCGCGAGAACGCGTTGGACGCCGGGGCCCCAGAGATATATCGGGAGATGGGGGCTGATCTCGTTGACGAGGAGCGCGGTTGTGGCAGGATCGGTGTGGTCGAAAAAGTCGAACGGTTCGTAGCAGCCGCGGATGTAGACGCGGGTTGTGTCAATTGGCAGGTGGTTGAGGAGTGCGGTGAGGAAGGTCGTTTTGCCGGCGCCGCTCGGTCCCGCGCAGACGACAATTGACGCTCGGGCCTCGACCAGCGTTCTAAGGATAGTGGCAAGTTCATCAGCGAGCATGCCGCTGGCGATGAGGCCGTCCAGGCTCGTCGCCTCGCCCGGCGACCGGAGGGGACCCCACCACCCAAATGGTTCGAGGTAGCTCGCCGGCCGTTTCACGTTTGCTCTCCGCCGTTCGTCGCTGCTAATCGGCGATAGTCATCACGCTCGGCGTCAGGATGGAGATATGGGTGAAATCAGACTCCGGCACGGCGCCATGCCAATGGCGGGTGTTCTCAGGGACCAGAATCACATCGCCGGGGCTGAGCTCGAGCTCTTCGGCGTCAGTGGCGATGAAGCCGCTGCCGTGGGTAGCGATCAGGACCTGGTCGCACGTGTGGCGATGGGCCCGATTGCGGGCTCCGTTGTGAAACGAAACCGACGTCACGCGTAGCAGTTTGGCGTCTTCGTCGGTTACGAGATTTTGAATCTCAACCAATCCCTGGATGAAGATCGGATCGGCCGTTGCTTTACCAGCAGTTGGCTCTTGGGTGACCCGTTTGAGCATGGATACACGCTCCTCGATGACGAACCGCGCGAAACGCTCGGACGGAAGGAATAATACGCTCGCAGCGTGACCCCTTGTCTCCCGCGGCGCGAGGCGGACGATCGTGGTAATGCACTTGACGCCCGAAGAGGACGCGATCGGCGATCCTGCCGACGAGAACGACGACATCGACGACACGCTGCCAGCGGACTTGTGGTTCCGATGCGGATGGAATCCAGTCGCACCGATGCGGCCCGAGCCGGATAGTGGTGCTCCGTAGTCCTTCCAAGCCTCATTGACCTGATGATTGGCGAACCTACCCTCCTTCAAGCCGCGCGATGTCGGGGACCCTTGCTCGACTGATGCGTGTGGTGGGCAGGTCCAGATTCTTCGCCTCCGCTCAGAATGACAGGGGGGAGCGCTCACGATGACGTTGGAGGTCGGTCACAGCGACAGCGGGTGGGCGCTCAGCGTGACGGGGTTAGACGGGTGCAAGCCCGACCAATGAACAAGACGAAGAAGCGTCGGGGGATTTCTCACGAACGCTACGACCTGAACTCGAATGGCACGTCCATCGATGGCGGTGATAATCCCGTATCGAATCTACCCGAGTCCATCGCGAGTGTGGCGTGGAGGACGGTTTCTAGGTCGTGCGCCATGCGGTCGCGGCTGAATTGCTCGCTTAAGCAGCCCGCGGCAACCGACGCGTTCTGTAACCACGTCGGATTCAGCAAGCTGGCTGCCAATTGGTCCGCGGACGCTTCCACGTCGTGGGGATCGAGAACTAAGCCCGCCCCGCCGCCGAGGAGATCGGCATGCCAGCCTCCGTAATTAATTCCGACCGGTTTGCGCGCGGCCAGGGCGTCGAAGAACTTGTTGGCGGAGTTCGCCCACATTTCCTTGAGATCGACAAAGAGCGACGTGGCAATGGTCGCCGCGGAGAGGATGGCCGGCATCTCGGTTTTGGGCACGTCGGAGAGCATGAAAAACGTACTTTCAAGCACGCCGAGCTCCTCGGCCTCGCGCCGGACGTTCGGCTCATCGCTGCCAGACCCGACGACGAGAAATCGCACTTCAGGATCGCGCGAACGCATCGCCGCCGCGAGTCGGGCGAGATAACTCACACCGTTGATCCTCCCCAGCGTGCCGGTGTAGACCACGAGTTGGCGGTCGCCCAGCCACGGCAATCGGCTCCGTACTTCTTTCCCAGCCGTGCTGTCGACGTCAAACAGGTCAGAGTCGCAGCTATTGGGGATAACGGCAATCTGTGCCGCTGGATAACCGGTAGCGACAATGCCGTCCTTCATCCCGGGTGAGAGCGCGACGATGCGCGCCGAATGGCGATAGGCGAATCGTTCCAGCCAACGGGCGCCGGCGATGGCGATCGGATTTTTCAATGCTCCGATTGCGATCGGCAGCTCAGGCCAGAGATCGCGAACTTCGAACACCATGGGCACGCGACAACGCTTAGATGCAAAGACTCCGGGCAAGGCGATGGTCAACGGGGTGCTGGTGGCGAGGACGAGATCGGGCTGGAGCCCGGCGGCGCGCGGGGCGGCGTGCGTGGCAAAACGCGCGAACGCCTTCATCCGTGGACCGTTGCCCATGTGGTTGGAATAGGGCACGGTAAGCCAGTGCACATGGATTCCAGCTTCCTCGGTCTGGATCCAATCAAGACCCGCCTGCGCCGCATTTGCGTTGCGGTTCGAGGTGACGACGTGTACTTCGTTGCCCGATTGCGCGAGGCGGCGGGCCATTTCGTAAGAACGAGTGCTGCCGGACATCGCCGGCGTGTTGAAGTACTGGTGAAGGTAAACAAGCCGCATCTGCTAGATCCTTCTCGCGCTTGATTGAACGGCGAGCGCGAGCCGGTCGCACACGTAGTCGACTTGCTCCTCGGTCATATCGGTGAAAAAGGGTATGGCCAGCGTGCCGTTCGCGACCTGTTCAGTGACGGGAAAATCGCCAGGCTGGAAGCCGAATTGTTCGCGATAATAAGGTTGGAGATGAATCGGCACGAAGTACGGGCGAACAGGAATGCCATCGGCGGCGAGGTTATCGATCAAGACGGCGCGGTCGATCCGCTCGTCGAGGCGGATCACGTAGACGAACCAGCTCATCCGGGTTGTTTCGGGCGCGACGTACGGCGTGCGAACGCCGTCGATGTGGCGCAGGCGCTCGGAGTACCAGCTCGCGACCCGGTCGCGATGTGCGAGCATCGTGTCGAGCCGTTTGAGCTGGGCGCGGCCGAGGGCGGCGCTCATTTCATCGAGGCGATAGTTGTAGCCGAGGCGCACATGGTTCATCCAGGTGCCGGCGTCGTCGCGGCCTTGGTTGCATAGGCTGCGTAGCACCCGGGCGTAGTCGGCGTCGTTGGTGACAATCATGCCGCCTTCGCCGGTCGTCATTTGCTTGTTCGGGTAGAAGGCGAAAACCGAGGCGAGTCCACGCCGCCCGATCCGCACCTCATTGCGTTCCGCACCGATCGCTTCGCAGGCGTCGAGGATGACCGGGATGCCATTCGCTTCGCCGATCGCGAGCATTTCTTCAATCGGCGCGGGTTGCCCAAAGACGTCGACCGGCAAGAGTGCCCGCGTCCTCTCCGTGACTTTGGCTTCGACCTGATTCGGGTCAATGGTCAACGTGTCTTCGTCAATATCGGCGAAGACCGGAATCGCGCCTTGGTACAGCGCGCAGTTCGCAGAGGCAACGAAGCTAAACGGGCTGGTGATCACCTCGTCGCCGGAACCGATCCCGGCGGCGACGAGACAGAGATGCAGACCGCTCGTGCCACTGTTGACCGCAATGCCTTCGGCGACGCCGATGTATTGGGCCAACTCACGTTCGAAGGCATGCACCTGCGGTCCCATGCTCAGCACCGGGGTGCGGAGCACATTCAGCACCGCGGCAATCTCTTCCTCAGTGATTGAAGGCCGCGCCAGCGGTATGTTCATGTCCGGCCGCGCGACAGTTTGCGCCACAGTCAAAGTCGACTCCTCCCTGTACCGATAGAGATCAGGCCACTGACGCGGTTGCGCGGAAACCGGCCAGGTCGTTCCGTTTTGCTGGGAAGTCGATGTCTGCTATTTCGCAAAGGAGCGCGTTGCGCACGTCCGCGGGCAAGCCGTTTTGCGCCACACCGCAAAGGCGAGTGATGACGCGCGCGATCGGCTCGCGATGTGCCGCCGCGGTCGGGGTTTCCGCGAGAATCCGGATTTTCGCATGCAGCGTTTCATGCGCATGCTCGAAATCGAGCGCGAGCTCTTCGCGCAGCTTCTCGCCGGGCCGAAGTCCACTGTATTCGATCTTGATGTCGTGGCCGACACGCAGACCGCGAAGGCGGATGAGCCGTTCTGCCAACTCACGAATCGAAACTTCCTCGCCCATATCGAGCATGTAGATGACACCGCGGTCACCGAAAGCTCCGGCCTCGATGATCAGGCTTGCCGCTTCCGGAATCGTCATGAAGTAGCGCAACATATCGGGATGGGTGACGGTCACCGGTCCGCCCGCCGATATTTGCTTTTCGAAGAGTGGGAGCACGCTGCCGCGACTGCCGAGGACATTTCCAAAGCGGACGGCGCAAGCAGACATGCCGGTGTCTTCCGCAATACCGCGGACCGCAAGTTCCGCGAGCCGTTTCGTCGCGCCCATGACGCTCGATGGGCGAACGGCTTTGTCGGTAGAGACAAGCACGAACCGCTCGACACCGGCGTGCGCCGCAGCGGTCGCTAGGTCGTAGGTGCCAACGGTATTGGCGAACACAGCTTCGTTCGGATGGTCCTCCATGAGCGGCACATGCTTGTACGCTGCCGCGTGGAAGACGATGTCCGGCTTGTATTTTGCAAAGAGCGTCGCGATCCGCTGCCGGTTCGAAATAGAAGCAACTAGCGGCGTGAATGGCGCGGAGTCGGGCGTGACGCGGAGCTCCTGCTGAAGATCGTAGAGATCACTCTCGTTGATGTCGAGGCCAAACAGCTCACTCGGCCCGAGCAGAGCAACTTGCCGCGCCAATTCGCGGCCAATCGAACCCGCGGCTCCGGTCACGAGGACCCGCTTACCGGCGACGAATGCGCGGCAGCGATCGCTGTCGGGAGTGACAACCGGGCGTCCGAGCACATCGGTTGGGCGCACTGTTTGCAACGTCAGCGCCGTCGACTTGCCGGAGAGCACGTCGGAAAGGTTCGGCATCGTTAGCACGCGGGCCGACGATTCTCGTGCCGCGTTCGCGATGCGCGCGATCGTGAGCTCGGGCGCGGAGGGGATGGCGATGATCACCGCTTCCGCGTGTTCGCGGGTGACGAGCGTGGCGAGCGAATCGGTGCCGCCGAGCACCGGCAACTTGTCGATCTTCGTGCCGATCTTGGCAGGGTCATCGTCGACGAAACCGACCGGCCAATAACCCCACGTCCGATTCCGGCGCAACTCGCGGGCGAACATCCGGCCACCTTGGCCGGCGCCGGCAATCAGGGTTGCCTTCAACGCCGTCGTTGATGCGGCGGACTCGGGCATGGCGACGCTGGCGAAGCGCGGCGATCGCGAAGGAAGTAACTTCGTGACGGCGTCAAGACACTCGACCGTGTAGCGCCCGATGCACGAGCATCCAGCAAGGCAAGAGTCAAGCGATTCTTTCGTCAAGAGCCACATCGCCCGGGCGAAGATCTGGAGGTCGAGGCGCAATGACGCATGTTTCGCGTAGAACAGGTCATATTCAAGGGCGAGACGAGTATCGCGAATGGCGTCGGTATAACGGAACCAAACCTGGGCCCAACTCGCGAGACCAGGTTTGGCAACTGTTCGCAGGTCATACAAAGGCAGCGCTTCGCGCTTAACAGCTGCCTCTTGTTCGCGATCGGGCCGGGGGCCGATCAGAGCGAGATCGCCACGGATGACATCAAGCAGCGAGGGAACAAGCTCGGCATGGGTTCGCGTGAGCACGTGCCCGAGGCGGGTCGAGCGAGCGCCGCCATCCGTCTTCGTTCGGAACCGGCGCATGGGGAACGGACGGCCGCGAAGTCCGATGTAAGGAATTGGCGTGATCAGCGATCGCCGCGACTCCACAAGTAACGCGCCGGCACAGATTGCCGCCGGCAGTGCCAGCACGGCCAGAATCAGGGCCGCGATCGTGCGTTCGACGATCGCCTTCGCGATGAGATAACCCTGGGATCGCGAGGTCTCGATGCTCCTCGCGAAATTTGGGTCCGCGGCGGCGATGTCGAGTGGAATTCGTCGCAACATCTGCGCGAGCGCTTCGGAAGCAGGCTTAATGGGCACAGCCTGGCCGGTCCGGTCAACCAATTCAAGTTTCTGTGGAAGATTGGGCAGAGCGGCGATCACCGCGGCACATCGATGATGGGTGGCAAGATCGGCGGCCATGTCAATCGACGAGGCGCGGAAAATCCGATCGAGCGGTTGCCGTTCGCCCTCTAGAATTCCCGCCACTATTGCAAGCTCGGGACCGGTGCCCACGAGGATGACCGTGTCCGATGCCGAACGAGTCAGCACCAATGACCAGCACACGACGAGCACGATAAGTCCGGCGGTGATCGCGAGCAGCGACTCTGTTCCCTGCCCGCTCATGAGGAGGGCGATGACAGCGATAGAACAGACGATCGCTGCATAGCGGAATGGTCGCCGGCGCCATTCGACCAATGGACGACTCATCGATGTAGGGCCCTCTAAACGTCCCGAAATATTCATTTGCTCCGTACCCACCTTGGCGAACTGACTCGATGCGCCATCGGTCGCCCTGATTCCGCCAAAAATCAGGACGCAGTGTCTTAAGCCCCGATCGGCTGACGCCGATGGGAGCCTGTGCACTCCGCTCGATCATGCGTGGGACGAAGCATGTGCGGGGCGCAAAAGATTGGACCCTAGACCGAATACCAAGCTAACTGCGGCGAAACGGGAAGTCTAGGCCTAAAACCTCACCTATTCGTCACCAACGACGCAAGTCCGATAAGGCTAGATAATTTACTTGCGGGAAATACTTCGAAAATCTGGACGAAGAAGCGCCAAGTGGCGCGGCTGTAACGAGTCCGGGTATAAAGACCGGCATACCGGAACGAGGACGAAGAGAGACCGTCCAACATTCGCGGTGTGCTCACCGCAATGCGCGGCCACCGTCCACTTCTTATGCGTGGGAACAGCCAGTGATTCATACACTCGAAACGAACGCGATCGACTTCGTGCAGAACCTCTTCGATGCCCTCGGTTGGCTCGGCATCGTGATCGCGATGACGATTGAAAGCGCCTGCATTCCCCTGCCAAGCGAAATCATCATGCCGCTCGCCGGTTGGCTGATCGTCGACAAGCGCGATCTCGGTTACTGGGGCATCATCGTCGCCAGTTTCTGGGGCGCGGTTGGCAATGCGATCGGCTCGACTATCGCTTACTGGATCGGGGCGCTCCTTGGCCGGCCTTTTCTTGAGAAGTACGGCAAATGGATTCTGCTCACCCGGAAAGACCTCGACCGCGCCGACCGATTGTTCGCCAAATGGGGCGAGGAGATGGCGTTCTTCTCTCGCCTGTTGCCGATTGTCCGCACGTTTATCTCGCTCCCAGCCGGTATCGCCCGAATGAACTATTGGAAGTTCATCGCCTTTACCTTCGCCGGCGCGTTCCTGTGGTGCATTCCGCTGACAGCGGCCGGTTATCACTGGGGTGCGGATTGGGAGAAATTCCGCAACAAAGCTCGCTTCTTCGATTACCCCATAGCTCTCTTCGTTCTCGCTCTGATCGTTTGGTACATCTGGCACAAAGTGAGCGAAATCCGCCACGAATCGCGGCAGCTCGAAGAGGCGACCGACTCGTAGGTTGTCCGGGCGTTGATGCTCGGCTGGACGGCGGGATCCTATCCTGGTAGGCCGAGACCCGAGCCCGTGGATCCCGAACGCAGTCGAGGCGTCTGGCTTTAGGAGACCATACGATAGGCCGGCACAGTTTCTTCGCCTTCGCTCAGAATGGCGGAGGTGGGCGCTCTGAATGGCGGGAGCAGCGGCTCAGCATGACGGGTGGTGGGCGCGCACCACGAGGGTGGCGAGCGCTCAACGAGTCGGGACGGATGCGCCCGCTTCGATCTATGACAGCTTATCGCTGAGTGGGCTACTCGGGGTCGGTCCGTCTGCCGTGCCCAGTAATGCGGTCCACAGATAGCGGGCGGCCCAGGCGCGCCAGGGGCGCCAGTCCTCGGCGAGGCGGTCGAGCGATTTCAGGTCGAGCCCGGGTTGCTGGAGAATCGTGCGGGCGGCGCGCAGGAGCGCGATGTCGCCGGTGGGGTGAGCGTCGGCGAGGCCGATGCCCCACAGTAGCGTCGATTCCACTGTCCAAGGGCCGACGAGCGGAAGCGCCCGCAGCCTGCGTCGAGCCTCGTCCGGATCGTGGTTAGCCTCTTCGGCCGCGGGTAGCTCGCCGGCGAGTTCGGCCCGGGCGGCTGCTACGATCGCTTCCGCTCGCCGCCAGGTCACGCCCGACTGCCTGATCAGATCGGGCGACGCGTCGGCGAGCTGGTCGGTACGGGGAAAAGGCCAGAAGAGCCGCCCCTGCGTTTCGACGCCGTCTGCGAACAACGCGCTCAATTTCCGCTCGGTGACCGCTGCCCCGGCAACCGAGATGCTCTGACCGACGATTGAGGTCACCAGTCCTTCGAATACTGACCCGTTGGCGTAGGGCCGAAGCCCGGCAAACCGCGCTTGGAGTTCGACCAACGGTCCGACTTCGAACGTCGGCGTAGCGGCGGCGAAGCCGAGGTAGCGGTTCAGCCAATCGCGATCGAGTGCTGGATCGCCGCCGCCGAGCTCGAGGCCGAACTCGGTCTGGCGGAACGTGCGAACGACGAGGAGCCCGTTTTCCCATCCGTTCCAAACCAGCAGACCGGCAAGCCAATCGATGGACGGCCAGCGGCCCTTACCCCAGGCGACCGGCCCGCAGGTTTGCGCCAGGGAAAATGCAGATCCGCTTGGAAGCGTCCGGAATTGCACGATCTATGAACTGCGCATGAGGCCAAGCGGTGATGTGCTTCGGCGGCGATAAGCTTTTGAGAGGAGAAAACGAATGTCCTCATCGGTGAGGAGGTACGTCTGGTAGAGCGCGGCATCGCCTTCTTCGATCAGGCGTGCCTGCACGATAACGCCATCTTCGTGTTCCCAAATGCGGATATCGCGACAGTGTTGCTCGTCGAGGAGCGCCCCGACCGCGCGCAAAATATCTTGATAATCCGAACTTTCAAGGCCAGCAAAGAGCCGCATTGCATCACCTCGCCGGTTTTGGTGGTCGGCCGCTCGCGATATCGCCAGCGCCAATCTCCAGACTCACCGAAGTCCAGGCCGATGTCTTCTTTGCGCGTACCCGTGCCTGCACGACGAAACCATCGTCAACTTCAATGACGCAGAGCTCGCGAAACTCGGAACCCTGGCCATCGAGGACGGAGCCGACCGCGCGGAGTTTCGCGGCCCATTCACCGTTGGCCGTTTGCGCTTCGTTGCCTTTGTTGCGGTTATTGAGTGGGGCTGGACTCATAGGTTGTCCCGGTGCGTTAGGCCAAGATCTCATACGGTTCGCCGGCGAGAGCGGCGGTCATGCGGGGGGCGAGTCCGGCCGAATCTTCCAGGGCCGCTCTGATCGTCTCTGGCGACGTTAAATCTGAGAGACGCATGCGCGATTCGACATGGCGGACGACTGTCCCAGACGGCTTGGCCAGTTCGTGCAGCACCCGCGGATCGAGACCGCTCCAGTTTGGCGCCGCGCCCGCTTCGAGCAACAGGGAAATGCCCGCCTGATCGCGGACGCCGACCAGATAGACACCGGAATGGAGCGTTTGTCCGATCACTAAGTCGGCGGTCGACAGACTCCCGAGTGCGGTGGCCACAAGGCGCGAGGGCACCGCCAACGTATCACCGGCGATCGCCACGATGCGGCTGAACGCGCGATCGAGCAAATGTTGCAATCCTGATATGAGCGCGCCTTCAGTCGCGAGGCGCCCTGGCTCTGGAACCATGAGATCGACACCGGCCGGAAGCGCAGCATGCAAGGTTCGGGCCCGTGCCGGCGATTGGCAGACGATCGATATAGACGCCCCATCGACGCCGACAAGCGTGCCGATGACGTCGAGCAGCGCATAAGGCTGCAACTCGGTGGGACTGTCGGCTCGACCAGGCGCGGAGACCGTCAACTCGGAAAGGGAAGGAACATCCAACACGACAATGGCCTGGCGCGGCGTCACCCGGTCTTGAGTCATCATCGGCGCATTGCTCGACCGCTTGCGGAGAAAAACATAACGCACCTACCTGAACGACTTCCCGCCAATCTCATACGCCCTTGCCACGCAACGATGAAGGATGACCGTTCGTTCCGCAACTCATCGGACTAGGACCTTTGGGTGAAGCCGGAAAGATTATCGTTCAGACCAAAGTACCCCTAAGACACGTCGGTCGCATCGACCAAGGTCCTACGCATGTCCTTCCTCACCAGGATCAACCTCAGGACTCGGGTCCGACGAGGTAGATCGCGCCGCGCGGATCGTAGGTCGAGACAAAGGTATCGGTGAGTATCTCGTTGCCGTCCGCGTCGAAAACACTGCGGCCTACCGTCATGGTCACGCCGTCCATCGCCTCTTGATACAAGAACCCGGTCCCCGGCGCCATCGTCGGATCAACTTCGGACGTCTCGCCATACGATGGTGTGAGGTCGTTGTAGACCGGATCATTGAGCTCGACCTGATAGCCGGTGTGCGGACCGTATACCATCACCTTGAGCACATTGTTGGCATCGATCTCAGTGCGAAGGAGCAACCAACCCGGCGTCGGATTCGAGAATCGGAAATCGGAACCGCCGAGCCAATCACCTTCGAGTTGCAAGATCGACGCGTCAAAGCCAGGCGTCCAATCCCCTTGCTCGTAGTAAGGACTGCGATAGGTATGTGGCCAACGCTCGACGATTGGCATGCCAGCTTTAAGCGCCGCCCGAAAAACGGTCGTCGACACTTGGCAGACGCCACCTCCGACCGAGGTGCCGGGAATGCCATTCTCAGTCGCTCCTGCAGGCACAAAGCCATCCGTTGCCAAGATTTCTCCCATCGAACGGTTAAACGAGTACTCGCCCCCAGGTGGAACCAGGCTGCCATCAATCAAGCTCGCGGCGACTTTGATGTTCGTGACTCGCCTCGGCTCGGAACCGCTGTAATCGGAGGTCCCGGTTGCGAGCAGTTCGGCAATGCCGAGATCGGCGTAGACGCCCTCGGTGGTCTTTGCTGGCTTGACGATGTCGATAGGAACTTGTGCTTGGTGGCTTCCCGCCCTGAACGCATCTTCGATCGCGGCAAGGAGCTTGTCGGCGCTGACCTGCTGGCCATCTATCGACGGCGTGAAGTGCTGGATGCCACTGCGATCGACGATCACGGCGTCGGTGGCGTCCTTGTGCAGCGATTCGGCGATTGAACCGGAAAGCGCGGTCATCTCATTTTGGCCGAGCGCGACCACTGGACTGCCGTCGACGATCTGAATATGCACAAGCCGTCCGAGGTCCGTGGCCGAGATGGTCCACGACTGACCGCCGCTGGTGATCACAAGGGGTTGGGTCAGTTCTTGCTCGATGACTGCTTTTGCGGAGGCAATCTCATCGCCGCGTACCGTTGCTTGCGCCGGAACGGTCACAAGGGCAACGGACGCCGGTGCTCCTGTCGCGGCTTGGGCCAAGAGATCGGCCTTCAACCGAATGCGGTCGATCAGTTGCCCATCCCGTTCGGGCGAGATCGACACCGATGTGCCGGTGATCGCGATGGAGGCATCAACAGGTCTGATCGGCGCTTCGATCTGCAAATTGCTGATGATGCGTTCCAGATGCTGATCGTCGATAGTGAACGGGAGGGCGATGTCAACCTTGGCTCCGCCGAAGAGCGGCCGCAGCATACCGCCCGCCCCGTCCGTTCGACCCACTGCCATAGCCGACGCGACTGAGTCGTCGATATCGACCGCAAGGCCGAGATCCACGAAGGTCGGAGACCATTGCTGGCCGTTATACGTGAGCGAGACATGAGCCTGCGTGAGCGCATCGACTCGCGCTTGAATGCGCTGTTGCGCATCGACTCGTGAGCGGCCACCTACGTGCACTCCATAAACGGCGACGTTGGGATAGACCTCGCCCCGAACCGACACGCGCAAAACAATGAGGCCGACGAGGCAGATGGCGATGACGATGAATGCCGCGATTGCGATGTGACGTCCGCTCATCCGACGCGTTGCTGGGCGAGACCGCCTTGCGCTCCGCGTTGGCTGTGCAGCTCGCCGCGCAGGCACCGACCGGACTGGACCCGGGCCGGCGGGCCGCCGGACCTCCCGCACGCTTGCCGCGCTGTGCTGGTTCCGGCGGACATGCGCAGCGCGTGGTTTTTGAGTCACGACTTTGGATTGCACGCGATCACCTGCTCCTGCCGTGTGACGCCGCGGAGGGGCTCGATCTTCCGGCAATCGGACCACGAAACCCCGTGTGTGCCGACTGGCGACAGAGCGGGTGCAAGCGAGATTTTGCCGTACGTACAGGATCGTAGCATCTTAGTGACACTGAGGCAAGACAAAGTGTTGTGCGTATTCAAGACTCGGGCGTGGTCACCTAACGCCCCGGCGAATTATTGAGCGTCGCTCCCGATGTCGGCGTATGATGCCGTGACCAAACGTGGGCAATGTCATCAAAACATTTTGGGGAGCAGTCTTTGGCCACCGCCGCCGAGGAAACGGTTGATACGCACGATCGTGCAGCAGACTCCGTCGAAGTCGAAAACAGAATCCAAGCAACGGATCGGCGGCACGGGGGCCGCAGTGGAGCGTGGAGTGCCTTCGAGTCGCGCCCGTTCCTGCTGTTCTGGTTGTCGTTGGCGATATCGCTCACCGGCGTTTGGGTGCGGATCACGGCTCAGGGCTGGCTCGTCTACGACCTTACCGACGACCGCTTCTTGCTGGGCGTGGTCAGCTTCTGCCAGGCCGCGCCCGTTCTGATCTTTTCTCCGATCGCGGGCGCGCTGATTGACCGCGTTGACCGCCGAAAGGTGCTGATCGCGGTCCAACTGACCGTTGCCACGGCGATGTTCATCTTAGCCACGCTAACCGTGACCGACCGTGTGCAGGTGTGGCACATCATGGTCATCGCCGCGATCGCAGGTTCGGCGTCAGCCTTCGATTGGCCGGCCCGGATGTCAATGGTGCCATCGCTCGTTTCACGTGACCAGTTGCAAAGCGCGGTCGCCTTGAATTCCGCCGCCTTCAATGCCTCCCGCATCCTTGGTCCGATCGTCGGCGGAATCCTCATCGGCCTGGTAGGCGCGGGTGTCTGTTTCTATCTCAATGCTTTCACCTATTTGCCGTTCGTTGTCGTGCTCGTGGGAATGGCGGTCGACCAGACCTTGCCACGGACGCCAAAGCGGGAGGGCAGCGCCCGGGCCGAACTGATGGACGGCTATCGTTACATTTGGCGAACTCCGCAGATTCGCGGTTTGCTCTCGATTGACATCATACCGCTCGCGTTTGGCATCACCTATCTCACCCTCGCGCCGGCGTTCGCAAAAGACATCCTGCACATGGGAGGCGGCGGTCTGGGCGTGCTCCAGGCCGCCAACGGCATCGGTGCTCTCCTCGGTACAATCGCCGTTGCCTCCCTGGGCGGGATTCGTCGCCGGGGCCAGATCGTCATTTGCGGTGTAGGTCTGTTCGGGTTCTTGGTGATGCTCTTCGGGATGTCGCGAAACGTCTATCTTTCGGTGGCGCTCATCCTCTGCATCGGTCTTGTCGTCGCCACGTACGGAACGTTGAACGACACACTCGTCCAGACGCTTGTGGATGAGGGTTTTCGCGGCCGGGTGCTTGCGGTCTATTCGATGTTTTGGGGACTGACGCCTATCGGCTCGCTTGAAGCAGGCCTCATCGCTAAGAACTTCGGCATCGGCGCCGCACTCGTCCTCAACGGCTTTCTCGTCATCCTCTACGTTCCGGTGCTCCTCTTTCGCACCCCGGTCCGGGAGATTGATTAGCGTCATTTTTGGTTTCGTGGCCACGTGCACGACGCGGGCGCACAGGCCGCGTGCCCCTACACTAATTCATTCAACCCAAACCGTTCGCAGGCGGCGCGAGTCTGGCGCAAAGCTTTCGCGCCGAAGTTTGGCGGTTTGGGGCGCTATGAAATTTTGAGACTAGTGGGATATGTCGTGTAAACTTGCTCGCCAATTTCGTAAGCCCGATCCTCGTCCGCATCCGGGCAGCGGAAGGCTCGTTCCGCGACAATCAAACTCTGTCTTGGCTTGCAGGAGATACGCCGTTGCATTCGGAAACGCCGCCCATCGTCGATGTGATCGTTGCCGCCGGATGGGATGAGCTCGCGGCGGCAACGGCGGCCGTTTCGCCGTTCTTGCCAGCCTTGAAAGGCGAAGGAACCGGGCAATTGACGATCGCGCTCGGCGACTCCAGGATCGCTCAACAACGACAGTCGCTTATAGACTGGTGCGTCGACGAAATTGGTTCAACCTACGCCTCGCACGAAATCATCGCCCCAACGAGATTGGCCGTGACCGGTTGGGTCCGCTCGTCCCGAACACGCGACCCCTGGGCCGCTGTCGACGTTGGCGCACGATCGGACCGGCTTGAGGTAGCCTGGATTCGACGTGAACTTGTCGAGGCCGCCACGCTCATCGCGCTGAATGACGTCGTATCGGGCAAGATGAGTGAGCCACTTGTGCTCGGGTTGTGGGCGATGTTCGCGCACCCCCGGCAACGGCTCGGCGCGCTTGCTGGTGACGACCGCACTGGCCTGAGAGCCGAACTTGCGGTCGCGGTCAGACCGAAGCTCACCATGCTCGCTGGAGAATCGCGAGAGCGACCGCTGATGATCGCCTCGGAGGACCAGCTGGCCGCTGAGCTGACCGGGCGGGGGCTGCAATCCCTGAGCCAGTCAGATCCCTATGGCGAGCTTGTCGGTCCCTGGGAGCTCCCCCTCGTCCAGCGCGCGACGGAGCTTGATCTCGGCGTCAAATTGCCGTCCCAACTGGCGATTCACGCAGTTTGGGCAGGTGAACCGGGCGAGCCCGGTGAGCGGTTGCACGACGCGACAGTCGATCAAATCCGCCTCGCGCTCGGCGCGCCACAAATCTGACACCGTTGCTCCAATACTTTCTTCTGGATAGCTTGACATTCTCGCCAATGCGTCGCATCGTTACGTTCTAGATGAAGAACTAAGCTTTCTCGAAGTTTGGTCATTTTTTTGAGGCGAGCATGGCGTGTTCGGTCGTGACATGCGAAGCAACAGAGATCCGCTCGGGATGCCAAACGCTTGAGCGGTTAGCAGTCGTCTCCGCGATTGGAAACACCCCTCTCTTACAACTACGTCGATTTGCAGCCGATTTGGGACTTCCGGATTCGATCGAAATTTGGCTGAAGGCCGAATGGAGCAATCCGGGCGGATCGGTCAAGGATCGACCTGCGCTCGCGATCGTTCACGACGCGCTTGAACGCGGAGCGCTTTCGCCAGATCAGGTCATTTTGGACGCGACATCTGGGAATACCGGAATCGCGTACGCCATGCTGGGTGCAGCGCTCAGCATCGAGGTCGAATTAGTCGTCCCCGGCAGCGTCTCGGACGAGCGCAAACAGATTCTTGCCGCATACGGGGCGAAGGTGACGCTGAGCGATCCCTACGAGGGCTCGAACGGGGCGATCCTGCAAGCGCGCGATCAGGCCGCCTTTAGACCCAATCGGTACTACTATGCCGATCAATACAACAATGCCGCGAACGCTGCGGCCCATGAGCTTGGCACCGGTCCCGAAATCTGGAAACAAACGAACGGCCGAATCACTCACTTCGTGGCCGGACTCGGTACAACCGGCACCCTTGTCGGCTCGGGCCGGTTTTTGAAACGGGTCAATCCCAGGATCGAGTTGGTCGCCGTCCAACCTGCCGAATCATTTCACGGGATCGAGGGCTTAAAGCATTTGCCCAGCGCAATCGTTCCGGGGATTTATGATCCCAGTCTTCCCGAGCGGCAGATCGGGGTTGAAACTGAAGAGGCGTACGATCTCGCTCGCCGTCTCGCGCGGGTGGAAGGTCTGTTCGCCGGAACCTCGACTGGCGCTGCTCTCGTCGGTGCCGTAAGTGTGGCGCGTGACGTTGCGCGGCGAGAAGAGCGCGGTGTGATCGTCGCCATCGCACCGGACGGTGGTTCGAAATATTTGTCGACCGGGTTGTGGGACGTGGCTTAGACTTCCGCCTCGCGATGGCTTTCAATGCAATTGGTCAAGGAGTTGGTTTCATGGTTGTTTCAACCCAGGTCACAGTCCTCATTCCCACGCCTCTTCGCCGCTTCACAGGCGGCGCCGCCCAGATCAATGCGAGCGGCGCGACCGTGGCCGCAGTATTGGATGATCTGGAATCGCGCCACCCGGGACTTAAGGAACGGATATGTGAGAGCGATGGCCAGATTCGACGCTTTGTGAATGTCTTTCTCAACGGCGAAAACGTCCGTGACTTCGAAGGCGCCGACACGCCGGTAAAGCCGGGTGATGAAATCGGCATCATTCCCGCCATGGCCGGCGGCGACTAGGTTTTCTCAAACGTGTCCGATGCAGGATCCAGCGAAGAGAGGACGAGCTCCCTTCGCCCTCTGCGATTTCCGAAAGCTATGCACGAGCAGATCATCGACCACGCGCGGCGCGAGGCGCCCCGTGAATGCTGTGGCGTGATCGTGGGTCCGCCCGAGTCGCCGCATGAGTTACACGAGCTGACGAACACATACGACGGCGTCGATTTTTATCTCATCGAGCCGAAGGAGATTTACCGGGTCTATCGGAGTGCGATGGAGCGCGACTGGGACATTCAAGTGATCTATCACTCGCATCCAGTCTCCGCCGCCTACCCTTCGCGTCGAGATGTTGAGCACGCTTCATGGCCGGACTCGGTTTACATTATTTGCTCACTCGAGTTCCCAAATGCGCCATGCCTGCGCGCGTTCAACATCGTCGATGAGCAGATCATCGAACGCGCGATCGAGCTTATTTAAGTGGCCAAATGGCGGTCGAACATAGCCGGCCGAACGTATAATGACTCGTATGAAGTCGACTCCTCGCCCTGACTTTTCCAGCCGACTCGGCGCCCTCCCGACTTTCCCCGGCGTGTACCTGATGAAGGACGACACCGGGACGATTCTCTATGTCGGAAAAGCGGCCGCACTGCGCAACCGGGTCCGATCCTATTTCCAGTCGAAGCGCGGCATGGATCCGAAGACGCGCGAGCTGGTCAGTCACATCGCCGACTTCGCCGTGATCCGAACTGATACCGCGACGGAAGCGCTCTTGCTCGAAAACGAGCTGATCAAGCGATATCAGCCGAAATACAACATCATGTTGAAAGACAGCAAGACGTATCCGTATCTGAAAATCACAAACGAAGAGTGGCCGCGAGTCATTTCCACCCGCCGTATCGTCGACGACGGCGGTCGGTATTTCGGCCCATATACCTCGGCTCAATCGGCCTATCGCACTCTGAATTTGCTGAACCGGCTCTTTCCGTACCGCAAATGCGAGAAACGGATCACCGGCCACGACGACGTCTGTCTCTACTTTCACCTGAAGCAGTGCCTGGCGCCCTGCATTTCGGCTACAACGCAGGCCGCCTATGCACAAGCTGTTGAAAGCGCGGCGCTGTTTCTGAACGGCCGCGGTGATGAGGTCTTGGAGCCGCTGGAACAAGAAATGGAACAGGCAGCCGACGCTTGGAACTTCGAGCGCGCGGCGGAGTTGCGCGACCGCATCTCGTCGGTAAGGCATGTGCTCGAGCGCCAAAAAGTGGTCAGCCCGAGCGGCACAAACGCGGATGTGATCGCGGTCGCCCAAGGTGCCGGCGGCGACGCGGGCGTTCAAGTCGGCTTCTTGCGTAATGGGAAACTGCTCGGCTCGGAGTTCTTCCCTATGAAGGCGTCACTCGGCGATCAGCCGAGCGAGATCATTTCAGGCTTCATCACCCAGTTTTACGCGGACGCGGCGATGCTGCCGCCCGCCATTCTCACCCAAACCGCGTTGCCAAAAGACGAAGAACCAATCATTCTCGATTGGCTCAAAGAACGCCGGGGCGGAAAAATCGAAATCACCGTCCCGCAACGGGGACAGAAACGCGCGCTCGTCGAAATGGTCACCAAAAGTGCGGCCGACAATCTCGATCAAAGCCGGTTGAAGTTCCTCTCAGACGAGCAAAAGACCACGGCGGCCATGGCTGAATTAGCCGAGGCACTGGACTTGCCAAGGATGCCGAGACGGATCGAATGCTACGACATCTCAAATATCCAGGGCACGAACCCCGTGGCGAGCATGGTTGTTTTCGAGGACGGCAAGCCCGCGAAGCGCGAATACCGGCGTTTCACAATCAAAAGCGTTCAGGGCGCGAACGATTTCGCGATGATGAACGAAGTGATTCGCCGCCGATTCCGACGGGCTGCCGAAGCAGATGAAGAGACCGAGGGGAAGTGGACGTCACTCCCTGACTTGGTGATTGTCGATGGCGGCAAAGGCCAATTAAACGCCGCGCTTGACGCGCTCAATGACGTCGGGATGATGTTGCCGATTGTCGGCTTGGCGAAGGAGAATGAAGAGCTCTACCTGCCGGCCCATGCATTCCCGATTGTGCTCCCGCGTGATGCCCAGGCACTCTTTCTCGTCCAGAGGGTTCGCGACGAGGCGCACCGATTCGCGGTCACATTCCACCGCCAACGCCGGGCGAAATCGAGCCTGAAGTCGAGTCTAGACGATGTGCCAGGCGTAGGACCGAAACGTCGCAAGCAGTTGATTCGGCACTTCGGGTCGCTCAGGGCGGTGAAAGAAGCTACAGTCGAAGACATCGCCGCTGTTGACGGCATTTCAACGGCGCTCGCCGAACAAATCAAAGCCCAACTGTAAGGCCAAATCATGCCCGAAGACGCTTCTCCAACCGATCGCAGCTTCGACGACTCGGTGCAGCATCGATTGCCACCTGAAGGCGAGCGCTCTGTGATTCTCAAGCGCGCTTCACCGCACGCGATCGAGTGGGCCGCCGAGCATCTTGCCGCCGGGGGAGTGATCGGACTGCCCACCGACACGGTGTATGGGATCGCGGCCTCGCTGCGATATACCGAGGCGATCGAGCGCATTTTCGCCATCAAGCAGCGTCCCCCGGACAAACCGTTGCCGGTTCTCGTCTCCTCTACGAGGGCGTTGCTGCAGATCGCCCGCCTTCGCAATCAGTCGATTCGCGCATTGTTAAATGAGTTCTGGCCGGGTCCGTTGACTTTCGTCGTCCCTGGCGTCAACGGACTCCCTGCCGGCGTGCGGGGCGAGGGTGGAACCGTGGCGGTTCGGCTGCCCAATCATCCACTTGCGATCGAAATCATTGAGAAAGCGGGAGGGGCCGTGGCCTGCACCAGCGCGAATCTAAGCGGCGATCGACCAGCACTCACGGCGCAAGAGGTCGCGTCGTGGTTGAACGGCAAGCTCGATCTGATCATTGACGGCGGCCTCGCGCCCGGTGGAGTCGCGTCGACCGTGGTGACGGCGGAAGGCAATGAGCTGCGGATTCTTCGCGAAGGCGGTCTTCCCGCCCAAACAGTCCAAGACGCCTGGACCGCAATCCAAGCAGGCGCGATCTCCGAAGCCCAATAACTGAAACCTGATGACGAAACGGCTCAATTCCGAGTACGATGCGGCATGAAGGGGGTCGGGTCGCAAATGTCGATCGATCAGTCCGGGTTGCAATTCGGCGCCCAATGGGGAGACGAGAACCAGCCTTCTACTGGTCCGAACACCCCTGCCCCTTCTCCGCGACCGGGTTCAACGCCTGGCTCCGGGATGCAGGACGTACGCCAGCCGGCGTACGGTCAAGGGATCTTCGTCAGTGGCGGCACGGCGCTCGCGATGCTGGTGCTCGCCATCTACGCGATTCAGGACGAGAAGAGCACCGGCGTCCCGATCACAGAGACAACGAAACCGCTCTTCTGGGGTCTTGCGGTTATCGCCATCGTCGCCGCGGCCGCAGGCGCGCAATTTGTGGAGTTGAATGCGGCCCGGGCTGCGGTCGCCGTCGGCCAACCTCGTGGCATCCAGTTGATGCAAACGGCCTGGGCTGTGCCGCTCGTCGCGACTACCGCCGCGGTGATGATGATCGCGACCTATCACAACACACTGATGCTCATCGCCGGACCGGCCATCGCTTTCTTCGGCATCGCCGGCTCGCTCCTTTCGCGGGACCTCCTTGACGATGCAACGGAGGCGACTCAGCGCTCCGCCGCCACGATTCACACCCTCGTGATCCACGCCATCGCCTTTCTTGCCCTCAGCGCGGTCTACATCAACAAGATCGACACCATCATTTCGGCGCCCCTCGTCGGTATCTTGAGCGGCATTTTGATTCTGGAGGCGCTTGAGCGCGGCGTTATCTCCCGACCAACCCGCGTGCTTTACTCGCTCGTTGGCGGTATGGTCATGACGGAATTAATGGTGGTGTTGAACTGGTGGCCAACCCACGGCTGGACCGGCGGCGCTGTGCTTCTCGTCTGTTTCTACCTCGTGTCTGGACTTCTCGTTGCCCACGCTCAACGTTCATTGTTGAAGAGCCGTGACCTCGTTGAGTACGGCCTTGTGAGTGCGGTCGCGCTCTTGATCTTGGCGGTGACCGCCTAGGTAGGCATTCCGGGGATCTTGGTATGCCGAGCTCGTCATCTTGCGCCCATCTGAACCCGGATAACGAACTGTTCGCCCTCCTCGACGAGCTTGACCGTCTGGAGGAGCTTCTCGAAGACATGGAGGAGCTCGGAGTTGCCTCGCGGGAGCAAGCGGAAGCACGGATTGCTTTTCTCAATCTCCGCGTCGATGCGCTCTCGACCGAAGAAGATGTCCCGTGACCAAAGATCTCTTCGAGGCGAATCGCCGCGAACAGCTTGCGCAGCGGGCGCCGCTGGCGACTCGGATGCGGCCGCGCGCGCTCGACGAGCTCCTTGGTCAGGAACACATCGCCGGCGAGGGCGCACTCCTCCGCAAAGCGATCGAAGCCGACAAACTCTCATCAATCATCCTCTGGGGACCGCCCGGCACCGGCAAGACGACGCTCGCCCGGATCATCGCGGCGACAACAGAAGCGCACTTTGTGGCGATGAGCGCGGTCACAGCCGGCGTCGCCGACCTGCGCGCGGCGATCAAGGAAGGGTCAGATCGCCTCGGCATGAACGGTCAACGCACGGTCTTGTTCATCGACGAAATTCACCGCTTCAATAAGGCCCAACAAGATGCCATCTTGCCGTTCGTCGAGGATGGAACGGTGATCCTGATTGGAGCCACGACTGAGAACCCGTCGTTCGAGGTCAATTCGCCGCTTCTCTCCCGCTCCCGGGTGATCGTCTTGCGCTCGCTCGAAAACGAGCACATCCGAACCATCGTGCAGCGCGCACTTGCTGACGAGGAGCGCGGACTAGGTAGTCAAAACTTTGCAATCCACGATGAAGCGTTGGATGCGCTCGTCAACCTGGCGAATGGCGATGCGCGATTCGCTCTCAATACGCTCGAATATGCGGCGACCGGTGCTGGATATCAGGAGTCGCCCAGGATCACGACCGAGCTCGTCCTCGAAGCGGTGCAACGGCGGGCAGGCACGTATGACAAGTCAGGCGAGGGACACTACGACACGATTTCCGCCCTGCACAAAACGATCCGCGGCTCAGATCCCGATGCCGCGCTTTACTGGTTGGCGCGCATGCTCGAACAAGGCGATGATCCGCTCTATGTTTCCCGGCGATTGGTTCGCTTTGCCAGCGAGGACATCGGACTCGCCGATCCTGCCGCGCTGCAACTGGCGATGGCCGCTCAACAGGCGGTCCACTTCATCGGGCTGCCCGAAGGAGCGCTAGCACTGGCGGAGTTAGTCATCTATCTCGCCTTGGCGCCGAAGAGCAATGCAACGTATGTCGCCTACTCGCAGGCCGTTGAGGATGTCGCGCAAACGCGCAATGACGCCGTGCCGCTTCATTTGCGCAACGCCCCGACAAAACTGATGAAAGACCTCGGATACTCGAAGGGTTATCGGTATGCCCACGACTACGAAAGCGGGATCGTGGCGCAGCAGAACCTACCTGAAAACTTAGCGGGTAGAACATATTACCGGCCGACTGATCGCGGCTTCGAGCAAGAGCTGAAGCAGCGATTGGAACGCATACAGGAGATCTACGAAAACGCACAGCCCGAACCCGATGCACAGGCAAGCGAAGTTGAGGAGCGTGTAGAAGCTGAATGACGACCGAGACGGCGGCGATTCTCCGCGCTGGTGGCCGTGAGGCCGAGCAATTGCGTCCCCTCGAAATTGTGCCAAACCCTATGCCGTATGCCGAAGGCTCGGCCCTGATCAAACTCGGCAATACCCATGTCCTTTGCGCCGCTTCGGTTGACGATCGTGTTCCGCGTTGGATGGCGAACAAGGGACGGGGATGGGTGACCGCCGAATATTCAATGTTGCCCCGAGCGACGCGCGAGCGCACAAATCGTGAAGCGGTCTCGGGGAAGCAGGGCGGCCGCACCGTCGAGATTCAACGCCTCATCGGGCGGTCACTACGAGCTGTGATCGATCTCGAGGCACTCGGCGAACGCCAGATCATCCTCGATTGCGACGTGCTCCAAGCGGACGGGGGTACGAGGTGCGCGTCAATCACCGGCGCGTATGTTGCGCTCGCGTTTGCAATTCGACGTCTCCACCACGCGAAAAAACTCAAACGCATGCCACTGAAGGGTTCGGTCGCTGCGGTCAGTGTCGGAATAGTGCGTGGAGTGCCAATGTTGGATCTCGACTATGCCGAAGATGCCGCGGCCGATGTCGATTTCAACGTGGTCATGACGAATGCTTACGCGTTCGTCGAGCTTCAAGGCACGGCCGAGCGCGAACCGTTCTTACCGAGCACGCTCGACGAATTGCTCGTGCTCGCGAGCACGGGCCTTGACCAACTCTTTGCCGCACAGCGAAGTGCTCTTGAGGCGGAATAGGCGCAAATTAGAGGGGCAACGCCGCCTCGATGAGCGCTTGTTTCAGCGCGTGCGTCTGTTCGGCACTGGTGGCGCTGACGCGGAAGAAGTCTTCAAGCTCGACCTGATCGGGCCGGTGGACCCGAATTTTGCGATCGGCTAGCTCGCGCACGAAATAGTCGCGTTCGCCGCGCTCGACACGGACGAGGACGAAATTCGCCCATGATGGTAGCGGCCGGACCATATTCAGCTTGCGAAGCGTTCGATAGAGGCGCGATTTTTCGTCCCGGACCCTGGCAATCGTCCCCTTCATGAAGGCGAGGTCGTCGAGCGTCGCGCAGGCCGCTACGACTGAACCCATCGCCACGCCATGCGCCGGAGTCGCCGAGGCGATGATCGCGCTCATCTTCGGTGGGGCGATCGCATACGCAACCGGGAACCCGGACAGCCCAGCCCACGTCTCTAGGCTCTGCACAACGATTACATTGTCAAACTCGCGCACCAGCGGCACGAGACTCCGACCGCTATAGGCGCCATGGCGCTCGTCGACAATAACAACCTTGCATGCCCGGCTCAGTCGCACCGCGTCTTGGGCAGAGAGATTCGTGCCGGTGGGATCGTTCGGCGACATGACGACCGCGACCGCGCCCGTCGGAATACTCCAGCAGTCCGCCGCATCAAGGTCCACCCCGAATCGGTGCGATCGTGACCGCGCTATGAGCCCTTGTCCAAGATCTCTGGCGATCCGTTCGCCTTCGCTCTCAGTCGGTGGAAAGACGATGACCGGCCCATTACGGCCGGCCGCAATCACGACAGTGCGAATCAACTCGTCGGCGCCGCTTCCAAGCGTCAGCCAGGAGGGGGCAACGCCCACAATACCGGCAAGACGAGATCGAAGTTCCCCCGCACGTTCCTCGGCCGGCAAATGAAGATCGTCGGCGCTTGCCAACGCTTCGTGTACCCGCATAGACGGACCATAGGGATTGGTCAGCAGATCGAGCCGAATCGGACATTCAGCGGTCGGGCCGCTGTGGAGCACTCGAACCGAGGACGATCGGCGCAAAGTCACGAGGCAGTCTCGGATCGTGTCCAAGTGTCTGCCCGCGGCGAAAAGAGCGGCATTGGCACGAGGTCATGAAAGGTAGGGCCGCCAGCAACATCGATTGCCACGTTGCGAACGAGAGTTCCACCCGGCGTGCGGCCGATCGGATTGCCTAGGTGCGCGTGTCCGTGCAAGACCAGATCGACATCATGGCGGTCGATCACTCGGGCGAGCTCGATGTTGCCGAGCAACGCGTACTTCACAATCGGCTCACGGCCAAGGGTCGAAGTGGTCGGGGCGAAGTGGGTAACGACGATTTTCGTATCCGCTTCAAGACCTCGCAGGGCTGCGTCGAGTCGAGAGGCTTCCCGCCTTGCGCGTACGGCCAATGCCTGGCACGCCTTCCTTGAAAGCGTGTTTGGTCCTTCATCCGGCCAGAACCCTCCACCTGAACCGCCGACTCCGGCGATGCCAACTCGCTGACCATGGACTTCGATGACTCGTGACGTGCCATCGAGAACGACGATGCCTCCCGTCCCTAACGTCCGGCAAAATGCGGCTCTCCTCATCGTTCGCCGGTCGTGATTGCCAAGCACGGCGACGATGGGCATGTGTACTCTCCGGAACAGTTCGGCCGCGAGTTCCGCTTGCGAAAGCGTGCCGTGGTTGGTGATATCGCCGGCAACGACAAGCAAATCGGCTCGACCGTCCAAACTCGACACGCCCTTGACGATCGTGTCGGGAACGGTCGCTCGGAGGTGGAGATCGCCGATTGCCGCGACGCGTATCACAGACCCAGGACTCCAATCGAACGACAAACGCCTCGAACGTCCGGTCTATCTTACAAATTCCGGACCAACGCCATTAGATTCTCTATCATACCCTCTCCGACTTGTGTCAACTCCATCGGTTTCTCACTTGGTGCCCGTGCTATCCTTCGACGGCGGCGCTGACGGACCGGCAGGCACCGCCGCCCGTCGAGCGAGACAAATCACCTACGCCAAATTGGATTGAACGGAATGATGGAACGCTTACAACGCATCCTCTCTCAGCGGGGTGTGGCTTCGCGCCGGAAGGCCGAGGAATTGATCACGGCTGGCCGTGTGAAGATTGATGGTCAGGTCGTGACCACCTTGGGGACAAAGGCCGATCCTTTGCACGCTGAAATCCGGGTCGATGGCAAACTCCTTCGTCCTCAGCTTCCTCGTTACATCCTGCTGAACAAGCCGAGCGGCTACATCACGACGATGAAGGACGAGCGGGATCGCTGGACCGTGATGGACCTTGTGCAGACGAGGGAGCGGGTCTATCCGATCGGTCGCCTTGATCGGGACACGGAAGGGTTGCTCTTATTCACGAACGACGGTGAAGTCGCCAACCGCGTCATGCACCCCCGCTACGAGCTGGACAAGGAATACCACGTGGCGACGACGATCCGGCCGACAGAAGCGACGATGCAGCGAGTGCGATCGGGCATCACAATTGAAGATAGGCGCATCGTTCCTCACGAATTTCGGATTTTCCGCGAATCGCGCGAAGGCATCATCCTCACGATCACGCTCCACGAAGGCAAGAGCCACGTCGTGCGGCGTCTCATGGAGGCAGTCGGCATCCCGGTCAAAACGCTCAAGCGAGTTCGCATTGGGCCACTAACGCTGACCGGTGTACCAGTCGGCGGATGGCGAGACCTTACCCCTGGTGAGATCTCAACGCTCTTCGAAGCGATCAAGCTCAGTGACCGACAACCCGCGCGGGCGGTAGGTGCGGGTCAATCTCAGACTGGTCACACCGCCAGTCGGACGCTCCATTTCACACGACGGCCAACGAGACCAAAGCGCCCAGAGACACCTACCGCGCCTCCGCCGCAGCCTCCGGTACGATTCTCGCGGCCAGCCCAACCTGCGACTGCTCAGTCAGCGCCGGCGGCGCGACCCGCCAACACCGCCGGGCCAAGCGATAGCAAATCCAGACGACGTAAGGGGGAACCACCAGCGCCTGTCCCCAAGCGACCGCGGACGGTTCGCACGGCCTCAGGCGAGCGCAAAGACCCAATCGAGAGGCCGCGTCGCGCTCCAGCTAAGCACCAGCCAGCGAGAGGAAAACATGACGAGCGAGAGCAGGGCCGAGGTCCAAAGCCCGCAGGTGGGGCCGAGCAACGCACACCTTCGAGTCGTAGCGATCGACGGCCCAGCAGCGGCAGGCAAGACAACAGTAGCAAGCCGCGTCGCCGCTCGCCTCGGCGCGATGCTATTTGACACGGGGGCACTTTATCGGGCGGTAACGCTCGCCGCTCAGCGGGCAGGTCTGGCCGATGAAGACGCCGGAGCGATCGCCAATCTCACGCGTCGCCTCGCAATCGATCTCTCTCCGCCATCAGTCGACGACGGTCGCCAACTCGACGTGCGCCTGGATGGCGAAGACGTGACATGGGCCATTCGCAGCGACGAAGTCGACCGGCATGTCTCCGCAATCGCCGCCCAACCGGAAGTCCGCCAGGCGCTGTTACCGATCCAGCGCCGGATTGCGGCTGGCGAACGAGTCGTCATGGTCGGACGTGACATCGGCAGCGTGGTTATCCCTGATGCCGGTATAAAGGTCTATCTTGATGCGAGTGCAGAAGAACGCGCGCGGCGTCGATTTCAGGAGCTTCGGGATCGCGGCTTCGAGGTCAAGTATGAATCCGTGCTCGCGGATACGCGTGCCCGCGACGCCTTCGATACCAACCGGCCGGTTGCACCGCTGCGAGTCGCGTCCGGCGCAGAGGTCGTCGAGACTGACGGTCGCAGTATCGAAGAAGTTGTCGACAGTATCGTCGATCTCGCGCACCGCCGCTGGAACGATGCTGCGTTCTCCGCGACGACAGCCGGCGCGAGATGAGCGAATCAAAATCAAGGCAAGTGCCAGACTACAATCGCCACACGTTGCAGGGAAGGCCCCGCGCGGTCGTGCGGGGAATCGTGCTTCTACTCTTACGCTTGCTAGCCCACACGCGCATTGAGCGCATCGACGTCATCCCCCCTTCCGGCGCGGTGCTCGTCGTTTCGAACCACCTGCATAACGTGGATCCCGTGATGACCGTCGCTGCATTCCCGCGGTCCATTCATTACATGGCCAAGAAGGAGGCCTACAACGTCCCCGGTTTGAAACAGCTCATGAAGCTCGTCGGTGCCTTCCCCGTCGATCGCGGCAAGGCTGACCGCAATGCGATCCGGAGAGCTGAGGGAGCGCTTGCGCAGGGGATCCCGGTCGGGATGTTTCCCGAAGGAACGCGGAGCACGACACGATCGCTTCAACGCGGGCACACCGGCGCGGGCATGCTGGCCCTAAAAAGTGGAGTGCCAGTCGTGCCCCTCGTGATTACCGGATCGGAGCGACTCCCGTTCAACGGAAAGAAGGGGAAGATTTCAGCCGGCACCAAGATGCCCGAGCGTGGTCACGAAGGGGTCAAGTTGCTCTTCGGTGATCCATTTGTGATTCCCAAAACAATTGGGGAACAAAAAATTTCCAGCGATGAAGCGACCGAAATCATCATGGTCGAGATCGCTCGTCTTTTGCCGCCCGACTATCGCGGTGTTTATGCCGACGCGCTTACAAACGAGACGACGCGACGCGCAATTGCATGGACGGCAAATAAGGCTTAATAGTCCTCGAGCTCGTCTTCGAGCCCTTCTTCGTTCTCGCTCTCTTCAAGTTCCGCGACTTCCTCGCCTTGCTCTCCCCACATGAGCTCGCGCCCCGCGATGACAACGGCGCCGCCCCGGCGAATCCCTTGGCGCTCCAGCTCCGCGCTGATGCCGCTCCGCTCGAGCACGCGCTGGTATCGGGCAACCGCATCGTCGAGCTCGAAGTTGGTCATCTTTGTCAGGCGCTCGATCGCGACACCGGTCACTTCGAATTGGGATTCAGATTTGCGGGTAATGTGGAAGACACGTTCATCCGCTTCTTGTAGCGTGTATCGACGCCGTTCTTGTGGCTTCTCGGTGCGTTCTTCAGTTTCCTTCAACTCGCGCAATGCAGCGCCAATGGCATTCAGCAGATCCTGGACACCTTCCCCGGTCGCCCCGGAAATCGGGTAAACCTCTTGACCGTGCGCACGCGCAACATTGGTCAGACAATCGATATTCTCGCGGGCTTCAACGAGATCGATCTTGTTGAGGGCGAGGAGCATCGGTTTGCGCGCGAGCTCGTCGCTGTACGCGTGAATCTCGTCGTTGATTGTTTGAAAATCGCCGAGCGGGTCGCGGCCCTCGAGCCCGCCGGACGCATCGACGACGTGGACGAGCACCTTCGTTCGCGTGACGTGACGCAAGAATTCATGACCGAGGCCAGCGCCCGCCGCAGCGCCCTCGATGAGACCAGGTACGTCGGCCATGACGAACGTTTGACCACCCTTGCCGCCTATTTCGACGACGCCGAGGTTCGGTTCGAGCGTGGTAAACGGGTAGTCCGCAATTTTCGGCTTGGCCGCCGACGACGCGGCTAAAAGCGTTGACTTCCCGGCGTTCGGCAGTCCGATAAGCCCGACATCCGCGATCAGGCGCAACTCGAGCCGTAGGGACCGCTGCTCGCCCGGCTCGCCAAGTTCAAAGATTCGCGGCGCCTGGTGGATTGAAGTTTTGAAATGCGTGTTGCCGAGCCCGCCTTTTCCTCCCCGGCAGACAACGACGGTCTCGCCTTCGTCCGTCAAATCGGCCAGAAACTCGTTCGTGTCTTCGTCCCACACGAGGGATCCCGGCGGCACATCGATGTACAGCGTCGAACCGGACCTGCCATGCATGTTTTGCTTACGGCCGTTCCCACCGTTCTCGGCGACAAATTTTTGGTTGTATTGAAACTGGAGCAGGCTCGTCAAGTTCGACTTGACGCGGAGACTGACGTCGCCGCCTCGACCGCCGTCCCCCCCGTCTGGTCCGCCTTTGGGCACAAACTTCTCACGGCGAAAAGACATTGAGCCACTTCCGCCGTCACCGGCTTTGACGTAAATGTGGGCGCGATCGATGAGCACGAGACCTCCTGGAACAGACGATGGGGGGATAAAATGCGCAATGAAAAAGGCCGCTCAGAGTGATGAGCGACCTTCAAGGATACCTGCGATTCGATGTGCAAAGCCAGTTTTAGCGATGAATGGAAATTTCCACAAGGAGCGAGCGTTCCCTCACTCGGCCCTCACGGGCGTCCGTTTCCGGTCCGCAAGAGAAGGGGGCGGGGCCTGAAGGAATTCGAGCGTCCTAATCCAGATAATCCTTCAGCTTCTTGGCGCGGCTGGGATGGCGCAGCTTACGCAGGGCCTTGGCTTCGATCTGGCGAATCCGCTCGCGGGTCACCCCGAAGGCGCGACCCACTTCCTCCAAGGTCCGCGT
>JBJMMD010000039.1:0-48272 GCA_045804965.1 Thermomicrobiales bacterium | reverse complement strand
CAACAAATCTGGGAAGGTGCCAGTTATGGGAATTGGCACCGCTGCGGTGGTCTGCGGCTGCGCCCTCGCGCTCATTGGCGCGAGCACAAACGCGCCGAGCAGCGCCACGAGCAGCGCCAGTGATGTCAGTCGCAACTTCATGCTTCCATCCTCCTCGATGAACAAACAGGACGCGTGTCAAACCGAAACTCGACTCGGCAAGAGTCCTCTTAGAAAGGAACAATCTGACACACGGAGCCCGAAAGCGATAGGCAGACCACGGTCACAATTCCGCGGTCACGAATGCCGAGTCCATACCTCCCTTATGCAATGAAGGTGCCACTGAGGTGCCGTTGCAATCCAGAGATAGCTCCTTTCATATAGTCCTGGTGATGCCCGCTACAGTGGCCCTGCGTTAGACTTGAATTCCCTCACCCGGCCCTGCGGGCCACCCCCTCCCTTGCGAGGGCGAGGGCACGAAATTGCTTGAGCCGCGACGGGAGGCCCCTCTCCCGCGCACGGGAGAGGGGATTGGGGGTGAGGGAACGCTCGCCGTGTGGGAGCGCTATTTTCAACCGACGGATGTTGAAACTGGGCTGCGGTTGCTCGACGAGCACGCGGGGCAGGCGCGGATCGTCGCGGGCGGAACCGATCTGGTCGTCGAGCTGTCGCGCGGAATCCGGCCGACGTCGACCCTGATCGATATCACACGGCTGCCCGGTCTGAATGCGATCCGGGAAGAGAACGGCACGATAGTGCTGGGGGCGTTAACGACGCACAACGACATCGTCGCGTCCAAACTCTGCGTCGAACGGGCGTTGCCGCTGGCTCAGGCGTGCTGGGAGGTCGGCGCGCCGCAGTTGAGGACGCGGGCGACTATCGCCGGCAATCTCGTCACCGCCTCTCCCGCCAATGACACGATCACGCCGCTGATCGCGCTCGGCGCCGAGCTGACGCTCGCCAGCATCGAAGGCGAGCGTAGAGACCCGTTGGCGGAGTTCTACGAGGGATTTCGGAAGACGGTTCTCCGCCCGAATGAGCTGATCCGCGAGATTCGCTTCCCGGCCCTGCAGCCGTCGCAGCGCGGACTCTTCTTGAAGCTCGGGTTGCGGCGGGCACAAGCGATTTCGGTGATTGATATCGCCTTTGTCGTGAGCTTCGACGGCGCCATTGTGCGCGACGCCCGGATCGCGCTCGGCAGTCTCGCGCCGGTCATCGTTCGGGCAAGCGATGCCGAGTCTTTCTTGGTCGGCAGGCGGCTTGAAGCGGACGTCTGTCGCGCGGCGGGCCGGTTGGCGCGGGAAGCGGTTGCGCCGATCGACGATGTGCGCGGCACGGCCGGGTACCGCTTGATGACGCTTGAAAACCTCGTCGCGCACGGTCTGGAACGGATCGCGCAAGGAACCGAACGGGAGGGATTCCCATCCCAGCCGGTGTTGCTCGATACGGGCAATGGCCAACATCACGATGGCGCGCCGTTCGACGGTGTGATCAGGACACGAATCAACGGCCGGGCGGTTGAGCTTGCGGGCGCCCAGAACACGACGTTGCTCGATGCCGTCCGGGAACATGCCGGTCTGGCGGGTACCAAGGAAGGTTGCGCCGAAGGCGAATGCGGAGCGTGCACAGTCTGGCTCGATGGGCAGGCGGTGATGTCCTGTCTTGTCCCGGCTCCGCAAGCGCACAACGCCGAGGTCACGACGATTGAAGGCCTGGCCGGAAGCGCGCTCCACCCCCTGCAGCAGGCCTTCATCGACCACGCCGCCGTCCAGTGCGGCTATTGCATCCCCGGGATGATCATGGCGGGCGCGAAACTTCTCGAAGAACGGCCCAGGCCGGACACGACCGAGGTGCAGGTTGCGTTGAGCGGTAACATCTGCCGCTGCACCGGATACCGAAAAATTCTTGATGCAGTGCTGAGCGTCGGAGCCGCGCCATGAGCGTTCGCGCCGCGAACGCCGCACGGAAGTGCGGAACTGATACGACGAAGTCCCTGCGGGGACTCAATATGAAACCTGGCCAACGGGGTCCGAGTTCAGTCCCGGAGGGACTTCGTTGTCTTAGCCTCGGACTTCAGTCCGGGGATCTCGAGCGCGCTCAGGATGACGCGCCATGACCGCCCTCATCGGTGCGGCCCTCCCTCGGCAGGACGCATTGGGCAAGGTCACGGGCGAAACCCGGTATCCAGGCGATCTCATTCAACCCGGCATGTTGCACCTGAAAGTGGTGTTCGCCGGTCGTCCGCACGCGCGTATCCTCGCGATCGACGCCGGTGATGCCCTGGCACTGCCTGGTGTTGTCGCGGTGCTGACGGCGGCCGATGTGCCCTACAACGCCTTCGGGCTGATTGATCATGACCAGCCGGTGCTCTGCTCCGACAACGTGCGGTTCGAGGGCGATAAGGTGGCGCTGGTGGTCGCGGAGACCGCGGAAGCGGCCGCAGCCGGAGCCGAGTTGGTCCGCGTTGCGTACGACGATTTGGCGGCGGTGACCGATCCCCGGGCAGCGATGAGTCCGGGCTCGCCGCTCGTGCATGAGGCGCTGGGTACGAACATCCTGCTTCATCGCCCGATTCGTAAGGGCGATGTTACGAAGGGTTTCGCCGAAGCGGACGTTGTGCTCGATGGGGAGTTTTCGACCTCCTGGCAGGAGCACGCCTACCTCCAGCCCGAAGCCGGAACGGCGCACGTCGACGCGCAAGGACGGGTGATCGTCGAGACCGCCGGGCAGTGGTTGCACGAGGATCGAAAGCAGGTTGCGGCGGTGCTGCAACTTCCGGAGGAGGACGTTGTCGTCCGCTACGCCGCGATCGGCGGGGCGTTTGGCGGGCGCGAAGACCTTTCGATTCAACACCTGCTCGCGCTTGCCGCCTGGAAGCTGCGACAACCGGTGGCGATGATCTGGAGCCGCGAGGAATCGATCATTGCGCACCACAAACGGCACCCGATGCGGATCAAAACCCGCTGGGGCGCGACGCGCGAGGGCAAGATCACCGCTGTCGAAGCAGAGATCGTGGCCGACGGCGGGGCCTACGCCTCGACCAGCGTTGAAGTCACCAAAGTCGCGACCATCTTCGCCAACGGCTGTTACGACGTCGACAACATCGCCGTCGATGGCTACGCCGTCTACACCAACAATGTGCCGTGCGGCGCGTTCCGCGGATTCGGCGCGCCGCAAGCGCAGTTCGCGGCGGAGTCGATGGTCAATCGCCTGGCGGAAGCGCTCGATATCGACGTAGTCGACATCCGGCGCATAAACCTCTACCGCGAAGGGAGCCTGGAATCGACGCAACGACCGCTGCCCGAGGGCGTGAGCATCCGCGAGGTGCTGGATGCCTGCGTCGAAGAGTCGCACCGGCGCTGGGGAGACCTTTCCCCGGTGGGGAGAGGGTGGAGCGCAGTGCCGGGAGTGGGAATGTCTTACGCCGACCGGCATCCGGCGCCGCATCTTCGCCGGGGCGTTGGGCTCGCCTGCGGCATCAAGAACGTTGGATATTCCTTCGGGTTCCCCGAGCAAGCGACGGCTACCGTCGAATTGTCCGGTCAGGGTGATCTTGAAGAGGCGGTCGTCCGCGTCGGCGCAGCCGATGTCGGCCAGGGCGCGCACACAATCCTGCGCCAGATCGCGGCGGAGCGGCTCGGGTTGCCAACCGCGCGCGTGCGAATGGTGACCGACGACAGCAGCGAAGCGCCCAACGCGGGCAGCGCCTCGGCCTCGCGCATGACCCTGATGGGCGGCAGGGCAGTCAGCGACGCCGCCATCGCCGCGCTCGAAAAGTGGCGCAATACCGACGATCTCCAGGTCGACGCGACCGTGCAATTCCGGCCGCCGGCAACAACACCACTCGATTCAGAAACCGGCGCGGGCATTCCGAACTATTGCTATGGCTATTCCGCGCAAGCAGTCGAAGTCGAAGTCAATCTCCTCACCGGCCAGGTCCAGGTGCTGACGATCATTAGCGCCCACGACGTCGGCAAGGCGATCAACCGGCAGCAGGTCGAAGCCCAGATCGAAGGGTGTCTGGCGCAGGCGCTGGGGTACGCGTTGCTCGAAAACTTCCAAGTCAAAGATGGACACGTGTTGACGCCCTACTTCAGCACCTATTTATTGCCAACGTCGTTGGACATGCCGGTCGAGATCATCCCGGTTATTCTTGAGCTTGCGGATCCGAACGGACCATACGGCGCCCGCGGCGTGGCGGAAATGCCGCTCGTGCCCTTTACGGCGGCGGTCGCGGCCGCGATTCACGACGCAACCGGCGTCTGGCTCAGCGAGCAGCCGATGACGCCGGAGCGGATGTTGCAGGGGTTGATGGCGGGCGGTGATGAATATGCGGCTCCGCCGCGTGCCCGGGGATCAATCCCCGGGCTCAGAAACAAAGCCGGCTAAAGACCGGCTCGCTTTGATCGGTTCGGCTGGCCCCCTTGCTTGCATTGCCGGAGCACGTTGAGCCCTCTGCAAAGGGCTTTGGTTATGAGCGCGCCGAGTACCCGCTGGGTGAATTTAGCCCCGCGTCAGCCGCTGAGTTTGGGTGAGGAGATAATCAAAGACAGATGCTCAAGATCGTGGTCGGGAACGATTTGGCGTTCATGGCGAAGCTTGAGGAAGAGGCGGCGCCGGCGACGTGCGCGGCGTTTGTGCAGTTGCTGCCGTATCGGCAAAAGCTCATTCAGGCGCGGTGGAGCGGCGAGTCGGGGTGGATTCCATTGGGCGAGTTCAAGCTCGAGGTTGGCTATGAGAATCCCACGAGCTACCCGGCGCCGGGCGAGATCCTCTTCCACCAGGGAGGCTTCAGCGAAACGGAGATTCTCTTTCCCTATGGTGCAACCTGCTTCGCGAGCAAGCTCGGCCAACTCGCTGGGAATCACTTTTTGACGATCCTCGAGGGGCGCGAACAGCTTCAAGAAGTTGGACGGCGTGTTGTTTGGGAGGGGGCGCAGGATATCCTATTCGAGCGCGGGTAACGGGTCTTGAGGAAACAGTCCGGTCGCGGGGCCGGATCGTGACGGGCATCCGGCAATGGAACGTGGAGGAATCGAATGAGCGACGAGCGAATCGTGTTGAGCCGGCGGACGTTGGTCGGAGGTCTGAGCGCAGTTGTGATCAGCAGCGCGGTGGTCCAGGGCAGCGTACTCCGGGCACTGGCCCAAGACGAGAAGCTGAAGGTTGCGTTTGTCTACGTTGGTCCGGTCAGCGACGACGGCTGGACAAAAGCCCACGACGACGGCCGCAAGGCGGTCGAGGCCCACTTTGGCGACAAGGTCGAAACGGCCTACATCGAGAACATTCCCGAGACACCGTCCGAGGCCGAGCGCGCGATTCGTGAATTCGCGCAAAAGGGTTACAAGCTCATCTTCACGACCTCGTTCGGATTCATGGATCCGACGTTCAACGTCGCCAAGGACTTCCCGGACACCATCTTCGTCCACATCTCCGGCTACAAGACGGCCAAGAACATGGGAACGGGTTTCGCCAAGATCGAGGAGCCGCGCTATGTCACTGGTCTCATCGCCGGCAAGATGACCAAGACGAACAAGATCGGCTATGTCGCCGCCTTCGGTATCCCCGAGGTCGTGCGCGGCATCAACTCATTCACCCTCGGCGTGCGTAAAGCGAATCCGGCTGCGACGGTGAAGGTAGTCTGGACGAACACCTGGTTCGATCCGCAAAAGGAGCGGCAGGCGGCGGATGCACTCCTCGATGGCGGCGTCGATGTCACCGCCCAACACCAGGATAGCCCGGCGACACTGCAGGCCGACGAGGCGAAGGGTGTGTACGGAGTCGGCTACGACTCCGATATGAGCAAGCAAGTGCCGAAAGCGGCGCTCACCAGCCCGATCTTCATCTGGGCTCCGTTCTACATCGACACCGTGCAGAAGGTGATGGATGGAACCTGGGAGACGAGTCAGTTCTGGGGTGGCTGGAAGGACGGCGTGGTCGATGTCTCCCCGTACGGCGCGATGGTCCCGGACGATGTGAAGAAACTGGCCGACGACGCGGCCGCCAAGTTCAAGGCAGGCGACGAGACGATCTTCACGATCTTCACCGGCCCGCTCAAGGACAATAAAGGGGCTGAGAAGGTCACCGACGGCAAAGCGATGACCGGCGAAGAGTTGCTAAGTATGAACTGGTTCGTCGAAGGCGTCGAAGGCGAGGTGCCAGAGCAGTAGAACCCTCTTGACCGAGCGTTTTTGGGGCGGGAACCGACGTTCCCGCCCCTTGGTTGCCAACCCGACGAAGCGACGCGCTCTTGAAGGGGCGGACGCCGTCCTGCCATTTGACAAACCATATGTGTCGGGTGTATTTAACCATTAGGATAAATAACCAAGAGGTTTAACGCGATGACGGAGAACCAGCTCAGCACCACCTTCTCGGCCCTCGCCGATCCTACCCGGCGGGCGATCCTAGCCCGGCTCAGCACGGGCGAGGCGACGGTGAGTGAGCTTGCCGAACCATTCGCGATGTCTCTGCCCGCGATTTCCAAGCATCTCAAAGTGCTGGAGCGGGCCGGTTTGATCGCCCGCGGGCGGGAGGCGCAGTGGCGGCCGTGCCGGCTCGAGGCTGGTCCCCTGAAAGAGGCCACGGCGTGGTTGGAGGGCTATCGCGGATTCTGGGAGGAAAGCTTCGATCGGTTAGACGAGTACCTGGACGAGTTGCAACGCGAGGAGGAGCACAATGGTCGCAAAGTCTAGTTCCACCACCACCTTTTCGACGCCGTCCGATCGCGAGATCATGATGACGCGCGTATTCGATGCGCCGGGTGAGCTCGTGTTCAACGCTTATACCGATCCCCGGGCGATCGCGCAATGGTGGGGTCCCCGCGCCTACACTACGGTTGTCGACCAGCTGGATCTCCGACCGGGTGGCACATGGCGGTTCATCAATCGCAACGCGGAAGGCGTCGAGTTCGGATTCCGCGGCGAATATCGCGAGATCGTGCCGCCGGAGCGGCTCGTCTCCACGTTTGAATTCGAAGGCATGCCCGGTCATGTGGCGCTGAACACGGCGATCTTCGAGGAGCACGACGGTAAAACGACGGTGACCGCGACATCGCTCTTCGAGACCGTTGAGGATCGCGACGGGATGCTCAACTCGGGCATGGAATCGGGCGCCCGGGAATCCTGGGACCGCCTGGCGGAGTATCTGCAGTCGCAGGTGTAGAGCCCTCTCGAACAGCCCTCACCCCCTTCGCCGGTCTTACATCCAGAGGGTACCCGGGCGCTAACCCAAACGAAGCCACCCTCCGGAGGCTGAGCGCCAGGACGGAGGCCATTCCGTTCATAGCCGGTCTTTAGCCAGGTTCGTCGGTTGAGCGCGGGGCTAAAAGTCCCCGCGCATGCCGCGGAGCGGCATCGACTCCCCAGCGTAAGGTCCCGTAGGGGCCGCGTGTCGAAAAGTAAGGACGTTGTTCGACTACCCGATGCGGGTCGAACGGCGACCCGTGCTTTGCCAACCAATCCAGGAGGCGGAGATGCAAACCCTACAGCGGTCGGCGCAGGAAATCCTCGACTTCTACACACAACCGGCCCGCATGACGTCACCCGGCAAATACGCGGCAGCGTTTCGTGACTTACCGTGCGACGTGCATGCGCTTGCTCCGATCGCGCAAGGTCTGATACTGCACGAGCACATCGCACCGGCGTATGGCCAGACCCTCTCGGACGAGCGCAGGCGTCAGGTGCACACGCGGCCCACGGAAGAAATCGTCGGCCATCTGCTGGCGCAGGATGGTTTGCTGCTCACGGTCGCCCGGTCGGTTGAAACCAGACATATCGGCGATTGCCGGCATTTCAGCACGCTCACCGTCGCCATGTTGCGCGACAAAGGCGTGTCGGCGCGGGCGCGGTGCGGCTTCGCCACGTATTTCGAACCCGATATGTTTGTCGACCATTGGGTGCTCGAGTACTGGAACGAGGAGGAGGGACGCTGGACGCGCGTCGATGCCCAGATCGATAAACGGCAGTGCGAGATCTTTCACCCTGACTTCGATCTGTTCGACGTACCGCGCAACCGTTTTCTGATCGCCGGCGACGCTTGGCTGCAATGTCGCGCGGGGAAGAAGGATCCCAACAAGTTCGGGATCATGGACATGACCGGTCTCTAGTTCATCGCCGGGAATGTCGTTCGCGATGTTGCTGCTCTCAACAACATGGAGATGCTGCCCTGGGATTCCTGGAGCGGGATGGTTGGGCCGGATGGGGAGATTACGGATGAGCTGCTCGCGCTCTACGACCGCCTCGCAAAGCTCACTCTCGATTCCGATGCTAATTTCGCGGAGTTACGCCGCCTGTACGAAAGCGATAGCCGCTTGAAGGTGCCGGACACCGTCTTCAACGCGGTTGCGAACCGGATGGACACCGTTGCGTAGGGTTGTTCAGCACGGTCCCTGACCTGCTCGCCGATCGTTCTGAGCACTCTCTCATCCGTCATTGCGCGCGCTTCTGTGCGTCATTCTGCGCGCTACTCCCCGTCATCCTGAGCGGAGTCGAAGGATTTAGGTCTCCGGCAGGACGTTCTTCGGAGGACTAGATCCCTGGACAAGCTAGAAATGGCGGGGGGTGGAGAGCGCGAAATGACGAGGGTAGGCGCGAGACGACGGGAAGCGGGAGCTCATCGATTCATCTCGGCCGCAAGCCGGCGAAGAATGCCCGCATGTCAGCGATGAGGATGTCAGGGGATTGGTGGGCGGCGAAGTGGCCGGGGCGGTCGTATTCGTGCCAGGAGACGATGTTCCTGTTCTCACGCTCCGCGAAGGGGCGGATCGCCTTGAAGTCGTGCGTGAACTGGGCGAGGCCGACCGGGACTGGCGTCGG
The DNA here is from genome assembly GCA_045804965.1 of Thermomicrobiales bacterium. Taxonomy (GTDB): domain Bacteria; phylum Chloroflexota; class Chloroflexia; order Thermomicrobiales; family UBA6265; genus CAVTUU01. Next base: position 39,480 of record JBJMMD010000039.1, on the reverse strand, counting down.
CTCGGTGGGAGCCGGGGCTTTGTCGAACTCGTAGTAGAGCTGCATGGCGGAGGCGACCGTGCCGGTCAGCCAGTGGATCGTTACATTGCTCAGGATGTAGTCCGCGTCCAGTTCCCGGTAGAGCTGGCAGTGCCAGCCGAGCAGCCCGGCCGGAGAGTCGGCCAGGGCATGGGCGAGCGTCTGCGGCTGGCGGAATTGCAGCACGTCGTGCACGGCCCAATGCTCATCCCACCATTGCATTTCTTTCAACGTTGCCAATTCATCGGCGGTGAGACCGTCGAGCTCGCCTGGCTCGCCAGTGGGCAGAGCGAAGATCTGCGTCACGTGGACGCCGATGACCGCCTGTGGGGCGAGCCGGGCAAGGTCGAGCGAAATGTACGTGCCCCAGTCGTTGCCGGCGGCGCCGTAGCGGTCGTAGCCCAGGCGCGGCATCAACTCCGCCCATGCCTTGGCGATGCGGTACGTGTTCCAGCCGCGCTCCTTAGTCGGACCTGAGAAGCCGAATCCAGGCAGGGATGGGATGACGAGATGGAAGGCGGTCGCCGGGTCGCCGCCATGCGATCGCGGATCAGTGAGCGGACCGATGATGTCGAGGAATTCCGCGATCGATCCAGGCCAGCCGTGGGTCAGGATCAGCGGCAGTGCGTTCGGCTCCGGGGATTGCACGTGCAGGAAGTGAATGGTCTGCCCATCGATCTCGGTCGTGAACTGCGGGTATTGATTGAACTTGGCCTCCCAGACGCGCCAGTCGTAACCGTCGCGCCAGTACTCGACTAAATCCTGCACAAACTCGACGGGAACCCCGTAATCCCAATCCACGCCGGGCAGCTCCTCGGCAAGGCGGACCCGCTGCAACCGCTCCTGAAGGTCGTCAAGGTCTGCCTGCGGGATGTCGATCCGGAACGGTTGAATGTCAGTTGAACTGTTCACGTCGCTCTCCATCTGCCGTCGTACGTCTCTGGGAAACATCTCCGGGCTTCGCCGAAGTGAAGCCATCCTAAGGCCGAAGATTGGTCTACCGAGTAGTCGAACCGCTGGCAAATTCTCGACATTTTTGTCGAACTGAAGGCTTCTGGTTCGACTATTTCATGGAACAAACGTGCGGAATTGGCCGCTCGTGTTGCCACGGAATGAGAGGATGACGACGCATGATGCTCCCATACATGACCCCAGATCTTGTCCGCGCGATTCAAGTCGAGATGGAGTATCGTGAGTCGAAGCGCGCACGCCTGGCGCATCATTTGCGCGCGCTGCGAGCTAACAAGGCGGACCAAGCAGAGTCGCCAACATTGTCGCGCCAATCCCCCACTTACGCGGGCAAACTGAGCAGCAACGCGGCTAAGGGTTAAGGGGTTAATTGTCGCGTAGGGGCCATCGTCCCCTGCCGAGGTGCAATCCGCCCTTCCCGGCCCACCCACGCCGAGCCCTACTGGGGCAGACAACCGGCCACGCGTCTTCCCCGGCATCCTGAGCGCTCACCCAGGCGTCATCTTGAGCGACGTCGAAGGATCTGTCCTCCCCGAGACATATGTGTTGGACGCCTCAGATTTCTCGACTTCGCTTGAAACGACCGTGGGTTGGGCGCGCGAAGTGACGGGGTAGGGCTGTTCACCCCCAACGCCTATCACCTACCGCCCAATGCCTAAGACCTAGCGCCCAACGCCCTACAAAGAACCCATTACTCCACGTACACTTGCTGTCCATGCAGGAAATCCCGGAAGTTCGCCCGTACGCAATCGAGATGCGCGGCATCACGCGCCGGTTCGCAGGTGTTGTCGCAAACGACGATGTGAACTTCGCCGCGCACGCGGGCGAGGTGCATGCCCTCGTCGGCGAAAACGGGGCCGGGAAATCGACGTTGATGAGTATCTTGGCCGGGATGTATCGCTCGGATGAAGGGTCCGTGCTCATCAACGGCAAGGTCGTCCATTTTCAGGCCCCCCGTGATGCGATCGAGCACGGCATCGGCATGGTGTACCAGCACTTCATGTTGGTCGAGCCGTTCACCGTCGCCGAAAACGCGTTGCTCGGTCGCCAAGATCAGGGAACGCTCCTCGATACCTCCGAGGCGGAAGCGGCACTAACGAGGCTCAGCACGCACTACGGGCTCGAAGTCGACCCGAAGGCGCGCATTTGGCAGCTCTCGGTCGGCGAGCAGCAGCGGGTCGAGATTCTGCGCCTGCTCTATCGCGGGGCACGGATTCTCGTGCTCGACGAACCGACCGCGGTGCTGACACCGCAGGAATCCGCGGGATTGATTCGGACCTTGCGGGGCATGGCGGCGGACGGCTTCTGTGTGATTTTTATTTCCCACAAACTAGACGAAGTGCTCGCGGTCGCCGACCGCGTGACCGCGCTGCGTCGGGGCAAGGTCGTCGCCACCGTCAACGCGAAAGAAACAACCCGCCACACGTTGGCCCGGCTGATGGTTGGGCGCGAGTTGGCCCCGCTGGTCGAACAGCCGACGGAGGAGCCCCGGATCGCGGTCGAACCAGGCGAGGTCGTGCTCGAAACGCGGCAGCTGCGGGCGGTCAGCGACAAGGGGTTGATCGCGCTCGCCGGCATCGATCTGACTGTCCGCGCCGGGGAAATTCTCGGTATCGCGGGGGTGGCTGGAAACGGGCAAACGGAACTGGCCGAGGTCATCACCGGCCTCCGCCCGGCGGTCGCGGGCCAGGTTCGGATCGGAAACCAGGACGTGACGAATCAGTCCCCCGATCGTGTGGCCGCGGCCGGGGTCGCGCACGTGCCGGAAGACCGAATCGCGATGGGGTTGGTCAACGGGTTGGACCTGAGTGCCAATGCGATCCTCCGCGACTACAAGCAGCCGCCCCTCTCCCGCGGTTCATTTCTCGTCAATAAGGCGATCGCGTCGTTTACGGAGCGCTTGATTCGCGAGTACGACGTGAAAACGTCGAGCCGGCGGGCACGGGTCAGCACGCTCTCAGGCGGCAATCAGCAGAAGCTTCTGCTTGGCCGGGAGTTGTCCGGAGGGCCGAAGCTGCTCGTCGCATTCCACCCGACGCGCGGCGTCGATGTCGGCGCGACCGAGACGATCCACCGCCTGTTGCGCGAACAGATGGCGCGCGGCGCCGCGATCCTGCTGATCTCCGAAGACCTTGACGAACTACTAGCGCTGGCGACGAGGATCGCCGTGCTCTACGACGGCAAGATCAGGGGTACGGTCGACGCGCCAAGCGCTGACCCTGAACACCTTGGCCTGTTGATGATGGGGTTGAGCGAGCCCCACGAGGCGATCGTCGCCAATGGCTGATGCGACCGCCCCACGCATCCATTTCGAGCGCGTGCAGACGCCGTCGCGCATGATCGGCGTGTTGGTGCCGATCGTTTCGATTGTGCTTGCCCTGCTCGTGGGGAGCATCGTCCTCCTGGCCTCGGGTGAGCACCCAATCGACGTCTACCACGCCATGTTCAATGGCGCCTTCGGCGACAAGAACAGCTTCGCCGAGGTGCTCGTCAAGATGACGCCGTTGCTGCTGACCGGTCTCGGCGTTTCGATCGCCTTCCGCATGCAGCTTTGGAACATCGGGGCCGAGGGGCAGTTTTACTTCGGCGCCATCTTCACGACCTGGGTCGCCCTCTTCATTCTTCCCGGTGCGCCCAGTTACGTGCTGATCCCGGCGATGATGATCGCGGGGATGATCGGCGGGGCGCTATGGGGCGCGATCCCAGGCGTGCTCCGCGCCTACCTCGGCGCCAGCGAAACGATCACCAGCCTGCTGCTGAACTACGTCGCGATCCTCTTTTCCGATTACCTCGTTCATGGTCGGTGGAGGGACCCGCAAGGGTTTGGCTTCCCCGGTTCGAAGCAATTTCCGGATGCCGGGGCACTGCCACAGTGGGGCAATACTCGGGTCCACATCGGGCTTCTCTTCGGGTTTGTCGCCGCGCTCGTGATCTGGGTCATCATGCGCCGCACGCGCTGGGGCTATGAAGTCGCGGTCATGGGTGAAAACCCCGAAGCCGCGCGCTATGCCGGCATGAAGACCAAACGCACGATCGTGATGGTCATGGTCTTGAGCGGGGCGCTGGCCGGGCTCGCGGGCATGAGCGAAATTGCCGGTATCGGCCATCAGCTCCAGCGCAATCTCTCGCCCGGCTACGGCTACACCGCGATCATCGTCGCCTGGCTCGGCCGTCTCAATCCGTTTGGGATCATCCTCGTCTCGTTTCTGCTGGCGGCGTTGCTGGTCGGCGGCGATCAATTGCAAATGACGATGGGGCTCTCCTCTGCGGTCGCGCCGATGCTCCAGGGCACGATCCTCTTCTTCCTTCTCGGCGGCGACATCTTGAACCGCTACCGAATCATCTGGCGGCGTGCGCCGCTGCTGACTCCCACCACTTCGGCCGAGCAGTCGGCCGGCGAGGCAGGGTAGCGCCGTGAATGAAGTGTTCACGGTCGGATGGATCACTTCGGTGCTGGCGGCCGCTATCCCCTCCGGAACGGCGATCCTTTATGCCTGCCTTGGGGAGACGCTCTGCGAGCGCGCGGGCGTGCTCAATCTCGGCGTCGAAGGGATGATGCTGATGGGCGCACTGGCAGGGTTCGCCGCCTGCTACCACGCGGAAAACGCCTATGTGGGGGCCTTGGCCGCGCTAATCGTAGGCGGAGCGATGGCCTCGATCCACGCCTTCCTGACAATCACCTTGCGCGCCAATCAGGTGGTCAGCGGTCTGGCGCTGACCTTGTTCGGCACTGGTCTCTCTGCCTATCTCGGGCAGAGCCTGGCCGGCAAACCCGCGCCCGATCAGTTTAATGACATCACCATTCCCCTTCTGGGTGACATCCCGCGTCTCGGCGAAATCCTGTTCCAGCAGAGCGCGCTCGTTTATGGCTCGTACCTGCTCGTGCCGATCCTCTGGTTTTATGTCTACCGCACGCGCCAAGGACTGTATCTGCGCGCAGTCGGCGAGCGCCCTGAAGCGGCCGACGCCATGGGCGTCAGCGTGACCGGCATTCGCTACCTTTACGTCATCCTGGGCGGAGCGCTGGCTGGACTGGGCGGGGCGGCGATCTCGCTCGGCACGAACCCTGGCTGGATCGAAAACATGACCGCCGGCCGCGGCTGGATCGCGGTCGCGCTCGTCATCTTCGCCGGCTGGAATCCGCTGCGGGCCGCGCTCGGCGCCTACCTGTTCGGCGGCGTCGAAGCTGGCCAGTTCCGCCTGCAGACCGCCGGCATCAATGTGTCGAGCTTCTTTCTCAGCATGCTCCCCTACCTCTTCACGATCTTTGTCCTGGTCGTCGCCACCCGCGAATCGGCGCGCCGCCGGATTGGGGCGCCGGCGGCATTGGGCCGGCCGTATGTAAGGGAAGAGCGAGGATAGGATTCGGTCTCGGACCGCAAGTAGTGAAGCTTCTAGGACTTCGTAGCCAGGAGAACCTATCGTTATGTTTCCATCGATTGAGCCCTTTGCGAGCGGCTACCTGCCCGTCAGCGACGGCAATGAAATCTACTGGGAAACGTCGGGCAACTCGAAAGGCAAGCCCGCGCTTCATCTTCACGGCGGGCCTGGCAGTGGAACCGGGCCCGGCTATCGGCGCCGGTTCGACCCTGAGAAGTATCTGATTGTGGGGTTCGAGCAGCGGGGTTGTGGGCGGAGCCGGCCGCTGGTTACTGATTCGGCCGCTCCCGATCTCATGACAAACACGACCCAAGCGCTCATTTCCGACATCGAGGCCCTGCGCGAGCATCTTGGTGTCGACAAGTGGCTGTTGACCGGCCTGTCCTGGGGATCAACGCTCGCCCTGGCCCACGCCCAAGCTCACCCCGACCGAGTGAGCGAGATCATCCTCTTCGCCGTCACGTCGACGTCCGAATCCGAAGTCGAATGGATCACGGAATCGGTTGGGAGAATCTTTCCGCGGGAATGGGAAGCGTTCGAGGCCGCGTCGCAGCGGAAGCCGGGACAGCGGGTGGTGGATGCGTATTACGAACGGATCACCGACCCCGATCCCGCCGTGCGCGAAGCGGCCGCTCGCGCCTGGTGTACCTGGGAGGATACACATGTGTCATTCGCCCCGGACTATGTGCACGATGAGCGGTACGACGATCCCCAGTTCCGATTGGTTTTCGCGACGCTCGTGATCCACTATTGGAAACACGCGGGGTTCGCCGCTGAAGGCGGTTTGCTTGCCTCCATGGACCGAATCGCCCACATTCCGGGCGTGCTCATCCACGGCAAACTCGATGTCAGCGGTCCGTTGGTGACCGCCTGGAACCTCCACAAAGTCTGGCCAAACAGCGAGCTTTTCGTGGCGGACGAAGGTCATGGCGGCGACGTGATGCTCGACGAGATGAACCGCGCCATCGCCCGCTTCGCCCCGGCCTCGTAAGGCTCCTTTCTGAATTCGCTGCCGGGCACGTCCCAAGGTCGCCAACGTCAGCGAACAAATCCCGTGTTTTTTCCTGCCTTGTGCGAGCTAGGCGACTATTTTCGCCGCGAGTTCGCCGCGCACGAGCAACCGCGCGATGTCGTTGTGGCGATGAATGATGGGGGCGATGTCGATATCGACCAGATGGCCGTCTTGCGCCCGGATCTTGCCGTTGATCACGCTCAGATCGACGAGCGGCGGTTGGCAAAAGACGAGCGCGGCGAGGGGGTCGTGAACCGCGCCCCCGGCGAAGCCGACGGTATCCAGGCGGTAGCCAATCAAATCGGCGGCCATGCCGGGGGCGAGCTGACCGATGTCGTCGCGGCCGAGCACGTCTGCTCCCCCGCGCGTCGCCAGGCGCAGCGTCTCGACCGCCGAGAGCGCGGCCGGTCCGCGACCGACGCGTTGAAGAAGCATTGCCTGCCGGGCTTCGGCCAAGAGGTGGCTGCCGTCGTTAGAAGCGGAGCCGTCGACGCCCAAGCCGACTTTGCACCCGGCGCTGAGCCACAACCCCACCGGTGCGATTCCGGAAGCGAGCCGCATGTTCGAGGTTGGACAGTGGGCAATGCCGGTGTGGGTCATGCCGAGGCGGATAATTTCGTCGTGATGAGGATGGACCATGTGCGCATGCCAGACATCGTGTCCGGACCAACCCAGCGTTTCGGCAAGCTCGACCGGCGTGCAGCCAAAGGTTTCCTGGCAATAGGCCTCTTCGTCAACGGTCTCCGCGAGATGTGTATGGCTCATGACACCATACGAACGTGCCAGAGCTGCGCTTTCGCGCATGAGATCGGCCGAGACAGAAAAGGGAGAGCAGGGTGCGAGCACGATTCGCAGCATCGAGTAGCGAGCCGGATCGTGATACGTCTCGATCACGCGACGGGAATCGCGCAAAATCTCGTCCTCATCCTCGACCACGCTATCGGGCGGCAGCCCGCCTTGCGAAGTTCCGACCGACATCGAGCCGCGCGCGGCGTGAAAGCGGATGCCGAATTCCCGCGCGGCCTCGATTTGGTCGTCGACTTTCGCCCCGTTCGGCCAGAGATAGGTGTGGTCGCTCGTGGTTGTGCATCCGGAGAGGATGAGCTCGGCGACGGCGATCTTGGTGCTGACCGCGATTGCTTCCGGCGTCAGACCGGCCCAGATTGGGTAATGCGTGACCAGCCAGTCGAAGAGTTTGGCGTTCTGCGCGGCCGGGAGGTTGCGGGTCAGGGTCTGGAAAAAGTGGTGATGCGTGTTGATTAAACCGGGCAGGATGATCATGCCGCGAGCATCGACGATCTGGTCGGCCCCGCTCGGAAGATCGGGGGCCGGGCCAACTTGCTGGATCACGTTGTCGCCGACAAGCACTCCTCCGCCGGGCAAGATCGTCCCCATGTCGTCCATGGTGACCAGGAAATCGGCGTTCCGCACGAGCATCGTTGGCATTGGCGTTGGCTCCCTGGTATTCGAAAGGTTCCCTGCCAAAAACCCTCACCCCCAACCCTGCGCAAAGGGCACCCACCTTTTTGACGAAGGGAGAGGGGAACCGGGCATTTCGTGCCCTCGCCCTGCGCATTAGGGAGAGGACAGGCCGGCAGGGCCGGGTGAGGGTCGTTTTCGGGTGAGGGCTGGTCTCCCTATCACCTATCATACGAGGAACGACCGGCAATCAGGGGGTGGCAGTGGGCGAGCGGACGAGCGTGACGGTTCGAGTTGAGCAGATGGAGATTGTCGCGGACGTGGCGTCGTTGCCGCGCTACGAGCGGCCGCCGGAACAGGTCATCGCCACTCCGCAATTGCCGCTTTTTCACGCGATTCCGTACGACGAGAGCGAAGCCGCGATTGCCGCCTCGGCGCTGAGTCAAGGCTCGAAACAATTGCTGCGCGGACTGCTCCGGCTCGGGGCGACCAGGGTCTTTCCAGGTGGCGGAGCTGGGATCGAATACGGCAGCCTGCTCAAAACCGCGGTCCGGCCTGAGTTCGTTGGGCCGCACGTGCGGGAAGCCGCGGAGCATCTGCAGCAAGCCCGCGTCGATGTCGTGCTAGTGCCGGGGATGTCGGGTTATCCGGTCGGGGCTATGTATTCGGCCGTGGCCGGCATTCCCGCGATCTTGCTCAAGAAACAGCGGTTGAGTGAGAGCCGAGGCGACTATCCACCCGGCGCCTTTGTGATCCCGAGTTATACAGGTGAGGGCGATGTCGTGATGAGCGCCGATCTCGACGCGGTGCAGGACATCGTCGATGGCATCCTCGGGCCGCAGATCGCCCTGCAGGCTGATGAGCCGTCTCTCGCGCTTACCATCCGCGTGGCTGGGGCGGACGATATCATCGACAAAGCGACGATGAGCCAGGCCGTCGGCGAGAGCGCGGTCGTCCTCGGGCGCGCGTCCGCAGAGCGATGCATCCGCCGGCATCGGAACGAGACCGGCGATGCGCGCCCGATCGCGGTCACGGTCGAGGTCGTCGCCTGGGTGACGCCGATCATCAAAGGGTACAACCGGCCGCACGACCATCTCCTCCGCCTCTTCAATCTTCGCCCCTTTGCCGGGATCAATGTCACCAGCCTTCACCTCGACCCGCGCGCGATTGGCGTCGACGGACTCGGCGTGGTTGCGTTCGCGGCGGATTATGCATGGAGTTAGCTCATCGTCATGCCGAGCGAAGCCGAGGCATCTGGCTCTGGTGAAGATGGCGGTGGGTAGGGAGAGATTCTTCGCTTTCGCTCAGAATGACGGGGAACGTGCGCAGTATGACGGAGGGAGCGGCGCGCAAAAAGACGGGGAAGCGCTCGGGGTTTCGACGTAGGGTCGCTCGGGATGACAATCAGCGGATGGACGCATTGCTCAAGGCTGTATGAGCAATCTCCCTGAACGGAAGGCGTCATAGGCGAGGCGGACGCCACGAACGACGATGTCCGGTTCATCCACGGCGATGTCGTGCTCGCTTTTTTTAGCGATCAATTGAACGCTGTTCGCCGAGAGCTTCGTGAGATCCCGTTGCAACCTCCGCCAGATCTGGTTCAGTTCTTTATCGGGGAATCCGGGCGGCACCGGTTTGTCTCGCGCCGCGCTGATTACGACGAGCGATGCCGTGGGGAGAACGCCAATCGCTTTCACTTCTTTGTCGCTGGCGGCGAGGTCCATGTGTTCGATATTCCGGGAGGCGTTGAGATCGAGCGCCCGGAGTTGATCCGGCGTTAGCACGGCAGCCATGCGCGCTTCTTGGTCCTCGTGCGAGGCATCGACGAGCACGATACCCGCAATCTCACCCGGATGCTGAGCGGCGAAGAGGCGGACGATGTGGCCGCCGAAGGACGCGCCGACCAAAATGTAGGGGCCGGGAATGTGGGCGGCCATCAACAGGGCGGCGAGATCGTCCGCGGCGTCCTTTGCCGTGCGCGGTCCTTCGACCGAATCGCTCTGACCGAGATTGGCGCGGTCATACGAGCAAACGCGCGTGAAGGCGGCGACGCCGGGCTGGACGAGATACCAGGAAAGAGAACTGGCAGTGAGTCCGGCTTCGAGGATGACGGTTGGACTTCCTTTTCCACTGCAACGGAGCGCGAGTTGGCGGTCGCCGATATCAACAAACTGGACCGCTTTGTCACGAGGAGCTGCCTGGGCTGGGATCGCGAGCAGCGTTAGGGAGGCAAGGAGCATGAAGGTCCAGGGAAGGTGAGTTCGTGTCATGCCCGCTCCACGCACCGCCATCCGCGATCGCCGACAGCCGATTGTACGCCGGACGGCAAAGGCGGGTGCTAAATCAGATGCGCGGAGAGGTGGAGTTTCTTTTGCTCGGCGCCGCCGCGAATGAAGCCCTTCCAGGGCTGAAAAGGTCAGCGCAGAGGCGGGCAGTCGTAGGGGCGCGCAACCGTGCGCCTGGAATTGATTGCGACGCGGTCAGCTATGGCAACTGCCGTCTTCACCCGGCGGGCGTACAGCTGTGCGCCCCTCCTGTGCACGGGCAGCGCGACTTCGCTCGTCAGCCCTGGCATGGCTTCGTTGATCGTAGCCCGGGCATTTAGCCTCGGGAACACAGGGGCACTAGGTGAGGTCGCTCACGATTCTCCAAATGCGACCTCGACGGAGTCCGACTGGACTGCTGTGCTCCAGACGCCGGGGCCGAGGCGGGCGGGGAGGCCATTTTGGGCGAGGATCGCGGCGGGATCGATGAGGACGGCGCGATCGGAATCGGGATCGAGGCGAACGCCCGGAACTTCAGCGGCTTTGACCAGCGCCTTGTTAAGCATCGGCGCAACGGGAATGAACTTGGGCGCATCGAGCCCGACGAGCGCGACCCGAATCTCCTTCCCGTCCAACACGGAGAGTCCGAGGCGGGCGGTCAGATCGGCGCCGAGAAAGCCCTTGCCGGCATGGGTGGCGATTTCGATTGCGTCGCCGACGATGCGCACACCGGTGAGCGTGATGTCGACCGGCGCTTTCGTCGAGGCGAGCGCAACTCCTTGCCGCGCCAACTTTTCGATCGCGGCGACGCTGAGCACGGCCCGTAGTCCCTGCACGAGCGGTTGGAACGGGATCTTCCCGCCTCCGCCCGGTTCGAGGATGACCTCGACATCGCTCAGGTGCACATCCCACAGATTCACCATCGTCCGCCTACTTCCTTCGCACGCGATCAAATCAGTTCCGAGCATCGTACGCGGTCGGCAGACCGAATCACACCCCCGGCCCCAGGATTCGCAAGCGCGCCACCAGCACCGGCGGAATCTCTTTGAACTGCTGCCAATCGGTTGTCCGGTTGCCCTCCTCCTCGGCTGCGAAGGATGGTTCAAGGAGACCGTCGACTACGAAACCGGCGGCGAACGCTTCGCCGAAGAGGATGCTCAAGGGTCGGTCGAAGTAGTAGTGCGGCACCGGCTGCCCGATCATGGCGAGTCCCCGCTGCGGACTGTTCGTCAAATAGCGCACGACTTTGATGCCATAGGTCCGCACGATTTCGCCTTCTCTGTCCTCTTCTTCGATCGTGCGCACGATGCCGGTGTGGTTGAAACACGGATGGGTGAGCGCGAAAACGAAGCGGCCTCCGGGCTTGAGCAGGCGGGCGCTCGCCTGCATCATTGGTCGGATGTCGGCCATGTCCATGATTGCCATGCTGCAGACGACGGCATCGAATCGCTGCTCGCCGAGCGCGAGCAAGGCAGTTTCATCGGTCGCATCGAGCACCTGAAACGTGATTCGACCCGCTAGATCCGGGTCCTGCGCCGTGCGGTCGCGCGCGATCTCAATGAGCGCGCCGCTGAAATCGGTCGCCGTGATCTGCACGCCGTGCCGTGCTAATTGCCGGGCGAGCTGGCCGTTGCCACAGGCGAGTTCGAGCACGGTTTCGCCTGGCTGCAGGTCGAGCAGCCGCTCGATCGAAGGGAGAACCAACTGCAAGTGAAACGCATTCCCTTCTCCCATGCGCTCATTCCAAAACGCCGCATTCTGATCCCAAATCTCGCGCACTTCTTCATTGAATGACGCCCGCTCGACCATCATTTCCTCCTCTGGGTACTAAGCAGCCGCCCAGGATACCGCAACGTACAATGCCCTGGATTGATGCGCGCAGCGGGCGGAGCCGGCGATGACGTTGTTACAAATCGCGCTCGATACGATTTCGGTCGACGATGCCATTACGATGTTGCCGTCGGTGCTCGATTCGGTGGATCTCGTCGAGGCGGGGACGCCGATGATCAAGCGCGAGGGGATTGGGGCAGTGACGCGGCTGCGGGCGGCGTCGCCGGGCAAGCTGATCGTCGCGGACATGAAGACGATGGACGCTGGCGAGTACGAGGCAGAGTTGGCGTTCGATGCCGGCGCCGATCTGGTGACCGTACTGGGGTGCGCGAGCGATGCGACGATCGCCGCCGCGGTCGCCGCCGCCGAGCGGCAGGGCAAGCAGATTTGTGTCGACTTGATGGGCGTTCGCGACAAACCGGCGCGGGCGCGGGCATTGGCATCGCTCGGCGTCGCTTACCTGGGCATCCATGCTGGAACCGACAAATCGCGCACGGGCAAAAGCAGACCGGCGGGCGATTTCGCGGCGGTCGCTGGGGCAACGAACCTGCCCCTGTGCGTCGCCGGAGGCATCTCGCCGGCTACGATCGCCGATGTCTTGGCATCGAATCCGGCGATTGTCGTCGTTGGTTCGGCCATCGTCGGGGCGACGAATCCCGCCGACGTTGCCGCAACGTTGAAGCAGGCATTGACGCGATGACGGGCACCCGACAAGAGAACACCGAACGCGCTACCGCGGGCCCGTTCGCCGGCGCGATCTTCGACATGGACGGCACGCTGGTGCACACTGAGCCCTTCCACCAACAATCGTGGATCCGGGCATTGCATGACCTTGGAATCGAGTTTGACGGCGCCGACTATACCCTTCGTGTCTCTGGACGGCCTGGGCGGGAGATCAGTCGCGACCTTTTTGGGTTCGATCCCGAGCAAGCGGAAGATATGTCGAGCCGGGTGACGAGCGCGTTCTGGGAGATCGCCGCAGGCAATGTAGAGCCGCTGCCAGGCGTGCGCGCGTTTCTGACTCGCATCGCCCACATCCCCAAAGCGGTCGCGACCTCGGCTCGCCGTCATTCCGCCACGCGGATGCTCCAAGAGCTGGGATTGCTCGATTACTTCGCGGCGATTGTCACGGCGGACGACATCTCCCGCGGCAAACCCGAGCCCGATATTTTTCTTCTGGCGGCGGAACGGCTCGAGGTCGTGCCTGCGCGCTGCATGGTCTTTGAAGACGCCGTCGCCGGGGTGGTCGCGGCACAAGCGGCGGGCATGTATTGCGCTGCGATCACGACCACGCGCGACGACTTCCCCAACGCCGATTTGGTCTTCTCCGCCTGGGACGATCCGCGCCTGCCCGCGCTCTTCCCTCCAGCCCCTGAACGACCACGATGACCTCGATCGGCGAACACGCGGCGGTGATCCTGCGCGAGCAGGCAGCGGTCATCAGTCGGGTGAACACCGAGGAATTGACGCGACTATCGGCTGCGATGCGGCAGGCGGAGCGGATTTTCGTACTCGGCGAGGGCAGATCTGGATTGGTGATGCGGATGCTCGCCGTCCGTCTCATGCACCTCGGCCAGCCAACCTTCGTCGTCGGCGAAACGACAACGCCAGCCATCGCGGCGGGCGATCTGCTCATCGCGTGTTCCGGCTCAGGCGAAACGGCCGTCACCTGCCTGCTCGCGGAGAAAGCCAAGGCGGCCGGCGCGACGATTGCCGCCTTCACCGCCGATGCCGCGAGCCGTCTCGCGAACGCCGCCAACGTGGTCGTGACCGTGCCGACGCAACACAAGGGCGGCACAGCTGGGGTGGCGACTGCGCAATACGGCGCCTCCCTCTTCGAGCAATGCACGCTCGTGCTCTGCGAGGCGATTGTGCTTAAAGTGACGCCCACACCGCAGCACGAGCTCGTCGCCCGCCACGCGAACCTGGAGTAACTCTGGTGCACATCGATTTGAGCGACGTCTCTGGTTTGCCCATTGCGCTCGATCTTGACTCATGCCGCGCGATTGCGACCGGAGATGTCCACCTCGGCGAGCTCGGGGAACGCCGGCTCTCGCACCTGCGAGGTGTGCTCGCCGATCCCGAGGCCGTCACCGAAGATCGGGTTTGCTATCTCATGTATCGCGGCGTCGGAACCAGGAATGATCTTGAGTTGCTGGGTCGACATGGCCTTCGCTATGACATCACCGTGATCCTGCCCGGCTTAGTTGGCCGCGAGTTTGTGAAAACCGCCGGCCACTATCACTCCACGGCTCCGGATGGCGTCGCGTATCCGGAGATCTATGAGGTGCTCCAAGGTTCGGCCGCGTTCGTTTTCCAGTTCGACAAGCGGAATGAGATCAGTGGCTGGGTACAACTTGCTGAAGCGAGTGATCGCATTGTTATCCCACCCAATTGCGGCCACGTCACGGTCAATATCGGCCGCGGGCCGCTCGTTGTCAGCGACCTCGTCGCCGTAGCCTGTACCAACGACTATGGCGCATTCCGCGCCGCGAAGGGCGCGGCCAATTACATTGTGGAAGACAACGGTCGCTTCGCCGTCGAGGCGAATAGACGATACAACGACGTCGCGGTCGCCGCGGTCACGACCGGATCAGGGTGGCCGGCAGCATTGCCTGATGGCGCTCCGCTCCTCGAACTCTTCCGGCGGAAACCAAATGCGTTTGACTGGCTGACGGCGCCTGCAAGCTTTGAGGATGAGATATGGGGTGCGTGGGGGATCGTAAGGTAGGCTACACGCCCAATTGACAACTTCCTTCGATTTCCTTATTATTCGGACTACGAATTATTGACTGAACCAAGGATGAGCAATGGACGATGAGGTCCTCGTCGACGAGGCGACCGAAATATTTCCCAAAATCGGGAAGCTCTTTTATGCAGGGATGATGCATCAGCTTCAGAGTCGAGGCTGCACGCTTGGGCAGATGAAGGTGATGGGTCACCTCTATACGTATGGCCGCGGGACGATCAGCGAAGTCGCGGGTTCGGTCGGCGTGTCGCTGCCGACAGCGTCGGAACTCGTCGAGCAATTGGACGAGAAAGGCTGGCTCGCACGCAAGGTGAACCCGGCCGATCGCCGGCAAGTGCTCGTCGAGCTGACGCCTCAGGCGCGGGCGCACGCCGAGGAGTGGCACGAAATCAGGCGGGGACAAGTGCGCGCCGCCCTGATGCGGCTGGCGCCGGCAGAGCGGCCGGTGTTTGTGCGGTCGCTGAAGGCGTTGGCAGACGTGCTTGGTGAGTCAGTAGCCCGTCCGGCGGAAACACCGGTGCTCCGGGAAACTTCGAAGGCTTAATTCACGTCCGGGAAGCGAGTTTGGGGTCGTGGTGGAAGGAATCTGAGGAACATGGCGCAAGCAGCAGTTCAGCCGGCGCGGCCTGTGGCGGCGAAACAGCAGCAAAAGCAGCAAGAACAAAATCCATGGTTAATTCTGATTGTCGTCTGTACGGCGGTCTTCATGCTGCTGCTCGACACGACGATTGTGAACAACGCTCAGGTGAAGATCAAAGAGAGCCTGGGCGCGAACCTGAATCAAATTCAATGGGTGCTCGATAGCTACATCCTGACCTACGCCGTGCTGCTCCTCTCGTTCGGGCGCCTCGGCGACGTTTATGGCCGGAAGAAGCTCTTCATCCTCGGTATGTCGATCTTCACCATTGCTTCAGGCTTGTGCGCGACGTCGGCTTGGGTCGGTGACACGCTCAACATCGCCGGAATCAACTTTCTGATTGCCTCACGCGTGCTTCAAGGGTTCGGCGGCGCCTTGATGATGCCGCAGACGCTCTCATTGTTGACAGTCGCCTTCCCTCCTGAAAAGCGAGGCGCAGCCTTTGGTGTTTGGGGAAGCGTGACTGCGCTCGGCGCGGTGATCGGTCCGGTGATCGGCGGTCTCATTGTCACGAACTTTGCCTGGGAGTGGGTCTTCCTGATCAATCTTCCTGTTGGCGCGCTTTCGATCCTGGCTGCATTCAAGATCATTCCTGAATCAAAGGACCCACTCGCGTCCAATCGAATCGATTGGGGTGGACTCGTTCTCTCCGGCACCGCAATCTTCTCGCTCGTCTACGCCAGCATTGAAGGGAACAAGAAGGGTTGGACAAGCCCACTGATCCTCGGCATGTATTTACTGGCGGCTGTCTTGATTGCCGTCTTCATCTGGTGGGAGCGGCGATCCGCCGATCCTATGATGAAGCTTGAGCTTTTTAAGATTCGAAATTTCAGCATCGGCACGACAATATCATTAATTGTTACCTTCGGGATGCTGGGCATCTTCTTCCCGATGACGATCTTCCTGCAGCAGGTGCTCGGGTTTTCACCGATTCGGGCCGGCCTCACCATGACCCCGATGTCGGTCATGATCATGGTTTCAGCGCCATTTGCCGGCAGGTTCACCGATAAGATCGGCGCGCGCTGGATCATGGTCACCGGTCTGTTGTTCATGGCCGGGGGCATTCTCTTCATCGTCAGTCGGATCGATCTCGACACGACGTGGAAGACCCTCTTCCCAGCCCTGGTCGTCACCGGCTTCGGCATGGGCATGACTTTCTCCCCAATGACAGCGGCATCGATGGGCGAGGTGCCGCCCCGGATCGCGGGCAGCGCTTCCGGTGTGCTCAACACTGCTCGTAACCTCGGGCAGGTGCTTGGCATCGCGGTTCTCGGCTCCGTGCTGCAGAACCGGCTCGGCGTCAATGTCGCGGATCAATTGCAGACCACAACCATCCCGGCCGATTTGCAGGCACAAGTCGTGGAAGTTGCGAAGCAGAGCCAGTTCGAGCTCTTGCCGAGCTTCGTTCCGACCGGTCTGATGGACACCGTTTGGAGCAACGTCCAAATCGCCTTCGTCGATTCGCTGCACAGCACGTTCTTCGTCGGCGCGGTCGCATGTTTCATTGCCGCGGGACTCGGTGTCCTAATCCGCAACCCCGCTCCCCGCGTCGCGACCGCCAGCGCGCCGAACGAAAAACCTGCCGTGGTGGCGGCGGACTAGAAGGTCACTCCGGGTTCACCGGGTTTTGAACCTGGTGCTGAAACAAGAAAACCTCTCCGAGGTCGAGCACGATGGTCGTCCTCAACGGGCTCCGTGCCTAACCTCGGAGAGGTTTTCCTTTGTGAGCCCTAGGTTTCGAACCTAGGGCCTATCATCATGCCAGAGGAACCAGGCCGGTGTATTGGGATCGGAGCGAATGATGGCTACCGGCACTCCGGATCAGAAGCGGTACCGCGAAAACCTGCAGGCGGAGATCGATGGCGCGGCGCTCTATCGGACCCTGGCGGATGTCGAGTCGTCGGAATCGCTGGCTGAGGTCTACCGGCGATTGGCGGAATCCGAAGAGCGGCATGGCGCCATTTGGCGGGAGAAGCTGGCCGACGCTGGAATTGATGAACTCCCCGCTGAGCCGGGCTGGCGGACACGGTTCCTGATGGCTCTGGCGCGGCGATTCGGCCCGTCGCTGATCCTCCCGACCGTCACCGCCCACGAATCGGCCGATCGAAATCGATATTTGGGGCAAGCCGAGGCGGTCGAAGCCGGGATGCCGGCCGATGAACGATCGCACGAGCGGCTGTTTCGCGCGATTAGCGGATCAGGTGTTGTCGGTCTCGAAGGTCCGGAAGTCGCCCAGCTTGAAGGCCGCCACTTTGCTACCGGCGGCAACGCCCTCCGAGCCGCGGTCCTCGGCGCGAACGATGGCTTGGTCTCGAATTTGAGTCTGGTCATGGGCGTCGCCGGGGCGAGTCTGAGTGCGAAGAACATTTTGATCACCGGCGTAGCCGGACTCCTCGCCGGCTCGCTCTCAATGGCGATGGGCGAGTGGATATCGGTCCAAAGCGCGCGCGAGCTGTATGAGCACCAAATCGGACTCGAGGAACAGGAGCTCGAAACGCTTCCCGACGAAGAGCGGGACGAGATGGCGCTGATCTACGAGGCCAAGGGTCTGCCCAAGAACCGCGCCTTGGAGCTTGCCGACACGCTCATGCAAGACAAGACCACCGCGTTGAACACAATCGTCCGCGAAGAGCTAGGGGTCGATCCCAAAGAGCTCGGCGGCTCGCCCTGGACGGCCGCCATCTCATCCTTCATCCTCTTCTCCATCGGCGCGATTTTCCCGGTCCTGCCCTACTTCGTCGGCGGCGGCAACGCCGCCATCGTCGCCAGCATCATCTTTAGCGCCATCGCCCTCTTCGCCATCGGCGCCGGCATCACCATCATCACCGGCCGCAACGCCTTCATCTCCGGCGGCCGCCAGGTGTTGTTTGGATTAGCCGCCGCCGCCGTCACGTTCGGCCTGGGCCGGTTATTCGACGTGGCAGTGGGGTAGGCAGACTGCCATTCGATCCGGCGCGCGGTCGAAGATAATCTCGTAGGCGCGTGCGCCACACGCCCCTAACAGACGAATCCCGCCGATCCGTCGTATCGGCTTTCCCCCAAATATGGTCAGCGATTATGACAATTGCAGTCCCGTCATGCGAAGCGGTTGTGATCGGCGAGCACTTCGTTAATGACGCGACGGGATTTGTCGATTTCCAGCGTGTTGGTGCCTGGGAGTCCGGCATAGACAATCAGCGCCTTCCACAAGGTCCAGCCACGCCCTCGCGCCCAGGTCGCCCCGTCGAGCGGAAGGGCTGAGCGGAACGCCTCCCGGCTCTCCCCTGCGAAGAGTGTCCACGCAATCGCCAAATCGCATGCGGGATCGCCCACGCCGGACGTCCCGAAGTCAATGACGGCGCGCAACCGGCCTTCCTTGACCAGCAGGTTTCCTGCGGCCACGTCTCCGTGGAACCAGACGGGTGCGCCGTGCCATGTTGCCGCGAGGGCAGACTCCAGCACGTCGGTTACAGCGCTGGTGTCAATCTTGCCGTCGAGGGCTGCGATCGCTTGCCGGGCTTCACCTTCATAGACGGTCAACGGCGCGCCGCGGAAAAAGTTGTGCGCTCCAGGCGGTGGCCCACCGGTGGGATCAATCCGCTGCAGGGCGGCGAGGAATTCAGCCAGCGTGGTCGCAAATTGGCGGAGATTGGCGATATGCACGTTAGACGCAGTCTCGCCGTCGAGCCATCGGTAGACCGACCAATTCCAGGGATAACCGTGGGCGGGAACCCCCATCGCTAATGGGACAGGGATCGGTAGAGGGAGAAGCGGCGCAAGTCTCGGCAACCACCGGTGTTCCTTTTCCACCTGTGCGGCGTACCCCTCGGCGCTCGGTAGGCGCACCGTCATCTCCGCGCCGAGATGAAAGGTTCTGTTGTCCCACCCGTCGAATGTAACCGGCTTGATCGGAAGGTTTGCCCATTGCGGAAACTGCGCAGCGATCAACCGGCGCACAAGCGATGCGTTTATTTCCACCACGAATGGGTCACTCCCCATTCAGCGAAACTTGCACTTCGTCACCCAGGACGCGCACGCGATAGGTTTGGGCGGGGACGACGACGGGGAAAGAGACTGGTTGGCCGGTGCGGATTTCATAGGCGCCGCCGTGGAGGGGACATTCGATTTCGTCGCCGATGATCTCGCCATCGGAAAGCGATGCTTCTTCGTGGGTGCAACAATCGTAGAGGGCGTAGAACTCGCCTTCGAGATTAATTAAGCAGATCGGTTCTTCGTCCGGGCCTACTTCCACATATTTCATTTCGCCCGGGGCGAGATCGCCCACACGGGCGACCGTGTAAAACGTTTCCGACATTGATACTCCAAACGCGCGTGATCCCGACATTCTGACCGAAGTCTCAATCGTCATTCCGAGCTTGTCGAGGAATCCGTCTCTGCCCACCGATGCGTCTCAGACGAGCGAGATTCTTCGCTGCGCTCAGAATGACGGGTGGGGGCGCTCAGAATGACAATGGGAGAGCGCTCAGAATGACGAGTTGGGGTAAGCGCTCGAGAAGGCGGCGGAAAAGCGTACGAAATGATGAAGGAGAAGATCGCGCATATCCGCTCGTCAGCCCTAGAAGGGCTTCGTCGGTCGTAGCCCGGGCCTTTGAGGCCCGGACCGTCGACGCGGCTCGGAACGACGATAGGGACGCTTCTATTTCAGGCCTTCGTCGAGGTGATCGATCCCGTATAGACCGGCTTTCAAGACCTTCAGACCGAGCAGCGCGCATTTCATCCGGGCCGGGCTGACCGGGATGGCGAGCTCTTCGAGCAGGTCATCCTTGGTTAGCGCCTTCACCTCGTCGAGCGGCAAACCCTCGACCATCTCCGTCAGCATCGACGTCGATGCCTGGCTGATCGCGCAGCCGCGGCCGGAGAACTTGATCTCAGTCACTTTGTCGTCGGCGACGCGCACGTCGATCCGGATTTCGTCGCCACAGAGAGGATTGACGTCCTCGTAGCTGTAGTCGGCGGGATCGAGCGTGCCGCGATTGCGCGGGTTGCGGTAGTGATCGAGGATGATGTCGCGATAGAGGCTGTCAACCATTGCTGTCATTCCAACTTGAAGATCTGATTCGCTTTGTGCAGACCGGCGGTCAAGCGATCGACGTCGTCGAAGGTGTTGTACACCGAAAAGCTGGCGCGGGTCGTGGCGATGAGGCCAAGTTCGCGCATCAACGGTTGGTTGCAATGATGGCCGGCGCGAACCGCGACGTTTTCGCCGTCGAGAATGGCCGAGACGTCGTGCGGGTGGATATCGCCGAGGGTGAAGGCGATCACGCCGCTGCGGTCTTTGACCCGCTCCGGACCGTAGATCGCGATGCCTGGCACCTCGGTCAAGCGTGGCAGGGCGTATTCAAGTAGGGCGACCTCATGCGCGCGCACGCGATCCATGCCGATCTCGCTCAGGTAGGTCGCCGCGACGCCGAGCCCGATCGCCTCGCCGACCGCGGGGGTGCCTGCTTCGAACCGGGCGGGGACGTCCGCATAGGTCGAGCGCTCAATCTCGACCTTCTTGATCATTCCGCCGCCGGCCATGAAGGGCGGCATCGCGTCGAGCAGCGCGAGCTTGCCGTAGAGCGCGCCCGAGCCCATCGGCGCGAGCGCCTTATGCCCGGAAAAGGCGAGGAAGTCGCAGTCAAGCGCCTGCACATCGACCGGCAGATGCGGCACGCCCTGGGCGCTGTCGACCACGACAACCGCTCCGACATCGTGCGCTTTGCGGGCGATCGTGGCGACGTCGGTGATGGTGCCGACGCCATTGGAGACGTGGGCGATCGCGACGACCTTCGGCTCGAGCTTGAGCAGATCGTCAAACGCATCCATGTCGAGGCGCTGATCGGAGGTTAGGGGGATCGCCGCGATATTGGCTCCCTTTTCCTCGGCCACGATTTGCCAGGGCAGCAGGTTCGAGTGGTGCTCGAGGAGGCTGACGAGAATCAGGTCGCCAGCCTTGATGTTCCTGCGGCCCCAGCTCTGGGCGACGAGATTGATGCCTTCAGTCGTGTTGCGGACGAAGACGATTTCGCGCGGCGAGGCGGCGTTGATGAAATCGGCGACGAGATGACGCGCCTCTTCGTAGCGGCTCGTAGCCAGCTCAGAAATTTGGTAGACGCCGCGATGGATGTTGGCGTTGTAGCGCCGGTAGTAGTCGTCGAGGGCGTCGATGACAACGTTCGGCTTCTGCGAGCTGGCGCCGCTATCGAGGAATACGAGGCGCTGCCCGCTATCGGTGACGGGCTGATTGAGCAGCGGGAAGTCGGCGCGAATCGCCTCCGCGTCGAGCGGTGTTGCTGGTCTGGTGATTGGTGTCGCCATCGTCGTAATCCTCGATTCGCCCGGGGTTGTAACCTCAGGGCTGTCCGTAGCCCCGGGCAATGCTGAGCTACATCCCGACCTTTCGGGCGATCGCGCCTTCGAGGAATCCTTGGATTTCCTCGACCGGAATGCGGTCGATCACCGGGCGGAAGAATCCTTCGACGATCAGCTTCTGCGCTTCAGTGTACGGAATACCGCGAGCTTGCAGGTAGAAGATGTGCTCGGGCACGACTTGCGAGACCGTTGCCCCGTGCGTGCAGCGAACGTCATTCGCGCCAATCTCCAGGTTCGGGATGCTATCGGCCCGTGCCTGTCGGCTGAGCACCAGATTCCGGTTCTGCTGATAAGCGTCGGTTTTCTGGGCGCCCTCAGAAACTTTGATCAGACCCGAGTAGACCGACCGCGCGCTGTCCTTGAGTGCTCCCTTGAATTCGAGATCGCTCGTCGCGTAAGGCGACTCATGCAGTTGCCACGTGTGATGGTCGAAGAACTGATCGCCATCGGCGAAGAAGATACCGAGCATCTCGGCCAGCGAGTCCGGGCCACGCATGTGCGAACCGATAGAGTTCTTGGTGAATTTCGAGCCAAGCGTGACGTGCAGCGAGTTCAGGGTCGCGCTCCTGGCAACAATTGCCCGCTCGGTCATGAAGTTCCAGACGTGACGGCCCCAATCCTGGACTTGCACGTAGCGGAGTTTGCTGTCCTCGCCCTGGATCAGTTCGACCACGCCCGAGGCGAAACCTTGCTGCTCTTGGGTTGGCGAGCGATAGGCGTCGACAAAGAACGCCTCCGCGCCTTCCTCCAGCACGACGAGCGTGTGGGAAAAGATAGCCGTGTGCGGCTCCTGGCCAAGCGCGAACGAGCGGAACGGCAGTTCGACGGAGACGTTCTTGGGAACGTAGAGGAACGTGCCGCCCTGCCAGAAGGCCGCGTGCAACGCCTCGAACTTGCCGAGCGTGGCCGGTACCGCCTCGGTCATGAAATAGCGCTTGACCAGCTCGGGATGCTCGCGCACCGCCGTGTCGAGATCGGTATAGATCACACCCTGGGCAACAAAGTCGTCGTTTGCTTCCACATAGACCGTCGAGGCGTCACGCTGGACGACGACACCGGCGCGCTCGCTCTCGTTGCTGACGCCGCCATCTTCGACTGCGCCAAGCAGACCGTCGAGCGATTCCACTCGTCCGTTGATTCCCGCGAAGGGCGCAAGACGGTCGAGCTTGAGACCGCGGAGGTCGGTCCGCCGCCATTCCTCGTCGGTTCGTTGCGGAAATGGTAGCTGTGCAAAAGTGTCAAACGCTGCGAGGCGAGCCTCGAGAACCCAGGTCGGTTCCCCCTTGGAGCGGGAAAGCTCCTCCACAGCTTCGCGCGAAAAGCCGGTCAAGGCATTCGCTTTGGTCATCGTCGCGTCCATGGACTCCTCATGTCTATCACTCGATCAGGTTCTTGACGCGTTGCCATCCGCCTTCAAGCAGCGGGACGGTTCCGCTCCTGTGTCCGCTCACAGTCGCCGTGAGATAGTCCGAAACTGGTTCGCTGGTGTCTTCAACCATCGTCCAGTCGATACCAGTCAACGGAACCTTCACGCGCTTGATCCACTCGTTCGAAGCCGCGCCGATTTGACGCAAACTCAGGTAGAGAAACGGGGCGCTCGGCGTACCGTGAACATACGGTCCGCGAAACCGAACCGATGGCGAGCCATCACTCCGCGTTGCTTCAATCGTCAAGTCGTAATGGACTTTGCCATCGATATTCTCGACGCCAGGAGCGAGCGCCTGCTTCTTGTCCTGAAGCCCAAACTCGGTTGCGCCATTGCTGAATCGGTCAATAGGCGGATTCAAGCAGGTTAAGCGCAATCGAACTGGTCTCGCTCCGTCCGTCACGCGTCGTTACCCCACCGAGCCTTCCATCTCAAGCTGGATCAAGCGGTTGAGCTCGACGGCATACTCAAGCGGTAGCTCCTTGGCAATCGGCTCGATGAAGCCGTTGACGATCATGCTCATCGCTTCAGACTCCGAAAGGCCGCGGCTCTGGAGGTAGAAGATCTGCTCTTCCGCCACCTTGGAGACAGTCGCTTCGTGGCCGACCGAAACCTTCTCTTCCTCGATCTCCATGTACGGGTAGGTATCGGTCCGGCTCGTTTCGTCGAGCAGCAGCGCGTCGCAGACGACGTTGCTCTTGACGTCCTCGGCGCCCTTATAAACCTTGACCAGACCGCGGTACGAGCTGCGGCCCGTGCCCTTCGAGATCGACTTCGAGATGATCTGCGAGGACGTGTGCGGTGCAGCGTGCACGACTTTGCCGCCGGCGTCCTGATGCTGACCGTCGCCGGAGAACGCGACCGAGAGAATCTCGCCGCGCGCGCCCGGCTCCATCATCCAGACCGCTGGATACTTCATCGTCAGCTTGCTGCCGAGGTTGCCGTCAACCCACTCCATCGTCGCGTCCTTGTAGGCCGCGGCCCGCTTGGTGACCAGATTGTAGACATTCTTCGACCAGTTCTGGATCGTCGTGTAGCGGCAGCGCGCGCCTTCCTGGACGATGATCTCGACCACTGCCGAGTGCAAGCTGTTGGTGGTGTAAGTCGGCGCGGTGCAGCCCTCGACATAGTGGACGTAGCTGCCCGGGGCGCAAATGATCAGCGTCCGCTCGAACTGACCCATGTTCTCGGCGTTGATCCGGAAATAGGCTTGCAGCGGAATCTCGATCTTGACGTTCTCGGGCACATAGATGAACGAGCCGCCCGACCAGACGGCGCTGTTCAGCGCGGCGAACTTGTTGTCGTTGGCGGGAATGATCGTGCCGAAATACTGCTTGACCAGATCCGGGTGCTCGCGGACCGCGGTGTCGGTGTCGAGGAAGAGCACTCCCTTGGCCTTGAGATCCTCGTTCAGGGAGTGGTAGATCATCTCTGATTCGTATTGAGCGCCCACGCCGGCGAGGAACTTACGCTCCGCCTCGGGGATGCCCAATTTCTCAAAGGTGTCCTTGATGTAACTCGGCACCTCGTCCCAGTTCTTGCCCTGCTTTTCGGACGGCCGGATGTAATAGAAGATGTCGTTGAAGTCGATGTCGCTGAGATCGCCGCCCCAGTTCGGCATCGGCCGCTTGACAAAGTGGTCGTAGGCCTTGAGGCGGAAATCCCGCATCCAGTCGGGCTCATCCTTCATCGAGGAGATCTCTTCGACGACCTCCTTGCTGAGCCCGCGCTTGCTCTTGAAGACGTAGTCTTCCTCGTCGCGGAATCCGTACTGGTAATCGCCAATATCAACTTGCGGCTTTGGTGTTGCAACCATTGTGTGCTCCTTCTTGTAGTTACTCAGCAACGTTTCGTGCGGTCAGGTTCGGTGCGAGATCGCGGTATGGACGTTCGTCCCGACCGCCGGTCGTTCCCGGCTCCTACTCGGCGGCGACGTGTTGCGCGCGCATCTCTACATAGCCCTTCGCTTCCAGCTCGTGGGCCAGCTCCGGACCGCCTTCTTCGACAATCCGGCCATCCATCATGATGTGGACAAAATGCGGCTGGATGTAATTCAGCAGCCGCTGATAGTGCGTGATCAGGAGGACGCCCATCTCGGGGCCGGCCAGCGCGTTCACGCCCTCCGAAACGACGCGCAACGCGTCGATGTCAAGACCGGAGTCGGTCTCGTCGAGAATCGCCATCGTCGGCTCGAGCAGCGCCATCTGTAGGATCTCAGCTCGCTTCTTCTCACCGCCCGAGAATCCTTCGTTGAGGTAACGGGTGGCGAACGAGTCGTCCATCTTCAGGAGCTGCATCTTCTCTTTCATCAGACGCCGGAACTCGCGCGGAGCCATCTTCGTTGCGCCGCCGTTCTCGTCGACGCGAGCGCTACGGACGTTGGTGACCGCCATCCGAAGGAAGTTCGCCATCGAAACGCCCGGGATGACCGTCGGGTATTGGAAGGCAAGGAAAACGCCCTTGCGCGCCCGCAAATCCGGATCCATCTCAAGGATGTCTTCGCCGAAATAGCGGATCGATCCTTCCGTCACTTCGTAGGAAGGATGACCGGCGATGACATAGGCAAGCGTGCTCTTGCCGGATCCGTTCGGACCCATCAGCGCGTGAATCTCACCCTTGTTGATTTTGAGGTCGACGCCCTTGAGGATCTCTTTGTCCTCAATAGAGACGTGCAAATTCTCGATCTCAAACATTGGCGCATCAGACATGAGACCGTCCGTTTCCTCCTCGTGCGCGGTCGCCAGCTAGGCTGTCAACCGATAAGTGCGGTGCACGCCCATGCGCACACTGAACAAGCAAAACTCAGGAACGAGGGCAACCTAGCGACCGGCCGCACGCTGCCGGCACTTTGGACACATGCCGATGAACACCGTGTGATGACCGGTGACCGTGAAGCCGCTTCGCTCCTCCGCGACGTGGCGCGCCATCAGCGCGACCGGGACATCGACATCGGCCAACGAGCCGCAGGTCGTGCAGTAGACATGGTCATGGCGGTCAACCCGCCCATCGTAGCGGCTGGCCTGATCCGCGAAGGTCAGTTCCTGGATCAAGCCGCGCTCGGCAAGCAGATGCAGCGACCGGTAAACAGTGCCGTAGGCGATCTTTGGGTCGCGCCGGCGCACGCGCTCGAAAATCTCGCCCGCGGTCAAGTGGCCCTCGGCCTCCTTCACCGCCTGCAGGATCGTGGCGCGTTGCGTTGTGTGCCGGTATTCGCCCGTGATCGCGACCATATGGGTTCCTGCCCCGTCAGCCGACGACAGCGTCGGCCTAGTTAGGAATGAGTCTCGTTACCGATTGATATTCTACCTTTTTAGTCGGAATGGATCAAGGAAACCGGGCCATGTCGAGCCGGCCGGGTTTTGTCGCGCCGACATGACGCTCAGCAGACGGCAAGAGGACATCTTGAGGCTGGTCCCACTCTCCGGAGTCGGCGCGTGGACCCTGAGCGACACCGTTCAGCTTGGCGGAGCAGAAGCAACACGGTGGACCGCCACAACGCTCGGGGTGCCGGGAAGAATGGCCAATGCATCATTAAATAATTGCTCAATCGCCGGGACTAGCCGCAAAGTACTGGTACGAACGGTTGGTTTGTACCGATGAGGAGCCTGGCCTCAAGGTACGAGGGAGCCTCGATCTAGCGTGGCGGCAACTGCTTGTGCCCGCAGCGCAGTTGGTGTCTCCGCGTGCGGCCCGGCCGGTCTTGGACCAATCGTAGGACATCGGCGAACGACCAGTTTAGAAACCGAACTCGACGCTTAGGAATATTTCGACCAGCAGAGCGCCAGTCGGCCCTGTGCGCGACTCATAAGAGAAAGGGTTGTTATGGCTCCCCGCACTATACGACGGGCACTGTTCGTCATCGTTCCCCTCCTGCTGCTGTTTACCGCGCTCGTCCTCCCGCTGGACTCCCCCAAGCAGACTACGGCGGCAGGGACGATCTCGGCGACCAATCTTGCAGGGTTCAACGGCTGTAACGACGGCAACAGTGCCCAGGAGTGGCACTTCATCATCAACGGGCTCAACAACTCGCAACAGGCCCCGGCCACAATCCACGTCACATGGGCCAATGGACAGTCGGCGGACGTGCCGCTGACTCCTGTCAACAACAAGACGGCGCACTACGTGACCACGTTGAATCTCGACTCGACGGTCACCTCGGCAACGGCGGTGATCAACGGCAATTGGAGCGGCAACTTCGTCCTCTCACACGGGTCCGTGCCCGGCGACACCGACCCCGACGCCGACGAATACGTCGACGCCGACAGACACCCCGACCAATACGCCCACCAATACCCCAACTGACACGCCGACCAATACACCGACGGATACGCCGACTAATACGGCTACGCCGACGGATACGCCGACCATTACGCCAACGGTTGCCTCGGCAACGGAAGTGCCCGTCGCAGAAGGCTGCACTCCCGGCTTCTGGAAGAAGCAGGGCTTGCCGGCGTACAACGACCCGAGCGATCCCCTGGTGCTGGCCATTCAATCGGCCCTGAACGGCGTGAGCCCCACCCCGGACGCTCCTTATGCCAGTCAGCTCTTCGCGAACGTGTTCGACCTCACGTCCGCTCAGATGACGGCGGCCGGACTGACTCCGAACCTGACGATCTCCGGGGCGATCAACCTCGGTGGCGGTGGGTTCAATGCCCTAGCGCGGCATGGCGCGGCTGGGCTCCTGAGCGCGGGTTCGGGCATCAACTATCAGTATTCGGTTGCCCAGGTCTATCACCTGGTCCACGATCCTATCGCTAGTGGTGACGCGAGCTTGGCGGCCACCAACGCATCGTTGCTCGCCGCAGCGAACACTAAGAACGAGCAGCGCTGCCCGACCGCGTAGGCGCTGGAAGGAGAACGCCAGATCTTCAGCGCGAAAACGCAATGACGAAGAGCGGCGGCCGAATAGGCCGCCGCTCTCATTTGCATTCATGCAGCCCAGTGACTCTGGACCGACTCTTACGGCGCCATGATGACGACGCTGCTCGCGGCGTTGCGGCTGGGATCATAAGGGGCGCCACCGGCGGCGACGTTCGTCACGCTTGCGACATATCTGCCCGACCCGTGCGTTGCCTTCATCGAGACCGAGGCTTGTCCCCGACGATTCGTTGTCACCGCCAGGGTTTGCGACGTTCCGTCTGGGGCAGCCATGACCAGCGTCACGCCGGCGCCGCTAACCGCCCTCCCATTGGTGTCATTGACGGCCACATTGACCGAGATCGTCGTCGATTTTCCTTTGGCCGTCGCCTGGCCAGAGAGACCGGCGACGTAGACGGCGACGACCGGCACCGGCGTCGAGGTCGGCGGAGGTGCCTGTGTTGCCGTAGGCTGCGGGATTGGGGTGTTTGTCGGCGCGGGCGTGTTGGTTGCGGTCGGAACTGGACCACCTCCGCAAAGCGCCGCGGGGCCGGTGATCATGTCGCCGAAGTCGGTCGTCCAGTACCACCCGTAAGTTGAGTTCGCGCCATAGGCACGACCCATCCCGATCGCCTTGGCGGTGGGGTCAAGCATCGTCGCATTGTGTGAGGTAGACGCTTTCCAGCCGGCGAAGACGTCTTGAGCAGTGACGTAACCGGCGGCGATATTCTCCCCTCGCCAACCGCCGGTGGGGTAGCCAAAGGCGGTCATATTCTGGCTCCACGACGTGCCGTCAAAGAGTATGTGGTCGAAGTAGTTGTGAGTAGCCATGTCGGTACTATGGTAGTCGGCGGCCGCCCCTAAGCTCTGGACGGCGACGAGCGGCGCGATTCCATTTTGTGCTCGGTAGCTGTTAATGAGCGGAAGGAATGCCTGCTCCTCTGCGTCCATGCAATAACTGGATGCATCGGCGCGAAGTGAGGATTGGAGGCGCGTTCCCGGGGCAGGTGCGGCTGCGGTCAGACTGGTGAAACCTAGCGTCAGGACGAGGGTTGCCAACAACATCGATCGACGTAGCATCGTTTGAATCCCCTTCTCGTGCGACTGGTTCCCTGCGGCGGGTCGAAATTGGGCGTGGGCCGGCGGGGTTCAGTCGCTGGGGATCAGATTCGCGCTCTGCGCCATCGAATGGAATTAGAAGGAGGTCATGATCGGCGACCACCTCGTACCTAGACGACGGGCCAACCCGGGAGTACCGATTGTACGTACACAGAGGCTAACATGGGGGCGGAAACGGAACAACGCACGCATGCGAATCATGTCGCAGGAGGTTACGTCCTTATGTTTAACGTGCCGCATCTTCGAAGGAGCCGCTCACGTCCAGATATCCGCCGCCAACCGAGACTCTCAGATTCACCGAAGCCCGGCCACAATTGAGCGAGTTGCCTAACCGCGTCTTTCGCCACATCGCATGCATCGTCGTCAAGAAAGGCGATGCTTTCGCTGCCGCGCTCGTTTCGACGAAACGCCTCGAGCGCTTGGAAAAGCGGGGCGCGGAGAGAGAAGAAGGCTTTGAGATCCTGGACGATATCGGCGCTGCTTTCAAAGGTGGGCCGCCAGAAGAGATAGAGCGCGAGGTTGCCAAAGCCTTGGCCGAGGTGAGAGCCGAGGCGCGCGTTGAACGAGAAACCGCTCGTCAGTCTCGCTAAGCCGTTCCGACGGCCAGCAGTGGGGGATTCATTCATTAGGCGCACAGTCGTGCGCCCCGACGAATCGAGATGGACTCGATGGTTGTTCTCAGAACATCACACCGACGTCTCGCGAGCTACGTGGTAGGGGACGTTGGCGACGATGACGCCAGGGTGGAAGAGGAGCGCAGCTTTGAGGCGCAACGCCGTTTGGTTGTGCAGCAAGTGTTCCCACCAGCGGCCGGGTACAAATTCAGGCAGGATGACCATGATCGTGTCGCGCGAATAGGCCTTGGTCACCTCGTCGATATAGTGCAAGAGTGGACCGCCCAGAGTTCGGTAGGGCGACTCGATGACGACGAGATGGGTGTTGCCATGCGGCCATTGCTCCCACTTCTCGCGTAGGAGCTCAGCGGCAAGCAGGTCATCGGTTACGTGGACAAGGGTAATGTTCTCGTCGGGCGCGACAGCGCGGGCGAACGCCAGCGCCTGCCGCGCCGGGATGTTCAGCTCTGCAATCGGAACGATCGGCCGCAGGCGCACCTGCGTGTAATCAAGCGGCGTTTCCGGTCGTTGCATGCCGACGAGGCGGCGGTAATGCTGGCCGATGCCCCACATCATGGCGATCAGAATGGGCACGAGCACGAGCACCATCCACGCGCCCAACAGGAACTTAGAAACCGCGACTTCGATCGCGACGACCCCGGTGGTTACCGCGCCGATGCCGTTGATCGTCGCGCGCAGCCGCCAGCGCGGCTCCTCCATTTTCAACCGCCGCCAGTGGACGACCATCCCAGTTTGGCTCAGCGTGAAGGCGACGAAGACGCCCACCGTATAAAGCGGAATCAGTTTTGTGACGCTGCCATGAAAGGCGATGATGAGCAGCGTCGCCAGCATGCCGAGCAGCGCGATCCCGGCGGTGAATGCCAGCCGGTCGCCACGGAAGGCGAACAGACGTGGCAGAAACCGGTCGCGGGCGAGGATGCTGGCGAGCCGCGGAAAGCCGTTGAAAGCGGTGTTGGCGGCGAGGACGAGCAGCAATGCTGTCGAAAGCTGCACAAGATACAGGTATGGACCGTGTCCGACCAGCACGCGCGCGAGCTGGCTAATCACCGTTTCTTGCTCGGTGGGATCGGGTAGGATGCCGAGATGACCGGCGAGGAAGCTGATACCGAGGAAGATGCTGGCAAAAAACGAGCCCATGAGAATGAGCACCGTCTGGGCATGTTTCGCCTCAGGCGGCTTGAACGCCGGCACTCCATTTGAGACCGCCTCGGTCCCGGTCAGCGCCACTGAACCAGAGGAGAACGCGCGAAGGATGAGCAACAGCCCAAGGGATTGCGAGCCGGCCGCGGCCTCCCAGGCGGGCGGGGCGGTGTAGCTCGGGAAGTGCCCCGTCGCGTAGCGCAGGAACCCAAACGCCAGGAGCCCAAATATGGCGAAGAGATAGATGTAGGTTGGCGCTGCGAAGATGACGCCGCTTTCGCGGATCCCCCGCAAATTGCCGAGACAGAGCAGCATCACGAAACCAACGCCAATCGCCACGCGATGAGCGAAGAGTTCGGGGAATACCGACGTGAGCGCGGCGACTCCGGCGGCGATTGAAACCGCGACAGTCAAGACGTAATCGACCAGGAGCGCGGCGGCGGTGACCAGTCCCGGCAGTGGACCGAGGTTGTCATTGGCGACGATATACGAGCCGCCACCGGTCGGGTAGGCACGGATAACTTGCTGGTAGCTCGTGACGACGATCGCCAATACGGCGACGATGACGAAAGTGATCGGCAGCGTCGAAGATAGCGCGCCAACGCCGGCGAGGATCAGGACGCGCATGATCTCTTCGGTCGCGTAGGCCGAGGAGGAGATGTTGTCCGAAGCGAAAAGCGCCAACCCGGTGATGACGCCGACACGCTCTGCGTGTTCGCGGGCACTGGCGATCGGGCGGCCGATGAGCACGCGCTTGAGGCGGGCAGCAACCTGCCGGGTGGCGCCATCCGGGGTCGGCAAGTTCTCGCCGGAGACGACCTGATAGTCGCCCTCAACCGGCGTGCGGCCAACAGATTGGCGTCCAACCCGCATAAAGTGATTGCCCGGCAGTCGTCCTCGAACCTCTTCCGGGCGGTCGTGGTAGATGGAAAAGGATTCGGAAGGTTCGTCGTCGGCAGGCGCTACGGTCGTTTCGGGATTGGCTGCTCGCGTCGTTTCGTTACGCTCGCGCTTGTCAGAAGAATCCGTCAATGATTGGTCCCAATCGGCGCTTTACCAGCCGCGCTCCCATTAGGAGCGCACAACAATTAGTCCGCCGAGGCGAGGCCGAGGCGGAACCAAGAATCGGCCAGTTTGCCCGGTGCGTGGTTAATGGCGCGTAAGAATCGAGCACTTACGTATTAGAAAGTTATTAGAGTCGTCACCAGCCGACTGAGCCAAGATCGCAGTCGCCAAAAGCTGTCTATGCCCCGATCCCGAGCAATCCCAGCAGCAAGATGACCAACACGATCGCGGCGAGGGTGACGAACGTCCAATCGCGCTGGCGGGCGAAGAGCCAGGCAGTCATCGCGACGCGGACGACCGGTGTCAAGATCAAGACAAGAATGCCGAGCTGGATGAAGGATTCTGGTGAGGTGCCGCGGAGACCATCGACGATGGTGGACGGACGGACCTGGGCGATTTCGTGCGTTTTGCCGAGCGCGTCGTCGACAGTATGCGGTCCCTTGTCAGTGGCGAAATACATCGCCAAACCGAGCACAATGAGGGCGGCGGAGGTGAAGACGCCGAAGCGGAGAGTGCGCCCGATCAGGTGGGCCATCTGCCGTTCGGTCGTCGACGCTTGAAACACGGTTTGCGGCGGAATCGCCTCTTGTTTGATTGCCATCACGCGATTCCGAATCCGCGCAGCAGCATCTCGATCGCGACGCCGATGAGCATGATCGTGAAGGCGACGCGGATCGTTCCGCTTCGAAACCGCACGAGCATGTGGGCGCCGAGGATTGAGCCCGCCAACACGCCGAGCGCGACTGGGGCCGCGACAAATGGCAAGACTTCACCCCGCCAGAAGTAGATGCCCGCGCTCGCGGCGGCGGTAACGCCAATCATGAAATTACTGGTTGCGCTCGACACTTTGATCGGTAGTTTCATACCGGTGTCCATGGCCAGCACCTTGAGCGCGCCTGAGCCGATGCCAAGCAGTCCAGAGACGATGCCCGCGACGAACATCAAGCTGAAGCCAAGGGGGACGCCAGTCACGGCATACGAGATCTCGGCTCCGCGCTGCCGGTCGGGATAGCTGTTCGCGAGCCGAAATTTCTCCGCCCATTTGTCGTTGACCAGACCCGTGGGGACGTCTTGCGAAACCTTGCGGATCATCGGCATCGCGGAAAAGAGGAGGATGCCGCCGAAGAGGAAAAAGAGCAGGCGCGTGCCGATGTGCGGCGCGATAATCGCGCCGCCAATCGCGCCGCACACGGTCGCCACCTGAAGAAGCGTTGCAATCCGGACATTGGTCAGCCGGTCGCGGACTAACGCCGCCCCTGCCCCGCTGGAGGTCGCGATCACGGAGACGATGCTCGCGCCGATCGCCAAGCGAATGTCGAGATTGAATCCGATGGTCAGGATGGGGACGATCAACACCCCACCACCGAGACCGACTAAGGCGCCAATCGCGCCCGCGCCGAACGCCGACGCGAACATGACCAACAAGAACAGATCAGCTGAATGCATCCAGGGAGACAACCCTCACGAGCTAATTGCAAGCCGCAAGGTAGTGTAACCGAGCCTATTGCAGTTGCTTCCTCGTCATCCGCCAGCTGGCGATAGCCAAACAAACGGGGATGATAAGGATTGAGACGAAGATCGGCTCGTAATCCCATCGGTCGAACTGGCTCATGGGAGCGCCCTGGACATAGTCGGAAAGGAACGAGCCGGTCCAGATTGGAAACAATCCGATCCACTTGTCGCTCAACACCGGTTGCAACAGAAACGGCACGAAATTGAGTCCAAAGCAGATGCCGCCGATGAGCGCGGTTGAGCCGAAGAAAGCGCTCAGCACGATGATGAACGCGATAATCGTCGACCTGACCAAACCCATCAGCAAGGTCCCAATGGCGATCCGCTTCCAACTCGTGACATCGAACAGGTAATAAGTCAGCCCGATCGAAACAATGCTCGGAATGAGCACCGACGCGATGTAGACGGCGATGGTATTGGCGCTCCACTTGGCGAGGACATAGCCAACACGAGAGGCGGGTTTGGTGAAGAGCCACTGCGCGGTGCCGCTTTCTTGCTCTTTGATAATGATGTTCATGGTTAGAACGACAACCAGATACGCACCTAACGTAAGACCGATCCCGACCCAGGCATCGAGGAGATCGAGATAGGTGCGGCCGTCACCGCCGAGCCGGCCTTCGTGCAGCCCGCCCTTGTTCAGCCAGACGATTACCGGAGCGGCGCCAAGCATCAGCGCCGTCAGAATCGTCGTGACCAAAAATCGCTTTGTGCGGAACCACTCTTTAAGTTCCTTGGTGAAGATGTTGCCCATACCCGCAAGCAGGCGAGGCGCGCTGCGGATCGCCATTGGTGACGCGGTCGTGAGTGTTGTTTCCATGATGTGCTGTTCCATCCTCTTAGGCGTGAATATCGCCGCTTTGGCCTTGCGTCAATGAAAGGAAGACATCTTCGAGGGATTGCCGTTCGGTTTGGAAACTGACGAGCAACACGCCGTAGTGGACGATCATGGCCGGAACCGCGCGCCGGGCGGCATTGAGATCACTAACCTCGATCCGCAGTCGGAGCCGGTCGGCGCCTTCTCCATTGCTGGTGGTCACATTTAAGGCAAAAGGTTGCTATTTGAGCTCGTCGACGAGCGGCTTCGCGTCCCCTTCGACGTCAACCAACAAGGCCAGTTGCTCTCCGGAAAGGAGCTGGCGCATCGGCGCTTGGAGGAGGCGCTTTCCGTTGTTGATGATGGCGACCTCGTCCGCGACCCGTTCGACATCTTGCAGGATGTGGGTGGAGTAGAAGATGGTGGTGCTGCCTCGCAACCGCTCCATGATCTGCAGCACCTCGTAGCGGCCCGCTGGATCGAGCGCGGACGACGGCTCGTCGAGCAGCAATACGTCCGGCTTGCCCATCAGCGCCTGGGCGACGCCGAGTCGTTGGCGCATGCCGCCGGAGTAACTTCCCATTTTCCGATTTGCCGCGCCGGACAGATCGACGAGATCGAGGAGCTCATTCGCGCGGCGGTCGATTTCGCGATGGTCGTGCTCGAAGAAACGGCCGGTGAATTGCAGCGTCTCGCGGCCCGTCATCCAGGTATAGAACCTCGGGTCTTGGCGCAGAAAACCAATGCGCTGGCGGACCTGCATGCCTTGCTCTTCGACATCTAAACCACTAATCGTGGCTTCACCGCCGGTCGAGTGCGAAAGACCCGCCAAAATGCTCAGGGCCGTCGTCTTGCCTGCCCCGTTGGGTCCGAGAAATCCGAACACGCTGCCAGATGGGACGTGGAGATCGAGCCCTTGGAGTGCGCGGACTTCGCCATAGTTCTTGGTGAGACCGCGAATCTCAATCGCCCCTGCGTCTAAAGTGGCTGATGCCAAACTCATGCTCCTTCACAAACTCAATAGCAAACTTGCCGATATCAACGAAAACCGCTTACCTCTGCTCACGTTCAGCGGGCAGATTTCAATCTCATCATCTCGGATGAGGTATGCATGGACAATACGTCGTATCGCGTAAATTTGGTCAACTACGTCAACCGCCCGAAATTCCATCACGTTGGCGCGATTGCTCCGCGAAGCTGAATCCCCGAAGCTCAGCACCACTAAGCCCAACCGACGTAAGAGATCTAAGTTACGACAAGCGAGGTCGCCGCGACGAACGCCAGCGCTCAAGTCGTCTTGCCACCACGGCAAGATCAGGTTCGCGTGCCGCGCCTATCGACTTCGCCCGTAGGCCGAGCGCGGGAACGAACGGACAGTGCTGGCTCGGTCACACGCCGGGAGACGCAACTCCTCACCTTAACCAGTTCCGGCGACGTTGGCAAAACGCGACTGGCGATCCAACGCGCGCTCGATGTCGCCGATCAGTTTCAGGACGACGTCACGTTTGTCGGATTGAGCGCCGTTGGTTAGGTAGAACAGGTTCCAGCGGCCATTGCGCGGGCGGTGAAAGTGTAACCGTAGCGGCAGTCGCAAGTTGGCACAGATTATGCCCTTAGGGGTTCGCATGATTCGGCCTTCGACCGGCAGTCGATGGCACGAACGCAGCGGGAATGGATCGCACCATACGGCGCTTGTGACGTGATCACGCCTGAGTGGGATGCTGCTGACGCTGTTCCCCTCAGACGGGCCAGTGGCCGAGCCTGTGGGCGTAGGTTTGGCAGTAAGCAGATCCTCGGATTGATCAACAGACCTTGGGAGGGCGCAATAGGTGAGCACCGACGGCAAAGCGAAGTACATGGTCTCGCCAGTCATGGCGGAGCGAGTCCGTAAGGGACCGGTCATGCCGATCGGGGGCGCGGAGGAGCGCTCACCACACGGCGCCGTCCTGCGCACGTTCGTCGACTTGGCGGGCAAATCAGAGGCGCGGATCGTCGTCATCCCCACCGCCTCCTCGGAACCGGACACCGGCGAGGACTACGTCGAGGCTTTTTCGCGGATGGGAGCGGCGGCGGAGATCGCGAAGATCGCATCACGTGAGGACGCCAACAGCGACGAGATGGTCGAGTTGCTCGAAGCCGCGTCCGGCATCTTCATCACCGGTGGCGACCAGGCGCGATTGAGCGCCCTCATGGTCGGCACCCGCGCCGCAGATATGACCAGGCACCGCAACAAGGACGGGATAGTCGTCGCCGGCACGAGCGCCGGCGCCTCGATCCTCGGCGCCCACATGATGTCGGATGGCATGAGCGAAGCGCCGCCGCACAAGGGCATGGTCGAACTCGTTGCTGGATTCGACTTGCTCGAGGACGTGATCATCGACCAGCACTTCAGCACCCGTGGGCGGGTAGGCCGTTTGCTCGTGACGTTCGCCGCCAATCCTGGTTTGGTGGCGTTCGGCATCGACGAGAATACGGCGGTGGTGATCCAGGCTGATGGGTCGGCAAAGGCTATAGGCGAAAACAGCGTCACCGTCGTAGACGGGCGTAACGTCTATTCCGATTACCACGATCGCAAAGACGGTGAAATTCTCACCATCACTGGTTCGTCGCTCCACATCCTCGCCCCCGGCCGCGTCTTTGATCTCAACCGGCGAGAGGTTCTCCACCTCAAGCAGGAACAAACGGCGATGAGCGCCGGCTAACTGCATCGCGCCGCTCTCTCAGCGAGAAATATCAATATGTAGACACGGCCTAGTGGCCAGCTGACTACGCGTAACTGGCCGGGGAACGCAAAGGACCAACCGCAATGCTCGAAATAAGTGCGACTAAGGTCTATCGGGCTCCGAACGTCTGGGCCCGGATGCCGGTGATTTTGCTGACCGTCGACATCGGCGAGTTTGAGGATCGGTCGACGAACAAGATTGAAGAATTTGTTGATTGACCTGTCGCAGTGCTCCCGTCGCTGTACGACCACGGGTGCGCGCTCGGCCACCCTGGCGGGTTTTTAACGAGCGCATGCGCGACGGAACGTAGATGGGGCACGTTCTCGAACTCGTCGCGCTCGAGTTGTAGAACCAGGCCGGGACGCAGGTGACACGGGGAAAACCCGGGGAACGCCAGAACGTTGCGTCTATAACGGAGTCTTTGAGTACCGGCAAAAGGATGTCGGACTCGAAGCCGCTAGGATCGCGCGGCGTCTCCTCAACCATCTGATTTACGATAGCGAGCCGGACTTCAATCTTCGCACCGAACTCGAAGGCAACCTTTTCCCGCTCGCGGAGCGACTGTCGTTTGGACCGTCGACGTGCGCGATTACCGAGGAGGCGGAGCGGCGCGGCATCCCGGTGCTGCGGCTCGATCCAAAGCGGTCGCTGGTGCAGTTGCGGCATGGATGCTATCAGCAGCGGATTTGGGCGACGATCGCTTCGCCCACCTCCAATATTGGGGTTGAACTGGCGAGCAACAAGGAAATCACAACTTGGCTGCACCGCGACCTCGGAATTCCCTCGCTGCGAGGCGAAGTTGTGAGCGAGGTCGAAGAGGCCGTCCGCTCGGCTGCGCGCATCGGTTACCCGGTCGTCGTCAAACCGCTAGACGGCAACCACAGCCGCGGTGTCACGACCGACTTCCGCGATGAGGACAATGTCCAAGACCGTCACTGGCAGTTCGTCGGCCGCGGTTGTCGAAAGAGTGGCGGTCTTCGCCGCCGCTGGCCTTGATCTGTAGTCAGTTGCCAAGACCTAGGAGCCGCCCACGACATCGAACGCATTGGTCTGGGCCCGACCGAACGACCCATCGCCGCGCACCGAGGCTTGGCCATCGGTCGCCCATGTCGGAACTTTCACCTTGACGTTCGCGCTGCCAGTGCTCGATGTCATGACCTGTGTGACCTGAATCCAGGATGATCCGCGCTTCCAACGGATACGTACCGTTTCGTGCGCGCCGTAGCCGCGGAGCGAGACATCAATTGTCTGCCCACGGGCGGCGGTGTGAGGAATCAGCTTGATCCGCGGTACGACTTCGTACTCAACGACTTTTGCAACTCCGGTCGCGGAAAATCGTACCGTATGTATGCCCTTTGGCGCCGCCGGAATGCGGAACCTGGCGATGGCCACGCCAGCGCCGTCGATGGAGAAGGTCCCGAGCAACGTGCCGTCCCAGCGCACATAGAGTGTGTGGTCCGGCGGAAAACCAGAGACGATCGCCGTCGCCCTGGAGTTCACTGTGCCGCGCGTTTGGCTGAGGGATACCCTGGCATTCTGCCAGGCGCTGGCCGTT
Organism: Thermomicrobiales bacterium; assembly: GCA_045804965.1. GTDB lineage: Bacteria > Chloroflexota > Chloroflexia > Thermomicrobiales > UBA6265 > CAVTUU01. The sequence continues at coordinate 1,002 of JBJMMD010000039.1, read as the reverse complement.
GGCGCGCCGTGACAGGCGCCGCTGCCCGCATCGGTGAATGAGCCACCAGCCACCGGCAGGAACTGCCAGTCGTAGCCGCTCGCGTGCAAGGTCAGCTTGAGGATGCCGTAGGTCGTGTTGTTGCGGACTTGGCTGTTGGCTTGCACCGAGCCAAACGGGTAATGGCTCTTGCCGCCGGTGCCGACCACGAACTCGCGGATCCCGAAGCTGGGATCGAGGGTCCCGTTCGGCGTCTGGGGCGCGAAGCGCTCGTAGTCGTGGTCATGGCCACTGAGCACCAGCTCCGCCCCCTGGTCGTAGAGCGCCTGCCACAGCGGGGCCATGGCCCCGTCGTTGCCATGCTCGGCGCCGGAGCTGAAGCGCGGATGGTGCCAATAGGCGAGGGTGCAGGCGGCGGGATGGGCGGCCAGATCCGCCCGCAGCCACTGCTCCTGCGGTGAGCCGGCATTGCAGCCGCCAATCTGCGAACAGTTGCTGTTGATCACCACGATGTGCCAGGCCCCAAGCTCGTAGCTGTAATAGCCCTTGCTCGGAGTACCCGCTGCGGCTCCGAAATAGCCGTAGTAGCCGCTGGCGCCCGCGGTGGCGTACTCGTGGTTGCCGACGGCGGGTTTGATCCGCGCTTTGTACTGGCCCCAACTAGGATTAAAGCAATTGGCGAACTCAGATGACGTGCCGGACTCGTAGGCGTTGTCGCCGAGGGTGGCAACTATGCCGCTCTGCGCGTCGAGCAGTTTCGCTGTCTGCTCATCTCCAGTCGATGCGCACGAGGAAATATCGCCAGCGGCGAGCAGCACGGGATCGCCACCCGCGGCCGCCGTGGCGGTGGGCACCGCGCCCCCCTGCCCGTTGGTATGCAGGGCGTCGAGGTAGGCGCCGTAGCCGGATCCTGATTGCCACTCGGTCGCACTCTCGACGGCGGTCCCTTCCCCCCATTCATTGAACGTGGTCACGAGCTGCCACGGCGCCCCGGAGGCGACCATATCCCGCACGTTCTGCTGC
>JBJMMD010000038.1:0-65113 GCA_045804965.1 Thermomicrobiales bacterium | reverse complement strand
GTAATCGCCCGCACATCGAAGCTCATCAGGTCCATGTAGGGCTGCAAGAAGGCCGTCAGCTCGGTAGCATCGTCATAGTCGACCAGCAGGAACCCGGCCCCACCCCCGGCCAGGTTGTACCAGCCGTGAATGCGCTCGGGGTGATTGGCGCCGGCCTCGTGCTGGGCGACCACGCGCTGGGCCACGGCCTGGCGGCTCGTGCCGGGAAACCAGGTGAACTGGCACAGAAAGAGCATCGCGATTCTCCCTTCGCTCGTCGTGGCGGACAAATGCGCGTCGTTCTCGTCGCTTGCCGTGGCGGGTGCCTTACAGCAGCGAGTAGGGTCGCTGGCGGCACCTCTCGCCGGTGCCGCTGCTGCACGGCGCATGCCACGCCGTTTTGGCCAGGAGCAACGAAGCGTTCTCACTGCTCCGACGCGTGCTCCCCTGACCGGTTGTCCTAACGATTTCTCACCCTTAGTTGCGCTTCTGCCCAAGTCTCAGCGCGGCCCCTGGCCCCGCCGCGAATCTTCGAGCTGTCGAACCCGAGCCACTCGCTTGCGCCGCCTTGGAAACCTCCGGCAGTCGGGCCGTCTTCTTGGTGAAGCTCGGCCGATCAGATTCGTTACTGTCCCTACAACTTATTGCAGTCGCGCGTCCTCGCCGCCCCACGCGTTCTCATGCAAGTAGGTGAACGCGATCTGTGTCAGGCGCTCATAGATGTACCGTACTTGCTCAGGCGAGAGGTGGACGATCGCGTGCCCCTTCGGGTACTCACTCTCGATCACGACTTCCTGCAGAACTGGTGGTCGGGTGTCATCCTTGCGGACAATGGGCCAAACCTTCGCTCCGCATCGGCTCAAATGGTGTTCGTGATCATCGGGTAGATGCGTAATCCCCAGGTGCTCCACCGGTTCCTGATGTCCGTGCATGAACGCCATCGTTACGTTTGAGAGCCGGCTATGCACATAGAGTGCCTGGTCGGGGGAGAGACGAACTACGCCGGACCCCTGCGGAAAGTCGCTGCGGATCACGACCTCTTCCAAGAGCTGCATGTGGTTTGGACCATCGTGATTGACGACTAGGGCTTCCGCTCCGGTCTTTCTGTGGGTGAACATGACGGCCTCCTCGTATTTATCCGTGAGATCGATGGCTTCACGCGAAAAGCGCGACTCGCTGCCATCCCTCTTCGAATAGCCGAACGGGCGTGGAAGCAGCGACTCAAGGCAGCAACCGTTGGTGACAAAACCATCACAAGATGGAGTGGCTGGCAGACGGCATTGGCTTGCCACCTCAGCTGCGCGGCGCGTGCGCCCGCGTGCGCGCCCATTATGTCGTCCCGTCGTCGCTCTTGGATCCTCAGCGAGTTGGCGAACCCGCTCCACCCAATCCCCCGTGAGGTTGGTTCGCCGAACGCGATCTCTAACGGCATGGAGAGTTGCTGAGCACGATCGCTTTTGGTGGCACAATTGCACGCCGCGAAAGAAAGGGAGGCTCGAACGTTGGGAGGCGATGTGGAACAGGTGCGGGTTGGGGTCATCGGGTTGGGCGAGGTGGCGCAGGTGATTCACCTGCCTATCCTCGAAAGCTTGGCGGATCGCTATCAGCTAGCGGCGATCTGCGACGTGTCGCCGACGTTGCTTGCGGCGCTGGGCGAGCGCTACAGCGTGCCACCGGAGGCACGCGATGCGGACTTTCGCGAGCTCGTCGCCCGTGCTGATCTCGACGCCGTCATCATCCTCACCGCCGATGAATATCACGCTGATTGCACGATTGCCGCCGTGCGGCAGGGCAAGCATGTGCTCGTCGAGAAGCCGATGTGCCTGGCGAGCTCCGAAGCCGAGGCGATCACTCGCGCCCGCGACGAGGCCGGCGTACGGGTGATGGTTGCGTATATGCGCCGCTATGCGCCCGCGTTTGTTCAGGCGGTCGAGGCGGTCAAGCGATTCGAGAAAATCAATTACGTCCGCGTGCGCGACATCATCGGCCGGAACCGGCTGATTATCGACCAGTCGAGCCCGGTGCTCCGTCCCAACGATCTGCCTGAAGCATTGGCCGCCGATCGGGCGGAGCGGGCGCGACGGCTCGTCCGCGAGGCGATCGGCGACGCGCCGCCGGAATTGGTTCGCGCCTACCGCCTGCTGCTCGGGCTGAATAGTCACGATCTCTCGGCGATGCGTGAACTGATTGGCTTTCCGCAACGGGTGCTCGCCGCGACGCAATGGAGCGGGGGCAATTTCTTGCACGTGATATTCGATTACGGCGATTTCCAGGCCGTGCTCGAGACAGGGGTGGACGAGCAACTCCGGTTCGATGCCCATATCGAAGTGTTTGGACCCACCAAATCGCTACGGGTGCAGTATGACACCCCGTATATCCGCCATTTGCCAACGACGCTGATCATGCTCGAGACAGCCGGCGATGCTCTCGTCGAGACCGTGAACAGGCCGACGTTCAAGGACCCGTACACGCACGAACTGGAATACTTCCATGAGGTGGTGACTGCGGGGAGCCAGCCGAAGACGACGCCCGAAGATTTCATGGATGACCTGCGGCTCGACGGGCTGATCATTGCCGCGATGCGGGAGAGGGCTTGAGTAATGCACCGGGGACGTCGCAAGCGCGCCTCGTCCTTTCCCGCACCCACCCGCAGTCATGGCGAACTTTTCGAGGCATCTGACTCGCTTGAAGCCGACGGTCGGCAGGGACAGATTCTTCGACTTCGCTCAAAATGACCAGGGGTGGCGGTCAGAGTGACGGGGAGGGAGCGCGCGGAATGACGAGGGGGCGCGCAGGAAGACTATGGGGAGCAGGCGGAATGACGGAGGGACAGCGCTCAGTCCGTGGACGAGGCGCCGTTGCCCCGTTTGCTGGCCTTCCCTTTCGTTAGCCCTGCAAGGGCTTCGTCACTTGTAGCTCGGGCCTTCCAGTCCCGGGCGGGGCAACGCGACAACGATGGCTGGTCAACCTCTCAGGCTGATTGGGCGGAGGCGCGGGCAAGGATGGGGAGATGAGCGACCAGTGTTCGTGGCACGTGCTGCTGATCGGCGGCGCAAGTGGGGTGGGCAAGACGCATGTCAGCTATCGACTAGCAAATCACTTTGGAATCGGCATTACCGAGATCGACGATTTCCATGTCATCCTCGAACACATGACGACGCCGGAGCAGCAGCCGATCATCCACCTCTTTCCGACGGATCCGGACGCGTTTTTTCGGCTCGACGAAGAAGGGATGTTGGCGGTCGCGATCCGCTACTGCGGCGTGATGGCGGAGCCTCTGACCTACGTCATCGCCAACCACCTCGACGGCGGTTCGCCGATCGTGTTGGAGGGCGATTTTCTCCTCCCCTCGCTCGCCGCGCAATCGACGTACGGTGGTGTTCCCGCCGCAGGCAAGGTGCGCGCCATCTTCGTCTACGAACAGGACGAGGAGCAGATCGCGCGCAATTATCTGGCTCGGGAAGGCGAACCCCAACCGGGACGGGCGCGCTCGAGCTGGCGTCACAGCGAGTGGTTGCGGCAGGAGGCCGAGACGCTCGGCCTGCTAACCCTGGCGGCGCGGCCATGGGAGACAGTTTTCGAGCGGGCCTTGGCGCTGCTCGAATCCGGCGGCGTACCCGAACCATCGCGCGCTGAGGAATCATCAAGCGACTGAGCAAGAACCTCGCGGATGACTCATTGCCGCGTTGTCCATCGTTGGCCCTGACAGTTGTGCCTGCTTGACAGCAATGCGTGAGGCACCCTACACTCGCCGCCTTCCTGCAAACGTTTGCATTGATGTTCGGTCTGGACGCTGATGGGCTACGTTGACAGGGTCCCGCGCGAGATCAAAGACGCCGCGCCGACCGACGGCGCAGACCGAATCCAGGTTGGCTGGCAGCCACTCGATGATGACGTCGGCCAGACGCTCTCGCCGGTTCTCGGCGCGTCGATCGCGCTCGATCTTCGCGGCGGCGATGTGTGGGCCTGGCACAAGCGCTTGACGGGAACTTGTTCCAATTGCGGGCCGGACACGGCGATCATGCTCCGCGTCAACGCTGCGCAACTCCCCGCCGAGCGCAATGGCGATGTCTTTGCCGCCCGCGTGGCCCTGGAGCCAGGCGTCAATCGCGTCACGGCCGTGCTCAGCGATGCGAACGGGAGGATGGTGGAGTCCGAGCCGGTTATCTACACGGTCCGGCTGATGCCCCGGCCGACTGCGCGTTTGGCCATGCGTTTGAGCGGTAACACGGTCGTGCTCGACGCCACTCCGAGCGAACCAAGCGTATACGACGGGGTTCCGATCGAGCGCTGGGCGTGGAACTTCCGGGAGACCAATCCGGTCGCGCTCGAGGTGATTGAAGACTTCGGCACCGTGTTGGTTGCGCGATCGCCGGCGGTTGACGGCGAGTATTTCGTTTCAGTGACCGCCACGGATGCGGCAGGGCGGACAGACATTGCGGCGGCCTACTTCGTGGTCGAAGATGGCGCGGCGCACGTTCCCGACCCGATGACCGACGAAGCGGACTGGATCGAGCGGGCGACAGTCTACGGCGCAATTCCGTTCACGTTTGGCGAACCTGGATTCAACGCAGTTGCCGAGCGTCTCGACGACCTGCGCGATCTGGGTGTCGCGGCGATCTGGCTTTCGCCGATAAATCGAACCCTTCCCGGCGATTTCGGCTACGCGGTGACCGACTATTTCGATGTCCGGCAGGACTATGGGACCAAGGAAGAGTTTCGGGCGCTCGTGCGGGCGGCGCACGCGCGCGGCATCCGGGTGTTGATGGACTTCGTCCCCAGCCACACCTCGATTCAGCATCCCTATGTTGAGGATGCCGAAGCGTACGATCAGGCTTCACCGTATTTCGAGTTCTACGACCGCGACGACGCCGGCGATCTCACGCATTACTTTCATTATGTCCATCTCCCGAACCTCAATTTCGACAATTTCGAAGTTCGGACTTTCATCACCGAGGCGTTGACCTCGTGGGTGCGCGAGTTCGATGTCGACGGGTTTCGCGTCGATGTCGCCTGGGGCATCCGCCAACGGCGCCCGGAGTTTTGGTCGGCCTGCAATCGCGAGTTGCTTCGCATCAAGCCGGACGCGCTGCTGATCGCGGAGGCGAGCGCGCGCGACGCCTATTACGTCGAAAATGGCTTCCACGCCGCCTATGACTGGACGGATAAGCTCGGGCATTGGGCTTGGGATGGGACTCTGGACGACGAGGCGCAGATTGCGAAGGCGATGACCGCGGCGCTGACGAACAACGGTCGCGGGTATCGTCCCGACTCGCTCATCCTCCGCTTCCTGAACAACAACGACACGGGGCCGCGGTTCATCACAACCCACGGCGCCGATTTTTACCGCGTCGCGTCGGCCATGTTGCTGACACTGCCCGGTCTTCCCTGCGTCTACAGCGGGGACGAAGTCGGGGCGGAGTTTTTGCCCTACGACGAGCAAGTGGCGATCGACTGGACCGATCGTCACGGCTTGCGCGACCACTTTAAACGACTGATCGCCCTTCGGGCCGCGCATCCGAGTCTGCATTCACGACAGTGGACGCCGCTCAACATCGAGCCCGGGCGCGCAGTGTTCGGCTACGTGCGCCACTGCACGGCGGGCGAGCTTCCTCCGGTCCTTGTCCTCCTCAATTTCTCGTCGGATGATGTGGCGGCGAAGGTCCAATTGCCCGCAGAGTTCGCGGGGTTGTCGAAATGGAACGTGCTCACCGATCTCTACCTGGACGAACCGCTTCCGGTGGCGGCCGGGGATCGCCTGACGATTCCGCTGCCTGCCTGGGCCGTTCAGATCCTGACCGCGCCGGTGGGGGGCAGATGACGGCCGAGACGGCAACCCTGCGGCGGAAAACGACGATTGAGCACGTGGCCGACCGCGCGGGCGTGTCCATCTCGACGGTCTCGCGCGTCGTCAACAGTTCGGTCCCGGTCGATCCAAGAACCGAAGCGCGGGTCCGCGCGGCGATTGCCGAGCTCGGCTATCGTCCCAATTTGCTGGCCCGGTCCTTCCGGCAGCGCATCACGCACACGATCGGGTTGCTGGTGCCGGACAATTCGAACCCCTTCTTCGCCGAGGTCGCGCGGGCGATTGAGGATGCGGGATTCGCCGCCGGCTACAGTGTGGTGCTGTGCAATTCCGATCTCTCGGAGGTCAAGCAGGCGACGTATGTCGACGTTCTGCTCGCCAAAGGCGTCGACGGTCTGATCTTATTTTCCACTGGGTTCATTCCGCCGGAGAGCGGCCTCGACATCATCGCCCGTGTCCGCGAGGCCGGCGTACCCTGCGTTGTCGTCGATCGTGATCTCGGCGATCTCCCCATCGATCAGGTGATGGTGGACAACCACCAAGGGGGGTATACCGCAGGCCAATACCTCCTCCGGCTTGGCCATCGCCACTTCGCCTGCATCGCCGGTCTGCGCGATCTGACGCCGAGCGCGGGTCGGATCGCCGGGTTCTTCCAAGCGTTGGCGGACGCCGATGTGGATCATCGCGATGCCACGCTCGTGAGCGACAACGGTCGCTCCGACGGCGGCATGGCGGCGGCGCAAGAACTCTTGCGCCGGGGCATCGACTTCACCGCGGTCTTTGCTTTCAATGACCTGATGGCGATTGGTGCCATCGCGGCGCTACAGCGGGCCGGCCGACGGGTGCCCGCCGAAGTTTCCGTCATCGGCTTCGATAACATCCCCCAGACGGCGGCGACGTTTCCGGCGGTGACGACAATCGCCCAACCGATTACCGAGTTGGGGCGGTGCAGCGTCGAACTCCTGCTGGACCGGATCGAGCGCCCAGATGCGCCGCCTCAGCGCCTTGTCCTGTCGACATCGCTGGTCGAACGGGAGAGTTGTCGGGCGGTGGGTGGGAACGCAACGGTCTTGGCCAAACCGGACGCGCGTCCACCGTGATATGACGAGGCACGGCAAGGATGGGAGGTTGATCAGGCAACGTGATGTGGAAGCTGAACGATTCACTCAAAGGAGAGGACGACGATGACGCAACAGGATGACACGCAATTCGAACGACGCGACGAACTCTCGCGCATCACGCGCGAGGTCGCTCAAGGGAAGATCAGCCGCCGTGCGTTCTCCCGGCGGGCCCTGGCCCTCGGGCTTTCGGCACCGGCGATCGCGGCCGCGCTGGCGTCCGTGACGCGGATAGGCACGTTCGCCCAAAACGCCACCCCGGCAGCTGGCGAAGAGGTCGATCTCGCGAACCTCAGTCCAGATATTCCTGAGCCATCTTCGCCGGTAAAGGTCACTTTCCAGTCGTGGATCGACACCACCGGCGAGAACTTTCAGTCGATGCTCAAACAGTTCCACGAGCTGCATCCAAATATCAAGATCGATCCTGTCTCCGTGTCCATCGACGAGGCGAGCCAGAAGTTGACCACGCAGATCGCTGGCGGCACTGCCCCCGACTCCGTCTACGTGGATGCGGGCACTGTCGCCGATTTCGCTTCGCGCAATGCGCTGGTCAATGTTGACGACTATATCGCCAAGAGCAAGGCGATCGACGTCAATGATTATGTCGAGGCATTCAAGGTTGCCGCAGTCTTTGAAGATCACATGTACGGTCTGCCGATCGACGGCGAGACGACCGGACTCTTCTACCGCACCGATCTCTTCAAGGCCGCCGGCATTGAAAAACCGCCGACGACCTGGGACGAGTTCAAGGCAGACGCGGAGAAGCTGACGCAACCGGACAAGCATCAATACGGCTTCGTCCTCTTTGCGCCGGAAGCCGCCTATTACTATTATTCGTGGCTCTGGCAGGCGGGCGGCGACCTCCTTTCGGCAGACGGCAAGCAGGTCCTTTTCAATAACGACGTGGGTAAGCGCGCGGCCGAGTTCTATATCGGCCTGAAAAAGTACGCGCCGCCTGACTATCTCAACTCCAACTCTTGGGACGGTCGGGTAGCCTTTGCCAACGGTCAGGTTGCCATGTATGTCGCGGGCGCCTGGCTGGCCGGCACTCTCCAAGACGAGTTTCCGGATGCAAACGGCAAGTGGGCGACAGCGCCGTTGCCAATAGACAAAAAGTGCGCGACGCAGACCGCCGGCGACGTGCTGGTTCTGCCATCGTCGGCCAAGAACCAAGATGCGGCGTGGAAGTGGATCGAATTTCTCTCGGCGCCACAGAACATGCTGCTCTGGAATTTGGGCACGAAGGAACATCCGACCACGCTGTTGCCGCCACGCAAGTCGCTGCTCGACGATCCCCGGTTGTTCGAGAACAACCCGGTGATGAAGGGGTTTGCCGAGCAGATGACGTGCGGCGTCGCCAACACCATCGCCAACCCCGACTGGCCGGCGATTGAGACCGCGCTCAATGAGTCGCTCGGCAAGGCGATCTATGGCGACGAGACCGCTTCAGATGCGCTCGACGAGGCGGCGGCTGAGGCGGACGACATTCTCAAAAAGTAGCGGTCATCCGGAGCCCAGTCGAGGGATCTGTGCCATCCCACTCCAATGTGTTGGAAGGGTCAGATTCCTCGACAAGCTCGGAATGGCGGTTCGCTTCGCTCGGAATGATCGTGAGCGAACCCGCGGCACCGCCGCGACGAACGTCGGTGCCGGCGTGCAGCCAACTTTCGGGAGGATTCAGGTATGGCCGTTCAATCCGGAGCGCTCGTCAAACCTCGCGCCCGCTCGCGTCCAAATGAGGCGAGGCGGATTCTGCGTGAGATGCGGAAGCAATGGACGGCCTACCTGTTCCTCTTGCCGGGCTTGATCCTCTTCTTAATCTTCACGGTCTTCTCCGCCACCTACGCGTTCTACCTCAGTTTCCACCAGTGGAATATCCTGGAGCCCGCGAAACCGTACGTTGGACTCGACAATTACCGGAGACTGTGGGACGACCACCGCTTCCGGGATTCGATCGTCAACACGATCTACTACACCGCGACGACCGTGCCGTTGTCGGTCATCATCGGTCTCTTGATCGCGCTGCTGCTGAACCACGAGATCCGCGCGCGCGGGCTGTTTCGCACGTTGTTTTATATCCCGGTCATCACTCCGCTCGTCATCGCGGCGATTATCTGGAAATGGGTCTATCAAGGCGATTACGGGCTTCTCAATTACTATCTGCTCAAGCTGCACATCATCCATGAGCCGCTGCTGTGGCTGGCCGATAAGCGGTTGGCGATGCCGGCGGTGGTCGGGATGTGGGTGTGGAAGACCGTAGGGTTCGTCATGGTGGTCTATCTCGCCGGCTTGCAAGCGATCCCGCAGGACTACTATGACGCCGCCAAGGTCGACGGCGCCGGTTCAGTCCGCCAGTTCCGCGACATCACGATCCCGCTGCTTTCGAACACGACCTATTTCGTCGTCGTCATCGAATTTCTCGTCTCCTTCCAGGCCTTTACCCAGATTTTCGTGATGACCAGCGGCGGCCCTGTCGGACGCACGACGACCGTCGTCTATTACATCTACACCTACGCCTTCAAGCGGTTCGACATGGGGTATGCGTCGGCAATGGCGTTTGCCCTGTTCGCCATGATGTTCGGCTTCGCGCTGATCCAGATGCGGTTCTTCTATAAAGAGCACGAGTACTAGGAGGGTCGGCGTGGCTGTCTTGGTTTCGGAACAACGCGTCGCGCGGGAGCAGGTGCGGAAGCGACGATGGTCGTGGTCTCGTGTGCTCTGGAACCTCGTCATTTATCTCCTGCTGATCGTTGGCGCGATCATCTTCGTGGCGCCATTCGCCTGGATGGTGATCGCCTCGGTCCAGGACATCAGCAATATCTTTCGCTGGCCACCGCAGTGGATCCCGAAGGATCCGACGCTGGATAACTACCGCCGATTCTTCAAGGAAGAGCGGATCGGACGCTACCTGTTCAACAGCGCCTTCGTCGCGACCTCGATCACGCTGCTACAGCTCTTTCTGGGTTCGCTGGCCGCGTATACCTTCGCCAAGCGCCGCTTCCCAGGGCGGGAGTTCCTCTTCATCGCCATTCTCGGGACGATGATGATTCCGGGCCAGGTCACGATCATTCCGAATTACGTCATCGTCAAGCACATTCCTCTGTTCGGCGGGAACAACGTCTTGGGCAGCGGCGGGCATGGTTGGCTCGACTCGTACTGGGGATTGATCGTCCCTCAAGGCATCAGCGCCTTCTCGATCTTCCTCCTCCGCCAGTACATGAAAACCATTCCCGACGATCTCCTCGATGCCGCCCGCGTCGACGGCGCATCGGAGTTCCGGATTTATGCCCAGATCGTGATGCCGCTCTGCCGTCCCGCTTTGGCGGCGCTGGCAATCTTCACCTTCCAATACCAGTGGGACGACTTCTACTGGCCGCTGGTCGTCATCAGCAGTGAGCAGCTGCGGACGCTGCCGGTCGGGCTCGCCCTCTTCGTCGTGCGCAACCGCACGGTGTGGGACCTGCTCATGGCCGGCTCGGTCGTGGCGACCCTGCCGGTGTTGATCGTTTTCCTTGTCTTCCAGCGCCACTTCGTCAAAGGCATTGCGATGTCGGGGATGAAGGGGTGAGCGACAGCGCGAACATAATGCAGATCGCGGTCCTGGAGGCGCCGAAGCGGTTTCGGATCGAGGAGCGTCCCGTTCCCGAAATCGGACCGAATGAGGTGCTGGTGCGCGTCGCCGCGTGCGGCGTCTGCTCGTCCGATTTGCATCTCTGGGAGGTCGGTGGGCCGAAATTGCCGCGGGCGCTTGGCCACGAGGTGAGCGGCGTCGTCTCGCGAGTCGGTTCGGCTGTGGGCGGCTTCTCGCTCGGCGATCGCGTGGCGATTTGGGCGACCGGTCAGGGCTATGCAGCGTACGTCGCGGTGAAGGCCGCGTATTGCTTTCCGGCCGACGACATGCCGCTCGACCTTGCGCTCGCCGAACCACTCGCCTGCGCGGTGAACGCGGTCGAATTGGCCGATGTCTCGCTTGGGGATGACGTTGTCATCATCGGCGCCGGGTTCATGGGCAATCTCGTGCAGAAACTGGTCGCCACGCGTGGACCGCGGCACGTGATCGTCGCCGATACCCGCGACGATGCGCTTGAACGAGCGGCCGGGCTCGGTGCGACCCGTGTCGTGAATCCGGACAAAGAATCGTTGAGCGCGGTTGTCAAGGAGTTGACCGGCGGCCGCGGCGCCGACGTCACGTTCGAGGTCACGGGCGCGCAAGCGGCGCTCCTGGCTGCCGGCGACGTGACGCGGATGAGCGGAACGATTGCGATCGTTGGTTATCACCAGGGCGAGCAGCGGACGATCCCGCTCGGGCAGTGGAACTGGATGGCGTTCAAGATTGCCAATGCTCACTTCCGCGAGGTCTCGACCATCATGCGTGGGATGGAGATCGGCATGCGTCTACTGACTTCGGGCAGATTGTGCCTGGACGACATCGTGACGCACCGGTTTCCGCTGGCTGAAATCGACAAGGCATTCGAAACGGCCGTCGCGAAACCGCCGGGGTTCGCGAAAGCGACCGTGATCGTCGATCAAAACGCGTTTCACACTTAGGGGCTCAGAGGAGGTTCATTCATGCCAGTCGTCGATCGCCGCGAGTTTGGTGGGCGCTTCACCGTCAAGGAAAACTCGCAGCGCCTGGCGAACTACCGCTATCTCGAAGTGCAGTTGATGGAGATGATCGGCGGCTGGTCGCACACCACGCCGCAGATCGCCTTCAAAGCCACGTTCGGCTATCACGTCTTTGACCATGCCCAGGCGGCGGACCAGCTCGGCGAGCGGCTTGAACAACTGCGCGCCGGCCGCTCCTTCGAGGAGCCGGCGACAGATAATTTTGCCCGTCTCTGCGAGCATGTCTGGAATCTCTCCGCCACGGTTGACCGCCTCGTCGCCGTTTACAGGGTGCTCGAGCCGCACCTCGTAAGCACCTACGTCTACCACGCCGATGCGACCGATCCGCTGATCGACACGCCGACGGTTCGGCTCCTGCGCCACCTGGCCGGGCTCGGCCAATCGCACATCGCCTGGGGCCAGGCGGTTCTCGACGGGCTCACGAGATCTCCCGAGGACCGGCGCCGAGCGTTGGAAGTTCAGGCCGATCTCGAGGCGCGGCTGGTCGAGTGTGGCGGGGTGACTGGGCAAGGGATCGAGTCGCACTGGCTGGCGTTCCACAGCGCCAAAGAGGAGAAAGCGCGGCCGCGGGTCAAGCGCGGCCGAGGCGGCTATCGGTTTCGCAAGGAATGCCCGCCCCTGCCGCACCCGGTCGTCGAACCACCGTTCTGGTTTTCCGACAATCGCGAGGAGTTCCGGGTCTATGACGGCGCTGACGAAGGCTCCGAGGAATGGTTCCGCCACCGCTTTCACCAACTGCTCTACGGTGAAGTCGAGACGACCGACCGCATGGGTAAGATGCTCGCCGAGTTCCCCGACTTGCCGTGGGAGATGCGGATTGAGCTAGCCCACCAAATGTGGGACGAAGCGCGGCACATCGAGATTGTGGCGAAGGCGGTTGAGGACGAACTGAGCGGCGAACTCGGCTACGGACCGTGGTCGCTGCTTTGGTGGTGGATGCAGAACGATCCCGATCCCCTGCGGCGGCTGACGGTCACAAATAGTTGGGCCGAGGCCAATCTCATGCACACGCTGCGCGAGTGGCGCACTGCCGCCGAAGGCCATGGTCGCCCGCGCATTGCTGAGCTTTGCGATTACCTCCAGGCCGACGAGCGCACACATGTCAAGCTCGGCACCGACTGGATCCGTGAGCTAACAGCGGACGACCCTTCCCGCCGCGCGGAACTCGTCGGCTGGGGCCGCGAGGCAATCGCGAAGATGGAATCTTTTTGGTCGGATGGCCGCTACGACGGAGACGCGTCCGGCGTGCAGTTTACGTTCCTGCGCGCGGGCGAGCCGGTCGGCGCGGGCGCGAGCCGCAGCGAGATCATCGGGGAATAGGCCGCGGTCGTCGAAAAGAGTTCCCTCACCCGGCCTGCGGCCACCCTCTCCCGCGCACGGGAGAGGGAGCGGTTTCCAGATTGAGTGCAGAACCGAATGGTCCATTGAATTCGAACCTTGTAGACGGTTTCCCCTCTCCCTTGCGAGGGAGAGGGGATCAAGGGATGAGGGAACTCCAGGAAAGGGAGTCTGCATGGAGCGCGGGGTGTATTTCGATGCGTGGTACCCGCGCCAGCATTGCTATCACCCGAGCCTTCCTCCGCGCCGGCTGAGGATGATCGACGATCTGCGCGAGTACCGGGCGACGGTGCTGGTTTGGTCCGCGCTTGGCGGCGGTTCGATCTCGTTACCATATCTAGAGCAAGAAGCGTTCGGGGACATCGATCCCCGATTTCGCTTCTACGGGTTCGTCAACGACGCCGAGTTCGTTGCCGAGTGCACGAAGCACGGGATCAAGGTCTTTGGCATCGTTTTCGAGGTCCAAGGTTGGGAGTTCCCGACCGAGTTCAGCGACGAAGAAGACCGGGTTCTCGCCCTCAACGAACCGCGTGGCATCGGCAAGCCCGGCTGGCTCGGACTACGCGAGTTCTCCCAGAACCGCTACCCGAAACTGTGGCCCCCGTTCGAGCGGTACTTCCCCGGCGGTCTCGTCAATAGCGACGGCGAGCCGGTGCACGATCTCCTCGACGAAGCGTGCTCACGCGACATTTATGGCGTGCCGTGCCACGCCCGCTGGGTGGAGTGTCCCGACCGCGAGCACATGTGTTACACGATGGATCGCAACAACCCGGTTTGGCGCGAATATTTGAAGGCCATCGTCCGTATCCAAATCGACGCCGGGGTTCACGGCGTCCAGCTCGACGAGGCGGAACTGCCGCTGACCACGCTGCAATACGGCGGTTGCTTTTGTAAGGACTGCATGAAAGGATTTCGCGCGCATCTGCGCGAGCTTCCGCCCGACCAACGCCCGCCGGAGCTCGATCAGGTCGACCTTGCGCGTTTTCACTACGGCGAATGGCTTTTGGCGCAGGGCTACGACTTCAAGACAGATCGCGAGGCGTCCCCACTTTTCTCGCAGTATCTGCGCTTTCAACGGCGAGCGATCACGCGCTACTTTGCGGAGATTGCCGACTACGCGCGCGAGTACGCGGCCAGTAAAGGCCGATCTGTGCTTGTCTCCGGCAACTTCTTCAACGTGCTGGACCAATACCACGCGCTGGAACCGAAGGTCGACCTCATCATCACCGAGATGCGCACCACGCGGTACAAGCAACCGGCGTGGTACCGCTACGTCGCGGGCTTCGCGGGATCCAAGCCGGTGGT
Source organism: Thermomicrobiales bacterium (assembly GCA_045804965.1). Classification (GTDB taxonomy): domain Bacteria; phylum Chloroflexota; class Chloroflexia; order Thermomicrobiales; family UBA6265; genus CAVTUU01. The sequence goes on along the minus strand of JBJMMD010000038.1, from coordinate 50,941 downwards.
CGTCGTCGAGAACCCATATGGTGGGGTTGTGCCCGCGTTGGTTGAAAAGTTGAAGGTCGGCAAGGGCTACGATCTGTTCCGGATGTCGCTGTATGAGGCCGCGGCCCTCGGCGCCAACATGAGTGTGCCGTACGGCGCATGGCTCGGCAGCGTCGAACAGGATTCCTTCTGGGCGCCGCATGATCTCTGCGTCGAGATTCAACGCTTTCTGGCCGACCACGAGCACCTGTTCAGCCGGCGCACCTGCGCGGAGGTCGCGGTCGTCTACAGCATCGAGAGCAATTTTCGTCGCGTTGCCCGTCCAGAACAGTTCGAGGATCATCGCCGGCTCGCTGCGCGCGAAGAGGCGCTCCCCTTCTGGAACGTATGCAATGCCTTGAGCGAGGAAACCCAACCGTATGATGTCCTCTTCTTTCCGGATGGCGCCCTGCGCAGCGACACGCTCACGGTCGAGGACGTGCATCAATATCGAACCCTGATCCTGCCCGAATGTCAGTATCTAACTGATGCCCAGGGCGATCTGCTCAGCGCGTTCTTGGAAGAAGGAGGTCACATCCTCGCGCTGGGTGAGATTGGCGAGAATCTTCCGAACGATCGTCGGCAGGCGCTCACAGATCATCCGAACACGGAAAGACGTGACGATCAGGCGACAGGCGTCGCCAACTTCCTACCCAGTGGACGGCAGGTCTCGCTCGCACAACCCGTGAACCTTGCCGTCAATCTACAGCGAGTTGAGCGAGGGGTCGCCGTCCACGTCATCAGGTACGACTACGACGACGAGCGCGACCTGACGCCGGTCATGCCTGAGCTCGTGATCGACGTCCGCTTGCCCGGAAAATTCGGCGGCGCGTCCGCGTTCAGTCCAAGTCTAGGCGTGGAGGCGTCGGTTTCCGACAGTAGCGATATCCACCGTGTCACGATTCGCAATGTGCCGGTTTACAGCATTGTGCAATTGGAGCCGTAGCACTTTGCCAAACAGCCCTCACCCCCTATCCCCTCTCCCATGCGCGGGAGAGGGGCCGAGTCGCTGTGTGGTGCACCCATCGTCCCTCTCCCTTCGTGAAAAGGGAGAGGGTTGCGCGTCAGCGCCGGGTGAAGGTTGTTCCGGGTGAGCACTCGTTGCCGTGTGACGGTTGCCCGCCCTAACTCCCTGATGGCAGTTTCCACAGGGCGCTGCGCGGAGGGGCGTTTTTCAGGGCGCTCTTAATCGCGTCGTAAGCCGGTTTGGGCTTGAGCGCGTCGTCAAAGGGGAGCGGACGCCGAGGAGCGCCGTCGTCCCGCGGGTAATCCTCCTGCAACCAGGTGTAGCGGTCGGAGAGTCCGAAGGTGATGACCGCAGCGACGGCGGGTTCTCGCAATGTGGTAGTCAAGTATTTCTCGTAAATGTCGGCGATGGCCTGATCGCGCGGCGCGCTTTCAGCGGGAAGTCCATCGTCGAGCACGTCCATCTCGGTGATGAAAATCTTCAGCCCGCGAGCGGCGACGTCAGAGAGGAATTGCTGATAGCTTTTCGCATCGAACTTGTCGGCGAAGCCATCGGCCACGAGATGCGCCTGCACTCCCAGGGCGTGGACCGGGATCTTCGCGCCGAGCAAGCGGTCGAGGACGAGGAGTGTCTTGGCCCGCTTGTCGGCTGCCTTGTCGTATTCGCTGTCGGTTTCGAAGCCGAACTCGTTGAGGAGGAGCACCGCGTCGGGATCAGCCGCGTGGGCAGCCTTGAACGATTGTTCGATGTAGTCCGGCCCCATCGTCTGGTACCAAGGGTAGTCGTCTTTCCGCATGCCGTCGGCTTCGTTGGCGTCGATCGCCTCGTTGACGACGCTCCAGGCCTGGACCCGACCCTTGTAACGCCCGACTTCCTGGTCGATCGTGCCGAGGATCAGATCGGTCGCGGCCTTCTTGTCCATGCCGAAGAGATCATCCTCGGTCCAACCGTCACCGAACCCCTCGTCCCAGACGAGATGGGCACCGAAAACAAGCTTCTGATTCTGCTCGGCCAGATCGACGAATTGATCGCCAAACTGGAAGTCGAGGTCCGCATCAGGCGCCGGCTTCAGCCGCCACCACAGGAGATCGTCCTCGGTGAAGAGGATTGCCGGTTCATGGAGGGCCAATTGCTTGTATTCCGCATCGTCGACCTGCCAGGTGGTCGCCGAGGAGCCATAGATGATGCCGCGCTCGATCGCCGTTTGCCAGAGAGGCACAGGGGTGAGGGCGATCGGACTCGCCTCCGGCGTCGCCATTGGCGTCGCGTCCTGGGCGGCCGCGAGGCGCGGCCCAAGGATCAAGCCGCTTGCGGTCGCGCCAGCGCCAAGTATTGCCGAGCGTCTGGTCAGCAGATGGTTACGACTCACGTATCACCCTCCTTTGGGTCTTCTGCGTTTCGAACGTCCGCAGACTGAGGTGTTCAACCCTCTCGGCATGTGCGTGAAAACGATTGCAGGAAGTGCGGGGAGCGTACGGCTCGCCGGACAGCGCGTCAAGACCTGGCGCGGACATTGCGCGCACACGGCGCGAACGACAATCGCCAAGAAGGGGCACACGATGACTACGCCACGATCGGCGAACCCTCCACCGAAAATCGTATCGTGCGATCCCATACCGGGGTTCAGCCCGCAGATCGGACGGTACGTGGCCCAGCTCACTGAGACTCGGCAAGAACTGTTGCGCTCGACGGCGGATCTGCCGCCTCAGCAGCTCAGTTGGCATCCTGACGAGCAGACGGAGTCGATCGGCACCCAATTGCTTCACGTCGCGGCAATCGAGTGGTCCTGGATCTTCGAGGAAATCTTCCAGCGTCCCGACACCGAGTACGATGGCTGGGAAGAAGCGCTGCCGCTTCGTCTCGGTCTGCCGCAAGTCCGCAACAAACCTCTCGCCTATTTCACCGATCGGCTCGATCGTGTGCGGCGAGATGTGCTCGACGCCCTCAAGGGCCTGACGGACGGCGATCTCGCGCGCCTGGTCGCATCGCCCGTTCCTGATGGCTCTCCGCCCCCGAACGAAGTCTTCACGATCGACTGGATTCTGTTTCACTTGGTCCACCATGAAGCGCACCACGCCGGACAAGTCGAGTTGCTGGCGCGGTTGCTCTCGCCAACCGGTATCGCTGATCGAGCAAATCCGACTGTGAACTGACCGCTCGTAACCAACTCCAATCGGCTGTTCGTGAGTCTTGCAAGTGCCAACTCGATTGATTCAAGCCGAGGTTCGCCCTGTGCGCTCCGGTTGCTCCTCTTCCGGCATGGAATTTGCGTTGCGGGACGATTGAGTTGCGGAGGAGGAGACGTTATGGAAAGCCGCGCCAAGCTCCTGGGTCATCCGATACACCCGATGTTGATTCCGTTTCCACTCGGGCTGCTCGGAACCGCTGTCCTTTTCGATCTGATCGACCTGATAGGTGACTGGAACAGCCTTGCTCGCGCCGGCTTTTATATGATCGCCGCCGGGATCATCGGCGGCTTGCTCGCCGCCGTGTTCGGCGCGGTGGATTGGTTCGCTATTCCGAGCGCCACGCGAGCCAAACGGATTGGAATGTTGCACGGATTGGGCAATGTCGTCATTGTCGTGCTGTTCGCCATTGCCTGGCTGCTCCGGAATGATGACCCACCCAAAGATGCGTCAGGTCTGCCCATCGCCCTAGAGATCATCGGGCTGCTATTGGCCTTGGTTACGGGGTGGCTCGGTGGCGAGCTTGTCGACCGTCTTGGTATGGGCGTTGATCCAGGCGCCAATTTGAACGCGCCGAGTTCGCTGTCGGATCGGCCCGCCGCAGAGGGTGCGACAACGACAACGGTCCGTAGCATGCCATAGCTCGTACGCTCGGGGGCAATGGAATGCCGCGTGCCGTCGCTGAGCAAGTCGTCGTCATCACCGGTGCTTCCTCGGGCATTGGCCGCGAAACCGCTATCGCGTTCGGGCGGCAGGGCGCGTCGGTCGTGCTCGCCGCTCGCAATGAAACGGCACTCAACGAGGTGGCGCGGGAAGTCGAGCGCCTCGGCGGCCAGGCCCTCCCGGTCGTGACGGACGTGGCGGTTTGGGAGCAAGTCGAGCGACTCGCTGGCCAGGCTGTCGCCCGGTTCGGACGGATCGATACGTGGGTCAACAACGCGGCGATCAGCATCTACGCCACGGTCGAGCAGCTCACGCCCGACGAGATTGAGCGCGTGCTTCGGGTAAATCTGCTCGGGCAGATATATGGCATGAAAGCGGCGCTGCCCCACCTTCGGCGTCAGCATCAAGGCATGATCATCAATGTCGCATCCGAGCTTGCGGAGCGGGCAGTGCCGCTTCAGTCCGCGTACTGCGCCGCAAAGCATGGAATCAAGGGATTCACCGCGGCGCTGCGGATGGAGCTCGCGTATGAGCAGAGCGGGATCGCGGTCACGCTCGTTCTGCCCTCCTCGATCAACACGCCCCTTTTCGCCAACGCGCGCTCGAAGCTTGGGGTCAAGCCGAAGCCGATCGCGCCGGTCTATGAACCCCGGACGGTGGCCGAGGCGATCCTCTTCGCTGCCGAGCATCCGCGCCGCGATATCTATGTCGGCGGTGGAGGCAAGTTCTTATCGATGCTGCAACGAATGAGCCCGTCGCTGGTCGATCGGTTCATGCTTCAGGGTGGGCAGGCCTTTAATCAGCAGCGGACGGAGGTTCCTGACGACGGGCAGGACAACATGTTTGCTCCGCTGTCTGGAACCGGATCAGTGACGGGCGACTTCGGCACGCACTCGCAATCGGTCAGTCTCTACACCCGGGTGCTCGGTTTGCACCCGAACCGCGAGCGCGCCCTGGTCGGGCTGACGCTGGCGGGCGCGATGGTAATGGCACGGCGAGCCGGTCGGTGAGCGATGGCACCCCGCATCGAGCTGCGGGCTCGACCCGGCCAGCACTTCATCTATAGCGGTCGGTCGCTCCTCGTGACCAATCTTGATGGTTGGGTGACCGGCCGCGATATCGAAGGCTTCTACATCGACGAAACCAGGTTGCTGTCCCGGGATGAAGTCACAGTGGCCGGGCAGCCACTCACCCCCGCCGGGGCAAGCCCGGTCGGCGGCGCCGCGTTCTTCGCCTACGCCCAGGTGCCGGGCGGACTGACAGTCCCCAAACAGGCGGTATCCGTCGAGATCGCGCGGGCAGTGAGCGAGGGGATGCGGGAAGCGTTCCGCATTCAGAACTATCATGCCCGCGAAACGGCTCGCTTCGAGCTGGTCATACATCTTGCCGCCGATTTCGCCGACATTTCCGAGGCGAAGGAGGGCAAGCGGCAGCAATCTGGCGATGTGGAATCGGTCTGGGATCAGGATCGCCAAGAGGTCGTGTTCCGATACGCACACCCTCAGCTCGACCGGGCAGTCGCCGTGCGGGTAGAAGAGGCGCCGGGACCGCTCCGTTGCGAGAATGGCAGCTTGATCGCCACGATTGCGCTCGCTCCGCACCAGCAAGTTGAACTGCACCTCGCGGTAGAGCCGATCTTTGACGGCGTTCGCCGGGAACCGTCCCGCCAGATCTTCGATGGACCGCCCGCTGCGCTGGAAAAGGTACGGCAGCGCCTCAAGGAAGAGGCCCCGGTCCTGATCACGACCAACGCGAGCGTAGCGCGGGCGTGGCAGAACGCGATTGATGATCTCGCGTCGCTCCCGCTTGGCCTCGAACCCGGTCCGGCGGCGCCGATTGCCGGACTCCCGCTCTACCAGCAATTCTTCGGGCGCGACACGTTGACGATCGCCTGGCAAGCACTCCCAGCAATGCCATCGATGATGCGGGACACGCTCCGCCTGAACGCAGCCTGGCAGGGAACGACTATCGATGACTGGCTCGACGAGGAGCCCGGTAAGCTGATTCACCAGGCACGTTGGGGTCCGCTCTCCCTCCTCGGGATCGATCCCTTTCGCCGCTACTACGGTGACTACGCGACGCCTCCGGACTTCCTGATCATGCTCGGTCAGTACCTCGCCTGGACGAACGATCTCGAAACGGTGCGCGAACTCTTGCCGGCCGCGCGCCAGGCAATCGACTGGCTCGACCGCTACGGCGACCTCGACGGCGACGGGTTCATCGAATATGTGACGAAGTCGGAGAAGGGCGTCGGCAACCAAGGTTGGAAGGATTCGTTTGACGCGATTGTGGACGAGTATGGCGCAATTATTGAGGCTCCAATTGCGACAAGTGAGCTGCAGGCGTATTGGTACGTGGGATTGGAGCAGGCGGCCGCTGCTTTCTTCGCCGCTGGCGATCGTGCATACGGGGTGGAATTGCACGGCAAGGCGCGAGCGCTCAAGCGCCGTTTCGACCAAGCCTTTTGGATGGAAGACAAGGGCTTCTACGCGATGGCGCTCGGACCTGACAAGCAGCAAGTCCGCTCGATCGCTTCGAATACCGGTCACCTCTTAGCTGCCGGCATCGTGCCAGTTGAGAAAGGCCGCCGGGTCGCGCAGCGACTGATGGCGCCGGATCTGTTCAGCGGTTGGGGGATCCGCACGCTCTCCACCGACCATCCGGCCTTTGACCCCTTCAGCTATCACCGTGGCAGCGTCTGGCCGGTCGAGAACGGCACGTTCGCGTTCGGCTTCGCACGCTACGGCTGCTGGGAGGAGTTGCATCGGCTTGCCGAGGGACTTTTCGCCGCGAGCGAGCTCTTCGTTGGCGACCGGCTCCCTGAAGTGCTCGGTGGCGCGCCTCGAGATACGCAACACCCCCACCCGGGCTTTTACCCTGAGAGCAATGTGCCGCAAGGGTGGTCGGCGAGTATGGTCGCGATCGTCATGCAATCGCTGCTTGGCATGCGGCCCGTGGCCCCGCTCGGCGTGCTACTGGTCGACCCGCATCTGCCAGCCTGGTTGCCGAACCTCCGGTTGGAGGGTCTTCGCGTCGGCCAAACCAGCCTCGACCTCGGGTGCCAGCGCGACCAGAACGGACGAACGCGCTTTCGGGTGATGCGGCGCGAGGGACGAGTGCGCGTCGTGCGCAAGCCGGTGCCACAGGCACGGAACGCATCGCTCGGCGGCCGTGTCAAGGGAACGCTGGCGCTGCTCCCGCGTCGGCCGAGAGGGTGAGCGGGCCAACGCACGAACGGCGAGTTGACCCGGTCTATGGCGATGTCGCCAAGGGCAGGAAGTCGTCGATTAACCAGTGATCATCCTGCTTGGCGAAGTAGACGAAGATTGGTTCCGGCCCCTCGGGCGGACGTGCCGGATCGTCTTGAGTCACGAGTGCGAAGACGCGACCATCTGGCAGAGTTGTCACATTATCAATGGCGACGATGGCGATCCGGGCTTCCGGCGGAGAGGCAGGTGGCGTCGCGTTCGTGGGCGGAATGGCGAGGTCTGGACGGATGGCTAAGAACTTGACTGCCGCGGGATCCGTGAAGAGCGCAAGGACACGCAATGTGTCGCCGCCATTCAGGCAGGCGTAAAGCTGGCGGATGACGTCTGTGATTGCTGAAGTCGTCGCGGCATCGGCCGGATTGCCTGATGGCACTGTTACGGCTTGTGGTGTTGCCGGCGTCGCTTCGGGCGTCGCGGCGACCGGTGTTTGCGCCAGGATATCGGGCGATCTCGGCTCGACGGTGCAGGTCGACGGATCGGGCACCTCGCGCCCGGCGAAGGGCGTTCCCTGCTGGTCCATTGCCGCACTGCTCGCCTGCGCGGCGAGGGCAATCACGGCGATCAAAAGTACGAGGCGGCGCATAGCGTGTCCTTCCAAACAGCGACGGCGGATTAGGTTCCGGACCGGCGATAGACGAGCAGGTCAGTGATACGCGGGTCAACTCCGAGCAGCGTGTCCGGAACCCCTTCGCTGGTTGCAGCGTAAAGCGTTACCCAGCCATCAGCGGTCGAGCCCACAACCGTCCACGTTGCCGTCAAGAGATAGTGGTCCTGACCGAGGAAGAGGTCAGGGTTGAGCCCGCTGCCTGCTTGCGGCGTGATGGCCGTCGCGTTCGTCCCCTCCTGTTCGAGCACATATTCCCCGATCACACCAGAGCTCACCGAACGAGCAAACAAGCGCGGCGGTGACGGTTGCGTGGGATCGGCCGCGTAGAGGATAACGTCCAAACTGCCGAAAATGACCCGCGACCAGGGATCGCCAGCGATGTATTGCTGGTCGGCGTTGGTAATGACTTGGGCGCTGCCGCTCACTTGGAACTGGACATGGTACGAAGGAACGGCCTCGTAACGGAAGAGGACCGGAGCTCCGGATTGCGGAGGCGTGGCAAGGAAGAGGAAACGCACGGTCTCCTTCACGGATGCTGCTGAGGTCACGACTTGGTAGGGACCCGCGCAGCCGACCCGCGTGAGCTTACCCTCGTGCGCGGGATCGGCGACTCCGGTGAAGGCAAAGGTTTGGTTGCCGATCTGAATCGTCGGCGGCAACTGGGCGGGAACACCGTTCGGACCAAGCGGACCCACATCGCCCGGACATGGAGCTGGCGGAACCGAAGTTGGCGGGATTTCCGGGCCCGCGATCACGGTGACCTGAACGTTGACCGAGGTTGGAATCGCAGTCGGCGACGCGGTCGCCGCGATAGTCACGGTCGAAGTTTGAGGCGCGCTTTGGGTCGGCGCGCCGGTTGCCATCACTGTAACGGTCGGCGACTCGGTTGCGGCCGGGGCGGGCGTTGAAGTCTCAGTTGGGGCCACGGTTGCGGTATCAGTCGGAATCTGAGTCGCCGTTTCGGTTGGCGCCACAGTTTCAGTCTCAGTCGGCGCAACGGTCGCTGTCTCCGTTGGGATTAGGGTTTCGGTTTCAGTCGGGACCTCGGTCGCGGTCTCGGTTGGGACGATGGTTGCCGTCTCCGTCGGTGCGACCGTTGCCGTCTCAGTTGGAACTTCAGTTGCCGTCTCCGTCGGCACCGCAGTTTCGGTTTCGGTGGGAACCGCGGTTTCGGTCTCGGTCGGCGCCAGCGTCGACGTTTCCGTGGCTGCGAGCGTTGGAGTTTCGGTTTCGACTTGTTCAGTCCCGACCGGAACGATCACCGGCCCGGATGGACTTGCCTCTTCGGAGGGAACCGGCGAGCCAGCCTCGCCAGTTGCCGCGTAGCGCAGGACGTGGCCTCCCACGATGGCGAAGACCTCGGTGAAGGGTGGCTGCGAACCGGCGGTGGCGGCAAGGGCGAAATCAGCCGCACAGCCGGTCCGTGAGAGACTCCCGGTATCGACCTGTCCCGTCGCATCCTCGACGAACGTGAGCTGCTGGCCGCCGAACGGCACCGGATTAGTGAGTTGCACGGGAACGCCTTGCTCATTCACGAGGACGAAACGTTGCAAACCTTCCGGCGCCTGGACAAAGACCTCGGCGAACGGCGCTGACTGGCTTTCGGCAAAAAGCGGTTGATCATTTGCTTGACCGACTTGATTGAGGCGGTCTGAGGTCAAATCAGGTTCGAATCCAGCAAAAGCATAGGTCGAGTTCTCGACGGTCAGGGTGCTGATTTGGGCAGCCTCGGCTGGACACTGTCCGCCGTTGATAGGTGTTTCGGGTAAGTAGCGGGCCAGTCCGCTTTCTGGTCGGGGCCGCGCCAGGCCATAAAGGCGATCGAACGGACCCTGATCGTTGGCGGCGTAGAGACGGAGGTTGTCCGTGCGGCCGATCGTCACGAGCCCCGCGCGACCGACTGAGATGTTGACCATCCGATCGAAGAGATACCGCTGCCCTGACCACTCCACTTCCCGCGGGACATTTGCGAGATCGCCCTGACCGGGGACCGTTTGACCTGTACTCTGCAAAGCCGCGACCGGCGAAGCGTCACGCAGGCTACAAACAGCGAGGAGCGCGACGAGGATGAGGGCTACGGCGCTCGCCGCTCGGTCAGGCATTTCCCGCACTTCTTCTTCCCTCCTCGTCCAAACCGGCTCCCGTTTCGTACCTCGCACGAAGCTGTCGGAACGTACTGACCGTGGACTCCGCCGAACGCCACGCGAGGGCCGGTGCTTGCATTTTTCGGGCCACGACTGTATTGCCTTTGCGATCGGAGGTCGTTCGTGGCGGAGCAGGCGATCAACATGTTCAGCATTGCCTGAGGGCACGGTTTGTGCATCGCCAGCCGCCGATATGAAGTTGATCGGAAGGAGTCGCTCGGCATCACGCGAGCGTGGAAGGGATGAACGATGGGGGCACGGAACCGAAGTCGCGCCGGAGTGACCTGCCGAGGTTTGTTAGTCTTGGTCTATCTCAGTCTCCTCTTGCCGGTCGAACTCGCGGTTGGGGCCCGAGACACCACCGCAATGCAGACCACGGCGCCAGTGCCCTCGACCAAGACCGTCAATCTCGAGCTCGTCTTCGACTCCTCCGGCTCGATGGCTGAGAACCTTGGCGGCGTCACCAAGATCGACGCGGCCAAGTCCGTGCTCAACGATGTAATCGATTCGATTCCGAGCCGGCCCGGGATCAATGTCGGCTTCCGCGTCTTTGGCCACAAAGGAACCAACACCGAAGCGGGCAAGGCGGAAAGCTGCCAATCGTCTGACCTCCTGGTGCCGATCAGCGGCGTCGATAAGGTCAAGCTGAAGCAGCAGGTGGCGACCTATCAACCGACCGGTTGGACCCCGATCGCGTTATCGCTGCAGCGAGCCGGGAAAGATTTCAAGCCCGGTGGCGAATCAATCTCCAATGTCGTCGTGCTCGTGACTGATGGCGAAGAGACGTGCGGCGGGGATCCGTGCGCCGCGGCAGGCGCGCTCCACCAAGGCCAGGCTCAGCTGACGACGTACGTTGTCGGGTTTGGCACGACTCCAGCGCAACAAGAGGCCGACAAATGTATCGCGGACCAAGGCGGCGGAAAATTGCTTGGCGCGAACAGTGCAGCGGAGCTGAGCGCTGCCCTCTTCACCGTCTTGCAAGAAGTGAACGTCGTGCCCACCACCGGTTTCCTGGAGATCGAGTCGATCGGTGGCCTCTTCCCGAAAGCGAAGATCACCGGCGTGCAAGGGGCGACCGACAGCAACCCAACCGGAACTCGAATCACCGTCGTGCTCACGACATCCAATCGAGTCGAGCTCAATGTCGGAACATATGACGTAAGTTGGGCAAACCCGAGCGGTCAGGAAACAAAGATCCGGGTCAATATCGAAGCTGATCGCACGACCTGGGTTCGTGGCTCGATTCTCGAATTTCCTCAGGGCGCCGGCGAAACATATTCCGTGGTCGACCAATCGGGCGTAGTCATCTGGCGGGCGCCGTTCGAGCTTGGCGATCGTGTTTGGGTGCTGCCGGGCATCTACCGGATCGACATGGTCGAGCGGGTCGGCAACCCCATTCTCATCTCCGCGGAGGTGCAGACACTGCCTGGGACTGTGACCAAGATTGAGGTGCTAACCGCCCCATAATTTCTAGATAGCCATGCTCAGGCGGTCTGTGGAGACCGCCTGGCTGCTCCCGCATTTGATCGTGGCCTCGATCGGTTGGTCGCTGCTTTTCGTTGCGATTTTCATGCCGCTCGCCGTGCGGCGTTATCGCACCGCAACCTCAGGTTGAGGCGTGCGCCAAATCTCGAGCTGCGTATCCGGCGGTTGCTCCGCGAATTTGCCCGAGGGCGAAGCGCGATTGAGCAACCGCCGGAGATCGGCTTCGAACTCCCCGAGGCGATCGCCGAAGAGGTGCGGCGCCGAGCCGGACCGCGAGAACACGAAGGCGACGAGGTCGTCGCTGGTGCGAACCAGCACCCCTTCGAGCGGAACGCGGACTGATTGCGGTTGCACGAAGCCGGCGTTGGACAGTACTTCTGCCAAGTCATACTTCGTGCCATGTTCGATCACCCCTTGACCTGCACGTCGAGTTGGCCCCACGTATTGCTGCACGAGCTCGCGAATGGCTGCGAGCGGCGGCACCGGGAACGGCAGGTCGGTGATCGCCCCGGGCACATCGTGAGAGCCGCTATTGACATGAACAAAGGCACCGCCTGGCTCGAGCATCTCGCGCATCAGTGCGGCCACGCGGGACCGGTGCATCCAATGGAACGACCGGCCGAACGTTGCCATGCGGAACGGACCGAAATCGGCCGGCAAGTCTTCCGCCCGGCTCATCGCCCAGCAGACATTCGCGATCCCGCTCTCGACCGCGTGGCGTTCGGCCTCCTTCAGCATCGCCGGGTCGGGATCGACGCCCACCACTTCATCGAACGAGCCGGCAAGCGCGAGGGCCAGAATTCCCGGTCCGCACCCCACATCGATTAAGCGGCCGTGACCGTCAAGATCGAGGAGCTCCGCTAACCGCTCCCCCAAGTCCGCGGAATAGGGCGGACGGCCGCGCACGTAGTACGGAGCGCTGCCGAGAAAAAGGGTCTCGTCCCACTGCCAACCTTCGATCATGGCTTCCTCTCGTCGTCGGTCGTCTTCACTGCCTCGTGTACGTATCGTGGCGACAGTGAAGATGTCAATGGCTGGCGCAAACCGATTTCGAGATTGCTATGATAAGTCGCCGGCGAACATTTGTGCTCTATTTGAGGCGCGGGAGAACGGTTGAGGATGAGCAAGCAGCAGGCGGGAACCGCGACTGAAGCACCAGCGGCGGCGTTCACCTGGGATCAGGTGCTCGGTTGGCGCTTGCGACGGCAATTTCTTCAGCAACGAGCGCCGAGTTCGGACGTTCTCGCCGTGGCGGCGAAGATCGGTGGAGTGCAAGCACAAGTCATGTCGTCGGCCGAGTTGGCGCTTTGGGCCCGAGTCGACGACCTCGACCGCCGGGCCGTGCAAACAGCGCTGTGGGAGGATCGCACGCTCGTTAAGTCGTGGGCGATGCGCGGCACATTGCACCTTTTTCCCTCCGATGACTATCCAATCTGGCAGGGCGCCGCGAGCGGACGGCGGCATTACTACACCGAAGCCTACCTCAAATATTTCGCGCTCTCGCGTGACGAGCTTGATTTGGTCCTGGACACGATTGCCGAAGTGCTCAAAGGTCAAATGCTGTCGAGAGAGGAGCTTGGGGCGGCCGTTGCGGAACGAACCGGCGTGCCGAGATTTGCTGAGTCCGTGCAGGGAAGTTGGGGCAGCATCCTCAAACCGCCGGCCTACCTTGGTAACCTTTGTTTCGCGCCGAGCGTTGACAACAAGGTCCGATTTACCAATCCCGCCGAATGGTTGCCGAGGTGGCAGCCGGTGGAGCCAACGACCGCGAAACGCGAGGTCACACGCCGATACCTGTCGGCATATGGACCGGCAACGCGCGACGAACTGAGGCTCTGGTGGGGCGTCACCGCACGCGACGCGGACACCATGCTGCGCTTGCTCGATGGTGAGATTGCGCGCGTCGAGATCGAAGGCGTTCCTGCCTTGGCCCTCGCCAAAGATCTTGCGGAGATCGAAGCATCCGGAATCGAGCGCTCAATCAAGCTTCTGCCGGCCTTCGATCAATATGTGATCGCTGCTCCGCGCGACAGCACGCGAGTGATCCCGATAGGCACGAAGAAGCTGATCTACCGCAATCAGGGCTGGCTCTCGCCGGTGCTGCTGATCAACGGCCAGATAGCCGGAGTTTGGAAGCACGAACGCAAAGGCGCGAAGCTACTGGTCCAAGTCGCGCCGTTCGTCAAGATCCCCGCCTGGGCGAAGAAGGGCGCGGAGCGGGAGGCCGAGCGGCTGGCGACGTTCCTTGGCGGATCGCTTGAACTGACGTGGGTTGGCTCGTAGAGAACCTTGCACTGTCTGTGGCGAGCTGTGTCCTCGTTGGTCATGCCGAGCACCTTCACATCACCAAGTCGAGCGCAATCCCACTGTCATCTCGGGCCCTCTCGCTGTGATCCTGAGCCTCCACCGTGTCATCCCGCGCCCCACTCTGTCATTCTGCGCCCTACTTTGTCATCCCGAGCGAAGCCGAGGGATCCGGCTCTGGTCAAGACGATAGTGGGCAAGCACAGATCCTTCGATAACGCTCAGGATGACGGAAGGGGGAGCGCTCAAAACGACGGAACGGGGAGGGCGCAGAATGGCGGTGAGCGGGGTGGTCAGAATGACGAGGGGCAGCGCATGAAAGTACGAGAGGGTAACGCTCGGGATGACGTTGGGGGCGGCGCGCATATCGCGGAGCAGTGTGCGCTCATATCGACGGTGAGGTGGCGCACGGGATGACGGGGCGTGGTCGCTCGGAACGTCGGATGTAGGGGTTCAGCATGACGGACGGGAGTTTGCGCCAACTCCGTGTCGATTTCGTTGTCCATTAATCGACGCAAGAGTAGCGGCCTGGTGATGCCGGGCGGGGTCGTCCGGGAGCCGGCCGCGTAGCAAAGGGGAGTAGCGACGATGCGCGTGATGGTTTTCGTCAAGGCCAATGAAGAGTCAGAAGCCGGGCAGATGCCGAGCACGGAACTCCTCACCGCCATGGGCAAGTACAACGAGGAGCTGGCGAAGGCGGGTATCATGCTTGCCGGCGACGGGCTGAAGCCGAGCTCGGAGGGCAAGCGGGTCAGATTCTCCGGTGACAAGCCGACCGTGATCGACGGGCCCTTCGCCGAGACAAAAGAGCTGATCGCCGGCTACTGGATTTGGCAAGTGAAGTCGATGGACGAAGCGGTCGAATGGCTCAAGCGCGCTCCCTTTAGCGGCGGCGCCACGATCGAGCTGCGCCCAATCTTCGAGATGGAAGACTTCGGCGCTGAAATGACGCCGGAATTGCGCGAGCAGGAACAACGGATCGGTCGAAAAATTAGCGGAAACCAGTAGTCCGCTTGCCGGCTTGGGCTTGCCTCAAGGAGTGGAAGATGGTTTGATCGGAAGCCATGACGGCTTCCGATACCCATCGCACAATCGAAACGGTGTGGAAGATCGAATCGGCGAGACTGATTGCCGGGCTCACCCGGATCGTCCGCGATGTTGGTCTGGCCGAAGAACTGGCCCAGGATGCGCTCGTCTACGCGCTCGAACAATGGCCGCAGTCAGGCGTCCCGCGGAATCCGGTCGCCTGGCTGATGGCGACCGCGAAACATCGCGCGATCGATCTTATTCGCCGGAGCAAGCGGCTCGAGCGGAAACATGCGGAGATCGCGCGCGAGCTCGAGATCGAACAGGAGACGGCAGAGCCCGATCTTGACGGAGTCGACAACGAGATCGACGATGATCTCCTGCGCCTCGTCTTCATTGCCTGTCATCCCGTGCTCTCGACTGATGCCCGGGTTGCGCTCACGCTCCGCTTGCTCGGTGGTTTGACGACCGACGAGATCGCGCGGGCGTATCTGGTCCCCGAATCGACCGTCGCTCAGCGCATCGTCCGCGCGAAGCGAACACTTGCCGAGGCGAATGTTCCTTTCGAGATGCCGCGTGGAAGCGAGCTCACAGCGCGGCTGTCGTCGGTGCTCGAGGTGATTTATCTCATCTTCAATGAGGGCTACGCGGCGACCGCCGGTGATGACTGGATGCGTCCGGCTCTGTGCGAGGATGCGTTGCGTCTCGGCCGCATGCTGGCCGAACTCATTCCCACCGAGCCTGAGGTTCACGGTCTCGTCGCGTTGATGGAGATTCAGGCGTCGCGATCACGCGCGAGAGTCGGTCCTGGGGGGGAGCCGATTCTTCTGCTTGATCAGGACCGCGGACGGTGGGACTACCTGCTCATCCGACGCGGGTTGACCGCGCTCGGACGCGCGGAAGATCTCGGAGGCGCATACGGACCCTATGCACTCCAAGCCGCGATCGCCGCCTGCCACGCCCGCACGCGAACTGCCGAAGAGACCGACTGGGTGCGAATCGCGACCCTCTACAACTCGCTCGCCTCGCGCATGCCAACGCCGGTCGTCCGGTTGAATCGAGCGGTCGCGCACGGGATGGCGTTCGGAGCCGAGGCCGGACTCGTCCTCGTCGACGAATTGACTGCGGAAGCGTCGCTGCGGAACTACCATTTTTTGCCGAGCGCCCGCGGGGACCTCCTCGAAAAACTCGGCCGCTACGACGAAGCGCGTCAGGAATTCGACCGCGCGGCGGCAATGACGCGAAACAGCCGCGAACGTGCTGTCATTCTCCAGCGCGCTGCGGCCTGCGCACGGGTCACCGCGCCGATCTAGCCGCCACGACGGTCAACCAACCGGCAAATGTAGGTCTTGACATACCAAGCAGTGGACGTGATGCCAATTCGGAGAGTGATGTTTCATCATGCACGTACCTGATGGCACGGATGACAAGCATGGCTGTCTTTCTCGAAGCCGTTTGCCCCGACCAGCAAATCGCCTCCTACGGGGAACCCGCGGCAGCGCGCTGGGCCGTCAAACCGAGCCGTCTCCGGTTCATAGCTATTCCTCACCCTATCATGCCGAGCGGAGTGGAGGGATCTACCTCTGCTGAAAACGGTGATAGGCAGGCAGAGATTCTTCGCCTTCGCTCAGAATGACGGAGGGGAAGACACTGAGTGACGGGGTAGGATTTGCCTGCAGAATGATGGAAGGGGCGCGGGATGACGATGGGGAGCACTGGGTTTTGAATGGAGGTCTTGGCGCGACATTGGTCGCGGCAAGATTTCCTTTTGTTGACGAAAATAGAATGCAGACTATTGCAACGAGACGATGACGGAACGATTGAAACATGACAAGTGAGGTATCCAAAAAATCGGATGTGACGTTGGAATCCGTGGCGGCGGCGCTTCGGGAGGCGGGAGTGAGCGTCCCGCCGGATCGCCTCGAGTCGATCAGGCAACGATTGCGCGAACTCTTCGAACTGGCGGCGCCGCTAGAAGAAGCGGACATCGCAGACGTTGAGGTGACGCAACCGTTCGATCCGCGTTGGCCGGGAGAGACAACGGCGTGACGAATATTTTAGAGGCCCACTACGCGTACGACTTGACCATTGCCGACGCGGCGGAAGCGCTTCGGCAGACCCACCTGATCGGGACGCAGCACGAGCTCACGTCTCGTGGCCTCACCGACCTCTTCTTAGACCGAATCGAGCGCTTTCAACCAGAGCTGCACGCATTCGTTGCGGCGCTCGCGGACGAGGCGCGGGCCGAAGCGGACGCGGCAGACGCCAAGTTCCGGGCGGGCATCGACGCCGGACCGCTGCAAGGCATCCCGATCGCAATCAAGGACATCATCGACGTTCAGGGTGTGCCGACCAGATGCGGATCGCAGGCGCGAGCGGATGCGCCCCCTGCACAAGAGGATGCGGTGGTCGTCGCCCGGTTGCGCGCCGCCGGTGCAGTCATTCTCGGGAAGACGACGACCCAGGAGTTCGCGGCGGGTGTGGTGAGTGCCCCCTGTCGCAATCCGTGGGACACCACTCGCATTCCCGGCGGCAGCTCAGGCGGTTCCGCAACCACGGTCGCGGCTGGTCTTGCCGCGGCCGCGATTGGCTCCGATACGGGTGGAAGTATCCGGATTCCGGCGGCAGTCTGTGGCGCCGTGGGGCTCAAACCCACCTACGGGGCAGTCAGCAAACGCGGCGTCTACCCGCTCGCATCGTCGCTTGACACTGTGGGCCCGATTACGCGAACCGTGCGCGACGCGGCCATCATCCTCGACGCCATCTCGGGGTACGACCGGCTCGATCCAGACTCATCGCCGATCGCGGGCGCGAAGGCCGCGACGTCCGGCGACGCGCAGGAGTTGAAGGTTGTTCGCGTCGGCGTGCCGAGGCCGTTCTTCTTCGATCGCCTTCAACCGTTCGTTGCCAAGGCAACCGAGTGCGCGCTGGATCAAATTCGCGAACTCGGCGGAGAGGTGATTGAGACGCCCTGGGCCGACGCCGCCCTCGCCCGGGCGGCCGGCATGGTTATTAATCGAGTTGAAACCGTTGATGTGCATGCGGGAGGTGTTCGCAACCGTCCCGAACTCCACAGCCAGGAGTTGCGCGAGCGCGTGCAAGCAACGATGGTCTTCCCTCGTTCGCAGTATGTGCGGGCGCTCAAGGCGCGGGAGTATGTCAAGCGGTCGATGGCTCGTCTTTTCGCGGAGCACCGCTTGGACGTGCTGCTCACACCGACATTGCCCGCGACCGCGGTCCCGGCCAATGATCTCGTCGTGCGCTACCTCGACGGCGGAGAAGAGCCGGTAGCCCTGGCGTACACTCGGCTGACGTCACCCTTCAACGCGACCGGTCAACCGGCGCTAACGATCCCGGTTGGGTTGGATCCCGACGGCCTGCCGATCGGCATACAAGTGGTTGGCAAACCGTTTGGGGAAGCAGAACTTTGCCGGATTGGCAGCGCGATTGAACAGGCTGTCAATTGGCGAAACACAAATGGGCCGATGCGGATGCCAAAGTTTGGGACTCCAGATTTCGTGGAGAAGTAGAGGGATGGCCAGCTTCGAAGCGAATTTGACCCCGGCGGCGCGTGGCGCGCAGGCACGAAGAAATCTCGTGGCCGCCTTGCGCGAATGCTGCGACTTGGCCGATGCGGTCGAACATTTCGATGGCGACGAGCTCCTGGAAGTGCTCGCCCACCTCGATGGTTTGCGCTTCGTCATGGCGGAGTCGGGCCAATTGCTCGCGGGCGTGGTGCGCGGGTTTGAGGGGTAACTCAAATTTCACGGAATAACCCGGGGCTAAAGGCCCGGGCTACAACAGACGAAGCCCTTCCAGGGCTGACTGGTTCAACACAGAGGCACACGTTCGTAGGGGCGTGTAGCGCACGCCCGCGTGGTGACAACGGCGGTTTGATGTGGCAAATCAGGGCAAATGCGCTCCCAGGCGCACGGCAGTGCGCCCCGATGGGGAACGCGCTGTGTTGCGGGCTCAGCCCGCGAAGGGTGGCTTCGGCTGGGATAGCTCCGGTCTTCGGGTCGGCGTTGCGGCTGTAAACTTCACTTCCGTCGCACTTGATGGACGCCGACGATGACGCCCTCGTCTTTTGGGTCGGGCCAGGGGCCCTCATGGGTCTCGGTCTGGATCGTCCAGCCGCGTGACTCGGCGGTGGCGAGAAACTGTTGCGAGACCCGGCGTCCAGGCTCGGCCAGCCAAAGAAAGCCGTTTGGCGAAACAAGACGCTCGAGCAGGGTCAAGAGCGGTTCGACATCGCGCTCCTCATACAGCACGTCGGCCGCGAGGACGACGGGGAAGCCGCCGTCCGTGAAGTCGGCGAGTGTCCCTGGCGGTTGTCGCCAATTGAGTTGCAGTGTCTCCGGTTCGGTCCCGGCGTTCACCAGCGCGTTGTACCGGCAGAGCAGGAGCGCATCGGACGAATAGTCGGTAGCAATCACGTCTGCCCCGGCTTCGAGCGCAGCGCCCACGGTGATCCCGACGCCGCTGCCGAGCTCGAAAACGTGCTTTCCAGTGACCAATTCTTGGTTAAGAAAAATTGCGTCGGCGAGGGCGACGCCGCTGGGCCAAATCTCCGACCAATACGGCAGATTCTGCTCCGGGTCGTCCGCGACCCGGTCGAGCAAGACGTCGGTATCGCTGGGCCGCAGAATCGTGTAGATCCGGCCGCTGCGATTGAGCGTGACCTGCAGCTCAATCATCGGCTCGATGTCGACCATGAGCGCGCGGAGGAGTCCGAGTCGGGTTTGGGCTGCGTCTGATTTGGTCATGCCCCTCATAGCCGCGGAGGTCTCTAGTAGACAATTTCCATGCGCAAGCCACGGGCGTCAAACTCGGGCTCATTCGGAAAGCGCTGAGCCCGTCCTTCGGCAGCTCTGCTGGCGGTCCAGGCAACCGCGAGCGCATCGAGCACGTCATCGGGATGAGCAGGCCGGGCCCAGACGCGGATCTGGCGGCGATCCGGAATCTCGACCTTCATCGTTCGTTGCAAAAGCTCGCGTCGTTCGGCAAATCCGGCGCTTCGCTTCTTCGAAAAGGTCATTGGCTCATCGTCATTCATCGCCCAAAATGAAACCTCGGGGTGCGCTTCGACGACGAGCTTCTGCAATTCCGGGGTCATCCTCGAATTTACCTGCTTCACCTTGGCGCAAATACCATAGGCCTGCGCTGACATGCCCTTTTCAAGCAGCACTCGCGATCGAGAATTGGCGTCGGCGTAGTTTGTGCAGTCGAGCAATCGCGGATCGGGAGCGGGAAAGACACTCGATCTCCTCTGCCCGAGCACCCTCCGGGCTTCGATATCACATCGGCGCGGATATCCTTCGCCAAGTCCGATCGGAATATCGATCGCGATTCGCATCGCGTTGGTGTGCGTCGCGACGAGATCATCGAAGCTCGAATGGAACGCCGGAGCGAGCATTCGATCACCGGAATCGTACGTTATCGTGATCCAACCGCCGGGACAGCTATCAATTCCGACGACATGCATGCGCCGTTCTCCTGTTCACACTAATGGTGTTTGCTACACTCCAATCGAGCCGCTAAGTGTCGCGCGTCGCCCGTAAAAATTGCTGACCGCTCGTCGAGGAGTGCCCGCATGCGTTGCCCAAATTGTGGGCAGGATCTTCTCCCACGGGATAAGTTCTGCGCGAATTGCGGGGCTCCAGCGCCGCTCGAACCTTCCAGTTATCCATTCGAAGCCTCGTCCTCGCAAACGCAGACGAATCCACCGCCGGTTGATTATCGCCCTCAGCAGCAGACGGCAGCGGCCAAGCGCAGTTTTCTCACCGAAGCCATCATCACCTTTGTCTGCTACCTGGTCTTCTGGTTTCCAGGTCTCATCATCAACCTGGTCTACTTGCGAGAAGCGAACCAAGTCGAACGGACAACAGGCCGCGCTCCGTCAGGGAAAGGATGCCTGCTCGCGCTGCTCGTCGTTTTCGGCCTGCTGCCCGTGCTCAGTGGTTGTCTCGTCGCTTTCGTGGTGTTAGGCCGTGGTTGAGCCGCACTTCACTCACCGCCTGATTCGCATTTCGTCACGCGGAGTCGTGTGCCGTTCGTGCCGAGCGCGTCGAGGCACCTGGCCTTGGTGAAGTCAAAAGCCGACTGATGGCAACCTCTCGCGTCCAGCTAGCCCTCCTCCCAATTCAACGGTGCGACCAAGAGCAAGTTCGACCCACGTCCTGGCAATTGGACATGCGTGATCCTGGCGCTCTACGACTCGGTCGGGCGCTCGGATACGCTGTTGCGTACAACAACATTTGGTAGTAACAAGTGATGATCGACATTCGCGGCTTCGCCGGATTGACGCTGAGCTATGGACTCGATCAGGAGCTTGGCCGCGAGCGCGCCCAGTTCGCGAATCGGCTGATGCACGGTCGTCAACGGTGGGTCGAGAAAACTCGCAACGGGAATATCGTCGTAGCCGATGATTGAGATGTCCTCGGGAACGCGCAGCCCGCGGGCGCGGATTGCCGTCATCGCGCCCAGGGCAAGCAAGTCGCTTTGGGCGAAGATTGCCGTGAATCCGATTCCCGAGGCGAGGAGGTGTTCTGTCGCAATTTGTCCCCCTTCCGGTCCCCACTCGCCGGCGGCGTGCACCAACGCCGGAAAGGTAGTGATGCCGTTCGCAGAGAGGGCCTCATAGTAGCCCTGCAGCCGCGCCTCCGCCGCGTTCCACGCCAGGGGACCGGTGATCGTGGCAATCGCTCGGTGGCGCTGAGCGATCAGGAATGCGGTCGCTTCGCAACCACCACGCCGGTTGTCGATGTCGACAACTTGCACTCCCGGCAGTTGGAGGTCGGCGGCGATCGCAACTAAGGGCATGCGCGAAGAAACCTCCGCCAGGGAGCGGTCGTTGCTCGTCCGGAGCGTCGGCCAATCGAGAATCAGTCCTTCAACACGGCGGTTGAGCATCAGCCGGAGATAGGCCAACTCGTCGCCTTCATCCGCGGCATCCGCCACGCTACCGACGAACAGGAAGTATCCGTGGCGTCGAGCCTCCGCTTCGGCTCCGGCTACGGTTTGGCCGAGCGCATATTCAGAGACGTTGTAGGTCACCACGCCGAGGGTATGCGTGCGATTTGAGGAGAGGCTGCGGGCAATCGCGTTGGGTTCATAGTCCAGCTCTCGGATGGCTGCCAACACGCGATCGCCCGTGGCAGGCGCGACTCTGCGGTCGCCGTTGATGACGCGCGAGACAGTTTGGTGCGAAACCCCTGCGCGGACGGCGACATCGCGGATAGTTGGTCGCTTCAAGGCAACTCCCTTTGTTGCAACCAAGTAGGACCCTTTCTCGCGTCGCGATCAATGCCTCGGCATCTTGACACGGATGAAGGCGAGCGGTATGTTACCGGTCACACAGATATTGTACCGCTTCCCCGGCCGGACCGGAATTAGATTCCCACAGCAGTCGCACCAGCGTCCATCCCGAAGTAACTGCCGGTGGATCCGCGGTCGAAAGGGTGGCCATGTCGCACAGCGGACAACCTTGGCGCTCTTGGCAACACGGTGATCTCTACTAGCATGCGTGAACGACGCGGCCGGCAGCAGGGAGTACGCGGCGTCGACCGGAGCGGCACTCACGTTCGATGTTCACCGTCAATCGGCTAACGCGGGTAATCGAAAGTCGACGACAGTAGAACGAGGAGGAATCGGACATGGCTCTCAGTGATAGCGGGTTGCAGCGGAATGTTTCTCGGCGTGAGCTGCTACGGCGAGCAGCCGCAGCCGGAGTCGCGGTTCCTATGATCGCGGGCGGCTTGGGCCCTCGCCTCCATCTCGATGCGGCCGCGGCCCAGAACGCGGATCTCAGCGCGGACTTGAAGATTTGGGGCTGGGAAGGCGCAATCGAGGCGCTGCAGGCCGCGGATCCCGCCTTTCAACAAGCCTATCCCAAGGTCAAGCTCGAATATGTGAAACGGCCCCCGGCCGACACCTATCAACAATTGCAGCTGTCGGCCTCCGCTGGCTCAGGCGGTCCCGATGTTTCGATCATCGAGGATTCCCATCTGGCGCAGTTTGCCAGCCTCGGGGTGCTGATGGACGTAACAGACAAGGTCGCGCCGTACATCGACAAGGTGAACGATTACAAATGGGATCAAGCCAAGGTCGACGACAAGATCTACGCCATGCCATGGGATAGCGGCCCGTGCGCTGTGTTTTATCGGCGGGACATTTTCGAGAAAGCAGGGGTCGATCCCAAGGGGCTCGCCACGTGGGACGACTACTACCAGGCGGCGAAGACGATCAAGACCGAAGCCAACGTACCGATGTTGCAGGAAGCCAAGGCGAAAAATAGCGGCCGCACGTTCGAGATGCTGCTCTGGCAACGCGGTCTCGGCTATATCGACGCCGACGGTAAAGTCATGCTCGATACCGAACCGCGTGTCCAAGAAACCCTCGAGTTTCTCGGTCGCTTCTGGCAAGAAGGCCTTGCCGCCGACACCGAGTCCTGGACCGACCCATGGTACAAGGCCTTTGCCGACGGCAAGGTCGCGACGATTCCGGGCGCCGTCTGGATGGGCACCTTCTTTAAGAGTTACATTGCGCCGGATGCCGCGGGGAAATGGGGCGTTGAGCGCTTACCGGCATGGGCTGGCGAGGAGTCGCGGGCAAGCAATGACGGTGGTTCTGCACTTGCGGTCTGGGGGACGACCAAGCAGCAAGAAGCCGCCTGG
Source organism: Thermomicrobiales bacterium (assembly GCA_045804965.1). Lineage (GTDB taxonomy): Bacteria > Chloroflexota > Chloroflexia > Thermomicrobiales > UBA6265 > CAVTUU01. The sequence continues at coordinate 27,597 of JBJMMD010000038.1, read as the reverse complement.
GCCTACGTCGAGTTCCATCTTGCCCGCGACGATTCGCAGCTGGCGATGTACAAAGCGACCGACATCTTCCCTTCGCTCGAGACCACCTACACCGACCCGTTCTTTACGGAACCTGACCCCTATTTCGACAACGAGACGGTCCGCAAGCTCTTTGCCGAAATCGTCAAGGAAATCCCGACCGCGGGCGTCTATTCCGCTCATTATGAGGAGATGAATAGTCTCCTCACACCAGAGCTGCAGCGCTATGCCGTCGGCGATCAGAGCGCGCAGCAGGCGCTCAAGAACGCGGCCGATGCGATCAACGAGCGGGTCGAGCAATCCTAGACCTGCGCTAACCTGAGACGGGCATGAGGCGCCGATCCATTCCAAACGACCACGCCGGGCGGGACATCGTTGCCATGCCCGCCCGGACGTGGCTTTTCGCCGTGCCCGGCGTTCGGCGGTTCTGGCGCTATCGCTGGCCGTTCCTCTTCATTTCTCCCTTCTACCTTCTCTTCGCGGTCTTCGCGGTCTACCCAATCGTGTTCTCCATGTGGCTGAGCCTGCACGATTGGCGCGGTCTGGGTCCGATGCGCTGGGTGGGCCTCGACAATTTTCGGCGCCTCAGGGACGATACCCGGTTTTGGGAGACGATGCTGAATGCGCTGATCCTCTTTTTCATCTATGTGCCGGTGATGACCTTGCTCGCGCTCGTGCTGGCGACGATCTTGAACACCGGTTTTCTGCGCTTACAAGGGATGTGGCGCTCGCTGATTTTCCTGCCCCACATCACCTCGATGGTGGCCGCCGGTTACACCTTTCGGCTCATCCTCGACACCCACAGCGGCGCTGCCAATTGGGCGCTCGGCTGGTTCGGGCTGGGGCCCGTGCCCTGGCTGGACGATCGCTGGTGGGCCAGGATCTCGCTCGGTCTGATGATGATCTGGGCCTGGCTCGGCTACAACACGGTGATCATGCTGGCCGGTTTGCAAACGATCCAGCCCGAGCTGGCTGAGGCGGCCCGCGTCGATGGCGCCGGTCACGCCCAAGTCTTCCGCCAAATCACCGTGCCGCTGCTGCGGCCGGTGATCGTCTTCTCAGTCACGCTCTCGATCATCGGCACATTCCAGATGTACACCGAGCCGTTGATCCTGACCAACGGCGGACCGATTCGGGCGACGCAGACCCCGGTCATGGAGATCTTCCAGACGACGTTTCAGAACCTCAAATTCGGGTACGCCGCGGCGATGAGCTACGTCTACTTCGTGATCATCGTCGTCGTCACGCTCCTCCAATTCCGCTTTGTGAGCCGGGGGGAACCGTCATGAGCGTGGCGCAGGCGACCAGGCAAAGCGACCGTGCTGCCGTGAGCATCGCTCGCAAGCGGTGGAGCGCGACGGTGAGCAAGGGGGTTGCCTACGCGGCGGTCGTCGTCATCAGCGCGTTCATGATCTTTCCTTTCGTCTGGATGCTCGTCTCTTCGTTCAAGCCGTTCGAGGAAATCTTTGCCAGCGACAGTTTTCTGCCCCAAAATCCAACGCTGGCCAATTACCGTTCGCTGTTCGAGCAGAGCGATGCCCTCCGCAAAATCTGGAACAGCCTGTTTATCGCGACGACGGCGACCGTGCTCTCGGTTTTCTTGTGCGCGATGGGCGGATATGCCTTCGCGAAGTTCCGCTTCCCCGGCCGGCGCGTGCTGTTCAGCGTCATGCTCGCCTCGATGGCCATCCCGTTCGCGGTTGTAATGGTTCCCCTGTTCGTGATGATGCGCAATGTCTTCGGCTGGATTGATACCCCCTGGCCGCTGATCATTCCCGGCGCGGCAAACGCGTTTGGCATCTTCTTCATGCGGCAATACATGTTCTCCGTCTCGGACGAGATGCTCGACGCCGCGCGGGTCGATGGCGCGACCGAGGTCGGCATCTTCCTGCGCATCGTGCTGCCGACCACCGTGCCCGGTCTCGTCAGTCTGGCCATCATCATGTTCATGGCCTCGTGGAACAACTTCCTCTGGCCCTCGGCGGTCCTGCGCTCGGAGCAAAACTACACCGTGCCGCTGATGCTGCGATCGCTGCAGGGACCGCCCGGGCGGACCGCGTTCGACGTGCTGATGGCGGGCTCGGTCGTTAGTCTGATTCCGCTCCTCCTGGTCTTCCTTCTGCTGCAGCGACATCTCGTCGCCGGCCTCACCGCGGGCTCGCTGAAGGGGTGACGTCACCGACGAAGAACATGACGACGGGAACCGGAAGAGGAACGTATGCCATCTGACACAGGCGAGGCACGGCTGGACCTCGGAGCAGCCTATTATCCCGAACACTGGCCACCTGAGCGCTGGCCCGAGGACGTGCGGCTCATGCGCGAGGCGGGACTCAGCGTCGTCCGCATGGCCGAGTTTGCGTGGTCGGTCATGGAGCCCGAAGCCGGGCGATTCGATTTCGAATGGCTTGATTCGGCCATTGGATTGCTCGCCGACGCCGGCATCGCGAGCATCCTCGGCACGCCAACCGCCGCCTTGCCGGCGTGGCTCGTACAACAGCATCCCGACGTGATGGCAATTGACGAAAACGGACGGCGGGTGCAGTTCGGCAATCGCTGCCACTACTGTGTCACTTCGCCCGACTTCCATTTCGCCGCGCGGCGGATTGCCCGGGCCATGGCTGAGCGCTTTGGCGGAAACACGTCGGTTATCGGCTGGCAGCTCGACAACGAATACAACAGGGTGTGCTACTGCGACCGCTGCCGTGACGCTTTCCAGGACTTCCTACGTCAGACGTTTGGCTCGGTTGACGCTCTCAATGACGCCTGGTCGACTCGCTATTGGAGCCAGACCTACACCGATTGGCACCAGATTCCGATCCCGATCGGCGCCCATAACCCCGGCTTGGTGCTCGCGTTTCGGCGCTTCGTAACTGAGTGTTACCGCCGGTTCCAACGGCTGGTGATCGATGAGCTCAGACCGCATCTGCGGCCCGACGTGTGGATTACCCATAACTTCATGGGCTGGTTCGCTGGATTTGACCACTACGTACTTGCCGCGGACTTGGATATGGCCTCCTGGGATTGGTACATCGGCACGGGCCATCACGACTACTTATCCTCCGGCGCAGCGCACGATCTCACCCGCGGGTTCAAACGGCGGAATTTCTGGGTCATGGAAACCCAGATCGGTCACACCAATCACGTCGCGATCAACGATGACCTCAACAAGGGCGAGGCACGGGCCATGGCCTGGCATGCGGTCGCCCACGGCGCCGATGGGCTCCTGTACTGGCAATGGCGAATGGCGAAGGGCGGTCAGGAGCAATATTGGGGCACGATCGTCGACCAATCCGGTCAGCCGCGACCCTACTACGAGGAGATTCAACGCCTGGGTCGGGAATTTGGGGCGATGCGATCGCTAGTCGCAGGTTCCGCTCCTGTGTCCGACGTGGCGATCCTCTCATCGTATGACAGCCGGTGGTCCATCGACGCGCAACGGCAGCATGAAGCCTTCGATTATGTCGGGCACCTCAATCATTACTACCGCCCGCTCGCCAGGCGCAATATCGGCGTGGACGTGATCTCGGCCGACGCTCCGCTTGACGGCTACAAGCTGGTCATCGCCCCTGCCCTGCTCGTGCTGCACCAATGTCAGGAAAGCCAGTTGCGCGCGTTCGTCGAAGGCGGCGGACATTTGGTGTTGACGATCCGCTCCGGCATGAAAGATGAACAAGGCGCACTTCTCCCCACCCGCCAACCGGGACCGCTTGCCGAACTCGCAGGCGTCGAGGTCGAGGACTATTACGTCCTCCGCGCCCCTGCGCCTGTGTCGGGCCCATGGTTTGCCGGGACATCGACGATGTGGGCCGAGCGCCTCGGGGTGCGGGGCGAAGGAGCGACGACGATCATCGCCCAATTCGGCGAAGCGAACGGCTGGCTCGATGGCCGTCCGGCGGTCACGGCGCACACGGTGGGTAAGGGCTGCGTCTATGTCGTCGGCGCCTATCTTGACGACGATGCGCAAAAAGCGCTGCTCGATCACATTGCGACAGCAGCCGGCCTCAAGCCGCTGATGGATACGCCGCTCGGTGTCGAGGCTCGCCAACGAGTGAGCAGCGACGGAACAAGGATCGTGTTCGTGATCAATCACGAGCGGAAGGAACAGCACGTGCACTTGCCCTGGCCCAGCCGCGACCACATGACCGGGACGCTGGTCCAGAACGAACTCCAACTCGAGCCGTATGGCATTGCCATCCTCACTCGTGTTAGCGATTGACGAAACGAATTCTCTGTCGTGCCGAGCCCTTCCCTCGCCATGCCGAGCGAAGTCGAGGCATCTGGCCTTGGTGAGGACGGCGATGGGCAGGGAGAGATTCTTCGCCTTCTCAGAATGACGGTGGGATGGTGCTCAGCATGACGGGGTGGGGTGCTTCGCAACACGGGTGGAGTCGTGCAGAACGACTATTGGAGACGCTTAGACCGAAGATGGTATTTCTTGAACGGCGAAGAGGGGCGACGCGTCTGCGCCGCCCCTCTAGTGGGTTGTTGTCGATTGGTTTGGTTACGGGGTCGGAGTGCCCATGTTCATGCCGGCGGGCATGAGAAGCGGCGCCCCTGCGGTGAGGACGAACGAGCCGTAGACGACTGTCGGGTCGTTGCCCGGGTTCCGCGCGGTATGGGTGACATCATCTTCGTAATAGATCAGGTCGCCGGGGTTCAGCGTGACTTCTTGGTTCGGCTGCGTCACGTCCTCGACTGGGCCGGTGGCGCCTGCCGCCGCGCCGCGGATGATGTGGGCGGTTCCCTTGACCAGGGTCCAGCCCAAGGTTCCGGAATAGACCGTGAGTGAGGTCGTGCCGGGGTGGCTGTGGGGGAAAATGCTCGCCCCCGGTTGAATATCGAAGCGCACGGTATAGACCGTCTGCCCGGGGGCGCGGTCAGATGGAACAGCGCCCAGCACCTGCGCGGTGAATCCGGGCGTGAGCTCGGTGGTCGCGATCGCCGGGGTCGCAGTCCCTTCTTGGGCGACGAGGCGCGGGGCCGAAATCACGCCGATGCTCAGCATGAAGGTGAGGACACAAACGCCAATCGCGAGTTTCATACGGGACATCTCATGCTCCTTGTTGGGTGCTGCTAGCGATAAAAATACGGATCGAGCACGCTCACCTTGGTGACTCGATCGACCGGCAGACCGTTTCGTTCGGCTGCGGACCGGATCGCTTCCGGGTCGGGACCGTCATACACGCAGTAGGTCTTCGTTCTGTCCTCATTCACATACGAATGGACCCAGGTAACGCCGAGCGCACCGTTCTTGTCGACCACGCCAAGGCACGCAGCCGAACCTTCATCGGTGACCGGAATCCGTAAACCGTCTGGAAACGTGCGCTCGACCAAATAGCGCGGCATGTTCGCGACTCCTCTCTTCCACTAGGCGGATCCGAATCAATCCGTCGTAGAGGAGTCTGCGTTTCTCGCCCGGAACCTAGAATCGGGTGTTCCCCCTATTTCGCGCCAATTTCACCCCTAGATTGGAAAACTCGTCCTCCGTGTTCCCTCCTCTCACTAACTTCCGGCGCTTCCTTGTACCAGCGGTGCTTGTTACCAAGCAGGGACAGGCTATCGCCGCCGACGGAGCGAGGCATCGGCAGAACTGCTTAGATTTCAAAAGCTGCTGTTAGCGCGGCGAGGAATTCAGTGCGTACTTCTGCGTAGACATTGGCGAGGCAATACCACGCTCGACCGCGGTGCGGGTTGCGGCGGCGCGAGAATTCACCCCGAGTTTGGCGAAGATGGCGGAGATATGGTGCTCCACAGTTTTCGGCGAGAGGTAGAGACGATCGGCGATCTCGGCGTTGCGCAACCCTTCGACCATCAGCGTGAGGATGGCGGATTGGCGCTCGGTGAGCCCGGCGGGGTTGGCGCGAGTCGAGGCACGCGGTCCTCGTGGAACTCGACTGGCCCCGAGCTCGCGCAACCGCTTCGCCACATAGTCGGCCATCGGCCGCGCGTCGAGCCGGTCGAAAACGCTGAGCGCGCGACGAAGCGCCGCTTGATCATCGCCCTCGGCCAAGGCGCGCGCCTCTTCATACGGACAGCCGAGCGCCGCCCACGCCGCCGCCGCACCGGCCCAATCGGCGCTGATCTGGAGGGCAAACGGTGCCGCGGTATCGGGCGGTGGCTCGGTTAAGGTGCCGGCACGCCACAGCCAGTAGGCGTTCTCGCCGATGTGCCAGCGATGACCATCTTTCAGCGCCAAGTCAAGGGCCGCGCTCGCCTCTTCAATCGTTCGTTCACGGTTTCCAGCGAGCCACTCCGCCTCGGCCATCGCTACGCGAACCGGAGCCACCGATTGGAATCTGTCGGAATCGAAGTTCAGCGCCGAAACCTCGGTAATGGTGGCCCTAGCCTGAGGATCGCCGCGCCGCGCTTGGATGCGCCCGCGCGTGAGCAGGGCAGACGATGTCCCCCCGACGGAAAGTGCCGCCCTCAACGTGGGTGAGTGGAGCATAGATTCGGCCAGCGTCTCGGCCTCGATCCACCGCCCCTGATAAAAGCGGGTCATCGCCAGCGAAACAGTGGCCCAACTCTGATACGTGTCAATACCGCGCTCGGGATCGGAAGAGTAGGCGATCGCCTCGGTCAGGAACCGCTCTGCATCGGCGAAATGGTAATAGTCGGCGAGGCCAAAACCGAGGTGAGCTAAGGTTCCTGCGATGATCCCGTCGAACCCAGATTCCCGCGCCAGGCGCAAGCAGCGCTCGAGATCGGCGCGCCCACCCTTGATGTTGCCGCTAAAGAGGCGTGCATTGCCAAGCGTAAGAAGGGTCTGAATCAGTCCCTCGTTATCGCCGAGTCGTTCAGCGAGGGCAATTGCCCGTTCGCACCAGGCAACCGCTCCTGCAAAGTCACGATGCTCTAACTGCAGATAACCCTGAAGCATGTAAATCGTCACGTGCTTGCGGCCTTCGGGCAATCCTTCGATTGCGGAGATCGCCGCGCTAGACACTCCACCTGTCTCGTCGAGCCGCCAATTAAACGAAAGCGTGATCGCGAGCCAACCGAGATGTTCAGCTTCCTTCAGCGGATCTCCAGTTTGCCGCGCCAAGGCGATCATTTCCTGGCGAAGCGCGATCCCGTGTTCGCCCCTGCCGGACAGGTCCGATGCGTCGGCGTAACCTTCGAGCAAGGATAAACGTTCAGCGGCAGGTAATCCGTCGCCGTAGCGTAGCGCCCGCGCATATTGCGCGACTGCTTCGCGGGTTGCACGCAATTCGAGCGCCCGGCGCGCGGCCGCGGGAGCGTATTTCAAGACCGCCTCCCGGTCGCCTGCCGCCTCCGCATGGTGAGCGAGGAGTGCAAGATCGCGGGACTCTGGCGGCGCGGACTCGTACGCCCTCAGCACGCGTGCATGGAGATCGCTTCTTCGTGGCGGCCAGATCGCCTGGTAGATGGCCTCGCGCGCTAGCTCATGACGAAACGCGACTCCGTTGTCGGCGGTGTGAAGAACGCCGCTAGTCAGGCACTCTTCCACCGTCTTGAGATCGGGTGACGCAACCTGGTCGAGCACCGCCGACGGTGTTGACAGGCCGATAACGGCGACAACTTCGAGCGCAAATCTCGCATCCGGGCTGAGACCAGCGACGCGCGCAAGAACGGCATCCCGAACGGTCTCGGGAATCCCGCCGTTCGCGGCAAGGACTTCGGTGACGAAGAAGGGATTGCCGGTAGTCGTGCGATGGAGCGCAATTGGATCGAGGCCGCTACCCCGCCCGAGCTTGCTTACAGCGTCAATGGAGAGGCCGAGCACGGCCAAGCGACGAACGCTGCTCGACGTGGTCAGTTCCCCCAAAACGCGGCGTAACGGGTGGCTCGGTCCGACCTCGTCATCGCGATAGGTGGCGACCACAACCGCGCGGCAAGACTCGATCCGCCGTCCGAGAAACCGGAGCAAGTCAAGCGTCGCCTCGTCGGCCCAATGCAGATCCTCGAAGACGGCGACAGTCGGGCGCCACGCGCCGCTCAGATCCCGTAGGCACGCCGCGAAGATCTGATCACGTTTTGTGCCTGATTCGATCAGCCGGTCCAGCTCCCCGCCCATTGCAGCGGCGATATCGGCAAGCGGGCCGAGTGGACGCGGCGTGGAAAGCGGGTCGCAGGCGCCGATCAGGACCCGGGCATTTGGCCGCACCTCATCACAGAAGCGGCGAACGAGCGCAGACTTTCCAACACCAGCCTCGCCGCCAAGTAGCACGAGGGAACCCTGCCCGGCTTTCGCCGACTGCAGGAGGCCGTGCAGGGTCGCGAGATCTTGTTCTCGTTCAAGCAGTTCCATGCCGGTTTTCCAGTTGTCGACCTGCACATGCAGTGGGTCGAGCTCATGCATCTCGGGTCACGACCAATGATGACACGGTAGGTGACGTGGCGCAGAGAAGGAACTCGTCTCTCGGCAATCGGGCGCCGGAGATGGAACAATATGTTCCCAACCTTCGATCCGCTTTTGGCGACCTGGTAGATGGAGATGGGCGGGAAAGGATGAGCGCTTTGCGTACGCACGACTTCGAAGAAATTCGGTCCGACTTCTTAGAGCGCGTCAACCGCATGGTGTATTGCAGCGTGGCGACGATCGACGGACAGGGCCGACCTCGTTCGCGGATTTTGCATCCGATCTGGGAAGGAAGCATCAGCTGGATTTCAACCAATCCATCTTCGCTCAAGGCGCGGCATCTGAGACGGAATCCATTTGTCTCCCTTGCCTATATTCACGATCCCGCCAAGCCGCTCTATGCCGACTGCCGGGCGGAGTTGGCGGACGACCGGGCAACAAAGCAGCATGTTTGGGATCTCCACCTTCACGCGGAGCCGCCGCTTGGTTACGATCCCGCTCCCATCTACGGATCGATCGACCAACCGAATCCAGGCGGCTCGACGTTCGGCGTCCTCAAACTCACGCCATATCGCATCTTGCTCTACCAGTTCCCGATTCCTTCTACGATCTGGACATCGCCAGAGATTGATACAGACTCGATCGCGTAAGTTGTGGTACACGTCGAGCGTCTTGGCCCCGATCTCGATACCGCTTGCGCGGGAAGAGTTCTTTCTCCAGTCGGAGAAGGAGGAACCATCACGAAACAGCCATTCGGCGCCGTGAACGACAAACCGGTCGATGTGTATGCCTTGACCAATGCCAACGGCATGGAGGTCAAGATTTTGACCTACGGCGGAATCGTGCAAGCGATCGACGTGCCCGACCGGCACGGGCGAATGGCCAACGTCGTGCTCGGTTTCGCCAATCTCGACGACTACGTCAAGCGAAGCCCCTACTTCGGGTGCATCTCCGGGCGCTACGCAAACCGTATCGCCCGCGGCACCTTCATGCTCGCAGGCAAGCGCTACTTCCTCGCCCTCAACAACGGGACTAACGCCTTGCATGGCGGCGTGAAGGGGTTCGACAAGCAGATTTGGGCGGCAGAGGAAGTCAACAGTGCCGAGGGTGTCGGGGTGAAACTGACCTACACCAGCAAGGACGGCGAAGAGGGATACCCTGGCACCTTGGACACGACGGTGACCTACACCCTGACGAACGATAATTCCCTGAAGATCGACTACCTGGCGACGACGGACGCGCCGACGGTCGTGAATCTGACCAACCACAGTTACTTCAACCTCGCGGGCGAAGGCTCGGGGTCAATCCTCGATCACGTGCTGCAACTCAACGCCGCCAATTACACACCGACCGACAAGACCGCGATCCCAACCGGCGAGATTGCGCCGGTCACGGGAACGGCATTCGACTTCACAACGCCGCACGAGATCGGCGAGCGGTTTCGGGACGGCAACGATAAGCAGATCGTGATCGGGCACGGCTACGACCACAACTATGTGCTCGATCGCCCAAGCCCAGACGACAAGTCGTTGATCGTCGCCGCGACAGTCACCGAACCGACAAGCGGCCGGAAGTTGGAAATCTCGACCACCGAGCCGGGCATCCAGTTCTACTCCGGGAACTTCCTTGACGGCACGCTCGTTGGCACGAGCGGCAAGGTCTATCGCCAAAGTGATGGCTTCGCGCTGGAAACGCAGCACTTTCCCGATTCACCAAACCAACCGGACTGGCCGACCACTGAACTTAAACCCGGCCAGCAATACCAAACCGCTACGATCTACAAGTTCTCCACATCCTAAACGTCGAACGTCCTGAACGGTGCGGGCGACCGGCATTGCCGGTCGCCCGCGCGTTTGTCCGCCGATCACGCTGAGCACCGCGCCCTGTATTACAATGAACAATTGCAAGAGTGAAGCTGGACGGGATGCGACCGGCCAGCCGACTCCAACTCGACGGCCCTCGCCGCGTTGCCGGTTGAGGTGCGGACGTTGCATGGCGGCCGCGACGCGCACATCACGAGAGATCGGCGGACGAGACAAATGATCGAGGTAGTTGAGGACAAGCGGCCAGACGGATTCGGATTCTTCTTCAAGGTCCAGGAAAGCGGCCGGCTCTACCGCGTCGAACCCACCCGCGATCCGAATCAGCCAAGGTTCTGGTGTTTTCGCATCTATCGCTGTTTGCCGAGCCGCCTGTTCGACGCCTCCGAGCGGCCGTGGCTTGGCGCAGGCGGGATGACCTGGGGAGCAGTGCCGGCGGCGGTCGACGCCATCCGCGCCGACCTCAACGGTTGGCTAGCCAACCAACAGCTCGGCCAGCTGCGCCGGTGGGTCCTCGAAGAGGATTACGAGCCCGAGGGCGACGCCGACGTCGCGATGTAATCCAACGCCTATGGCACTCGATCGCCATCGAGAACAGGCGTCGCCAGTTCCCGAGGTTCGAGGCCTCGGGCTGACACGAGCAAGTCTCTCCGAAGCCCGCACAACCGGCCACGCGAACATCTCCGAGCTCAGTTCGGGAAGGACGTGCTTGTCTGAGCGTTGGGTTTGAACTCGGCGCGGTCGTGCGGGTTTCCGGTTAAAACCAGATCCCACTCACCGATGCTCCGTCACCCCGGCTTGGCGGCAATATTCAAGTTCCCGATACGTTGCACCGGTCGCCGAATTGCCTATGCAAAAGTGCTCGCAGAACGAAACATGGAATTGCTTACACCTGCTCGATTTCGCATGATTCCGAAAACTCTTCCAGAAAGGCTGGCGTTAGATGCCGTACGACCCTCACATCTTTTGGAAGCTGTTCACGCAATACAGAAAAGGCAATAAAGCGACAGACATCTTTCAACGGCGGTGAGAGGCGCGAAAACGTTGGTCGATTGACCTCGGCCAGGACCTTGTTTCGGCGATCATCTGGCGCCACCAAATACAGGGAAATGTTGAGATTCGGCTGCATAGCGAGCAGGTCCGACATGCGCAGAAGTCCGGAATAGATCGAGGTGGTGCTTTCGATTTCGAACGCTGCTTCGAACACGTTCTTCCGCAACCAGAGCACGTCGATCAGTTCAATCGTCCGGTTGGTCGCCTCATCGAATTGATGTGGCAAGTCAGATCGCATTCGTGCTAGGTCGGCGAACCGATGGCCGTTGTATTCGCGACTGCGGTCATTCCGGGCTACCCACACATCAAGACCCATGTCGTTACCAAGTTTGAGCAAGAGCCACTGAATTTCCGTGTGCGACGTTGGTTCCTTGACCAGCGCTGGAATTGCTTCCTCCGCCTCAATCAGTTCGTCCGCTTCCTCATCTTCGACTTCGCTGTCGGGCACCGTTACCAGCCCGATCTTGGTCGGGACCGCCTTCGGGCCTAGGGCGAGCTTCGACTCGTCAATGGGACGCACAATGGGATTCGCTTGAGCCTCAAGCAGTGCCTGGACGATTACTTCCCCATCATGTTGGTTCCATTTCGCAGGTGATCCGCGGACGTGACCTGTCCAAGCATTTGGCGACTTGAGATTCTCGAAGATCGTTAGCCGATCAGACAGTTCCGTAATGGGAATCGCAGTCTCCGGTGCGAGCTTGACGACGACCTTCACCTTGACCCGACATGGAAAGTCTTGATCTTGCCAGATGGTTCCGCTGGTATCCCGGAAAGGTTCGGATATAACTTCCAATACACCGATGAGTCGCGAAATCTGAGTGAGATAGCAGATCAGATAATCACCCAGTTTGATTTTTTGGACAGTGCTCTACCGGTTCGCGCGAAATCCCGACACGGTGCCCCCCGCGTCGAGAAACTCCTGCCAAGTTGTCGGCGAAAACAGATCCAACCAATATGTGCGCATCGCGACCGAAATCCTAAGTACGACTCCACTTGACCGAACTTAGTGTCTCACTTCTACGAACCTGAGCAAGATCTGGAATTTCTGCTTCACCGATGCTCTATCATGCCAACTTGCTGACCGAACTCCAGCACCGGACAGGTCGAGCATTTTGGCTTGACTCCGGTGCAGATATGTTTGCCGAAGGGGACGAGGAGCTTGTTGATTTCGACACAGACTGTGAGGCGGCAATCGAGCCGAGGACGCGGATATGCTGGACGATGAACCTCATCAGAGCGCGAACGGCACAGCGGCTGGAATGAGCCACTGTAGGAGGAGCTGACAAGTCAACCCGTCGCACTGCTGGCCCCGGATCCGGGTCGACGCTTTGCTCGCACAAAGGGAGATGATCTGGGCTGGGGAGGTAAGTTTCCCTTCAGTCTGCCGGTTACATGCCCACGCAGGGATTCTTGCCGCCACCAGCACCGTCACAAATGGACCGATCGCACGCCCTGATCTTCATCGCGCGCGAAAGACGACTGATGAGCAGTTCAAATCCGTCCCTGGTATTTGGCGAGCTCCTCTTGTGTTGCTTCCAGCCGTTGCTCGAGCTGCGCCATCTGCGCGCTGCTGGCGCCGCGCGCGTCGCCACCAGGCCCGCCCACGGCGGCATTGCTGAGCGCCAGAATTTCTTGCTGGAGCCTGCTGACATCCGCTTGTAGGGCAACAATGCGATCGGCGCGAGTTTGCCGGGCGGCGCCATCGGAGCGTTGCGGCCGGGCGGCGTTTGAGCGTGTCTGCCCAGTCAGGCGTCTGAGCCAGTCGCGGATTCTCTCCACGGCATCGTTGCTCCTCGATCTGGTTTCTGGGAGAACGGACCTGCGGTGGATTCTAACCGGGGCGGTCGCTTCTTGTCTTCGCCGCCAGCCCTGTCTCCCTGGTTGCCCCACGGCGGTGCTCGTCTGCCTCAGTGACGATGGGACAGATGAGCGGCGGTTATCGCCCGGCGGGTAGTCCGCCGCTCATCTCACGCTCAACACTGCTTCTATAACCGGCAGCCGTACGGCGATCCAGTCGGGCAGCACCCGCGGGGCCGTCGCCCAGTCTGGTAGGATGCAGTCAAGAGGAGCGACCATCGGTGATAACGCAACCTGCCCACCCCCAGCACATCTTCGTCGTCAACAATACGCCCGTGATCCTCGACGTGGTGCGCGAACTGCTGGAACAGGAGCGCTACCGGATCACCACCACCAACTTTCTCCCTCGGACGTTTGATGAGATTGCCGCGCTCCAACCGACCTTGCTAATCATCGACCTGAGCCTCGGGGAACAGGAGGGATGGCAACTGCTGGCCACATTGCGCCAGGAGGCCGCCACTCGCAATATCCCCGTCCTGGTCTTCTCCACGACGCCCCACCTCCTAGAGCAGGCGGCCGCCAACCAGGCGGTGTGGGGTGGTGATCGCTTCCTCAGCCTCCCGTTCGAGCTCGACGATCTCTTGCTGCAAATCCACGAGCTCATCGCCGTCGCCTGAGGGCAACGTTCCGGCCGGCGAAGGCATCCACCGGTGCAGACCGCTGACCGCTCTCAAGCGGCAGCGTACGGGTCGACGGCGTGCGGTTCGGGCTTCGGCTCAAGGCCGGTGTAGATATGCTTGCCAAAGGGAACGAGGAGTTGGTTGATCTCAATCAGGTATTTGCCGGGAAACGTCTGTCCAAGGGGGCCATCGTTGATTCCGGGGTTTCGATTGCAAGGTAGTGCCGACAGTTGGTCACGCGATGGATGTGGATATCGATCCTGAATCATTACTGGCCACCGGCAACGACACGCCGTCTTGCTTGTGTCCAATGGCAGCGACAACATCTGGAACGAGTTCGAAGGCATCGATGTAGCGGGCGGCGACCGCCGCGCGATCAAAGCGGGCGCAGGCATGAGTGCGACAGGCCATCGGATCGAGCGCCATTGCCCGGGGAAGCGCTCGCGTCAACTCGGCTTCATTTCGGCAAAGGATGCCAGTGACGCCGTCGCGTACAACCTCGGGTGCTGCTCCACGGTTTAGAGCAACGACTGGGGTGCCGCGGGCTGCGGCTTCGGTGAGGACCAAGCCAAACGGCTCCTCCCATGGCGAGGTGAACAGCACTGCCGATGCCTTGCCGATGAGATCGTCTCTGGTTACGCCGCCAACTTCGCCGACATTTTCCACCAGACTTCCCGCCATCTCCAGTAGTGGGCGGACAACGGCCTCGTAATAGGGCTGTTCTTCGGTCGTAATTCTCAGCCCCATTTTCAGCGGAATACCGGCGGCGATGGCGACGCGGATTGCGAGGTCCGGTCCCTTCTCCCAGTGGCAGCGACCCATAAAGGCCACATAGCCCAATTTGGCGGAAGCTGGATAGAAGGGAACCGAGGCGACGTCGGTTGGATTGTGGACCACGCCAATGAAGGAGATGTGCTCGCCTGCACCGAAACGACGCTCTGCCGCTTCGAAGAAGAGGTGACGTTGGCGACCGCTGATGGCGATGAAGGCGTGGCCGCGCCGGCTCAGCTCGCGATAGCGATCCAGGTTGTATTCAGTGGGTGGGCCATGGACCGTGTGCACCACCGGCACGGGGTATTCGGCCTCGACCAGATAATCGGTGTGATCGTGGACGATGTCGGCCCCGAGCGTTGCTGCTTTCGCATAGGCGGTACTTCCCGTCTCGGCAAAAAAGCGTTCCTTCTCGGTCCAGGTCAAGTCGAGCCCGATTCCTTCCGGCACGGTCTCGATGAGGCGGGCACTCGTGCGTGAACCGGCAGGAGCAAAGAGGGTCACCTTATGACCAGCGATGACCATGCGCTCCGCCAAGTCGTAGATCACCCGCTCGATCCCGCCATAGCCAGTCGGCGGGATCGGAAACCAGGGCGGGGCGAGTTGCACAATATGCACGGGATTGATTCTCCATCCGATCCGTACGCGACCACAGGCCGTGCGGCGGACGCCGCCAGCATGTCTCGGCTTTCTTCATCGAACGCCACTCTAACAATTGCAATAGTACAGTATAAACGATTGCGCTGTTATACTTCCGCGCGGACATGGATCTGTTACGGGCGGAGGCGAGAGCGGTGCCAACGGTCCGAGAACTGCGGCACGAGCGAGGATGGACCCAGTTTGAGCTGGCGTTGATGGTCGGCGTCCAACCGCAGGCAATCTACCTTTGGGAGACGGGACGGAGGACTCCTCAGGTTGCGCAGTTGCGCAAGCTCGGAAAGATCTTCGGGCTCTGCTCGGACGAGATTGTCCTGGTGTCGCTTGCGGACGATGACCAGTCGACCCACAGACCTCGGGCCGACCGGCGACCAGGAGAACCGGTTCCGGGACGCGACCGATTTGGGTCGGTTACTGCTCGCCGTGGTCGCACCCGCGTGAGACCAGGCGAAGACGAATGACAGACCCCAGTTTCGAACTTGCAAGGTGCCTCGAACCATGACGGTTCCAAAGCCGACTGAACGAATGCGCACCCAAGCAAAGATGACGGTAACCGAACGCGCACTTGCCGTGCTCGCCGTACTAAGGGTGACCGCGCGCGAATGCCGGTCAGGCAATCGGAGTGACTCCTGCGGCCGGAGGTGGAGCCGACTTAGGCTTGCACGCACACGGTCCGACCGACCGGATTTTCACGCAGAACGGTACGCCGGTGCTCTTTGTCGCGGCCGACATGGAACGGTGACTGCGCGGTCGCATCCTAGACTTTTGCGGGCCGCTCGGACAAGTGCGATTTACCCTTGAACGGCCATTAGCCCTGAGCCCGAGCCGGCGATCAGGTTCAAGCCAAGACGACGTATCGGCGTTTGCACCGTTGCCACGAGAGATACGGTCGATGGTTGACGAGAGCGAGGCGCAAGTTGCCGAAGACACCAAACCTGTCGACCTCGTTGAGCTCGTCGATGATCGGCGCCCAGATGGGTTCCGATTCCAACTCAGAGCCCTGGCCACCGGCCAGCTATATCGAATCGAACCAGCTCGCGATCCGCGCCAGCCCAGATTCTGGTGCTTCAAGATTTATCGCTGTCTGCCGAGTCGCGGAGTCGACGTCACGGAGTGGTCGTGGGTCGGCGCCGGCGCCATGGCGCGCGAGGACCAACCCGCCGCCTCCGAAGCAATCAAAGCCGACCCGAATGGGTGGCTGAAGACCCAGCAACTCCACGAATTGCGCCAATGGGCCTTTGAAGAGAACCAGGAGCCGGATGTCGACGCTGATTATTGGACGTGATTAGGAACTTTGCAGACGACTCGGCTGCAACAGATGTTCGTGAAGTAGGTTTGCCGATGGTTCTCATTACGTTGACCCGCCGGGAATGGGCCGCGGTCGTGAAAGAACTAGGAAGTCGTCACCAGGAAGGCGCTCCACCTGGTATTTGCGAACGGATCGCGATCTTGCTCGCGGCGACTCCTGCTGCCTGGCCCGACCAGGCATGTAAGCTCGAATTGGGGGATCTGGCAGCCGGGGAACTCGTGCATGCCATCGTCCACGAATTGCAGGGGCGACCTGTCGAGCGGGGTGTTGTCTGGCAGGAGGAGGCGTCCGTCGCCGAGGCCGAGCAGATCATCCGAAACCACCACGACCTGGGCGATCGCACCTAGTCATCCGACCGCAATGAAACCAACGTTTCCTCATCAACCCCACTAGCGGTGACTTGTCACCCCCACCTGTTGGCAATACTCCAGCACTGGACAGGTCGAGCATTTCGGTTTGGTCCCGGTGCAGATGTGTTTGCCGAAGGGGACGAGGAGCTTGTTGATCTCGATCCAATAGTTGGCGGGAAGCGATAGTTCGAGAGCAAGCATGGTTTGTTCGGGCGTGTTCGCGGCGACGTAACCCCAGCGGTTGGTGACGCGGTGAACGTGGATGTCGACGCTGATCCGTGCTTGACCACAAGCAATGCCGAGCGCGAGGTTGGCGCACTTGGGACCGATGCCGGCGAAGGATTGCACGATGTCGTTGTCGCAAGGGAGTTCGCCCTTGAACTCTGTTTCGATGCGCCGCGCGATCGCCTGAATCTGGGCTGCTTTGCGATCATGGAACGTGACGCTCGGAATGAGCGCGTCGATTTCGGCCGGCGAGAGGGCCGCTATCTCCTTGGACGTGCGCGCCTGGGCGAAGAGACGGCGGGCGGCGACGAGGCTGACCTCGTCGTAGGTACGAACTGAAATGAGGCAGGCGACGACCTGTTCGAAGGGCGAGGCATACCCGTCGTCGGCGAGTTCGAACATCGCCGCCTTCGGGAACGGCTTGACGGCGTCGCGGATGCGGTCCATGACGACATCGATGTCGAATGGCTTCTTCTTGCCTTCGACTTCGACCTGAAGCGACACGCCAACCTCCTCTCCCCCGCTCGTTGCGGCCTAGAAACCGCGTACCCCCGTTGGGTCTGTACGCAAATCTATGGCCGGGATTTCGATTGTTTGCGCGAACGGGTATGCTCTGCACTGGTCTCGGAACAATGTCGCCTGGGGAGAATGGCTGTGGAAACCAAACTGCCTGAGCATGTGCTCAAAAACCGCGCGGCCTGGGATGTGATGGCCCAGCGTTTCGTCGAGGCGGGCGAGCACGCCTGGGCGGAAACCGATCCGTCCTGGGGCATCTTCTCGATTCCCGAATCCGAAGTTGGGATGCTGCCGACTGACGTGGCCGGCCTCGATACAATCGAGCTCGGCTGCGGCACCGCCTACGTGTCGGCCTGGCTCGCGCGGCGGGGAGCGCGGCCGGTCGGGATCGACAACTCGCCAAAGCAGCTGGAAACCGCGCGCCGGTTGCAAGCAGAGCACAATTTGGCTTTCCCGCTTCATCTCGGAAATGCCGAGGCGACGTCCTTTCCGGATCAGAGCTTCGATCTCGCGATCAGCGAATACGGCGCCTGCCTCTGGTGCGATCCGTACAAGTGGATTCCTGAGGCGGCGCGGCTGCTGCGACCGGGCGGACGCTTGAGCTTTCTGACAAACGGCTTGCTCATTGCCCTCTGCTCCCCACAGGGTGACGATGAGGACGCGCCGGTCACCGAGCGACTGGAGCGCGATTTGTTCGGGTTACTCCGATTCGATTGGTCGGACGGCTCGGTCGAGTTCCATCTTG
The DNA here is from genome assembly GCA_045804965.1 of Thermomicrobiales bacterium. Classification (GTDB taxonomy): domain Bacteria; phylum Chloroflexota; class Chloroflexia; order Thermomicrobiales; family UBA6265; genus CAVTUU01. The sequence goes on along the minus strand of JBJMMD010000038.1, from coordinate 9,333 downwards.
CCCACGGAGAGTGGATTCGCCTGCTCCGAGAGAATGGATTCGAGGTCGAGGGGTTGGTTGAGCTCCAGGCGCCCGAGGGTGCGACAACGACGTACCATCCCTACGTTACTGGAGAATGGGCTCGCCGCTGGCCGGCGGAGGAAGTTTGGAAAGCGCGGAAGCGGTAGGCGAGGGCATCTGTGCGGCACACGATTGCACGGGTTCCGGTCGCGATGCTTGCCAATGGCACCGAGCTCGCGTTGACCATCCACGAGTTTGCGGGTGAGCCGGGATCGATCGTTGGCGTCAGCGCCGCCATTCATGGTGACGAGCCAATCAGCGTCGAGATCGTGCGCCGGCTCGCCGCCTACTTTGCTCAGCCCGGACTCGAGTTGCGTGGAACGGTGCGTTTACTGCCCGTCGCCAATCCCCTCGCCTACGAGGCGAACACCCGCCATACCTCGGTAGACCAGCTGAATCTCAATCGCAGCTTTCCGGGCGATGCCGATGGTTGGCTTACCGAGCAATTGGCGGCCAAGATTGCGTCAACGTTTTTGGTCGGGTTGGATGCCTACGTCGATCTCCACGCTGGGGGCGCGTATCCAGTTGTTGATTATGTCTATCTCGCGAACGCTCCCGAACTTTCCCGCGCGTTCGGCTCGCGCCTCCTCTTTCGGCCCGAGACTCCGTATGCCGGCACAAGCGCGAGTGTGGCCGAGGAGCGTGGAATCAAAACCGTCACGGTGGAACTCGGCGGCGGGTTGGGCCGCGACGAGCAGTACGCCCAGCAAGGCTTGAACGGCGTGCTCAATGTCTTGCGCAGGCTCGGCGTACTGCCGGGCAATGCCATTCCCGCGCCGGAACAACTGTTGATGCATGAGATGGTGATTCTTCGACCCCATACCGCCGGGATCCTCGTGCCCGAGGTGCATGTTGCCGATTTGGCGACGGAAGTGTCCAGCGGCGCCGTGCTTGGCCGGATCTACAGCCCGTATACCTTCGAGGAACTGGAAACCGTAGTCGCCCCGTTCGCGCGCTCGCTGCTTGTCCTGCTGCGCGACAACCTCGCCCCGATCCAAGTGGGCGCCTACATGTACATGATCGGCAACGGCGCGACCGCTCAGACGTTGGCGGCGGAGGGATGAATCAAAGGTACAGAATGTCTATCGCGCGCACGCATCCAACCTCGTACCATCAAACGTAAAACGTGACGGATTCTCGAAGGCAACGAACCCCTGTCAGCGGCGAATACGCAAAAAGGCGCGTCAACATGGCAGAGGCTCCCGCTTGTCCACGCTGCGGGTTTGAACGCAAGGCCGGCGCGAAGTTTTGCCCCTCTTGCGGCCGGCGGCTGGTTTCTCGAACGAGGCCAGTCCCCTCACCGACAAAATTGAATAGAAGACCAAGGGTCAAGCGTTCGACGCGGACGTGGGCAGCGACCGGCAGGACGGATTTGCCAGCAACCCTGGCCCGAATAGAGGAGCGTCTCGACCGCCTCGAAGTCGTCAACCGAATCGACCTGCTCGACCAAGCTTCTCCGTCTCCACGTCAGCAACCTCCGGTTCGCGACTACGCTTTTCGCCCAGTGTCTCCATCCCCCAGACCCGCACCACTATCGGCCGAGTCACCAGATTGGCCGGTCGCTCAGCCTCAACAGGCAACTCCTTTCTTAACAGTCAGTCAACTTGAACCTTCGGAGCAACCACTCGCGACGATCGGCAGAAGCTGGTTGTCGGAGCCCCCGCCCATGGCCAAAATGCCCGCCGAATCGCGAATCGATTTCGAGGACCTCGTGAGCGGACGCGGACTGGCCTGGACCGGCGGTCTCGCGGTCCTGATCGGCGCGGTGTTCTTTCTCAGTTTGGCATTCAGCCGGGATTGGATCGGTCCGGCCCAGCGCGTGATCATCGGCTGTGTCGCGGCTGAAATCATGATCGTGGCAGGCGCGGCTCTCTTCCATCGCCGCGAAGCGGCGCTCGGTCATGTGCTGGTTGCAGCTGGATTGGGCGTGCTATCGCTATCGTTGATGGCGGCGACGCGGCTCTACGAACTCATCCCGATTGAGCTTGGCCTGCTGGCCGCGTTCGTCACGGCCGTCTTCACCGCGATCATCGCCGTCCGCGAAAACCTGCAAATCGTCGCCGCTTATGCCGTTGTGTCCGCGCTCGCCGCGCCGCTTGTACTGGACGCTCCCGCAAACGGCGTGACGATCGCCTTTCTCGCGGTTGCGCTCCTCGGCGTGACAATCAAGTCACTCTATCGCTTTTGGGATTGGCTGCCGCCACTCGCCTTTGTGCTCACGGTGCCCCAATTCTCCATATGGGCCGCGGCGGATTCATCGACAGCGAATAACTCGCTGCCGGTCATCATGCTCAGATTGTGGGGTTTCTGGTTGCTGAACGCAGTCGCGGCTGCCGGCGAACACATACGCCTGCCTAACAGGCAAATACGGCCTGGTTCCACGCTGTTGCTCATAGCAAACGCGATCGTCCTGGCCATCATCGGAACTTGGGTCATCGACGATCGCTCAGCCGGCGGGCTCGGCCTCTTCGTCGCCGGCATCGCCTTTGCTCACTTGCTGCTCGGCGGCTACTTCCTCTGGCGAGATGGCAGCAAACACGATTTCGGTTTGATTACGGTTGCAATTGGTCTCATAGCCCTCACTATCACGGTCCCCGTGCAATTTGACAGCGGTTGGGTGGTGGTTGGATGGGCCTTGCTCATGACCGCGGCGGCCTTGGTCTACTCGCGAACTCGCGTCGAGGTTGTTGGAGGCTGGTCCGCGATCTTCGGCGGTCTCGCGATCGCGCACGTTGTCACGTTCGAGTACCCAATAAGTTCGATCGACACTGTCGCGTCGTCTGGCTCTCCGTTTTTGAACTCCCACAGTCTGGTCACCGGCTTCCTCATGTTGATGTTGCTGGCTTCAGTCCGGTGTCTGAACCTCGCGGCCGCGCGCGCTCTTGCCATTGGGATCTGCGGCGGGCTTCTGGCATACGCGATGCCGTTTGAGCTGAGTGGCGGCGGGCTTGTCGCCGGATGGTCCGCACTGGCAATCCTCTTCATCTGCCTGCAACGGTCGAATCGATTCAGTGAAAACGTGGTTGCCGAAGACGTTGCCCTTTCCGGCTTTTCGGTGTCAGCGCTGGAGCGAGTTGTGCTGCCACTTGTGCAGATAGCCGGATTGGTTCTTGCCACAATCCACTTGATTGCGATCGAATATCCTCTCTCGGAAGTGGAGACCGCGGAGCGATCCGGCATCCCATTCATGAACCAAGACGGTCTGATTCTGGCATGTGTCATTTTCTCGTTGGCGATCGGCGCGTACTACTCGGGTAGAGGGAAGGGGCGTCGCTTCGTCATAGCACTGTGCGGTGCACTCATTCTCTTAGCGATGCCATTCGAAGTTGCAAATGCGAGCCTCGTCTGCGGATGGTCCGCTGTCGCCTTGCTCTTTGCCGTGCTCCAATTGTGGCCCGCCCTGGATATCGACGATGTCAGCTGGACGCAAGATCAAAACGCGATGCCCAACTTGGCGGTCGACGTCAGTCAATACTCATTGCTCGTTGTCCAATTGACAGGGTGGGGCCTGGGCGCCGTCTACTTCGGTTTGTCCATGCTGCCGTTCGACACCATGAGCGATATTCGGGATTCAAACATCGCGTTTCTCAACTCCGGGACGTTGGCCACAGGGTTCCTAACCGCCGCTGCCCTTGGATCGTGGCAATTGGCCAGACAACGGAATACGAGGAACCGCTGGTTCGCAGTGGCAACGGCGGTCGCCGTCTATCTCATCCCGTTTGAAGTCGATCCGGCGTTGACCGTGGTGATGTGGGCAGCGCTGGCGGTTGTGCCGCTCGTCCTGACGCAGCGAGACGGCGGCTCCGAACGCTTCTACCAGGTCATTGAGTGGACGATCATGGGCATGGCGCTCACGCTCTGCCTGACCATCGTCGCGACGCCCAACCGGCTCATGGTCGACCACTTCTCCGCCGTCGATCATCCTCCGTTCCTAAGCTGGGCAACGGCAACGCTGCTGACGATGGCGGCAATTCTAGTGGCACATGCGCGCTTGTTCGGAAGTTACCGATTTTCGCCGAGAATCTGGATAGGCGCGGCGGCGCTTGTCGTTTATGCGCTCTCAATCGGTATCGTCGACATCTTTCAGGTCAAGGTTGACGGTGTCAATGACATCGCGGAGTTGCAGAAGCAATCGCAGGTGGCGCTTTCCATTCTCTGGGCGGGGCTCGGCGTGGGCGCGTTCGTGATCGGAATTGTGCGCGGGCAATCGCTGATCCGCATTGGTGGGCTCATCCTACTCGGCCTGGCGACGGCGAAAGTCTTCATTTATGACCTCGCCGCGCTTGACGCCAGCTATCGCGTCCTCTCATTCATAGGGCTCGGCGTGCTGCTCTTGGCCAGTTCGTATGTCTATCAACGGGCCGTCCATCCGGAGAACGAGAACGGCGGGACACCTTCGCCCGCTTAGACGCTCATTTTGCCTGAAAACCGTGTCGCTCCTACAATCCGCCATACGACGGAATCTCGGTTGAGCGCGCCACTTCGTGCGGAAAGCCACTCTTGCACGAATCGGAGCGCCCAATAGACGAAGGAGCGAATCGATGGCTGAGACGACGAAGTTTTTGCTCGGCGAGCAGGATATTCCAGCCGCTTGGTACAACATCGCGGCCGATTTGAACACGCCGTTGCCGCCGGTGTTACATCCAGGGACCGGACAGCCGATCGGGCCGGCCGATCTCGCGCCGCTGTTCCCGATGGAGGTGATCAAGCAGGAGGTCACGACCGACCAATTCATTCCGATCCCGGAAGAAGTGCTCGCCGTCTACCGGCTCTGGCGGCCGACGCCGCTATACCGCGCCAACCGCCTGGAGAAAGCGCTCGATCTGCCCTCGGGCGTTCGCCTCTTCTACAAGTATGAGGGCACGAGTCCGGCGGGAAGCCACAAACCGAACACCGCTGTGCCGCAGGCTTACTACAACAAGCAAGAGGGCGTGATGCGAATCGCGACCGAAACCGGCGCCGGGCAATGGGGTAGCGCGCTGGCGATGGCCTGCGCGTTCTTCGGACTCGATCTGAAGGTCTACATGGTCAAGATTTCCTACGAGCAGAAACCGTATCGCCGGGCGCTGATGGAAGCCTGGGGCGCGGAGTGCGTGCCGAGCCCGAGCCCGGACACGAACGCCGGTCGCGCGATTCTGGCCGAGCATCCCGAATCGACCGGTTCCCTCGGCATCGCAATCTCGGAGGCGGTCGAGGACGCGGCGACGCGCGAGGACACGAAGTACTCGCTCGGCTCGGTCCTCAACCATGTCCTCTTGCACCAAACCGTGATCGGCCAGGAAGCGGTGAAGCAAATGGAAATGGCCGAGGCGTGGCCGGACGTGATCGTCGGCTGCGTGGGCGGCGGGTCCAACTTCGCCGGTCTCACCTTCCCCTTCATCAAAGAGAAATTGGCGGGCCGCGACGTCCGCATCATCGCCGCCGAGCCGGCCGCCTGCCCGACGCTGACCCGGGGCTCCTATGCGTACGACTTCGGTGACACCTCGAAGTTGACCCCTCTGGTGAAAATGAGGACCCTTGGGCACGGGTTTGTGCCAGCCGGGATTCACGCCGGCGGCTTGCGCTACCATGGCGCGGCACCGCTCGTGAGCCTGCTCCTGGAGCAAGGGATCGTTGAAGCAGTGGCGGTCAAGCAACGGGCGACCTTCGAGGCGGCGATCACGTTTGGGCGGTCGGAAGGAATCATCCCCGCGCCCGAATCGGCGCACGCGATTCGCGCCGCAATCGACGAAGCGAACAACGCAAAGGAAGCCGGCGAAGCGAAGAACATCCTGATCGGTCTCTCCGGCCACGGCAACTTCGACCTCGCCGCCTACGACGCCTACCTCTCCGGCACCCTCGAAGACTACGAGCACCCGCAGGCCGCGATCGACGAGGCGCTCGCGGATTTGCCATTGGTGGGGGCTGTTTAGCGCGTGCCCGGAGCTAAATCCACCCGGAGGGTACCCGGCGGGCTCAACCTACAAAGCCGGCCAAAGACCGGCTGGGAGTGGGTCGCCCTCAGGCTTGTTCGTAGGCGCCTATTTCCGTGGATTCGATGCATTCGACGATCGGGTCGAAGGTTTGCCAGTCGAAGAGTTCCGGCACGTTCTCGCCGATGGATGCGACAAACTCGGCGAGGAAGTAGCGCGCCCCTTCGAGGAAGCGTTCGGTGCCAACGACTGCCTCGATTTCGTCTAAAAGACTCGGTCGATTGAACACTCGATAGCCTAGATTGTCCCAACCGATGAAGCCGCGCGGATCGGGCCACAACCAATATTCGTGCCGACTGAAAGGCCCGTGGAATCGATCTGGATTCAGGATTCGAGTCAGTTGAAGTGCCAGACCGATGGGAGACCACGATGGCAGGTTCGCTTCGTAGGGCGTCTTTTGAGGTTTGGGCCTACCCTTCTTCAGTGCATAGGCTTTTCGGACCTGGTCGTAATAGGCAATCGGTTCAGCCGTTTCTACCGGGGAACCATCAAGAGTGATTCTGATGTCTGCCCGCAGAAGGTTTGAGACGGCCATCAGGCTGGTGTCGTAATACGCTCCGCGCGGATCTGCGTCGCGCATTTCTCTCGCGGTTTTCCAGTCGATATCCGAATAATCCAACTCGAATCGCAAGGCGGGAGTACCGATTGCGGCGATGGACTTTGCCTTGATTATTGCGCGCACAGTGCGGTCTTGAGTTTCGGATTGCCAGTTATTGCGTTGCGCTAGGCCCCCAGTTGATGATCTCCATCCTTCAAACCTTTCAAAAGAGGACCACTCCAACATTTCAGGGACCCGAGCTTCAATTTCTTGTGTGAATTCGCGAAGAAAGTCCTTCACTCCAGCAAAGAACTCTTCGTGGGGCACCAGGAGGCAACTGTCGTCGTAGAAGTAATCGGCGCCAGCCCATTTCCTCTCAGGTTGTAGCTTGGGTGTCCACCCATACGCATGTCGAATGCAAACGAGGTCTCTCTCCTTTTCGAACGTAATGGCATTCGGATCGTCACAGTTGTGCCATGCAACCAGGGTACCGGACGGGGCGCCTTCAAACGAAAGTTCAGTCATGATCCCGGCCATCTGCCTTGCAAAATCACCAATGCTAAGTCCTCCTAGCCCAAAATGATTGGCTTTGAGGACTCGCTCATACCATTTGCGACCTTGCCTGTCCCTTTCTGGATCTTCTTTCTTGATCCGAAGCGCCAAGCGACGAGGCTTGAACATCAAGTCGCCGTCATAACAGAGCTGCAGCCGACCCGTGAAAAGGTCATAAAAGACCAATCTTTGTCTTTCGAAGAACGACCCCGGAGGGTTGGCGGCGGCGAATTTTGCGGCTTTTTCCCACTCGCTGTCGTCGATGTGCCAGGCAATCGCGAACGCCGGGAATGGAGATTCATTTGTCACTGAGTTTTGACAGATGGGAGGACGGGGCCCTGTCCAGCCCCTAACTACATGCTGTTGCCAAAAGAGGCTCGTTCATTCTCTCGCAGTCGGAAGCGCTCGTCAAAACGCCTCGCGGATTTCGTCGTTGCGGAATGCGGTCAGGGCGACGAGGGCAATGACGATGAGCGCGCCGGCCGCGACCGCGAATTGGACGCCGAAGAGGTTAGCGATCGTACCGCTCAAGAACGCGCCGGCGGACGGCACCTGGGAGCACATCACCGCCGCACTGCGCGAACAGGTGCGGCGGCAGGCGGGGCGCGACCCCACGCCGAGTGCGGCGATCATCGACAGCCAGAGCGCGAAGACGACGGAAAAGGGGAGCCGCGCGGCGACGCTGGGAGCAAGAAGCTGACCGGCCGCAAGCGGCACATCGTGCTCGCTACCGAGGGCTTGTTGCTGCGGGTCGTCGTGCATGTCGCCGACATGCAGGACCGCGCCGGCGGGGTGCTGGTGCTGACCGCGCCGCTGGCGGACTGCCCACGTCTGTGCCATCTGTGGGTTGACGCCGGCGACCGCGGCCGCTTCGTCGACTGGGTCGAGACGACGCTGACCTGGAGCGTGGAGGTGGTGCAGCACTGGTGGACCGGGGTGCGGGCGGTCTGGGTCGCCGAGGGGGCCGAGCCCCCGACGATTCCTGCCGGGGTCCACGGGCTGCCCCGCCGCTGGGTGGTGGAGCGCACGTTTACCTGGCTGGGGCGATACCGGCGCCTGCGCAAGGATGACGAAGCACTGCCAGGCACGGAAGAAGCGTGGATCTAGCTACCTGGCCATGATCCGGCTGATGCTCGCCTGTATGGCCCGATGAGGGCTTTTCAGATACCCTCCAATGCGGGTAATCCGAAAACGTCGTGCAGGCAAGACTGGATACAGGAAGGTGCCGGATGAAGGCGATTGTAGTGACGGATGAGGCCGTGGGAACGGCCGGGATGGCGCTGGTGGAGCGACCTGAGCCGCAGGCAGCAATAAACGACGTCGTTGTTCAGGTTCACGCGTCGGGATTCGTCCCGACTGAGCTGGAGTGGCCCTCGACCTGGACCGATCGCCTCGACCGGGACCGAACACCGTCGATCCCCGGACACGAACTGGCCGGAGTGGTCACCGCCCTCGGCTATGGCACGACGGGGCTGTCGGTGGGACAGCGGGTGTTCGGCCTCACGGACTGGTATCGCGACGGCACCCTGGCCGAGTACGCTACCGTCGAGGCACGCAACCTCGCGCCGCTGCCGGGCGACGTCGACTTCACGGTGGGCGCGAGCCTGCCGATCTCGGGCCTGACCGCGTGGCAGGGACTGTTCGACCACGGCCACCTTCAGGCGGGGCAGAGCGTCCTCGCGCACGGCGCGGCCGGCGCAGTCGGGACGATGGTGACGCAACTCGCACGTGAGGCCGGCGCCTACGTCATCGGCACCGGCCGCGCCGCCGACCGCCAGAAGGCGCTCGACTTCGGCGCGCAGGAGTTCGTCGATCTGGAGAACGACGCCCTGGAAGACGTCGGCGGCGTCGACCTGGTCTTCGACGTCATCGGCGGAGACATCCAGAAGCGGTCCGCAAGCCTGATCCGGGCCGGAGGAACCCTGGTAACCGTCGTAGGGCCGCCCGAGGCGCGGCCCGCCGACGGCCTGGCAGTCGACTTCGTCGTCGAGTCCGATCGCGCCCAACTGAGTGAGATCGTCCAGCGGGTGCGGGACGGACGGCTGCGGACCAACATCGGCAATGTCGCGACGCTCGACGATGCCGTCGCCGCCCTCAACCCGACCGAGAGACTGAACGGGACGACGATCATCACCATACGTCCGTGAGCAGAAAGCGCGCCGAGAGGAACCGAGATGGCTGAAGATGTCCAGGTCGCCAAGCGCCGGCTCG
>JBJMMD010000037.1:0-81954 GCA_045804965.1 Thermomicrobiales bacterium | reverse complement strand
CACCACCGGGCAGGTTGCCCACGTGTTCCTCACCCGTCCGCCACGTAACCCCTGCAAGCAGGGACCCGTTCGACTTGCATGCATTAGGCACGCCGCCAGCGTTGATCCTGAGCCAGGATCAAACTCTCCACCAATAGTGGTTCGCGACCTGAACCAGACCGCATCCCGCTTCCAGGATCGTCTCGGCTCGATCGCATCCGTCCTCTATTAAAGGACGGTTCAGTATCATGCGTTTGGCGCTCGCTGAGCTTGCGCTCGCTCTGCTGCCTCTCACGTTACTGCGTCATGCTTCGTCTTCGACGCCCACTCTGAATCCTCAGAGGTTCGTCAGCTTGTCAAGGTGCTTGGCGAGCGCCTCCGCGCGTCGCCGGACAACAGAACCGCCCCACTTGACTGGGGCGGACAGCGTATGCACTCAAGATCAGTTGCCTGATCCGTGCGGGTGGATCGTCAGGGACGATCTACAAAACGCTATCCTCCGGTAGAGTTGCCGTGCCTCCCCTTTTCGGGCGAGACAACTGCCGGTTTTTCCACCGGCAGCACCGAGAATAATACCTCCTCACGAGGCTCATCGTCAAGGTCGTGACCAATCTGGTTGGCGCCTCTGTCGATGCCGGCGATGGTCTTTCTCGGCGGCCGGTAGAATAGCCTTCTGCGAAAGCAATGTCAAGAAAGAAAATCGAGGGTAGCGCACAGGCAAACCGCGGATGTTTCGGTAATCCCACGTATAATCCCCATGGGTACGCCCACATGCTCAACGAGTCGCCGAATTCAAGGAGTTTTTGATCGAATGAGGCCTATTATTGGCATTACGGCTTCTCCACTCCGCGAGGAGCCACCGTCAGGATCGACCGAGCGCGTTGCCGTTCCCAGAAACTACGTCGACGCCGTGATTGCGGCCGGCGGGATTCCCGTCATATTGCCAGCACAGGATGAAAATAACGAAGCAATCCTATCCATCGTCGATGGGTTGCTTTTCACCGGCGGCGCAGACATCCGGCCGCAGGTCTACGGCGAGGATGACGTACATCCTGCAACCTACGGGATCGATGACTTACGCGACCGGTTCGAGTTGACGCTCCTGAACGACGCCGTCGCCCAAGAAGTGCCATTTTTCTGCGTCTGCCGAGGCATCCAAGTGATGAACGTTGCACTCGGCGGAACGCTGATTCAAGACATCGCCGACCAACTTGCGCCAGAGATCGATCACCACCAGCACCGTATAGGGATTGCCGCTACTGAGCCAAGTCATTCGGTCACCGCGGCCCCCGGTTCGCTGATCGAAGAAATCTATGGAAACAATGTCATCGCGACGAACTCCTTCCACCATCAAGCACTGAAAACCGTAGCGGCTGGACTCCAAGTTGAAGCGCGCTCGCTGGACGGTGTCGTCGAGGCCGTTTCATTGCCGGGGCACCCATTCGCGCTCGGCGTTCAGTGGCACCCAGAAATGATGTTCCGATCAAACCGGGACCAACTCGCGCCGTTCACTATGCTTATTTCGAAAGCGGCCGAGCGCAAGTTCGCACTGGCGCAGGTTTAAGCCGACGATAGAATAAGGAGAAGGCGGACGGTTCGAACCGTCCGCCTTCTCGGTTTCTCCGAGTTTGATCGATTACGGAATCGCGGCAACCGGCTCCCGCGATGGCGTCGTTTCCCCGGCGTCACGGTCCGCGCTCGTCATCGGGATCAGATGAAACTCCTCCGGCAGCGCCGCCTTGAGCACATCGTCCAAGGTCGTCGCCAGCACGAAGTTCAACGATTCGCGAAGCTCTTGGGGAAGGTCATCAAGGTCGACCTCGTTCCGTTGCGGAAGGATGAAGGTCGAGATCCCGGCCCGTTTCGCCGCAAGCGATTTCTCCTTGATACCGCCAACCGGCAACACTTGTCCGCGCAACGTGATCTCGCCGGTCATCGCCACATCCTCGCGAACAGGAACGCCCGACAGCAGCGAGATCAGCGCGGTAGTCATTGCGACACCGGCCGACGGCCCATCTTTCGGGATCGCTCCCGCTGGTACGTGAATGTGCAAGTCCGATTCCTGATAGAAATTCGGATCAATCGAGAGGTCCTTCGCGCGCGAGCGAACAAATGAGAGAGCGGCTTGCGCCGATTCCCGCATCACGTCGCCCAATTGTCCCGTGACCGTCATCGAACCCTTGCCGGGCATCCGGGTGGCTTCGATGAACATGATGTCTCCGCCGACGCCGGTTACCCCGACGCCGATCGCCACGCCAGGCCGCGATGTCCGCGCCGCCAACTCTTCGTAGTAGAAGCGCGGCCGGCCGAGGAATTCTCGTACTTCCGCGGTTCCCACGATATGCTGAACCTCTCGGCCTTCGGCAATCCGGGTTGCCATTTTTCGGCTCGCAGTTCCGATTTCTCGTTCGAGATTTCGGACGCCGGCTTCGCGCGTGTAATGCTGGATGACAGCCATCAGCGCATCATCCGTCCACTCATACGCATCGGGATCGAGCCCGTTCGCCTTCAATTGCTTCGGCACCAGATACTTGCGCGCGATGTTGAGTTTCTCCTGGTCCGTGTATCCAGGTAGCTCAAGAATCTCCATCCGATCTCGCAACGCCGCTGGAATTGGATCGAGTAAGTTCGCCGTCGCGATGAACATGACCTTCGACAAGTCGAAAGCAACGTCCAAGTAGTGGTCGCGGAAGGAGTTGTTTTGCTCGGGATCAAGCACTTCCAGCAGCGCCGATGACGGATCGCCTCGCCAGTCGTTGCCGATCTTGTCAACCTCGTCCAGCACGAAGACTGGATCGTTCGTGCCAGCTCGCCGAATGGCCTGAATGATTCGCCCCGGCATTGCTCCGACATAGGTTCGCCGGTGACCCCGAATCTCGGCTTCGTCACGGACGCCGCCGAGCGACATCCGCGTCAATTCCCTGCCCAGCGCCTTCGCGATCGATTGCGCAAGACTCGTCTTGCCGACACCTGGCGGACCGACAAAGCAGAGGATCGGTTCACGGTTGACCATCTCCTCGCCACGTTCAGCGGCGAGCTCCTGCTTCAGCTTCCGGACCGCGAGGTATTCCAGAATTCGGTCTTTGATCTTTTCGAGACCGTAGTGTTCTTCATCGAGAATGCGCCGCGTCTTTTGAATCTCGATTGCGTCTTCGGTGCTCTTGTTCCAGGGAAGCGATGTCAGCCAATCGAGATAGGTCTTGATGACGCCGTATTCAGCCGCGGCAGGCGGAAGCTTGCTCAATCGATCAAGCTCACGGTTCGCTTCCTTCGCCGCCTCTTCCGGCATACCAGATTCTTCGATCTTGGCTCTCAGCTCGTTGGCCTCGGCCTCGCTTTCATTGCCTTCGCCGAGCTCGCGCTGAATCGCTTTCAGTTGCTCGCGCAAGTAGTACTCGCGCTGCGATTTACTTAGTTCTTCTTGAACTTCGCTCTGCAGCTTCTTTCCGAGCTCAAGGACGTCGAGCTCTTTGGAAATAAAGGCGTTCAGCGTGGTCAGTTTTTCCAGGACGGAATCGAGCTCGAGCAGGCGTTGTCGCTCGTCCGGCTCCATTCGCAGATTCGTCGCGACGAGATAGCAGAGATGGCGTGGGTCGTCGATATTGAGCGCCGCCGTCACCAGCTCATCCGGTAAATGGGAAACGAGCGAAACAAGGCGCTGGAAAAGATCCAAGGTGTTGCGGGTCAGCGCCTGGATCTCGACCGAGTCGGTCAGCAGCTCCGGCGCTTTTTCGACGCGCGCAACGAGGAACGGTTCCTCGGTAATGAACTCGAGGATCCGCATCCGTTCAATGCCCTGCACGGCCAAGCGAACGCTTCCGTCCGGCACGCGCATCATTTGATGGATCGTGGCGATCGTGCCGATCTCGTAAACATCCTTCGGCCCCGCGCCCTCTTGCTCAGCGTCTTTCTGCATGACGAGGGCGACGGTTCGATCTCCAGACATAGCCTCATCAATGAGGCGAAGCGACCGCGGCTGGGCGGCGGCGAGCGGCACCACCGTCAGCGGGAAGACAACTGTCCCGCGGAGCGGCAACAGCGGCAGCACAAGGATGTTCGGCTCGCTTGAGCCCGCCTGGGCACCGTTGGCAACATCTGCCGAGGCTACCGTCTCGACCGTATCGTCATCCGACGGCTGATCATGGTCAGAATTTGGCTCGATTTCCGGCTGCTCAATATCGTTTTCGTTTGTTGGGTCAGTGTCGTGTTCGAAAGTCGACATGAATGTCGTTGCTCCTTCCCTCACTCGTTGTCCGGGGCAGTTCTTCGCGGGATGATGGTCCGCGGAACTTGCCGCGGGAAAGCGATGCGAAGGAAACCATTGTTATACTCCGCCTCCGTCCGTTCGGTGTCGACGGGAAACGGGATGAAAACGTCGGCGCCAAACGCTCCGTAGGGAATTCGCGCCTCGTGATATGAACGTTTCTCAGACTGGCGACGATCAGGTCGTTCTCCTCGAATGAGAAGCCGATCGCCATCGATAACCAGATTCAAGTCGTTTTCGTCGATTCCGGCGATCTCAACCGTGATAACCAGCGCCTCCTCGGTCTCGTAGACCTCCACCGGAGGACGCCAAAGTCCATTGCCCTTTACCGCCACCTGCGGACGGGTGGGTAGCAGCGAGCGGAATAATTGCTCCATCTCCTGCTTAACTTTCTCTGGATCGCGGGTGCTGGTTCGCCGCACGATGATCATGTTGACTCCTCAGTAGTAAGAATGCGCTACGGTTCTTGGTGTCCCAATCATGCTACCAACTCCAGCGTAGGTTCCGACGCGATCGCACCCACTGCTCAAACCCGGCAGCTCAGCGTTGAAGGGATTATATACCAAAGACGGCAAACTTGCTACGACTTGTATGAGGTATACTGATCCTATTCTCGAAGCTATCGAAACGGAAGTAAAAGGTAGTTGCGACCGCTCAAGCGAGCAGATCGCCCGCTCTATCCGCACGGGAATCGGCAACTGATTGGTCAAAGGAACAGGAGAAAGCTTGTTAGCCGCTATCGCTTCGCGGGCTTCAGCGCATCCACGGTATACGTGTTGTCAATGTTCCAGAGCAACCAACCGGATGCCCCTTCCTCGCGAGCGGCCTTGATCTGCGCCCTGACGTCGTCTGCGGTGTACGCGTAATTGTCAAGCCAGGGTTCAGAGAAGTCCTGCAGCCAGGGCCGGAGTTTCTTCTCCATCCCGGGAATTTGAGAATTGGCTGCTTCCATTGCTCCCTTGATCGTCTCGTACGGATGCATATTTGGATCGTCTAAATCGAAGAACCCCGCCGAGAAGTGCGAAGGATAGATCATCGGACAGAGGTAATCGACGTACGGAGCGAGCTCAGTGATGCGCTGGCCGATATTTTGATCATTCGGGAGCACGGCAATAATGCCGAAGATATCGAGTGCGAATTTAGCTCCCGTCGGTTGCAGCGCCGCGTAACTTTCCTTCACAAATCCGGTTATCGGCGCCATTCGTTGATCCGGGTCTTGCCAATCGAACGGGAAATCGGCATGTTCGATGTTGTCCGACGGCAGGCGAATATAGTCGTACTGGATTTCATCAAACCCCATGTTCGCGGCTTCGACGGCAAGATCAATGTTCGCTTGCCACAACTGATGATTGGTCGAATCGACCCATGCGTAATCATTCGCGTCATGGAAAACCCCGCCGCGATCGTCCGGGATCGCAAGATCGGGCCGCTTTTGAGCGACGAGTGGATCCTTGAAGACGACCATACGAGCGATCGCATAGATGCCGTGATCGTGCAGCTCCTTCACGTAGGCGGCAGGATCGAACATCGGTTGGACCATAGGGATACTGGCAGGAGCTAATGGGTCGAGATCGCGCCAAAACTGGACTTGGGTGTCGTAATAGACTTGGTCTTGCTTAATATCGATCACCATGGCGTTCAACTCAGTGTCGTCGACAAGCTTCACTAAGTCGTTGAAGTCTTTATCGTTGGCCGCGGTGGGCCCAGTCACGTAGATCCCTTTGATCATCTGGGTCTTGAGCGTTGCGTTGATCGTGCCCTCGGTAGGAACCTCGGCTTCGAGGTCCGCGTATCCGGCCGACGTGATCTTCAACTTGTCGCCCGGTGACGCCCCAGCAATCTTGAAATGGCCGTTGTCGTTGGACTGAACCTCGGATCGTCCGATACGGACGATGGCGCCGACAACTGGGTTGCCGTCATCGTCAATAATGTCTCCGATTGCGAGTGACTTCTTGAGGGCGACATCGACGTGAGTCCGCTGCGCGACATCTTCTTCATACGTGCCGTAATCGCCGGCATCGACGTAGAGCTTCGCCCCCGGCGGAACGTTCGCTAGATCATACGCGCCGTTTGCATCGGTCGTGGCCAGCGGATCGCCGTCGGCGGGCTTCGACACCGTCGAAACGATCGCGCCGGCAATCGGCTGTCCCGTCGCTTGATCCTTCAGAGTTCCACCGAGCACTGTCGGTCGCAGAGCCACAGTCGTGTCCGGGCCGGTGTTGTCTGGAATCTCGCCATACGCGGGTTCGTAATTTGCAACTTGAACTGTCATTGTCCGGCTCTGCGCGCCGTCTGGGATCATCAACCTAGCGTGACCATGGCTATCGGTCAGGACTTGGAGTCCACCAAGGCTCACCGTTGCAGAGGAAAGCGGTTTACCGGTGTAGGCATCGGTCACGGCGACGTTGATTTTTCCGGACGATGCGCTACCGGTCCCGCCGAAGCTGAAGTTGAAATTTGTCAGCGAGGAAAGCGCGATAATCGTCAGCGGCACAATGAAGAGGAGGCTGAACCACCAACTAATCCCATCCCATCGCCGCCGGCGACGGACAACGTACGCGGGCGTTCGAGAACGCATGACGGGCCGTTCATTCAGCATCTGGCCACCCTATCCTCGCGGGCACAGGAGAACGAATGATCCCAATGATGTACGTATCATTTTCCATCGCGGTTTAGGATACTGGATTTGCCTGCTTCTTGCATCCGTCTGCGAGACCACGACGTAACGTTGGCGACAATGGAGCTGCAAGGTGTTTACTGGCATTTCCAGTTGACGATAAGTTGATTGTCGCCGGCACGATTGACATGGATGGACGCCGAAAGGATAATCCGCCGGATTGATCTGTACGTCTTTTCACAATCTCGCCTGAGCCACCGCCGAATGCCAACAGGACATTGCGCGTGAATTTACAGCAGAAGATTGATGTCTTCTCGATCATGCGCGCAGATCTGGCACGCGTCGACGAGCGGGTATCCGCCGCCGCGGAACTCGATTACCCCATTGCTTCCACCATTATCGGCGAGATTGTGCGCGCGGGCGGAAAGCGCCTACGTCCGCTGATCTTGCTGTTAGCAGGTCGCGCATACGACCAAAATCTGGACACGCTCGTTACCGCGGCCGCCGGAGTCGAGCTTCTCCACACTGCATCACTCATCCATGACGACACTGTCGACCGCGCCGCGCTGCGACGGGGAAAACCGACCTTAAACTCGGTGATGAGCTCCGGCGGCGTGATTCTCGTTGGGGACTATCTCTTTGCCCAATCCGCGATGCTCGCCGCGGCGACCAATAGTCCGCGAATCGTATCTGTATTCGCCTCAACTTTGGGCGACATTTGCGATGGACAGCTCCGCGAGATGTTCGACGCCCATCGGATCGATCAAACGAGAGAACAATACGAGCGGCGAATCTATGGAAAGACCGCATCGTTGTTTGCGGGCTCTGCGGAAATGGGCGCCATCATTGGGCAAGCGCCAGAAGACCATATCTCGTCGCTCCGGCAATACGGATCTCACTTTGGCATGGCGTTCCAGATTGTCGACGATGTTCTCGACTTGACCGAGGGTACTCAGGATCTTGGCAAGCCAGCCGGTCATGATCTCCTCCAAGGAACTGTCACATTGCCAACCATGATCTATGCTGGCCGGCTGGATGCTTCTTCGCCTGACCTTCGGCGGTTAGAAGAAGTCGTTGAAGGCGAGAATCTCAACCCCGATCTCATCGACGAGGTTGTTGCATCAATTCGTCGCTCCGGCGCCATCGAAGAGTCGGTCGCGATCGCTCGCGTTTATGTCGAGCGTGCTAAGATGGCCGCTCGGGTGGTACCCGACCTCGAAACTTCGGAAATGCTCTCGGACATCGCGGAATTCGCGCTGCGGCGACTAAAATAGAACCAATACTTCTACCACTTAAAGAGCCACCAAGCTCGTTTCATACATGCGTTGGAACAGCCGCTCCCACACAGCATGTGAGGGATCAAGCGATTCGAACTCTGCTTCTAATTCCTGGGGCATATCCGGCGTGAGCAAGATCGTCGCCAGTTTCTGGCGATAGCGCTCTTCGAGCATCTGATCCAAGAAGATCGCTTCATGCTCATGGCTAGGCTTGAGCCCGCTCAACACGAGCACATCGGAGAAGCTCATCTCGTTCAGTGTTTTCCTCGTGATTTGGACGGCGATTTCGTATTCCTGCTTGACTCTCGGGTCGGGCATCGAAGACTCGATTTCCGGAGAAAGTTCCGAGAGACCGATTTCTTTGATATAGGCATTGATCGCAAAGTCGCGCCATGGAATGAAGCAGGCGCTTACCGCGGGGCGGTAGTCAGAAAGCCGATATTGGATAAAGCTGGTGATTCGGTTCGCGCGGCCGCCCGGAGCGTTAAAGATGAACCAACCTTGCCCCTGGCGCAGCCGAGTGTGGAAGCCGTCAAAGTAGACGCTCAGGCGCTGAAGTAGATCTCTGTCTTGAAGCGGAGCCTGATCGATGATGGTAACTGCATCGCTCATGGCTCTCCTCCTGTCCCTGCGCTGATCCTCTATTTTAGCAATTGCTTGCATAGCCCTTCACGGTTACACAGCATGCATTGTGCACGATAGTACGCGATTTGCGGCGTCCGCGGTTCTGTGCTTACAGTACTAAAGCGGGTTTTCTCCCGGGTTCAGCATCGCCTCGACTGGTAGTCCAAACGACTCCGCGAACCGCGAGAGAAACCGCTCGATGTCCACCGAGCGGGCAACTTTGTGCTGTCCCCCCGGTGAAGTGACCGTTCGTCCGCGCTCTTCTCCTTCGAGCGTGACTCGCACGGACATGTCTTCGCAATCGGCGAGCCTCGGATCGAGCGCGATGGCGAGCGCGAGCGGATCGTGGAGATAAACGCCGCCGCGCGACGTTTCCTGGAAGGCCTGCTTGCAGACTTCAGCCACCAAAACTGCGGTTGGAGATGTGAGCCGTCGCGCCGTCTCCCACGCGGTCCGCGGCAAAACGGTTTGGTGGGAAACATCGAGTCCAACTAGCGTGATGTCAGGAATCCCAGCCGAGAGGACCTGTTGCGCGGCGTCGGGGTCAACATAGATATTGAACTCGGCGTGTGGTGTGACGTTGCCCGCCACGGCATACGCACCGCCCATAATGACCACTTTGCGCAGCCAATGCGCGAGGTCGGGTTCAACGTTGAGCGCGATTGCCAAGTTGGTCAGCGGCCCCACACAGACGAGTATGAGCTCGCCTTGTCGCTCGCGCGCGAGCCGCACGATCGAAGCCGGACCCTTTTCCCTCATCTCGGTCCGTGCGCTCGCCGGAAGGACCGCCGTTCCGAGACCGGTGTCGCCGTGGACATGCGTAGCGGCGACGTGCGGCTTGATTAGCGGGCGGCTCGCCCCCCGGCAAACCGGCACATTTGACGCTCCAATCGAGTCTAGCACCGCGAGCGTGTTCGCGGTTGTCAACTGCGCATTGACGTTGCCCGCTAGCGTCGACACGGAAAGAAGATCGGCCGGCCAGAAGACTGCCAACCCCAAGGCGAGAGCATCGTCGACCCCTGTGTCGACATCGAGCAAGACGGGAATTCGCTCCGCGCTCAATGGCGAGTCTCTATAACTGAGCCTTCGATGCGCTTCGCCTCGCCTTCAATCCATGGCGCGACCGGCGGTGTCTCGGTAATTTGCGACTCGGTGACAACATCGACGAAATACGGTCGTCCATCGGCGAGGGCTGTGGCAATTGCGGTCTCGAGATTGGTCGGATCGACGACTTGCGTGGCCTGAAACCCGAAACCGCGTGCGATCGCGGCATAATCGACTGGATTGAAATCAACGGAGAAGTAGCGGTCGTCGTGGTAGAGGTGCTGGAGTTCCTTGATCCAACCGAACGATCCGTTACTACATTGAATGATGACGACCGGCATACTGAAACGGGTGATCGTTTCGAGCTCACCCACCGACATCCCAAAACTGCCGTCGCCAGTCATGCCGACGATGCGCCGCTCGGGGGCGGCGAAGTAAGCCCCGACGACACCTGGAATCGCATAGCCCAAGCCGCCGTGGGCGCGGGGAATGACGGTCGTTCGGCCCGCGCGCCGGAGCTCGTACTGAGCACCGATGTATGGTGTGGGTGTCCCGGGATCGGCGACGATGAGCGCGTCATCGTCGAGCAACTCGCGCATCACTCGCACCACCAGTTGAGGTTTGATCGGCTGGCTTTCGGACCGCGCTTGCCGTTGGATATCAGCCCAATAGCGGTCCCGTTCGGCCACCAACGCGTCAATCCGCTCTCGATTTTGCGCGGCGATCCTTGCCGGATCGGCGATTGCGGCCAAGAGGTCGGCGAGGGTGAGTTTCGCATCGCCCGCAACCGGTGCCACGAGCCGGTAGTTGTTCCCGATTTCAAACGGTTCGACGTCGATCTGGATCGCGGCAACGGAACCATGAATCAGCGGCACGCGCCAGTGATCAGTCGTCGTCGAATCGGTCCGAGTCCCAATGAAGATCACAAGATCGGCATTGCGCACGACGGCATTCGTGTAGCTGCGCGCGCCATTGCCACCGACAATGCCGATCGACACGGGGCTCGTATCCGCGACGCTTCCCTTGCCATTGATCGAGGTGGCGACGGGAATGTTGAGCGTCTCTGCGAGCAGCGTGAGCTCGTCCCACGCCTGCGAAGTCATGACGCCTCCCCCGGCAACTATGACCGGCCGGCTCGCTTGAGCGATCGCGTCCGCCGCTCGTTGCACGAGAAGTGGGTCAGGTCGAGTCCGCAGCGCGGGGGCCAGCGTGAAGTCGTCCATGCCATAAATCGAGTCGTCCGGCGTTTCGCCTTCGAGACTATCGACGGGGAGCGAAAGATGCACAGCTCCCGGGCGGCCACTCATCGCCATCCGGACCGCGCGGCGCGTCATTTCCGCCATCGTCGTCGACGCATTAATCCGCGTGTTCCACTTAGTGATCGGGCGAAAAAGTGATTCCTGATCGAGTTCCGTGAGGACGCCGCGCCCGTGCTGATTGACCGGGGTATCGGTCGTTAGGCAAAGCAACGGTATTGCCGAGCCTTGCGCCTCGGCAACGCCAGGCACGATGTAGGTCGCGCCGCCGCCGCTTGGACCTTCGCAAACGCCGAGGCGGCTGCTGACCCGCGCATAGACATCGGCCATGAACGAGGCCGACCGTTCGTCGCGGGTCATGACGTGCGTGATATCGGCGGCACGATCGAAGAGCGCATCGTAAAGCGCTATGCCGGTGTCACCCGGCAAACCAAATATGTGCTCGACTCCCGATTCGATAAGCACGTGGACAAGCGCTCGCGCGCCTTGCATACGATCCTCCTGTTGTCGCCCCTGGGCCGCTGCAAAGGACTATAGCAAAGCCGTTAGCATCGTCGAACGGCGATATAGAGATCGTTCACGTTTGTCCCGGTCGGACCTGTCCGCACCACGCCTCCCGCCGCGGCAAAGATCGAAGCGGTGTCGTTGTTTGCAAGCGCTTGCTCAGGATCGACACCATTTTCAAGTGCTCGACGCCACGTTAAACGGTCGCCAAACGCGCCAGCGAACTCGGTCGTCCCATCTTGTCCATCGGTCGCCAAACTGCCAATCGTCCACTCGTGGACGCCGAGACGATTCAATTCGGCGCAGGCAGCGGCGGCGAATTCCGTGTTTCGGCCCCCGACGCCGTTCCCCCGGACAGTCACGGTCGCCTCTCCGCCACCGAGCAATACCTCGACAGACTGATCAACCGCAACGCACTCCTGGACCCACGCTCGACCCAAGTCGGCTGCTTCACCCGATTTTGCGAACCACACGACCTTAACGCTCTTTTCGTGGGCAACCGCTTCCGCTCGCGCCGCCTCAACGGCGGCACCGTTGTCGGCAACGATAACGACGACGTCGTCTGCGGACGCAGCCACCGGTTCCATTTCAGCCGTCTTCTCCACCCGCAGGACCGAGAGGACCTGCGATGGCACGCGGTCAATCAGACCGTAGATGGAGAGGATCTCAAGTGCGCGAGTTGCTGGAGCTGTACTGAGGACGGTCGGTCCGCTGGCGATCACATGGGCATCATTGCTCAGCACATCCGAGAGTAAAAGAGAAACAAAAATGGCTTCGGGCGCCGCTCGCCGCAACCCACCGCCCTTGACAAGACTCAACGGAGTCCTAACCGCGTTCAAGTCCTCGATAGGCGCTCCCGCCCGCAAGAGGAGATCGGTTGTCTTCCCTAGGTCATCGAGTGCCAACGATGGGCGAGGCGCTTCGATCAGGGCAGAGCCCCCGCCCGAGATGAGCGCGATGACCACGTCGCTTTCTCCGCAAGTGCCCACCAAGTCCAACAGTTCCTTCGCCGCCGCCACGCTGCGCTCATCGGGAATGGGGTGCGCCGCCTCGCGAACGGTGAATCGCGCCGGCCGCTTGCCGGCGTGCCCGTCCTTGGTAACGAGCAGCCCTTCGCTGATCGCGCGGCCGCACGTAAGGTCGAGCCCTCTCGCCATCGCGACGGCCGCTTTGCCCACGCCGGCAACGACGACTCGCCCGGGTGTATGGATCGTCTGTCCGGCAACCGACAAATCGAGTTCGAGACAAACGATCGTTCGCGCGACTGCCGCTGCGGGATCGGCGGCGGAGACGGCGGCGGAAAAGAGCGCGAGGATCAAATCCTCTGGTGTGGAAACCAACGAACTACCCTGTATTTCCGGAGAGAGACCCGGATCTGAGCGCACGCAGTATGACTTGAAGATCTGCGGGAAGTTCAGTGTGAAACGACATGCGTTTGTCCGAAGGGAGATTGAAGCTCAATCCAGTAGCGTGCAGAAACTGTCTTGACGAGATCGAATGCTTGCCGCCGAATTTGTCCGTTTGTCGATTGTAGACGGCGTCACCCACAATCGGATGACCAATGAAGTTGAGATGAACCCGAATCTGATGCGTCCGCCCAGTTTCGAGCTCAAGTTCAAGAAGTGACGCCGCGGGAAATCGTTCGCGGACGCGGAAATGAGTAGTTGCCGCCCGGCCGGTTGCCAAAATCGCCATCCGCTTGCGATCGAGTGGATCCCGCCCCACCGGCGCGTCGATCGTCGCTTCGTCCGGCTCGACAACACCTCGCACCAACGCAACGTACTCCTTGCGCACGGTCCGCGCCTGCCATTGCCCGAGCAGCGCCTCCTTCGCGCGGTCGGTCTTGGCGACGACCATTAGGCCCGAGGTGTCCTTGTCAAGCCGGTGGACGATGCCAGGACGGTTGCTGCCGGCGACGTTGATCTCGGGCGCATGATGGAGAAGGGCATTGACCAACGTGCCGCGCGTGTTGCCTGGCGCGGGATGCACGACCATTCCGGCCGATTTGTTCAGGACGATCAGGTCCCGGTCCTCATAGACGATATCGAGCGGAATGTTTTCAGGCTCAAGCGATTCCACGGTCGGCGGTGGAATCTGAACGGTCACCAGCTCGCCATGTGAGAGCTTGAACGACCGCTTCCGGGGAACGCCGTCGACGAGGACATGTCCCGATTCAATCAAGTGCTGTACATGGTTTCGACTCAAGCCGCGGGCGCGCTCGGTCACGAAACTATCGAGGCGCGTGCAGTCGGCCTCTTGCCCGACGACTAGCTCCAAATACGACACATCCGGCTCAAGCTCAAGGTCGTCAATCGAGGCTGAGCCCTCACCAACCCATTCGCCGCTGTTCACTTCGACATGTCTTGGTTTGGCGCGATCGGACCGATTTCGGGCGCGAAGGACGGACTCGGCACGAGACGATCGCGAGCAAAGGCGTGCCAGGCAATAAGTATGACGCCGATGGTGATGGCGCTGTCGGCGATGTTGAACTTCGGCCACAGCGAAATCGCGACAAAATCGACGACGTAACCGAGCCGGAGCCGGTCGACGAGATTACCAATCGCGCCGCCAAGCAATAACCCGAGACCGACGACGAGTTGCCAGGAGACATGCTGGGCCCGCCGATAGGAAGCGATGAGGACGACGACAACGGCAATGGAAACCATAGTCAATACGACTGTTTGGCCGCGGAGAAGTCCAAATGCGGCGCCGCTGTTCTCGACATATTCGAACGCGACGAAGCGCCCTGCGATCTCAACGCGATGATCGTCGGCAGTTTGCCCCAACTGGCGGGTCACGACTGACTTCGTGATCTGATCTAGAGCGGCGACAACCGCGGCCAAAGCGAACGGGACGGCGAGCGACTCTCGCGCTCTGTTCGCCGCCGTCACTCGTCCCATGGAAGCGATCCTCGCTGGATGCCTAAGTTGAGCTGCGAAGCGCGTGTTGCCGTTCCAAGTATGACTGACATTCTATGCAATAGGTCACATAGGGAAAGGCTTCGAGACGTTCTTCGCCAATCTCCTTGCCGCATCGCTGGCAAGTTCCATACGTGCCTTGGTTCATCCGCTCCAGCGCTCCATTCACCTGCTGTAAAACATCATGAAGATCAGCGCTGACGGTGGAAATCCGCTCTTGCTCCATGACGCTACTGCCGTCATCTCCGAGATGATTGCCTAATCCTCCACGCTCATTGCTTTGGTCATCGCCGAGCCACTGCATTTCCTGGTCCAGGCGCTGAAGGTCTTCCAGGAGTACCGTGCGGCGCGCTTCAAGCGCGACTTTGAGGTCCTTTAATTTCGCCTTTTCCATAGCTTGTTCCTTCAAATTCCGGCCAATTCCTCTCATGCCGCACATGACGCATCTGCAGTGTGACGCACAGAGCTCGCGCTTCGTTTGCGGCAGGTCTTCGTGCGAGGCAGCGACGATGGTAGCACATCGATCAAGGCTGCCAACCCTCGTCCACGTGGCCGTTCAAGTTGCTCGCGCGGTTATACTGCGTAAGCAGACAACCTATTCGATCTCTCACATGACGGGCAGGTGCGGACCATGCACGCTCTCGACATACGCATTTCCTGTGCAATCGCCCGATTGAGGATGTGGGAGACCTGAACGGTGAGAATTGTCATCGCCGGAGGTGGAACCGGGGGTCACTGCCTGCCCGCGCTAGCAGTCATCGAAGAGTTCAACAAGCGTGATATTAGCGCCGATTGGCTCTGGATCGGGAGTGATGCGGGCGTCGAGGCCGACGCGGCGCGAAGGGCTAGAGTTACATTCCATTCAATTCAGACCGGCAAACTACGCCGGTACTTTTCCCTGAAAACCGTGAGCGATGCCATTCGATTTCCGGTTGGAACCGTGCAAGCATGGAAGATTCTTCGGCATTTTCGACCTGACGTGATTTTCAGCACCGGTGGATTTGTAAGCGTGCCGACCGTCATTGCCGGGTCGCGCATCGCGCCAATCATCACGCATGAACAGACCGCAGTCTTAGGTCTTGCCACGCAGATCAATACACGGTTCGCAGATGTTTTGGCGGTGTCATACGAAGAGACCGCGAAATATGCCGGTCGGTGGCGGGGTCGAACCGTCATCACCGGAAATGCAATCCGACCTTCATTCGATCATGCTGACGCCCAACGAGCGCGAGATCGCTTTGGATTCTCGTCCGAACTTCCGTTGCTTTACGTGACTGGTGGCGCCCGCGGAGCAAGTCCTATCAACCGGTTGGTCGGTCAAATGCTCCCGACGCTGCTTGAAAGATGGCAGATTCTCCACCAAACCGGGCCCGCGAGCGCTAACGACGACGCGCAATCAATGAGAAATGTGCAGTCGACGTGGCCGGACGAACTTCGCTCTCGCTACTACGTTACGGAGTTCGTCGGAGACGAATTGCCGGATGTCTACGCCGCCGCATCGCTCGTTCTCGGTCGAGCCGGGGCTGGCACAGTCGCGGAGCTCGCTTATCTCGGCAAGCCTTCGATCTTGATCCCTCTTGCCGGAACGAGCCGAGACGAACAGCGGATGAACGCAACGGTCTTATCGAACGCCGGGGGCGCGATTGTTTTTGAACAATCTGAGGTTAATCCGTCAAGTCTCACCTATTTGCTCGAAAGGCTCGCCGGCAACCCGAACGAGCGATCGCAAATGGGGGAAAAGGCGAAAGCGGTCGGACGTCGAGATGCCGCGGAACAACTCACAGACGTCATCTTGTCTCTCGCGACCGCTCGCTAGGTCAAGACTGCGTCGATCGCTTCACCAACGGAGCTAACCCGAACGAGGTCTAAGCCTTCGCCGTATGCCGCACCGCGACGGCCCAGTGACGGCGGCACGATCACACGGCTGAATCCGAGTCGTCGAGCTTCAGTCAATCGCTTTTCCAGTTGGTTGACGGAACGGAGCTCTCCCGAGAGACCAATCTCGCCAACCGCGACCGTGCGCGCATCGACCTGTTGATCCCGAAAACTCGAGGCGACGGCGAGCGCAATCGCAAGATCGGCGGCAGGCTCGGCAATATGAAGGCCACCGACAACATTGGCGTAGATATCCTGCCCGCCAAGGGAAAGGCCGACCCGCTTCTGGAGAACGGCAACCAACAATTGCAGCCGGTTGCTTTCCACGCCGTTTGCGCTTCGCCTCGGGAGCCCGAACGCGGTGGCGGTAGTCAATGCCTGGACCTCCACGAGAATCGGGCGGGTGCCTTCCATTGTGACGGCGACTGTCGAACCGGCTGCGTTGCTGGAGCGCTCTTCCAAGAACGCTTCAGAAGGATTTCTGACTTCGCGCAAACCCGCATCAGCCATCTCGAACACGCCGACTTCATCCGTCGAACCGAACCGGTTCTTGACCGCTCGAAGGATGCGATATTGGTGATACCGATCCCCTTCGAGGTAGAGCACCGCGTCGACCATGTGCTCGAGCACGCGAGGACCGGCGATCGTTCCTTCCTTCGTCACGTGACCGATGATGAGTACGGGAACATTCTTCGGTTTCGCCCATTGCATGAGGCGCGATGTGCAATCACGCACTTGTGACACGCTTCCCGCTGCTGAGCTGATCTCCTCAACATAGACCGTCTGGATCGAGTCAATGATGAGCAGACCTGGGTTATGCGCGTCGGCAGCGTTGAGGATCTCGTCCAAGTTCGTTTCGGAGAGCACGAGGATGTCTTCGCTTTTCAATCCCAAGCGATCGGCGCGCAGCTTGATCTGCTGCGCCGACTCTTCCGCCGAGACATAAAGCACGGGGCCCGTCGTCTCCGCCAGAGTTGAAGCAGCTTGGAGCACGAGCGTGGATTTGCCAATGCCCGGATCGCCGCCAATCAACACCAGCGATCCCGGCACAAGACCGCCGCCGAGCACACGATTCAACTCGTCAATCGGCACGATGTGGCGATCGCTTTCGGACATGCCGATCTCGCTCAACCGCTGAGCTCGCTCGGTGACTCTCGACGAGCGCCTTGCGCCCTGCGCCCGACGTTCTTCGATGGTTTCGACCATCGAGTTCCACGACCCGCACGATGGGCAGCGTCCGAGATAGGCAGGACTCACCGCCCCACATTGCTGGCAAACAAAGCTCGTCTTCGTTTTCGGCATGGATCACATTCTCGTCTAGGCAACAACTGTTGCGAATATCTCAGGAACGCGCCGAGGGGGATAGTCAGCGCCATCCCCCTCGATCCTATGCTTGTGATGACTGGCCTAGCCGCCTACGAAACGACCGCTAATTCCTCGATTGGCGAGAGCTTCAGGAGATCGTCTTCGATCTCAACGCGTATCTTCGAGTTTGGCAGGTAGCGGCTGTTTAGCAAGCCTTCGGCGAGCGGATCTTCGATCAAGTTCTGAATAATCCGTCGCAGCGGCCGCGCGCCGTACGTGTGGTCGTAACCCCGTTCCGCCAGGAAGTCCATCGCCTCGGTCGTGATTTCGAGTTCGATCTCCTGTTCCGACAGTTGCTGTCGGACGCGTTTGAGCTCGAGCTCGACGATCTGGCGGATCTCCTCCGGCGTCAACGAATGGAACACGATCGTGGCGTCGATACGGTTCAAGAATTCAGGCCTGAACGTCTGCTTCAGCTGACTCATGACTTTGTCGCGCATCTGATCGTATTCGCGCCGCTTGGCCCGGTCTTGATCTTCCTTGAAGCTGAATCCCATCGTCATGTCGCGGCTAATCTGATCGGCTCCCACATTCGAGGTCATGATGATGATCGTGTTGCGGAAATCGACCTTGCGGCCTTTAGCGTCGGCGAGGTTGCCATCCTCCATTATCTGGAGGAGCATGTTGAAGGCTTCGGAATGGGCCTTCTCGATCTCGTCCAGCAAGATCACGGAGTACGACTTGCGGCGGACGGCTTCTGTCAACTGACCGCCTTCTTCGTAACCGACGTAGCCCGGAGGCGCGCCCACGAGCCTCGCGACCGAATGGCGCTCCATGAACTCCGACATGTCGATCTTGATGAGGTGTGCTTCCGAACCGAACATGAACTCGGCCAACGCCTTGGCGACCAGCGTCTTCCCGACACCTGTTGGGCCGAGGAAGATGAACGACCCGATCGGCCGCCGGGGATCCTTCAATCCCGCTCGTGCCCGTCGAACCGCCTTCGCCAGCGTCGTGATCGCTTCGTCCTGACCGATAATCCGGCGATGGAGATCTTCCTCCATCTTCAGCAAGCGCTCTGACTCTTCGCCCGCGATACGCGTCACCGGAATTCCGGTCCACATCGCTACAACCTGCGCGATGTCTTCTTCGGTCACATATGTCTCATCGCTGGCGGTCGTGTCCTGAAGATCTTGCTGCTGCGAATCGATGCGGTCGCGCAGTTTTCGTTCGCGGTCGCGCAACTCGGCCGCTAATTCGAATTCCTGGCTCGAAACCGCGGCTTCCAGCTCGCGCTGGAGCGATTGCAATCCGGCTTTGGCCTCTTTCAGGCTCGGCGGCGATTGCGATCGGTTCATCCGCACGCGCGAAGCGGCCTCGTCGATCAGGTCGATGGCTTTGTCCGGCATGAAGCGGTCGGTGATATAGCGCGCGGCCATCGAGGCCGCGGCCTTGATCGCGTCATCGCTGATCTTCAGCTTGTGATGGTCTTCATAGAGGCTGCGCACACCGGTGAGAATCTGAATCGATTCCTCGACGCTCGGCTCATCGACCTGAACGGGCTGGAAGCGCCGCTCGAGGGCCGCGTCGCGCTCGATGTACTTGCGGTACTCGTCGAGTGTCGTCGCCCCAATCGTCTGCAGTTCACCGCGGGAGAGCGCTGGCTTGAGGATATTCGCGGCATCAACCGCGCCTTCCGCTGCGCCGGCTCCGACGAGCGTGTGCAGCTCATCGATGAAGAGGATGCTGGCGGTCTCTTTGACCTCGGCCACGATCTTTTTCAAGCGCTCTTCGAATTCGCCTCGATATTTCGTGCCGGCAACGAGGGCGCCGATATCGAGCGAGATCAGCCGTTTATTCTGAAGCTGCTCGGGCACATCCCCGGAAATAATCCGCTGCGCGAGGCCTTCGACGATGGCTGTCTTGCCAACACCAGGCTCGCCGATGAGTGCCGGATTGTTCTTGGTGCGCCGGGTGAGAATTTGCATCACCCGATTAACCTCGGTTTCTCGCCCGATGAGCGGTCCCAGTTTGTTCATTCTGGCCGCCTCGGTAAGATCGAATCCGAGTGCGTCCATGTATGGAGTTTTCGTCTGAGTCTTACTTTGGCTGTAGCTCGAACTCTGGTTGACGACCTGCATCACTTGGGCGCGCACCTTCTCCAGATTCACGCCCAGACTTTCGAGCACGCCCGCGGCGATCCCTTCGCCTTCGCGGACCAGCCCCAGCAGCAAGTGCTCGGTGCCGATGTAGTGATGGTTGAGGCGCCGCGCTTCATCGATCGCCAGCTCGAGCACTTTCTTGGCCCGGGGGGTGAGCCCGATCTCCCCCATCGGCGCTTGCTCGCCCCGGCCGATGATGAACTCCACCGCCGAGCGCACCTTGGGTAATTGCACGCCCATATTGCCCAACACCCGGGCTGCGACGCCATCGCCCTCGCGCACGAGCCCCAAGAGCAAGTGCTCGGTGCCGATGTAGTTATGGTTGAAGCGGTGGGCTTCTTCTTGGGCGAGCTGAAGGACCTTGCGGGCCCGTTCGGTGAATTTGTCGAATTTTTCCGCCATCCTTGGCTCTCCCAGTGCCCTGGGACCACCACCCGGCGATCCCTCTCGATACGTTTCTACTTCAAATCTACGAATTCGGATAGTCCCCTGGACGTACGGTCTTTTCTCTCACCATAGTATTCCTTCCGCGATTCGTCGTGATGGCAACAGCGGCAGGAGCGAAATGCTCCTGCCGCTGTCATTTCGTCCGAACCCCTATGTGCAAGAACCTGGCCAGGCGATTGCTGGCCAAAGTGGCCCGCCTGCGGCTTAGGCTCCACGCTCCTCGCCACCATTTTTCGCCGGCGTATCCGCTGGCTCAGACCCAGCCTCTGCTTCATCGCCGACGACGAGATCGGGCGCGGCCATCGCGAACGCCATTGCCATTGCCGACAACGGTTCGCCGTCAAGATCTTCTGGGATTTCAGCCGCCTTCGCGGCGCTGCGCTTCCGCGTCGTGGTTTTCGGCGCTGACTTTGGTTCGTCGCCCGCTTCTTCGGCCTGTGAAGCCTCAGTTGTTGGCGCTTCCGCCGTCTGCTCCTCCGAAGACTCGGCCTCAGCCGGTTCTGCGGCCGGCGCCTCTTCCGTTGCGACCGCGCCTTCAGCTTCGGCAGCCACTTCAGTCGCTTCGGTTAGCTCGTTCGTCTCAGCTGTTTCCGCCCCGGGCGCTTCGATTGGGGCGCTCATGTCGATGCCTTCAGCTTCGAGCGCCTCGCGGATTTGTTGCACGATGCGATCGCGTTCTTCCAGCACATCTTCGCCAAAGACGGCAATAAGTTCCGTGTCCGGCGTGTCAAGCGCTCGCCGCAGGCTCAGACCCATACGACGGCGCTCAGGATCGATCCGGATGATCCGGAGCAACAGCTCCTGACCTTCGCGGACGACCTGCTTCGGATGCGTAATCCGCTCGTCGGCCAGCTCCGAAACGTGGATGAGTCCTTCGATCCCATCCTCAATCCGGGCGAACGCACCGAAATTGGCGAGCTGTGTGACGACCCCACGGACCAGCTGCCCAACTTCGTACTTCGCCGCCACCCGGCTCCAAGGCTCAGCCTGCGTGCGCTTGATCGAAAGGGCGATCTTCTTTTCCTGGGGATTGATGCCCAGGACGTAGACGTCGACCTCTTGACCGACCTTGAGCACTTCGCCTGGATGCCGCACGCGACTCCATGACAGTTCGGAAAGGTGTACGAGCCCGTCCGCACCCCCAATATCGACAAACGCGCCGAAATCGCAAATCGAGGAAACCCGTCCGCGGCGTATTTCGCCTTCCTTGAGCTCCTCGATCAGCCGCTCCTTCATCACGTCGCGGCGCTCTTGTATCGCCTGGCGTTCGGAAAGAATCAGCCGATTGCGATGGCGGTTGATTTCAATGACTTTGAGCGGCAGCGAGCTTCCGATCAAGCGCGCCATATCGGCTTGCTTGCTCGCTTCGTCGCCACCACGAATCTCCGAAACTTGCGATGCGGGGACGAACCCGCGTACGCCATCGAGATTGACCAAAAGACCACCCTTGTTGTAATTGGTGACCTCGGCCTCGATGACCTCATTCGCTTCGTAGATTTCTTGCAGTTTACGCCAGCTCTTTTCCTGTCGAGCGCGATCGATGCTGACGACCGCGTGCCCTTCTTGGTTTTCCGGTTGGACAACGAACACGAGCACGTTGTCGCCCACCCCGAGTGCGCTCTTTTCCTCGGAGGAAAGACTGGAGAATTCGCGCGAAGGCACGATCCCTTCGGATTTGGAGCCAATGTCGATCAGGAGTTCGTCCCGATCGATGCGCATGATCGTGCCATCGACAACGTCCCCATATTTCAGAGTCTTGTAGTCGTGGCTGGGATCGTTGAGATATTGCTCCATGAGCGAAGCGCCATCGATTTCCGCGGTGGGCTCGTCTACAGGAGCACTTGCGTTTTCGAGAGCGGGTTCTTCATCGACGGCGCTTGCGCTTTCGGCCGTCACTTCGTCGACCGGTGGCATTCCGCCGTTGCTCAATGAAGCATCGCGTTCGGACGTGACGCCGTCCCCTTCGACAACCGTCTCGCCTGTCGGCGCGTCGCCGTTTTCGAGTGAGGCGCCTTCGTTGAGCGAGGCACTTTCGATTTCCGCGGGAGCATCTTGGTTCTGCGTCACCGCTTCGATCTCGCCCTCACGGGCAGCGTCCCCCTGCTCGCTAAAAACCGTACCTTCCATACACCATCCCTAAAACCAACGGACGTACCGGTACTCTTCCAGATTCAATGGGCAAAAAATACCCTCTCCGCCGTGAAGAGCCGTGACGACGAGTATAGCGGTGCAGGGTAATGAACGCAACAGAACTCTTTGCTTTTTGCACGAGAGAACTATGCGCTCGCTTCTGCCGCCGTTCGCAGTGTTTCCACCACGCTTCCAAGGGCTTCAACGGTGATCTCGATATCTTCTCGATCAACCCATCCCATATGCCCAACGCGAATCATCGCGTCCGCGTAGGCCCCTTGACCTCCTTGAACGTCGATTCCGTGACGATCTCGCATTTCGCGGATAACGTCCTGCGCCGTCGACAATGGCGGCGGCAGGAATGAAGTCACGGTATTCGATGCATAAGGCAAGTCTGCAAATAATTGTAGCCCAAGCGATTGCAATCCTGCACGTGTCAAGTCACCAAGTTCGCGATGGCGGGCATAGACACGATCGATTCCCTCGCCCACGATCATGTCGAGCGCGGCGTCAAGCGCATAGAGCATGGTCAAAGGCGGGGTGGTGGGCGTCATGCCCTCCGCTGCCGATTTCCGCGCCGAGCCCAAATCCCAGAAGAATCGTGGAAAAGTCGATTGCTGATATGCGTCCCATGCGCGGGGTCCTATCGCGGCGATCACCAACCCCGGCGGACACATCAGCGCCTTTTGGGACCCCGAAAATATGAAGTCGACGCCCCACTCGTCCATATGAAGCGGCAGACCCGCAACCGAACTGACGCCATCGACCACAACCAGTGCCCCGTGCGCGCGGGCGACGGCGGCGATCTCGGGGAGCGGATTCGTTACACCCGTCGAGGTTTCGTTGTGGGTGAAGAGAACGGCCTTCGTTTCGGGGTGTCGTTCGAGCGCCGGCGTCAGTTGCTCCGGAGTCACCGCCGCACCCCACGCCACTTCAATGGTGTGCACGCTCAAACCAAATGCCTGCGCGACCCGTCCAAATCGACCGGCGAAATCGCCGCCATTCAAGCAGATCACTTGGTCTCCAGGCGAGAACAAGTTCGTGACCGCGATTTCCCAACCAGCAGAACCAGAGCCGGGCAACACGATCACATCGCCGTCTGTTTGATGCACGACCTTTGTGCGCTCGACAATCGAGCGAAACATCGCTTTCAGCGCCGGACCTCGATGTGGAATCATTTCTCGCTGCATCGCCGCCAAAACGGCGGGCGGCAACGGCGTCGGTCCAGGGAATCGAAATGTGCTCTTCACAACTTTCCTCTAGCGGTAGCGCCGATTGTTGTTGCTTTTGATGGATGTTTATAGGCCGGTAGCGAGTATAGGACCATGTCGAACCGAAAACCTTGAGTTTTGATGACTGATGTCATACGGGCTTGGGACAATACCGGTTTTTCCACGATCCGCCCATGCTAAAATCGAGCAACTGCAAAATTACTAGGGGTTGGAACGGAGGTTCGGCGCGACCTGATTTCCGGGTGTGGCGCATTGCAACGATGGATGTAAGCCTCTCGCCACGCGCGGACGGTTGTGATGTGGGTCGGCGTTATCGCCGGCCTGTTTGTCCTGCTCGAAGCCGCGCATGCCATCAAGCCCTTCGCTTGGGCGATCATCACCGCCTACATCTTCCACCCTTTCGTCAGCTTCATTCATCGTAAGACTCGCTTGCCGAAGCATCTCATCACCACGTGGCTCTACGTCATGATGGGCTTGGTGATCACGATCCTCGCCATCAATCTCGTTCCGCCGTTGGTCGATCAAGTCAAGAAGTTCCAAGACCAATCGCCCGAAGCGGTGGTTGAATTCCAGACGTGGCTCGACGACAACCAGGGCGAGCGTATGCAACAGCTAGGTCTCGAGTCGAACTTCCTCGAAACCCGCATCAACGAGATCGCGGCCAACGCCGCCGACATGGTCAGCACGGCAGCCGTTCCTTTCTTGCTCGGCACCTTCTCAGTTGCGATCGAGCTCCTGGTCTATCTCGTCGCCTCGTTCTATTTCATCGTCTACGGTGATCGCTTCGTGATGTCCATCCGTTCGGCGCTCAACCGGCGCTATCACAGAGAGTTCGTTCGGCTTTTGGTTGACATCAACACCACACTTGGCAAGTACATTCGCGGCCAGGTCTTGCTCGTGTTCATTATGTCGATCACTTCGTTCGTGGTGTTGTCGATTCTGAATCTGGAATACGCATTGCTCGTGGCGATCGCGACCGGCTTCCTCGAATTGATTCCGTTGATCGGGCCGTGGACGGCAGGCGGGATCGCCGTCACCCTATCGCTCTTCCAGGACTCGACACCGTTTGGCTGGAGCCACGGGACATTGGCGATTGTTATCGCCCTCGTCTACTTCGGGATGCGCCAACTCGAAGATACATTCGTCATCCCGGTGGTCATTGGGCGGATCGTTCACTTGCATCCGCTATTCGTGATTTTTGTATTGGTCGTCGGCACGGCACTGGGCGGGGTGGTGGGCCTGATTCTGGCCGTGCCCATGGCAGCGGTCTTGAAGATCCTGGCGACATTCTTCTACGCGAAATTGATGGCTCGTGAGGTTCGCCACATCGAAACCATCGCCGGCGAAGACGACCTAGAGCGAGCTGCGTCCCTTTTTGAACACATGGTCAATGGCAGAGTGGTCCTTCTCATCGAGCCCGGCGCGTTGGAATGGAGACATCTCGACCTTGTCCGCGATGTCGCCAATCAAGCACTGGACCATTCGATTGCTCTGTCGGCGGTCACGCCCGATGCCATTGCCGGTTCGCTGATGACCGCGGTCGGCATCCCCACGTCCGCAATCACGGCCTCAATGCCGATGGCGATGGAACCGTTCGCCCGCTAACCTTCCGCCTAGGGTTTTACGTTCTCCAAGTGACGCGGATCGGTATAGAGCACCAGTTCTGGCTTGATCGCTTCCTCGGAAACGTGGATCAATCCAACGCCAAAATGCTCCTGCCATCTCCGGTCGGTCGCGGAGCCAGGATTGAAGAGGATTGTGCCGCCGACCTGCTCGATTTTGGGGATATGACTGTGCCCGTACACGACGCAGTCGGCACTCCCTGCCAACTTTGCGGCCTCTGATCGCGCGGTTTGTCCGAGATGACCATGAAGGAGGACGAACCGGTGCTTACCGACGTCGAATCTCACCGACAGTGGCAGGGCTTGTGCAAGCACCTGGTCATCGTTGTTGCCTTTGACCGCGATGACTGGGGCGAGGGCTCTCAGCTGATCGATGACGCGGGCGATGTTGACATCGCCGGCGTGAAGCATCAGCCCAATCGAGAATCGCCGAAATAGGTCGAAGATCTCGTCGGGTAACCGCCGGGCTCCGTGCGAATAGACATGCGTGTCGGCGATAACGCCGATCGTTAGTGGCGTGGGATAGGCGCGTTGTTCGGTGACAGCGAACCGTTCATCCGACGCGGCCAATGCCCGCCTCGTCGAGGATCGATTTTACTTTTCGCGCGTCCTCTGCGCCGAGCGGTTGCAGCGGTGGCCGCGGCCTGCCCCCCTTCAGCCCGACGTAATCAAGCGCAACCTTCAAACCTGGAATACCAAATCGAGAGGTCACGGCCGCGTTCGGTGCAAGAGCGCGCATCTGTGATTGCCTTGCCGTTTCGTGATCGCCCGCCTCGAACTTACAGGAGATCTCTTTGCACAACTCGGGAGCAACATTCCCGAGGGCGACAATGCCGCCGGTGGCGCCGAGGCAAAGCGCTGGGTACAGAAAACTCGCCGAACCGGCTAGCACCGCGAAATCCGGCGCCGCCTGCGCGATCATTTCCGCCACTTTTGGCGCGTTTCCGCCCGAATCCTTAACGCCCGCGATATTCGGGTGCCGAGAAAGCTCGGCGATGACCGCGCTCGGCAAGTCGACCCCGGTATACGCGGTCATGATGTAGATCAAAATCGGGACTGGAGATGCATCGGCCACTGCTCGATAGTGCGCGAGCACGGCCTTCTGGTCGTACGCGGGCTTGTAATAATACGGCGTCACAATCAGTGCGTAGTCAAGTCCGAGGGCGGCCGCTTCCCTTGTCAATTCGATTGTGCCTCGCGTCGATTCCACGCCAGTGCCCGCGAGAACGACCTTCCTGCCGTTGTTGGCGCTCAGTCCCGCTTCGATCAGGCGGAGTTTTTCGCTCCGATCTAGGAGCGCGAACTCGCCGTTCGAACCCAAGAAGACGACGCCGTCGAGCGGCGATCTCGCGTAGAACTCCATATTGGAACGAAACGCGTCCAAATCGAGCTCGCCGTTCTCAGCAAATGTCGTCGCCACCGGAGCGAACACGCCACGTGGAATCGTTGTTGAAGTCACAATGACCCTCGCAGTTCTCGGCTATTTTTCGTCGACAACGGAGAAGATCACGCCGCTCGCAATACTTGCCAGTATCGAACCGACGACTGCTCCGAGCACAGACAAGTCGACACCGGGAATGAGCGCGGCCGCGATGCCAAAGAGGGCCGCGTTGATCACGACCGCAAACAAACCGAAGGTGAGGCATGTCAGCGGCAGACTCACCAATTCTGCCACCGGCTTCACGACGGTGAGCAACGATCCCAAGACGAGTGCGAACGCGATCACCGAGCCCTCGCTCGTGTATGAGACATATTCATCGCCAAGAATGGTCCCCAAAGCAAGGATGGCGACCAGACTGCCGATCACATAGGCGATCCAACGGCCGAACAAAATGCCGCCTTTAGAGCGATAGTAGGAGGGAGAATCCATCAAACTCGTACCTTCGGTAGCGCTCTTCAACAACTGGTTCGACTTCACCCGCCGCCACGTCTTCAAACGCCTTGGCTATCGAAATCAACAATTCCGGCCCGAACGGCGTTTCGTTATGAGAGCCGTAGACAGCCCGCACGTCGGGCGCAAGCGTGGCTAGGAGACGCATCGATTTCCGGTAATCCTCGAAGTTTGACTCAGCGGAATAGCAGTAGAGCGGCGCCGCATACGCCACATCGGTCGAGAATAGGATTCCTCGCGCGCGGTCGAAGAAGACAATGCTTCCCGGGGAATGGCCGGGGACATGGATCACTCTGAGCGTCACTCCGCCGAGATCGATTGTCTCGCCGCCGTGCAAAAGCGTCGTCGCCGTCGAAGGAGGGATTGCCAAGTCGTCAGGATCGACGCCGTCAGGTAGCGGACCAGTCAGGAACCTGGGAGCAAAGTTCCCACGCATTCGTTCACGCGATACGCCTTGTTCAAGTTTCCGCGCCTCGGAGTCGTGTATCGCAATGTCATCGAACCTGATGTTGCCGCCGATGTGATCCCAGTGGCCGTGGCTGTTGATGAGCCTGACCGGCAACGACGTACAATCTTCGACGACGGCGCGAATGTCGCCGACACCAGTGCCCGTGTCGATGAGCGCCGCGCGCTCGCGGCCGACAATGAGATAGGATTTCACCCATTCGAAATGCAGGGGCTCGTCAATACGAAAGATTCCAGGCTCAACTTCCTCGACATCAAACCAACCTTGAATGAGATCCTGCGAGATCGTCACGTAAGCACTCCACACGTACCGCTGATGCCGTCCTTCGCACGCACACGATGTGCCCAGGCAAAGAATCTGGCGGCGAGATTATTGTCTGAAGAGATGCTTCACGTCCACGCGCGGCGAAAACATTCGTTCAATGTATTCATACACGGCCTCTGCCGCCTTCGCCGAGAATTCCGAGAACAGGTCCATCCTTTAAACAACCCTTTGCCAGTGCTATCCTTTTGACAGTACCGTTAGCTGGCTCAGCACATCATGGCTCACATGAGTTAAGGCATTGCCATGGGCACCCCAATACTGTCTGATCCACCTGCATTCGAAACGACCGCGACGCTCGGTTGTCCAGTCGCGCGCACGGCGCAAATTATTGGCAACAAATGGACGCCACTTATCGTTCGAGACTTGGCGGACGGCCAGCGTCGTTTCAGCGAGCTCGAACGGTCGCTCGTCGGCATTAGCCCGAAAACGCTCTCAGAGCGGCTCAAGCGGCTTGAGGAATCGGCCGTTATTCATCGTCATTGCTTCGCCGAAGTGCCACCGCGGGTCGAATACTCGCTCACCGAGAAGGGCTTCGCGCTGCTCCCAGTCATCGAGAGCATGCGCAGCTTCGGTAACCTCTGGCTTCCCCCTGAGGACTGCGCCCCTGACTCACACGAGCTCGACGAAAATTCGTAGGCAACGACACCCAAACCTGATTGTCATAGCCCGCAGGACGAGGTGAATGTAGGGGCGCAAGGCTTGCGCCCCAACGACGAACCAAGCGTGGATTCAGCCTTTACCGGCGGCTTGACCGAGGGTCAAGTGCATCCTGCAGTCCATCCCCAAGCACATTGAAGGCGAACACGGTGAGCGTCAGCGCAATGCCGGGGAAGGTCATGTACCACCAGGCGTCGCGGAAAAAATTCCGTGCCGTTGACATCATCGTGCCCCACTCTGGCAAGGGCGGTTGCGCCCCGAGTCCGATGAAGCTCAACGAGCTGGTCGCCAGCACGGCGTAGCCGACATCCAGCGTGACCTGAATGATGACGACCGATATCGCGTTCGGTAGGATGTGCTTGAAGAGCAGGCGGGTCGAACTCAAGCCAATGCTGCGGGCGGCGTCGACATACTCCCGTTCCTTGATCGCTAATACCTGACCGCGCACCAAACGGGCATACCACGGCCAGAAGACCGTCGATAAGGCGATCATGGTATTGGTCAGACTCTTGCCCAGGCTCGCGGCGATCGCGATCGCCAGCACGAACGCGGGGAAGGCGAGGAACAGGTCGGTGAAGCGCATGAGTGCCTCGTCGGTGAACCCGCCAAAGAATCCTGAGACTGCGCCAACGAGCGTGCCGAAGGTCACCGCGAACCCTAGGACGACCACAGCGACCCGAAGCGAGATCCGCGTCCCCGCCATGATTCGACTCAACAAGTCGCGGCCGAGCTCGTCAGTGCCAAACGGGTGACTCCACGACGGGCCGAGCAGTTTGGAATTCGCGATGTCCTGCGCGTTCGGGTTGTATGGCGCCAGCGTCGTTCCCAGTAAGGACAAAAACAAGAACGCCATGACGATGATGACGCCGATGAGGTTGAGGCGATTCTTGACCAGAAACCGGTGCAGATTGCGGCGAAATTGATGCGTGCGCTTTCGCTCGGGCGCCTGCGCCAGAGTGAGCGCACGCTCGCCCGCTTCGAGCGTCGCCATGAAGTTTGTCGGTTTGACGCTCATCAGTAGGAAATCCTCGGGTCAAGGAAGAGATACAAGATATCGACCACGAGATTGCCGAGGACGAAAATGACGGCGACCACCAACGTGGTCGCCATGATCGCGTTGTAGTCAATCTGCTGCACCGCCTGGATGGTGTACCGTCCGATTCCCGGCCAGGAAAAGACCGTTTCAACCAAAAAGGTCCCCGAGAACAGCAGTCCTACTTGCAAACCGAGCGACGTCACTGTCGGCAAGAGGGCGTTCTTTAACGCGTGCTTGACGACGATCGTGTTCTGGCGCAAACCCTTCGATCGGGCAGTACGGATGTAGTCCTGATTCAAGACTTCGATCATGCTGCCCCGGACCATGCGAGTGACGACCGCGAGCGAGCTATAAGTTAGGACAAACACCG
Organism: Thermomicrobiales bacterium; assembly: GCA_045804965.1. Taxonomy (GTDB): domain Bacteria; phylum Chloroflexota; class Chloroflexia; order Thermomicrobiales; family UBA6265; genus CAVTUU01. The sequence goes on along the minus strand of JBJMMD010000037.1, from coordinate 51,954 downwards.
GCAGAACTAAGTGCTGGATTGACGCCCAGAGGGTCGTCCAGTTGGCGGTCAAGATGGAATCGACGACATAGAGACTGGTGATCTGTCTCGGTGGGTCCATATTCGTCGGCAGCCGTTGCCCGTCTGGAAACCAACCGAGCTTTCCGTAAAAGAAAAATTGCAACATCAGCGCGAGCCAAAAAATTGGCAAGGCGAGACCGGTAATCGACACGAACCGCGAAATGTGATCAACAAGCGAATCCCGGCGCACGGCTGAAGCGACGCCAAGGGGAATCCCGACAATGGTCGAGAGGATAAAGGCGTAAAGCCCAAGCTCGATTGTCGCCGGTAAATATCGTTTCAGATCGTCCTTGACCGGTTTGCGCGAGGTGAACGACTGTCCGAAATCAAGATGGAAAACTCCATCGACGTAGTCGACGTACTGCCTCCAAACTGGGTCGTTCAGGCCGTATTCCTCGCGTACCTTCTCCACGCTGCTTCTGCTGGCACGTGGCCCGGCGATCATCCGCGCCGGGTCCGCCGGCACGAGGTGGGACAGCGCGAACGTAATCAGAGACAGCCCGAACAGTACGAAAACGAGGAAAAACATGCGGCGGATGATCAGCCTAGTGATCATTTGAGTGCCTTATGACTCCTGGTTGACCAACCGCCGCCAGTTACGCCCCGCTAACTTCGCGACATTTGGTAGAAGTTGTAGGCGTCGAGATAGAGCGGGTTCGCCACGAACCCCTGAATATCGTTCCTGAGGATCGTGTAGTACTTGACCTCGCCGTAGTAGATCGCCGGAGGGTCTTTCTCGGTAAGGATGTTCTGGGCTTCTTTCATGAGGGTTTCGAGCTGAGCTTCGTCCTTGTAGTGCTTCGCCTCCGCCATGATCTCTTCGAACCGGTCGTTTTCCCAGTAACCGCCGTTGCTTCCGCCATTGCCGATCTGTTCCTTGGTGAAATTTGGCGCGAGCTGGTTCCGCGGATCGTTGAAATCCGGCCACCAGGCCCAGTCGCCGACGAACTCAGGCCGTTCTTCAGCCGGAGAATCGCCGTAAACAAGGTCTTCCTCGTCGGCAAGCGCGACCTCTGAGAGCTTCAGGTCGAATCCCATCTTCGCGACATTAGCCTGGAACAGCTCGGCGACCGATTTTGTGAGCGCGTCGCCCGAGGAGTAGAGGTACTCGAAACTGTCGCCTTCTTTGAACCCGGCGGAGAGTATGAGCTGTTTGGCCCTGTCGAGATCGGTTTGGTAGATGAAGACGTCCGGGTCCGCTCCCTTGACCGTCGATGGGATTGGACCCGAACGAACTAATAGACCCTTATAGACGCTATTCATGACGTCGTCGTATGGAAACGCATAACTGAAACCCTGCCGCGCCTCTTTCGAGAGCTTAACGGCGTTCATGATGGCCCAGTTGACGCGGGTCGTTGGATACTCGAGCACGACCAAACCTGGATTGGACTTGAGCGCCTCGACATCTTCGACCGTGAGGTTGTTCGTCGTCGCGTCAGCCTCACCTCGCTCCAGCAGTAGCCGGCGAGACGTGTTCTCTGGCACGACGCGTAAGACGATCTCCGAAAAGTGGTTGCCCGACCATCCCCCGTGATAATCGTCAAATTTTTCGAAGACAACCTTGTCGTTGATCGAGTTTTCGGTCAGCTTGTACGGTCCAGTACCGACCGCATTCGAGATGAACCACTCGTGCGCCCATGGATCGTCCTTGGTCTTGTTGTCCTCGATCGCTTTCGGACTAACCACAAACGGTCCGTAGGACGACGCCATCGCCGCCAGGAAGAGCGGCTGTGGATCTTTCATATTGAATCGCAACGTCGTCGCATCGACCGCCTCCATCTGATCGGCCGAATCGATGAAAGGCTGAATCACGTTGAGAGAGGGCCCCATATCCAATTCGAGAAACCGGGTGAACGACGTCTTCACTGCGGTAGCGTCGCAATCCGTCCCGTCGTGAAATTTCGCTCCGGCCGGCAGCTTGAACGTGAACGATTTGTTGTCCGGGGCAGCTTCCCACGATTCCGCGAGCATCGGTTCGTATTCTGAGGTGCTGTCGCCTTTATACCGGATCAGCATTTCGTAACAACCTAGACAAACCTCTGAACCGACCGTCGAGTAGGTCGAGTGGGGATCGACGTCGCCGGTTCCCGCCTCGATCATTGTGGTAAACGTGCCGCCGCCCGCATCTTGCCGCGCGGTCAGCAGCCGCGAAGCCGACGACGCCGGCGCTGCACCCGCCTCGGGCGCGAGCTTCATAAGCGATAGGATTAATTGGGAAGAAAGTCCGAGCGCGAGCCCTCGTTCAAGCACTTGCCGACGAGACATTCGGCCCTGCAGTGCGCTCCGAACAAACCAGTTCTTGGCTAGATCGTTCATTCCACTCTCCTCCAACACCTGTCTCATCTGGAAGTAGGCGCATCCCCGGAAACCGAGATCCGCGTTCTTCGCCGCCACTCGCCGTGTTTGGAATGACAGTCAAACTTTCACGATTGCGTCTGAATTGGTTGCGAACTATACGTAGGCTTGTCAAGGCACGCAAGCAAACATCTGTGCAATCGCAACAAACCCTCATGAAGCGGTCAGCTGTGCTATGGCGTGATGTCGCCACGTCCGGATGCGAGGTGGTACGCTCCCACTGAGTATCATCAGCGCCACCAATGCGCGGGCGATGCATGCACCGGCTCTCAGTCGCGGCCCGTATTCGGCTGCCGTTGCCGAGGCTGCCAATACGCGAACGGGAGAAAACACAAGGTTGAGCGGCCAATCCCGCCTTGCCGGCGCTCTTAGCGTTATCGCACTAGTTGTCGTGCTGTTCGTCCCCGTCTCGCGCGCCGGGGCAGCTCCAAACCAAGTCCCCGAGAAAGCTGCCGCCGCCCAAATTGATCCGGACTGGCTCAGTCCGAGCATAACGGTGCGACTCGCGGTCGGCATCGACGTGATGCTCCCTGAGATTGTGCCCGCACCTTTCGAAAGCGAGCCGACGGTCGAGGCATGGGACGGGTATTACAGCCTGTATTGGCTCATCCCCGGCACACCGCCAACGTATCTCCTTATCACCGGCGAAGCCGGAGGCACGATTCCGGACTATTCTGCCTACGATCGCAACGTTCAATTGGAAGTCAACGCCAACGTACAGGGCTATGACGCCTACCACGATCTCACGCCGGTCTATGACCTCGTGTACTGGCAAGTCGGCAACGTTGTTTATTCAGTCGAAAGCCGGAATCTTTTAGATACCGACTCCCTAACGCTGGCGAACATTCTAGCCTTGCTCGATACCAGCGGTTCACTCCCTGCAGCCACTCCAAGCGGCGGAACAGGAGAAGTCGGCTCCGCCGGGCCAAGCTTGTCCGTCGCCGACACTATCGCCGCAGGCGATGTCGCATCCATCGACGTGACCAATACCGATGGCGCCCTGCTGACGGCATCAAGCGGAACCTTTACCGCCACTGGTTCTGATACCTACGAGGGCGTCTCAGACGGCTCGTACGAATGGAAGGCGCCGAACACGGTCGAAGACGTTTATGTCCAGTTTCTGCTCATCGATCCGGACACCCACGACTGGATTGCAACCGCGGAAGCCACAGTCGTGGGCAGCCACGCCCGACCGGCAACATCCCTCGATTGTCCCTCGCCGGTGAATTCCGGCGATCTCGTCTCCATTGCGCTAACCGGAGGTGGAACGCTGATCGTTACTGCCTCAAATGGCTCGTTTCCGGCCGAACTCCCGAATACTGATTTCGCGCCGGATGCCAACAACTCGGGCCGGATCGTTGGCACGATTCCCGACGGCAGCACGGTCGAACTCAACCTGCAAGCGCCAGTCGTCGCCAATGATGACGCTGTCTTTGTCTACGCCAACGACGCCGACGGCGTGACCTATGCTGAATGTGAAATTGACGTCATTGCCTCGGAAACCGCCGTGACGACTCCAAGTCAAGGTGACAACGGAGAGGGACTGCCGAGCGAACCGCCGGGCGGCGACCAGCAAGGCGATGAACCCGACAATGGTAACGGGCAGTCCCCAACTGATGAACCGGTTGACAAGCAACCAATCACGGGAATCCCAACCGAGGGCCCGGCCGACAAATCCGGCGAGGATCAAGGGGTCGACGAAACGCCCACCGAGGGCAAGATCGCGGTCGAAGGCGACGGCACCGGCGATCTCGGCGAAGGCTTGGCAGCCGACTCATTGAAGACGGTTCCCGCGCCAAAAGGAACGCCAAACGCAACCGCCAGTGCCAAACGAAGCCCAACTGTAGCTGCGTCCAAAACTTCGAAGGCGACGCCCACGCCGCGGCAAATCTCGACGCCGCAAGCAACCTTGACGAAGGCGCCAGAGACTGGCCCCGATGGTATGGTCGCGCAAGTGATCGGGCCAGAAGGCGGGCAGCTCAGCCATCCGTTAGGGGCGACGATCATTATTCCGGCAGGTGCCCTGGAAGGTGAATCGACCGTCACCATCGTGCCTGTTGCGGATACTAAGTTGCCGGTTTCCGATCGCGTTGATTTCATGCCCGCGACCGGTTTCGATATTTCGATTGCAGATGCGGCCGGACAGCCGATCGAAACGTTCGCCAAACCGGCAACCTTGAAGTTGTCGTTCAAGGCCGATAAATGGCGGCGCGAGACGACGCTCTATTGGATTGACGAGGGCAAGGCGAAACAGGTTGCGGGAACAGAACTAGGTGACACCTCGGTTTCCGCCCCGATTGGTCACTTGTCGCGCTTTGTCGCCGGCGTTCCGATCGCTGGAGATCAAAGCAATACAAAGCTCATTTTCATCATCGCCGCGATCGTGGCAATCTTCATTCTCGGTGTGATATACGCGGTTTTTGCGTCTACTCGCCGGCGCACGCTGACGGTCGGTCCTCGCCGCTTGCCATCCCGCAACCGTAGAAGCTAGCGAGCCAGTGCGACCGGGTTCATCGGGAGGCGCACGGTAAACGCTGCGCCCCCTCTGACAGACGTGCCGACATGGATCGTTCCGCCGTGGGCGGCGACGATCTCGTGGCAGATATAGAGACCAAGACCCAGGCCTTCGATTTGACTCTCCGTCACCTCGCGCGTGCGGTAGAACGCAGAAAAGATTCGTTCTCGGTCCGCTTCCGAGATACCGGCTCCTTCATCGGAAACCGTCAAGACGGCATCGTTCGTGACAGGATCGATGCCGGCATCGATGGAGACGACGCCGCCGGCCGGGCTGTACTTGATTCCGTTCGAAAAAAGATTGTCGACGACCTGGTGGAGACGGTCGCTATCCCAATTGCCAATGACTTCCTTCGCATGCGCCACAAGTTCGAATCGGTGGCCTCCCGCGGTCGCGGTCTTGGCATTAATGATGTCGCGGCAAATCTTGATGAGATCGCAATGCACGGGACGAATGTCCAGCGATCCCGCCTTCAGCCGCGAAACATCGAGCAGGTCATCGACCAGCCGGGTCATGCGATCGACATGACCGGCGATCGAATTGAGCCAGACGACGTGGTTGCCATGACCGCCTTCACGGCTCAAATCCTTGGCAACGAGCTGAACGAAACCGCGGATCGGGGTTAATGGCGATCGGAGCTCATGCGAAACGACTGACACGAACTCGTCTTTGATCCGGCTCGCCTCTTTGAGCGCGGCGATATCGCGTAAAACGGTAACCACGGCGGCGATGGCCCCGTCCGGCTCCCGAATCGGCGCCGCACTCACCAGCACTGGCATCTCCCGTCCATCGGGCCTCGTCACCAGCAATTCAACCCCAGAAACGACCTCGCCAGTTTTGAGCGCTTGCACATAGGGCAGTTGCGCTTGATCCTCACCGTCCGCAGAAAGCAATTTCAGGCGGTTTGGCACTTCCAACTTGTCTTCCGCGCTGGAGAGGGGCCCGAGTATTTCTTCGGCCGCGGCGTTGAAGCCAACGACCCTGCCATCCGGAGGCGCGGAGATCACCACTGCTTCCGGCATCGTACCGATGACCAGTTCCAGCCGTCGCTGGGCCTCATGAGCCCGGTGCAAGAGTGTCTCTCGCTCATCGGCGAAGTCCGCAGCTTCGACCATTGAGGCTGCGCGCGCGGCCAGCACCTCGAGCTTGGCGATCTCAGTCGGTGTGAATTGATGTCTCACTAACAGGCCGGTCAACGATACGCCGATGAGATGGTCTTCGGCAGAGATCAACGGCACTGCGAGCGCCGCTCGAATGTGTGATTTTGCGAGACAGCTCGACGTCGACCGCGCGGACGCCCGAAGGTCATGGACGATCAAGGGCCGCCGTTCACGTGCGACTGCGCCGAGAAATTCGTCGCTTAACGGCACCAGGTTCAGGTGCTTCGCGTCTTCTTCATCCATCCCATATGAGGCATTGAGCACGAGGCGGTTCCTCGTTCCATCCAGAAGAAAGAGCGCGCCCGCGTGCGCCCGATTGACCCTCACCATCGCATTGAGCACTGAGGCGAGGAACCGTTGCCGTTCTTCATGACTTCCTGACGATCGCGGAGTCGCTGTCCGTTCCATCGACGCCAGCGCATTGGCCGCCGCCCGCGCCGCGACCGCCGATTGCCGGCTTTCGGCACTTTCCTTTTTGATCCGTTCAATCAGCCAAACAAGTCCAAAGCCGCTGGAAACCGTGATCGCGAAACCGAGCACTTCCGAGCTGTCATCGCGCCAACTGAACGTCGAACCGTCGCCGATAAAGAAGACATAGAGGATGAGGGACGCCAGCACCAGCGCAGTGAGCCCACCGAGCCAATCGGCCAAATACGCGGAGAACGCGACGGCCGCGATCAACGCGACGCCCGGCGTCGTGACTGGCATGTCTGGGGTAACAAGCGCGAGCAACGTGGCCGGAACGAGCACCGTCAGCGCACCGACAACCAGACGCCACGGCTGCACCCGCGCGACCGGCAGCGGAAACACGCGGAAATCGGCGCCGCGAATCCAGTCGGAGATGAGCATTGCGAATCGCCAAAGCAGGCCGCCGGCGCCAACTGCCGCGGCGAATAGGGCATCGAACAGCGATCGGATGCGCTGGGAGGCCGGCTCTTCTAGGTGGCCGAAGTGACGCGAAGGAACCGCCAAACTCGACTCCGGGCGCGGCTAAGCGCAGAGGACGATCTACTGAGTCCTGATTGATGCTCCGGCAGGCGGGAACCACCGGTGGATCGAGCAGCGGGATACACGCAAAACTAGCATACGTACGCGGTGTCTTGCTGTCAACAGCGTTTGCCGTGCGATTCCAGAAGGCAAGCAAAAAGGGCGGACTATCGCCGCCCCTTTTTTCGAAAATCGACAGAATTGCGTAACTACGCTACAGAAGCAGCTCGGGGGGTACCGATCCGCCTCCGCGCGCCTCAAGCAGTTCGCCCTTGGCGATTTCGCCAATAATCGCGATACCCTGCTTGATCTGATCCTCTGTCGTGAACGAAAAGGATAGCCGAAACTGGTTTGTCCCACTTCCGTCGGCGTAGCAGGTTGCGCCGGCGAGATAATCGACGCCGCGTTCGCGCACCTGCGGCAGCATCCGGCCCGCGTCGATCGCCTCTGGGAAGCTCACCCAAATGAAAAAGCCTCCGTCGGGATTTGTCCAGGTCGTCCCGGCTGGCATATGCCGGTCAAGTGCGTCGAGCATGACATCTCGGCGCCGCTGGTAAATCCCCTTCAACTTTTCTATGTGGTCTTCGAGGTTGGCGGGAATCCATTCCGCGGCGACATGCGAGCCGAAGACGTTCGTGCAACCATCGATCTTCAAGACCGACAGCTTCGTCACGATCTCCTCGGCCGCCACCAGCCAGCCGATCCGCATGCCCGCGCCCATAATTTTCGACAGCGTTCCGAGATACATGGTTGATCCGCTGTCGTCGAGCGTATAGATCGGCGGAATGCGCTCACCGCGGAAGCGAAGATCGTGGTAGGCGTCGTCCTCGAGAATGAGGGTTCCATATTCCTGCGCCAACTCGACAATCCCCTGCCGGCGATCGAGCGTTGTCGAGATCCCGCTCGGGTTCTGGAAGTTCGAAATCACGTAGATGAACTTCGGCGTAGTCCCCTCACTTCTAAGGCGGTTCAGCTCCCGTTCCAGGGCGATGACATCCGTTCCGTGTTCGTCAAGCGGCACGGCCACCGTCTGCGCGTGGACGTTGTTGACGGCATAGAGAAAGCCCATCCACGTCGGCGCCTCGACGATAATCGTGTCGTCCGGGTCGACAAGCAAATCGAGCACTAGCTGGACGGCCTGCGAGCCGCCAGAGGTGATGAGGATATTTTCTGGGCGGGCGTCGATCCCCTGATCCCGCTTCAGTTTGGCGAGCATGACCTCGACAAGCGCGGGATCACCAGTCGCTTTTCCGTATTGCAGCGCCCATTTGCCATCTTTCTCCATGGCGCGGACGGTCGCTTCGCCCACCGATTCCGCCGGTAAAGATGCGGCGTCTGGAAATCCAAAGACGAACGAGATGAGGTTTGCGGCCTTTCGCGGATCGCCGATGCGCGGGGTAGGGAGATCCTGCCCGCGCAGCGAGAGTAATGATTCGAGACTTGCCGGCGCCGCCGGCATTGAAACTGGCGCCATCAACGAATTTCTCCTCCGCACACAGACCGAGTCGATCTGTCGATTTCGCCCATTCTATCGGAAACGTTGGCGACCAATGATTGGGGCACTGTGCGGAGCGCACAAAGGCTTCGGCGGCGTCCCAATGCTAAAATGCTACCGGCGAGATGGTCCGTCTCGCCCTTCCGCGAAGGTAGGGCAGATTCAATGGGAGTTTCTCACCGGTGACAAATGGCATCGGCGCCTCGGTCAATGGAACCGAACCCGCCCGCGACATTTACGACATCACGATCATCGGCGCCGGCCCGACCGGTCTCTTCGCCGCCTTTTACGCGGGAATGCGCGGCGCTCGCACTCAGGTGCTCGACTCGCTCGAAGAACCAGGTGGGGCGCTCACTGCGATCTATCCAGAAAAATATATCTACGATGTCGCTGGCTTCCCGAAAGTTTTGGCGAAGGATTTCGTTGAGCAGATGGTCATTCAGGCCCTGCGCGATGAGCCCGCTATCCGCTTGAAGGAAGAAGTGCTCGGCCTGGAGCGCTTAGCAGACGGCATCCTCAAACTGACGACAAGTCAGGGCGAGCGATTCAGTAAAACGGTCATCGTCTGCGCTGGCGTCGGGGCTTTTGAACCCAAGCGGATCGCACTGCCTGGTATCTCCGAGCTCGAAGGCAAGGGCGTCCATTACTTCGCGAAGCGCGTCGAAGACTTCCGCGACAAGGACGTCGTCATCGTGGGCGGCGGAGATTCCGCGGTCGATTGGGGCATCACCCTGGAACCGCTCGCCAAGCATGTCACCCTGATCCACCGGTCGAAGTTCCGAGCTCACGAAAAGACGGTCAAGGAGCTCGAAACGTCCTCAGCCGATCTTCGCTTTCCTGGCTGCGAGATCGTCGCAATTCAGACGGACAACGGACGATTGAGCGGCGTCACGTACAAGGATGCAAGCGCCACCGAAACGCAGATCCCTGCCCAAGAACTGATCGTGGCAATCGGGTTTGTTGCCGACATTGGGCCGCTCAAAACATGGGGATTCGAGCTCAATCGCAACCAAATCGTTGTTGACAAGATCACGATGGAGACGAACATCCCGGGTGTCTACGGCGCTGGAGACATCGTTCACTACCCCGCCAAGTTCAAGCTCATCGCGACCGGTGCGGCCGAAGCGGTGACCGCGGTGAATCACGCTGTCACCTATTACGACCCCAGCGCCCGCCTTGATCCCGGCCACTCGACGAACATTTTTGCCAAGCAAGAAGAAGCTCAAGCGGCTCAGGCCGCGACCGCGCTGACAGAATAGGCACCGGTTATAGGGCTCGTAATCGGAGCGGGACTGCAAGCGCCTTTGCTGCCGTCTGCAACTGCCGATTGCACGGGGTAGCCGCTCGCTTCCCCACGTGCGCGCCTTGCCCGGTCGTGCGCGACCTATGGCACAATCAGCGATTGCAACACGATCTCCGTCAAGGGTCTATGCGCGACGCCGTTCCAGATCCGTGGCAAACATAAGGACGGCCGCCGTGACCCTCGATTCCACAAGAACAATCCCAAGCACGGAACCCGCCACCGCATCAGGCCGCAGGACAATGCCGGCTAATGCAACATCACTGCTCGCTCTCATGCTGTCCAGCTTTGTGGGACTCGGAGTGCTTTACGGCGGCGGTGGCGTGCTTTGGAACGACGTCATCGATGCCTTCGGTATCTCAAAGGGCGTGTTTGGTTTGGCACAGAGTCTAGGCGTCATCGCTGGATTGCCGGTCCTGGTTTTCGGCGGCAGACTTGCGGACCGCTTCGACAAGCGCCTGCTGCTAGCTGTCTCCCTCGCGATTACGGTCATCCCGGCGGTCGGCATCATCTTTGGCTCCGTCGTCGGGATCCTTGTCCTCCTGCTCATCATCCAGGGAATCGGCGTCACCGCGCTTGACCTCTCGAACAACGCGCTGGCGATGGATGTGGAGCGCTCGACTCGCCGCCACATTATGGGCCCGTTACACGCGACGTTCAGTGTCGGCTCGTTGATCGGACCGCTTGTTGCCGGCCTCCTGATCTGGTTAGGAGGCGACTACAAGTCGGTCTACGCGGTGATCGCGGTCATGTTCGCCGGTCTCGCTGTGTTTGCGTTGGTCTCGCTCAAGCAGGAAGCGCCTCCGTCGCTCGCTCCCGAGCAGGAACATTCGCCGCTGCACGCGCTTTATCTGCTCAAGAACCGAACAAATCGCGATCTCGCGGCCATCGCGGGAATCGCCTTTGCATCGGAGTTACTGATCGCGCAATGGGTGGGAATCTACTTTCAAGACGAGCGCCACTATGCCAAGTCGGTCACCGTGATCGCCCTTTCATTGAACGGAGCGGCGATGGCAATTGGCCGCTTCGGCAACGGACCGCTAAACGCGCGAATCGGCGCTATACGCATGCTCTTGTTTCAGGGGTGTGTAACAATGCTCGGCGGTCTCCTGATCGCGGCCGGACCAAACGCCGCCGTCGCCGTTGCCGGCTGCGCCATCGCTGGATTTGGCCTCGCGGGCATGGCGCCGACGACACTCAGTCTCGTCGGACTCGCGAATCCGACGGCGCCGGGCGCCGCCTCGGGCGCGGTGTTATTGGTTGGATATGCGGGAATCGCAGTCGCGCCGTTTCTCGCCGGCATGGTTTCGACCTTCGCCTCGACGCGCATTGCCCTTGCCGGCGTCGCGTTTGGTGGCCTCGCCGTCGTGGTCGTCGCGCGCCGGATCGTCAATGAGATTCGCCAACACTCCGCGCAGCCGCCTGTGCCGGCCTAATGCACCTTCAGGCTATCCACGATGTCGCGCGCGTAGTGCAGCCACTTCTCGTCGGTTTCGTCCGGAACTGAACATCCGTTTGCCAGAATGAACTTGCGACCACCGGTTTGGGCAAGTGCATCCTTTGCTTCGTCCAAGATTGCTTTCTCCGGGCCGCTCGAGAGCGCACCGAACTCATGCCAACCGCCCATCAGGCATTTGCTTGTCATGCCTCGCGCCTCGCGCAGGCTCGGACCAGCGAGCCGATCGGACCAGCTGAGCACGCTGACCGGATAGTCGAGGACAAGGTCGAAATGTAGATCCCGTTCGCCATGAATGTGGAGGACGTTCAGCCATCCGCTCTGGGCGCCTTGCAGGGCAATCAGGTCGTAGGGACGGCCGAATTCTCGATACTGCTCCTCGGACATGATGTCCTTGCTGCAGCCCTGAAGCGCGAAGAACACACCGTCCGCGCCACTTGAAAGCAGCTCCCGAAATTGGGCTTGCAAGTTCATGGCGATCGTGTGCAGCGCGTCGTGGATGACCACGGGAGCTTCACGAAGGTGGGCGAAGAACGTTTCCCGGTCGGCGGCAAAATGCATTGCCTCGGAGAGTGGATTGAATTTCGTGACAATCACCGGCTTTTCAATGCCGACGGCCGCCCGCACGACTTGGACCGCCACTATCCACTCGTTCATGAACCGCGAACGAATTGCGTCAATGGGCTCGATCAGTCGCCAATCGTCGATGGCGCGGATTGAACCTCGCGGAAAGGGGTAAGGGATGTCCGGCATGATTTTCATAATGTCGAGATCGAACTCTTGATCGAAGAACTTGACCGTGGCGTCTGCCAATTTATTGCCGGAACCCTCGGGAGTAAAGTGGTGCCAGAAGCAGATCGGCAAGCGGTCAACCTCCTCGCCGTTGACCGCATTCATGACCCTTTGATATGAGCTTATCTCGCCCCAGCTCTGCCCAAGATTTTCAAACTGGTCGAGAAGCTGAGCATTGAACAGTCCTCCCGATTCCTGCTGAGGATTGTCTCCAACATTTTGACGATCCTCGGTTTTTCGATGGACGCGCTTCGGCATCGCTGAAACTCCTCGCATCTTGGAGCGCCAACTCGCCGCTTGACGCAGCAGGCGCGCACGCGATTCTTGGTTCGATCAACGGGAGTCCCCTCAAGTACTACCCTCCGCTGACCACCGGCGACTCCCTACGCCGACACGCCAGCGACCGTTTCGCGATTCATAATCAGGCCCACTCGATCCCTGACCTCGATCATCTTCCGCTCGGCAATCGCTCGCGCCTGCTCAGCACCACGCGCAAGAGTGTTGAGCGCAATTGTGGGATCCGCTTCGAGCGTCGCGAGCCGGCGCTGAATCGGCGCCACCGCCTCCACGATGATCTCGCCAAGATCGTGTTTGAATGCGCCGTATCCCTTGCCGGCATACCGGTCTTCGACCTGCGAGATTGGGTCGCCACTGAACAACGAGTAGATTGTGAGCAGATTCGAAAGCGCAGGCTTGTCCGGCCCGCCACTGACTTCAGTTCCTGAATCGGTCACCGCGCGCCGAATTTTTCGGCGAATCGTATCGGCATCGTCCGTTAGTGCAATATAGCTCCCTGGACCGCCGCTACTCTTGCTCATCTTCTTCGTCGGATCGTCAAGCGCCATGATTCGCGCACCCTCCGGTTTAATGTCGGGAGCGGGCACGACAAAGGTCGCCCCATAGCGTGCATTGAATCGCTGGGCAATATCTCGTGCGAGCTCGATGTGCTGCTTCTGGTCTTCGCCGACCGGAACGAGATCGGTGTCGTATGCGAGAATGTCGGCAGCCTGAAGCACCGGATAGGTGAAAAGCGAGGCAGAAACCGCCTCGTCCTGACTCCCCGCCTTGTCTTTGAATTGCGTCATCCGGCGCAACTCACCGAATTGCGTGACAGAGCTCAAAATCCACGACAACTCCGCATGTTCCGCCACATCAGATTGCAAAAACAGAATCGACTTTTCAGGATCGATGCCCGAGGCGACCAGCGTATTCGCCATGTTGAGGGTATTCGCGAGTAGCGAATCTCGGGTTGTCGGCAGTGTGATCGCATGAAGATTGACGATGCAGAAAATGTTGTCGTAGAACTCTTGCTGCCCTACCCAGTTACGGATCGCGCCCAAGTAATTCCCAATATGGATATTTCCAGAAGGCTGAATGCCTGAAAAAACGCGCTGTCTCGTAGGAGCGCTTGCTTCCTCTTGCCCGGACACAAGATCTTGAACTGCCATCGCGATCGTTCAACCCCCAAATACCAACCGTGACTTATCAAACAACCTTCCGATTATATCCTTGTTCCTCTGCAGCTCTCAGTGCTTCACGATTCGACGAATGTCACAGGTGCCTTTTTGCGCGCGTCATTCCGCTCCCGACTAACTTACATTCTGCGTGCTACGTCTCTCGTCATTCTGCGCACACCCTTCCGTCATTCTGAGCGAAAGCGAAGAATCTCCGCCTGCCGACCGCCGTCATCAGCACAGTTAGGGGCCCCGACATCGGGCGGCATGACGACGCGGCGACTCGGCTCATTGGCGAAGACGAAACGTTGTGGTCGCCGAAGATACACACTGAAGTGGGAGTTGAACTTCTACTCAGTCGAGACAGTCATTGGTACTACGCTGGTCGAGAGGATGAATCCATCCGCCTTGAGCGATCACAAGATTCGACAATCGAATCGCTCTAACGACTTACTGTCGTGGTATTAGGCGACGGTTAACTCACCGCGGGCAGGCACTCCCGGACGGCGCGTCACCGCAATGCCCGACGATTGGGCAAAAGGCAAGGTAAACCAGAACGTCGAACCTTGGCTCGGTGTGCTCTCAGCTCCGATTGTGCCCTGGTGTCCCAGCACGATGTGTTTTGCAATCGCCAACCCAAGACCGCTGCCGTCCGATCGCCGCGAGCGGTCCGCTTTGTAGAATCGCTCGAACACGCGTTGCAATTCAGCCTCCGACATTCCAACGCCAGAGTCGATAACAGCCACCTCAAGACGGGAGTCGAGGTCCGTTGCCTTCACTGTGATCGTGCCTCCCGCCGGTGTGAACTTAATAGCATTGTGCACAAGATTGAGGAGCACCTGCTCGATCCGTCCCCGATCGACAAGAACTGCTGGGAGGTCAGGCGGGACGTCGATGTTCAGGCCGAGATGGGCGCGCTCAGTCTGCGGTCGCAATCGCTCGGCGCCGTGCGTAATGAGATCGGCTGGGCCGATGAGCTCAAGTTGGAGCGGGACGCGGCCGGATTCCAGTCTGCCCAGATCGAGCAGCTCATCGACGAGTGCGGCCAACCGGTCAACTTCCCCATTGATCCGGCCGAGGAACTTCATCGACACGTTGGGGTCGTCAAGTGCTCCAGCCTCCAGCGTCTCGACGAGCGCTTTGATCGAGGCGAGGGGCGTACGCAACTCGTGGGAAACGTTGGCAACGAACTCGCGACGGACCGACTCCAGCCGTTTCAGCTCAGTAACGTCGCGCACGACGACGATACCAAGCTGCTCGCCAATAGCATGCAACGGCTGTGCGGCTGCCTCTACCACTTGAAAATCACGGCCGAACTCAATCGTCGCGCTCTTGAACTCATTTTCGACGATTGCCGACTTCAGCAAGCTCACCAGTTCGTGATCCCGCGCAACGACGACAAAGGGTTGACCGATCGCCCACTCCTCCCCAGCGTTCAGAATCCTGCTCGCTGAGGCATTGATCCCAACGACATCCGCACGATCGTCGACAATCACCACCCCATCGCTCAAGTTGGCGAAGATTGCCTCCAAGCGCACGCGCGACCGCTCGCTTTCCGTGACGAGTTCGGATACTTTCGCAGTCATCATATTGAAGGCACGTGCCAAATCGCCCAATTCCCGCGGTTCGGCAGGGACAACGGCAACGTCGAGCTCACCCGCGGTCACCCGCGAAACCTGGTTACGCAGGTCATTTAGCGGTCCGATGATCCGTTCTGAGATGAGGGTCGCGACGCCTGCGGTTAGTAGCGCGGCCACGATCGCTGCGATCAATACGGCTCGCCGGAGTTTGGCGATTGCTTGATTCACATCGTCTAGCGGTTTTGCGACGCGCATGACGGCGCCGCCCGAATTGGCGATTGGCATCGCGATGTACATGAAGTCGGTGTCCAAAGTTACGCTGTGGCGCTCGGATTCTCCATACCCCGATGACAGCGCTTCTTGGACTTCCGGTCTGTTGCTGTGGTTTTCCATCGACCTTGGGTCGGCGTCGGAGTCGCCGAGCACCGTGCCGTCAGGCGCGATTACGGTGATCCGGACGTCGAGTCCTTCATCAATCGCTTTCACTTCGGAGTCGATCTGGTTGACATCGCCTGTTGCGATTTGAGGGGCGATTGCCTTCGAGATCATCACGGCCTCTTCGGCCATTTGATCGCCCAAGCGCTCGACGTAGAAATCGCGGATGGCGTATGCGAGATAGCCGCCGAGCGCGCCCATGACGACAAGGATGAGGGTGACGTAGGTCAACGTGAGCCGCCAGCGAACCGTCTTCGGAATGAGACGGCCGGCCGAGGCTCGACTGAATCCAGGTACAGACGCCATGGTTCCTCTGCTCGTTCTCGTCAGTCCCGCGGCGCGGCGAATCGGTAGCCGTAGCCGCGTACGGTCTCGATGCGCTGCGGGTGACTCGGGTCCTGCTCGAGCTTCTCTCTGAGGCCGCGAACATGTACGTCGACCGTTCGCGTGTCGATCGGAAAATCGTAGCCCCACACTTCTCGAAGCAGCGCGTCTCGGGAGAGCACGATCCCAGGATGCCGCAGAAAATACGTGAGAAGATCAAATTCCTTTGGTTTTAACGAAAGCTGCTCGTCTGCAATTGTCGCTTCCCGCCGCGCGAGATCAACAACGACGTCGCCGGCGCTCAGCGTCGCGCTGTTGTCGCGCCCATCGAGAGGCTGCGTTCCGGCGCCGTTCCCTGAGGTAGTGCCGTCTCCGGCTTGCATCTGCACGCGTCGCAACATCGCGCGGACTCGGGCGAGCAATTCGCGCATCGCGAACGGCTTCGTCAGGTAATCATCCGCTCCAAGCTCGAGACCGAGAACCCGATCGAACTCTTCCGAACGAGCCGACAGGAGAAGAATCGGCACCGTTGATTCTGCTCGCAGCGTGCGGCAAACCTGTAACCCATCCGTATGTGGAAGCATGATGTCGAGAATGACGAGATCGGGCCGCCCGGAACGCGCGAGGTCGAGTGCTTGCTGGCCATCAGATGCCAACTCGACGCCGAAGCCCTCGCGCTTGAGATTATAGGCAACTGTCTCGCGCAACGGCGCTTCATCGTCGACGACGAGAACCGTTGCCCTCGGAGCAGGATTCAATTGTGCTGTCGGGTCCGGGCTGGTGCTCAACGACGGCTCTACCTTTGTGCGATCGATCAAGCAGTGCAACTAAATTCAAGTATAGCGAGATTTAATGTGTGCACTTCTTTTCGCGCCGTGAGCAAAAAGCGCAGTCGCTCATCGGGTTTAAATAGAGGTCGGCGAGTACTGGTGAACCCAATCGACGAGCCGTTCCAGCGATTCAGGAGCGGTCTGGGGGAAAATCCCGTGACCCAAATTGAAGATGTGGCCGGGCCGGCCACCAGCCCGCTTCAGCACGTCCCTTGCGCCAGATTCGACTGCTCGTTCTCCCGCCAGCAGGATCGTGGGATCCAAATTGCCTTGGATTCCTCGGGTGTGACCAATCGAGCGCCAGGCGTCATCAAGCGGCAATCGCCAGTCGACACTGACAATGTCCGCGGCTGAGGACGCGATGAGCGGCAAGAGCGATGTTGTGCCGGTGCTGAAATGAATCGCCGGCGCGAGACCGTGCAGTGATTGAAAAATATTGGTTGTATACGGCAGGACCAT
The DNA here is from genome assembly GCA_045804965.1 of Thermomicrobiales bacterium. Lineage (GTDB taxonomy): Bacteria > Chloroflexota > Chloroflexia > Thermomicrobiales > UBA6265 > CAVTUU01. The sequence continues at coordinate 34,752 of JBJMMD010000037.1, read as the reverse complement.
GGCTTCATATTCGAGTGGCCCAAGCAAACCCAACCAAGAGTCGAAGAGTTGAACTGCCTCGGCCCCGGCGGCAATCTGCGCCTTCAAATAGCGAACGGTGACGCCGGTCAACGTTTCCATGAGCCTGTGCCAAAGCTCCGGTTCGCCAAACATCAGTGCCTTCGTTTTTGGATATTCACGCGTTGCCTTGCCGTCGACCAGATAGCAGGCCAATGTGAACGGCGCCCCGGCAAAGCCGAGCAACGCGGCCGACTCGCCAAGCTCGCTTCGCAACATCCGTAGGGCCTCAAACAGATACGGCGTCGCCTCGTCGGCGTCGATAACCTGCAACGCTTCGATGTCCATCGCCGTCCTGATTGGGTTGGCAATCACAGGACCGACGTTCGGCTCGATCGCAAACTCGACGCCCATTCCGTCGAGCGGGAGCATGATGTCGGCGAAGAGGACGGCTGCATCGACACCCAAACGGTGGACCGGCATCTTCGTCGCCTGGACGCACAATTCCGGCGTCTTCGCCACGTCGAGAAACGCATGCCGCTCTCGTAACCTTCGATACTCCGGCAAAGAACGACCGGCCTGTCGCATGAACCAGACCGGCGTTGCATCAACGGGCTGACGATTGGCCGCCGCGAGAAACCGAGCGCGACCCGACATCGCTCCCCGCGTATTCACCGCCCGAGAGCGTTCACCTATTCCCGCGGCACTTTCCACTAGACTGCCGTGCCTACCCGCGTTCGGGAAAGCGCCCGAAGCATCTTCTCGGCCGTTACCGCGATACAGGTAAAGATTGGGATGTCACGTTCGGTGTAGGCGCTCGACATAGAGCCGCGCAGTTCTTGCACGAGATCGAGGAAATCGCCTGGCTCGTCCGTTTCGAACGCGAGCACGAATTCTTGATCGTCCAAACCGAACGAATATGTTGTGTTCAGCTTCACCGAGGAATAGGTGTGACCGATGGCGATATGCTGATTCATTGCCTCCTGGCGCTCTTCCTTCGACAATGTGTACCAGCCGCGTAGTTTGGTCAGGGGATAGACGAAGAGGTACTTGTGCTCGCCCGGCGCGAGGTTCAGCCGTGTGAACTTGTCTCGATCCGGCCCGGAGTACTTCTCAACATACTGAGAATTTTTTGTCATCGAGAGATACGAAAACGGTGTCGTCAGCCAACCGCCGAAATCAGTCCCCAACAACTCGCCCGCCATCTCTTGTTGATCGTGCAGGTCATAGCTGACTTGCCAGATCATGAAGTCGGCGTCGCCCCGAGTTCCCACCGTGGAATAACAGCGGATCAGGTTTCGCTCCGTCCACTCTTCGACGACATCGCGAAACTCAGCGAGCTGCCGATCGCGAGTCGTGACGTCAAGTCGTCGCCATTCAGGCGCGACTTTGAAGAAGGCGAACTTCACATATTGCCGTCGGCCTGGTTGGCTTTCCAATCCCATCACACGCTCTCCTTGGCCGTTCACTACTGGTTAGACGCTAATTTGGCGACGCGATGCTGAACGCTCCTCGGCCAACCAGCGTGCAACTTCCTTCGCATGGTACGAAATGATCCTGCCTGCGCCCGCGCGCTTTATTGCGAGCAATGTCTCCAAGGTCACTCGTCGCTCGTCGATCCAACCGAGTTGAGCGGCCGCCTTGATCATGGCGTATTCGCCAGAGACGTTGTAGGCAACGAGCGGCGCGTTGAACGTCGTCCTGGCCCGGTGCAAGACGTCCAAGTATGCCAGGGCGGGCTTGACGATAATGACATCCGCGCCCTCGTCGAGGTCGATTGCGATCTCGGTCAGCGCTTCTCGAGCGTTGCCGGGATCCATTTGGTGCGAACGCCTGTCGCCAAATGCAGGCATGCTTTCCGCCGCCTCGCGAAACGGGCCGTAATACCCAGAGGCGTATTTTGCCGCATACGACATGATCGGCATGTTGACATGACCGGCACGATCCAGGGCGGCCCTAATCGCGGCAACGCGCCCATCCATCATGTCGGACGGCGCAACCATATCGGCTCCAGCCTCAGCGTGACTCACAGACGCCTTCGCCAGCACTTCCAGCGTTTTGTCGTTATCGACTTCGTCTCCCTTCAAGATGCCGCAATGCCCATGCGTCGTGTATTCGCAGGCGCAGACATCCGTGATGACGAGCACATCCGGCGCGTGCCATTTAATCGCCCGCACTGCTTCTTGAACGACGCCGTTCGGATCGTACGCGCCCGTCGCCTCCGCGTCCTTCTCCTCGGGAATACCGAAAAGGATAACCGCGGGAATGTCGAGTTCTTGAATCTCGTCGACCTCGGCGGGAAGTTGATCGACCGAGAGTTGATATTGCCCCGGCATCGAGTTGATCTCGTGCCTGACGTCTGACCCATGGGTGATAAAAAGCGGATAAATGAAGTCCTCGGCGGAAATCGTCGTTTCCGAGACGAGGCGCCGGATCGCAGCCGTGCGTCGCAACCGGCGCGTCCGGCGGAAATCCCGGCGCCCATCTTTCTGGCTCATCCGCTCAATCTCCCTTCTCTCGAAGGCGACGCCGCGACGCGTTCTTGAGTTTCCGCAGCCTCAGCCGCGAAGTGCATTTCGAGCGAAACGATCAACGATTCGATCGTGGATTCATTTGGTTGGATCAGAACAGGCAAACGAGCTTTTCGCGCGGCGTCCCCGGTTGTCGGCCCAATGCACGCGACAACGGTTTGCTTTACGTGGCCGGATTGCTCCCCGAGGAGATCCAAGAGTCCATGGACGCTCGACGGCGAGCAAAACACCACGGCATCGACAGTTCCATCCGAGAGGTCATTCACCACATTTGGATCGATAGTCTCCGCAGACAACGTCCGGTAAACCTCGATGGCCTCGACCTCCGCGCCCAATGCGCGTAACCTCTCAGGAACCATTGCGCGGGCGAGATTGCCGTGCGGGAATAGAACGTGCCTGCCGCTGAGATCATGTTTGGCCAGTTCTGCAACGAGCGCCTCGCTGGAAAAAACATCGGGCTGGACGTCAACATCGATCCCACGTTCCCGGAGCTTGCGAGTGGTCGCGCTTCCCACGGCCGCCACCGAGGCCCCCTCGATGAGTCGTAAGCCAGTCTGAGAATCGGCGAGCCCGTCGACAGCATTTTGGCTCGTGAACACGATCCAATCGAAATGTGCTCCGTCCCAGGGCTTCAAGGCTAAATCAATCGCTCGGCTGTCAACGCGTTCGATTTGGTTGACCGGCGCGACAATCGTTTCTGCACCTCGCGCGCGTAGACCAGTTGAGAGACCGTCCTCTTTGGTTCCGCGGGTGACGAGAATTCGCTTCCCCTTCAAGGATGAAGGTGATTCAAGCGTCGCGAGCAATTCCATTGCCCGCGACCGTGCAAACATTTCCGCGTCCACCACCGGAGCGCGTTCGTCGATCCAGTCGACGCGTGTGCCGTCGGCCAAGCTGAGCATCGCCCGCAATCGCACATGGTCGCCTTCGACTGATGCAAACGCTCCGACTGGACTCGTGCATCCGCCGCCCGTTCCGCGCAAAAAGGCGCGCTCCGTCTTGACCGCGATCGATAGATCAAGGTCATCAAGTTCGGCTAATAGAGATACGGGACCGCTCTCACCGGCTCGAATCTCGATGGCGAGAGCACCTTGACCGGGCGACGGCACGGCGATTTCAATCGGGAGGTATTCGGTAATTTGATCTGACCAGCCCATCCGTTCGATCCCGGCAGCGGCCAGAACAACGCCATCGAGTTCTGTTTCAAACGCTTTACGCAGCCGCGTATCAATGTTGCCGCGAAGGTCGACAATCCTTGCATCTGGCCTCAGCTTCAAGACCTGAACCGCACGCCGCCGAGAGGATGTGCCGATCACAGGATTCGGATTGAGCGCGGCAAGCGATCGATTGTGTTTACTGACGAGCACGTCCCGGGCATCGGTTCGCCCAAGGAACGCGGCAATCATGAGATCAGGCTGCGCCTCGGTAGGAAGGTCTTTTGCCGAATGAACCGCGGCGTCGATGTCGCCATGGCGCAGCGCATCCTGCAGGGCGTTCGTGAAGACCCCCCGACCGCCGATAACGGTCAGCGATGAGGTCTTGTCGCGGTCACCTTCGGTCTGGATGATGACTGTCTCCGAGCTTATCTCCGGATGACTGGAGGAAAAGCGTGCGATCACGAACGCGGTCTGGGCCCGCGCGAGCGCACTGCCCCGTGTGCCGAACCGCACAGTCGGCATCGCACTCATGTCAAAGTACCGCGCGAGAATTGCTCAAAGCCGCGAGTGCACGTCGCGAAGCTGATCGCAATCTGAGCTTTGACGTCCGTCGCAATCACGGCGATTCCCCGGCAAGAAGAGCTAAAATCTGCTGAAAATCTAGGCAAAAATGGCAAATCTGTGCAAATATTTATACTGCCCTGATTCTAGGAACTCTGTATCGACGGTGTCAACCAAATCAGCGACAACCTGGCATAACTGCCGGGCCAAATCGTTCGGTCGAAAGTCCAGTCATCTCGGGGCAATGTCAGACTCAATTGGACTAATTAACGCCGGAACGCTGCTGCCTAATCGCCTCGCCTGCCTGTGGTACACTACCCCTTCGCGGGTGCGTGTCGCACCTGATTTTGTGCGCGCATAGTTCCGCACGTCGTGCTTATTCGTTGCGAGACGGACGATGACTGAATCAGAAACACCAAACGAGACGCCAGAAGAGCCAGAAATAAAAACACCCAAGCCGCGGGCAAAGAAGAAGACCGAAGCAAAAGCTGATGCAGCGTCGGCTAATGGCTACGCAATCATTGAGACTGGCGGCAAGCAATACCGCGTGAGCGTCGGGGACCGCATTTCGGTCGAGCGCTTGGCGGCCGAGGAGAGCAACGAGATCACGATCGATCGCGTGCTTCTGCTCGGCGGCGATGGCAAGACGCAAGTCGGAACCCCGGTTGTGAAGGGTGCAACTGTGACCGCGAAGGTCGACGATCACTTCCGCGGCGAGAAGATCCACGTCTTCAAGTACAAACCGAAGAAGCGATATCGTCGAAAGATCGGCCACCGGCAATCGTTGACGCACTTGACGATCACCGGGATCAACGTCTAACGGCCAAGTGACACGCTAGAGGAGCCTTACGATGGCCCATAAGAAGGGAGTCGGCAGTTCTCGGAACGGCCGCGATAGTGAATCAAAGCGCCTTGGCGTTAAGCGTTCCGATGGTCAGCTCGTTCGCGCGGGCACCATCGTCGTGCGCCAACGGGGCACGCAGTTCTGGGTCGGCAACAACGTCGGCATCGGGAAAGATCATACGATTTATTCGTTGATCGACGGCGTCGTCAAGTTCGAGCCGGTAACCCGGAACAAACGCCGCATCAGCGTGTATCCACCCGAAATTGCGCCAATTGGCGGGACGCCGAAGGTCGCTGTCGCGGAGATGGCCCCGGCGGCAGACTAATTAATCGAACGAAATTATCCGAGCCGGTAGTTACTACGTATCCGGCATTGGAGTTGCGAGAAACATGAAACCAGGAATCCACCCGAATTACGTCGAAGCGCAGGTGACCTGCGCCTGCGGTAACACCTTTACCACCCGCTCCACCAAGCCGGTTTTGCGCACCGACCTCTGCAGTGTCTGCCATCCCTTCTACACCGGCGAGCAGCGGATCGTCGACACAGCGGGACAGGTCGAGCGCTTCATGAAGCGCGTCGACCGCGCCACAACGAGCGAGGCCCGCACGTCCAAGCGCCAGCAGCGGATTTCGGCGAGAGCTACCGCGTTGGAGCAAGAGCAACAGCGTCAAGAAGAGGCGACCGCCGCCGCTGCTGCAGAAGCGAGAGCAGCTCGCGCCGCGTCTCGTGCTGAAGCAGAAACGGAAGCCGAAGCTCAATCGTCCGAGACCGAACAAGTCGAAGAAGTCGCTGCCGCGCCAGACGCCTCAGCAGTATCGGAGGCTCCCGCAGAGCCCGAAGTCGCACCGGCCGGTGAGGTAACGGCGGAGACTCCCGCCGAGTAACTCACCAATATCCCAAGGAAGTTCACGGGGTGACGGAAATGCGTCACCCCGTTCTTGTGCAAACTTCAGCCGGCGGTGTCTTCGACGATCCGCTTCGCCATGCGCACGCTCGCGGCGTCAATCATCGTGTTCCCGACTGCAACAGCACCTTCGCCTTTGCGCTTCGCGGTCTCATACGCGGAAACAACGTCGGTGGCCCAGGTAATCTCTTCTACTGTGGGTGAAAAGACTTCGTTGGCGACGGCAATCTGCCCAGGGTGAATGCACCACTTCCCGTCGAATCCAAGCGATCGGGCACGCCGGCAAGACGTGCGAAATCCCTCAGCGTCCCGGAAGTCGGCGAACGGTCCATCAATCACGCTGACGCCCGCCGCTCGGCCCGCCACGAGGACGGTCTGCATCGCAAAATGCCAGCGGTCGGCGCCATACGCTTCATCCCATTCGTCGCGTGCGCCGATCGATACACTCGGCATACCGACCGACGCCGAATAATCTCCTGGACCGAAGGTGATCGCGTTGATCCGCGGGTTAGCCGCCGCAATCGCGGCGGCATTGAGCAAGCCCTTGGCGCTCTCGATTTGGACTTCGATGCCCAGCTTCTGCTCAAGGCCCGCTTCCGTTTCAAGCTTCCGTAGGACTGTTGAAATCTTCGCAATGTCAGTCGTCGACTCCGCCTTGGGCAAGATCACGAAGTCGATATTGCCCTGGACGTCGTCGAACACCTCGACGATGTCGCGGTAGAAGTGCGGAGTTCCCAACCCGTTCACGCGGAACGCGCGCGGTTTGCCCCGCCAATCGAGCTCGCGCATGGCGCGCACAACATTGCGCCGGGCGGGCGGTTTTTCAGAAGGTGCGACCGAGTCTTCCAAATCGAGGAAGGCGATATCCGCGTCCGACGCCAGGGCCTTCTCGATCATTTTCCAGTTCGACGCGGGAACTGAAAGCTCACTCCGGCGGTGGACCATCACATTTGCTCGATCACGGGCAGGATCAATCGCGACGGGTGGTCTTGATCGTGAAGAATGACTTGTGTCGCCACGACCGCTTGCATCATCCCTTCGGTCCCCAGCGGCCCGCCGGTGTTCAAATTGCGGTCCCATTGCGGGAAGTCGCTGCTCGACACTTGCACTCGCAGTCGATGTCCAGCCGGAATGCGTATCCCAACTGGCCCAAGCACGATCTCATAGGCATAGATGGCGTCACGTTCGAGCATCCTCGGCTGCGAGATCGACTCACGATAACGAGAGCGGACGATTCCCTCTTGAATGTTCGTCGACATCCCGGCTGCATCAACATGACAAAATCGTGCGGTCCAGTCAGTGTCCACCGCCGACGTTGCTGCATGCAACAACAACGAGGCGTTACCGACGAGCACGAGATCGCGTTCGAGAAGCGGACTTGTATAGACCAAGACGTTGTTTGACTCCTCCCGAACCTGCTGGTCGGCGGGCCCCATCGGCGCGACGAAGTCAAAGCAGCACGAGTGACCGCCTGCGCTGGGCACGGGCGCGTTGGGATCGTAGGTGAAGATATCCGCGGGTTCCACTGCGGGCACCGTATGCGAAAGTTCGCCATCGCCAAACTTCGAATTCGCGCGGCCGTCGCTATGCAGAAACCACGGAGTTTCAGTACTCTCTGCCGGAGGCCACGTTGTAAAGGATCGCCACCGATGCTCGCCCATGACGAAGACATTGACCGGCGCGCCGAACGCCGAACCAAGACCCTTCAAATGCTGGTCAAACCAGGCAAGCTGCCAATCGTCAACGACCTGTGCAGATGCCCGATCGCCGGATTCACCGACCAGTGGCTTCCACGGAATGTGAAACCACGGCCCGATGATCAGTCGCTGGGCCTCTCTTGACATGGTCGATCCTGCTCCCTGAGCGAGTCCAACAAAATTCTTTACCGTTCCGCTCAAAAAGGTATCGTACCAACCTCCAATGTGGAGACCGGGCACATCGATCTGGCCGTAATCCTCGTCGATGCTCCATTGCCGCCAGTAATCGTCATAGCTCGGATGTGCGATCCAATCGAAGTAATAGCCGGTGTCGCCGGTTTTCATCGGCGGATTGTCAACGAGTGGCGAATACCAATCCCAATCGAGCGCGGCCGCGAATGCAGTAGCATAGCCAGCCATCGCCGCTGCATCGCTACGGCGTCGCGCGTTGTCAGTCCCCAGACTCAACGCCCAGGAATTTGCGAACGCCAAGGCAAAGGCGCCTTGGTTAAAGGTCCAACCTTCGTAATATTGAGAACTGGTCATTGCGGGACAGATTGCCGCAAGACTGGGGGGCTTCTTCCGCGCCGGCAAGAGTTGGGTCGCCCCGCCGTACGAAAAACCGTACATCCCCACCCTACCGGTCGAGTTCGGTAACCTAGCGGCCCACTCGATGGTCTCATAACCATCCTCAGTTTCATGCCTGAACGGATACCACTCGCCCTCAGATCGATACCGGCCGCGCGTGTCTTGGGAAACGACGATGTACCCCTTGCTTGCATACCGAGCAGGGTGCGAATAGGTGGCGTTCTCGGCCTGAGTTTTGTCATACGGAATGCGGATCAGGAGGACGGGATACGGCCCGCCGGTGGCCGGCCGGTAGACGTCAGCCGCGAGATTGACGCCGTCGCGCATCGCGCAACACACGTTTCGCTCGACTTTAACACCAGGAAATCCAGGGATCGGTTGACCGTCAATCCGGCTATCCACCGCCCCTCCGATCATGACGGCGATCGATTTGTCGCTGCGAGAGCATACGGATGCGATTGCACGTGGTCAACGAATTGAAATCGAACTCGCCCTTAAAACAGATTCACAAGCACATCAAGCACCTGAAAAATGCACCACCCCAGAATCACGCACGCTGGAATCGTGACGACCCAGGCGGTAACAATGCGGCCGGCAACGCCCCAACGCACGGCTGAAGCGCGTCGGGTCGCCCCTACGCCCATGATCGCGGAGGAAATGACATGCGTGGTCGAAACGGGAATTCCAAGCCGGCTGGCGACTTCGATCACGGTCGCGGCCGCAGTCTCGGCCGCGAAACCATCGATTGGCCGCAGATCGACGACCTTGAATCCCATCGTGCGGATGATGCGCCAGCCGCCGATCGCCGTGCCGAGACCCATTGAGACCGCAGCGGAAAGAATCACCCACAGTGGAACCTCAAACTCGCTGCCGCTCCAACCGTGATAGGTCGCCAGCGCCAGCGTGATGATCCCCATCGTCTTTTGGGCATCATTTCCGCCATGGCTGTAGGCCATATAGGCGGCAGAAAAGATCTGGCCGCGGCGAAAGAGGTGGTTGACGAACGAGGGCCGTTTCCGGGCAAAAATCCAGAGCAAGATCATCAGCAGACAGAATGCGCCGATAAATCCGAGCAATGGCGAAAAGACCATGCCTTTGAGGACTTTCGTGACACCCGCGGTCTCAATCGCGTCGGCCCCTGCCTCGGCAACTCCTGCGCCAACAATTGAGAAGACCAGCGCATGGCTCGAGCTTGATGGGATGCCCTGCCACCAGGTGACGAGATCCCACACGATCGCCGACAAGAGCGCCGCCACGACGAGTTTTTGTGTCGCCAGCTCCGGCGAGATGATTCCCTTGCCGACCGTCGCCGCGACCGCCGTTCCGGTCAGTGCGCCAACCACATTGAGCACCGCCGCCATTGAAACCGCTTGCACGGGTGAGAGCGCGCGGGTCGCAATAGAGGTCGCGATGGAGTTTGCAGTGTCGTGGAATCCGTTGATGAAATCGAAGACTAAGCCAAGGACGACGATCAGAATGAGCGTGAGCAACGCCGTATCAGGCATGCTTCAGCAGGATCCCCTCAAGCGAATTCGCGACATGCTCCACGCGGTCGGTCGCGTCTTCGAGGAGTTGATAAATCTCTTGCCATCTGAGCGCGGTGATCAACTGCGGAACCTCGGTGATTCCGTCGTAGAGGGTCGCGAGCGCACTGTTGAGCGCATCGTCGGCTTCGTTCTCCAACCGATGGATCTCGAGAACGGCCACGCGCATATCAGCTTCTTGTTTCGACACTGTTTCGAGCAGTGGGACCACTTTTGCGATGAGGGCACATTGTTCACTCGCGATTCTGGCGAGCAATCTCGCCGCGTCGGTCGTCTGCCCCAGTCGATAAAGCCACAAGCGCTTGCCAGCTTCTTCGAGCGCATCGACGACATCGTCGATATTCGCTGCCAGCGATTGGATATCGTCGCGATCGAGCGGCGTGACGAACGTGCGATTCAGGGCGCTGTAGATACGGTGGGTAATGTCGTCGCCTTGATGTTCGAGATCGCGAAGCCGGCGAACCCGTCGTTCTCGCTCATCCTCTTGCTCGACGATTTCGAGCAGAAGCGCAGACGTTTCTGCCGCGTTCACTGCCGCTTCGTCAAACTTGTCGAAAAACTCTTCATCTCGAGGCAAGAAACGCGCAAGCACCATAGTCGCCCCCACCGCCAAATACCTCGAACGCGTGCAATCCCAGAGTGTTAACACCAGTTTAACAATTTCATCTTTAGGATTTGGAACTGCTGTCTTAGGTTCGAGCTCGACCGGGTATGCTTGCGGATTCCGTCGCTGCCTCAGTGTCGTCCGGTAAGGATTGTTCGAAGCAGGAGCGTTCGCGGCGCCCGTGCTTGCCGAGCAGGTTCGACATGTGAAACGCGCTCGTGCGGGGCATACGCGACAATTGAGTGGAACCGGCTAAAAATGAGGCTATCGGACGTTGTGGAGCTGTAGATGACATGATCAAAGTTACCGTCCTCTATAACCTGCCTCCTGAAACCGATGAGGAAGAATTTGTTCGTTGGCGTACGACCGAACATCACCAGGCAAATATTAGCCAACCCGGGGTCATCAAGTCCGATTTCTATCGGATTATTGGCACGCCGCTCATTGGTCCCGACCGGCCAGCTTCGGCCCGTGCGCCCTTCCGGTTCGTGACCGAGGCGTATTGGGATTCGCTCGATTCGTTCAACGCCGCATGGAACGATCCCAATTATCAGGAACGCCTGTTGCCTGCGGTTGCCAAGATCGCAGATGCGACCTTTCTCGTGTCAGAAGAAATCCAGAGTCACGTCAAGGAGTAGCCGGCGCTGCTCGGCGCAAACTACGGCTTTCGTGACGGAGACGGCTCAGGAGCGTCAAACAGACCTGGACCTTCTTGGAGAGACCGGGACGCTTGGCCCTCCTGTCCTTCGAGCAGGTCTGTCTGGATCCATCGCTGCTCTTCGATGTGGACGAAGCGAGCGAATCGCTCGACGGCGACTCGCCCTTCGGCGCTGAGATCGCGATAAAGGGAAAGTAGGCGGTATTCGTGGCTGTGGTCGACGGCTTCATGACCGTCGCGAAGGATTCCCGCCGCTCGGAGAATCTCGGTGCTCGTCGCTCCGAGCGCGATGGCAAGTTTTTCAAGGACGAAGAGGCTTGGTTGCGCGCCTCGCCCATGCTCGATATCGCACAAGTAAGACCGGGAGATTGACGCGCGCTGGGCGAGGTCGCGCTGGCTCAGCTCTTGAACCTTCCGATTGGACTTGATCCATAGCCCGAGCCCGATCGAACCGTCTCCAGCGGAGGGTTGATTTAACGGCACGTCGTCCTCGACGACGCGCTTTCGTGACGCTCTTGGTCTTCCGTGGATTGGTGTCACGTTCGCCAAGGACACCCCGCTCGACTTTCGGTTGACACTCCGACTCTATGCATCTTACGCCCTCAACCTCGCCGGTGTAACGATATTTGACCGTGCATTCGTCACGTTCCCGTGTGGTCGAGCGTCACGGACGTTTGGCGAGAACTCAGATCACGTCCATGTCGGGGTCAGGCGTCGCCACGAATTCTGAGCCCGTCGATGAGCAGTTCGAGATTGCGAGCGTAGAATGCTTCGGCGGCACCTCTATCGAACTTCGAGCCGAATCACTTCATCTCAAGCATGACGAATCTATGCGTCAAGACCTAGATCGAATTCGAAACCTCTTGAATTCAGCCGGTAAAAAGATCGACGCGTTACATCGCTTCTCGTACGATCTCAGCGGCAAGCCCGAACACCCAGGGTCATTTCCTGAGACGACAAACTTTCAGCAAATGCCATCGTCCCGTACGACATCGTTTTCCCACGTCGATTAAATTGACTTTTTCCCGGGAAGCGTTGCTCCATCATGCCCGTCGTGCGACGATAGCGACTCGCGGCCGCGCGCTGATTGCGCGCGATGGGAAATGGATGATGCAATGGCACACCATGGATCGCACTACTTTGATATTTCGCTGCCGCTAACGCCCGATCTGCCCGTCTGGCCGGGCGATGACGACGTCTCAGTGCAACCGCTTTCCCGGATTGCCAACGGCGACGACACCAACGTCACTAGCCTCAAGTTCACGAGCCATGTCGGCACGCATGTCGATGCCCCGTGGCATTTCATCGACGAAGGCGCAAAACTGAATGATCTTCCGATTGATCGCTGGATCGGGCCGTGTCTTGTTATTGCCATTCCGGACGATGCGGCACGTATCGAAGTTGAGCACCTCGAAGCGGTGGAGATTCCCGAGGGCATAGAACGTCTGCTCTTCCGCACATCGAACTCCGCCCACTGGCGCCCGGGCAAGCTCAAGTTCGAGGAGGACTACGTCGCGGTTGCTCCGGCCGCCGCGAGATGGATCGTCGACCATGGCATCCGGCTCGTCGGCATCGATTATTTGTCTATCGAACTCTTTGACGACGCGGCAAACGAAACCCACCGCACGCTTCTCGGCAACAATGTGCTCGTGATTGAAGGTTTGAACCTCGCCGGCATCGAACCAGGCCCCTACCGGCTCATTTGTCTCCCGTTACGTCTGGCCGCCGGCGATGGCGCGCCTGCCCGCGTCGTCTTGATCCGCGAGTCCTAATTGCCCGCTCGCCAGCCCCCTCGGATCGCCGCGATCGGCATTGCTGATTGGGACGACTATATCGTCGTCGATCGCTATCCCGCTCTCGGCTCGTTCGCGATAACGCGCGATGTGTTCGGCTTTCCCGGGGGCACGACGCTCAACAGTGCGGTGACGCTGGCGCGACTCGGCGCTTCGATATCCCTCGTGACGATGGTCGGCGACGATGACCACGGCATCAAAATCCGAGAGATTATGGCGCGTGAAGGCATTGACGGCCGCGAGGTTGGAACGAGACCAGAAGTAGCGACCGACCATTCAATTGTCATCGTTTCCCGCGAGGAGCAGGAACGCACGATATTTTGGGAACAAGGCGCTCGTCTTCACAAGGGCGATGCAATTGACATCACTAGCGTATTTAGCCACGATCTTGTTCTGCTTGACGTTGATGATATGCCGCTGCGCCGCTTTCTCGTTGATCTGCCCGCGCACTCGGTTCCGAACGCGCGACTGCTTGGAACAATGACCTACCTCGCCGACAGCGGTGAAGCAGATGCCTGGGAAATCGCGCTCCGTCATGATCTGCTTGTCGGTAATGAACGGGAATTGCTGGAACTAAGCGGGCAACCAGCACTCGAACCCGCTCTAAACGTCGTTCAAGGCGCGATCGCGGGTGCGAATCTGCGGGCATGCATTGTCAGCAGAGGCGCCCATGGCGCCGTGGCGGTGACGGGTTCAGATCGATGGGATGCACCGGCATTCGCTGTCGACGTCGTCGACACGACCGGGGCCGGCGATGCGTTTGCAGGCGCGATCGCCTATGCCGCCGCCCTACGATGGGAGTGGTCGTGCGCGATCCGCTTCTCGAACGCCGTAGCAGCCTTATCGATCGGGGCGATGGGAGCCCAATCCGCTCTGCCGTCGATCGACGCCGTCGCTTCGATCCTGCAGGTGGAACCAATTACACTCAGAGCATGAACGCGCCGGCAACCATCTCCATCATCTCCAAGAGCACCCATGCGGCGCGGCTCTCTCGGGTCGTTCGTGAGCTGGCGCATAGGCACGGTTTGTCGATCGCGGCGATCACGACGGCCTCGCCCTTCGCCGATCTTGAACCGTTTTTGAACGACCACATATCCGCCGGGCGTGTCAACGGACTCGACTGGTTCACTCCGGAACGAGCGCGCTTCTCGCTCGATCCCTGTAATCTGATGCCCTCTGCCCGATCGATCCTTTCCGTCGGCGTCGATTACCGTTCCGTCGATCCGGACAAGCCGGACGACATGCCTCGCGGCCGGATTGCGCGCTATGCCTGGGGTCTCGACTACCACAAGCTGCTCAAGACCCGGATGCGCAGCCTGCATCGGGCAATGGAGCGAGAAGTTGGACGCTCTATCGAGGCAAGGTTTCTGGTCGATACCGCGAGAATCGTCGATCGCGCCGTCGCCGCCCGTTCGGGTCTCGGTTGGTACGGTAAAAACTCCTGCATCATCGTGCCTGGACACGGCTCGTGGGTTCTCCTCGGCGAACTCGTGCTCGATCTTGAGCTCCAGCCTGACGAACCGCTTGCGAAGAACTGTGGCCGCTGCCAGATTTGCCTCGATCGCTGCCCAACCGGCGCGATATCCGCGCCGTACACCATCGAAACGCCCCGCTGTCTATCGTTTCAGACGATCGAACAGCGCGGATCCATTCCGCGCGAGCTGCGGGCCAAAATGGGCGATTGGGTCTTTGGCTGCGATATCTGTCAGGAGGTTTGTCCCTACACCAAAGCGGTCACTGTCGACGCCGATCCCGCGTTCTCGCCGCGCACGATTGACAACGCCTATCCCTCGCTTGCGCGCCTCTTGACGATGGATCAAGATGGTTTCAGCGCGCTCTATGCCGGCACGCCGGTGACACGCGCGAAACGCCGCGGCCTCGCCCGGAATGCGGTCGTTGTCCTTGGAAACATCGGAACCGATGACGATTTGCCGCTGCTTCTCAAAGCGATGACGGCTCATGACGAACCGCTTGTTCGCGCTCATGCTGCGTGGGCGGTCGGTCATATCGGTGGTTCCCAGGCGCGAAATGCGCTCGAGTCGAGCCTAGCGACTGAATTAGATGAAACCGTTATCGGGGAAGTTCGGCTCGCGCTGGAAGCGTTGCCCTGAGTAAACAGAACGGGCTGCGCATCTGCGCAGCCCATGAAGCATGTCAGTACAATCGCGCGGAGCCTATTTCGCGGTCTTGCTGAGCGTGCGCATACATCGTGTGCAAATGTTCAAGCGCTTCATCTCGCCGTTGATCACAATGTGCTTCCGGTGCACATTCGCCCGGAAATCGCGATTTGTTCGCCGCTTTGAGAAGCTAACATTGTGCCCAAACGATTTGGTTTTGCCGCAGACGTCACACTGTCCAGCCACCGAAGGTCTCCTTTTTGCCAGTCCGCTTTCGCCCTGGTGTCAGGAAGCGCGAATATACTTCACGTGATCGCGTTCAACCATGTCGAATGCAAGAAAAGAGCGCTCGTCCAGTGGACGGCGCCACAACAACGACAAATCCTACCATGCTCACTTGGCGTGAGCAACGGGTACACTACTTGCAGTTTATGTCCATCCAGACCAGTCAACCTCGTTCGCTGGAGTCCATGACGTGACACCGCCTGATAACCTCGACAACTGTCGCAACTTCAGGTCCGGAGCCAGGCTTGAACCGCCAAGCCGCTGAAGCAGCCGGCGTGTGGAACGGGCAACACTTGCTCGACGCCGTCTCCACCGCCAGCCAATGGCTTGACGCGAACCGGGATCAACTCAACGCCCTCAATGTTTTTCCCGTGCCCGATGGCGACACCGGCACGAATATGTCTCTCACCCTACGTGCGGGCGTCGACGAAGCCAACAAACTCTCGCCCGAAGATCGGACGGGGGCCGGAGTCGTCGCCGCGAGGATCGCCCATGGATCACTGATGGGCGCGCGCGGCAATTCAGGCGTCATCCTCTCGCAAGTTCTCCGGGGATTTGCGAAGGAGATCGACGGTCTCGACGAAATCAATGGGCTTGATATCGCGCGTGGCCTCTACGGCGCACAACTCATGGCTTATCGCGCGGTGATGGAGCCGGTCGAAGGCACGATGCTGACCGTGATTCGGGTCGCCGCGGAGCGGGCCGCGACCGCGGCTGCGAGCACGCCGGCGCTCGACGCAATTCTGACAGCCGCTGAGACGGGAGCGAAGGACGCGCTTGCCAACACACCTAGGCTCCTCGATATGTTGCGACAGGCCGGCGTTGTCGACGCCGGTGGCCAAGGTCTGTGCGTGATGCTCGACGGCATTCATCGGTTTGCCCGCGGCGAGGCGCTGCCGAAGGTGACTGCCTTCGCCTCCCTTGGCGCCGAGATGAATTTCCTCGATCGGATCGATGATCTCCACGGTGAGGATGCGTTCGGATACTGCACGAATTTCATAATTTTCGGTAAAGCCATCCCCTTTGAGACGATGCGCGCGGAGATCGCGGAAATGGGGCAGTCGGCAGTCATCGTCGGCGATGAATCAATCGTCAGGGTTCACCTCCACTCATTGAATCCCGGTCAATTGCTCGACTACGCCATCCAATACGGCGATCTCGACCAGATCAAAATTGACAACATGTCACTCCAAACAGGGACGCTCACCGCTCAACGAGCGGCTTTTTCGTCTCGCAACACTCAGGCGTTTGGTAAGCAAACAGTCCTCGCTGTTGCGGCAGGCGACGGAATCTCCGAAGCGCTGCGCTCGCTCGGCGCGGACGAAGTCGTCCGCGGCGGACAAACCATGAATCCAAGCATCGAGGAGCTTCTCGAAGCCGTTGAGCGTGCACTGACGAATGACGTGATTCTCCTCCCCAATAACCCCAATGTCGTGCTCGCCGCGGAGCAGATTCCGGATCTCACGACGAAGCACGTTCAAGTCGTTCCCTCTCGGTCGATTCCGCAAGGTCTCGCCGCCTTGACCACCTTCAACGCGGAGGCATCGATCGATGCTAACGTCGCCGAAATGACCGAAGCACTTGCCGCCGTGCACACGGTTGAGATCTCCCGTGCGGGCAAGGACGCCTCGGCCAACGGCGTTGACGTCAAGAGGAGTCAGGTGATCGGGTTGGTTGACGACCGCTTGGTCGCCGGTGGCGACGATCTGAACCGCGTGACGATCGACACGCTCAACCATGCAAGTCTCGATCGGGCCGAATTGGTGACGATCTTCTACGGTCACGATGCGACGCAAATGGACGCCGAACAAGTTCGAGCATTGATCTTAGAACGATACCCAAAGATGATGATTGAGGTTTATGATGGTGGCCAACCTCATTATCGTTTTGTCATCTCTGTCGAATAGCGGGCCGCTCTGATCGCGCCGTGCGCTTCCGCAAATCGCGTGTCTGGCAGGGGGAGCCGATGACGCGTATCGCGATCGTGACCGATAGCACGTGCGATCTTTCGCCCGAAGTTCGCGCCCAGTTTGGCATCACGATGGTGCCGCTCAATGTCCACTTCGGCGAAGAATCGCTCCGTGATCAGATCGACCTCACATCTGACGAATTCATGGAACGCCTCCAACGATCCCGGGAGCTGCCGAAGACCTCTCAACCATCGGTCGGACTGTTCGAAGAGACATTCCGCTCGGTGGCCGAGGATCATGATGCAATCATCGCCGTGCTCATTTCGTCGAAGCTGAGCGGAACCGTTCAGTCGGCAACAGTCGCGGCGGAATCCCTCATAAACGAGACGCCGGTTGAAATCGTCGATTCGCGGAACGTTTCCCTAGGCCTGGGGTTTCAAGTCATTCGCGCCGCTGAGCTTGTCGCGGGCGGTCTGAACTTGACCGAGGTTGCGAGCGAGATACGCGCGGACACCGCCCGTTATCATCTTGCGTTTCTCGTCGACACGTTGGAGTACTTGCAACGCGGCGGCCGTATTGGCCGCGCCGCTTCGCTGGTCGGCACGGTCCTGCATCTCAAACCGATTCTTGGAATTGAAGAAGGCCAAGTCGTGCCGTACGAGCGAACACGGACAAAGTGGAAAGCGATCGAGGGGCTTGCCCAGTTCGCGCGCGGCTTTCCTCAAATATCGCGGCTTGGGGTTCTCTACAGCACAGATGCAGGCGAGGTCGATCAGCTCGAAGCAAGACTACTCGGCGTGCAAGCAACACACGGGCGCGTCCGCGCGCAGTTCAGCCCGGTCATTGGCACGCACGTCGGTCCGGGAGCGCTCGGCATTTGCGTTTACACAGGAGAGGGACCGTAGATGACCGATGCCTCGCGGCGAGTCGTCATCGTCACCGATTCCACATCGGACATTCCTCCCAATCTTGGGGCGTCCCTGAACATCGCGGTTGTCCCGCTCTCGGTGCGATTTGGCGACGAGGTCTTTCTTGACCGCGTCGAGATGAGTCAGGCTGAATTTTTAGAGCGGCTCGGTACGTCCTCAGAACTTCCGAGAACATCACAACCCTCGACGGCGATGTTCGAGGACGCGTTTCGCGCCGCGATCAACGCAGACTTCGACGTCGTCTGCATCACGATCGCCTCGAAACTCTCGGGCACGTTTAACGCCGCCCGCCTCGCCAGCGAGACCGTGAACCCCGTGCGCGTTCATATCATCGACAGTCAGACCGTCTCGATGGCGCTTGGTTGGGCCGTCATCGCAGCCGCCCGCGAAGCCAAAATCGGCAAGAGCACAGGAGATGTGACCGCAGCGGCCAAAGAAGCGCTCACGCGCTCACAGCTCTATGCTGTTCTCGAGACGCTGGATTACGCCCATCGCGGCGGGAGAATCGGACGGGCGTCGCATCTGATCGGTTCCATGTTGTCGATCAAGCCGATTCTCACTGTTCGTGGCGGCGAGGTCACACCGCTTGAACGCGTGCGCACTTGGAGCAAAGCGATTGCGCGCATCGCGGAACTTGCAAAAGCCCATGCGCCCCTCGAGAGTCTCGCCGTCGCACATGCCGGCAATCCGGAAGACGCCCAACGGCTCGCGGGCGAATTGCGCGATCTCGTCCCGGACGACCAGTTCGTCCTCTGCGATGTCGGACCGGTGATCGCCACCTATGCCGGTCCAGGCGCAGTTGGCATCTTCCCCTTGATTGCACGAGCTTAGGCTCGCCCAAGACCGTATTCGCACATTTGATCGGCTAAACTGATCACACAATCATGGCGACGGCGCCACCGGTTACCGTGATTCCGGTCAAGCCTCAGATTGTACAAGCGAGCTGTTCATTGGCCCCGAAGGCAACCACGCAAGAGAGTCAATCGAGTCCTCCTTCTTCTACATCCGGAGGAGATCAGATTGAGCGCGCATTGGCCGGCTTGCGGGACGAATGGCGCTCGGGTTTTAGTGGCTACAAACTCCGCCGCAATGCAATGCCGGCCATCACTCGGCTGCGCGAACGGGCGCCAACTCAGCAAGCGGTTGAGACGCTCAGCGACATTGCCGACCGCATCGGCCATTACAACGATCTACCATTCGACGAGAGGAAAATCGAATTGCAAGCGGTCGCTAACGCGTTGAACGAGTTGCGCCCCGACTTTGCCATCGCCGATGAGCTCGCTGCACCCATTGGCACCTTGCCGAGTGCGATTTCCCCGGCTGCTGGGAAGACGAATGCCAACTCGCAGGCGCGAGTGCGATCGCCGCGCGTCATCCAACTCCCGCCAGTCGCCCCCATCACCGACTTGCCGGGCGTCGGCAAGTCGGTCGCCGACAAGCTCGACAAATTGCATGTCTCAACTGTCGAAGATCTCCTGAATCTCATCCCTCGCCGCCACATCGACTACACCAATACGGTCCAGATCGGAGCTGCCCTTGGGTTTGGGCGGCGGGGCGAAGTCACGGTCCGCGGCGAGGTTACGGAGGTCAAGGAAATTCACGGACCGGGCAAACCACGAGTCACACTTCGCCTCGACGACGGGACCGGTTCCGTGCGCGTGACCTTCTTCAATATGTTCATCGGCAAGCAAGTGAGGGCCGGCGACGAAATTGCCGTGAGCGGGCAGCTCGATTACGGCTACGGCGCGCCTTCGTTCACCGCCCCGGAATGGGAGCGGATGGGTGGTCAGTCGCTGTCGACCGGCCGCCTAACCCCGGTCTATCCGCTGACGAAAGGGATCTATCAAAAATCGATTCGCGCGTTCACCCGTAGCGCCCTCGACGCCACGAGGACGACGCTCCAGGATTTTCTGCCCGAGACCGTGCGATCCCACGCGAAGTTGCCTCCGCTGGTCGAGGCGTACGAGAACGTGCATTACCCGAGTCGGACTGAGTCGCTCGAACGGGCCAAGAACCGGCTCGCGTTCGACAACCTGTTCCTGCTCCAGCTTGGGCTGACGCGGCGCAAGCGCGATCGCCAGCTCGACGGTGGCTTTGCTTTCATCGTCGATCCTCCGCTACTCGATCGATTCTTCAAGGGGCTACCGTTTCACCTCACATATGCGCAACGACGGGCGCTTGGCGAAATCCTGAACGATCTCAAGCAACAGAAACCGATGGCCCGACTACTGCAAGGCGACGTCGGCAGTGGCAAGACCGTCGTCGCCGCGAGCGCGGCTCTCGTCGCCGTTTCGAATGGTTTCCAAACCGCGATCATGGCGCCGACGGAAATCCTTGCCGAGCAGCATTTCCACAATTTCCGCGGTCTCTTCTCCCATCTTGCGCCTGAGCAGCAGCCTGCCGTTGAATTGTTGACCGGTAGTGCCAAAGCGTCCGATCGCAAGCGAATCTTTCAAGGCCTGACTCATGGAGCGATTGATGTCCTCGTCGGAACGCATGCGCTTATCCAGGATCCCGTCGACATTCCCCGTCTTGGCTTCGTCGTGCTTGACGAGCAGCATCGATTCGGGGTCCGCCAGCGCGGGGTGCTCGCCGCCAAGGCGAACAAACTGCAACCCCACATCTTGTCAATGACTGCGACCCCGATTCCGCGCACGTTGAGTCTCGTGCTCCACGGTGATCTCGATGTCTCGATTATCGACCAACTACCACCCGGCCGAATCCCGATCGAGACGCGGCGATTCGGCAACAATGACCGGACAAGCGCCTACGAGATCGTTCGTGATGAAGTTGCCAAAGGGCGTCAGGTTTTCGTGATTTGTCCCTTGGTCGAGGAATCCGATGTGATTGAAGCGAAGGCCGCTGTCGCGGAAGCTGAACGCCTCAAGCGCGAGGTCTTCCCAGATTTGCGTATCGCGGTGTTGCACGGCCGCATGAGTGGCAAGGAAAAAGACGCGATCATGACCGCCTTTCGCGATCAGAACTTCGACATCCTTGTCTCAACCTCGGTCATCGAAGTGGGGATCGACGTGCCAAACGCAACCGTGATGCTTGTCGAAGGCTCGGAGATGTTCGGTCTCGCCCAACTTCATCAGTTTCGCGGTCGAGTCGGTCGGGGCGGACACAAATCATATTGTCTGCTCTTGGCAGATGAATCCTCGAGCGATGGCGAAGCCCGCTTGCAGATGATGGTCGAGACGAACGATGGATTCGCCCTCGCCGAAAAGGACCTCGAGTTGCGCGGTCCCGGCGACTTCATAGGCACCCGCCAAAGTGGTCTCCCCGAAATGAAATGGCTCGACGCCAGCTTCGACACGCGCTTGCTCGATCAGGCGCGGCGGCTGGCCGAACAAATGCTCGACCAGGATCCTTCGCTCGCAGACCCCGCGCATCAACCGCTCGCGGCAAGACTGGAACGGTTTTGGCGACAGGTCACCGCCGATGTGCCTTTGCGGCATTAGCCGACGTGAGGTGGCGGCATGCGCGTGATCGCGGGCGAGGCCAAGGGACGCCGGCTCAAAGGGCCGGCTGGACCTTGGACTCGGCCTATGGCCGACAAGATCAAGGAAGCGCTCTTTTCCACCCTCGGTTCGCTTGGCGTTGAACCCGATACCGTGCTCGACCTCTATGCCGGCACCGGCAGCGTCGGCATCGAGGCCCTTTCTCGCGGCGCCACAGCCGCCGACTTCGTCGATCAGCACGCGGCCTCGTGCGCGGTAATTCGGAATAATCTCGCCCTCACTGGCTATGACAACGTCAGTCGGGTCCACCAGGTTGCCGTCGAGCAGTTCATCGCCCGCGGCCGCCATCCCTTCGATCTAATCGTCATCGACCCACCATACGCCGACCCCCAGATCCTCGATACGCTGGAAAGGGTGGGCAACTCAAGATTGGTACAATCGGGCACAATCGTCGCCGTAGGTCACTGGCCGAGACTTCAACTACCGCCGCGAATAGACGGCTTGAATCGGCTCCGATCACGCTGCCATGGCGATAGTTGTTTCTCGATCTATGAGGTTGCTGACGCGGCCGAGGAAAACGAGTGACCATGACTCCAGCAGAAGTGGACCGGGCAGAGCGGCAGGAGATAGAGCGAAAGCTCATGGAAGCCAAAGAACGATTTGGAACCATTCATCTTGCGATCGATGATGTCAAGCGCGAGACTCGTGAGTCTGCTATTGGCGAAGGTCAAGATGACTTGTCCGACGAGCTCAGCGATCTTCGCGGCGAAGTTGACTGGCTCTGGGACCAGATTCGTGAGTACGAGAAAGCGCTCAACCCTCGTGAATCGTAGTGCAGGGCTTGCGACGATGCTGTCGACGACGAAAACGCGGACCCGCGGGGATGTGATTGCTCAATGATGCGTGCGATCTATCCAGGCAGCTTCGATCCCATCACCCACGGCCATCTCGATGTCGCGTTTCGCGCGGCACAAATCTTCGACAATGTTGTTCTGGCTGTCTATCGCGGCTCGGACAAGCCGGGGGGAATGTTCTCCGTCGAACAGCGCATCGAACTGGCGAGGACCGCCGTCCGCGCGGCTGCGAATATCACCGTTGACAGTTTCTCGGGCCTGACCGTAGATTACGCCCACGCTCAAGGCGCGCAGGTGATTGTGCGTGGTCTGCGCGCGGTTTCAGATTTCGAATACGAATTCAAGCTCGCCCACATGAACGACCACCTGGCGCCGGACATCGAGGTCGTGTGCTTAATGACCTCGTCTCGACATTCGTTCATCAGCTCAAGTTTGATTCGCGAGGTGGCATCGCTGGGCGGAGATGTGAATGGGCTAGTGCCCGACCACGTCCGTGACGCGCTTCTTGCTAAGATGTCTGGGCGTTCCGTGGAGAGCGCGGTTGAAGGCTAGCTGAGGATTATCACGGTTGGTCTTGAGACAACGCGACTGGAAGCGGAGCGGCGGCATTGATGCACGACGGTGACGAACCGGTAGACGACGGAACAGTCGATATCCTCTACCTCGTCGATCGCCTCGAAGAGCTCGTCGGCATCGGCAAGCGCGTGCCATTCAGCGGCCGGGTCATGGTCGAAGAAGAGCAGTTCTTGGCCCTCGTCGATCAATTGCGGATCGCGGTGCCCAACGAAATCAAGCAAGCCCAACGTGTGATCAAGGAACGCGAACGGATCATCGCCGAGTCGCAAGATGAGGCAGCGAAGATCCTCGAAACGGCGCGCAAGCGCGCCGAGTACTTCGTCTCGGAACAAGGCATTCTCAACGAGGCGCGGCAACAGAGTGAAGATTTGCTGCGTCAAGTTGAAGAACGGCGCAACCGCTCAAAAAGCGAGATCGACGAGTTCGCCTTGCAGCAATTCAACAAGTTGGAAGAAGCGATGCGCGAGGGACTTGAGATTATCGACAATGCAGTCCGCGAGACGGTCGCCACCCTCGAACGCGCCCGCGACGCCATCGCGGAATCTTGAACTTCTCGCGCTTTGAAATCAGCTACTTGTGCGGCCTTAAGACTGTGACGCCGGTGTCGAAGAGCTACGCATCTGCTTCCTACCCAGCATTGTCACTGAGCAGCATTACGAACCGGTGTTCTTCGCAGTCGTTATCTCAACATGAATAATGTTTGTCGCTCCTGCTTTTGATCGCTAAAGCTCTCAATGTGACCAATCGACGAAGCAATCGCTGAGGCGCGAACGGTGAGTCAAACGTAACGCTTAGTTTGACTGAATGCCGCCCTGCGCCTATACTTTCCGCGTTGCGCCGGGCAGAGGCCCGGCGTGTTTGCGCATGCGCTCGTGGCGCTCGATGAGCCCTGGCATCAGCTGAAGTCCAGCCGCTCTCCAGGGTCGATGGACGCCAAACATCGCACCATGAACCTTGATAACGAAACGATCATCAACGTCGCCGCGCTGCTCCAAGAGCCGGTCGGCGCTTCGCGTGAGTATCCGCTTCACGTGGATGCGTTGCCACTAGATGAAAGCGGCCTCGCCGAGGAAGTTGAAGGAACAATACGGCTGACGAAATTGGCCGACGAAATTCTTGCCAACGTCACAGCAAAGGGCGCGGTAGAGATCGACTGTGTGCGGTGCCTTCGGTCCTATGCCCAGCCGTTTTCGACCAAATTTGCCGCGGAATTTCGACCAACCGTCGACGTCCGAACCGGTGTTCAGGTCCCGGAAGAAGATGAGGACGACGAGCGCTTCACGATCGACGCCAATCATGAGCTCGACATCGCCGAAGTACTGCGCCAGGAAATCGTCGTTGCATTGCCAATGCGCCCGATCTGCGGTCCGGATTGCCCCGGGCCGGACCTAGAGAAGCTCGGGACTGGTGGCGAAACAGACGATCGCTTCGCTGCCCTCGCCCAGCTTTTGGACGAAGAAGCGAGCAACAGCGAATCGAACATGTAGTTTCCCGGGGGCAACACGCTCCCACCAACTTGAAGGAGGAAGGAATTGGGAGCGCTTCCTAAGCAACGAATCAGCCGGCACCGGCAAGGGAATCGCCGCCGGCATCATTATTTGAAGCCAATGCAGCTCGTGCCATGCAAGCATTGCCGCGAGACCAAACGAGCGCACCACGTTTGCCCGAATTGCGGCATGTACAACGGCCGGCAAGTCATCGTCATCGAAGAGCGCAAGCGCGCAGAAGCCTAAACCGCCTGCGTATCGGCCGCGACCGGTCTCCCTCGACCGGCGCGGCCGTTGCATTTTCACCCCCGTCCGCGTCACACTCCCCGCGCACTCAACCGCGAGGCCGAGCATATCGGCGCCAGGATGGGGTTGTTGAGGGGAGAAAGGGTCGGACGATGCGATACGCGGCGATTTCGGGTTGGGGCATGGCTGTCCCAGACCGGGTCATCACGAACGCCGACCTTGAAAAAATGGTCGAAACGTCGGACGAGTGGATTGTTTCCCGCACTGGAATCAAAGAGCGCCGCGTCGTCGGCCCCGCCGACACGACGACATCGTTGGCCACCGCCGCTGCCCGTGATGCCCTGCGCTGTGCCGAGCTCGACGCAGAAGAGATCGATCTGATCGTCGTCGCTACCTGCACGCCCGATCAGTTTCTCGTTTCCCAAGCCTGCCTCGTGCAAGCAGAGCTCGGCGGGAACGCCGGCGCGCTCGATATTGGCGCCGCCTGCTCGGGCTTCGTCTATGCCCTCGCTACGGGAACGCAATTCGTCCAAAGCGGCGTTTACAACCGGGTTCTCGTCATCGGTGTGGATACGCTCACGCGGTTCGTCGACTTCACCGATCGCACAACCTGCATTCTCTTCGGCGATGGTGCCGGCGCGGTGGTGATCGAGGCCACCGATCAGCCTCGCGGCCTGCTTTCTACCGTCCTTGGCGCAGATGGCGCGGGTTACAAGCATCTATACGTGCCGGGGTGGGGCGCCTTTGTCCCGGAATCGGCGGGTCTGTTCCCCGAGTATCGGCCTTATTTGAAGATGAACGGAAACGAGGTCTTCCGCTTCGCAGTGCGCGCAATGGGCGACGCCGCGGTTGAAGCGATTGAGAAAGCCGGCCTCTCATTCTCGGAAATTGACATGCTCATCCCGCACCAGGCAAATCTCCGCATCATCAACGCCGCCGCGCGACGGCTTGATCTGCCCAGAGAAAAGGTTTGGGTTAATCTCGATCGCTACGGTAATACCTCTGCGGCCTCAATCCCCATTGCCCTGTTCGAGGCCGAACAAGCTGGCAAGTTGAAGGAAGGCGACAACGTCCTCTTCGTCGCCTTCGGCGGCGGCTTGACGTGGGCGGCCGGCGCCGTGCGATGGGGAACTGAAGGCGTTTGCCGCGATCCTGCCTGCCGAAAGCAGGCGCAACAGGCATAATCTCCAGAGACAGCCGAACGTTCGTGGCGGCCCAGCGCAGTTCATGGGTCGCGTGTTGCGTGTGCAACCGACAAGGGAGGAGCAGACGTGGCAGATGGAGCGCCCGTTGCGGTCATCACCGGGGGGACACGAGGAATCGGACTCGCCATTGCCAAGCGCCTCGCGGCGGACGGCTACGATCTCCTGGTCACCTATCGTGGCGACGACGCGGTTGCTGAGGTTGCAAAGAGCGACTTGGGATCGACCAACCGCCGGGTTGAGGTCCTTGCCGCTGATGTCTCGACGTCCGATGGCGCGGGCACGGTTATCGAAGCGGCAATGGAGCGTCTCGGCAAGATCGACGCCCTGGTCAACAACGCTGGCATCACCCGCGACACGTTGATGATGCGGATGTCGGAAGAGGACTGGGATGCAGTGCTCGCGACGAATCTGAAAGGGGCGTTTCTCTGCTCCAAGGCCGCGATCCGGCCGATGCTCCGCCAGCGTTCGGGCCACATTGTCAACCTTTCCTCTGTCGTCGGTTTAGTCGGCAACGCCGGGCAAGCCAACTATGCCGCCGCAAAGGCCGGGCTCGTCGGTCTCACGAAGTCGTTGGCCAAGGAAGTCGGCTCGCGCGGCATTACCGTCAATGCAGTCGCACCTGGCTTCATCGAGACACGGCTGACCGAGGTTCTTCCGGAAGAAATGAAAGATATGCTGCTCAAAAACACCCCACTTGGCCGGTTTGGGCAGCCCGATGACGTGGCGGGAGCCGTCGCGTTTCTGCTCTCGTCTGACGCCAGCTACATCACCGGTCACGTCCTCACCGTGGACGGCGGATTGTTCATGGCGTAGCAACCGTAGAATGACGAGAGTGCTGCTTGCGTTGTGATTGATTTGGGCACGGAGCCTTACGCGAATGACCGATCGAAAACTCTTCAAAAAAATCCTGATCGCGAACCGGGGCGAAATCGCCCTTCGTGTGCTCCGTGCCTGCCGCGATTTGCAAATTCCAGGCGTCGTCGCTTACAGCGTCGCTGACCGCGATTCACTGGCCGTTCGCCTAGCGGACGAAGCAGTTTGCATTGGTCCAGCACCAGCTTCCCGCTCGTACACGAATATTCCCGCGATCATTAGCGCCGCGCTCGTGACCGGCTGCGACGCGCTTCATCCTGGTTATGGATTCCTCGCCGAGAACGCCTATCTCGCCGACATCTGCTCGCAGGTCGGCGTTACCTTCATCGGGCCAAAACCTGACGTCATCGACAAGATGGGAAACAAAGCCGCCGCGCGGGAATTAATGCGCGATGCCGGCGTCCCCTTGCTCCCAGGAACCGAGGGCGTCGTGCAGAATCTGGGTGAAGCCCGGGAAGCGGCGCGCAAGATCGGCTATCCGGTAGTTATAAAAGCGGTGGCCGGCGGTGGGGGACGCGGCATGCGCATCGCCCGCGACGATGCCGAGTTAACGCGGCTGCTCCCTCTCGCCCAGTCGGAAGCTGAAATTTCATTTGCCAACGGTGACGTCTATCTTGAGCGCTACCTCAATAAACCCCGGCATGTCGAGGTCCAGGTGCTTGCCGATCACCACGGTCATATCTTCGCCATCGGGGAGCGAGATTGCTCGCTCCAGCGCCGCCACCAAAAACTCTTGGAAGAAGCGCCCGCGCCCAATCTCTCCCGCAAGGTGCGCGACTCGCTCCTTCGGGCGGCCGTGAAGGGGACGAAAGCGGCAGGCTACACCAGCGCCGGCACACTGGAATTCTTGCTTGATCGCGAGGGCCACTTTTACTTCATGGAAATGAACACCAGAATTCAGGTCGAGCATCCAGTCACGGAAGAAGTGCACGGCATCGATTTGGTTGCGTGGCAGATCAAAATCGCCGCGGGTCAGACGATGAATATCGATCAACGATTGTTAGAGCCGCGGGGACACTCGATCGAGGTCCGCATCACCGCCGAAAACGCCGCGGCGGATTTCGCGCCGAGCGTCGGCGTCGTCGACACCTACGTCGCCCCCGGCGGGCCTGGGATCCGGGTCGATTCGCATCTGTACAGCGGCTATTCGATTCCACCAAATTACGATTCGCTGCTTGGCAAGATCATCGCCTGGGGCAAAGATCGCAACGAGGCAATAGCTCGGCTCGACCGCGCCCTAGCCGAAACGATCATCACCGGCATCAATCAGACAGTGTCGTTTCACCGGCAACTCCTGGCCGATCCGCGCTTTCGGGCCGGAAACGTGCATACTGGGTTCATTAACGATCTCGCCAACAACGGGCAAATCGAAGAGGCCGAAGACCAAATGATCACCACGCACGCGCCGATGGCAGCGTCGTAGAAGCATCGCCAGGAATGAGGAATGTCGGACTCGGAAAGTCACAAGCAGCAACCCGCCGACGAAAAGGGCGCAAAGCCCCGATCCAAGCGAGCGTACCAACAAAAGGGCGTAAAGCGTCCACACGGTCCGTCGAAGTCGGATCATCGCCGACCCGGCGGCAGGCACCAGGCCCGCATTCTCGCGCTGCAAGTGCTCTATGAAGTCGACGTCACCGATCACCTTTTAGCCGACGTGCTCGGGCGTACGACCGAAGATCCCGGTCAGGCAGTGCCGTCGACCGTGCGGGTGCATGTTGACCGACTCGTCCGCGGGGTGCTCGATCGATCAGGCACTATCGACAGGTACATTGGTGACGCTGCCCCCGCGTTTCCGGTCAACCAACTACCCGCGGTAGACCGGAATGTTCTCCGTCTCGCGATTTATGAATTGCTCAGTGAGCCTGAAGTTCCACCCAAAGCAGCGATCAACGAGGCGGTTGAATTGGCAAAGCGATTCGGAGGAATGAACTCCGGCCGTTTCGTCAATGGCGTCCTCGGAACGGTAACTGACCGCCTTTCGCAAGGTAAACTAGTTGACGACTCGACGACATCAGCAAGCGATTCTGTAGCTTCGTAATCCCTTCGTTTAGACAACCTATTCCGTAGACTGCCGGCATTGGCTCAGGCAGTGAGCCGTCGTGTATTATCCAAAGCGACACGTGCGCAAGAGGTGGCTAACGGGGACCGGGAGTTCTGATCCACGTCAAGCGCCCGCGCCGGGAACCGTGCAGTCGACTCCAGCCAGCGGGAATCTGGACTGGAGCTACATCCGGTAGGCCGATGAGCGGCTGCCTGGTGGGAGGTGGTTGGATTGGCGTCCACGTATGAGCGCGTCCGCGGCATAGTGGCCGAGCGTCTTGGCGTCGACGAGGACAAGGTGACGATGGACGCTGAGTTCATTGGTGATCTCAATGCCGACTCCCTTGATCTCGTCGAAGTCATCATGGCGCTCGAGCAGGAATTCGAAACCGAGATCAGCGACGAAGACGCCGAAGGCATCCGAACCGTCGGCGACGCCGTTTCCTATGTTGACGAGCATCTCGGCTAGCAGCCGCGAACGTGGAGCGCCAGTCGGTTTATCCGCAAGCCTCCACGCGCTCTATGGCTCGGCAAGAGCGTCACTTACCGAGCCGAGCGAACAAGGCGCCGTGACTTAGCACGTCGATCGCGGCGCCGCACTCACCGCCCGGCAGGCGCGGCAGAACGTAAACGACGCATCGTCGGAGAACATCGAACTATGTCCCGCGCGCTGAAGATTCCTAAATTTCCAGTCAAACTAAAGATTCCCCGGCTTCCAAGTATTGACGAGCCGTATGAAGACGTCTTCGAGGAGATGACGCTCGCCGAGCACCTCGAGGAGCTCCGCTCGCGTATCGTCAAAACTTGCCTTGCCGTCGGCGTCTCGTTCATAGGCGGCGTGATCCTGGCCGGACCATTGCTGAAAGTTGTCAAGGACAAAGCGAACGCGACCCAGGGCATCGACATCCTCAGCCCGACCGAACCCTTCACCATTTTTATGAAGGTCGCGCTCTATATCGCGATCTGCATCGCTTCTCCCATTATTGTTTGGCAGCTCGTCGGGTTCCTCGCTCCAGGCCTGACTCGGCGCGAAAAGCGGGTTATTTACGTGTCCTTGCCGTTCGTGAGCGGGCTGTTTATTCTTGGCGCCGCGTTCGCGTTCTTCTTCGCCGCTCCCCGCGCATTCACCTTCTTGAGCAATTTTCAGCCCGGTATCTTTCAGTGGAGCCCGAACGGTTCCGAACTGATTGGGTTTTACCTAACCTTGATGATCGGCATGGGCCTCGCCTTTGAACTGCCGCTGGTCATGTTCTTACTTGCTCAGCTGAAAATCGTGACCCCGAAGCGATTTTCACAGTTCCGCAAGTACGCTGTGATCCTTATTCTCGTCGCCGCGGCGGTGATTACACCCACGCCCGACCCGTTTAATATGATGTTCGTCGCCGCGCCGATGTTCATCCTCTATGAATTGGGCATCATTTTGGGCAGAATGAAAGTCCGCATTTAGTTTGCTTTAAGCGTTGCTCCGAGGTCGCCCTCCGCCCGGGGTACGACGGAGATTGTCCGTTCGTTGCGATAAGTCACCATGCCGGGACCTGTCCCTTTGATCTTGCGCACGTACCTTCTTCGCGCGACATCGACCTCGACACGCCCGCTTTCCCGAGCCGCGCTGTAATACGCCGCCAGCGATGCCGCGGCTTCCACGGTTTCCGGCGACGCTTCCTCGTTCGACACGAGCCAGCGGATGACGACATGCGACCCGGGCACTCCTCGCGCGTGCAGCCACGTATCATCCGGTCCGGCGATCTCAAACGTAACTGTGTCGTTCTGAGTGCCGGAACGGCCGATATAGACTGCATTGCCGCGAGCATCAAGCAGCGGCTTCGGCCGCTTCAGCGCCGGCGCGCTTCGCGGCTTGCGATTGCCTGACGGAGCCGAGCCTCGCTCCGACTCCCATTCTGCCGTCAGCGCTTCGATCTCTGGGTAGGTCTCGGCCTGCGCAATCTGCGTGATCAGTTGGTCAAGATAAGCGAGTTCGGCCGTGGCGCTCTCGACGAGCCTGGGAATTTGTTCTCCCGCGCTTTGGGCCTTGCGATACCGTTCGAAATACTCTTGTGCGTTTTCTTTAGCTGTCAGTGTCGGGTCGAGCGGCACGATCGTTCCGTCCGCATTGAGTTCGGTCTGACCAGGCTCGATCGCCCAAAGATACACATAGATCAACTCCCCCCATGTCCGCCAGCGCTCGACCTGGGCGGCCGATTCGGCTTGGGCGGTAAGCGAAGCCAGCCTGGATTCGGCTTTACTTCGTGCTTCTTGCACTCGCGCAGCCAATCGCTCCCGGCGCTGGCTGTGCCTCCCGACTCGTCCGCTGCCTTCACCCTCCTGCTCGACGGCCGCCGCGGCGGTGGAGATGCTCGCCACTTGGTGCTCTTCGAATTTCGCCGCCAAGTGCGCGAGCGGAACAGGAGCGAACGCAACCGCCTCACCTGCTTCCTTATAGACTGCCGGCGCCCACGCCGACGTCAACAGCGGTTCGAGCAACCGTCGCATTTCCCTCGCGATTGCCGCAGCAGTTGCTTGGTCCGCATCCGAGACGACGGCGTCCTCGGTCTGCGTCGCTTGGAACACAATCTCCCGCCCCATTTGAGGCGAAATCCCGCGGAACCGACGGACGAGCGTGCGCGCAAGCTTGGCATCGTTCGCTTCCGCCTTCAGAATTCGTTCGATGTCGCCAGACGTCGCCCGGCGTGGATCGGGCATTTCAAGTGGCGGCGGCGGTGTGTAGACCAACCTCGGCAACACAGGCCGAACGCGGCTCATAGTCGGAGTCACGCGCTTGACGCTCTCCATGATCCGTCCGTCGTCGCTGACGAGAATGAGATTGCTGTGCCGGCCCATGATTTCAACCGCGAGATGGACGAACGTTGCTTCGGCCACACCCTCGTCCTCTTCCTCAGATTCGGGCTCGCCGGCGAGATTGGGAATATAGTCGGCCTCTTGCTCCTCGGATTTCGACTGATTGTGGGCCCCCTGGCGCTTGGCTATACTGATTCGGACCAGCCGCTCCAGGGGCGGCTGTTCGATTCCAACAATCACGCCGCCCCGCGCGTACTTTCGAAGGAGCAGCGAGAACGGTGTGACAAGCTCGGCGTCAATGGCCGGATCAGCGTCGGTGAGGAGGAGTCGAGCATGGTGATCGCTCGCGCTCGCGACCAATGTCCGCCTTTGACCTCCAGCATAGACTTCGGCCGCGATCGTTCGTTGATCGACCAAGCCGATTCGCTGGATGCGGCCGTCGAGCGCGCGCTCGGTCAATTCGTCGGCAATCGCCGCGATCGTCAAGGTGTCGAACAACCGGTTAGCATCCTTTCATCATCTTGGCAGTCAGTTCTTCAACGCCGCGGTTTTCATTTCGGAGGAGCTGATTGGACTTCAAATCTGATGCGAGTGTAAGCGTGGCGAGCGCTTCGAGCTTTGCAGAATTCGATCCCATTGGAATGGCAGCCGACGAAGCGATTGCCGATCTCCGCGCCCACCGCCGGCCACGCCTATTCGTAATCTCCGGTCCTTCCGGCGTTGGCAAAGATACCGTTATCGAGCGACTCCGCGACGTTTTCCCCGACATCCACTTTGCCGTCACCGCGACGACCCGACCTCGTCGCCCCGGCGAAATCGACGGCATCCACTACTTCTTTCTCGCGAAAGAGGATTTTGCACAGCGATTGTCAAGCGGTGATTTCCTGGAATCGGCCGTCGTCTACGATCACCGCTACGGCGTGCTCAAATCTCCGGTTCAGCACGCGTTGAACCGTGGCCAAGACGTCGTCATCAAGGTCGACATCCAAGGCGCCGCCTCTATCCGGCGGCTCGCGCCAAACGGCATCTTCATCTTTCTCGCGCCGGAGTCAATGTCTGAGTTACTTCAACGCCTAAAAGCTCGCAAGACCGACGACCCCGATATCCTCATGGAACGGTTCCAAGCGGCAAGCCGAGAGCTCGCGAGCGCAAACAAATTCGACTACGTCGTGTTCAACGAGGCCGAACAGGTCGAAAGCGCGATGGACGCCCTCAGCGCCATCATCCAAGCCGAGCGCTGCCGGATCAAACAACCCGAGGTATCGCTCTAAGTCTTGACCTTGAGTGGTATTGTTCCCTTGCAAAATCAGTCATGGTCCTGGAACAGATTCGTTCTCTGTGTGCCTTGCCCATACGTCGCTCAACAATCACTAGTTCGCCGAAGAGGCTCCCAACGAGATGCTGGCGGCGCTGACCGCGCTCCCGGCCCCGTAACACTCGCTGCGTTAGATGCAGAAAAGGATACGGAACAGCGGGTGCCCGTATCCCCCAGCTGCGGCGTTCGGGTTGACGCGAAGTCGACCGACGGTCGTCGACGGTCAGCTTATCGGCGATGACCGTGGGCCGAGGCGCGCGGCGATTGTCACCAGGTCTGGCAACGAGTCAGCCTGCATCTTGCGCATCACCTGGCCTCGGTGCGCCTTGACGGTGATCTCGCTGATGCCGAGTTCGCGACCGACCTGCTTATTCAATAACCCGGCAACGACCAATGCCATCACCTCGCGTTCGCGCGGAGTCAGTGATTCGAAGCAGTTCCTCAAGGTTCGCATCTCCGAGTCGAGGCGGAGTGCGGCGCGACTGCGCTCGATGGCACCGCAAATGGCGTTCAAGAGCACATCGTCCTTGAACGGTTTCGTCAGGACCTCGACGGCTCCGGCCTTCATCGCGCGTACGGTCATGGGCACGTCGCCGTAACCGGTGATGAAAATGATCGGCATGTCGGACCGGTCGGCGAGCTGCTGCTGCAGCTCCAGGCCGTCAAGTCCCGGAAGGTTCACATCGAGCACCAGACAGCTGGGAACTTTGACGCGGGGGCGGGCTAGGAAATCCCGTGCCGACGCAAATAGTTCGGGCTGCCACTCAGCGTTCTTGATCAGCAGCTCCAACGATTCGCGGACCGAGACGTCGTCGTCGACGACGAAGACAATCGGCGTGATGTCAGGCATGGTGAAGACCTCAATCGAATGGAGGCGATCGTCGAGGTCACATTATAGAGCGCACGCAAAGGGCTTCTCGCGCTCATCCTTGTCATGCCTACCTCATCCGAAGCGCGGTATTGAGCGCCTCGAGCAGGGCGGTCTCGCTGAACGGCTTGAACAGGCACTCGACGGCCCCACGCGCGAGGAGGCGCGGACGGACGGTCCTATCTCCGTGGCCGGTGATGAAGACAATTGGAATCTTCTGGCGCCGATGTGTCAGTTCCTGTTGAAGGTCGGGGCCCGACATCCCGGGCATGGCGATGTCGAGGAGCAGGCAGCTCGTTTCGCCGACGAGGTCCGACGCGAGAAACGCTTCGGCTGATGAGAACGCTTGGGAAGGAAAGCCGAACTGCCGCAGCAAGTCTGGCAGCGACTCGCGTACAGATTCGTCGTCGTCGACGACCGACACCAGTGACCGCTTGCTCATTACGATGAGGATGCGCCACCTCGCCGGCGACCGTCTATTGGACCTTGGTATTGCCCTATCCGTCGCCTGGGCCTGGCAACCCGGCCCGTGAATCACGCAGGCTGAAACGGAAGGGAAAACGAGAACGTGGCGCCCGGTCCATCGTTCGGCTCGGCCCAAAGACGCCCTTCATGTCTCTCGACAATCGAACGGCTCACAAACAGCCCGATGCCCATGCCGCCGCTCTTCGTTGTGTAGAAGGCTTCGAATAGCGACTCCAGGTTTTGCGGCGGCAGCCCCATGCCAGCATCGCGGACGGTCAGACGCACGCGGTTGCCGCCCTCCTGTCCGGTCTTGATCAGCAACTGCCGCGGTCGATCGTGCACGTCGGCCATCGCGTCCGCCGCGTTGCGGAGCAGGTTCAGAATGACCTGCTGGAGCTGGATTCGATCGCCGGTGACGATCGGGATATCGTCGGAGAGATCCGACTG
>JBJMMD010000036.1:0-94735 GCA_045804965.1 Thermomicrobiales bacterium | reverse complement strand
CCCTGCCCCACAAGGTCAAGAAGCCCAAGCCGCGGAAGGTCCAA
Organism: Thermomicrobiales bacterium; assembly: GCA_045804965.1. GTDB lineage: Bacteria > Chloroflexota > Chloroflexia > Thermomicrobiales > UBA6265 > CAVTUU01. The sequence goes on along the minus strand of JBJMMD010000036.1, from coordinate 94,691 downwards.
AAGCGCCAACCGCGGCGACGCTAACCGTCGCGGGGTCGCTCACGGTGCACTCCGTTTCGCCCGCAATCGCCCTTGGTCGGTCACCGGATCGTAGAGGGCTTCCCACTCGTCCGGCTCGCCGATCACGTGAAGCTGTCCGATCAGGCTTGGCGCTCGCCATCAATCTCAACTTCGGCCTCGCAGTTAACCGGCGCGTTCAGCGGCAGCATCATCCCGATGGAGGAGCGCGCATGCAGGCCGATCTCCTCACCGTATAACTCCAGGATCAAATCCGAGTAGCCATTGGTGACCAGCGGTGTCTGGTCAAAGCCCGGCGCCACATTGACCATCGCGAACACGCGTAGCCAGGCGGTCACGCGGTCGAGGTCACCGAGCGCTCGTTGAAGACTGCCCAGGTGCGCCAGGGCCACCAGCCGTGCTGATTGATACCCCTGCTCGGGCGTCACCTCGGCGCCGACCTTGCCTAGCGGCTGGGCGAGCGACCCGTCGGCGTCCGTCGCGACATGACCGGAAATGTAGACCCGATGGCCGCGGACACGCACCCAAGCAAACGGCAATTGCAGCCCGGTGGGCACCTTCATCGGCTCCGGGAGAACAAGTCCGAGCTCGTTGAGCTTGGCTTCGATGCGCATGATCAACTCCTGTTCGTTCTTTGGTCCGGTCAGTGCAACAGTGATCGTCAAGCCAACGGCCCTACGCCGAAGCCCGAGGCCGTACGGCTTATCGCCGCGTTGCTCTCGTCAGCGGTGGGAGGGCCGGCCATCGATCAGCGCCATCCACCGATCAGCCTGACCACCAACATACCGTAGCCTAGATCCCACACGGCGACGATCAGCGCCAGCGTCATTTGATGCGGCCAACTTCCTTCAGGGTGTAGTAGACCACGTCGCCCATTTCGCCGAGATCACGTCCATTCTGCTCGCTCCAGCCATGATCGCGCGCCCACTGGCTGACATCGTCCGGGTGGGGGCGCTCGCCGGCCCCGAAAAGAGCCGCACAAACATCGCGACTGCCTGCGGAAATGCGTGAGCCGCAGGAAATGACGACGTGTCCATGTTTCTGAACAACGTGTTGAGTTGCGAAAGCTCCAGCTCAATCGCCGAGCGCATCCACCTTCTCCTCTCCAAGCACGATGCCGCATTGTCAGGCGCGAGAAGCCCAAAGCAATCGGCCCCGCGCCGAAGCCCGAGGCCGTTACTGTTCCGATGCGGAACCCGTATTCGTCGATGATGAGCGCCCGTTGGGTGGTTTCGCTGGACGAAGCGCTAGCCCGTGCCGAGGGAGAGCCCACTCTCCCTCGCCCCCATAATCGCCTCTGGACTACGGCGCTGGTGTGCCCGCTGCGGGTGTGCCGGCGGCCTGGCCACGGGCCAGGGGCACCAGCACGGCGCGGCCGACGATGTGTTGGCCGATGTTGAACCCGAGGAAGGCGGGGGTGGCGTCCTTCGGCACTCCGAGCGAGGTGACGTCGAGCGCGGAGACGACGAGGTAGTAGCGATGGGGCGGATCGGTCGGCGGCGGCGCCGCGCCGAGGTACTGGGCCAACCGCAGGTCGTTGGGGAGCTGGAACGCGCCGGCCGGCAGTTGGCCGTCGCCGGCGGCCCCGGCACCGCTTGCAAGCGCGGTGACGTTGCCCGGGACGTCGACCACGGCCCAGTGCCAGAAACCGCTTTCGGTCGCCGCGTCCGGGTCGTACATCGTGACGCAGAAGCTCATGGTCGTGTCCGGGAACCCGCTCCAGGTCAACTGGGGCGAGCGGTCCTGGCCGCCGGCCCCGGCGATGCCGCTCATCTGCGGTGTGCCCATCACCTCGCCGTCAGCGACGTCGGTGCTGGACAACGTGAACGACGGGACCACGGGCAAGAGCGCCAGCGGGTCGCAGCCCGCCTGCGGTTGCTCGACGGTGGGCGTCGACTGGGCGGCCGCGACTTGCCGGCCAAAGCAGTTCACTCCCGCCGCGCCCACGCCGGCCGCGACACCTTGGCCCAACAGCATCCGTCGATTCACGAGCGGGTTGCGCATAGCTGTCTCCTTTCGTCGTGGGACCGCTGCAGCGGACATAAACACCGAGGCGGGATGGTCGCACCTGCACGGGCAGCCGTCAACGCGCAAACGGCCCCGCGCCGACGCCCGAGGCCGTTTGCTTTCCCCCTTCCCCCCGGACTGCAACCCGCGGGAGACGTAAGAGTAGGTCCGCGGCTATGGCAGTAGCGTTGCGTTCGTCACCGGCAGCGTGGCAATTGCGCAACAGCAAACGGCCCCGCGCCGGAGCCCAGGGCCGTTCCACTGGCCCGGGCGTGGGCTGCTCTTACCGGAACGGGGGGAAGAGCGGTGCGGTGCTTGTGCCTGGTCTCAGCGCCCGAATCAGCCTTTGCTCTTCGCACGATTTCGATCCAGCACGCGCCGTCACCCGCAGCGTGAGGGTCTTACAGTGTTTCGGCGTTTGCTTGAGGCGACGAGGCACCGCCTCAGCCGAGCTGGCCGAGGACGGCTTGCATCTCGCCTTCGTCGAAGGCCCGCATCGTCTTGGTGCGGACGTTGCCTGCGCCGGCTAACTCGAGCAGCGTCGCCGCCAGGGTCGCGTCGTCCGGGGCGTCGACGATGCCGACGATGTCATGCTCCCCCAGCGTCCAGTAGACCGCCTCCATCCGCACACCGCGACGTTCCCAGTCGGCGCGGGCCTGGCGGGATCGTTGCACGGTCTCCTTGGCACTACGCACACCTTGATCGGTAAAGTCAATGAGCACAACGTACCGAGCCATGATGTTCTCCTCCTGCGCGTGCCCGCCGAGCGGCCACCGCGGTCGCGGCGGGACCTGCCCGCATTTTACTCCCGTCCGGCAGTGCGCAGGTTTCGCAGGCGCGGACCCGCTTACATCATAAAGAACGCGGCCCCGAGCCCAAACCCGAGGCCGGTTGCCGCTTGCCGGTTGGCTGCCGACTATTCGCCGATGCCGAGCGCCTGCCGGAGCGCGACGGTATGCGCCACGGTCAACTCAAGGGCGGTGGCGCTCTCGTCCGGCCAGTCCAGGGCGGGATTGGTCACGATCAGCGTTGTCTGGCCCCGGTCGTCACACTCAAGCACGACGCGCCGCACAACTCGTATTTCCTTGGCCGTGAACGGATGCGACGTCAGCCCGCCCATCCTCTGCATGTCCACGCGCTCGGTCACCTAGTGCAGCTCGAAGTCGTCATTACCGCTCACCGCGGGCGCCTCGTGAGCGGGCAGCGCGGCCGCGGCATGGGCGCCGAGTGGCAAAGCGGCTGCTATTGCTCCGAGCCCGGTCTTCGCAAACAGACGCCGATTCATTGGCGACATGGGGCGCGATCCTTTCGGGTCAAGACAGGGGCGCTGTCACACTTGGCGGCGCCTGAAACGTCGACGATCAATTAGGCTGAGAGCGCAACCGGCGTGCATTCGAAGCAGTACGCCGCGTTCGAATCGTGGTTAAAGACCGTGCTTCCGCGCCAGGCCAGCACGCCACAGCCGCGGCACAGCAAGCACTCGATGCTGCCGACTTGGACGATCTGCGGCGCCGGCGTCCACATCGATATGGGCCGCTTCGTGGTGATCGATGTCGGTGGGAGTGGCGGCAATTGCTCGAGCTCGGCGAGTAAGGCCGCATGATGCGTGCAGCGCTGATGCCCGAACTGATGCCCAATCCAATTGACGACTATAGACAACTATGAACGAATCGCGCTGGAATCAAGGCTAAATCGCGACATTGTGAACGACTATTTACCGCTGGAGACAACCCGCGTCATTCTCTTAATCAGTTGGTTGAAGGTTCGAGTCCTTCACGGCTCACTAAGAAAAAACCCGAAACGACGGGTAAATTGCAGCCGGCAAGGGCAGAGCTCTTTGCCGGCTTTGCGTTTTGACAACCCAACTGACAACCAAATGGTCGACGCAATTGCCCGAGCAAATCGACGAATAGCCAATTGAGCGTGCTGGGGTGCACTACAAACAATTAAGACCTCACTTCAGTCAGTCCGTCCCTCAGCGCGGACTAGAAAGCGCAAACACATGAGCCTGCTGGCAAGGTGAAGGATAGCGAGCAAAAAAGTAGCGTGGCAGTCGTAGCGGACCGTCAACTTCCGCAACAACACGACCTGCGCCTCGGTCCGCTCGGCAGACGCCTGCCGGCTGCCGCGGCGGCGCTGGAGTTGAACTCAATTGTCGCCTTGGGCATCGCGGCTCAGTCGTGATCACACCGGCGCGCAATTGAGTTTGCAGCAAGGTCTCTCGGCCTGAACCCGCTGCCCCGCCGAGCATTGAATCCGTGACTTAGACGGCGATCCGGCGAACCTCAGCAGCCGAAGGTTCGTGACCGCGGCCGTCCGAGTCAACGACATACTTCGCCGGCAGCTGCCCCGCTCCGTGCATCAGCGCGAGGGCCAGCACGGCGGCTGGATAGCCGTCGGGCGTGGTTCGCGCGGTGATGAACGGCGCATCGACGACCACCATGTACGGGCTGCCATTCCGCGAGATGAACCCGCCCAGCGGCCCGGTATATTGCTTGATCATCTGTTCGAGGGTGATCGGCGCCGAGCCGTAGTTGGGACCGTAGCCGCCTTCGACCGGAATGTCCGTCGTCCCGTAGGTGTAGTCGTCCTGCTCGGAATGACCGGTCACGAGGCGGCCCCAGACGAGCGGCAGCTTCGTCTTCGGATCGGCCGCCTGGATGAGGACCTCGACGCCGTAGCAGATTGCCACCACCGGCCGGTTCAGGGCGGCGAACAACGCAACCAGCGGGCGGACCGACGTATTGCCACCAAGGTCCATGTAGGCGCCGGCGCCGCCGACGAGGACGAGGGCGGCGTACTGCGTCGCCTCGAGCAGGCCTTTGGACAGGGCTGCGCGGAAGGGCTCGCGCGCTGCCTCACCATCGTGCGGCCGAGGCGTCGGCGGCAGCCAGGCGTCCAGGTTGCGCGGCGTGTTCAGCCGTTGCCCTTCGACCGTCGTTTGATCGTGATACCGCTGCCCCAGCGCCGCTTCACCTGGCGAGACCTGGGCCTCGTGCCACGCCTGATCGCGGAACGTGGTGTCCATGCTGACGCCGTACGGGAAGGGCCGCTCCCCGTACGGCGTGGCGTAGTCGACCTCGTATCCTGCGGCGCGGAACACTTGATCGGGCAGCGTCAGTTCGGACGCCCAATAGCCGTGCTGCGGGACGACGAAGAGGACTTTCCCCGGATTCGAGGGAATGTCGGCCTTGACCTCGGTGAAGCGCTCGATCTCGCTGAGCATGAAGGCCTTATCGTACCGGCCGTCGACCATGCGCTGAGCGATCTCGCCGACTGGCGCGTTGTCGGCGAACATCGTGGAAGGGAATTCGACCGCCGTAGCGTGATTCTCTGCAATCGCCGCGGCCATGGCCTCGGGAGAGACTGCGGTTCCTGTTAACTGCGCCATCACAACCTCCTGAAAGTTGTTCGCACCGCGATCCGCAATCGTGCGGCCACCATATTCGGCGCGCCTCTCTCGCGCGACCGCGCGGATTCGCCCGGCACTATACCTGATGCTTCCCCACTAAACGTCATTTCAATCGGCTTACGCTTCAACATAGATGAGAAACCGGGTGGCCAGGCGCGGTCTGCACGCGGCGCTGCCGATGTTGCTGCATGCGCTCAACGATCCAGATTCGAATGTGCGTGATGAGGCGGCCGGCGCCCTCAGGAGAATTGGAGACCCGCGCACGGGCTACGATCTCTTCAAACGCTACGTAGTCGAAGATGATCTGAACGTACGCAAGACGCTCTCCCTGGGCCTGGGCAGCACAGGCTACCGCCCGGCCGTCCCGCTGCTGATCGACGCGCTCACCAGTGAGGACCACTGGCTGCTGCGCGCCCATGCGGCGATGGCGCTGGCGGACCTGGGCGCGACGGAGGCGCTCCCCGCGCTGCGGCAGGCGCTTGCCCAGGAAGCCGACGACTGGGTCAAGGGGTGGATGCGCGACGCGATCGAGGAGCTCGAGCGCGGCTAAGGGGCGACCCAACCCCATCGGAGGCGGCCAGGCGAGTCGGTGGACTGCCCGCACTGTGCAATCAATCCGAAGACCGGGAAGCCCCGCCGACGTGCAGGCGGCTTCACCAAGTACGAGAAGTCGCGCACTTTATCCCCGACCATGTAGATCATCGCGACCTCATCGCGACAGAACGAAGTAGTACTCGGCCCGGTTGTGGTCCGCTGCTATTTGAGCTCCTCAATGAACTCGATGGCTTTCGCGAAGATTGCGACGTGATTTTCGCAATGACGACGAACCGTCCGGAAGTGCTCGAACCTGCCCTCTCTGCGCGACCTGGCAGAGTCGACCTTGCCATCGAACCGTAAATCACGCCTCCTCAGAATCGAGGGCGACCGCGCCGCCGAGGCTTCCTAGCGGACAATGACGCATCGTGTCACGCAGCGCCCTACGATACGCCTTTCATCCTCGCGCTGGATCTTGATGTCTCCCGTTGGCCCGCACTCCGGCGCGGATTGCGAGCGGCAAGGAGAAGTGACGGTGCACCGTCAACTCTCACCGACGGATCGCTGAAGAGGAGTGATTGGGCGAGACGACGGAGACTTGTCGGTCCACACTCTTCGTTCCCATGGTCATGTGATAACTGATTGAGCCTAAACACGACGTGCATCGCTTGATCGAACTCCGCGGCTACGTCTCTCGCAGATGTAATGGCATGACTTCTGCTTCTGGCTTCTCCGAGGGCGATCGGCTTGGGTCACTTTCCCTTTCGGCGCTCAGCAGCACAAATTGCACGAGGACCACGAACCATCAGTCCCGGCAGCGAGGTGACGGACTCGCGGTGGCTTGTTGGATCCCTTGAGTACAAATTTGTAAGGCGGCGTATGGCAAAGGTCGATGTCTTAATCCCAACTTGTGGGCGAAAAACCAGTTTAGCGGTCGTGTTGACGAGTCTTCTCGGTCAGACGCTGACTGATTTCGATGTTGTGATCTCAGATCAGACTGAGCAGGATGCTGCGTACCTTGACAGCATAGAGATTGCGGCCCTCGCGCAGGCTTTGCGTCGCCGAGGTCATCGAGTCGAGTTGCATCGCAACCTACCAAGGCGAGGCATGGCGCAGCAGCGCCAGTTCTTGCTCGACCAAAGTCATGCGCCTTATGTCCACTATCTCGACGACGACGTGCTGCTGGATCCTCCGGTGCTCGAGCGAATGCTCGGCGTGATCCGATCAGAGGGGTGCGGCTTCGTCGGCGCGGCGGCAGCGGGTCTTGGATTTCTCAACGACGTGCGCCCTGATCAGCAGAAAATCGAAGTTTGGGACGGACCGGTCCTCCCGGAGCCATTCACTCCTGACTCGGTGCCGTGGGAGCGACACCTCGTGAACAACGCGGCAAATCCGCTTCATCTCGAGGAACGGTTGGCGTCGAAGGGCGAGGTCGTTCGCTACAAGGTGGCTTGGGTTGGCGGCAGCAATGTGCTTTACGATCGAGCCAAGTTGAACGCCGTCGGAGCGTTTCATTACTGGCCGAGACTGCCCCGCGAGCATGCCGGCGAAGAGGTTGTCGTCCAGTGGCTGTTGATCCGCCGCTTTGGTGGGTGCGGCATACTCCCATGTGGTACCTACCATCTCGGTTTGCCAACTCAGGTCACCGAACGCACGCGCAATGCGACCGAACTTTTTGCTGATCTGATTGCGGAAATCGAAGAAAGGGATGATGAATCAACCCCGAGCTTCTCACTCTCCTCGGAGGGTATGGAGGAAAGCTCGGTCTCTGCCCACCACTGACTTCGCCCGCCACAGACCTTGCAGAGGTCAACGCCGTCTTTTCACTTGGTGAGCGACACAGCATCCGCATCGCCACGTCGGGCGACAAGCATATCAACGGCGCTTTGATGCACCAGTTGCCGAATTGGCCAAAAGAGCGAGGAAATTGATGCAAACGACGAGACGTTCGTCAACCATCCCCGCGCGTGGGAGTCTGAACCTTCAGAACACGACCACTGCTGCGGTTCAGACAATGCTCGACGAGCGGAAGCAGCGACTGGGCCAGGCTCTTAGCTTGTTGCGCGGTCACGCCACAGAAATAGGCGCGACCGCGACGCTCATCATCGGTGCACTGCGGACTGGTGGCCGTATCTTGGCAGCGGGAAACGGGGGGAGCGCAGCCGAAGCACAACATTTCGTCACTGAGCTTGTCGGTCGCTTCCAGCGCGAGCGCGACGCGTACAACGCCTTCGCCCTCACAGCCGACACAGCGATTCTAACTGCAGTCGCCAATGACTACGGCTACGAAGAAGTGTTCGCTCGACAGGTGTCGGCATATGGGCAGCCGGGGGACGTGCTCATTCTCTTCAGCACGAGCGGAGAATCGGAAAATATTATTCGCGCCGCGCGCGTCGCCCGCAGTCGTGAACTAATCGTCGTGGCGCTGACCGGTAGGCGGCCAAGTAGGTTAGCTCAGATCGCCAACGTGACAATCGAGATACCAGTCCGCGAAACACCGCTTGTTCAGGAATTACATGCGGTCGTGGTCCATGTGCTCTGCGATCTCGTCGAGTCGTCCCTCGCCGCGTCAGTCTGGGGGATCGATCACGATGGTGCATAGAGCGTTGTTTCTTGACAGGGACGGAACTCTGGTCGAGCCACGACATTACCCTTCGCGACCAGAAGATCTCGTCCTCTACCCCGGTGTCGCGGCCGAACTTCGGATCCTGCAAGCGGCGGGATTTCGGCCCGTGGTGATTACGAATCAATCGGGTCTTGCCCACGGTTACTTCCAGCGAGAACAGTTGGACTGCCTGCACGAACATTTACGCGGACAACTTCGCCAGGGAGGGGCAAACATCGATGCAATTTATTTCTGCCCGCACCACCCCGAAGGAAAAGTCGCCGAACTCGCGATCGCATGCGACTGCCGGAAACCGCGACCGGGCATGCTTGTCGGCGCTGCCGCTGACCTCGATCTGGACCTGGCGCGCTCGTGGTTCGTCGGCGACATCCTCGACGATGTCGAAGCCGGCAACCGCGCTGGATGCCGCACTGTACTCGTCGATCTCGACACCGAGCGACTGCCTGAGTCACCGGTCCGCTGCCCGACCTACGTGGGCCGGAATACTGTCCATGCCCTTCGAATCATCCAGACCGTCGAAGGCTTTCGACCACGTGCCGATCTTCGCTATCAGCCTCCTAGATGGGACCGAGCGCCGCGGGCTGACGTCGAGTTGACGGCAGCCGCGACACGCATACAGAGAGAACCGCCATGGCGCAGACTGCATTGACCACTGTCGACATCGTCCGTGGATTCCAAGGGTTACGGGCCCTCGTGGTGGGCGACGCCATGCTCGATAGTTACATCGAAGGTGGCGCGACCCGGCTCTGCAAGGAAGGGCCGGTGCCGGTCCTCCTTAAAGCCGGGGAACACCATGAACCAGGCGGAGCGGCCAACGTCGCGGTCAACCTCCGCGCCCTCGGAGCCGATGTTGTCTTTGTCAGCCTTGTTGGGCGCGATCACGCTGCCGAAGAGTTGCGAGCCGCGCTGCGAGACCGACAGGTTGACGATCGTTGGTTGGTCGAAGATTCCGAGTGCGCAACACTTTGCAAGACACGAATTCTCGCCGACGACCATTATGTCGTGCGTGTGGATGAGGGCGAGACGCAAACCTGCAGCGCGACCGGCCGGCGGCAAATGCTCCTAGCCATAGAGCAAGCGTTTCCGCGCTGCGATCTCGTTGTCGTGCCAGACTACGACTACGGCGCGGTTTCTGACGACGTGATCGCCTGGTTAGGACGCCTTCATGCCAAGAATCGCAAGGTATTTGCGGTCGACGCTAAGGACGTGCGGCGGTTCTCCGACGTGGGCGCAACCGTTATTACCCCTAACTTCGCCGAAGCTTGCGCGGCTGCCGATGGAACAAGACCCGCAGGACTGACGCGCGTCGACACTGCCCGAGCTGAGCAGGTCGGTCGGCGTCTCCTCGAGTTGATTGACGCGAAATATGCCGCAATTACGCTCGCCCAAGACGGGGTCATGCTGATCAGTCAGGAGGGCGGCGCTGTCCATCTCCCTGCGCGTCCGGTTCGACACGCCGGAGATGTGGGTGCGGGCGACACCTTCACAGCGGCGATGGCGCTTGCGCTCGCCAGCGGCGCAAGTGCGACCCAGGCGGCGCGGGTCGGTATCGACGCAGCCGGGATCGCGGTGACGCAACGTGGGACAAGCGCCGTGCGGCAGCAAGACTTGCTCCGTCGGGTCAGCCTTGACGAATCGGCGCCGACTACGTCACTCAAGACGCTCGCCGTGATTCTTGATGCCGAGCGTTTTGCGGGTAAAACCATCGTCTTCACGAATGGCGTGTTCGACATCCTCCACGCGGGCCACGTCCACATCCTGCAGCGCGCCAAACGGCTCGGAGACGTCCTTGTCGTCGGCATCAACAGCGACGAGAGCGTGCGGCGGCTCAAAGGAAGCGCACGGCCGATAAACCATGAGCGGGATCGTTTGGCACTCGTGGCCGCGCTCGATCCAGTTGACCACGCGATTCTGTTCACGGAAGACACGCCCGCCGATCTCATCCGTACTCTCAGGCCGCATGTCCACGTCAAAGGAGGAGACTACTCCGAGGAAGCTCTGCCGGAGATTGAGGCCGTTCACCAAATCGGAGCACGGGTTGAAATCCTCTCCCTTGTCGAAGGGCGCAGTACCACGAACGTCATTCAGAAGATTGTCATGTTAGCGTCCGATGGTCTGATCGAGGCGACCCAGTGATCGCCGAGCGGTGGCAAGAAGTCCGGCGCATCTTGGCCGTGCGGCTCGACAATCTCGGTGACGTCCTCCTCGCGACTCCCGCGATCCACGCGATCAAGACCTCGCTTCCCGAGGCCGAGATCACGCTACTCGCCGGACCGGTCGGTGCGCAGGCAGGACTGCTCAATCCCGACCTCGCCGACGTCATCGTTTACGAAGCACCATGGGTCGATCCATGGTCTCGGCTGCCGCACGACAGCGAGCGCGAACGCCGCGTGATCGAGGCTCTTCGCGCGGAGCAGTTTGATGCAGCGGTGATCTTCACCTCGTATCGGCAAAGCTCACTGCCAGCAGCGTACTTCTGCTATTTGGCTGACATCCCACTTCGACTCGCAGCATCGATCGACGGCCCCGGTTCGCTCTTGACGACGCGGCACCGGCATCCCGACTGGCCCATGCACGAAGTCGAGCGCGGCTTAGACCTCGTTGGCGCCGTCGGCTTCTCGACTACGGAGACCGATCTCGTCCTTCGCGTTCCGTTGAGGGCTTCGCGGCGGGCAAAACGCTGGTTAGCGTCCCTGTCCGATCCGCTAAAGTCGGCGCGCCAAGATCCGCTCGTCGTCGTCCACCCTGGTTGCAGCATGCCGGCGCGGACGTATCACCTCGATCAGTTTAAGGAAGTTGTGGCGCTTTTGGCCGATTGGTTCGATGCGCACGTCATCGTCACGGGGAGTGACGACGAGCGTGATCTTGTCGCAGCGATAACAGACGATCTGCCGCTGTCGATTCGCGGATCGGTGCAGCCCATGGCCGGCGATTTCTCGTTTGCCGAGTTCGCTGCGCTGATTCAGGCCGCAGACTTGATCGTGACGAACAACACCGGGCCGATGCACATGGCGTCGGCATTGAAAACGCCCGTGGTCGCCCTTTTCGCGCTGACAAACCCTCCCGAACAGTGGGGACCTTGGCGAGTTCCACACCGTCTGCTAAACCACGATGTCCCGTGCCGGATCTGCTACAGCCGCATCTGCCCCTTCGGGCATGAGTGCTTACGGCTTGTCTCGCCCGAGCAGGTGGTTTCCGCCGCGGCGGAGATCCTCGACGCCTGCAGCACCGGCGCCTCGATCGATGGAAGTTCCAAAGGTTCAGTGCCCGCGTTCGGTCCTGCTGCGGAGGTGCCATGAGCGGTTGGCTGGATGCGAAGAACCTGCTGGCAGTGCGGCTCGATAACGCCGGAGACGTGATCATGCTCGGACCCGCTTTGCGGGCGGTGAAGGAGTCGGCGCCTGCTGTCCACCTTACGCTCCTGGCGACTCCCGCCGGCGAATCAGCGTCGGCGCTGTTGCCTTGGGTCGACGACGTGATTGTCTGGCGTCCGGTCTGGCAGGATTTGGGTCGTTCGACGAGCGATCCCCAACGCGACCGGCAATTGATCGAGTTGCTGCAACGACGCGGATTCGACGGCGCGCTCATTTTCACCTCATTCAGTCAGACACCGCACGTTCCTGGCTACGTCTGTTATCTCGCCGGCATCCCCTTGCGCGCGGGCGAATCAACCGAATTCGGCGGCGCAACATTGACTGATGAGCTGCGCGGCGCCCCGGTCGATATTCATCAGGTCGAACGAAATCTGCGGCTTGTCGAGTACCTTGGATTTACCGTTCGCGACCGGCGGCTCCGAATCTTCATTCCCGATTCGGCCCGGAATCGGGCTACCGAGCTCGTCGCCACCGCGGACCTCAATCCTAATGAGGGCTTCGTTTTAGTCCATCCTGGCGCGAGCGCTCGGGCGCGCCGCCTCCCCCTCGACCGGTTGAGACCAGCTCTTACTGATTTGAGTGGCCGGGGATTTCGACTCCTCTTAACCGGCAGCGAACGTGAGCAGGCGTGGCTGACGACGTTTGCCTGCGAAGTCGGATTGCCGGTGCTCTCCGGGGCAACCACACTGCCCGAGTTCGCGGCGCTGATCGAGAAGGCACGGGTTGTCGTTTGCGGCAACACGCTGCCGCTCCATCTCGCGGATGCCGTCGGGACGCCGCTCGTTGTGCTCTATGCCGGCACCGATCTGGTCTCGCAGTGGCAACCACGGTCGTCGCGATGCCGGCTCCTGCGCCGGGAGACCGCTTGTACACCTTGCTATCTCTTTGACTGTCCGATTGATCAAATGTGCCTTGAAGTGGCGTCCGAAGAGATTAGTTCAGCCATCATCGAACTTTTGAACTCGCCGCAAGAACAGACGCTCTCCGCGGTTGCGGAGGATGCTGCATGAGGCATCCAGCGCTGGCTTCGCTCGACGCGCGGCGGGTCATCATCTTGCGGGCGCTGTATCTCGGCGACCTCCTCTGCTCTGTGCCCTCGATGCGAGCTCTTCGCCAACGCTTCCCCAACGCCGAGATCACGTTGATCGGTCTGCCGTGGGCGCAAGACCTGGTCGACCGCCTGCCCTACCTCGATCGCTTGCAGCCCTCGCCTGGATTTCGCGACCTGCCGGAAGTGCCGTACGACGAGCAACGAACCGAGCAGTTTTTCGCGGCATGCCGCCAAGAGAGGTATGACCTCGCCATCCAGATGCACGGGAGCGGGCGCAGCACGAATGAGCTCGTCGCCGCTCTTGGTGCCCAAGAAACAATCGGCTTTGGCATTGCAGGCGATCGCTACATGACTGCGACTGTCCCCTGGATCGAAGACGAGAGCGAAATCCTTCGCTGCCTCCGTCTTGTCAGTCTCGTGGACGCAAGCGCGAGCGACACGGCGCTTGAGTTTCCGACGTCGAGGCATGAAGAACAGCACGCCCACGCGTTGCTTCGCGCTCTGCCGGGGTCAGGAGGTCCGATCGTTGCCCTCCATGCCGGGGCCAAAGATCCGCGCCGGCGCTGGCCAGCGGAGCGATTCGCGGTACTCGCCGATGAACTGTATGCCCGCTTCGGCGCCCGACTGATCCTCACTGGCAATGTTGACGATAAGCCTATCGGTCGCGCGATTAAGCGTCACTTGCGCGCCCCCGTGCTTGATCTGATCGGTCAGACCGATTTCGGGGCGTTCGCGGCGGTGATCGCGGGACTCGATCTTCTTGTCACCAACGATACCGGCGCATCGCATGTCGCGGCGGCGAAACGCGCGCCAAGCGTCGTGCTCTTCGGGTTCGCGCGACCGAATCGCTGGGCACCGTTGGATAGGTCGCTCCACACCGTGATTGATGCCGTAACGATCGGGGGCGGAACGCGCAATGAGGCAACCGCTCTCGCGGAGCTTCCGGTCGATCCGGTGCTTGCAGTGTGCAGTCGAAAACTCGAGGCATTGAAGCAAGCCCGCATCGAGCCTTCCCGCGCTCACCAAGCGTCACCCGCGCATCCGCCAAGGCAGTTGGAGACCGTATGGGACGGTTGAAAATCCTAATTTGGCACATCCACGGCAGCTACTTGAACGCGCTCTGCCGCATTGAGCACGACTGGTATCTGCCGATCAAGCCGGGTGCGCCGGAGGGTTACGGCGGTCGCGCTGGGTACGATCTTCCGCCATGGGTCCACGAAGTTCCAGACAGTTTTGTGCAAGATCTTGACTTGGATCTCGTCATTTACCAAACGCCGAGGAATCTCCATGACGATGCAGCCGAAATCCTTGGCGAGCGGCAACGGACATTGCCAGCGATCTATCTTGAGCACAACATTCCTCGCCCGCATCCGGTTGATAGCCGTCATCCCGTTGCCGACCGCGATCTCCTCCTCGTTCACGTAACGCATTTCAATCGCTTGATGTGGGATTCCGGCACCACGCCTGTTCGGGTGATTGAGCATAGCGTCGCTATCGATCCCACGATTTGCTACAACGGCGAGACCCCTCGCGGGATCACCATCGTCAACGGGCTGTGTCGACGGGGAAGGCTGACGGGCTGCGACCTCTTCCTTCAGGCCCGTGAGCGCGTACCGCTCGACCTCGTTGGCATGGAGAGCGAGGAAATCGGTGGCCTCGGCGATATCCCGTATCGCAGTCTCCACCGGCGTGTCGCGGACTATCGCTTTCTATTCAGTCCAATTCGCTACACGAGTCTGCCGCTCGCAGTAATTGAGGCTATGACAATCGGCTGCCCGATCGTCGCGCTCGCAACAACAGAACTGCCAACCGTGATCGAGAACGGCGTCAACGGCTACGTTTCCTGTGATCTCGACGCACTCGTTGAGGGGATGCGCAAGCTACTGGCCGATCCTGATCACGCTCGCCGCCTCGGACAAAACGCGCGCGAATTGGCAAGGCGACGTTTTGGTTTCGCGCGGTTCGCGCGAGATTGGCATGCGACATTCGAACTGGCCCTGAACCTAGGGCGATCGGCCGGCGGAAAGCTCGTTTCAGATGAAGATGCGTCGCTGCTAGCCGCCCTGGTGGATGAGTGAGGTCGAGGACATGAGAATCGCGCTCATCAGTGAACATGCGAGTCCGGCAGCGCTGCTTGGCGGCGAAGACGCCGGTGGACAAAATGTCTATGTCGACGAGATCTCCCGTTGTCTAGGACGGTTCGGATTTGAAGTCGATATCTTCACCCGCCGCGACAACGTGGATGCGCCGCACGTCGACGACTGGGCTCCAGGCGTGCGGATCATCAATCTCCCGGCCGGGCCGGCCCAATTCGTTCGTAAGGACGATCTCTGGCCCCTGATGCCGTCATTCCGTGACGAGTTGATCCGTTTTGCTATCCGTGATGGAGTCCGCTACGAGCTGGTCCACGGCAACTTCTGGATGTCTGGTTGGGTCACCACCGAGTTGCGACGAATTTTCAGAATCCCAGCCGTCCAGCTCTTTCATGCGTTGGGCGCGACCAAGCGTCGCCAGCAAGGCGCGGCGGACACGAGTCCTCAGGATCGAATTGCAGTCGAGCGGGCAATCGTCCGCAGTGTGGACAGAGTGATCGCAACCTGTCCAAGCGAGCGGCAGGAGTTGATCGAGGATTATGATGCTCCCCCTTCATGCCTTGAAACGATTCCGCATGGCGTTGACGCCGATGTTTTTCGACCTGTTGACCATCGTGAAGCACGGCACCGGATCGACTGCGGACTCAGCGAGGACGACCTCGTTCTTGTTTACGTCGGCAGGCTCTTGCCACGAAAGGACGTTCGCAGCGTGGTGCGCGCGTTGGCGCTGCTTGGCGCGAGCGACAATGGTTTGCCTCCGGTCAAACTGCTCGTCGTCGGCGGTGAGAGTCGCCTACCAGACCCGGCGATTACTCCTGAGATCGGCGAAGTGCGGCAATTGGCGGAGGAACTTGGTGTGGCCGATCGCGTGCTTCTGACGGGCAAACGCGACCGCGAAGAGTTATGCGACTACTACTGTGCGGGCGATGTGATGGTGACGACGCCGTGGTACGAGCCCTTCGGATTGACTCCACTGGAAGCGATGGCTTGCGGCCGGCCGGTCGTCGGTTCAAACGTCGGTGGCATCTCTTACACGGTTTGCCACGGCGAAACAGGACTCTTAGTGCCGTCGCGTTCGCCGGAAGCGCTGGCAGCCGGGTTGCACGCCTTGCTCTCTAGTCCCGTTCGTCGCAAACGCATGGGCGCCGCGGGCCGGCGCCGTGTAGAGCGCGAGTTTACGTGGCGTACAGTGGCAGAAAAGACTGCAACCCTCTACGAGGCGGTGCGTTGGGGCGAAATCTTGCCGGCGGCGAAGGTAGCCACGAGTTGACGCAGGGCCGAACGGAGAAAGTCATGTCGAACAAAGATCTAGCGTTCAAGACTGCACTGGTCACGGGCGCCAGCAGTGGATTGGGCGCGGCGACCGCTTTTGCGTTCGCGAAAGCGGGCTATGCAGTCGCTAGCCTAGACATCGACGCGACAAAGATCGAGCAACTGAGCTGCGATTGCGGTCGCGAGGTCGGCTATTCCTGCGATGTGAGTAATGCACAAGAAGTCGCGCGGACGGTTGCGGCGGTCCTCGATGAATTCGGCCGGATCGATGTCGCCGTTAACTGCGCTGGGATCGACCATACCTATCCGCTCGAGGAGTTGACAGTTGAGCAGTTCGACCAGGTCATCGCAGTGAATCTGCGAGGGCCCTTTCTCATCGCCAAGGCCGTTTGGCCGGCGATGAAACGACAGGGGGGCGGCCACATCGTCAACGTCGCTTCGACGGCGGCGGTGCGGGCATGGTCGGGCGCCTCCGCCTACCACGCTTCGAAGTTCGGTCTGCTCGGATTCGGGCGCGGGCTGAGCGCTGAAGGCCGCCGCGACGGTATTTGCGTAACAACGTTGATTCCAGGCGGGATGCGGACCAGGTTCTTCGACCGCTTCGCCGAGCAAGGAATTCCACTTCCAGACCCCGCCACCTTGCAAGATCCAGCGGACGTGGCGGAAACAATCCTCTTCACTGTTAGCCGGCCCGCGGGATCGGTCATCCAAGAACTGGTCGTCACGCCACCCAACGAGCCCAGCTGGCCATAACCAAGTATTTGACAACACGCGATGGAACTCGTTCCGGATGTCCGCAAGATCGCCGTGCTCCGCGCCAGCGGGATTGGCGATTTCGTTTTTACCCTACCGGCGCTTGAGGCGATACGGGCGACATACGGCGGCGCCGAAATCGTTTTGCTCGGAAAAGCTTGGCATCAAGACTTCCTAGCCGGCCGGCCTGGTCCTTTTGACCGCGTCGTCGTCGTGCCTCCGATCCCGGGCGTTGGAGAAACCCCGGATGCTTGTGCCGATTCGGCGGAGCTCGATGCGTTTTTTGCACGCATGGTTGACGAAAGCTTCGATGTTGCGCTGCAGTGCCATGGTGGAGGGCGCAATTCCAACCCGGTCGCCCGCCGGTTAGAGGCGCGCTTGACGATTGGACTGAAGACTCCTGATGCCGTACCGCTCGACCACTGGCCCCCCCACGTCTACTGGCAGAACGAAGTCTTGCGGCTCCTGGAGCTCATACGGCTCATTGGCGCTACACCGGTCATCACTGCCCCGCGCCTCGCTGTCACTACAGCCGATCTCGAGGAATCGCGCCGCGTCATAGCAGACGACGATCGGCCAATGGTTGCGCTCAACCCCGGGGCAGGCGATCCGGAGCGCCAGTGGCCGGCGGCGAGATTTGCGGCCGTAGGTGAAGCCCTAGCCGGCGAAGGCATGCGCATCGTAATCACAGGCGCGGAACAGGACCGGCCGCTCGAGGCGGCAATTCGGCGAGCAATGCAGAGCGACGCCGAGGACACGACCGGATGCCTAACGCTCAGTGGCCTCACCGGACTGCTTTCGAGGTGCGCACTCGTTGTTTCCAACGACTCCGGTCCGCTGCATTTGGCGGCGGCGGTGGGCGCGGCCACGATTGGGATCTATTGGTGTTTCAACATGATCCCCGCGGGTCCGATCGAGACGGCACGCCACCGGCCGATCATCGCGTGGCGCGTCACCTGTCCCGTCTGCGGCATCGACCGCGCCGCGCGGCGCTGCAACCACCATCCGTCGTTCGTCAGCGATGTCTCCGCCGAAGAGGTTGTTGCCGTCGCGAACGAACTCCTTCGATCGTAGACAGACTCATCTCCAGAACCTGACATGCTCAAAGGACGCCGGCGCCCGAGTCCGCTTATTAGCGCCGATTACCGGACAAACACACCATCAATTGAACTACTTCGCTGGCTCCTGGATTCGAGAGGGCGCGACTCCGAGCCTGAAAGGCAACTGAAGTGAGTTCTTACCGTTCGACAATCTCGCCTTTGAGATCAGCGACTCGATCAATGACCTGATCGGTCACTTCAGCCGGAACGTTGAACGAGACCAAGGAGTCGATGAGATGACCGGCGACGGTATCGAACTGACCTTCGGTGATGCCTAATCCCTGATGAGCGATGCGCATGCTCCGGCCGCTGTACAGGTTAGGACCACCGAGCAAATAGGTGAGAAATTGCGTCTGATGCCTGTGCAGTCGGTCCATTTCGACGTTGGCAAAGATCGGACTGACCGAATCATCGGCCAGGACTCGACGATAGAAATGATCGACGACGGCTTCGAGTCTATCGCTTCCGCCAAGCTGTTCGTAAATGGAGGCGATATCCGCGCTGATATTCATCGTTCCTCCGTGATAGCGCCTTGCAATCACGCTTCTCCCCGTCGCGACTTGCGTCCCCACCACATCAATGTCCGTATCGTGACAGCATTCGGAGGTCTGTTCATGCGTGATTTCGCGTATATCTGGAAGAAACGTAGCGGACATCCTAGGCAAATCCACTGGCAAGCGCCGGGCGCGTCTCAAGATCCAAATCCTTAAGGTGCCAGAACATTGTCGCGTGAATCGTTCAAAGCATCGTTTGCTTCACTTCACCATTCCACAAAACTCGTATGACAACGGCTCTTCCCAGTCGTCTCGGAGGATGAAAAGCGGCCGGGCAATATTCTTGCCCGGCCGCGGCTTCATCGCGTTCGGAATCGACGTCTCGGCCTTACATGCTGGAAGGCGGAGAATTCAACCACTCGCGCATCGCTTGGTCACCAGGGCGGTCGACATGTACCTTGTCGTCGACAAAAGTTACCCAACCGATCGGGATCCAGTGGTGTTGCTTGTCTGGAGATCCGTCCTTGGACAGTTTGATGTATTGGCCCTCAACGTGGTCGACGACTCCGAATTGTGCGTCGTTCGAACATACGACGGGCATATGTTCGCGAATCTGAGTCAGCGTGGCAGTATTCATACCTCCTCCTTTCACGCTTATCTCACGTCTCTCTGCGCACATTCTGGGCCAAGAACAATGCTCTCTGGAGACAGGAGTCGGTCCCGCAGGCCACGCGTAGAGGAACGATACTGACGCGCCGCCCACAAGCAACCTGACCTTCTCCCGCGTCGCTGATTGAGGGTTTCAGGACAAATCCGAGGCGTACCGCGAGTGCAGATTTGCGGCATGACATTCAATTTAGTAAAGTAAAAGTTTACTCACTGGAGTTGTTCTAACCGCTGTCGCCACCAGTCGTGCCCTGCGCATCAGGGCGAAGGTATGGGCTGAGCATTCGGACTCTCCCCCTCCCCTTATGACAAGGGAGGGGGCTGCCGCAGCGCGGCGAGCGAGGGTTGCTAGCCTCAATCGAATTAACCCACAGGCGGGATATTCGCCTTTTCGATGGCTTTGTTGAGATTCTTGAGCTGGTTTCCAGTCGCCTTCTTCAAGGCCGCCACTTGGTCGTCGATCCGCTGCGCCAGTTCCTCGTAGAGCGCTACGTCCTGCGCCGTCGGCGCGGCGTCCGCCATCTGCAGCGTCTCACCGAGGAAACTCAGCTTTGCGTTGAGCTTGACTGGGAAATTCAGCGAGTCCTGTTCGCTCTGAATCTTGACCTGCATCAACTCGCCTTCGATTTCGCCCACGGCGTCGGAGAGTTCTTTCGCCGCCTTGATTACTGCCGAGTTCTCATCCTCCTCCTTCGCCCGTCTTGCCCACGACTCGGCTTGCCCACGCATCGCCCGGATTTGGTTGATCGCCTTGTTCAAATCGTTGTGTTTGTCGTGGATTTTCATAGCGAGCGCGTATTGAGCTTCCAGGTCTTTTTGCGAGATGCAGATTCGTGGATCTTTCGCCACTTCGAAGCGCTCGGTGAACGTTTCAGGGCCGACTTTCAGTTGCACTTGATACTCGCCAGGAGGAACCACCGGGCCCTTTCGATCTGGTTGGTGTCCACCTTTGGATGCGATCTTCGTTGCATTCGCGTGCCGCATATCCCAGGCGAATTGGTTGAGCCCAACCTTGGTTGAGACGTATGGTTCCTCTTCCTTCGCCGCTTCTGCATCCGGTCCTTCAGGTGGGAAGGGCTTGTCCTCCTCTTTCACCTCTTCCTTGTCTGATTCTTTGCTCTTCACGGTGCGGATTTCGTTGCCTGCCTTGTCCATGAAGGTGAGCGTGATCGGCTGTTTAGGCTCCTCGGTGAGCTGGTAGTGAACCAAAACACCGACCAGCGGATTCTCGCCGGCGTCGAGATACGTCCGCTTCTCTTCGCCTTCAGGCGTCTTTTCGTACATGTACGCCGGCATCATGCCCCCGGCGAACGTGAAGTTTTTTCCAGGCACCGGTGGACTCCCGAACCCGCCGGACCGGCTGTAGCGATGGCCGACTCGTGGCTTGAACAACCGCGATTTCACGGCAGGGCCGCTTCCGTCTTTGGCGATCTGATGCAGTAGGGTAAGGTCGTCGAGGATCCAGAATGACCGGCCATGGGTGCCCACGACGAGATCATTGTGCGCAAACACGAAGTCGTGGATCGGCACCACCGGCAAGTTTCCTCCCAACCGGTGCCACTGATTGCCGTTGTCGAACGAGGCATAGATGCCTGTCTCGGTACCGGAATAGAGCAATCCCGGGTAATTTGGGTCTTCGCGCACGACACGCGTGAAATCGTTTTCCGCGATGCCGTTGACGATTTTTTTCCAGGTCTTGCCGAAGTCAGTTGTTTTGTACAGATACGGGTTGAAGTCGTCTAACTTGTAGCGCGTGGCGGCAACAAACGCGGTCCCTGCGTCGTGCGGCGAGGCGTCGATGATGCTAATCAGTGCCCACTCGGGGAGATCGGGCGGTGTGACGTTTTTCCACTTCTTCCCGCCGTCCTGGGAAACGTGCACCAGTCCATCGTCCGAGCCCGCCCAGAGTACGCCCGTCTTCTTCGGTGATTCCGCGACGGTGAACACGGTCGCGTAGGCCTCGGCCCCGGTATTGTCCTTTGTAATTGGACCGCCCGACGACTCAAGCGTGGACGGATCGGCGCGAGTAAGATCCGGGCTGATTTGAGTCCAGCTTGAGCCTTCGTCTTCCGATCGGAAGACGTGATTGCCGCCGGAGTAGAGGATATTCGGATTCTGCGGCGAAAGGACCGTCGGCGAAGTCCAGTTAAACCGGTATTTGTAGTCCTTGGCGCCGAAGCCGGAATATTCCTCCGGCCAAACGGTAATCCAGCGCAGTTGGCCGGTGCTGTGGTCGTACCGCGTCAACTGACCCATGTAGTTGCCCGCGAAGACGATGTTTGGATTGTCGGGACGGACGGCAATATAACCGCTCTCACCGCCGCCGATCTCGTAGTATTCGGTCATTGTTATTACGTCGTAATTCGACCGGCTGGGCACCGACATCGTCGTGTTGTCCTGCTGTGCGCCGTACACCCGATAAGGGTTCCGACCATCGGTCGTCACGTGGTACATCTCGGCCGTCGGTTGGTTGTATTGCGATGACCATGAAAGGCCGCCGTTATACGACACCGTGGCCCCGCCGTCGTTGCCGAGAATGATCCGCTGCGGGTTTGCGGGATCAATCCAGAAATCATGGTTGTCGCCGTGTGGAGCCGGCACGCGCTCGAATGTCTTGCCGCCGTCGATGCTCTTGTAGAGTTCGACGTTCAGCACCCAGACCGTTTCCGGATCGAGCGGGTCCGCGCAAATGTGCGAGTAGTACCAGGCGCGTTGACGGAGCTCGCGTTGTTCGTTGAGGAGTGTCCAGGTTTCGCCGCCATCGTCGGAGCGAAAGACGCCGCCCTTCTCTGCCTCGACGATCGCCCAAACCCGTGCATCCTTGGCGGGTGAAACAGCCAAGCCGATCTTGCCGATGGTCATTTTTGGCAAGCCCGGGTTGTGGGTCAGGTCGGTCCAGGTTGTGCCACGATCGGTCGATTTGAAGAGCCCGCCACCTGCTCCACCGCTGGTCAAATAATGCGGGCCACGCCTCGCCTCCCAGCAACCGGCGTAGACGATCCGGGGATTACGGGGATCGAGTTGCAAGTCGGACGCGCCCGCGTCTTCGCCTCGGCTGAGAACGAGGTCCCAGGTCTCGCCGCCATTCGTCGAGCGATAGACCCCGCGTTCAGGATTCGGGCCATGGGCATGCCCGAGCGCTGCCACGAAGACCGTGTTGGGATCGCGCGGATCGACACGGACTTTGGCGATATTCCGCGTCGCTGCAAGTCCGCAATGGGTCCAGGTCTTGCCGGCGTCGGTCGAGCGATACATGCCGTCACCATGCGAAACATTGCCCCGAATCGTCGCCTCGCCCATGCCGGCATAGATCACGTTCGGATCCGAATGCGCGACGGCGAGACCGCCCACCGAGGCGCGTTTGAAAAAGCCATCGGAGACGTTGTGCCAATACTGGCCGCCGTCGGTGGTTTTCCACACGCCGCCGCCGGTGGAACCGAAATAGAACACCGCGATCTCGTTCGGGTCGCCAGCGACGGCGACGCTGCGCCCACCGCGGAATGGACCGATCGATCGCCACTTAAGTCCGTCAAGCACTGATTCAGCCACTGTTTCCCTCCTGAAATCTCCAGCCTTCGTCTGAAGGACTGGCATCATAGCCGGGCGATTATATCTATGTTCACGTGTCGTGTAAGTCACAATGTTCAAATCAGTTCGTCGCAACGGCGTATCATTGTGGGCAAAGTAATGAGTCCGTCAACACAATCAGATGAGTCGGGCAATGGCACGAGAACCCGAATTTTTGATCTCTCCGGCCGATGGTGTGCATCGACGAATCGCGCCGACCGATATATCCGGCTTTCTGCACACCGATCAATGTCGGCGGTTTCTCCGGCTCCGGCTCTTCGAGCGGGCGCAAGGGCGAAAAGCGTTCGACCAATTCGGCACACCGTTGCAATCGGCGCCGCAAATGTTGACTCGCGCCGGCGAGGAATTCGAAGACGCGATCTACGCCGATATCGACCGGTCGCTGCATCGAATCGATTTCGCGAAGGTCGCGCCGGGCGGTGGCCGCCGCTTGCCGGACAACGACTCCGTTGCCCAGGTCGCCCGCGACTTGTTGCCAGGGCAGACGGTCATCCTCACGCAGCCACGACTAGAAGCCATGTTGGGCGACTGGCTCATCACTGGCGACTGCGACCTGATCCACTTTGAGCGCGACGCTGATGGATCGCTTGACGTTTTCATTGTCGACATCAAGAAGTCCGCAGCGGCAACGGTCGAGCACAAGCTTCAAGTCGCGTTTTATCGCGAGATGTTGAGCTACGTCCTTTCGAGTCACGGAGTGGTTGCTCGGGACATTCAGCTCGGGGTTCTTTTCGAGGGACCAAGACATGAAAACGAGGCGCTCGCCGAAGAGTTGGCTGAAGGCAAACGTGCTGCTGAGCAATTCTTTGCGACCAAGCGCGCGGTGCTGGAGCGTGTCCTGAACGTACAGGACTTCGTGGACGCGGTCCACGACCTCGTCATTTCGCAGCAATCGATTTCGTCGAAGGTCGTTGAAGCTCCGTTCGCGCAGTTGCCGTTTCATCTTTCGTACGTGTGCGATGCCTGTCAGTACAACGCCTTTTGTCTCAAATGGTGCGCGTTCAACGACGACCTTTCGCTCATCCCGTACCTCAATCAGACCGAGAAGACAGCGTTCCAGCGAAACGGCATCGAAACGTCGAGCTCGCTCGCTCACCTCAAGGATCTAGTCAAGGAAGATTCAGAGCTGGCACTAGTCACAACTCCTGAGCGCGAGGCCGAAGTCGGACGGCTTGTAACCACCTGGGGTGTTGGCTCGCGTTTAGATGAATTCATCCACCGGGCTCGCCAATATCGCCGGCATCAAAAGGAAGACATCCAAACGTTGTCATACATCCCGGAGTCGGGATACGGATCGCTGCCCTATTGCGACGCCGTGCACAATCCAAATCTCGTTCGGATCTATCTTGACGCCCAGCACGACTACGTGACTGACCGCATCTATCTGCTCGGCGCGCTTGTGTCGGCGGCCGATCGAGGCATTGAGGCAGCTGAACGGCATCGATCCGTGGTTCACCTTGCCCCGCATTCGCCCGACGACGCCACCGAGGCCGAGCTGTTTGAAACATGGATCATGGAGACGTTGAAGACCGTTGCGGAAGTCGCTTCACCAGATGAAAACGGCGAGTTGAACGCCCCGATCCACCTCATCTTTTACGACGAGTTCACGCAAAGACGGTTGCTGGAAGGCCTTGGTAGGCACGCAACGACGATCTTGAGCGCCACGCCACTGTACGACTTCGTGACCCAGATGGCCGCATTTGATTCATCGTTGATCACATTTCTCGACGGTGAAATCGCGGCTCAAAAGAACTTTCCCATCCTCTGTCAGTCGTTGATGAGCGTTGCGGCATACCGCGGGTTCGATTGGAAGAAGCCGCTGCATTTCCGGAATCTCTTCCGGCGGGGATGCTTTGATTCGCAAATGCGGCTCAATCGAGACGACGATCAACCCGCCGATGACACATCATTCTACACGGGCCGGGCGCGCTTCAGCAGTCTGATCCCGTTGGAATATCCATACGCGGCTTGGGGCGAGTTGCGGCAGGAATCCGCAGACATTGCCTTCGCCGAGATCACGCCAGAAATCGTGATTGCCTTTGAACGCCGCCGGCTCGAAGCGATGGAGTACATCGCCAAGGACTTAAAAGAGAACAAGGACACCACGAAGACCTCGTTTCACCTGCCGGATCTCGCAGCATTCGAATCTTCAGCGCGAACATTGGCCCACGCCCTCGATGAATTCGTGGTTATTGAACGGCACGTCGATCTCGCCGAATGGAAACGGGAGCGGCTGGCCACCCCCGAAAAACGCGTGCTCGCGGGCCAGACGCTCGTCGTCCGCTACGAGGAAGCTGATCAATTGCCGAGCGTCGCGGCACAGATCCGCGAGAACGCGCGCCGTCGCAAGCTCCGGGAAGAGATGAAGCAGAAGTTCGAGGATGAAAATCCAGGCGAACGATTTTCTCGGTCGAAGGAGCAAATGGCAGCGACGAAAACGAGTCAGGAAGGAATGATGGTTCGACTTCGTTTCGAGACGTCCGGCTGGGAATGCGGCATCGATGAAGCGATCAACATCTCGGACTTCGGCCCCGGCAGCTCAGTTGTTCTGCGAGAGCGATGGATGGTCGATAGCCGGCTCCCAGCTGCGGAACAACGACCGTTTACGCCCACACCGAAATCGCTTCTCTATGGCGAACGCGCCCGATTCAAGCGCATAAAGGTCGAGCGCGAAGGCACCGGCGTCGCCAAAAGTGCATTCGCGGAGATTGAGCTCCAAGATTTTGGCGGCGGCGGTTCGGGAGGTTTTGTCTTTTCGTCTCACCCTGTTGGACTCGAGCCAGGTGTCTCGTACACGATCGACCCCAGTCCCGATGACTATATCGGACTCTGGCAAAAGAAGGTTACCGAGGGCCTGATCGACGGCGGTCAAAACGCGCTCTATCAACGCTTGACCGGTGAGCGCACCGAGCCGGTCGCGTGGCCGCAGATAGCTCATGACGCTCAGCTTCGATTCCTCGCCGGTCTCAAAGAGCTGCGCCGGCGGGGTGATTTCCATGGATTCGAAGAAAGCAAGCAGGCGTTCTTGACCGATCACGGCACGACGCCGATCTTGCTAGTGCAAGGTCCTCCCGGGACCGGCAAGAGTTTTACGACCGCTTATGTCATTCTAGCGCTGCTCCAAGGCGCGATGGCCGCGGGGCTCGATCAGCGAGTTCTCTTGTCTTGCCACACGCACGCTGCGATTGACGTGCTCCTCGAAAATGTTCGCAAGGTGAGAGAGGATCTGAGGAGAATCTACAGACGGGACGCCGAGCGTTTCCGAGCGCACTTTGACGAGCGATTACTCGACGTCCCGCTCTTCCATTTTCAACCCCGGGGCGATACGGCAGAAGGCGTAATTCCTCTTCGTCGCAAAAGCAACCGTCCGAAGGATGCGCAGGGACCCATTGAAGTGATCAGGATGCACCACTGGGCGATTTGCGCGGGCACGCCGGGCGGGATTTACGGACAGCTCAAGGATCTCGCCGGCTCGAAATCGATCTTCGGGTTTGAAATCTTCGACACATTAGTGCTCGACGAAGCCTCGCAGATGGGGTTGCCCGAGGCGATCATGGCGGCGCTTCCGCTCAAACTCGACGGTCGAATCATTGTTGTCGGTGACCCCAGACAAATGCCGCCGATCATCAAGCACGATTGGGAAAACGAGGCCCGGCGATCATTCAAGGAGTTCAAATCCTATCGATCGTTGTTTGAGACGCTGCTTGAGCACGAACCAAGACCACCGATCATTCGGTTTCAAGAAAGCTTTCGCCTCCATAGGGACATGGCGCAGTTCCTTCGTCGCGAAATTTATTCGCGAGATGGTATCGCCTACCACTCAAAGAAAGAAGACATCCTCGATTTGCCTAGCATCGGGAACGCGTTTATAGACGCGGTGTTGGATCCTCACCATCCGATTGTCGTTGTCGTTCATAACGAAGCGCGAAGTCAGGTCGCGAACGAGTTTGAACAGGAGTTGGTTCTCCGCATCGGCAACACGCTCGCAGCCCAACCGAAGCCTCAGTTCGACGCGATTGAGGAAGTCGGCATTGTGGTGCCGCATCGGAAGCAGCGCGCAGCCCTCCAACAACTTCTGCCCGAGCTATCGCAAATCGACCAGGCAACGGACGAACCTCGCGGTTCCACGATCGACACAGTTGAGCGTTTTCAAGGCGGCGAGCGCACGCTGATTGTGATCAGCGCGACCGAAAGCGACCCACAATTTCTGCTCTCGACCAGTGAGTTCATTCTCGATCCGCGGCGACTGACAGTAGCACTCAGCAGGGCGAAGAAGAAACTCATTCTCATTGCGTCGGAATCGATTTTTCAGTTCTTCAGCTCGGACGAGGTGGTCTTTGAGCACGCTCAGATTTGGAAGAATCTTCTCCGGCGAACCTGCACGGAGTTGCTTTGGGACGGGGAGCAGGACGATCACCGAGTGCGGGTTTGGGGCAACGTCTCTGAACCGCCGATTGAACAAGCGACGACCATGCCTATTAACGCGAACTAGGAAATCACACCCGCGGCCAGGCTGAGATCGCCGACAGCCTTGACTCGAATTCGGGTTGCGTTTCCCGGCAAGTAGGCAAGTGGCACATCCTCGACCTCGACAATTTGGACAGAAGTGGGATCCGCGCCAGCCGCCACTGCCCGTTCAACGGCTTCAATCTTCGCTTCGTCCAGGGCACGTTCACGTGATAGTCCGGCAAGTGAGAACACGCGATCCACTTCGCCCGAAATCTGCGCAATCGCCGCGCCAACTGCGTTTGCAGTCTCGAAATTATCTGGTTTTATCAGCTCCGACGCGCCCGCGATCGACTGCGAGGCGAGGATGCTTCCGCCACCGACCAAAATGACCGGAACGGGATCGGCGCTCGTTTTCACGCGATCAATTCCAGTCGCGATCATGTTGTCGATTCGCATGAGCGCCTGTTCGACAAGCGCCCGTGACAATCTGGCAATCCGTCCTGGATCGCCAATGTCAGCGCGTCCAGATGCGACGGCAATATCGGTTGCGGTCAGCGTCGATCCGCCGAACACGAGCGCCTCGTCAGCCAACCGATGGCCGACGCTCTGCGGGCCAACGGCGATTCCATCCGCGGAAACCAAGGAACCACCGCCAAGACCGAGCGATGTCACATCCGGCATCCGAAAGTTGGTTCGCACGCCACCGACCTCGACCGCCACTGCCGCTTCGCGCGGAAAGCTGTTCACCAGGGCGCCGAAGTCCGACGTGGTGCCACCGATATCGACGACGACGGCGTCTTTGCGCCCCGACAAGAATGCCGCGCCGCGCATCGAGTTGGTCGGCCCCGAGGCAAAGGTCAGGACTGGAAATCGCTCAGCGTAATCGGCGCTCATCAATGTGCCGTCATTTTGTGTGAGGTAGATCGGTGCGGTAATTCCAAGATTCTTGATGGCATCACGGAATGCGGAAACAGTCTTCCGCGCGAGATCACCGAGGCAAGCATTCAGAATCGCGGCGTTTTCCCGTTCGAGCAAGCCGATACGGCCGATCTCGCTTGAAAGAGTGACCGTTGCGTCCGGCAGTACCTCCGTGACGATTTCAGCCGCCTGATGTTCCAAATCGCTGTTGACCGGCGAGAACACGCACGAGACGGCAACCGCTCGAGTGCTTTGTTTGCCGATTTGCTCGGAGCACGATCGGATTTCGTTCGGATCGAATGGCGAAATTTGCCGGCCATTGAATTCGTATCCACCGTGGGCAAAGAAGATCTGCTCGCTCACAACGCGACGAAGATCGTCGGGCCAATCGATCATCGGCGGGATTGACAAGGTCGCCGGCAACCCGAGGCGAATAATCGCCGTCGGTTGCAATCGCTTGCGCTCGATCACGGCGTTCGTGAAGTGGGTCGTGCCGATCATCACGCCACGGATGTCATCGCGGCCGGAAACCGTCGAACCGAGAATGTGGCGCAGCGCGGTCGTGATTCCACTTGTGACATCTTCGGTCGTCGGCGTCTTGATCTTTGCGACGACGCGGAAACCGTCCATCAGGACGGCGTCCGTGTTTGTTCCGCCCACGTCGATGCCGATGCGCAAGGTCACGAGCGATCTGCCTCTCGCTGTTCGTTAGGGAGCCGTGGCGATTTTCACGAGATGGTCAGCGCCGGCCTGCGCCAGCGCGATTGCCTGTTGGATCGCGGCATCGGTCTGCCCGTTCTGGAGAGTCGCATTCGCGACGACCAGCACGTAATCGACTTGCATCACGCACAGCACATCGGCTCCATTGATGACGACCTCAGCCGGGTACGTCAAGTCGGTTCGTTCGGTGACGTCTGCGCCGCTCGCGCGTTCCTGGGCGGACGTTTCAATCACCCGCAGCTCCGCGGCCGTCGAGTCAGGGAAAACGAGATACGCAATATGATTGTCGCCGCCGGTGAACGTTACGTAAGCCGCTCCGACCGTGCCCACCAGATCGGTATCGGTCTCACCCGTCCATGGCGTGACCTGCGGGTTTGTTAGTTCGGCAGGGAGGCCGGACCCGCTGAATTGCGCGACTTGCAAGCGCTGATTGAGCTGTACTGGAGTGACTGATCCGAAGGCAGCGGCCGCCGGTTCAGGCGTCGAGGCGCCCGGAGGGAGGACTGCCTCGACATTTCGCACATGCTCGACGCCGGCCCTGGCAATGGCAATAGCCGAAGCCGAATCGAGCCCAGCCCCATCGACAAGCACATTGTTTACTTGGATCAAGCAGACCGTGAAGTTGCCGTAATTGAGAACGACGGTTGGCTCAGTCGCGGCTTCTGGCGTCGCAACCGGGGTCGCAACACCGCCTGTTTGCGTCGCCGCGCGGTCGAGCCCGGCCTTCGCATCCGCAGCAGTCGGATAGATCGCGAACGCAAGTCCCGCCGACGTACTTCCCTCAAAGGTGATTTGAACCGCAGCGACCGTTCCCGCGAGCGCGGCGTTGCCGCTGTTCACCCATGGCGCTGCGGTCGCGCCCGTGGCATCGGAGGGCCAAGCGTGTTGATCTAATTGCGTGCGTAAGAGCGCCTCGTAGAGCGCCACCGGATCATAAGGTTCCTCACCTGCGAGTGGCGAGACGATCGGCGACGCAACCGGCGTGCTCTCCTGAGCCGCGGCCCGAAGACCACTCATACCAACAATAAGCAGGACAACGAGGAGCGACGAGCGCGCGACGCGCATTGGGCAATCTCCAAATCTCGGGGCATGCGCGGACGGATCGTCCGCGCAAAGTACGCGGGATTCTGCTGGAAGTGCCATCTTGGCACACTTCGCCTAAGCTGCATAGAGTCGACTCGGGTGAGTTGTGAGGTGCCAAAAAGAAACGGATCAGCATACCCGCCACATTACGTCAACGATTTTAGGGCCCCTACCGCGTCATCGATCAACCGCTTTTTCGGCAGTCCGAAAACTATCTTGGCAATTTTCTTTTGCTTGTCCTTTTTCGGTACGCCGTCGACCGTGAGGTATTCGCGGGCGATCTCGGACATCACGTGCGGGTAGTCGCTAAAGAGATGAGGGCGCTCGTGGGCGAAATCGGTCGTGTTGCGGATCTTGTAAAGGTCCTTCATCACGACGCTCTCATCGAGCAGTTCTTGGTAGTGCGAGAGGGTAGCGATCGAAAAGTCGCTTTTCGCTTCGACAATCGCTTTCGCGGCCAGTTGTCCGGAAACCATCGCGAGGTTAGCGCCCTCGCGATTGAGCGGGTTCACAAGACCGGCAGCATCGCCGACGACAACCACACCGTCTGCATACAAACGAGGTAAGTTCTTGTACCCGCCTTCGGGAATCAAGTGGGCCGAATACTCGATCGTTTCGCTCCCGGCAATCAATGGTGCAATGGCGGGATGTTTCTTAAAGCGATCGAGCATGTCGTTCACGTTCTTGCCCGATTGGATGAGGTCCTCCAACAGCCCGCCCGTGCCGATCGAAAGTGACTCCTTGTTGGTGTAGATAAATCCGTACCCAAGCAAGCCCCAAGTCGATTCACCGAAGATTTCGAGGGCTGTGCCCATGCCGGAAGGCAACGCAAACCGGTCCTCGATCTTTTTCGCAGGCAGTGCGAGTAATTCTTTGGCGACGAGGGCTTGCTCGATCGGTCTCCATTCGCGATGCAGGCCCGCCCGCTGCGCCAGGAGCGAGTTTGCGCCATCGGCAAGCACGACGACATGTGCGAGGAGCTCGCCGTCCGGCTCGCCCGTCGTCACGCCAACGACTTTGCCGTCTTCGAAGAGCAGATTGGTAACCGTAAACTCAGGGAAAACTTCAGCCCCTGCCTCTTCCGCTTTGGTAGCAAACCAGCGATCGAACTCTGACCGGAGCACGGAGTAGGCGTTGTAGGGCGGTTCGGCGAAGCGCATCGATCGGTACGTGCCACCGAGCATTGCATCTACGGTCAGCATGACATAGCGCTGTTCGATAATCGGCCGTTCGAGCGGCGCGTCCGCTTCGAAGCCAGGACACATAGCCTCAGTTGGGTGCCGATAGAGAATGCCGCCCGAGACGTTCTTTGCGCCGGGATACTGGCCTCGTTCGAGTACGACGACGGAAAGCCCGGCCGCTGCCAGTTCCTTGGCCGCGGTGATCCCCGCCGGTCCCGCGCCGACGACGATGGCATCGAAACGTTCATCTTCCACCGGAATCCCTTCTACTGTCGAAGGCTGCTAGGCAGTCTTGAGTTGTTCGATCAACGCCGGAACGACCTCGAACAAGTCGCCAACGATCCCAAACGAGGCGATCTTGAAGATCGGCGCATCGGGATCCCGATTAATCGCAACAATGTAGTCCGAGCCTTGCATGCCGACGTTGTGTTGAACGGCGCCGCTCACGCCGACCGCGATATACAGGCGCGGTGAAACTGTGCGACCGGTTTGCCCGATCTGCTCATGGTGCGGCCGCCACCCTGCGTCGACGACGGCCCGCGTCGCGCCTACCGCCGCATCAAGCACTGATGCCAAATCCTCGACGAGCTTGAAATTGTCGGGTTCTTTGAGACCTCGTCCACCGGCGACGATAGACTTGGCAGTGTCGAGTTTGGTTGCTCCGGTCGCCGCTTCTTGAACGGTATCTTTCACGGCGACGCGAAGATCCGCGTCCGACAATTCAACCGCGAGCGGTACTGGGGTAGAGCTTGTGTCGGATGCGGCCGCCTTGTCAAAGCTGCCGGGCCGAACGGTTGCCATTTGAATGGGACCGCTGGCGAGTCGGACCGCCGTTTGCACGCGGCCACCGAGCACGGGGCGCACGCAGACGAGCGCTCCGCCGTCGAGCGAGAGGTCGACGCAGTCTGCGGCAAGGCCCGTTTGGAATCGCGCTGCGAGGCGAGGCGCGTAGTCGCGTCCAGCCGTCGTGCCAGGTATCAGAACCACTGCAGGTCCGAGCGCGTCAACGGCAGTAGCGACGACCGCCGTCGCTCGCTCGGCCGTGTAGTCCCCGAGCCGGCTGTCGTCGGCAACGACAACACGGTCCAAGCCGGCGGCAGCAAATTGCGCGGCCGCGTCGGAAACACCCGAACCAGCCAACAATCCAACTAGTTGCGTCCCGAGCTCGTCCGCGATCCGCCGGCCTAGGGTGACGAGCTCGAGCGACACCGGGCGAAGGGACGAGCCACTCACTTCGCCAACGACAAGCACGGGCCCACTATCACTCATCTTGCTCTCATTTCAATGATCGAGCCATACCCAGCAACCTGATTCAGATGAGCTTCTGTTCTTTCAGCCAACCGACAAGTTGCTTTGCCGCTTCCACTGGCTCCACGTCCTGCACGATCGTCCCGCTCGCGGTTCGCTCGGGCGCGACCGGATCACTCCAATCAGCCCGGTTTTCACTCGGTACGCGTTCCACCGTCGCTTGGTCCAGCGGTTTCTTCTTTGCCGCCATAATCCCTTTCAGCGACGGATAGCGCGGCTCATTGAGACCTGTCATTGCCATGAGCATGACGGGGGTGTCCACGTCGACTATCTGCTTGCCGTCCTCGGTGTCGCGGCCGAGCGTCAAGCGATTACCGTTCGCTTCAAGACTAGTAACCGAAGACACCTGCGGCAAACCGAGAATTTCGGCGATTTGCGGTGGGACGTGACCGGTTTCGTAGTCGTCTGAGTTTTGGCCGGCGAAGATGATTTCGAAGCTCAATTCCTTGAGTTGATCGGCAAGGATGTTGGCAACGGCAAGCGTGTCGAGCTGGTTGATATTGTCGACCGGAACCAGGACAGCGCGATCCGCGCCCATCGCCAGCGCCCGCGTCAACACGTCCTTCACGCTCGGCGGCCCGGCAGCAAGGGCAATGACCTCGCCCCCGTGCTGTTCCTTGATCTGAAGCGCTTCTTCAATCGCGTACTCGTCATAGGAACTGATGACTTGCTGTCCGCTCAAGATAGGCTTTCCGGTCGAGTGGTCGACTCGCACTGCATTCATATCCGCGACTTGCTTGATCAACACGATGATCGTGAAGCCCATTCCCGGCGATCCCTTTCTCGCTTCGATATCTTCGTCAATGCGTTATTCGTTCGCAAACTCTGGCGCCCGCTTCTCGATAAAGGCGTGCATGCCCTCGCGCTGATCGCGCGTGCCAAAAGCCCGCGCGAAGAGCTGGACTTCGGCGTCGAGTCCGGAGGGAGCGGCTGAATTAAACGCCAGGTGGATCGCTTGCTTCGAGGCAGCCAAGGCGCGCGGACTGTTTTTCGCGATGGCCGTCGCCATATCGGTCGCCTTGACAAGGAGTTGATCCCGAGGATAGACGGCGTTGACAAGCCCGATGCGCAGTGCCTCTGCGGAATCAACCTTCCTACCGGTGTAGATCAACTCTGCGGCGATCCCCGGGCCGACCAATCTCGGCAATCGCTGCGTGCCGCCCCAACCCGGAGGAATTCCGAGCGAAACCTCAGGTTGGCTGAACACGGCGTTCTCCGAGGCCAGCCGCATATCGCAGGCAAGCGCCAACTCGCATCCGCCGCCGAGGGCAAACCCGTTCACGGCCGCAATGACCGGCACGGGAAGCGACTCGACCGCGTACATCACCGCATGGCCTAACCGGCCGAACGCAAGCGCGTCAGCCTCGGAAAGCGTGGCCATGTGCTTGATATCGGCGCCGGCAGCAAACCCGCGATCGCCCGCGCCGGTGACGATCACGCAGCGAGCAGCGCGCTCATCGCGAAGCGTTCGCAGCGCGGCAAGCAGCAGATTCAATTGGTCGTTATTGAAAGCGTTGAGCGCTTCTGGACGATTGAGCAGAATCGTCGCGACGCCGTTCGACAAGTCGACGTCAATCGCCATGCGCGCTCCCGTCTCGCGGATCATTGACGACAGCGAGCGTCGAGCGATAAGCCCGCCCGTTATTCACGTAATGGCCAGCATTGCGCGCCATTCGCTCTTGCCGTTTCTCGTCAAGTATCCGCTTTTCCTGCGCCGGAACGCCCATCATCAACGCTCCCGGCTGAACGGATGAGTTCTCGGCGACGACCGCGCCCGCTGCAATCACGGCACCTTCGCCGATAGTCGACCGCGAAAGCACGATCGAGCCCATGCCGATCGTCACCCGATTGCCGACATTCGCAGCATGGATGATCGCGCGATGACCGATGGTGACATCATCGCCGACGACGCATGGCGAACCGGTGTCGACGTGCAGCACTGCGCCATCTTGCACATTTGTCCGTGTCCCGATCCTAATCGGCGCGACGTCGCCGCGAAGCACTGCGCCAAACCAGACGCTCGAGTTCAGTCCAATGTCGACATCCCCGACAACGACGCATCCCGGCGCGAGGAAAACGCCGTCGGCGATACGAGGCGAGACGCCGTTGACGCTTAATACGAGTGGCGGCGGTAGATCCGCGTGAACTTCAGGCGGCTTCGTCACGTTAGAAGATCCCTTCGGCGTCCGCGGCGAGCACGTCGAGCACGATTGCGTCGCCCTGGCCTCCGCCCGAGCAAATCGCGGCGACGCCAATACCGCCACCCCGGCGGCGAAGCTCATTCATCAACGCGATGACGATGCGCGTCCCGCTGGCCCCGATCGGGTGACCGATCGCGACCGCTCCCCCGTTGACGTTCACGATCTCTGGATCGGCGCCCAGTTTGCGCGCGGAAATCATCGAAACACTCGCGAATGCTTCATTGATTTCGAAGAGTTTGACGTCACCGACCGAAAGCCCGGCGCGTTGCAGCGCAAGCTCAGTCGCCATCGCAGGCGTGTAGGCGAGGTAGGCCGGTCCCCATGCCGCAGCCGCGTGAGCAAGAATCCTCGCTCGAGGTTTTAGACCCTGCGCTTGAGCCCACGCTTCGGACGCGAGCACGACCGCCGCTGCTCCGTCGTTGACGCCGGGGGCATTGCCGGCAGTAACGGTGCCGGCCCGATCGAACGCCGGCTTGAGACTTGCCAGTGCTTCGGCGCTCGTGTCTCGACGAGGCGCCTCGTCTTCGCTGACGGTCTTTTTGCCCTTGCGATCCGCGATTTCAACCGGAACGATTTCGTCGGCGAGGGCACCGCGATCCAGCGCAGTAAAGTAACGCTGATGGGACCGCAGCGCCCACGCGTCCTGCTCCACTCGCCCTACCCCTTCTTCAGCGGCGACATTGCTGCCATGGATGCCCATGTGACAGCCTTCGAGCGCACACATCAGACCGTCGCCGATCATCATGTCCTCGAGCACACCATCGCCCATGCGATAACCGCCGCGCGCCTTGCGCAGGAGATAAGGCGCGTTGCTCATGCTCTCCATGCCGCCGGCAACCACGACCTCGTCTTCGCCGACTCGGATGAGCGTCTCGGCGAGGGTGATCGCCCGCATTCCAGAACCGCAAACTCGATTGATGGTTTCCGAGGTGACGGTCTTGTCGAGCCCAGCCTTGAACGCCGCCTGGCGTGAAGGTATTTGACCCGACCCGCCCTGCAAGACCTGGCCCATGATGACGTGTTGTATGTCGTTCGGTTGCGCACCAGAACGGCAAATGGCTTCCTTGATGGAAATGCCGCCCAACTCAACCGCGGTGAGCGGCGCTAGGCTGCCGTTGAGTTTTCCGATTGGCGTACGCACGCCGGAAAGGATCACACCTGTCTGCAACGAAATCTCTCCCTCGTTCGAACCGGCAAGCTCTCCTGCCCGGTGAACGAGCGGCCAGAGCGCGATGTCGCCCTGGCCGTCTCAACACCCGTCCGACGCGCTCTTGTCGTGCTTAACGAACGGCAAGCGCCTCGGCAACTTCATATCCGACCGCCGGTGGTTGCGGCCGGCTTAGCGGTTTGTCTTGCCGGTAACCGAGCGCGTATTCAGCCTGAAGAATCGTGTGAATCTCGCGAGTACCCTCGTAGATAACCGCGCCTCGGGCATTGCGCCAAAAGCGCTCCACCGGGTACTCGTTCGAATAACCGTAAGAGCCGTGAATCTGGATCGCGTCGTCTGCCGATTTCAACGCCACGTCGCAACCGTACCACTTCATTAAGGAGGTTTCTTTCGTATTCCGCAGGCCACGGTTCTTCAACTCAGCCGCCTTCATTGTCAGCAGCCAGGAAGCCTCGTAGCCTGCGACCATTTTCGCGATCATTTGCTGCACGAGCTCGAACCGGCCGATTTCCTGACCGAATGCCTGGCGCTGGTTTGCATACTTGACACTTGCATCGAGGCAGGCTCGGGTCAAACCGCACGCTCCGGCGCCGACGGTAAAACGGCCCTGGTCGATGCAACTCATCGCGATTTTGAAACCTTCACCCTCTTCGCCAATTCGGTTTTCTATTGGAAGGCGGACATTGTTAAACGCGAGCTCGCCCGTGTTGCCCGCGCGCACCCCAAGCTTGCCCTTGATCGTACCGGTAGTAAAGCCTTCCATTCCACGCTCGACCATGAACGCGGTTAAGCCACCATGCTTCTTCGCGCGGTCGACACTGGCGAAGACGAGAAAGTGATCGGCAACAGCCGCCAGTGAAATCCACATTTTGGCGCCGTTGAGAAGGTAAGAATCGCCGTCACGGACCGCGGTCGATTCGATCGCGCCGGCATCGGAACCAGCGTTCGGTTCAGTCAAGCCGAACGTTCCGAGTTTCTCACCCTGGGCCTGCGGCACCAGCCAGCGTTGCTTCTGATCTTCGGTCACCCATTGGTGTAGCGCCAGGCTATTGAGCCCGACATGAACGCTCATGACAACGCGGAGAAAGGTGTCGACGTATTCGAGTTCCTCGCACGCAAGTGCAAGGCTGACGTAGTCGAGGCCAAGACCACCGTACTGCTCGGGAATGGGCAAGCCGAGAATGCCAAGCTCTCCCATCTTCGTCAGTACTTCGCGGTGAAATTCGCCTTTGGCATCCCACTCTTGGATGTACGGGGCTACTTCGCGCTGAGCGAACTCGCGGACCATATCACGGACTTGCATTTGCTCGTCTGTCAGCTCGAAGTTCATGGTGTTGGTAGCTTTCTCTGCTCACAAAGTCGGCGCGCAATGCCAGGTAGATGTGCTCATTGCGCGGGCGGCAGTATAGGGGAGGCTGGAATGGCCCCGCAACTGCATCCAGCCCACATAGAGTTGGCGGGAGCCGCCAACTCATCCCGGTCAAAAACCGCAACTTTGGTTCAATACGCCATTTTCGCAATGTTTATTCAGGCAGGCGAGGTCCTCGAGTCAGTTCGCCCACGACGAAAACACGCGTCGACAGGTCGTCCATCTCGAGTTTCAAGCCGCCCTGCTGGTCGATTCCTACATACCTGCCCTGTACTTTACGATCCGCATCCTCCACGACAACCCGTTCCCCGAGGAAGGCAGCCCGGTCTGACCAGTCGCTGAGGTCAAGCTGCCCGCTGGCGGCGATGAAGGCACGATAGCGACGATCCAAACGCGGAAGCAACGCGTCGAGCATTGTTTGCCGCGCTACTTGCTCACCGGCCTCGATCGACACGCTCGTCGCGGAGGAGGGCAAATCTTCAAGACTTGGTCCGAGATTGATGCCGATGCCGACGGTCACGTGATCGATCGCATTGCCTTTGAGACGGCTCGTGGTGAGAATTCCGGCGACCTTCTTTCCGCGCACCAGAAGATCGTTTGGCCATTTGAGCTTGCACGAAGTACCGCTCGCTTCCTCAATCGCCTGGGCAACGGCAACGCCGAGGTGCAGTGGCAGTGCAGCGACCATATTCGCAGGAACTTCCGGACGAAGCAGGATCGAACAGAGAAGGGCTAAACCGGGTCTGGCTACCCACTCGCGTCCGGAGCGTCCACGCCCCAGCGATTGGAAGTCCGCCACGACGACGATGCCCTCCATTTCGCAGCTCCGAGCCAGGCGCTCGATTTCGTCCATCGTGCTCGTCGTTTGAGCCAGGTGAATGATTTGGCGGCCGACGATCACTCGGCTTTGGATTCCCAATTCGACATCGCGAGCGACGAATATTCGACATCGCCCGAGTCGCGAAGCGTGTGTTCATGGACGAGACGCACACGCCTGACGCGGTGGCGGTCGACATCAAGCACTTCGACGTGTATTCCATCAATGTCAAACGAGTCACCTTCCGCCGGAAGTCGACCCAAGCGTGCGTGGACGAGACCGCCGAGCGTCTCGAAATCATCATCCTCGTGCACGAGCGTCACACCGAGGGCTTGCTCGGCATCGGCAACGGGCAGCCGCCCATCTGCGATCAACTCCTCATCGCTTTTGACCTCGAGCATCTGGACTTCGGCATCGTATTCGTCACGAATCTCGCCGACGATTTCCTCGATGATGTCCTCAATTGTGACGAGGCCCGCAGTGCCGCCATATTCGTCGGCCACGACGGCGATGTGCACGCGCTCTCGGCGCATTTGACGAAAGAGGTCAGTAACTTGCTTCGATTCCGGCACGACAAATGCCGGTCTCAGCAACGCTTCCACCAGGGGACGCGGTTCGCCCGCTACGGTGTATGGCAAGAGATCTTTGACGTAGAGAATCCCTAAAACGTGGTCGATGCTGTCTCGAAAGACTGGGATTCGCGAGTGTCCCGCGCGCATGATCGATTCGAGCACATCCGGAAAGGCATCGTCCACTTCAACCGCTACGATGTCGACTCGCGGCACCATGATTTCGCGAATCGTCACATCCTCGAGATCGAAGAACAGGTCGGTGTCCGTCTCAGGTTCGTCGCGCCGTACACCCGTTTCGACGGCCAGTCGCTCGTCCCGAGACGTTATAGCCTCCACATCTGACCGGCTCTCGGTGGCACTCCCGGGGTGCTCGTCAAATCGCGTCAAGAGCCGGTCGAAGCGATTGCTCACCGACTCGTCGAAAGACCCAACAAGCTCGCTTGCGCGGGCAAACTGCGATCCCATCATCATTGAGGCTGGGATGGATTGCGCGAGCACTCTAAGCGCAATGAGGCCAACACCTGCCCCCGCAATCGCGACCGCAAAGAGACGAAATCCCGATAGACTGCCAAAGAATGCTGCCGAGAAGAGCACGACTGCTACGATAAGTGAGGTCGTTTGTACGATCGGAACCGACTTCAGTTGGAGCTGAACCGGTCGTTCCAAATTTGGATTTCGGTTGTTTCGGCGAGTGCGAAGCGAGATTTGTCGACGTGTTCGCTCATCTTCAGTGCTGTCATCGCTCGCCAGGATTGAGAGGAAATAGACGGCGCCAGCCGCTATCCCTAGGACGATCTCAACCCATCTGCTGGTACTCAAGCAAACCTGCCTTCTTGCTGGTGACCTGACACACGCGCTTTACACGCCAAATTCCTCTGTAGACTACGTGAAGAGGGCACTAATGCTCATGTCCTTGTGAATACGAAGAATCGCTTCCGCCAGCAACGGGGCAACAGTGATGACTTCGAGCATCTCAGTGGGCCCCGTGTCCGGCAAGGGCAGTGTGTCAGTGATATAGAGCCTGGAAACAGGCGACGAAGCGACGAGCTCAAGCGCGCTGTCGGCAAAACTGCCGTGGGTCGCGGCGGCGTGAATTTCATGTGCGCCTCGCTCTTTCAACAGTTGCGCCGCTTCGACGAGCGTGCCAGCCGTTGACACCATATCGTCGATAATAATTGCTCGTTTGCCTTCGACGTCGCCAACCATTTCCAGCGCTTCAGTCGCATCGGGGCCGGGATGGCGCTTCGAGATAATTGCCAGCGACGCGCCGACCCGGGCCCGGAACTCATCCGCACGGGCGACGCCGCCGGAGTCCGGACTCACCGCAACCACGTCGTCTTGCCATTGCCGGCGATACCGGGCCGCGAGCAAGGGTGTGGCGCGCAAATGGTCGACGGGGATGTCAAAAAACCCTTCAATTGCCGGCGCATGGAGGTCGAGCGTAAGCACTCGGTCCGCGCCTGCAGTCGCAATGAGGTTAGCCACAAGCTTAGCCGTAATCGGCTCCCGGCCGGCAGTTTTTTTTTCCTGTTTCGCGTAAGCGTAGTAGGGAATGACGGCGGTAATCCGGGCTGCTGAAGACCGCTTCACGGCGTCGATCATGATCAGTAATTCCATCAGGTGATGGTCGACAGGATTGCAAATCGACTGAATGATGAAGACGTCCGAGCCGCGTACGTTTTCGTCGAGCTTGACCCGAGTTTCACCGTTCTTCCATTTGCCGACGATCGCCCGGCCAAGCGGCGCCTCGAGTTCCCGCGTGATATCGGCGGCCAGCTGAGGATGGGAATTGCCGGTGAAAATCTGCATCCGGCCGTCCATCAATCCCCCTTGCGAACAGGCTGAGCGTCGTTTGAAACTGTCGATCGCTTGATTCGCCGCGCGGGAGCTCCGACCACCGTTGTCCCCGCGTCTACGTCTCGGGTAACCACTGATCCCGCGCCAATCGTGGCCCCGTCTCCAATGGAGATCGGCGCGATCAGCATGGAGTCACTGCCCACAAAAACGTCGGCTCCGATTTCCGTGTGATGTTTCGTAACGCCATCGAAATTGCACGTGACCGTGCCTGCGCCGATATTCGTATTCGTGCCAATGTGCGCGTCTCCAATGTAACTAAAGTGTCCGACCTTTGTTGCCGCTTCGATGACGGCGTTTTTGATCTCGCCGAAATTGCCGATGTGAACGCGAGGGCCGATTTCCGCGCCACGACGCAAATGCGAATATGGGCCGACATCACTGTCGTCCGCGATCGACGAATCTGTTATGGTCGAAGACTGGACGATAACTCGGTTGGCGATGTTGGAATTACTGATGACAGCGTTCGGACCGATGGCACAGTCCTCTCCGATCACAGTCCGGCCAAGAATCATCGAATACGGCAAAATCGTGGTGTCCTGTCCGATTTCAACATCCACGTCGATGAGGACGGTGTGCGGCTCACTGATCGCGACACCGTCGAGCATGTGACGTTGACGAATCCGTTCGCGCAGCACGGCTTCGGCCTCCGCGAGCTGAACGCGGTCGTTGATACCGAGGGCCACTTCCGCGGGGGCAGCCACCGTCGCCACCGGCCAGGGATTCCGATCCGGTCGCGCTTCGGCAACGGCCGCCGCCACGAGCTCTGTGAGGTAATACTCGCCAGTGGCGTCGCTCGCCTTGATTGCTGGCAGGACCCGGCGCGCCCAAGACGCGTCGACGACCATCATCCCGCTGTTGATTTCGGTTTCGCCGGTGCGAAGCTCGAGGGAGTCATCCTTGCGTTCGACAACGCGAAGAGGCCTCCCGCTCTCATCCCGTTCAATTCTGCCGTACCCTTTGGCGTCAGGCAGGGCACATGTCAGGATTGTGATCAAAGCACGTTCATTTCGCGCGCCGCTCACGAGATCGGCAACGGTGTCTTTGGTCAAAAGAGGATGATCCGCGAACAAGATTAAAAGATGTGAGGCGTCGGAAATTGAAGGCAGCGCCGTCTCCACGGCGTCGGCGGTGCCCCGAGCGAAATCCTGAACGACCACTTCAAACGGTTCGGGTGCCGCCAGCGTTCGCGCGTCGTCGGCGAGCGCCGGACTGACGACAATCGTCGTTGAAACTGTTGCCGCGCCGCCTCCAGCCCGGAGAACGTGAGTTATCATCGGCAGACCGGCGATCGGATGGAGGGGTTTTGGCAGCTTTGATCGCATTCTCGTGCCAGATCCGGCGCCGAGAACGATCAACGCGAGCGACCAACCGTCTTCGGTCGTTCCCGTCCCATCAGTTGTCTCAGTTGTCGTCACAATGGGCAACTTGTTGGTGTCGCTAATCGTCGTCTCGTCGTTGGAATCGGGGACGATCGCGGGGAGCGGCGGGCTGGCGGGCCAGGATTCGAACCTGGAATAAAGGTTCCAAAGACCCTTGTGATACCCTTTCACCACCCGCCAATGAGCAAATCAAAATGCACACTAAATAAGACGCTCGTGTCACGCCACGGCTAATAATAGCACGCGCTTGAGCCGCTAAGCGCACCTCTCCGGACATTGGGACGAATGTCACGTTGTCCGTCTCACGCGCCGAATCTACCCTGCGATGAGACACTTCTCGCGCCGACTTTTGCCGGCTCAGCGCCGCGATGCCAAATTGCGCAGACCGCGCACAGTACCCTTGAGGGGGCCAACCGGATGGTGCTTCCGCCGCCGCAAACCAGGGAATTCAACGAGCGAATCCTCCAGCTCGAAGAGGAATGTCGCGACGAGCTCGACGTTTCGTTGCAATCCTTGAACGAAATTGCGCTCTTGCTCAACAAGACGAATAGCGAAGTCGAAAAACTTGCGCAGCGCGAATTGCAAATGGCCAACCGCGTGCGTGATATGGAGCTTCACCTCGACAATTACGGCCGCGAAGATATACGCGACCTTTACAACACCTCGCATGAAATCCAGCTGCGCCTGTTCATGATGCGCTCTCAAGCGGAGCAACTCCAGAACCGGCATTCGCATATCAAGGAATATCAAGTCAAACTCCGGCTCTTGATCGATCTCATCAGCATCCAAGCCGTCAACATGGTCGAGCCCGGCGAAGAGGTCTCCACCTCTGCCCCACGCGGTGGAACAGGCGTTTTGATTCCCACGCAAATGATCAACCAACCGAGTTTGTTGAATATTATTGAAGCTCAGGAAGATGAGCGTTTGCGCATCTCCCGGCAAATTCATGACGGTCCAACCCAAGCGCTTACGAACTTGATTCTTCGGGCCGAAATCTGCGAACGCCTCATCGATCGCGATATCGATGAAGCTCGCTCCGAACTAAGCAGCTTGAAGGCGATGATCGGCGCGTCCCTGCAAGATACACGGCGAATGATCTTTGAGCTGCGCCCGATGATTCTTGACGACCTCGGTCTCGTGCCCACGCTTCGGCGCTACATGACCGAAATCGGCCGTCTCAAGGAGATGCAAAGCATCGTCAGTGGTCCGGAACACGAGATTCGGATGAACACGACGATGCAGGTCGCCGTCTTCCGATTGGTGCAGACGATTATTTCCGCCGTTCTCGCCGAAGGTGCTGCCGAGCACCTCGATGTGCACATCGAACGTGAGCCAACGGTCGCCCGGGTCCGCGTCGAAGCGACTTCCTTGCAAACGGATCGCGAGATCATCGAAGACCGGCTCGAAGAGCAAGGTTTCCAGGACCGGCTGTTGCTGCTCAACGCCGCCCTGAAGACGGAACCGAGGTCGAACCGCGGAATCACGGTTGAAATCATGCTACCCATTCCCGAAGGCGCCGCGGCGTAACCGGGCGACCCGAGACTCGAGATAAGACATTCGGGCCAGGACCTTCGGCCGCCAAGACGGACCGGCGTACCTTGAGGATCGCGACACTGGGGTGATTCACGGGCATAGGTGCGCGCCGTAA
This sequence comes from Thermomicrobiales bacterium, assembly GCA_045804965.1. Classification (GTDB taxonomy): domain Bacteria; phylum Chloroflexota; class Chloroflexia; order Thermomicrobiales; family UBA6265; genus CAVTUU01. The sequence goes on along the minus strand of JBJMMD010000036.1, from coordinate 51,033 downwards.
GCTGGGTTCAAGCAAAGGTGGATGGTCCCGGACGCCCTAACGAGCCTCCAACCGAGCTGGGAACAAACAACGCTCGCGGAGACTTAGAAACATTCACGTGAACGTTGCCAGACCAAGTACGCCGAGTCGTTGGGGCAGAGACACAGTCCTCCCCTTTCTGAAAGGAGTAAGCCGGAGGGAGACTCTAGACAAATCCGATCTCGTTTGAAGGTCCGGTCGTCAGATTTCAAATGAAGCCAACGGGCATCCAAGCACTTGTTTTCCATCTTGGGACCGCATTTCGATTACTACCGACGACGACCTTTAGCGACGCGACGGAGTCAAAAGTCAACCAGCCGGCAACTGAGCTATGTCACTCCTTACACTACGAGAACTCTTGAATATCCTACTTCGAAGATCAGACCCTGAAGCAGAGGGACAAGGTCTGGTCGAGTATGCGTTGATCATCGTTCTCGTCGCCGTTGTCGCGGTGAGCGCGCTCGCAGCAATGGGTCTCGGCTTCAAAGAAAAACTCTACGAGGTCATCATTGCTGCCTGGCCAGGGTAAACCGTCGCCTCGAAACGAAAGGTACCGAGAGACGGAGCCTATTCGGCTCCGTTTCTTGTTGAAGTTAGGCTGTCCGTACTCCTGACTTTCGGGGGATGCCGAAAGCCACGCCGTCAACATACGCTACGATTGGTTGTGAGCGTAATGTATCCACCTCCAATCTTCCGTCGTTTGAAAGGATCTGCGACGCGTGATCGAGGTAAGTGGCCTAACAAAGCACTACCCCGGTGGCGAAGGCGTCCGCGGATTAACCTTTGCAGTTAATCCCGGTGAGCTGTTCGTTTTCCTCGGACCTAATGGTGCGGGCAAGAGCAGCACGATCAAAATGCTCACGGGGCTGATGCCCCCGACCTCGGGAACGGCGTTCGTTGCCGGACATGATGTCAGCAAGGACCCGATCTCGCTCAAGCGGGACATCGGCTACGTGGCCGAAAGGGCGTTTCTTTACGAGAAGCTCACAGGGATGGAGTTTCTCCGGTTCATGGCGGATATTTACGGCGTGCCACGCAAGATTCGTGACGAGCGTGCGGAGTCTCTCCTCGAAATCTTCGAGCTGTCTGAAGCGGCAAACCTCCTGATTGAAGCTTACTCACAGGGGATGCGGCAGAAGATCGCAATTTCGGGCGTACTTATCCATGAACCTAAGGTGCTATTCCTCGACGAGCCGACGAACGGGCTCGACCCACGCAGCGCGCGCACGGTGAAACTTGTGCTCCGCGAGATTTGCGATCGCGGCGCAACCGTCTTCATGACTACTCACGTTTTGGAAATCGCCGAAGTCATGTGCGACCGCGTGGGCATCCTCAAGGACGGTCGGCTGATCGCCGTGGGCACCGTAGAGGAGCTTCGGCGAACTCTCCTCATGCCGGATGCTTCGCTCGAAGACTTGTTCCTCGAATTGACCGGCGGCGCCGGGCGTCCAGACCTCCAACTCTACGCTGGTGCGCTTGTCTCATGAGCTCTGCTGCCGGGATGCGAGAATTTTCGAACGCCGCCCGTTCCTATCGTGTGTTGATGGGAGCTCGCTCACGCATTGGGCGCAGGCGATTCAACATTGGTAACTCTCGAAGTTGGCTTTCCGCGGTTTGCAAGTGGACCTTGTTTATATTTCCAATCGGCTCAGTCGGCGTGGTACTGTTCTTGGCGTTCTATGAGGCTTTCGACGCTTCGGCATCTGCCTACGACGCGGAATCCGTGCTCGCCAGCGTCCTTGCGTTGATCGTTATTGCTGGGTTCGTCTGTTGTTTGACGACAGCCCTGCAGTCCTTCTACCTCTCGCAAGACTTGCCCTTCTTGATAAGCCTGCCCTTGCCGCTTAGTGCTATCTACGGCGGCAAACTGCTTGACGCGATGGTTGGGACGCTCCCAACTGGGTTCGTCATGGTCTTGCTTGTCACTGCGTTTGGCGTAGCACAGGGAGGCGGAGCGCTCTACTTCGGCGTTGCCCTCGCGTTTCTCGTCTTGACCTCGGTGGCATCAACTTCAATATCGGTCTTGTTTGTGGCGGTAGTCACGAGATATGTCCCGCCAAAGCGGTCAGGTTTCATTCTCGTTCCCGGCGCTCTGATTCTCATGTTGGGCGCATTCTCTTGTTGGAGTTTGTTGCTGCCCGATGCCAACGTCCAACTTGGTCAGCGCCCCACACTCGATGTTGGAACCGCCGGAGATCTCGTCGCGCTCACTCCAGCGGGCTGGGCCGCTCATGCACTTGCGTCCGCGGCAACGTATAACCTTGGGGCTGTTGCGGTTTCCGGCTTTGCGTTTGTATCCGCGGTCGCACTCTGCTCGTTCTATTCCTATCGCGTATTCGCCGGCACCTTCACTATCGGCTACGCAAAAGTACGCGGCCTCCAGTCGGCTCGCCCGCGACGTCCAATTGCCTCTGCATCGTCCCGCGCGATTTCTTGGCTCCCACAAGACTTAGGTGGGATTGTGCTCAAAGAGTGGCTGGTCATGTTTCGGGATCTTCGCCGGCTCAGCGGCGCGATCTGGCCGGTCGGGATGGTGGCCGTCTATACGATCGTGCTCAGCCATCAACAACGCAATAGCCCAGGCGGGGACCTCCATGTGTGGATGCAGAATGCCCCCCTCGCGTTACTCCCGTGGGGCGCTTCCTTGGGCATTTCGATTTACTCATTTGGCACAGAAGGAAGAAACTGGGAATTAGTGCGGGCCGCGCCTGTTCGCCCTCGTCGGATATTTCTGGCGAAGGCCATTGCCGCCTTCATCCCCGTCTTCGCCGCAGCGGAAGCTGCGACGCTCATCGTGACGATGAGCCGTCATTCGTCGGCTCATCAGCTTCTGGGCATGGTCGCGATCGTCGCTTGGGCCGCCGCAGGTTATGTGCTGATCGATTGCGCAGTCTCTGCGCTCTCGCCAGTCTTTGATGCCGACCATGTGCAGAGATCGACGTCTTTTACCGGCCGCATCGTTGATATTTTCGCTGGTGCGGCGTTTGGAATCTTCTCCGCGATCGCAATCGGGCGAATTGTTCTGTTTACAATTGATCCGCCGACATCGCTGAATGGGGCACTCGCTTGGCACGTCGCCGGAGTGGCGATCTTAGGGTGGCCCCTTGTCGTGGTTAGCGCGTGCATCGCAATCGGAGTCGTCGCGGTCACCGTCGCAGCTGGGATTGAGTCGGTTGCCCGCTTGATCAGGGATGGTGTCTAGGCGTCTAAACGCCAAACGCGTCCTTGATCTTGTCGAAGAAACCTCGTTGTGCGGGCTGATGGGTAATTTTGTCGCCGAGCGTTTTGCCGAGTTGTTCGAAAATCGCCCGCTGCTCTGTGCTGAGCTGCTTCGGTGTCATCACATGGACGGTCACGATTTGATCGCCGCGATCGCCACCGCGCACATCGGGAACGCCCTTGTTTCGGAGCCGGAACTGTTGGCCAGACTGCGTTCCGGCCGGTAGCTTGAATGCCACGGGCCCCTCGAGCGTATCGATCTCGATTTCATCCCCCAGAGCGGCTTGGGCAACATTCACCCCAATTTGGACGAGAATCTGCTTGCCTTGGCGCGTGAAGAGTTTGTGGGGACCAACGCGAACCAATACGTAGAGATCGCCCGCCTGACCGCCCTGAACGCTCGCTTCGCCCTGTCCAGTCAAGCGCAGCTTCACACCATCGTCGATGCCCGCGGGGATTGTAACGTTGATCGTCCGCGGCCACGTCACCCGGCCGCGACCCCGGCAGGTAGGGCAAGGGTCGGTGATCGTCACGCCCTCACCTCGACATGTCGAACATGGCGCCGACGTCATGAACTGACCAAGAATCGTTTGTTGGACTCGGCGAACTTCACCCGATCCACCGCACGTGGAACAACGCGGCGACTCCTTGCCGTCCCGCATCTTTGTCCCATGGCAACTCTCACAGGTTTCTTGGCGGGTGATTTCGACTTGTTTCTCAACGCCGAAAACCGCTTCTTCGAAGGTCAAGTCGACGGTGACCTGGAGATCGGCGCCGCGAGCGGGGGCTGATCGGCGTCTCGATGTCACCCCTCCGAAAAAGCTCTCGAAGAGGTCGCCGAACGGCGAGCTGCCAAATCCAAACGGATCGCCAAAGCCACCGCCATTCGCGGCGTGCCCGAAGCGATCGTACGATGCTCGGCGGTCGGGGTCGGACAACACTTCGTACGCTTCGCTGAGTTCTTTGAAGCGTTCTTCGGCCCCGTCGTTGCGATTGACGTCTGGGTGGTACTCTCGCGCGAGCCGGCGATAAGCGCGCTTCAGTTCTTCCGCAGTCGCCGCCCGGCTAACGCCCAGCACCTCATAATAATCTCGTTTATCGGCCATGCTCTCTCGGACGATCGCTGAGAAACTACCATCGAAGGCGGTTCTGATCGCGAATCGAAACCGCCGCGTGCGGGGCAACAAAGCAAGTTCGTAAGGGTCAAATGCCCGTCTGCGAAGTATAGTGGCCGTGTGCCTGGAGTCAAGGAATTCTAGCACTCTCTACCCATGAGTGCTAAAGTCCCGGCGCTGTCGAGGCGAAGGTGTGGAGATGATCGAAGGTGAGCTCGTTCGGCTTCGTCCAATTACTCAGGCCGACCTCGACGCGCTGCGTCGCTGGGCGGACGACGCGGCAATCACGCGTTTTTGGGCTAGTCCGCAGCCGCTTGTGATCGAGCGCCAGTTTGAGGCGGACCTGGACGGCCGCTTCGCGATTTTCGATACCGCCGGCTATTTCATCATTGAAAATCCCATCGGCGAGGCGATCGGCCGGATCGAATTTGAACGGCTCTCGGTCCGGGAACGGTCGGCCGAAGTCATGATTCTGATTGGCGAGCGAGAAGCGCGCGGGCGCGGCTATGGCGTCGACGCCATGGTTGCCCTCCTCGGGTATTTGTTTCGGCAACGAAACTTGCACCGCGTTTCCTTGACCGTCCTGTCGGACAATCATGCCGCGATCCGCAGCTATCAGAAAGTTGGCTTTGTCACCGAAGGCACGCTCCGGCAAGATCTCTTCTTCGATGGCAAGCGTCACGATCAACTGGCGATGTCGATATTAGATGACGAATTCGAGCAACGATGGCCTTCGGCACTTCGAGGCACAACCTAGGTCTGTTTTTCGTTGGCCTTGAAACGCCGCGTATACTCAATGCCGGCCGCGACCCAGCACTGCATTTGATTAATCGCGTTCCGGAGGAAGTCATGACATTTCGATCGACCGGGTTAAAGCGCCCGCAGTTTGCGCCCGAGGTCGCCCAGCGAATCCCGCCAGGTCAGTTCCTGACTGAACGATGGCCGGTCCTCCATTACGGCTCGGTCCCGGCGTTTGACCCGGTGACGTGGGACTTTCGGGTTTTCGGGCTGGTGGAGCAGGAACTTCATTACTCTTGGGAGCAGTTTCTCGCACTGCCCCGCGTCACCGTCGACGCGGACATGCATTGCGTGACACGGTGGAGCAAGCTCGACAATGATTGGGAAGGCGTTTCATCTCGGTTCATCTTGGACGCTGCCGGGGTGAGGGCCGATGCTCGCCATGTCCTCTTTCATGCCGAAGGCGGATACACCTCGAACGTCCCCATCGAAGTGTTCGCTGAGGAGAACGCTCTCCTTGCTTTAAAACATGACGGCGAGGACCTCACGCCGGAGCATGGCTTCCCGCTTCGTGTCATTGTGCCGAGTCGGTACGCGTGGAAGAGCGCCAAGTGGCTGAGGGCAATCGAATTTCTTGCGGACGACAAGCTCGGTTTCTGGGAGCAATACGGCTACAACAACAGCGCCGACTTTATGAAAGAAGAACGCTTCATCGAGTAGGACAAACCCGACTATTCGCCTTCTCGTGTAGGCCGCAAATCGATCACGGCGCCTCGACGCCGAAGCGCCACTTTATGGAACCAGGGCGCGGCGAGCGACACATAGATGCGGCTTTCCAACCCGTCGATGAGCCGTTGCGGAATGCCGTTCGCGCCCACCTCGGTCCCCTTCAACGCTCCCACCAGCGCGCCTCGTGTGTCTGTTGCCCCGCCTGCATTCACCGCCATGAATATTGCGTCCTCGAATGAGTTTGAGGTCATGGCAACATAGAACGCCGAGGCGACCGCGTCCGGCATTGCCGCGCTCAAACCGATACGCGACAGCGCTTCATTGGCTCCGACATCTGAATTTGCAAGTTCAGTCGCGAGCAACAGGCGATCGGCCAATTCACCTGAGCCGAGAAATGCTGCTGTCTCTCTTGCCCATGCGATCGCATGAGGGGCGCCTTTCGCCGCGAGCTGCACGCCAAACGCGACCGCTGTCGTTCCGGCGATAGCGGCCGGACTGCCATGTGTGAGGCGAGTGACAAGCTCCGCGTCCGCGCGCAGCGGCTCGGGATCGAAGGCGCCAATTGAATGTAACAGTCCAATCGGCACGCCGCGGGCGGCAACGTCCCCGGTTGCTGGACCGTCCTCGTCGATCGGCACGCGGAAGTCCATCGTCGTTTCCGCAAGGTCGATCGTGGTCAAAGTGTCGTCTGACATCCACCGCCGCGACTCGCCACGCGCCAAGAACAACAGTCGCGCCCCGATATTGTCGGCGTCGAGCTCGCCTTGATTGGTCGTTAACGATTCGACGATGCAAAGGGCGATCTCCGACTCGTCGGTGAATTCTCCTGGTTTGACTTCCACCCCATCGTCGAGGGTGCGACTGTGATAGCGATCGACGTAGCCAGCGCAGGCCATAATTTGATCACCGGACAGGCCAGAAAACGGCATGCCGAGCGCATCGCCAATGGCCAAACCAAGCAACGTGCCCAAGAATCGATCTTGATTGACGATAGAACGCACCTGAGGCACCTCGTTTCGGTTCGTAAAGAACAAATTGTGATCGCCGACAATAGCAAGTTTGACGCTCGGCGTTTCAACTTCTAGACTGCTTCAGCCGAGTCACGTTGCCCGCAACGCCTCGGTTATTGAAAACCTTCCCGCCGAGGAGATTTCGATTATCAATGCCTGATTCCGAGGGTACTCGTGGGTTCACAACGCGCGCGGTTCACGCCGGCGAACGCGCGCCGCGACCCGACTTCACCCCTACGACAACGCCGATTTACCTGTCTTCGTCGTTTTCATATGACTCAACGGATGATCTCGATGCCATATTCGGCAACGACCGCGAAGGCTATGTCTACACCCGTTATGGAAATCCGACAACGCGCGCATTCGAAGAGGCTGTCGCCAATCTCGAAGGAACCGACGAATCGGTGGCGTTTGCCTCCGGAATGGCAGCGGTCCACGCCGCGATTTTGAATGAAGTTCAGGCCGGTAACCGAGTCGTCGCCGCCCGCGATGTGTACGGCGCAACCTACGCGGTCCTCACCAATCTCTTCGCTACGCTAGGAGTGAAAACGACGTTTGTCGATATCCTGGACTTAGAAACTGTCGCCAGGACGGTGGAGGAACTCAAACCACGCGTCGTTCTCTTTGAAACGATCTCAAATCCACTCATGCGAGTCGCGGACATCGCCGCGATCGTCGACATCGCTCATGCCCGCAAAGCCCGGGTCATATGCGACAACACGTTTGCGACGCCGTTGTTGGTCAATCCCGTCCGATTCGCAGTCGACTCTATCGTCCACTCGTCGACCAAGTATCTGGGCGGCCATGGCGATGTCACTGGCGGCGTCGTAGCCACGGATTGGGCCCGTGCGGCGGAGCTGCGGGAGCTCAACAAACTCACTGGCGCAATTCTCGGGCCCTTCGAGTCGTGGCTCACGCTGCGTGGCCTCAAAACGCTTTCGCTGCGGGTGCCACGGCAATCGGAAAACGCGGCCACAATCGCCGCTTGGCTCACGGAACATCCTCGAATTTCCACGGTGCATTATCCCGGCCTGAGCGAGCCCGGCCCCGCTGACGCGCAATTCAACTCTGATCTCCGCGGTGGGATGGTCTCGTTTGAGATCGCGGACGCCGGCAAGGAACAGGTCTTCCGGTTTATGGAGGCATTGAGAATCTGCGTGCCAGCCACGACGCTCGGCGACGTGTTCAGTCTCGTGCTCTCGCCGCCGAGCTCATCACACAGGGCGCTCACGCCGGAACAGCGCGCCGAGATCGGGATCAGTGACGGGTTGGTCCGGCTTTCCGTGGGCATCGAAGATGTCGAGGACATCATCATGGATCTCGAGCAAGCGCTCGACGCAACCTGCGTCGGCGCGAAACATGAATAGGAGAGGACGTCGAAGGTGGCGATTGCCGGCTCGGTCAGAACAGATCCAAAAGTCGACGAGGTGCGGGCGCATCTGCCCGCCGTTTTCCGGACGGGATATTTCAATGCCGGCACCAACGGGCCGCTTCCCGATCTCGCCGTCGCCGCTTTGACCGAAGCCGCGACCAAGGAACTCAAGCATGGCCGGATCGGTCCGGGACTCTACGAAGGGATCAAAGCTGACTGGCAGCGCCTCCGCTTTCGTCTCGCGTCGTTGCTTGAAGTAGACGAGTCGGAGATCGCGCTGACGCGGAGCACGACAGAAGGTATCAATATTTCCCTGTTCGGACTCGATTGGCGGCGAGGCGACGAAATCATCACCACCACCCTCGAACATCCGGGCGTGATCGCGCCGCTGACCTTGATTGCCCATCGTTTTGGAGTGAATCTGCGGTACGCCGACATCGGCAACGGCCAGTGCGACCTCGGCGCGGTGCTCGGCGAGCTCATCACCTCGCGCACCCGCGCCATCGCGCTCTCGCACATCATGTGGTCAACCGGCGCCGTGATCCCACTTGAGGAAGTCACGGCCGTCGCCCACCGGCACCGTTTGCTCGTGATCGTCGACGCAGCGCAGTCCGCTGGTCAAATTCGCCCCCGCTTGCGGGAGTCAGGCGTCGACACGTACGCAATCTCCGGCCAAAAGTGGTTGTGCGGGCCGGGCGGCACCGGCGCCTTGTATGTCCGCCAGGACCGCCTCACACACATTCGGCCAACCTATGTCCGCATGGCGCAAAGCGACCCGAGCGGGTACATCATTCCGGCTGCCGGGGCAGCGCGATTCGAAATTGGCGAGTTCTACACGCCGGCCCTACTCGCCCAACTCGCGACGTTAACGTGGTTAGAAGACGAGGTTGGGCATGATTGGATGTACGACCGCGTTGCGGCGCTTGGGCAACGATGTTGGTCTGGACTGAATGCAGTTGACGGCGTCACGATCATCACGCCGCGCGACCAAATGGCCGGCATCGTTTGTTTCAACGTTGATGGCATGCATCCACGCGACGTCATGGAGTCGCTCGAATCGACGGGTTATACCATTCGTTATGTCGAATACGCTCCGGGTCCGACCGTGGCTCGCGTGTCAAATAGCTGGTGGAACACAGAAGACGAAGTCGATGGACTGGTCGATGCTGTCGCCCAAATTGCCGCCCGACAGGACTAAGCTGACCGGCTGCAGAGGAGTCTCTCTCGGATGGCGGTAGCAAACTACAGAGAAACTGGTCTGATGCTCGCCGATCTCAGCTGGCCGGAAGTGCGAGACATCAAGGACAAGGTCGAGCTCGTCTTGTTGCCAATCGGCTCGATTGAGCAGCACGGGCCTAACCTCTCGCTCCGCATGGACAGTTCCTCTGCGTTCGAATTCTGCCGCCACGCTTCGGCCCGAATGGCCCCACGCGTCCTCGTTGCACCGGCGATTCCATGGGGAGTTTCACTGCACCACATGCACTTTCCGGGCACGATGACGCTTGCGCCGGATACGTTTGTTCAGGTCATCGTCGAGCTTATCGACTCGCTTTTCAATCACGGATTTGAGCGCTTTTTGATTGTCAATGGCCATGGCGGCAACATTGCGGCGATGGACCTTGCAACTGTTCGCGCGAAGACGGAGCTCGAGGTTCCGTTCGTCGGCGCGTGCACCTATTTCCGATTTCTCGATGCCGAGGCTCTGACCCAATACGAGCAGACGAGCATCAACGGCCACGCCTGCGAAATCGAGACCTCCGTTGCGATGCATCTCGTTCCTGAAATCGTCAAACACGACGCGCTCGCCCTTGGCGAGCTGACCGATCTGGCCACGGGCTTGCGCGGCGACATGCACAAGTACGGCGTCTCGGTTCCCTACTACTTTGAGGATTACACGAGCAACGGCGCGCTGGGCGATGCCAGACTTGCCTCGCCAGAGTTTGGCCGGGACCTCGTCGAAGCGGGACTTGACCGGTTCTGCGCGTTCGTCGACAGCTTGCTTGCTTCTCCATATGCGGGAAGCGGCGGGTGAGCTTCGTGCCGATCGAACCACCGCTCTGGCCGGCCGGTCATCGCGCCGCGCTTTGCCTGACATTCGATGTCGACGGCATGTACGGTGAAGCGAATTACCGCCGGCCAGACGAAACCTACTGGATATCGCAAACCGCCTACGACGGCATTGGCGTCCGGCGGATTATGAATATCCTCGCCGACACAGGAATCGCGGCGACGTTTTGCTGGGTAGGCCGAGTCGCTGAGGACGAGCCGGAACTCGTCAAGCGTGCAATCGCGGACGGCCATGAGATTGCGATCCACTCCTGGGATCATCGCTACTACAATCAAATGTCGGACGCCGAGCAGCGATTCGACATGGAGCGCTCGCTGGAAACCATCGAGCGCATCACCGACATTCGCCCGGTAGGGCACAAAACCGCGGGCTGGCGGTTCAACGAGACAACACACGCGCTGGTACAGGAGCTCGGACTGATCTGGGTCATGGACGTGCCAGGCAGTGACCTGCCACAGTTGTCTCGACCCAATCCTGAATTGAAACAGGTTGTGCAACTGGCGCCGTCTTGGCTCTGGGACGACTACAACTTCTTTTTCGATCGCAATATGACCGCGGATCAGGCGTTTATCTCGTGGCGCGACGACCTCGATGTGCTACGCGACGAGGGCGGCCTCATGTCCCTAACCTGTCACCCATTCGTCAGCGGCCGGCCCGGTCCCTCTCGTGCAATTGCCCGCCTAATTGATTACGCCATCGATCTCGGCGACGTCTGGATCGCGCGGGCTGATCACATCGCTCGTTGGTGGCTAGAACGAGGAGAGGCATGAACGGAGATTTGTTGTTATTTAACGGCGGCGTTCTGACCATGGACCAAGCCAAACCTGAGGCGACCGCGATCGCGATTCGCGGCGGGAAAATCGCCGCCGTTGGAACAGACGCGGAGGCCCGTGAAGCCGCTGGTGCCAAAGCCGAGGCGATCGATCTCAAGGGGCGAACCGCCACCCCCGGTCTCAATGATGCGCACGCCCATCCCATGTCGACTGGATTTGCCCTCGCCGATCTCAATCTCGCCTCACCGCCCAATCGATCCATTTCCGATCTGGTCGCGCTCGTCGCCGCCGAAACGAAGCGCAAGCCGCCTGGAACCTGGATCGTCGGCCGCGGTTATGACCAGGCGCGGCTTGACGAGCAGCGCCATCCTACTCGCCAAGACATCGATGCTATCGCGCCCGATCATCCCGTGTTGCTCATGCGCGCCTGCCACCACATCGCGGTCGCCAACAGCCAGGCGCTCGCCCTAGCGAACATATCCGTCTCCACATCTGACCCCGACGGCGGCACAATCGATCGTGACGAACATGGCGAACCGACCGGCGTCGTCCGCGAGACCGCAATGGAAGCAGTTCGTGTCAAGATCGGCCAGCCAACAGTTGAAGAGATGACCAAGGCGCTCATGCTCGGCGGCAACGCCTTCCTCGCCAGCGGCGTGAGCAGCACAGTCGAAGCGGGTATCCATCGACCAGAGGAAATGCACGCGTATCAGCGTCTCCGGCAACAGCGAAAATTACCGGTCCGCACCTATCTCATGATGATCATCGACAAGATGCTGGAACCGCTCATCGAATCGGGCATTCACACCGGCTTCGGCGATGAGTGGCTTCGGATCGGACCCGCGAAACTGTTCAGTGACGGCAGCATCGGCGGCCGTACCGCCCGCATGCGGCGTCCCTACGAAGGACAAGCGGAGAACGTCGGTCTTTGGATGCTGCCACCTGAAGAGCTCAAGAAGAAAGTGCGGCGGGCGCACAGCGCAGGCTTCCAAGTCGGCATCCATGCCATCGGCGATGCCGCGATCGAACTCGTGCTCGACGCGTACGAGGAAGCGATGACCGCCGATCCCCGGCCCGATCCGCGCCACCGGATCGAACACTGCTCAATCGTCGACGAGGGCTTGCTCGCGCGGATCGCGAAACTCGGCGTCATCCCGATCCCCGGCACATCGTTCCTGCACGCGTTCCGCGATGCCTATGTCCAAAACCTGGGCATGGACCGCCTGCGGTACACCTACGGCATGTCCAGCTATCTGCGTCACGGCATCATCGCCGCTGCCAGCACTGACTCTCCAGTCGTGCCGACGAGCGCAACCATCGGCCTGCAAACGATGATGACCCGACTTGACAGCAACGGAAACGCAGTCTGGCCTGAAGAAGCGATTTCGCTCGACGACGCCCTGCGCGCCTACACCGTCAACGGTGCCTACGCGTCGTTCCAAGAGAAGGCCAAGGGCACACTCAAACCTGGACTGCTCGGCGACGTCACCGTGTTCGAAACGGACCTGCGCAGCGTGCCCGCGACCGAGATCGGCCAGGTTGCCGCCGACCTAACGATCATCGAAGGGAATGTGGCCTATCAGCGTCCCGGCATGTAATTCGCGCTAGTTCAATCGGATTCGAAGGATTGTCTGCCGCGAAAGGGAATATGCATGCCCGTTCTTACCTACTACGGTCACAACGCTTTCCTCCTCGAAGCCGATGGTAAAGCGGTGCTTGTCGACCCGTTCATAACCGGAAACCCAAGCGCCACGAGGCCAGCCGATTCGTTCGACGTCCAAACCATCCTCCTCAGCCACGCGCACGGCGACCACGTCGGCGACACGGTCGATATCTCCAAACGCACCGGCGCAACGGTGATCGCCACCTTTGAGCTCGGCGAGTGGGTCGAAGCCCAGGGCGGTACGGCCATCCCCGCGAACCACGGTGCGACGATCGCGTTCGACGGCGGGACAACCAAACTTGTCCCGGCGTGGCACACATCCTCATATGGCCCGGACTTTGTCGCCCCGGGCATGCCGGCCGGCCATGTCGTCCGCTTCGGCGGCAAGACGATCTATTTCGCCGGCGACACGTGCCTCTTTCTCGACATGCAACTCATCGGTGAGGAAGGGCTCGATCTCGCGGTTCTCCCTATCGGCGATCACTTTACGATGGGCCCGAAGGACGCCGTTCGGGCCGTCAAATTCCTCCAACCAAAGGCGGTCATTCCCAGCCACTACAACACGTTCCCGCCAATTCAGCAGGACGCTCAAGCCTTCAAGCGGCTCGTCGAGGAGGAAACGCCCGCGCAATGCATCGTCCTTGACCCTGGCCAAAGCTATACGATCGCCTGAGGGCCGTAGCACGATGGTCGAGGAGTTCAACGCGGCACTCAAAGCCACTGCCTACCAAAAGAAAGCCGTCTCCCGACTCCCACCGGCCGAGGTCCTCGCCTTCGCCATCGCCTTCTTCACCGAGCGCGGTTACCGCGCCAATCGAACCGGCCGCCCGAACCAGGTCTATATTATGGGCGGGCGCGAAGGCCCACTCCCTCGCGTCACCGCGGAAATCAGCGCTCGGTCCGACGTCGGCAAACCCGGCACAACACTCGTCACCTTGGACGCCGCGGGGGAGAAACTCGGCCCAACGATGGCCGAGTTCCATAGAGAGTTGCGGGCGAGGCGACAATCGGTGACCAAGCCTGCTTCCGGTTGAGAGGAACCTGCTATGCCTTATTTCGCACTCCTCTATGAGGCAACGCCAGATTACGTCGCGCGGCGTTTGGCGCTACGAGAGGATCACTTGCACCTCGCACGGGCATCCAGCGCGCGAGGCGAATTGCTCTTCGGTGGCGCGTTTGCCGATCCAGTTGACCGCGCGCTGCTCGTTTTCCAAGCAGCGGACGCATCGGTGGTCGAGGATTTCGCGAAAAACGATCCGTACGTGGTCAACGGACTGGTCGCGCGATGGGAGGTTCGCCCGTGGACAGTTGTAGTCGGCGCGCTGTTCGAGGGGAACTCGAGTGAATTGGCCGCTCCTAAGGTTGCAGCGGCCGAAGACCGCGTTCGTCAAGAGCTTGGCGAATGATCCGAACCGCCTTTGGCCCCATGCCATGAAGCTTGAGTAGTTCTGCTTCGCTCAATCCTGCGAGATCCTCTAATCTGCCAATGCCGGCGCCGGCAAGCGCTCGAATCGCGGGTTGCGAGACGCCCTTCGGGAAGTGGTTCGTGTTCGGGTGTTTGCCCATACGGATAATTGTATTCAGCTCGTGCGACATTGCGCTGAGGACTTGCTTCTAACACGAGCTATTTCATCGCTTGGAGAAGCGCGATGAAGATATAATTCGGTTTTAGTTTGGTCTGTCCACCGACCCAGGAGTCGAGGCTGACCGCGCATTTGCCCCAGTAGCTCAGTGGATAGAGCTACCGCCTTCTAAGCGGTCGGTCGCAGGTTCGATTCCTGCCTGGGGTACCGGCATCCAAATTATCTGACGGTGTCGCTCGTTTTCCCGGATTTGTCTACCTGCCTTAACAGTCCGAAGTCGGTTGTTCGAACCGATTTCAGGCGTTGGCCCACCTTGTGTGCCCCGTGGATGGTCCGAACGCGTGGCGTCCTTCTTTGACCCCTGGGCAACGCCGCCGCTCGAACCACGGAGGACGCCGGTGGAGACCACAACCCCGCTCTCTCAGGTCGAAGAGACCTACCTGACTCACCACCGCGCGCCGGTCCGCTCTGCCAAGTGGATTTACGATCAGAAAGACGCTTTCAAGCTACTCCATCGCTTTCGGACTCAGATGGGAAAGACGGCCGAGCTCGCAGAGCTAACGAGCGTGAAGGCGCAAGCAATAGCCGATGGGCTCCGTGACGCCCTGGCCGGTGTAACTAATCAAGTAGATTGCGACCGTTGCCGCGACTGCGCCGAAGAAGGAAAATCAGCCGAACTGTTCGAAGCTGGTGAGATCGAGCCAGCCGACGCCGACGGAGATCGCGAAAACGGCTCCGCCCAACAGATGGAGACAGGATGAGCATAGCCACGAGAACGGACACGCGGTCGCCTGGGCTGCACGTTGCCGATGGCCACGATCAAATCCGCGTGTACGGCGCGCGGGTGAACAACCTCAAAGACGTCAGCATCGTGATCCCGAAACGCCGGCTGACGGTGTTTACCGGTGTCTCCGGCTCGGGCAAAAGCTCGCTAGTGTTCGGCACGATCGCCGCTGAGTCGCAGCGGCTGATTAACGAAACCTACAGCGCGTTCGTGCAGGGCTTCATGCCGACCTTGGCGCGGCCCGAGGTCGACGTCCTCGAAGGGCTGACGACCGCGATCATCGTCGACCAGGAACGGATGGGCACCAACGCCCGCTCTACGGTTGGCACCGCCACCGACGCCAACGCGATGCTCCGGATCCTCTTCAGCCGACTCGGGGAGCCGCACATCGGGCCCCCGATCGCCTACTCCTTCAACGTCCCGATGCGGAAGGCGAGCGGGGCGTTGACGGTCGATAAGGGCAAGGGGGAGCGGATCGTCGTGCGCGATGCCGTCTACTACGGCGGTATGTGCCCGCGCTGTGAGGGCATGGGCAACGTAACTGACTTCGACCTATCTCAGCTGTACGACGACAGCAAGTCGCTCAACGAAGGTGCGCTCACGATCCCCGGCTACAGCATGGACGGCTGGTACGGACGCATCTTCCGCGGGTGCGGTTTCTTCGACCCGGACAAGCCGATCCGCGAGTTCACCAAGAAGGAATTGCACGCCCTGCTCTCCAAGGAGCCGACCAAAATCAAGGTCGACGGGATTAACTTGACGTACGAGGGGCTGATCCCGAAGATCCAAAAGTCGTTCTTGTCAAAGGACGTCGACGCGCTGCAGCCGCACATCCGCGCCTTCATCGAGCGCGTGATTACGTTCACGACCTGTCCCGACTGTGGCGGCACCCGGCTCAACGAGGCCGCCCGGTCTTCCATGGTCAATGGGATCAGCATCGCCGACGCCTGCGCAATGGAGATCAGCGACCTGGCCGAATGGGTCAGCACTCTCAACGAGCCGTCGGTGGTGCCGCTGCTGGCGAAACTGCGGCAAACCCTCGACTCGTTCGTCGAGATCGGCCTTGGCTACCTCTCGCTCGACCGGCCCTCCGGCACGCTCTCGGGCGGCGAGGCGCAGCGGACCAAGATGATCCGCCACCTCGGTTCCTCGCTCACCGACGTCACCTACGTCTTCGATGAGCCCACCGCGGGCCTGCACCCTCATGACATCGCACGGATGAACGAACTGCTGTTGCGGCTGCGGGACAACGGCAACACGGTCCTCGTCGTCGAGCATGAGCCCGAGATGATCGCGATCGCCGACCATGTCGTCGATCTCGGCCCCGGCGCCGGTACTGCCGGCGGCGCCGTCTGCTTCGAGGGCACGGTCGAGGGGCTGCGGGCCAGTGGCACCCTCACCGGCCGCCACCTCGACGACCAAGCCGGCCTCAAAAAGACGGTGCGGACGCCCACTGGCGCGGTTGAGGTCCGCGGCGCGACGACACACAACTTGCAGAACGTCGACGTCGACATTCCGCTCGGTCTGCTTGTCGTCGTCACCGGCGTCGCCGGCTCCGGCAAGAGCTCCCTCGTGTACGGGTCGGTCCCCACGGGCACGGGTGTCGTGTTCATCGACCAGGCGCCCATCCGCGGCTCGCGACGGAGCAATCCAGCGACCTACACGGGCTTGCTCGACCCGATCCGGACGGCGTTCGCAAAGGCCAACGGCGTGAAGCCGGCGCTGTTCAGCGCCAACTCCGAAGGCGCCTGCCCCAATTGCAACGGGGCTGGCGTCATCTACACCGATCTGGCGATGATGGCCGGCGTCGCGACCACCTGCGAGGAGTGCGAGGGGAAGCGGTTCCAGGCATCCGTGCTGGAGTACCACTTCGGCGGCCGCGACATCAGTGAGGTGCTCGCGATGTCGGTGACCGAGGCCGAGGAGTTCTTCGGCGCCGGTGAGGCGCGCACGCCCGCCGTCTACGCCATCCTCAACCGGCTTACCGACGTCGGGCTCGGCTACCTCAGTCTCGGCCAGCCGCTCACGACGCTGTCCGGCGGCGAGCGGCAGAGGCTCAAGCTAGCCACACATATGGCCAAAAAGGGCGGCGTGTATGTCCTGGATGAACCGACCACCGGCCTGCACCTCGCCGACGTCGCGCAGCTGCTCGGCCTGCTCGACCGGCTCATCGACGCCGGCAAGTCGGTCATCGTCATCGAGCACCACCAGGCCGTGATGGCCCACGCCGATTGGATCATCGATCTCGGCCCGGGCGCCGGCCACGACGGTGGTCGGATCGTCTTCGAAGGCACACCTACAGATCTCGTCGCCGCCCGCTCCACCCTCACTGGCAAGCACCTCGCGGCCTACGTCGGGGCCTGATCGCTGCCGGTGAGATCGCCTATCGACGCGTGAACGTCAGGTGCGTGACGCCGCTCGGTGACGAGACCGCCTCGACGTCGTAGCGTTCCTCGATGCCTTCCAAGCCGTCCCAGAGGCGGACGCCGCGGCCGAGTAGAATCGGGACTTGCACGAGGTGGAGGACGTCGATGAGGTCGGCGGCGAGGAAGTCGCGTATCGTCGTCGGGCCGCCTCCTATGCGCACGTCGCGGTCGCCGGCCGCCTGACGGGCAAGGTTGAGCGCCTCGTGAGGGCTGGCATCGACGAAGTGGAAGACGGTCCCGCCCTCCATCTCGATCGACGGCCGCGGGTGGTGGGTGAGCACGAAGACGGGCGTGTGGAACGGCGGGTTCGGCCCCCACCAGCCGCGCCATTCCTCGTCGGTGCCGACGGCGGTCCACGGACCGCCTTGCGGTGGGCCAAACTTGCCCCGGCCCATGATCTCGGCACCGATGTTGACGGCATGCCGGTCTGCGAAGACGTGGTCGATACCCACGCTGCCACCGGGCTCGCCGACCATCGAGCGCCAGAATCTGGTGGCGAACATCCACTCGTGCAGCCGCTCACCGGCGTGCCCGAACGGGGCGTCGAGGGTGAGGCCGGCGCCAGTGCCGAAGCCGTCGAGGGAGATCGAGAAGTTGTGCACATGAACCTTGGACATGCGTATCTCCTGCAAGCTCAGCAGTAACAAGCTGCCACTGCTTTGGCCTACGATAGCGATAGCAGTGGCAGATCGCCTCGATTGAAGACCGCATCCAAGCGATCGTTCGCGTTCTGCCGAAGCTAAACGACTACATCAGCATGGCACACGGCCGAGTTTGACCAAGCCATACCTCGCGACGGTGATCACGCATCCTCGTCACGTACAACCCGATCAATTCGCGTTCCACACCGACTGCAACGCGCGATAGTCCATGAGAATGATGCCCTCCTCTTCAATCGTGTCTTTCGCTTCTTGGGAAATGAGGAATTCGAAATCCGCGTTGCGCACCGACCAGCCATCGGGATCAATTGACTTGGCCTCGGTGGTGTCGAGACCGGGGTGGATTGCCCACTCGCTGAGACCTGCCGGCAAATCCCGCAACATTTGGGTATAACGAGCGGTTTTGCCTTCCGACTCCAAAGCAAAACTGTCCAAGAGGTTATGGTCGTTGGCGGGAAGGCCCTGTCGCCGCATCTGCTCGATGAACTGCTGCCCGCTGACTCGTATCGCTAGGCCGTATTCCTTCGCCAGTCCAACGGTCATGTCGAAAACATCGGGCCGGCCGCCGCTGGCAAGGCAGTGCCAATCCAAGTGGGTTGGTTTCAGACCGGTAGATAGTAGGGCCTCGATCTGCGCTCTGAATTCAATCTCTAGCTCGTCCAGTTTGGCCTGATCAAGAAAACCATGAAGATGCTCTATTCTGTGGAAACAGCCATCATCCTCAACTAAGGATCGTGTTTTCGCTTTCGGAGCAAGCGGGCCATATCGATACGTGGGGATATCGCAAATGACCGTCAAGTGAACACCGAAGACAATCTCGGGATGCTCTTTCAGCAAATCCATTGCTCGTGATGCGCGCGGGCATGGAGCCATTAAGGTCGTCGAGCGAACAACGCCCTCTTTAAATGAACTCACCACTGCATCGTTGATCGCGTCATACATGCCAAAGTCGTCGGCGTTGAGAATGAGCAGACGGGCATCCGAGGGATAACCCAGCAGTTCGCTTGCTCGCTTATTGGGCATGACGTCTCCTGCACCCTGTGGTCTCGGCAGCCGCTATCATTTGTCAACCTCAACGACTTCATCGTTGAGTCGATCCCACAGGAACTCGTACGCGGCGGCGTGCAGATGCGCCAACTGTTTGTTGTCGGCGGCGCCACCGTGGCCGCCCTCGCGGTTTTCGTAAAACCAGACGTCGGGGAAACCCATGCGCTGCATTCTGGCGGCCATTTTTCGCGCCTGGACCGGACCGACGCGGTCGTCGCTGGTCGCGGTATAGAAGAGCACGGGCGGGTAAGTCACGCCGGTCTTGAGGTTGTGATAGGGCGAGAACGTTTGGATAAACGCCCACTCCTCTGGATCGTCTGGGTCGCCATACTCGGCAATCCACGATGCCCCAGCCGAGAGTTTCGTGTAGCGACGCATGTCCAACAGCGGCACGAGGCAGGCAATCGCCCCGAACAGGTGCGGATAATGGGTCAGCATATTGCCGACCAGAAGACCGCCATTGCTACCGCCAAGGCAGCCAAGATGCTGCGGACAAGTAACGCCGCGGTCGATCAGATCTTCGGCCACCGCCGCGAAATCCTCATACGCGCGATGGCGTTTGGCTTTGAGCGCGGCGGTGTGCCACGCGGGACCGTATTCACCGCCGCCGCGGATGTTGGCGACGACGTAGACTCCACCTCGTTCGAGCCAGGCGCGGCCAATGTGCCCATTGTATTCGGGCGTGCGCGCGACTTCGAAACCGCCATAGCCGTTGAGCAGGGTTGGGTCCTGGCCGTGCAATTCGAGACCGCGGGGACCGATTTGAAAATAGGGAATGCGCGTGCCGTCTTTCGACGTGACAAAGTGCTGCTCAACCGCGTACTTCGATGCGTCAAAGAATGATGGCGATGACTTCAAGTTTTCGATCGTGTCAGTCCCAGCCGTGCCGAGCTGCAATGTTGTCGGGGTCAGATAACCGGTGGTGACTAGCCAAAAATCATCATTTTCATCCTTGTCCACCCCGGAGGCGCTGACCGAATGGAGTTCTGGCGCCGAGATCAGCGGAACTCGGAGCCATCCTTGGTCGCCCGGACTCAACACGTCGACTCGTGAAGAGACGTCATGCAGTAAGGTCAGCAACAAATAGTGGCGGGTCCAACTCCACCCGGAAAGGGCCGTATGCTCGTCGGGAGCAAAGAGCGTGAAGAGATCTCGAGACCCAGCGAGATAGTCATCGAACTTCACCGCCAGTAATGAGCCAGCTGGGAAGGTGATTGATTGCGGCGTCCAGTCAGAACGCGGACGGATAAGCAACCACTCGCGGTGAAGGTCGAGGTTTGCATCCGCAGGCACATCGATATGGGTCAGCGTTTCGCCATCAACGAGATAGGACTTGGTATGGAAGAAATCGACGACGTCCCTCGCGATATCACGCTCGAATCCCACAGTGTGATCGTGCTCGACCTCGACAATCGTGTGATCGACATGTATCTCGAGCACCAGGTCGGCCTCGTCGAGCGGAGTGCCCCGGCTCCACCGCTTGGCTTGTCGTGGATAGCCCGAGGTCGTCATCGTGCCGGGGCCGAAGTCGGTCGCGACAAAGATCGTCTCGCTGTCGATCCACGTGGATTCAGTCTTTGCCACCGGCAGCACGAAGCCATCCTCGACGAACGCCTTTGCGTCGAGATCGAACTCGCGAACGACGATGGCGTCTCCACCTTCGGGCGATAATCGGACGAGAGCGCGGGTGTAGTCGGGGTGAAGCAGCCGCGCATCGGCCCAGACCCAAGTCGCTTCCTCTTTCCGGCCCAGCTCGTCGACGTCGAATAGGATCTCCCACTCGGGTTCTGAAGTTCGGTACGATTCCAGTGTCGTTCGTCGCCACAAGCCGCGCGGGTGTTCGGCATCGCGCCAGAAGTTGTAAAAATACGGGCCGAACTTGCTCACCATCGGAATGCGATCGTCCGAATCGAGCACCTCAAGGATCTGGCGCTCAGTCTCTGCGAACTTGGGCGTTTCCAGCATCTTGCTCGTCCGAGTGTTCTGCTCGGTCACCCACGCTAGCGCTCTCTCACCGTGGATATCTTCGAGCCAAAGGAACTCGTCAAGCGGTTCGGAGCGATGTTTAGTCGACATCGGTCGATGTTGTCTCCTAGCTAGCTTCCACGCGGAATCGTCGGGTAGCGCCATCTCCGCGACCTTCTGGACGGTCAGCGACGACGCAGTCTACGCGATGAATCGACTAGCGACGCGAAGGCGCGATGCCAGTTGCTCCCGAGTGCGCGCTGAAGGCCTCAAACCTGGAATGGGTACGTCTCTGGGGGCTCGCCGGCTTCCCAACCGGCGGTCCATTCGAGCGGTTCGAGCGCCGTCGACTCGTCGATGTGCATGAGCAGATCGAACTGATCGGCCAGGCGGGCAAGGAAATAGTGACTGAATCGTTCGGTCTCGGGCCGATAGATCACCCCAATCGCCCGCTGCAGACGTGGTTGTCGAAGTTGATCGAGCTCGTCACTTTGCCCTCCTAATGGAAGGAAAAACCGCGGTCCTGGTTCCCCGGACCCGACGTCGTGGAAGAGGTCCTCATAACTGCCGCGAAGACCAGGGCGAACTCGTTTGCGTTCGACCGGAGCGCCCCAATCGGACGCGGCTGAGACAGTGCCTCGGTTTGTGCTGAAGCCCGCCAGGAATGACTCGTCGGCATGACGCTCACGCACAAGTTGTCCCAAGTTCAGCTCGCCTTCAACGCCCATCTGGGTCGCGCGGGCATCGCCCAAGTGCGAGTTGTGCGCCCAGACCACCACCTTCGCGTTCTTACTCCGCTTGCTGAGGTGTGCGACGAGCGCATCCAGCGTTTCGGCCATGTGTTGATCACGCAAGTTCCAAGATGAAATCCTGCCTCTGAACATCGACCGATAGTACGCCTCGGCGTTTTTTGCCAGCCGCGCGTTTTGTTCCGCAAAGAAGAACTCGTCTTCCGCCACAAAGCCGTCACGCTGCGCAAGCTCGGCCGCACGCCGCTGAAGTTCGACGAGCTGGTTCACCACCTCGTCCTCGCACGGCTCGGCCGCTCCCATGCTGGTCGCATAGCCGTACATCTGAGCGTCATCGCCGAAATGGTCGAAACAGGCATACCGTCGACGCGCCCGGCCGGCTGCTTCCGGATCGACCCGTTCGAGGTAACCGATGACTGCTTCGATTGAGGCGTGGAGACTGTAGAGATCCAATCCGTAGAAACCGGCTTTGCTCACCTCGCTCTTCACGCCGTCGTTGTAGGAGCGGAGCCACTCGACGAAGTCGAGCACGACGGTGTTCCGCCACATCCACTGCGGGAAGCGCTTGAAATCGCTAAGCGCCTGGTCGGAATTCGCGTCGTTGCTGGCGGCTCGTACGTACCGGTTCACCCGGTAGGCATCCGGCCAGTCGGCCTCGGCGGCGACGGCTGTGAATCCCTTTTCGACGATCAAGCGCTTCGTGAGCTCCGCCCGCTCCTGATAGAACTCATGCGTTCCGTGCGACGCCTCGCCCACCAACACGTATCGTGCGTCGCCGATAAGCTCGAGCACAGCATCGTAGTCGCCTTTGTTGGCCGCAAATGGCCGAGCGAGACGGCGGACCGCGTCGACCTCTCGACTCACTGATGGCACCGACGCTGACCTTGACGTTGCCGTCGGGTCTGAGCTCGACGACGCGCCAAGTTCCCGTTCCTGGGCTTTCGCGAGCAGCGATTGCACCTCTTCATCGCTGGTTTGTCCGAATTCGTCGTACCACAGCCCGACCGCGTAGAACGGTTCCGGGGTCGTGCCACAGACGATGTCATCGACCACGTCGCCCAATGCCTCGCAGACCGCCGGTGATCCGACTGGGACCGCGGCCACGACCCGCGCTGCCCCCTCGGCGCGAAGCGCTTCGGCAGCGGCGTGCATCGTCGATCCCGTCGCCAATCCATCGTCGACCAAAATGGCCGTTCGCCCACCGACATCGGGCAGGGGGCGACTCCCCCAATAAAGTCGTTCTCTCCGGGAGAGTTCTCGCTGTTCGGCCGCGGCCACCGCCTCGATCACATCGTCGGAGATACCGAGCGCTTGGACGACTTCTTCGTTGATCACTCGCACGCCGCCTGAAGCGATCGCGCCAAATGCGAACTCCTCATGACCCGGGACGCCGAGCTTACGCACCAGAAAAACGTCAAACGGCGCGTTGAGCGCATCGGCGACCTCGTAGCCAACCGGCACCCCACCGCGAGGAAGGGCGAGGACGATCACATCGGAACGGTTGGCGAACTTGCGAAGCAGGGTCCCGAGATATTCGCCAGCTTGGCGCCGATCGTGATAGCGAACCGCAGTCCGCTGTCGTTCGGATGTTTTCATCATTCACCTCCGGTTTCGGGCTGGGATCGGGTACACCCGAGTCCGCCGGGACGTTTGACTAGATCAACGCGCGAAGCTCCTCAGTTAGCACCTCGGCCACCTCGGGCCGGCCGTGAAATTGGGTCGGTGTGTTCTGAAAGAGCGCAACTCGCCAACCATCTTCATGTGCTGTCGCGACGAGCGACTGCACCGCATTCGCGGCAGGATTGAGGCTTGACTGACCAGGCCGGACCATGCCGACGACGGCGCGCAGCAAAACCACATCTGACATGAGCAATCGCACCTCGCGGATCTTCCAAACGTATTTAGCTGTTTTATGGTCCGCGAAGATCCCCCGTAGATGCTTCTCGATCTCGGAGCGACCCTCGACCTGACTGCCGTCGAAGCCGACAAGGGTCCCGTCTTCGGTGAACGCTCCGGCATAGGTCCCAGAGTCTTGCCGATTCCAGCTTTCAAGCAGTCGCTCATAGAGATCGGCAATCCGAGCGTCGACCGCGTGCGACCCATCCTGTTCTGTTTTCATCTCTGAATTCACTGTTGCTTCCTTCGCATTGTGTGAACGACGTTCTTCAGCCCTTTGTTTCTCTTTTCTCGCGCAATTCGTGCCTAGATTCGTAACTCGCTCGCGGCAGATTGCGTCGACCTCGTTAGTCATCTCGCCCAACGAACTCTTGACAATCGCAGATTCCGGTGGTAGGTAATGATGCTGTAAGCGCTTACACATTGATTCACGAACCCAGTGACACCCAGCTTCGATTGAAGTATCTGTGTGGCAGCGCTTTCATGCTTGTGAAATGAGTAACAGATTGCGTTTCATCGTGGAAGGCGAACTGTGACTTCTCTTCGCACCGCTGAGCGAGTCACAATCGAAGACGTCGCCCGGGAGGCTGATGTCTCCTACGCGACGGTCTCGCGCGTGATCAACAGCAAGGGTTACGTCAGCGGCGAAACGCGGGAGCGCGTGGTGGAAGCGATCGCCCGGACGGGCTACGTCGCCAATCGGCAAGCACGCGGGCTCGCCGGCGGTCGAGCTCAGGTCATAGGCCTCGTTGTGCCCGACCTCGACACGAGTTATATCGGCGAAATCGTGCGCGGTATCGACGAGGACCTCGCCGCCGCATCATACGATTTGATGCTCTTCACGACCCACCAGCGCAAACACCGCGAATCTGTATTCGTGGCGACCTTGACATCGGGCTTGGCCGACGGCCTCCTCCTCGTGCTGCCGACCGACCCAGGGTCCTACCTCGACTCATTTCAACACCGCGGCTTTCCCTATGTGTTGATCGATCACGGTGGCGGATACGAACAAGGACCGTCAGTCGGCGCAACCAATCGCCAAGGCGCTTTCGACGCGACCAATTACTTGGTCGAGCTCGGGCACCGCCGCATCGGTTTCGTGACCGGAACGATGACGATGGGCTGTGCGGTGGACCGCCTGGACGGCTACCGGCAGGCGTTGGCGGCCAACGGGCTGGCGGAGGATTCCTCGCTCATCGCTGAAGGCGACTTTCATCAACCGCGGGGTTACGAGGGCGCGCGGGAGCTACTCGCGCTCGCCAGGCCTCCGACCGCGATTTTCGCATCGAATGATGTCTCTGCGTTCGGCGTCATGGAGGCAGTGCGGGACGCTGGCTTCCGCATCGGCGAGGACATTTCGGTGATCGGTTTTGACGATATTCCGACGGCGAGAAGCGTGCATCCACCCCTCACCACGGTTCGACAGCCACTTGAAGAAATGGGCAGACGAGCGACGCGCATGCTCTTGGAACTAATTTCGGACCCTGAGCAGCCGGTTGAGCGCGTCGACCTGCCGACAGAACTAGTCATTCGCGATTCCTGCCGGTCGCCGGCAAATCAGTAGGGCGGCGAGGAGGACGCCGATGACCTGAGGTCGCGGGTTGGGCCCCCCAGCGCTTCAGGTGATCACGACTCCGGGTCCGCCTCAATCCGTTTCGAGCGCGGCGTTAGCCGGCTTGGACGACGAGGTCCAGAAGCATCGTTGGAAGAGGCTAGGAATGGAGGACTCGGCAATGGGCACCACACGTCGGCAACTCGTGATCGGCGGATCGGCCGCCGCAGCATGCCTCGCGCTGGGCGGACCGTCGCTGACCCGCGCACAGGGCAAATCGAAGATCAATTGGTGGCACATTCAGACAAACGATCCCGCCAAGGGCGAATGGCAAAAGGTCGCTGGCGACTTCACCGCCAAGAACCCGAACGTGGAAATCGAAATCACTGTTCTCGAAAACGAGGCCTTCAAGGCCAAGATGACGACCGCGATGCAATCCGGTTCTCCGCCCGACATTTTCCACACCTGGGGCGGCGGCGTACTCTACGAGTACGCAAACGCGGGGCTCGTCAAGGACCTCACCGATGATCTGGCCAAGAATGGTTGGGGCGAGTCGTTGCTGCCGGCCGCGCTCAACCTGTACGGCACAGAAGGCAAGAATTACGGCGTGCCGTGGGATGTCGGCGTTGTCGTCCTTTGGTATAACAAGGCCCTCTTCCGACAAGCCGGGATCGAAACGCTGCCCGCTACCTGGGAAGATCTGCTCGCCACAGTCCCGAAACTGAAGGACGCCGGGATTACGCCAATCACCGTGGGTGAAAAGGAAAAGTGGCCGGGTCACTTCTGGTGGGTCTACCTCGCGATTCGCAATGGGGGCAAGGCAGCGTTCGACGCCGCGTACTCGCGCAAAGGATCATTTGCTGATCCGCCGTTCGTGAAAGCCGGCTCAGACTTGAAGGAGTTGATCGATCTCCAACCGTTCCAAGAAGGCTCCCTCGCGCAGGGCTACAATGACGCCGAGTCGCTGCTCGCCAACGGCAAGGCCGCCATGGAGCTAATGGGCCATTGGTCGCTCGCTAACCAGAAGACGCTCGCTGAGAACAAGACTGGGCTCGGCGACGATCTCGGCTTTTTCATGTTCCCGACGGTCACGGGCGGCGCCGGAGGCCCGACCGACGTCCTCGGTGGCGGCGGTGGCTGGGCAGTCGGCAAGGACGCGCCCGCAGAGGCGATCGATTTCTTGCGCTTCCTGGTCAACGTCGACCATCAGAAGGAGGAGGCTGGCAAGGGCATTCTCATCCCCGTCGTCAAGGGCGCAGAATCAGGGCTCAAAGAACCGCTGCTGCAACAAATTCAGCAGAAGGTCGGCGAGGCGGAGTACCTGCAGCTCTACTATGATCAGTTCCTTCCTCCGGCGGTCGGCGCAACGGTGAACGATGCGGTACAAACGCTCTTCGCCGGTACCGCATCCCCTGAGGATGTGGCCAACGCTATCGAGCAAAGTGCATCCGAGGAGATTGAAAGCTAAGGCCAAGTTCTTCCCGTGGCGCGCCCAAGCTGGGCGCGCCACACGGCCGGAGTTCGTCTATGCAGACTCTTGCACCACCGGGCCAAGTCGCGGTCACGCGTCCGGTCGCCGGCGCCAGGCGGCTCAACCTTCGCCGCGCGCTCACCATCACGTTGTTTCTCCTGCCGGCGGCGTCACTCTATTCGCTCTTCGTGTTGTTTCCGCTCGTTCAGGCTGGCTATTACGGCCTTTACAAGTGGAAAGGGCTTGGTCCGCTTACGGATTACGTCGGCCTGGAGAACTTCAACAAAATTCTGCATGACGAGGTGTTCCGGCAGGCGCTCGGCCACAATCTCATCATCCTCATCCTCTCTGTAACCGTGCAATTGCCATTAGCGATCCTCCTTGCCCTTCTCGTCGGCCGTAAAATGCGTGGACGCGCATTCTTCCGAACGGTCTTTTTTCTGCCGTTCGTGATTTCGGAGGTCGTGACGGGGGTCATCTGGTCCTTCCTCTATCACCCCCAAACCGGCATCAACGACCTCCTCTCATTTCTCATTCCTGGTTTTCAACCCCGAGGTTGGCTTGGCGACCCTAACACGGTCCTCTACGCGCTCTTCGTCGTGATTACCTGGCGATACGTTGGGTTCCACATCATCCTGTATCTCGCCGGGCTGCAAAACATCCCGCGCGAAGTTGAGGAAGCGGCCCTCATCGACGGCGCGTCCCAGATTCGCGTCGCCCGTGATATCACGATTCCCCTCCTCGGCCCGACCATTCGCTTGTCAGTTTTTCTTTCCGTCATCGGCTCATTGCAGTTCTTTGACTTGATTTGGGTGATGACGACGGGTGGTCCCGTTAATGCCAGCCACACCATGGCGACCTACATGTATCGGTTCGGTTTTGTCGGTTTTCATCTTGGCTACGGGGCCGCGGTTTCGGTCGTCATTTTCGTGATTTGCTTCGGCTTTTCACTGTGCTATCAGCGCTTCGTGATGCGCCGGGATTACGCCGGGCCGGCGACGTGAGAGGTTATGTCGATGGCAACGTCACTTGACACCGTGGCCGCCAAATTCGACCGATCCGCCGGTCGGCTCGTGCAATATCTCGTCCTGTTGATGGTCGCGATCCTCATTCTCGCGCCGATTGTGCTCGCGTTTGTCGGCGGCCTCAAAACCAACGCCCAGCTCCTTGCCCATCCCTTCGCCTGGCCGCGTCCATTCGTCTGGTCGAACTACTCGAATGTGCTCAGCGGAAGTAACTTCTGGCGCCAAGTCGGCAATAGCGTATTGGTGATGCTCGCCACCACGCTCCTCGTCCTCGCGCTGGCGAGCACCTCCGCGTTCGTATTTGCCCGATTCGCGTTTCGCGGCCGCGAAGCGCTCTTCACGTATTTCACGCTGGGGCTACTCTTCCCGGCAACCGTGGCGATCTTGCCCCTGTACATCCTCATTCGCGAGCTCGGCTTGGTCAACACCTTGTGGGGGATCATTCTCCCCCAGGTCGCGTTCCAACTCCCGATCAGCGTGCTCATCCTGCGTAATTTCTTTCTGGCGATTCCAAGCGAAATCGAAGATGCGGCCTGGGTCGACGGTGCCTCTGCCTTCGAGTTCTATTGGCGCATCTTGCTGCCGCTTGCGCGACCTGGTCTTTCGGCGGTCGCGGTCTTGACGATGGTCTTGAGTTGGAACAACTACTTTCTGCCGCTGGTCGTCTTAAACAGCGAAAAGAATTACACGCTGCCGCTCGGCGTCATGCAGTATCAAGGGCAGTTTTCGTCTGACTGGGGAGCAATTCTCGCCTTCCTATCACTTGCAATGGTCCCCGCAATCGTTTTCTATCTTTTTGCCGAGCGCCAGATCATTGCCGGTTTGACCGCCGGCGCGATCAAAGGCTGAGTGTCAACGGCCACACGCCTTGTAGCAAGTGACAGAGGAAGGGAGTTCGTTCGGATGCCAAGGGCTTTGATGGTCGTCGGGGGCTGGGAGGGCCACGAACCCAAACAATGTGCCGAGATCTTCGCCACGGTCTTGCGGAACGATGGATTCGAGGTCGAGATGTCGGACACCCTCGATGTGTACCTTGATAGCCCTCGTTTGCAGGCAACAGATCTGATCGTCCCAATCTTTACGATGTCCACGATCACCAAAGAGCAGGAAAAGGGATTGCTCGACGCGATCGCGTCCGGAGTCGGCGTCGCAGGCTGGCATGGCGGCATGGCCGACGCGTTCCGCAACAATCCCGACTATCAGTTCATGGTTGGCGGACAATGGGTCGCCCATCCCGGCAACATCATCGATTACACGGTCAACATTACAAATCATGACGACCCGATCACGACGAATCTGAACGACTTCGCGATGCACTCCGAGCAGTACTACTTGCATGTCGACCCCTCAAACGAGGTGCTCGCCACGACCACCTTTAGTGGCGGGTACGCGCCCTGGATCGAGGGCACAGTGATGCCGGTCGCGTGGAAGCGGATGTGGGACCAAGGCAAAGTCTTTTACTGTTCCCTGGGACATGTCGCCGTCGACTTCGACGTGCCCGAAGCGAAGGAAATTGTCCGCCGGGGGATGCGATGGGCAACTCGCGGCAACTCGGCGGATCGGGGGCGCTCGTGACGAACGACAAAATTGGCGTCGGCGTCATTGGATGCGGCTTCATTAGTGGCATCTACCTGGAAAATATGCCTGGGTTCGAGGTGCTCGAAGTTGTCGCGTGCGCCGACATCTCGATGGAGCGGGCCAAAGCCCGAGCCGCGGAATACGGCGTGCCGAAAGCGTGCACAGTCGAAGAATTGCTCGCCGATCCCACCGTCGATTTGGTCGTGAACCTAACGGTCCCTGCCGCGCACTACGACGTCGCGAAGGCCGCAATCGCGTCCGGAAAGTCGGTCTACAACGAAAAGCCGCTCGCGATCCAGCGAGCGGAGGGCCGCCAACTCCTTGAGGACGCGCGGTCAAGAGGCGTTCGGGTCGGCGGCGCTCCAGATACGTTCTTGGGCGCCGGTCTCCAGACCTGCCGCGATTTGATTGACGAAGGCGGCATCGGCGCGCCCGTCGCCGCGACCGCCTTCATGCTCTGCCATGGTCACGAGCACTGGCACCCCGATCCGGCGTTTTACTATCAAGTCGGCGGCGGGCCGATGTTCGACATGGGACCGTATTACCTCACGGCACTGATGGCGCTGCTTGGACCTGTGCGGCGAGTGACTGGTTCCACCCGCATCACGTTCCCGCAGCGAACCATTTCGAGCAAACCAAAGGCTGGCGAAAAGATCGATGTCCAAGTGCCGACCCACGTCGCCGCGGTACTTGATTTCGCGGGCGGTACAATCGCCACAATTGTCACGAGTTTCGATGTCTGGTCGGCGGAAACACCGAGACTCGAGATCTACGGGTCGACTGGGAGTCTCAGTCTGCCCGATCCAAACATGTTTGACGGACCGGTCCGTATCCGCCAGCCCCAAGAAGATACCTGGGCGGAAATCCCGATCGAACGTCCATACCGGGCAAACTGCCGGGGTTTAGGCGTTGCAGACATGGCGCATGGTCTTCGCTCGGGCCGGCCACACCGCGCAAACGGAGAACTCGCCTACCACGTACTCGACGTCATGCACGCAATCCACGATGCTTCATCAAATGGTCGCCATGTCGACGTCGAAAGCACCTTCCCATTGCCAGCTCCGCTTCCATGCGATCTTCCGGCGGGAGCGCTCGACGATTAGGTTTGCGTTCAAGTCCTGTCATCGAGAAGCGGTCCGCTGATTCCGCTATGCTGTTACGAGAAGCGCCGTACCGTACATCAACGCGATTCCGGCGGTCACTCCGCCGAACGTTGTCCAGGTCATCGCGGGTTCCTCGCTTCGCTTTTGGTTACTTGCGATCAGCTTCCCGACTTCGAAAATGACCTGGAGGATCGCACCGACACCCACCGCGAGAAAGATGGTCGTCCACAACGGCGAGTATGTGAATGCGCCGAGCCAGGTGCCGAGAATTGCCGGCCCACCGGCAATCGCAGCGAGCGCGACAAAATGCCGTAGACCGGGGCGATCGCGCACGATTGGCGCCGCGATGCCAACGCCTTCGGTAACGTTGTGGAGTGTGAACCCCGCGATCAGAAAGACGCCCAACGCCGCCTGTCCCAGCGCAAAAGCCGCCCCGATCGCCAGCCCTTCGCCGAGGTTGTGCAGTCCGATTCCAACGGCAATCTGATATGACAGGGCCAAGGTGCCGCGATTCCCGTTACGTGCGCGCAACGACCGGCCGACAACAACAAGCAGCGCAGTGGTCATGACCGCCAAGATTGGAATCATCACAGATGCGTTCCAGGCGGACGGAACCGTAAGTGCAATTTCCTGCGCTTCTTGAAACATATCGACGACTAGGAAGAGAAGCAGGCCCACGGTGAGGGCGAGGACAAAGTTCATTCCACGCCGGCCCAACCGGCGAAGGAATGGATACCAGAGCAAGCCGAGGGCAATCGGTACGATGCCAACATAGAGCCCAACAAGACCGTAGCGCGCAATGCTTTCGCCGCTCGCGTGCGGACTCTCGACCGCTACTGCCACTTCGGTCTCGAAAACTGTTCCAGTCGAGCTAACCAGCGTGATCGCGTGCGCCTCGTCCTTCACCCACGGATACGGGATAGCGACGGTTGCCGATTCCAATCGCCCGAGTTCGCCAGCGGGACTCATTTCAAATTGCCAATACGCATCGTCAACGCGTACTTGGGCGATAGAAATGGGGTCTGGACCGTCGTTGAAAATGCTGAGTTCGATCATGCCCGGCTCGGGCAAGCGCACACGCTGCACCGACAACGTCTCGATCGGAGGCGTGTCTCGATTGCCTAGTCCAGCGTCCGTGGCGACGATAGCCGCCAAGACGCCGACCAAAAGCAACAAAGGGACAAGCGCGAGCAATATCGAGCGCGGTGTGAAACCAGTGCGGTGAGCGTCGGTTGTTCCCGCTACTGGCGTCATCACGCCAGTCGTTTCGGCCACACTGCTCTCCCTAACGGACATCAAACATACTCATCCAGCCCAGCTCACCGAACTCGGAGACATGCGCGTGGAACATGTAGAAACCTGGCTCATGGTCTTCGTCGTCATAGCGGAACTCGAGAATCCCGCGCTGCGCCTGCGCCTGCATGATCATGTCAACGGTGCGTAGGGTCGGCTCGAGCTGGGTCCCGGTGTCGTAGTAGTCGAAAAAGTTGGCGTGCAGATGAAATGTGTTGACCGGGTCGTGCTCGGTCATATTGACCAGGTAAATACGAACGGGGCGACTGCGGTCGATCTGGATTGGATGCTTCATGTAGTGGAATGCGACGCTATTGACCGCGTAGACCTCGTTTTCCGCATCGAAGTTCGTGTCGAACGCGTTCATCACCATGATGAACTCTTGCCACTCTTCCGATTCCGCGTAATCGGGGTGACGCCGCTTCGCCAGTTCGCCCCGCTTCTTGGGATCTGGGTTCACGATGAACGCCCCATAAAGCCCTTTTTGAATATGCCGCTTCAGCGGCGCTGCGTGGCAATGATAGAGATGGCAACCGAACGGACGCGCCGGCATGTCGTAAACAAAGACGCTGCCCGGTTCAATCTCTCCCCGCCCGATGCCGTTCACACCGTCATGGGACGAGCGGTGGATACCGTGAAAATGCATCGTGTGGGGATGTGAACCATTGTTGACGAAGGTGATCCTCAGCCGATCACCTTCGTTGCAGCGCAACGTCGGACCCGGAACCTGTCCGTTGTACGTCCACGCAGGAAAGAATATGCCGGGAGCAATTTCGATTTCTTCGTCAACGGCGACGATTTGCCACTCGCGAACGACCGTACCGTCCTGCATCGTCGTCGGTTCGCCATAGTCAAAGGTCCGGACAAACTTCGACGGATCGAATCCCATGCGCTCGACGTCGACGTCTCCGACGGTTGAGCTCATGGAATGAGCTGCGTGCTCGGATTGACGATGCTCATGAACGGTGTCGGCGCCTTCGCCATCTGAACCGCGCGCGACCAGCGGTATCGCCGCGCCGCCAGCGACTGCGGCGATACCCGCCCCTGCCCGGAGTAGCGATCGCCGGTTAACGCGTTCTTCATTCGGTTCAGATGGATCCAGCGACATAGTTTCCCCTGGTACAAGTGGCAAATTAGCAATAGACACTCCGAAAGATAGTGTAGACTAATCTTGGAGATTCTGCTAGCTATAAAAAGGATTGGTGAGTAGAACGAAACCCCTGAAAAGCGTTCGGTGCGGTCAAAAACTGACGAGCACGACCCCGGCTAGAACCACGGCAACCCCTGCCCATTGCTGACGGGCCAGGCGTTCGCGGAGCAACAACCAGGCGAGGAGAACTGTGACCGCACTGTACAGCGAAGTCAGGGCGGTGGTTGTCGTCGTATACGTCGAATCGACGCCAAGATTGAATGTCACGAGAGCGGCAGTGTCAAACAAACCTGCGGCGATCAGCGGGAGAGCGACTGATTTCCTGGTTTCAGATGGCATCGCAATGGTCGGGCGCCACATTAGATAAGCGCCGGCCAAGATCATTTCGACGAGACGTGTCACGAACACGGGCCAATAAACGCCGAGCTTTGGCGTCAGCTCGCCAAGCGCCCAAAAGTAAAATCCAAAACATGCCGCGGCTCCGATTGCCTCAGGGATGCCGCAGACGGTTGCCGCTCCGTTCGATTTGGTGCTCGAAACGACGACGACACCGCTGACCAGCAATAGTGCTCCGGCTACCGCCAATCCTGGAGGACGTTCCCCGGCAACGAGCGCGAAGCCGGCGGTCACAATCGCAAATCCGGACGCGATCGGCGAAACAAGCGACAACGTGCCGATGGCAAACGAGCGATAGAGAAACAGGACTCCTGCCAAGCTGACCACCGAAATCGCGGCCATCTCAGCCCAATCGGCAAGCGATCCGGTGACCGATTCCCGGCGCGCGCCGAGAACGAAGATCATCGCGACGATTCCAATCGCCTGGACCGCAAACAGGGTGCGAATGACTCCGATTCGCCTGGTGGCGCCGGTCGCAAAGAAATCAGCTACGCCAAAACAGATCGCCGCGGAAAGGCCGTGGAAGATTGACATGGGGAGATGTTCTCGGACCGCGGAACTTCAGTCAATTGTACTGGACGTGTTTTAGGCTGCTCGAACACCTTCGTCCTCCAAGCGGCCGCGCTTCCATTGCTGGGTTGCCAGCGCCACTCGCGTCCCAAGCGCTTCTGCAGTGAGCAGATCGCTCTCCGGCGGCGCGATGTCCGCGTCCTGGTCCTTGTTCGATTGCGCCATCGCCCCCAACCATCCGCCGATGCGGTTTAAGTCGGCGGAACTTCCCTTGCTTGTGTCCCAACCGCCCTTCATGCCGAGATTGACCCAATGCATGCCGTGTTGCGCGGCGAGAATCGCGAAATAGATCAGTGTGTTCAGCTTGTCGCCATGCATGTGACCAGAATTGGTGAAACCGGCCGCGAGCTTATCGTGCCAACGGTTCTCGTACCACGCGTTGGCGGAAGCATCGGCAAAGGTCTTGAATACGCCAGATGGTCCGCCCATATAGGTCGGCGCCCCGAAGATGATCGCCTCAGCGCGCTCAAGTGTCTCCCAAAGTTCATTGGTAAGATCGGCGACATTCACCAGCTCGACTGTGACACCAGGTATCGATGCCGCCCCTCGAGCCACTGCCTGGGCTTGCTTCGCAGTGTGACCATACCCACTGTGATAGGCGATTGCGACCGTGACAGGGTTGTCATCAGAAACTGACAAAGTCATATGGATTTCCTTCCTTGGACCAACAAATACCAGCAAGTCACGCTGGATAATATAGTTGTCTTTGCACCGATTGACATTGCAACTAGACAGAGCCTAAGGCATTATAGTTGCAATGTCAACTACCTCTTGGTATTCTGTCTACATGGACGACATCTTAGATGAGGCCGGACTCGCTGCTTGGAAGGCATTCGTTTTCGCCCATGCTGCGGCCGTGGGACAAATTGAACGTGAAGTCGCGGCGTCGGGTTGCATCTCGCTCACGTGGTACGACGTCCTCACCGCGCTCTCGGGGGCTCCCGGACATCGCCTGCGGCTCAATGAACTGGCAGAACAGGTCGTGCTCAGCCGCAGTGGGCTCACGCGGCTCCTAGATCGGGTCGAAGCAGCCGGGCTGATCCGGCGCGAACCAGCACCGGGCGATCGCCGTGGGGCCTACGCGGTCATGACCGAAAAGGGGCGCGCGGAATTGCTGAAGACGTGGCCACACTATGCTCGCGGAATTGCGCAGTACTTTTCAGATGCCCTAACCAGTAGCGAAAAGCAGGCCGTTGCCGAAGCGCTAGGTCGAGTCCGCGCTCACGTTCTCGCAATCACTGGGAAGACACCATAGATTAGGCGGTTCGCGGCGACGTTTACGAGCGACTTCGCGGATTGGATGTCTCTGTGTGTTGTTCTGATAGCGGAAGCCGCACAACGAATGTCGATCCCTTGCCAACAGTCGAGGTGACCGTCAGCGTACCTCCGTGCTGTGCAACGATTTCGCGGGCGATATAGAGACCCAATCCCAGGCCGGCGTGGACCCCGGTTCCTTGCCGATATCGATCGAAAATCGTCGCCAACTCTTCGGCGGGAATGCCCTGGCCATGGTCCTGCACGGCGATTTCCGCCATTCCAGTGACCCGTCGCAGTCTGACATCGATGCGCTTACTATTCATTGCGTGCAACATTGCGTTGTTGAGGAGATTGAGCACAACCTGCTCAATGCGCGCCGCATCGCCTCTAACCATCAATTCCTGATCGCGGGTACGGAATACAATCGCTTGGTTATTTGCGAACACCTGCGCAATCTCGACTGTTCGATTCATCAGCGGCACGAGGTCGACATCTTCAGTGATGAGTTCAATCTGCCCGTGCTGAAGTCTCGTCGCCTCGAGCATTTGATAAACAAGCGTCTCGATGCGGCGCGACTGCTGGAGTGCTTTGTCGAGGTAGTCGTGAGACTTCTCGGCGCCTTCCTTTGGCAGCCCACGTTCCGCGAGCTGGACGAACGCTCGGACCGCAGCGAGTGGTGTCCGTAATTCGTGACTGGCGATGGAAAGCCATTGGTCCTGCAAGTGCCGCAAGCTGCGTTCGCTAATGTCGCGGATCGCGATGACGCCGAGATGTCCAGCTTCGCCCGGGACGGGCCGACCCCTCGCCTCAAACCAACGTCGGTTGCTCTCCCCGTCAAACATCGTGAAGGACATGTCAAACGATTCCCCGCGTGCTGCCCGCCGTAGAGGGGAATGTTCAGCGGGAATTGGCGCTTCGGTGTCGTCCTCGAAAATTTGCGAGATCCCAGCTGCGCCGAACGTTGCGTCATAAGCCGGGTTCGTCAGCACGACTTTCTCAGCCTGATCGATGACGAGCACCGCATCGCTGATATTCGAGAGAATTCCCTCCAGGCGTGCCCGGATGACATCAGAGCGCAGTGCGGCCTCTTGAATCTCAATCGTTCGCGCCTGCAAATCGTCATTCGTGGTATTCAGCTCTTCAACGGTCGCTTGGAGTTCTTCATTAAGCGTTTCTAATTCTTCGTTGCTCGCCTGCAACTCCTCATTGAGCGTCTCGACTTCCTCAGTTGCCGCTTGGACCTCCTCGGCGCTCACCAAGAGATCTTCGTTCTCCGCGCGCAGTTTGGCGATAGTGCCTGTCAACTCTTGATTGGCGACCAACACTTCGTCGTTCGTCGTTCTCAAGCGACTGAGGTTCGCTTCCGCGAATTCTTGGCGAGCAAGGAGTTGAGACCGCTCGGTATCATCGTTGGCAACCAGCACAACGAAGCGGTTCGGTGCTCTCTCTTCCATGGGAAGGCTAAAGCAACTGATGACAAAGACTTTCTTCGCAACTGGTAACTCGTCTTCAGTTTCTACCCGAACACCGGCGACCGCTTCACCTCTCATCCCCGCATCGATCGCGGTTCGAAGAGCATCGGGCGAGAAATTCTTGACCAAATGCAGGAAATCACTATCGAGCGCATGCGTGTGAATCCCGAAAATGCGCCGCGCCGTGGTGTTTATCAACTGGATATCATAGTTTTGATCGATCACCACAACGCCCATCGGCAGTTCGAGGAGTACGTCATCTGCCTTGGCAATCGCGCGCTGGCCCGTCAAGTCTCGCGATCCCTGCGTCGACCGCGCCAACGTGGCCGCGGCGTTTAGTTGTTGAACCGGGCGCGGCGGAGGAGCCAAGTTCATGGCTTCCTTGATTCGGCTTGCCGGAATTGGGGCGCGTTCGCCGACGCGGCGGAAAACCTTCTGCCGCGGCTGGTCGACCGCGAAATATTCGGCCAGCGGGCTCACCGTTTCGGATTTGCCGACGACCAGATAGCCACCGGGCCGCAGCGAAAAGGCGAAGAGCTGCAATGCCCGCCGTTGCAGTGCCGACGTAAAGTAAATCAAGACATTTCGGCAAAGCACGAGATCGATGCGGGGGAAGGGAGCTCGCTGACCCAAGTCATGTTCACCGAAGACGAGCATCGAGCGGAGATCCTTGCGCACCTCATATTCGCCGTCAATTTCTATGAAGTAGCGCTCCAGGAGCGAGGCAGGCACTGCCTTCAGCGCTCGCGCGGGATACGTTCCTCGCCGAGCAAAGGCAACTGCCTCGGCGTCAAGGTCGGTGGCAAAAATGCGCACGTTAGCGTGCGCATCGGATGCATTGGTCAGTTCGGCGGCAATCATGGCGAGGGAATAGGCCTCTTCACCGGTAGCGCAGCCCGCTGACCACAGTCTGAGCTCGGCGCCCCGTTTTTGCGCATCGGCCATGAGTTCAGGAAGAACATGTTCGCGTAAGTACGAAAAGAGTTCTGGATCCCGATAAAACTCGGTGACTTTAATGAGAAAGCTTGCAATCAGACGCTGACGCTCTTCGGGATGGCGTTTGAGGAAGCGAAGGTAGTCGCCAATCGATTTGTGATCTGTGGCGACCATTCGTCGCTGCAAACGCCGCGTGATCGTCGGCTGCTTATAGCTTGTGAAATCGATGCCGCTCTCTTCACGCAGTTGATCAAGGAATGTCCGAAACTGGGTCTCTTCCGTCGGTTGGGGAACCGCAAACGTTCCTGAGAGCAAGTCCTGCAAAAGCGGCCCAATCCGGTCCGGATCCGCAACGATATCGACAATGGACGGCGAAAGCGATAGTGGCATACCCGGAAATGAGGCCGAATCCGGGTTCTGGATAATGACCGTGCCGCCGGCTTGCTTCACTTCCCGGGCTCCGTTTGCGCCATCGGAGCCAGTTCCGGACAGTACAATCGCGATCAAGTCCTCGCGATATGCTTCGGCGGCCGAACGAAACAAGAGATCTATCGACGGTCGCGGTCCGGCGCCGTCATCGTGATGCACGCGAACCGTATGGTCGCGAATCGAAACGTCTCGGTTCGGCGGGACGACATAGATCGTCCCCGGTTGCAAGCGGTCGCTGTTCGACACGGTTTTGACAGGGAGCGGTGCGCGTCTGGCAAGAATCTCTTCGAGTGATGAAGTCCTGTGCGGACTGAGATGCTGAGCAACGACGATGGGCGCGGAAAAATCGCCGGGCAGATTCCCGACGAGCCCGCTCAACGCCTCGATGCCACCGGCGGACGCCCCGATCACGACCAATTGAGAAAAGCGGTGGTCCTCTTTCGATTCGTTCAAGGCTTAACCCGCTCCCCGCGTGAAAATACATCCTGGGATTATGGATTGTACCGCTTGAATTCCGCCTATGCTGCGATACTGGTCATTGCGACGAATCGGCTGTGGTGCTTTGTGATTCCAAGATCAATGCGGAAATCGGATCGACGTTGATTTCAATGAGTTCGCGAAGCGCGCGCACATGCCCGTCATCCAATGTCGCTTGTTCTTCGATCCTCGACGCACGATTCGCTTCACCCGAGGTCCGCAAGCGTTCAGCCACTTGCCGGGTCAAAGTCGCCCGTTCTTTTAATAAGCGCATTGCTGCCCAGAGCGCGGATTCGACCTCGTCCGACTTCAGATTGAGCAGCGAATCGTCCACATACCTGTGCCCAACATGGCATTGGAAGGTTAGAATCGGATTGTCTTCCGTCTGCCACAAAGTCCCGCCGCAGTCGGGACAGGTGAGAGGCGTTAACTCGTCATTGCGTTGATTGGAAATTTGCTCTTCGAAGTCATCGCTGATGGTTTTCGAGGCATGTTCGAGGTCGTTTTCCACGTGGATGACTCCTTTGCTCGACAACCGCTGCGACGCGAGGTCCACGAGCTTATTCGCGATCCCTCGAGCAGGCAATACGGAATCGGCGTCGACGAGCTGAAGTGCGGTTCGCGGCATGCTTTCGTTTATCGCGTCTTGCGGGTCTTGAACGATTGCCGCTCCTCCATGTGCTTTGATCGCCATGAGACCGGCGGCGCCATCGTTCAATGCACCGGACAAAACCACGCCGACGACACGTGGTCCGTACGCTCGAGCAGCCGTCCGAAACAAAGGATCAACGGCGGGGCGAAAATGGTTTTCGCGCGGACCGTGTGAAAGCTCAATCGCATCTGGTCGGACGATGAGATGAAAGTCTGGCGGCGCGACATAGATTCGTCCGGGGACGATTAACTCGCGATGCCGGGCATGAGTCGCCGGCAACAACCCAGATCGCGAGAGAATTGCTGGGAGCTTGCTTTCTCGCTGCGGGGTGTGAACGACGACAAAAATGGCTCCCGGAAAGTCTTGAGGGAGCTCACGTACGACTTCAATTAGTGCGGGAAGTCCCCCGGCCGAGGCGCCGATGACTACAATGTCTCGCCGTTGCACGGCGATCTCCTTCCGGGACAGGAGGATAGGCACGACAAATACGCGCCAAGCCTTCACCCCCGTTCGGACGATGCAAACACCGTGCCATCTGAACTAAATCAGGTACAGGTTCATCCCTCGTTGAGCATTTCTTCCGATATTTGTTCGGGGTGCGCCCTGGTCACCGATCGGCAGACCAAATCATAGGTTTTTTCCGATTGAGCCAATAATGACCGGGTGCGGCTACTGGTTTCTCGGGCTTGGGCGATGGCCTCAAGCAGTTCGCCGCCGCCGGGAAGAGTAAGAGGCGTTCCCGGGACAGCGGAGCGTTCTGGCGGTCTAGATGGTTCAAGAATATGCTCGTTGTTCGGCGCCCATGAAACCGATTCGGAACCCGCCCAACCCGTTCTCGCCAGCAATTCACTGTGAGCAAGTTGAAGCGCGACCGCGATTCGTTCAAGCCTGGCACGGCGAGGGAGACCTACACGGTCACGTTCCAACCGGGAAATCTCCGCTTGCTGGACACCTTCGCCGATGCGTTCCGCGAGCTCCTCTTGCGTGAGTCCAAGCTCCTTGCGCCGGTCCCGAATAAATTCGCCAAGTGATGATTGAGTATCCATGCGTTTCGCCAACCCGCTGCCCTACCGAAGTTTCGAACTTCCGCAGCCACGTTACGTGTAACTATCAGACACCCCGAATTCGTCGTAGTGATACCACTATTATATCAAAGGAAGCAATCCCTGAGTTTGTTTTGACGCTATCCCCAGAAAACTCAGATGCTCAAAGGATGCCGGGCACCGCGTAACGAGAGGACCCAGCGGTCGCACATTGGTCTCCCGATTTCCGCGAGTTCGAAGGGAATGCGACGACGTAACGGCTCGTCCTCTCGCGGTAGGTACACCTCACAGTGTGCTCATACTGAGCCGCCCGCAATCGCAAAGGCAGGCAAGAAGGCAATGACGGTGATCTCAACCGGTTCCACGCCGCGATTGCGCAGATCGATTTGGGTGCCAAGCGGGATCAAGGCACTCGATCCCGCGCCGAGCGCCCCGCCGTATCGCCACCCACGTGTATTTTGATCCGTCATTGTCGCACCGCCCGGTGTGACCAGATCGAGCGTTCCTGCCTCTACCACAAACAGGCACGGCCCTGCGGGCTTCAAATCGACGAGTTCAGCATTGGGGGCGAGCGACGCCTGCGCGAGCGAGAGGACCGCGCCGCCTGGAGGCAGGTCAGTCCTGATATCGCCAGTGAGCGACTCGATACTGACGCCGTGCGAGGTAACTTGCGACCACCACTG
This sequence comes from Thermomicrobiales bacterium, assembly GCA_045804965.1. Lineage (GTDB taxonomy): Bacteria > Chloroflexota > Chloroflexia > Thermomicrobiales > UBA6265 > CAVTUU01. The sequence goes on along the minus strand of JBJMMD010000036.1, from coordinate 10,132 downwards.
TTGAAGGCCGGAATCGGCGCTATCCGTGCGCGCGAGAATCGGATTTGGTTTGGAGACCGTCAGCACGAGGAGGCTGATTTGCGTACCAGTGCCGTTGCGCACCTCGAGTTGACTCCGAATCGGTACGGCGAGAATCTGACTGGCGCCGAGTGGTAGAGAGAGAGGCGTCGGTGAAGCGATAGTCGGGACTGTCAGTTCAGATTGGGTGCTGGTAAATGTCACTGCCACTCCAGGTTGCTCCCCAATCAGCCATTGCACTTCATCTTTGCCTGTCCCAGTAAACGCCGCGCCCGGATCCATTTTCATGCGATCGAGGGTAACAATTTGACTGCCGGAGGAGCGGATCGACATGGGAGCCCCTGCGATTGGACCCCTTAGCATGACGCCCGCGGCATCGGTCCATAACTCGACTATGCGGTGATTGGTGGCAAGGAGGGCGTCAACCGCTCCCCACGGCGCGAAATCAGTGAGGGAGCCGCCGAGAAAGCTGTCCGCATCTGCGCCTTGGAGGGTAATTTCAACCACCGCGCGATTGCCGGTGGTCGTCACCGCATTCAAGTGCAAGTCGAGCTGCGGGTAAATTCCGTGGAGGCTCGCGAGATAGTCTGCCAGCCCCGCGCGATCGGGCGCCAGCATTGCTAATGGACCGTGCACGATGACGTGCTGGTCGAGAAGCGCATCGAGGGCGCCCGCATCGCCGGTGCGGAGCGTCTGGTTGACGGCGTCATAAAACGCTCGCACGATTTGTTCAGTCGCGATCCCGCTGGGATCGGCCACCGCTGGAGTTGCCAGGACCCAACCGGCGCAAAATAGCGCGATTGCGGTCGCCACCGTGAGGAGCATTGTGATCGGATGGATTGTACGATGGTGTCGCATGGCAGCGGTTTCCTATAGCTGCGTCACTTGGTCGTAGGGCCAGCCTAGGAAACATCGGAAGTTCGCACATCAGGCAGAGTGCGTAGCCGCGCAATTTGCGCCCATGGGGAAAAGAGCGTAGCCCGAGGCTCGGTCCGGGCTCAGATAAGGTTGTGGCGACTGGCATAGGTCGCCGCAGCGGTGCGCGAGGGAACGTCGAGTTTGGCGAAAATCGCCTCAATATGCTTGGAGACAGTGCGGCGACTGATGCCGAGCGCTTGGGCGATCTCTTTATTGGCGAGTCCTTCCCCAAGCAGTCGCAAGACTCGGAGCTCGCGAGGAGTCAGTCCCCCCGGTGCTTCGTGGGGAGCCGGCGGCTCCGATTTGAAATCGCGAGCAACAGTAAGCGCCTCGGCAATTGCTTGTTCTAAGGGCAGCTCCCGACCCGCTGCCCAGGCGGCGGCGAGGGCCTCAGCCGTCAATTGCGTGCGAGCCGGGGCCATGTGATCTTCAAGCCGGGGTTGTTCCAAAGCCGCGGGTTGGCCAAACCCGTGGCGTTCCCACAAGGCCTCCGACGCTCCAAAGAGCCGAGCTGCCTGCACGGGGTTTCCGGCAGCTCCGGCGACTACTCCAAGATCTCTGATGCAATTTGCTTTTGGAAGAGGCGCGCCGATGTCCTGTACGAGCGTCAGCGCCTCGACAAAGAGTTCCACGGCACGCTGATATTCGTCCTGCTCTAGGACGCAGATCCCCAAGCGCTCCAATGTGCTAGCGATCCGCTCTTCCCAGCCGACGGCGCGTTCCGCACGGAGCGCTTCGATATAGATCTTCTCGGCCCCTTGCAAGTCGCCTTTGAGTCGGGTGGCATATCCCAGCTCGCAGAGTGTCGTGGCGATCCGATCAGGTTCAGCCAACGCTCGCCACTGTGCCAGCGCCGCTTCCAGATGGGGTTCGGCTGCTTCAAGGTCGCCCCGCCAAATAGCAAGATGGCCCATGGCGAACTCGACTTCGGCCATAGCCTTGGTATCACCGCTTTTTGCGGCGAGGGCAGATGCCTCAGCAAGGAGCGCGGTAGCTCGCTCGAAATTGCCGCGGAAGTTCTGAATGCGGGCCGTATACGCGAACAGCCTCGCGCGCAAGCTGTAAAACGCAGGCGGAATTGACTGAGTCGCCTCGATTGCCTTCGCTTGCCAGGTGCTGGCTTCGTCCCAAAGCCCCTGCGAGAACCAAGGCCAAAAAAGCGCCGTCGTCAACCGCAAAAGGTCACCGTTATCGTGGTGAGCCACCCACGCCAGGGCCGCCCGCAGATTGGGAAGCTCCACGGCGAGCTGACGCCGTGCGCGAAATCGATCCAGCGGAGATCTCACGCGATCAGCGTGCTCAGCGAAAGCAATAAAATACGCGGCGTGGCGCGCGCGAAGGTCGGGCGCCTCACCACTCGCCTCCAATTCATCGAGCCCGAATTCGCGGATCGTCTCCAGCATGCCGTACCGCGTGTCGCCGTCGGGTCGTTCCGTCGATTCCACCAAACTCTTGTCGACCAGCGACACAAAGTCGTCGAGCGAAAAGCGGTCCGCCATGACCGCCTTCGCCGCCTCGAGTGTGAACCCGCCGATGAATATCGCAAGGTGACGAAACAGCAACTGCTCCGCTGCCAAAAGAAGGTCGTAGCTCCAGGCGATTGCGTCGCGCATTGTCTGCAAGCGCGCGGGCGCATCCCTACGGCCGCCGGTGAGCAGGGGCAATCTTGGCGTCATTTGCGCAAGCAAAGCTGACGGCGAAAGCACCCGCACACGCGCGGCAGCGAGCTCGATCGCAAGGGGTAACCCATCAAGGTTCCGACAGATATCAGCCACCGCGTTTGCGTTGGTTTCGGTGAAGTTGAAATCGGGGCGCACTTCTTGAGCGCGATTGACGAAGAGACGAACCGCAGCAACACGCGCCAACTCATTGATCGACATGGATTGTGCCGAGGGAGGCAGAGCCAGGGGCGGAACAGGGCAGGCGTGCTCACCCGAGATGGAGAGCAAGGCGCGACTGGTCACGACCACCTTGAGCCGAGGACATGCCGAGAGGAGGTCGGCAATGAGCGGAGCTGCTTCGATAATCTGCTCGAAGTTGTCGAGTACGAGGAGCGCTTCTTGACTTCGCAGCGCCATGACCAGCCGCTCGCTCAAGGGCGAGGAGCCGGTGTCAGAGATTTGGAACACCTGCGCAATCGCCGACGCCACAAGGCCAGGGTCGCGGACTGGGGCGAGCCGAATGAAGACAACGCCATCGCCGAAATGAGCGCTCAGCGTACGGGCGACAGCCAGGGCCAATTGGGTCTTACCGACACCGCCCGGACCGGTAAAAGTGACAAGTCGCACGTCGTCTCGGCCCAACAACGAACACGCCGACGCGATCTCCGCCTCGCGGCCGATCAAGGACGTCAGTGGCGATGGAAGCTCGCCACTGCGCGAACGATCCGGATCGTTTGGTAGGTTCGGGTCGACAGGGTACGGGGAGGAAAGCTCGACCACGAGCGAGTCCTTCGCTGGATACACTGTGCGCGTCTCTATCATGCGCCCCAGATCGGATTGCGTCAACGATTGCCCTGGGTGTGCTACCAGAGTGCTCGGCCATGATCGGGACGAACAGCTTGCTCGTGTAGAGCCGTCGGCTGCGCAGTCCACGAACCGAGCACAAAATTGATACGCTGCTCCTGCGAAACTGACTTCAATCCAACGTCCCGGCGAGGCGGAAAACTTGAGGTGGCATGCACGTGACCAAAGCTAGCACGAAGCAGACGTTAACGGAATCTCTTATCGAGTTGATGGAGCTTCCCGGACCCACCGGCCAAGAAGAACCCGTGTTGGCCTGGTGCCGGCGTCGATGGCATGAGCTCGGGGGAGACATAGAATCGACGCCAATCGGCAATGTCATTGCCCGCTTCAAAGGCGACGGTCCACGTCTTCTCATCCAAGGTCACGCAGACGAAATCGGTTTCGTGGTCAAGTCGATCGATGGCCGGGGTTTCATCTGGCTCACCGACGGTCAAGCCGGCGCGAAGTCCTTCACGTCGCGGTATCCCGTCGGTCAACCAGCCCTTGTCATCGGGCGCGAGCGTTCCATTCCTGGACTCTTCGCGACGGCGACAGGTCACATCCTCTCCACGCGGCCCGAGGATAAAACGCGGCTCGACGCCAATGATTTCTTTGTCGATGTCGGTGCGGAGTCGCTCGCTGAAGCTCTACAGCTCGGGATCTCTATCGGCGACGGCGTGATCTGGAACCCTCCGACCCGCCGCGTCGGCCGGCGTATTTTCGGCAAAGCGATCGACGACCGAGTCGCCGTCGCGCTCATGACCCACTTGGTCGAAGAGGTCAAGATCGCTGATCTGCACTACAACTTGACGCTCGCGGCCACGATTCAAGAAGAGATTGGACTCATCGGCGCCACATCACTTGGCAACCGGGACACGTTTGATGTGGCAATTGCCATCGACAATGGGCCGATCGCAGATTATCCCGGCGTCGACGAGCGCGAGATGCCCGTGCGCCTTGGCCGGGGCCCGACCTTGGTCTACAAAGACTCGTGGACGCATTACGACCGAAGGGTGATCAACCAGCTGCGAGATGTCGCCGCCGCGGACGAGATTCCCGTCCAGCACAGCATATTTCCAGGATTCGGCAGCGACGGCGCGGCGCTCATTCGAGCCGGAATTCCCACCGCGCTGCTCGCGATCGCGACACGATACACACATTCCGCCTTCGAAATGGCGGACGAGCGAGATATCGAGGCGGCGCTCGCCCTCCTGATAGCCTTCGTCACAACTCAACCCGAGAAACTTCCTCCCGGACCGTCGTAGCCGAATCGTGATGTGTGACCCGGCGAAGGTCTCTCTTTGAGCTACAGGCGAATCACGCTCCGCAATGTTTCACCGCGCTCCATCGCGTGAAACGCCTCTTCGCTCTCGTTCAGCGAAATGACTCGCGTGACAACGCCGTCGAGATCAAGCTTTCCTTGCGCATACCAATTTGCCAGCAAGGGGAAATCGCGAGTCGGCAGGCAATCGCCGTACCACGAGATCCGCAGGGCTCCGCCCAGATCAAAATACTTCGCGACAGGGAGGGTGACCGTCGCGCTTTGGTCGGCAACGCCGATGATCACGCACGTGCCGGCCAGATCGCGGCACCACAGCGCCGTCTCAATCGTCTCCGGCTTGCCGACTGCCTCGAACGATGCATTGACGCCAAAGCCGCCGGTGATTTCCTTAATCTTCTTGACTGGATCGCCGTCGCGAGGATTGACGGTGTGCGTCGCGCCGAACCCTTTCGCCCATTCCAGCTTCTTTGGATCGACGTCGACCGCGATGATCGTTGTTGCGCCGGCGAGTTTCGCGCCCATGATCACCGAGTCACCGACTCCGCCGCAGCCGACGACCGCGACCGATTGACCGGGCTTAACTTGCGCCGAATAGAGCGCAGCTCCAACGCCAGTCATCACGCCGCAGCCGATTAGGCTCATCTGCTCGGGCGGCAAGCCGTCGCTGATCGGCACGCACTGTTTGGAATGGACGAGAGTGTGGGTGCAAAAGGTTCCGATCCCGAGGATTGGCGTCAAATCGATGCCGTCGTGCGTTTTCATTTTTTGGCTGGCATTGAGGCTGGAAGCGCAAAGTTGTGGTCGCCCGACGAGGCAAAATCGGCAAGCGCCGCACGGCGCCCGCCACGCCATTACGACGTAATCGCCTTCCTTAACATTCGCGACGCCCTCGCCGACTTCTTGGACGATGCCGCTGCCTTCATGCCCCAGCAGGAACGGGAAGTAATCCGTCCCAAAAACGCCGTTCTTCGCGGAGAGATCGGTATGACAGACGCCACTAGCTAACACGCGTACGAGCGCTTCGCCCGGTCCCGGTGATGGAATGGCGAAGTCTTCGACAACTCCCGGTTTTCCCGGCTCGCGCGCAATCACGCCCCGGGCAGTAATCCCACCTGGCATCTGACCATCCTCTCTATCTGTCAGCCAATTGTCATCACATGTTCTGCCGGCCGGCATCGTCCGAGAGACGCGGCGACGTGTCAAGCCGTTTTCATTCGAACGCCCGCATGAGCGAGGTCTGCGCGCTTGAAGGTCGCCAAAACATTGCCGCCGGCCGGCCCGCCCAACTCGAGTTGCAAGAGCCCAGACACCACCGAAAATGCGCGTGCGTCGCCTACTTCACACTCGTCACGAAGGAATCGCCGCGCCGATTCAATCGCCCGTTGCTTTGCCACCCATAGATCGAGAGGGTCCGAACCCAAGAACATGATTTCGTCGTCGGTTTCGATTCGCGGAGCGCTCAACCGCAATCCCTTTCGAATCGCGAATCGCACCGAAACAACGCCTGCGCACTCGAACCCGGCCCCGGCAGGCTCGCCTTTGCCCATCGCCGCGTGCAGATCCCCGAGCGCAAACAGACCGCCTTCGACCGCGACCGGCAACAACAACGTCGCTCCGGCCTCAAGCTGCCGCAGGTCCATGTTGCCGCCTTCGGCACGGGTTGGGCTTAGCGACGAGAGTGTGTTGGTTGAAGGTGCCACGCCCGCGCAGCCGATCATTGGCCGAACTCGCACTCTTGAATCATTGTCGAGCGCGATTTCGTCGCCTTCAATCTGAAATGCCCGAATCCAAGAACTTTCCATACCAAACGTTTGCTTTCCCCAGCGGTCGATGTAGACAACGTAGGCAGGGCTTCCCAGCTCAATGTGTGCGATATAGGTCTCGAGTACATCTCCAGGGTGCGCGCCAACGATTTCGACCGGACCTGTCAGCGCATTGAGCCGCTGAATTGTCTGGGGATCGGCCTCAAGCCCTCGCTCCATTGCGAATTTGTAGCCGAGATCGGTTGTGTGGAACCGCACAATATCGCCTGGTGAAACCGAGGCGAGTGGTTGATGGCGTTTTCCCAAGCTGTAGACCGGTGGATCGGCCAAGACATCGATCACGCGATTATCCATCGTTACGAACACCACCGGAACTTCAACATCCATCGACTAACGGTCCGGCTGGTATCCTTGCCCCCAGTCATCCTCCAGTCAAGCGACTCTTGGAAAGGGAACCACCGCGGATGCGTGCGTTGCTCAGTGTTCATGACAAGACTGGAATCGTCGAATTCGCCCGTGACCTTGTCGATCTTAGATTTGAATTGATCTCGACTGGCGGCACGTTCGCCGAGCTGAGGGATGCAGGCTTGCCGGTCATTGCAGTCGCCGATATGACGGGATTTCCCGAAATACTCGACGGTCGCGTCAAAACGCTCCATCCACGCGTACATGGTGGTCTTCTCGCTCGCCGCGAGCTTCGCGAGCACATGGATCAGCTTCGTGAACACGCAATCACGCCAATCGACTTACTTGCAAGCAACCTTTATCCCTTTGCAGAGACGATCGCCAAATCGGGAGTAACCGAGGAAGAAGCCGTCGAGCAAATCGACATCGGCGGCCCGGCGATGATCCGTGCCGCATCGAAAAACTTCCACGATGTGATCGTCGTCACCGAGCCGGCGGACTACGCGTCAATCATCCACGCGCTCAGGCAAGGAGAGGTTTCGCAAGACAGTCGACGCGCGCTCGCGGCGAAAGGGTTTGCACATGTTGCGGCATACGACAACGTCGTGTATGAATACCTCAGTCCGACATCTGAAACAATGCCTGATCATTTTTCACTCACGGGTGAGAAATTCCGTGAACTGCGGTATGGCGAGAACCCGCAACAGCGGGCCGCGGTCTACTTACGGCCCGGTTCGTCGGCGATCGATCAAGGTGTTCTGAGCGCCAGCCAGTTGAGCGGCAAGGAACTCTCATTCAATAACATGGTTGATGCGGACGCAGCTTGGACCGCGCTTCAGCGTTTTAGCGCACCCGCTGCTACGATCGTCAAACACACTGTTCCGTGCGGTCTTGCCTGCCGCCAAACGATCGCCAGCGCATTCGTCTCCGCCTTGGAGGGTGACCCGGTGAGCGCGTTTGGAGGAATCGTCGCGCTCAATCGTGCGGTGGATCCCGACACGGCGACTCGGATGGCGGACGTGTTTTTTGAGGTGATCATCGCACCTGGTTTCGACGAAGAAGCCACGCAGATACTCTCCCGAAAGAAGCAGCTCCGCCTCCTTCAAATGAAAGCCCCAGAGCCCGCACCGCGCGGGGCTCGCAAGTTCAACGTGCGAGTGATTTCGGGCGCTTTGCTCGTTCAAGATGAGGACTCGGAACCGGATGAGGAGACGGCTTGGCAAATCGTCACGAAGCGGCAGCCAACCGAGCAGGAACTTCGCGATCTCAGATTCGCATGGGAGGTTGTTCGTCACGTCAAGTCGAACGCGATCGTGCTCGCTAAGGACGAAATGGTCCTCGGCATCGGGGCTGGACAGCCCAACCGCGTTGAAAGTGTCTGCATTGCGGTCAAGAAGGCGGGCGCGAAGTCGAGCGGTGCTGTCCTGGCGAGCGACGCGTTCTTCCCATTTGCAGACGGCCTCGAAGAGGCGACTCGGGCAGGCGTATCTGCCGTTATTCAGCCCGGGGGATCAGTCCGCGACCAGGAAGTCATTGCCGCCGCCGATTCGGCCACCATTGCGATGATCTTCACCGGCGTCCGGCATTTCAAGCACTAGTCCCCTGCGCTGGACGAGACGGCCGCTGGTGATCGATCAATCACCCGTGCGAGCCACGCATCCGGGTCGCGGATTTCTTCCATTCGCGGCAGATTCTCTGGACCGTCCCAAATTCTCCGAATGGTATCGTGCCCGCGCTTTTGGACGACGTCGTCGATGAAGGCTTCGCCGAGACGGTATTGTTCCAGTTTGACGTCAAGCCCAGTCAAGCGCGCGAAAATTCTGCTCGCCGTGTTTCGCTGCTGTTGGCGGAGCTCGAATTTCTTTGAAATGAGATCGAAATTCGGCAGCAGTGTCCGTCCAACCGCGTTCATGACATGATTCGAGTAGCCCTCGACCATGCACATCGTCGCTTGCATTTCATGGAAAAGCGCGCGTTGATCGGGCGTCATGATTGCTTCGATCCAATTCATGTTGCCGTTGCGATTCGCGCGCGCTCGTTCGATCAGAGTTCGCATTCCGCGCATTCCCTGCTTCAAATAGCCCACGTCTTCGCGTAGGAACTCGAAATATCGCTCCAACATGTGGTTAAAGTGGTTCCGGACCCACGGGTGCGCCTCGAATTCGAAGGCATGGGTGGTCTCATGAAGCGCAAGCCACATCCGGAATTCTTCCGCCGGGAGGCCGAGCCCTTGTTCGACCGCGCGGATATTGGGTTCGACATAGTAGAGCTTGCCTTCGGTGACCGGTTCTTTCCCCAAAAGGGCAAGGTCATATTGGCCCAGAACTCGTCGCGCGAGGTAGCCGAGTAGGAAACCAAGCTCAGCGCTCACCATCTTTTGGTTGAGACCGCCCCAGAGCGCGGCGGCCACGGATTGGTTGCCGCCACGATTTGGATTGAGCTCCTCCAATGGCGCAAACATGAGCCGGAAACTGTCGATATTGGCGTTGATCCAATCAACGCGGTCGAACGCGTAGGTTTGATCGAGGCTCCTCGGCAATTCGCTCTTGGTGTACTCAGACACGATTGGAACGCATCGCTGGCCGAGTTCGCGGTAATACGAGTCGAGGCGCTCCCGTTCGGTCCGAGTGAGCGCCTGCCCTCGGTTCATGTTGATCGCGATCATCCGGACCTGGTCCCAGTTGATCAGCGAGTCATTAGTCGGTTGTGAAGTGGCGGCCGAACGGACTCTTCCGCTCGCCCAGGCACCGGCTGCAGCGCCGGCGAAGAGCCCCAGCGCGACGAGCTTGCGATCAATATGAACTTGACTGCGCGGCGTAGAGTGGCTGGATCCGTCAGTTCGATGGGTCATCTATTGCTACCAATTCGCTCGCGACGCACTGCGCCGCTCAAAATCAACAGTGGTGGAACCGTCCTCAACGCAAAGCGTCAGGAATGAGAGGAAAGATGCCGGCGCGCTAGGCGAAGCCATGCTGACTGTACGCCCGCGCCGTTCGCGGCGTCAAGCGATACCGGAGCGTACCGGTCACCGGCGCGACTCGAAGCGGGAAGTGAAGCTTGAGACGGAAAAACGAAAAAGGCCAGCGAGTGCTGGCCTTTTCTGGTGGCGGGGGGAGGATTCGAACCTCCGACCTTTGGGTTATGAGCCCAACGAGCTGCCACTGCTCCACCCCGCGGCGAAAGCGATGCGGCGGGTTCAGGCGATGATCAGGGCTCGGGAGTGCCCGCAGCGGCCTCGCCTC
>JBJMMD010000035.1:0-69094 GCA_045804965.1 Thermomicrobiales bacterium | reverse complement strand
GTGACGCACTTGCTGGCCCGCATTGAGGCGACGGAGGGATCGCTGGCCCGCGCGCACGAGTTGATCGCGCGGTCGTGGCGCTTGCTCGAGCCCAAACCTCCCCGGCTCTTCCATAAATGGCGGCACCAGCACGAGTAGCGGCCTCGCCGCGTAGTTCTTTGCCCAGGATGCCGGTGACAGGCTGGAAACATTGGGCCTTTACGGCTTCATTCGCCTCGCATAGAATCAGATCGGTTTCCACAATTCGAACTCACCTCGGTATCCATCTCGTCTTGGTCGATCCTGCTCCGAGGTCGAGTGGACGCGGCATAGTGCATGCCCCGTCTCACGTCGTGTGCTGCGCGGCACGAACCACGGTGCCGCTGGCCTATCGCTGGAGTCGACGAGCCGTGATGGGAGACAGAGGTCCACGTCAGATGTTCGGTCTCGCGTTCGCACTGCTCCTCGCGAGCTGTCTGCTTCCACCGGCAGCGGCTGCCGACCTTGAATCCGCGCCAGGCGAGATCGATGTGTCGCCATTCGAGGAAGACTCGACCTCGCAGTCACGAAATTTCATGCTCGGCGAAACATTTTTCGTCAGTTCGTTCTTGCCGTCCGCCAGCGTCGACGTGCCTGTCGGCGTTGCAGATTCTTACGTCACCTTGGGATTTTTGAGCGTGCCGGCGCCCGGGGTCATGGCCAACGACGTGCTGCCCTCTTCTGGCACATGGGTCCCCGAGGTCGTCACAGGTCCAACAACTGAGGCCAGCCTCACGCTCTTTCCGGACGGTGGGCTCAGCTACAGAGCGGGTGGCTACCTGGGACTCGACGAATTCACCTATCACTACATCAACAGCGACACCAACGAGATGACCGATCCCGTGCCGGTGCGCATCCGCGTCGGCGATAACATCCTGCCCGTGGCGGTGGATGACAGCTACACGCTGCCCGCGGACGCTCCCTTTGCCATCCCCGTTGAGTCGGGTGTGCTGAGCAACGATTCCGATCCCGACGGTGACCCATTGATCGCGTCGCTGTCCGATTCGCCTCCGCCGTTTCCGACGTTCGATTTCAGCTTCGACGGGTCTTTTTCGGGTGTGACGCCTGCGCTCGCCGTGGATACCACCTATTTGTTCCATTACCGCGCTTCGGATACGCCGGGTTCCGAGGCGGAGGCGCAGGTCTCCATCACTGTTATGGCGGCAGGGCCTCCAACGGATACGCCGACAAACACCGCAACGAGCTCGCCAACTGCATCGCCGACCAACTCGCCCACGAATACCACGACCAATACGCCGACGAGTACCCCATCCAATACGCCAACCATGCTTCCCAGCAGCACGCCAACGAACACGGTGACGAACACGCCGACCGCGACTGCAACCGTCACCTTGACGAGCACGGCGACGAGTACAGCAACGGCATCGCCGACCGATACACCTCTGCCACCGACCAGCTCGCCGACTCAGACTGCGACGGCGACATCCTCAAATACGGCGACGAACACGGCAACACCGACGAATACGGCAACCACAACGCCAACAACTACGCAGACGGCAACGATGGCGCCGACGAGCACCTCGACAAACACCTCGACGCCCTCACCGACCAGCACGCCGACCAGCACGGCGGTTCCATCGACAAACGCGCCGACGGCCATGGCGACGAACACGGCAATTCCGACCAGCACTTCAACGCTGACGCCGACTCAAACAGCAACTGCGACCGAGACCGCAATGGCGGCCGAGACCGCAACGGCGACGCAATCATCGACGAGTACGGCAACCGATACGGCAACCAATTCACCGACGAGCACAGCGACGGCAACGCCAAGTGCCACGCTCACATTGACGCCTTCTTCGACCCCGACCATCACGTCGACGTCGACCAGCACGCCATCTCCGACGCCAATAGCGACGCAAACATCTCTGCCAACCGTCACCGCGACTCTGACGCAGACTCCGACCGAGACCGCAACCAATATCCCAACCAACACGCCCACGCGCACGCCGACTGCGACCGCTACCCCGGCCCCGGCGGTGTCGATGAATCCTCAGCGGGCCACGGTCAATAGCTGGATTCACTACAGCCTGGTCGGGTATCGCCACCACGCCACGGTCACGATCAAATGGCGTCGCCTCTCCGGCAGCGAGTTGCTGATCGGCACGATCGTGACCGATAGCGTTGGCGCCGCCTCCGGCAAGTTCCGGGTGCCGGCGACCCCCGGTGGTCCGGGGCAGAAGATCACGTTCAGCTCGGGGAACGTCGCGAAAACGCTGAACGTCGAAGTCGCGCCACGGATCAAGGTACTGACCTCTCCTGTGGCGCGGGGAAAGGCTGCGGAGGTCTCGTTACGTGGCTATGCCAAGAACGAGATCGTCCGCATCCGCTGGGAGAAGGGAGATGGCTGGGGCACGATTGCCACCGTGGTGACCAGCAACACCGGCAGCGCTAATCTCTTCGTCACGGTCCCGATCTGGGCGCCGAACGGGTTCAATTCGGTGCGGGGCGATGGCACGATGTTCCGGCAACAGACCAATGTCGCCAATGTTCAGGGTGGCCCGTACACACCGACGGTGAGCGCCATCGCGGGCATAGGTAAGCCCGCCACGGTGGGTAGGACATCGCTGCTGTTCGCGGCGCCGATCGCTCCGGTCTGCGCGCTGGTCCTGCTTGTCACGCGGCGCCGGAGCCGGCGGGTCCGCCGGTGATGCGAGCTTCGTAGCGCGCACGTCCGTTTCCGTCAATTTACCTGGAAGCGATGCCCGGGTTGTCATTGACGCTCATTACGGTGCGTGCTAGGATTCACGCAAGCGGTCCAGCAGTGGTGCAGATGCCAACTGGGCCGCGTCTGTACAAACCTCCAGGGAAATTCCGTGTAGGGTGAAGGAGGTGATGCCCATGGTTCACAGTGATTGTTTAATGGGCATCGTGGTGGAGGTCGGGGGCGCCTAGTCCACGACAGCTGCGATGCTCATGTGCAAGGGGCCGGTCCGCGAGGGCCGGCCCTTTGTGCGTGTTCCGCCCGGTTCCAAGTAGCATTAACAGCGGCGAACGCATCGAACCTGCCCGCGATCGCGCGGGCTCCCGGCGCTCTTTTCCCGCGCCAACCGTGGTGGGCAGCTTTGGCGGAGCAATAGCAATGACGATGGCATTGGGACTGTTCGATATCGCGCAGATCGATCCCACGGATCCGGACGACTCCTACGCCGTCTATGGGCGGCGCTTGGACGATCTCGCCCTCGCGGACGAGGTGGGCTTGACCTACGCCTTCACCGCCGAGCGGCACTTCCTGGCCACGTATCGCTGTCCCGCGCCGACCGCGTGGCTGGGCGCGGCCTCGCAGCGCACCAGCGCAATCCGCCTCGGCGTGATGGCGAATACCTTGCCGATTCACTCCCCGGTCCGGTTGGCCGAGGATATCGCGGTCCTCGATCACCTCACCAAGGGCCGGCTCGACGTCGGGCTCGGTCTGGGGCACCGGGTTGAGGAGCTGGTCGCGATGGGGGTCGATCCGGCCAAACGGATCGACATCTTCCAGGAGCGCGTCGCGATCATGCAGGCCCTCTGGAACGGCGGTCAGGTCACGATCGAGAGCGAATTCGACACCCTGAAAGACATCGCGATCCACCCCCTGCCGCTGCAAGAACCCTACCCGCCACTGTGGTACGCGGGCGGTGCGACGGGCGCGACGAGCTGGGCCGGTTCGCATGGGATGAGCCTGGCGATCGGGTTCAGACCGTTGCGCGATCTCGTTCCCGCCACGGCGGGGTTCAAAGCGGGACGGCAGGCCCTGGAGGAGACGCTCGAGGAGGGCGAGACGATGCCGCCGGCGAAGATCGCCCTCATGCGTCACGTCGTGCTCGCGGATACCACCGAACGCGCACGCACCGAAATGATCGACACCTTGGTCATGCTGCATGCTCCCCACGGCCCGGCCGAAGGCAGCCGCGGCAACCGGCGGGCGGAGGCCGCCGCCGAAGCCGAGCGGTTGTTGCAGCAAGAGATCTTTATCGCCGGCGGCCCCGAGGATGTGGCGAAGGACCTGCTCTTCGCCCACAAGGCGCTCGACGTCGATGTCTTCCTCGCCAATATCTACGCGGCCGGCATCGGCGACGACCAAGTCCGTCGCACCATCCGCCTCCTCGCCGGCCCCGTGCAGGAGCAGCTTGCCCAGCAAGCCGAGGTCGCCGCGCCGGCGGGATAGCCGCGAGCGCCGGTCCTTCAGGCCGGCACTCATCCTCACGAAGCCACCTTCCTGGGGCTGAACACGCGAACGCGGGCGCAAGCTTCCCTACAGGAGAACGATGCATGCGACCGAGAGCGTGCTTCAAAATCCGCCTGCAGCCCAGTCGCTTCCGGAGGGCGGGCATCGCATGGCGCGGCGTGACGAGACTACTGGTCGCTTGCGATCATGCACGGTGTGACCGACTACCCGGTTTTGCAGCGCCATCCTCGTCTACGACGCCCGCGCTCCGGCTACCCGTCGTCCCTTGCGCGCCGCGGGTGCGCCTTGCGCACGGCGGCCGCGCCGAACACCGCCGCGGCCGCGAAGGCCGCCGCTGCCCAGTCCCCGCCCGGCCGTCTGGCTGCTGATCCGCTGCCCGTGTCAGGGAGCGTGGGGCCGCCATCGTCGGTGCCCTCGCCCACGTCCGGGGCACAGGTGCCGGCAGTGCACGCGCCGCTCGGGCAGAAGGTGCCGCATTCCCCGCAATTGTTCGGATCGGACGAGAGGTCAAAGCAGTGAAACTCGTACGAGGGGTTGGGGTTGTCGTTCGGACAGCCGGTCAGGGCAGCGGGACAGCTGGTGCGAACGCACTCGCCCGCGTAGCACGCAACCCCGACGAGGCTGCTCTCGCAGACGGCGTCGCAGGCGCCGCAGTTGTTGAGGTCGGACGAGAGGTCCACACAGACGCCGGCGCACGCGGTCAGGCCCTCGGCGCACGTCCCTTGCGCGGCGGCGGGTCGAACTCCGGCGCGGACTAACGCCCCGGCGACGGTTATTCCGGCCGTTCTCCGCAGCACTGCCCGGCGCGAGGTTCGCTTCCCGAGCGCCCGCGCCAGATCATCGAAGCGCTGCGCATCCATCACGCTCCCTCCTCGGTGTGTCTGCCGGACGCGGCGGCTCGATCATCCCCGCACGGCGTATGCTACACGTGTTCTCCGCCGGTCACCAAAGCTCCACCACCCGGGCCAAAGCCGCCGTCCGGGAAGACCCAGCCGACAGCAACCACCACTCTGCCGGCAGGATAGCCGCGAACACCCACTCCACCCGGGAATCAATTCCCGGGCTACATACCGGAAGTCGGCTTAGACCGACTGGTGGCGCACCACATCAGTCTTGGAGGCACGTGCAGCCGTACGCCGCGACGGCACGACGAGACGCGCCCGTGTTCAGCCGGTCTTCAGCCGGCTTCGTACGTTGAGCCCGCGGGAAGGGGGTTCTAGCCCCGGGCACGCGACTCAGCCGCGTCCCGCGATCAAGCGAATGAGACCGCCGGATCTGGTTGATAATGCGTCCTCGGTGGTCAGGTTGCGTGTGGGAGGAGCGGTATGCGCCAGTTACGGGTCAGCGCGGCTTGGTGGTGTTATGTCCGCGACGGCATGAGCGCGCAGGCGTTTATCGAGACGGCGGCCGAGCTTGGCTACGACGGGATCGAGCTCGCGCCTCAAGACGCCTGGCCGCGGATTGCGGACGCGGGGTTAACGATCGCCGCGTTTTCCGGGCACGCCTCGCTGACCGACGGGCTCAACCGCGCGGAAAACCACGACCGGATCGAACGCGAGATCAACGACAACCTCGCGCTCGCCCAGGAGTGGGGCGTCCCCACGCTCCTTTGCTTCAGCGGCAACCGGGATGGGCTCGCCGACGAAGCAGGGGCGGAGGCGACCGCCGCGGGCCTGCGCCGGGTGGCGCAGGCCGCCGAGGACGCGGGCGTCACCCTCGCGCTCGAGCTCCTCAACAGTAAGATCGACCACCCCGGCTATCAGTGCGATGCCACCACCTGGGGCCTACAGGTCTGCCGGATGGTCGATTCACCGCGGATAAAACTCCTCTACGACATCTACCACATGCAAATCATGGAAGGGGACATCATCCGCACGATCGCGGCGCATCACGACGACTTCGCCCACTATCACATTGCCGGCAACCCCGGCCGTCACGAACCGGACGAGAGCCAGGAGTTGAATTATCCCGCGATCTACCGCGCCCTTCAGGCCACCGGCTACACCGGCTATCTCGGCATGGAGTTCATTGCCAAGGGCGAGCCGGCGGCGAGCTTGAGCGCGGCAATCGCGGCCGTGCCGACCAATTGAGCGTGGTGCCTCGGTTCCCTAGGTTGAAAATGACCCTCCCCGGCTGACAGGAGAAAGCCTCTCCGAGGCTCAGTACGACGGGTCGTGGAACTCGTGCTCGCGCTCAGTCCTGCAAGGACTTCGTTGTCTTAGCCCGGGGTTCTAACCCCGGGTTTGGGTGAGGCGCCGGGTTTTAACTCGGCGTCGCGGCGATAGCCGCGTAGTCGTGCTCAGCGAGCGCGCAGCTCAAGCGCCGCGCGAGCGAGGCGCTGGACGATCGTGACAACCTCTTCGGGCGTTCGCGTCGCGCCGGCGAGATTGTCGAAGGTCGCGAAACTGGTCAACGTGTGGAGTACGGCGACCGCCTCGTCGAAGCCGGCGGGGTCGGGGCGGCCGTATTGGGCGGCGACGCGTTCGAGCACGGCCCGCAATCCCTGGCGCCGGCGCTCGTTGCGGGCGATCTCGCCCGGCGCGATCTCGGGATCGGTCGCGGCGAGTCCGAGAAGGCGGCGGATGAGGACCCGGTCCGGCGTCCAAAAGTGGGCAAAGGCGGCGATGAACGCGTCCAACGCCTCCAGGGCATCATCTTGGCGAAAGGCGGCCCCGAGGCGGGCGCCGATTTCGGCCCGCGAGGCGAGGTCGTCAGCGATCGCTTCGTAGAGCCCGCGCTTTGAGCTGAATTGATAGTAGACCGTCATCCGAGCGACGCCGGCCTCGCGGGCGACCGCGTCGATGCTGAAGCCGGCGACGCCATCGCCGGCCGCGAGCAGCGCGCGGGCGGCGGCGATGATGCGCGCGCGTGTTTCGTCGGTTGCCGCCTGACGCCGGTCGAGACGGTACGTGCGAGGACTCATTCGCGTTTGATCTCCTGTTGTTATCGGTTATTATACTGACAGTACATCTAAATACAAGGAGTTGCTGATCATGCAGACGACAACCGATTCCGGATCCCCCGCCCAGGCAATGCCCGCCGTGCACGACCGCCGCGCCAGCCCGAACGGCGTTGAAGATGCACTCGTCGTCGAAACCCGCGGTCTCAGCAAACGCTACGGCGAGCGGATCGTCGCGGTCTCCGACCTTGCCCTCCGCGTGCGCCGGGGCGAGGTCTACGGGTTCCTCGGGCCGAATGGCGCCGGCAAAACGACGACCTTGCGGATGCTGCTCGGCCTGATTCGGCCCACCGCCGGCACGGCCCTGGTCCTGGGCGAGCCTCCCGGCTCCTCCCGCGGGCTCGCCCGGCTCGGGGCGATGATCGAAGCACCCGCCTTCTATCCCTTCCTGTCCGCGCACGACAACTTGCGCGTGTTGGCCAAGCATGCCGGCGTTCCCGAGGCGCGGATCGAACCCGTGCTGGACGAGGTCGAGCTCTCGGATCGCGCAGGCGATCGCTTTAGCACCTATTCGCAAGGCATGAAGCAGCGGCTGGGCGTCGCCGCCGCGCTCCTCAAGGACCCGGAGCTGTTGATTCTGGACGAGCCGACCAATGGCCTCGATCCGGCCGGCATGGTGGAGATGCGGACGCTGATCCGTGATCTCGGCCGCGGCCGCCGCACCGTCCTCCTGTCAAGTCACCTGATGACTGAGGTCGAACAGGTCTGCGATCGCGTCGGCGTCATCCGCCGCGGCGAATTGGTGGCCGAGGGCACGGTCGATGAGTTGCGCGCCCGCACGCGTGAGGGTCTGGTGGTGCGGGCGGAGCCCCTCGCCGAGGCCAAACGGCTCGTCGCGAGCCACGACCGGGTTGCGCAGGTCGAAGAGCTCGACGGATTCCTCCGCGTGGACACGGACCCGCGCCAAGCGCCGGAGATCAACCGCGCCTTGGTCGGCGCCGGGATCGCGGTGAGCGAGCTGCGCCCAGAGCGCGCCTCCCTGGAGGAAGTCTTCTTCGAGTTAACCCGGGATCCGGAGATTGGAGAGCGATCATGATCGGAAGCGTTTCCGCCGAGCTGCTCTTGCTGCGCAAGCGCGCCGCGACCTGGATCCTGCTCGGCATTTGGACGGCGATGGCGGCCTTCTTCGCCTACGTCCTCCCCTACGTCAGCTACCGCAATCAAACGAACACGCCGGCACGGTTCCGCGAGGACCTGCTCGACTTGCTGCCGCAGCGCCTCGTCGGCAACGTGCTTGGCGGATTCCCCTTCTTCGGCGGCGTGTTTGTCCTCATTCTCGGCGTGCTCACCCTCGGCAGCGAGTACGGCTGGGGCACCCTGAAAACGATCTTCACCCAGCGTCCAGTCCGGCTGAAGGTCTTCGCCGCGAAGCTGGTGGCGCTTGGCATCTGGCTCATCCCGTTCGTTTTCACCAGCTTCGCCGTCGCGGCCATCGGTAGTTACCTCATCGCCCGGGCCGAGGACGCGCCGGTCAATTGGCCGGGGATTTGGCTGCTGGTGCGCGGGATGGCCGCGGCGTGGCTGATCCTGGCCGTCTGGGCCGCCCTCGGCGTCTTGCTCGGCGTCCTTTCGCGGGGCACCGCGCTCGCGATCGGGATTGGCATTCTCTACGGCCTGGTGATCGAAGGGCTGATCAGCGCGCTCCTCGATCAGGTCGACGCGCTGAGCCCGCTGATCAAGGCGTTGCTGCGCGCCAACGCCTATTCGCTGATCGCCGTCCTCGGCACATCGACGAGTGATATCTCGGGCAACGGACCGGGGTCATTCTCCGGTCCCTACGTCGGAGGCGGACAATCCCTGCTCGTCCTCGGCCTGTATCTGGCCGTGTTCGTGGCGATCGCGGCGACCGTGCTCCAGCGCCGAGACGTGTCCTGATCGCGGGAGATCAACGATGGCGACCTTCGTGCTCGTCCAC
Organism: Thermomicrobiales bacterium; assembly: GCA_045804965.1. Classification (GTDB taxonomy): domain Bacteria; phylum Chloroflexota; class Chloroflexia; order Thermomicrobiales; family UBA6265; genus CAVTUU01. The sequence continues at coordinate 60,013 of JBJMMD010000035.1, read as the reverse complement.
GGCGCGGTCGTCGGCGGTTGGTGTTGGAGGTGGGTGGCGCCGTATCTGCGCGCCGCCGGTCACGACGTCCGCACCCCGACCTTGACCGGACTCGGCGAGCGCGTCCACCTCGCGAGCCCACAGGTTGATCTCGACACGCACATCGCGGACGTCGTCAACGTCCTGCGCTACGAGGACCTGACCGGGGTCGTCCTAGTTGGCTGGAGCTACGGGGGGATGATCGTCGCTGGCGCGGCGGACCGGGACCCGACGCGGATCGCCCACCTCGTCTATCTCGATGGCGACGTGCCCCGGGACGGGGACACGAGCGCCCCACCCAGCCAACACGCCGCGCGGGTGGAGCTGGCCGAGGCCCACGGCGACGGGTGGCGCATCCCGCCCGAAGCCACTCGCATTGAGACCCTGCTCCTCGGGGAGCTGTCGGAGGATCAGCGGCGCTGGATCGCCGCGCGGTTCACCCCCCACCCGCTCGCGACTTGGACCCAGCCGATCCGGCTGACCGGCGCGGCCGCCGCGACTCCGACCACCTACATCCGCTGCACCACCGGCTACGATCCGAGCGACGAAGACACGCAGCGCCAAGACGCACGCATCCGCAGTGAACCGAGTTGGCGTTACCGGGAGCTGACCGCGAGCCACGCCGTCCCCTTTGCCGCGCCGCGGGCTGTCGCCGACCTGCTCCTCGAGACGGTGTGAGCGGGCAATCGTGGCAGTCGCCCACAACCTTCACCCCCAGCCCCTCGCCCTTATCACGCAGGGCGAGGGTGGCCCGCCAGGGCCGGGTGAGAGGTGTTTGCACGACGCCCGGCCGGTGACCGGGCGTCGTCGTGTGCATTGGAGATCAAGAAGGGAAGCCCGCTATTCGGCTTCGGCTTCGGTCGCTTCGGCGGCCGGCGCCTCGGCGGCAGCCTCCTCGGCGGCAACCTCTTCGCCTTCGACTACCTCTTCGACCTCTTCCACCGGCTCGACGTACTGAGCAACGAGGCTGACGATCACATCGTCCTCATGCGTCACGACGGCGACGCCCTCGGGGAGCGTCAAGTCGCCGACGCGCAGCGCATCGCCAACTTGCAGGAGGTGGAAAATGTCGGCGTCGATCTGATGCGGCATCGCAGCAGGCAAACCGCGGAGCTGGATCTCGGTATGCACGTGGTTGAAGATGCCCTCGGCCAGCGGGTTCTGGCGATGGAGCACGACCGGCACGCTCGCGACCAGCTCCTTGCGCAGGTTCGGCGCAAAGAAGTCGATATGGAGGGGATCGTGACGGACCGGTTCGAGCTGAACTTCACGGATGAACACCGGCTGCGTGCCGCCATCCCACTCCAGCGTGAACAATGTCGAGTGTCCGGCCGAGAGGTAGAACTTGGCGAATTCACGCCGGTCCACCGCAACTTGGACCGTGCCCTCGACGACCGGGCCGTAGACGACGCCGGGAATCTTGCCATCGCGGCGCAGTTGTTTGACTTTCTTGCCGACCACGGTACGCGGTTCGGCCCTCAGAACCAGATCAGCCATTGTCTAGCGCTCCTGACTCCTACTTCCTCCGTTGTGCAAGACGTACCGCAGACCGTTCGGCGACATCGTGCAGCCGCGCGGTCCCCACCGCACGACCGCCGAGTCTACCATAGGCCACGGTTGACGCCGCCTTGGATCGGGCGTCTGCGGGTTGCGTCATTCACCGTTAATCGGCAAAAACCGCGCACTCAGCCCAAGCGTCGGCGGGGGTAGACACATTCGCCGTGGCAAGCAGTCTGCGTTGCATAGCTACGGAACGGATCGGCATTCGGGCGGAGCGGGCAAGCGAAGCGGTCGCGAAGTTGACAATATGACAACCGGGCGCGATTTGGCGGATAATCCTTCCTTGACAGGCGTGATTCATCGAACGTAGGATTGCCCCACTTCCGGTTGCTTGTTCTTGAGGAGTGGTTGTTCCTTTCGGCCTCGCGCTCGCGGGCGTCCTCCGTATCTCAGAGCATCTTTTTTTCGCGACGACCAGCGAAGGCGTTGAAGGCTCTGTACGTAGGCTGGCTCCAGAGTCTAGGACCGCGTCGAGAAAGGTGTTCAGCGCGGCGCTTCCTGCCCATTCCACTGTTGCATGCAAAGGGGGCGATTGTGGGTCGATATCTTATCCGCCGAAGTCTGATCTCGATCGTGACGTTGGTCGCCATCAGTATGGTGATCTTTTCGATCTTGGCGCTGGCGCCTGGTGATCCCCTCTCCGGTTTCGCCAACAATCCGAATGTGCCACCGGCGCTCCGCCAGCGCCTCCGCAAACAGCTTGGCATCGACGACCCAATTCACGAGCAATACGCAAAATGGGCATCGCAATACGTGCAAGGGAATTGGGGCCAGTCATACACCTCGCGTAGCCCCGTCCGGGGCTACGTGCTTGGCCGCTTACCGACGACGATCGCGATTCTCGGCTCCGCCTTCTTGCTCGGGCTGATCGTGGCGATACCGGTCGGGGTCATCTCGGCTTTGAAACAATATTCCCTCTTTGACCAGTTTGCGACGACCTTCGCCTTCCTTGGCTTCAGTATCCCCACGTTCTTCTCAGGGCTTTTGCTGATCATTGTCTTCAGCGTCAAGTTGCATTGGCTCCCCTTCATCTATGACTCGTCGGTCGTCGGCTTCTGGCCACATGTGCGGCAAGCGATCATGCCGATCACCGTGCTTGGCTTGGCCGGCGCCGCGGCGCTGACCAGATTCGTCCGCGCCTCGATGCTCGAAGTGATCAACCAGGACTATGTGCGCACGGCGCGGGCGAAGGGACTCCGGGAGCAATCGGTCGTGATCGCGCACGCAATGCGCAACGCCTTGATTCCGGTGGTGACGATTGTTGCCTTGCAAGTTCCGGAGATCTTTGGCGGCGCGGTGATCACCGAGCAGATTTTCCGCATTCCGGGGATTGGATCGCTCCTGATCGACGCGATCGGCAGCAAGGACACGCCCACCGTTATGGCAATCGCCTTCGGCTTTGCCATCCTCGTCGTTATCTGTAACATTATTGCGGACGTGCTGTACGCTGTGCTCGATCCGCGCATCAAGTACTCGTAGGCGCCTGGGTCCGGTCAACGGAGCCCGAACCGCGGGAGGATGGGATGTCGCAACAAGCTGATCTCAAAGTGGCGCCGGGCGCCGCGGCTGTGTCGGCCCCAACGACCGAGCGCGTAGCGCCAGGACGTCTGGCTGATCTCGAAGAGCAACGTTTTAAAAAGCAGCGCTCGTTGTGGGGGAATGCCTGGCGGCAGTTCCGCCGGCACCACATGGCGATGGCTGGCCTGATCATCTTGATCTTCCTGATTTTTGCCACCTTTGTCGGCTCCCAGCTTTATGGGAAGGCAATTGACGAAATCGACTTCACCGCGACCAGCGCCACCATGTCCTGGGCTCACCCCATGGGCACCGATTCCCTCGGTCAGGACATCCTCGCCCGCATCCTCTGGGGTGGCCGCATCTCAATCTCGGTCGGGATCATGGCCGCGCTCGTCGCGGTGACGCTCGGCACCGCAATCGGCGCGGTCTCCGGTTTCTTCGGCGGCTTCTCCGACAGCCTGCTGATGCGCATCACCGATATGTTCATCAGTCTGCCGCAACTGCCGCTGCTCCTGCTGATCACCTATCTCTTCCGCGACTCGATGACGAACTTCTTCGACGACCGGTTCAACAATCCGAACCTCGGTGTCTTCGTCCTCATCGTCACCGTGATCGGCGTCCTGAACTGGATGGCCACCGCCAGATTGGTCCGGGCCAGCTTCCTCTCGGTGAAAGAAAAGGAATTCATCGAGGCGGGGCGGGCGATCGGCGCGACCCGGTCGTCCCTGATCTTCAAGCACATTTTGCCGAACGTGATGAGCCCGATCATCGTCGCCGCCACACTCGGCGTCGGCGCCGCAATCATCACCGAATCGGCCCTTTCCTTCCTCGGTCTCGGCTTCCCCTCCGATGTCCCGACCTGGGGCCGGATGCTCTACGACGCCAAGGACTGGATCCAGCTCTCGCCGCATGAGGCGCTCTTCCCCGGGATGATGATCTTCATCACCGTCCTCTCGATCAACTATGTCGGCGACGGGCTGCGCGACGCGCTCGACCCACGCAAGACGCAATAGCCGCGATCGGAACGAACAATGGATAACGTCTCAGGCCGGCCCCTTGCGGAGCCGGCCTTTGAATGGAAAGACCATAGCCGCTTCGTCAATATCTATCTCGTCGAGCGTGGATGGCTCGTCGTGTGGGGGAAATACGAGGATCTCGGCACGCGGAAATTGGTCTATGGCCACCAGATTTACCGCGACCTCGACGGGGTCAAACGCCGCGTTACCACCGCCATCATCGAGCTCACCGCCAACCCCTCGCTCGTCCACGACGCCCTCGCCCTCCTCGCTCGCCAGGGCCTCCCGCCTCACCGGCCGCAGGATCTGCCCGCGACGCTGTAGGGCGCTGCACAGCCCGTACCTGGCCCTAGGCGCCGCCCTTGCTCAGCGTTATCCGGGAGAGGGAGGGGCGAGGAACTCGACGCGGCGCCGCCGCGTGGGTCGATGTGGCCACGCGGACGGCCGGTTTCGCTCCATGGCAGGGGGAACGCGCCCGCGTTCCGGCGGCGCAGCGCCGCACTCGGCGTACGTATAGGCTAAGACACCACGCCCGCGCTCGGCGCGTAATCCGCGCCGAGATCGTGCGAATGTCCTAGATTTGCGGCGGTTTACACGCACATTTCGCGCATCCGGATGCTATACTGCCGGCGTCCCCAAACCCGCAATCGACGCCCAAACCCGCTCGCCGCCGCGTTGCCCCACCGGCGCCCCGTATCTCGCTCCCGGCACGAAACCCACGCATGGGTTCGTGCGTTCAGATCAGTGGGACATAACGCGCGAATGCGCGACCGAAGCAGCTTTACGGGTGATTTTATTCTTGAACTGTGAGCGTTATGCTCGTTTCGTAGGAGCGGGCCAAGTGGGCGCCGGGACTGCGATCAACGACCCGAGAGATGGGTCACCGCCAATGCCGGTGCAGAAGCTGCCGCGATTGGCACGGGGGAGGATTACCATGAATCAACAGATGCGCGGGGGACATGTGCGGTCGCTTCGCATCTTTTCGGCGACGGTGACGCTGGTCACCGTACTCGCGCTGCTGCCGCTGATGGGGTTGGGCGGTTCAACCGCGCGCGCCGCTGGTTCGGCGACCATCACCGTCAAGAGCTTCGCGGAAGACGGCTCTACCCCCTTGCCGTTCGCCCGCTTCACGGTCACCGATTCCAACGGCAAGACCTATGGTCCGCTCGAGGCGACGCCGCCGGACGGCACGGCGAAGTTCACCGTCGATGTCGACGCCTCAACCACCTTCAAGATCGAAGAGGATACGCCGCCTGCCTGCGGGAACACCCCCGATCCGCAAGAGGTTGGTCCGCTCGACGATGGCGCCACAAAGAGCGTCGAGTTCTCGACCTCGTTCATCGAGAACGGCTGCGAACTCGGCTCGATTTCCGCCTACCGCTACCTCTGCCCAGCCGGAACTGACCTCACCGCCGACTATCAAACCCTCAGCAGCACCTGCACCGCGACCGTCGACGGCGTGACTATCCACTTCACAGAAGTGGGCGGCCAGCATCAGGAATGGGACGCGGTCACCGGTGACTACGGGATCTCGGGGCGGGCGCCGCTGGTCGGTCTCAATCCTGGCAAATACACCGTGAAAGAGCAAGTCGACAATTCGATCTACAGCGAACCGCAAGGCTCGCCGACCGTCTACTGCTCGCAGTACACCGGTAATCCGGCCGAATCGAGCACGCCGGATGCAACCAAGAAGATGAAGCTCAAGAGCGGGGCGGTCGAGCTCACGCTCAACGGCGAGCGCTTCGCCTGCGATATGTTCACCGTGCCCGCGTCGGACAATCCTAAACAGAACACCAACGGGCAGGATCAAACCCAAGGGCAAGGCAACGACATCTCAGGCGCGGCCACCGGCACCGGTTCGGTCGAGTTCCACTTCGCCGCCTGTCCAGCCGGCTACCCTGGGAACGCCTATTACGACACCTGCCACACCAATCCGCTCGACGGCATCGGCGTCACCGCCGATGGGCCGGGCGGTTACAACAATTCCGGCAGCACCGATGCGGACGGCGCGGTGAGCTTCACTGATCTCCCAGCTGGATCGATCACCTTCCACAGCGACATCCTGGGCGACAACAACAAGTTCTTCTTCTACTGCTCTGACGGTAATGGCAACGAAGTACCGCACACGAATGAGGCCGATCTCGGACGCACGATCTCGTTCGGTGCCGGTCAGAGCGTCATCTGCGACTGGTATGTGATCCCGGACGAGCAGGGCGCGGCCGCGCCAACCGGCACCGGCTCGATCGAAATTCACCTCGCGTCCTGCCCGGCCGGTTTCGAAGGCAACGGCAGCGACTATTACAACACCTGCCACTCGAACGCCCTCGAAGGCATCAACGTCACCGCCGACGGTCCGGGCGGCTATAACGACACCGAGACGAGCGTGCGAGCGACCACGCCCGGACCGGGCGTGGTCAGCTTCACCGACCTCGCCGCGGGCGATTTCACCTTCCACAACGACATCCCGGGCGATAACAACACGTTCTACATCTACTGCTCGCATGCGGACTCTGACGAGACCGTGCCGTTCACCGAAACGAACGATCTCGGCTTCACCCTCGCGCTCGACGACGGCTTGAACGTCATCTGCGACTGGTACGTGACTCCGGTTAAACAGCAGGTTGAGTCACCGAACACCATCACGATCTCGAAGTACACCTGCCCGGTGAGCTTCGACACCGGCAATCACCTGGACGGTTTCCAGGCTAACTGTGTCGACATCGCGACTGATGTGACGTTCACTCTGACCGACCTCAGCAACGGCGGCGAGTCGCGGCAAAAGACCGGTTCCGACGGCAAGGTCAAATTCCAGGTCGGCGCTGGCGATTTCTCGGTCACCGAGGATGTGCCGGGCGAGTTCAGCTCGCCGGTCGTCTTCTGTGCCGGCCAGGGCGAAGAATTCTCCCGGATCGAGAGCGTCAATAACGGCATTCCCTTCACCGAGACCTCGGACGAGCACGACACCTGCTACTGGTACAACATCCCCGAAGATCTCTCCGGCGGCGCGAATTCCTCGGTGACGATCCACAAATCCCTCTGCCCAGAGGGCTACACGGGGAACAACTATTATGATGACTGCCACGCCAACGGGTTGGCGGGCATCGGGTTCACGGCCAACGGTCTCGGCGGCTACGCCAAGACCGGAATGACCGACAACGAAGGTCACCTAACTTTCAGCAACCTCGATTCCGGCTCCTATACTTTCACCGAGAAAGCGCCGACCGACTTCACCCTCAGTCTCTTCGCGGTCTACTGCTCCGACGCCGACGGGAACACCGTCGCGCTCACCTACACCAGTGGGCTCGGAGTCAAGGTCAACATCGGCGCCGGCAAGGAGGTGACCTGCGACTGGTACAACGTGCCGGAGCCGACCGGACCGACCGGATCGATCAAGGTCCACGCCTTCCTCTGTTCCGGCCAGACCGACAATAAGTACAACTGGTCGCAGGATTGCACGTCGTACGGCGCCGGCGCCGCATTCGATCTCCTCACCGCCGCGGGGGCTAAGGTTGTCAACGGCACGACGAACGGCGACGGCATCATCCTCTTCTACAGCCTATCTGACGGCGCCTGGGGCTTGAAGGAAACGACCGGCAACTGGTGCCACGCGGAGGCCGATCAGGTCGATGCGAGCGGCAATGTGCTCGTCGCCAGCGGCGGCAACACCGATGTCTTCATCTACAACTGCGGCAAGAAGGCGGTCACCACCTTGCCGGGCACCGGCGCCGGCCCGCTGAGCGGCGCGCCGGCCAACGCCGGTCTCTGGTCAATCATCGGCGGGCTCGCGGGGATCACCGTCCTCGTCTTTGCCCGCCGCCGCCCGGGCTTCCGCCGCGCGGCATAGGATATTGGCAACATGGGCGAGAGCCGGGGCATGGGCTCCGGCTCTCGCGGTTTTTGAAGTCTAGGGCACCTTCACCCGCCAGGAGTTCCCTCACCCGCCGCTAACGCGGCTGCCCTCGCCCTGATGCGCAGGGCGAGGGCACGGGAAACGCTCATCGTACCCTCTCTCGCGCACGGGAGAGGGTGGCCCGTAGGGCCGGGTGGGGAAACTCCTGCCGGGTGAGATCGGTTCCGATTCTCCGATCAACCGAAAGGACGTCGCCATGCGCTTCCTGCTTCTTGGATCCATGCTCCTCGCCCTCCTCGTGGGCGCCACGGCGTCGGTTGCCGCCCAGGAGGCGACGCCGGCCGGCGGCGGCTGCACCGTCGAGCCACGAACAGAGGAGGAACTGCTCGCCCTCAGCGCGACGCCCTATGTCCCGTCGCCGTCGCCGGTTGTAGCCACGCCGGCGACGATGCCGCCGGGCGAGATGGCGGACGAAGCCACCGTCGCGGCGATCACTGACACGGTGAATCAGGTCGCAGCCTGCGCCGAGGCGGGCGATATCAACCGGCTGCTTGCCCTCTACAGCGATCGCTACGTCGTCGCCCACATCTTTGCCCGCGAGCCGCAGCCGATCATCCCCGGTCACCCGCGCGTCGAGGGCCAGACCCTTCCCGCGACGCCCGCGGCCACGCCGGTGACGTCGATGGTCCGCCAAGCGCACGTGCTGCCGAATAACCGGATCGCGGCGACGGTGGTCACAGGCGAGGAGATCGACATCGTCACCTTCGTCAAATCCGATGACGGCCGCTGGGTCATCGACGACATCGAGCCGGTCACCTCCGGTCATGCACCGGCAAGTCCGGCGGCAACCCCCGGCGGGACCAGCCAATACCCACCGCCCGTGCAAGCGGCGATCCGCGCCGCGGCGGATCGCCTCAATCTTCCGCAAGACCAGTTGACCGTCGACACGGTCGAGCAAAAGAATTGGCCCGATACCTCGCTCGGCTGCCCGAAAGAGGGCCACTTCTACGCCCAAGTGATCACGCCCGGCTACCTTGTGGTCATCACCGGCGGCGGCAAACACGTCGAATACCACACCGACGCCCACGACACCGTCGTCTTCTGCGGCGAGAAGTAGGGAGAGGCGCTTGCGCGCCTCTCCCTTGACTCAATGCTCCCCAGATCACCTCGGGTACATGCGCACCGTCTGGGACTTCGCTGTGCTGCCGACGCTGATCGCCACGTAGGCCGGCGTGTAATATCCGTTCGGAGTGACAATCTGGTAGAGGCGATAGGTGCCAGCGGGAACGCCGGGCATCCGGTTTACACCGTCATTTGCGCCGTCCCAGCCATCGCAGGCCTCGGTGACCAACTGCCATTGGCCGCTGGCGTACCGGTAGAGGCCATAACACGCGCCAGGCGCCTTCGAGGTCGTTGAGCCCTTCAACGTGGTGACCGTCACCGTCACCCCTCCGGCTACCTGCCTGATCCGTTTGCTGGCGAGTTGGCCCGAGAGCTTGGTAATGGTCGTTTTCTTGCCAACAATGAATCCCTTGGGTGCGTAGTATTCAATGGCGGCATACGTTCCCACATTGATACCGGTGAAGTAGGTCTGCCCGTCGCTGTAACCATCGTCTTCATCGCACTCAGCCTTGATGAATGACGTCAGCGCACCGGAGCTATTGCTGGTATAGAGGGCGTAACAGGCGCCCCGGACTGGACTATCAAGACTGTCGATCGATTTGATGACGATGTTGCCGGTGTCGGTGGTCTTTCGGTTGTAATAGGAGAGACTCAAGGATTCCACACCGGTTTTGATGGTGAACTGGCGGATTGGATCTCGCACATATCCAGGCGGCACGTAGTATTCCCAAAGGAAGTATTTCCCTGCGGCAATGCCTGAGAACGTGGTCACGCCGTTGCTACCATCGAATTCATCACAGATGTTGGTGACATAGTCACCGACTATTCCGCCGCTGCCATATTTGTAGATGGCGAAGCAACTGCCCTTCAGCGTCGAACCACCGGTGATCCGACTGGTCACGCGCACGGTTGCCCCGCCACCCAAATCGGTCACCGTCAATTGTTTCGTCTGGCCTGACGACAGGGTGAACAGCACGTGACTTGCCAGCTTGTAGCTCGTCGGCGCATAGAACTCAACGAGAACATACGAGCCCTTCGTCAGCCCGGTGATGGTGATCTTTCCGTTGTTGCCATCGGCCTCGAACCGGTCACACGAGCCGCGGATGAACGTGCCGAGTTCACCGCCTCCTGCGTTGCGGTAGACATCGAAGCAGGCGCCGGGGAGGGATGTTCCATCCAACTTCTTCTTGGTGACGATAACCTTGCCGGTAGCGGTCGAAGCGAGCGTGCGGAATGAGAAGATTTCGCTTTCGTCATCGCCATTCGGGCCGGTGACCTTGACCTTGAAGAAATAAACCGAGCCAGCTGTCAGGCCTGGGATCGTGATGCGATGCGTCGTTGTTGGCGCTTCCGGTGTCGAGGGCGCGGTCTTGTCTGGAACACGCCCCGATCCGTAATTGACCGAGCCAATCGTCTTTTGATCCGTCTCCCAATAAATGGTGGCGGACGTTTGCATCACGCTTCCAACGACAGGTCCGTAGCTAATCTTGGGCGGAGCTTCGGTCAGCACGATCTCGACGGTTTTGCTTTCGCCTGGATTGAGAGAAATGGGCACTTCGGGAAAGTGATAGGGATTTTTGAGATTCGTATTGGTAAGGTGGCCGTCCTTCGTTGTCCAAGTTCCCCAGGTCAGATTCGTGAAGGTGATTTTGCCGTCCCTTGCGCCGTGGCCGAAGGTGTCACACGTCGCGATCGGAAAGAAGCCGCCGAAGTCATTATTGGTACCCTGGATCGTGGTACAGATGTCCAGCACCGGGGTATGCCAGACATCGACAAATTCGAGGGTCAGCGTGCTCGGCACGGGGTCGGTGATATCCCTTTCCACCGTACTGGAGTCAACGATGTCGACGGTGATGTTCGGAGCACGCACATAGTGAGCAGGCGCTGCCGTCTCTTGAATGACGAACGGGCCGTTAGGTAGCCGGAGATCGATTGTCCCGTCGTCAGCACCGTCGGCACTGTCGCAGGCGCTTCCGGCTTCGTTCCCCGCAGATGGGGTTCCCGGCGCCCAAATGGCGATAAAGCACGAACCGGGCAACGCGGCGCCAAGCGGCGTCTTCTTGTGAATCCGCAGCGTGCCATACGGCGTATTGAGCACATTGACAGACTTCGTCTCACCAAGTGCGATTGAGAACGTTTGGTCGGGACCCGCGTAGAACGGCCACGGAACCTGACTCTGCGCAACCACATAGGAACCGGCGGCGAGCCTAATGATGGAAGTGACACCGTCGGCATTGCCGTCATTCGCATCACAGCCGTAGCCCGCCCAGGCTCCATGGGCGCCGCCACCTCCGTCAACGTAGACCGTGTAGCATGCACCGGGAACCTCTGTTCCAGGCTGAGTCGAGTCAACGGTCGTGACAACGAGCTTGCCGCCGAGGGCATTGACGATCTGAATCGTCTTTGTTTCTCCCGCAGCAATGGTGAACGGGACGTCCGCCGAAGGAAAATATCCTGGCCAAGCGCCAAACTGGACGAGGAGGAAGTTGCCCGCCGGCAGCCCGATCAGTTTCGTAATGCCATCGGTGAGACTCGCACTGAGATCACAAGGAGGCAAAACGATCTCGTCGCCGCGCGTGCCACCACCGGCATCGTGAAAGACATGCGGACAGAGGTCGTTGATCGGATTGCCATGATCATCGACCGCGTGGATCTCGAGTTGTCCACCAAGCGGGTCGGTGATGGTCAGCTCGGTCGTCTGTCCAGTAGTAAGGAAAACGGGTTGGTAAGCGACCGGCAGATAACCGGCGGGCGCCGTCCCTTCTCGCAAGAAGTAGCTGCCAGTGACGAACCCTGTGCCCTCGATGTCACCGTCATTCGGACCCAAGGACTGGTCACAGAAGACACTCCCTACTTGGTCGCCTGGCACGCCATTGTTGTTGGCAAGCAGGCTGAAGCAAGCGCCGGAGATCGGTTCATTCGCTTGATTCCGCTTATGGATCAGGAAGGAGGCCGCCTTGTCATAGCCGACAGTCATAGCGCTTGGCGCAGAGAGCGTCGAAACGGTCACCTGGCGGTTCGCCGCCGGCAGGTATCGGATGGGAGTGTACGCGGGGATGAATGTGAAGGTACCACGATCCACCCCTAGGATCGTGGTGACGCCGTCGCTGTTTCCGTCGAACGAGTCACAACTAAAGTACTGCGGCGTGTAAATGATGGGGGTAAGTGGTTCGAGATCGTAGCACACGTCGAGAACCGGCAACCCTGTCGAGTTGTCCTTTGAGGTGATCACGATCTTCGTCAGGAACTGATGTGTGACGGTGATGGAGCGATCACGGCTGACCGAGAAATGCCGATTGGATGCGGTGCCAACGTTATTTGCCCGCTTCGTCTCAACAAGCACATACGAGCCGACTGTAAGATGAACGGTGATCTTACCGCTGCCAACGAAGTCACATGCATTGCGCACGACCCTCGTGCCTAGGCTGCCATCGCCCGCGTCGCGATAGACATCGAAGCAATTGAGCGTGACGGGATTTCCATTTGGGTCAACCGAGAGAATAGTGACCACGTAGGTGATTGCGGCAGCTGACTGATCCGGCAGTTTTGCGGTGGGATCAGACGTGGGCGTTGACGAAGGTGTCGGCGGAGCAGTTTCACTCGAAGATGCAGTGGGAGAAGGTGTGGGCGTCGACGTCGGCGGTGACGTCGGCGCGGGCGTGCTCGTCGGCGCTGGTGTATCCGTCGGCTGCTCCGTGGCGATCGGTGTTGGCGTGTCAGTTGGCTGGGGTGTCGCGGTCGGCGCTTCGGTCGCGGTCTCAGTCGCCGTAGGGGCGGCGTCCTGCGCCCCGGCCGCGCCGGGGCGAACAGCGGTCACGCTGGCGAGCACCATGAACACGAGCACGATACGGATGAGGATCGCAAAGTCAAGACGACGGCACGCGCGCACGATCATTCTCCTGTCAACGCCGACAGCCCGGATCTGCCGACGTGGCGACCGGAAATGCAGGATTCGTGTGATTGCGATGGGCTAATTGTCCGCGGTTCCATCGTTTCCGTCAATCTCGTCGGGACTTGACTATTGACTGACAGTCAATAGTCAAGTCCCGATCCTTCAAGGCGTAATCAGCCCTTCTAATAACCAGACGACACAGCGTCATCGTTTGTGACGGCGATGTACCCTGGGATGGTCAAGCTGTGCTGGAACAGGTCATCGGTCAGCCCATGGATTCGCAGCGCGGTGATCTTGCCGGCCGCCAACTCGTAGAAGACGCTGTGCAGTCTGTCCACGCTCCCGCGGCTCGGCGGGGTTCCCGCGACCTCCCGATGTTGAGCGCTCATGAGCGCCGCCTCGTGTGACGCCCGACCGGGACCAACCATGAGGTGCCTGATCTCCAGGTCGACGTCGACCTGGCCGTGGAGCAGCCTGTTGATCGCCTGCTTGCCTCTGGTCTGTCCCTTCACCACGCGTCCGATGCCGACGAACGTGACGACGATGTCGCCGGCGAAGAACGACTCGAAGTCGTCACCCCTGAGCAAGGCGGCGATGTACGCCTCGATCGTGGCCAAGGTGTGTTCCACGCTCATCGCTGATGTCGCTTCCGCGGAGTCAACGTGGGCTGGCTTCGAGGTGAGCGGCAGGTCAAGGCTCCACCCGATGATCGATTGCGAAACTTGTGGAAGTCGCATCATTGCGCTCCTGACATTGGGACACATGCTGTTGGCATGTTCCGGGGCTTCTGAGCCGCCGGCATCTGAACGGGCAGGCCTACTGCTAAGTCGGAGGGATAGGGCCGATGCCAAAGGCGAAATGCCTTCTCGTCATTCGTCGTGACCACGTGATTCCGCTCCGCTCAGAAAGCCTTGCCCTTCAACTTCGCCATGGACCCGTTGCTCTCTAGATAGGACAGCGCCGTCCTTTGTGACGGTGTGACAATCGGGGCCACCTCCTCGTGCCAAGAACGTCCCAAACCGACTGCCGGCGGCCCGCCGGGATTGGGCAATAGTGGCTGAGTGGCGCGGTGCGGACATCGGAAGGTGTACGGATTTGCTTCCGCCTAAGAGACGGCACGCGTATCCGTATGTTGCGCAACGACGCGGGGAGCCACTGTGCTATCCTGGCTCAACGAAAGCTCAAAAACCGCAGCACCGTCGCTGAGGGACCTTGTGGACTTATCCACAGAGCAGCTACTGCTATCCCGCGCACAACAGGGTGAGTATGCGGCCTTCGAGGAGATGGTCGCCCCAATGCGCGTGTGGCTCTATCGGCTGTGCTTCGGAATCCTCAAGGATGGCGATCTTGCCGAGCACACCACCTTGGTCGCGCTTGAAAAAGCCTGGCGGGCCATTGGCACCTGCAAAGGCGCCTTTCGTCCCTGGCTCTACCGCATCACCCACAACCAAGCCCTGGGCGTCATCAATAAAGCGGAATACCGCCGAACTGTTTCTTTGAACGGCGACGCGGAGACGGCTCCCTCCGCCGGTTCCGAGAACTCATTCGAAGATGGCGTCATCAGCCAGCACGACCTTGAGGCTGCCCTTTCGCGCCTTCCTAAGCCGTATCAGGATATTCTTCGGTTGCGGTACTACTCGGATCTTGATTGGAATGAGGTCGCCGATGTGGTAGGAATAAGCTCGGCCAACGCGCGCAAGCGCCACGAACGGGCGATCAGTCACCTAAGGAGCGTTTTCGTCCCGGCCAGTGAGCTCCCGACACCAGGCAGGTCCGCAGAATGAGCGCTGACCTAGGCGACAATATGAAGAGAGCTCAGCGCCTGGCGGATTACTCCGACGCGGTCAAGCGCGGCGAACCGGACGACGCCCACGACGTTGACCCATTCGACGCGGCAATCATCCGCCGGCTCCACGCACTCGGCTCCGCCCAGTATCCAAGTCCAGAATTCCTCGCCCGCGCTCAGCAACCCCCTGCCCCGCTCTTTCGAGATAGCCTCGATCTGACGGAGGCGGCGCAAATCGACACTGTTCCATCTCCAGCGACGCCGAAAACAGCGCCCCTAGCCAGTAGCAGTCCCTCTACTCTGCGCCCCCCGGACTCGGTTGATCAACGGATACCTGGCCTGCATAAAGTTGCGGCGGCCGAATCATTCACCGAGACAATAGGGGCACTCGAATCTGATTCCGGTTCCGTTCCATTTGAACCAATAAGCACGCTTTCCCCGCGCGAACTCGAGATCCTGCAACTGGTCGCCGCCAGCCGGACCAACCAAGAGATCGCCGACGCCCTCTTCATCAGTCCGCGGACGGTCGCCACCCACGTCCAGAGCATCCTCATGAAACTCGGTGTTGAGAATCGCACTGCGGCCGCAGCGGCGTTCGTCCGTGGCCAAAGCAAACTTGAACTATCAAACGAGGTAAGCGACGTCCTTGCTCCCCTTGAGGTCGTCCCGCCGCAAGCAGCCGCTACAACGCACGAAACTGATGGCGAGATGTATCCAAAATATCAACGGATCAGAAGAATCGTTCGCCCCACCTACGGACCGGCGCATTCGCCCAAATCACAGTTCCCAACCGTGCCAGTCTTCATTCTTTTCATCGCGATCGTTGTCATCTTGCTGCTCGTGATTACTTCCTAACGCGGGGCCGCCACTTCACCAAGAGGTTCAAGAGTCAAATCTAGCGTCACGACATGCGCAGTACCCGCCGCAAGAACGACCCGTCATGCTCAGGCGAGCCCTTCGCGCACCGCGAGGGCCGCGGCCCCGGCGCGATTATCCATGCCAAGCTTGTTGAAAATATTCTGCACGTGGGTGGTCACCGTCCGCCGGCTGATGAACAGTTCATATGCAATCTGCCGGGCGGTTTGCCTATCCACCACCAGGCGCAGAACTTCGAGTTCGCAGGGCGACAGGCTGCTGGGCGCGGCAGATGCGGATAGCTCCGGGACCTCGGCCAGCGCGGCCAGGAGAGCATCGGTATCGGCCATGGCCGCCTCGAGTGGAAAACTCGCCCCCGCTGAAAAAGCTACCTCTCACGCTGTGGCAGGAGCATGGTTCCCCGGCGGTCAACCGGCCGCGCCGGTTCGTCTGATTGGTGAAAGGACCAAAACAGACGTGAACGGCGCGGCCATCTGTGACGATTACATCTTCGGAATCGTCACGAGCTGTCGGTAAAGACCGTCGGTCAATCCATAGATGCGCTGAGCGGTGATCTCGCCGTCCTCCAGCTCGGAAAAGACACCGAAAAGCACTTCTACATACCTCCCGTTCGCAGGGATCCCCGCAAATATTCCGATTTGTCTGCCGGTAAGGTCGACTTCGAGCGCGGCACGCCCGGGACCAACCGTTAGCCGCTGGATCTTCAACTTGGCGTCAAATTGTTCATGGAGTAGCGCATCGATCGCGCGTTTGGCCGCGTCTGGCCCAGTGATTTTCTCTTCGGATCCGACGAACGTGACGACGATATCGCCCGCGAAGTAGGTCTCGTAAGCACCGCCGCTTAGCATCGTCTCGAGGTAACCCTCCATCGTCGCCCGGGTCTGCTCAACCGTCATGGTTGACGGAGATGATGCTCCGGCGAAGAGACGAGGTGACAATTCAAGAACGCCTGCCAGGCCCAATCCACGCGCGAAGGTTCTCCTCGTGACTCGTGTTGATTTCATCTCGCCGCTTCTCCCGGGTTCTAGAAAGTGCGGAAGGGTCAATTGCACACGCTGAAGGACTTCGCTATGGACCGCTCACTACTCAGACGAGAGTGCGCAACCGTTTGTGACGGTTAGAGGCTCGAAACCGCCGGTAGTTTCCGCCCCGGTGGGGGACTCCCGCTTGAGCGAACTTGTCGCTGGCCTGCGCTTTCGTATGGGAGCATGTACGCTGCTGTAACCCATCTATTTCATTCACGGAGGTTCCCTTTGTCGTTGCCCACCCTCGAATTTGATCCCACGCGCGATCCGCTCGGGGTGCTTTCATCGACGGCGCGGGTTGTCGAGCGGGCGCAGGATGTTCGGATCGATCGCGAGCGGGTTGTGGCGGTCGCGGAGGAGCTGCTCGGCGAGGACGCGCAGGTGCCGGGGTGGGAGGATGCGCTCCATTTTCGGGATGGGACTTGGCGCACGGCGGGATGGGTGTTCGTGCTCGATGCGCTCAATTTCTGCTTTTGGAGCGAGGATCCCGATCCCGCGCAGCGCTGGCACGTCGAATACAAGGGCCAGCTCCACGACGGGTATTGGGCGCTGGTAGCAGCGTTGCGGCGGGCGGCCGACGAAGACCGGCCGATCTGGGATCCGCGCTACCAGGTCGATCTGCCCGTGCGCGATATCGCCCACATCCTGCGCCCGCACGATCTCGCGTACCCGGAGATTCCGCTCCTCCCGCTGCGGGCGGCGCACCTCCACGAACTCGGCCGGGGATTGCTCGACATGGATGACGGACCGGAAGCGGCCGCGGTTATGATCGGCGGGGCGAAGCGCTCGGCCGTCCGGCTTATTCACGAGATCGTCGCCCGCTTCCCATCGTTCAATGACGTCGCGACCTACCAGGGCGAGGAGGTCCGCTTCTACAAGCGGGCGCAGATTCTGATCGCCGATCTCGCCGGCGCCTTCGCGGGCGAGGGGTTGGGCGCCTTCGGCGATCTCGCGTGCCTGACTGCCTTTGCCGACTACAAGGTGCCGCAGGTGCTCCGTCGCCACGGCGTCCTCGTCTATGCCGGCGACCTCGCCGCGAAGGTCGATCGCCGGCAGCTCATCCCGGCCGGTTCGCCGCCGGAGGTCGAGATCCGCGCCGCCACGATCTGGGGTTGCGAACTCCTCCGGCGGGCCCTCACCCGCCGCGGCCGCTCGGTTCGTGCCTTCGAAGTCGACTGTGCCCTGTGGAATGCCGGCCAACACTTGCCGGCCGATACGCAACCGTATCACCGGACGTACACGGGGTTTTATTAAGAGGCACCTCCAAGCCGGCCTTCAGCCGGCTGAGCACCCTCGGGCCTCGTCGTGGCGTAGCTCCCGACAGCCGGACGCCCGGGACCGCCGGCAAGCTCGGATGTCGTCTGCACCCTCCGTCGTCACCCGGCGAGCGCACACGCCGTGCGCCCCTCCGGCGACCGCGGTTCGTGCGCGCTCAGCCCCCGGAAGGGGGCTTCGTCGTCTGAGCGGGGTACCCTCTGGGTCACTTCCAGCCCGGCGGTCGCTTCTCAGCGGGCGAGACCTACGCGTCGTGCCCCTGGTTGCCCGTCCGCTCCGATTCGGGCGGAAAGGGCCTGGCCGGCCGCAACCAGCTCCAGGTGGGCGCCAGCGAGGTATCGGCCACGCGCCGCGAGGCAAAGTAATCTGTCACCAGGACCTGAATCACCGCGGCGATCGGGATCGCCAGGAGCGCTCCCAGCAATCCGAAGAGTTCCGTGCCGGCCAAGACCGCGACGAAGACGACCAGAGGCGAAAGCCCCACCGTTTGCTTCGTGAGGAGCGGCACCAAGATCGCGTCGACGAGCGCCTGACGGATCAGGATAAAGCCAGCTACGACCGGCGCCAGCCAGAACGATTTTGTCAAGGCCAGGAAGCCGGCCGGAATGCCCCCGATCCAGGGGCCGAGAATCGGGACCGGCTCGGTGACTCCCGCAAGGAGTCCCAGCAGCGGCCAGTACGGCAAGCCAAGCAGCCCAAAAACAATTGTCGACCCGATGCCGACAATCAGCCCGAGTAACAGCCGCACCCGGATCCATCCTCCGACCGACTGCTCGGAAGCCGCCCAAATGCGCTCCACCCGCGGGCGGCTATTCGGATTGACCGTGTTCATCAGCAGCCCACGGAGCAGCTCTTTTTCCATCAGGAAATAGAACGCAATCGTCAGGCAGACAAGGGTGCTCACGCCGACTGCCAGCAAACGAGTGGCGAGGCTGACCGACGCCGAAGGGGGCGCGCTCGGCTCCTCGATGACGGAAATCGCGCGCTCGACGACGCGCCGGCCCGGTCCGCGTAGGAGCGGGTTTGAACTTGTCTGCCAGGAGGCATCAAGTGTCCGCAGACGGACCGGCTCTTCCTGACGAAAGTGATCGAACTCGCGGCTGGCGGCTGGCGCCAAGAGCACCAGCGAGAGTACGAGTCCGGCGACAAGCGTGACATCGATCAACACAATGGCCGCGCGGCGGGAGAAACCGTGCCGCTGCATCGCCCGGACCGGGTACTCAATCACCGTGGCGTAGAGCACCGCGACGAGGGTGAGCTCGACGACGAGCCAAATCTTGATGACGAAATAGACAATGAGAATGATCAGCAGGAGACCCGCCGGCGTCACCTCGCGTGAGGATCCTCCAATAGCGGCCTCCAAGGGAGCGCCGCCGATCGATGAGCTCCCACCGGGATTGGAGCGCATGACCACGTCCTCAACGATTGTTCAGCAGCCAGACCGGGATCGCCTTATCCAGTCTACCTACCTCCGCCAGATGTTGACCAGGAGAGCGGCCGCGACGCTGAGGCTCTGTGCCGCCATGAACTGCGCGACGCTGTCCGCTACGAACCGCCCCTCGATAGCCTCGCCTGCGAGGCGCTGACATCGGACGTCTACAGAGGTTTATTCGAGGTGAGGACTCCTGCTATGCGTGAGATCTCTCCGAACAATGTGTCTGGGCAGAACAATTTGCAGTGTGTGAAGGCGCTGGCATGCTGCGGTAGATTCATGCGTTGATTCGGGACTTGCGAGATGCGGGGTTTACCATTGTGCCAGGTGGAGGTGAAGGCGACCACGAAATGTCTCATTTCAAGGATCGAGAGGACATTACGGTAACGCTCGATGGGCGACCAGGCGATGATGCAAAGCATTACCAAGAGAAGCAAGTCCGGGAAGCAGTCAAGAAGTCCCGTGGCGAGTCCTAGAATTTGCCACGACGCGCGAAAGTGAGCCGACCTTATGAGGAAAAAATCGAACTACACTGACGAGGAACTCGCGGAAGCGAGCCGGTACGAGATCGTGATTCACTGGTCTGATGAAGACCAAGTCTCTATCGCTCGCGTGCCGGAACTGCCAGGTGCTGTCACGCACGGAAATTCTCCGGCCGAAGCTGCAGAAAAGGTCGTTGAAGTTGCCGCTCATTGGATTTACGGGTCGCGCCAGCTCGGCCATCCCGTGCCGACGCCTCGGGTTCTCGCCGGCGCACAATGAAGCTCTGGTCGTGGTCCATTTAGCTTCCGCACCTCATCGCCCATCACATCCTCATCCCCGCTCGATCGTTTGGCACACGCTGTTGTCCACTATCCGGATTCCCGTTTCTCCCGTTCTATGTTTATTGATAAGGAGAGAGAAACAGTTGTCGTCGTCGTGGTGGGGAAGATCGGGATAACCACCGAAAACGCCCGCCACCACGGCAGTTTTCGCCGGGACGGGGTGTGGATAATCTCTCCACATAACCACAACGCCGGCGATCCTCGCACCCACCGAGCGCTGTGACAATCCACGCACAAGGTGTTGGCTCTCCGCAATCTGGCCACCAGCTTTCCCCGGTGAGCCTCAGATTTTCCGCAGGGTTTTCCACAAGCGAGGCCGGTTATCCCCGGAAAGGCGGAAGTTATCCACATTCCGCGGCTCAGCCTTGACTCGATGACAGGGCTGACCAAATCATTAATTCTGACCAATTTAGTCAGTTTTCTTGTCAACAATGAAGTAATAGCGCGATATGGTATCATCATATGTAAGAAGTAATTCCGATCTGGCTCATCAGATATCAAGCCCCGCGACGATTTAGCATCCGCCACGCGGGGGAAACGCGAATGGCCATACAGGAAGCAAAACTCGCCCCGCCCGTCCCCATGGCCCGCGACCTCTCCGCACTCACCGAGCCGACGCGAATCACGGGGCTCGGCACGGAAGAGAGTGGCGAGGGGTGGTGGCTGCGCTGGCGCCTGGTCGTCGCCGCGGTCTCGTGCTGGACCCTGCTCGCCCTCGCCTTCACCCTCGATCACGCCACCTCGGCGCCGCATAACGTGGTGGTCGGTCTCTACGTCGCGGCCTATCTCGCCGGCGGCACCTTCGCCACCATCGTGGCCGTTCGCGATCTGTTCCTGGGGCAGGTCAATGTCGACCTCCTGATGGTGACCGCGGCGATCGGGGCGGCGTGTGTCAATGCCTGGGTTGAGGGCGCCGTCCTCCTCGGGCTCTTCTCGACCTCGAACGCGCTCGAGCATTTCGCCCTCGGCCGGACCCAACGTGCGGTCAAGGCGCTGATGGATTTGAGCCCTGATGTGGCAACGGTCATCCGCCCGGGCGCGCCCGGCGGCGAGGCGATCATCCCGGTCGAAGAGCTGACGTTGACCGATGTCGTGCTGGTGCGGCCGGGAGAGCGGATCGCGGTTGATGGCGTCGTGACCATCGGCGAATCGACGGTCGACCAGGCGGCAATCACTGGCGAGTCGATGCCGGTCGCGAAGCGAACCGGGGCCCACGTCTTCGCCGGCACGATTAATGGCAACGGCGCCCTCCACGTGCAGGTGACCAAGCTCGCGCGGGAGAGCACGCTGTCGCGGATCATCGCGATTGTCGAAGAAGCGCGGGAGCAGAAAAGTCAAACCCAGCGCTTCACCGATGCCTTCGAGGGGAAGTATGCGATCGGCGTCATCCTCGCCTCAGCTCTCGTCGCCATCCTGCCGCCTCTCGTCGCCAATACCAGCCTGCACGATTCCTTCTACCGGGCGATGACGCTGCTCGTCGTCGCCTCGCCCTGCGCGCTCGTGATCTCGACGCCGGCCTCGACCCTCTCCGCACTTGCCAACGCGGCCCGGCACGGCATCCTGTTCAAGGGGTCGAATCATCTCGAGAACGCGGGCACAGTCCAAACCGTCGCCTTCGATAAGACCGGAACCTTGACCGAAGGCCGGCCGCGGGTGACGTCCGTGGTCGCGCTGAACGGAACGGATGAACAGGAGCTGCTCCGGCTCACAGCGAGCGCCGAGCGCCTCTCTGAGCACCACATCGCCGAGGCGGTGGTGCTTGCCGCCGGCGAGCAGGGATTGATCCTGAGCGAACCGGCCGATTTCCAAGCCCACCCCGGCAAGGGTGTCGTCGCCCGCGTCGATGGCGACGAGATGATCATCGGCAACGAGATGCTCCTCGAGGAACTCGGCGTGAAAACCGACCTCGCGGCGATGGCCGCGATCGAGCACCTGCGGGCGAGCGGGTGCTCGGCGATCTTCATCGCCCACCGCTGTGGCGTCCGCGGCGTGATCGCGGTCGCCGACACCATCCGGCCGCAGGCGGCCGCGGCGGTGGGCGAGCTCAAGCGTCTCGGCATCGAGCGCACGGTGATGCTGACCGGCGACAACCATCGCGTTGCCACCGCGATCGCGGCCCAGGTCGGCATCGACGAGATTCAGGCCGATCTCCTGCCTGAGGAGAAGCTCGACACGATCCGCGAGCTCATGCAGAGCGGTTCGGTAGCGATGGTCGGCGACGGGGTGAATGACGCGCCGGCACTGGCGACCGCGACGATCGGAATCGCGATGGGCGCCGCCGGCACCGATGTCGCCCTCGAAACGGCCGATGTCGTGTTGATGGCCGACGACCTTTCGAAGTTGCCCTACGCGATCTCCCTCAGCCGGCGCACGCGGCGGACGATCATTCAGAACCTCGCCTTCTCCCTCTCGGTTATCGTCGTCCTCGTCACCGCCGCCCTCACCATCGGCATCCCCCTCCCGCTCGGCGTGGTCGGGCACGAAGGCAGCACCATCATCGTCGTCACCAACGGCCTGCGGTTGCTACGGACACGGGATTAATGGAGTAAATTGGACCGAAGTTTATGCTCCTGTACGAACCCTGCGGCAGTCGGGAGTATCCGCATGGAGCATATCCAAGACATCTACAAACGGCATGGCGCGGGCTGGAGCAATCGCTTCGGCGACCACACGATCCTGATCCCTGCGACCGTGATGCCGCTAATCCTCATGGTTCTTGCGCACGGGATACGCGAACGCAATAGCGACAGCATCGTCGGTTGGTACGTTGGTTCGCTTCTAACCTATGGAATGGCGTGGGTTGTTTGGCAACGCACAAACTCCCGAGTAACCCGAGGGCTCGTCATCCTAGTTATCTCTTTGTGGATGGTTTATGACGGGTTCATGCTTATCGCGCTCAGTCGGGATTGATGTCACCGTCAAGCGCGTAGATTGTCCAAGCTTTCATTGCCGCAACATACCCGTGCGGGGTATAGTGTTGCTATGAATGAGCAGCTTGAGATCATCGAATCAACCATCGAGACGAGCGACCGCCGGTCGACCTCGTACGCGCACGACAAGACGAAGATCCTGACGCGCCTGCGCCGAATCGAAGGGCAGGTGCGGGGCGTGGCGAAGATGGTCGAGGACGACAAGTATTGCCTCGACATCCTGACCCAGCTCTCCGCGATCATCGCCGGCGCCCGGGCGACCGGTCTCCTCGTCCTTGAGGACCACATCCGCGGCTGCGTCGTCAACGCCGCCCCGGAGGAACGGGAAGCCGCCCTCGCCGAGCTCATGGCCGCCATCGAACGCTTCAACCGCAGCGTCAGCTAGGCGTTCTCGCTTCCACGTGCCTGTTGACGAACCCAACCAGCATCTGACTATCACGCAAGCGACGCCGGCGGAATGGCTGGAAATCGCCGCGATCCTCGAAGACGCGCAACGCTGGCTGCGGAGCCGGGGTATCCCGCAGTGGACGCGTTCGTTCGACCGCGCCTGGATCGAACCGAAGATCGTCGCCGGCGAGTTCTATATCGCCCGCCTGCAGACGCATTCCGTCGCGGTGGCGCGCCTGCTTCAGTCCGATCCGCTTTTCTGGGGAGACTCCCCCCAGCGGGGACGGTCCTCTCCCCCAGGTTGGGGGAGAGTCAGAGAGAGGGAGGTGGTGCACAGCGCCAGAGGGGGCAAAAGCGACGACGGCGATGCGCTCTACATCCATTCGCTCGCCGTGCTGCGCGCCTATGCCGGTCAGGGAATCGGCCGCCAATTCCTCGATTGGGTCGCGGACGAGGCGCGCAGATCGGGACGGCGCTTCCTCCGCCTCGACTGCACCGCCGGCAATCGCTCGCTCTGCGCCTACTACGAACGCGCCGGTTTCATCCCGTTCGAAACCGTCGAGGTCGGCCACGAGGCCATGATGCTCTTCGAGAAACCAATCGCCTAGCCGAACACCTCCTCCCTGTACGCTATCCTGGGCACGGCGACCTACCAATCGACATGGGATCCGGACGAAATCTGGAGGAAATGATGTCCAGCCTCGATGCTTCTGTCGCGCCCGCCGGTCATCACGTGACCCTGAAACCGGGAGCAGGTCGTGTAATTCCTCTGGGGAAGGCCGCGGCGCCGGTGATGGAAAAGCACGACATGATCGTACCGCCGAACACCGGCCCATCCTTCAGCGCGCTCCCGCCGGCCGAATAGCCCGAAGCCGGAGCGCAAAGGCCACCGCGCAAAACAGGAATGCCACGATCGCGGCCGCGCTAAGGCCGCGGTGCTGATCGGCGCTCGCAATGCTCCCGGCGCCGGTGCTCGGCAAGGTCACGCCGCCGCGGACGTTGATGAACTCCTTGATCCAGTCACCCGCGATTGGCGCTGGCGGCGAGGCGACGACGATGGGATTTCTGGGAGGAGCATACCCGGCGGGCACGGTCGAGACATCTTCCGTTACCGTGATCGTCGTGCTATACGGAAGCGCTAAGCTGCATCCGCCGATCACCGTCGTGCATTCGGCCACGACCGTGCCGGTTGAGTCGGTCGCTTGGATGGTGATGTCACCCTGATAGTGGCAGTCCGCGGGCATCTCGCCGAACCCGCCGCCGATGAACTCGTGATCGGTCTCGCAGAGATAAGTAAAGACGTGGAGGTAAGCCGGCATCGACAGAGACAGGCTTGTGTTCATGGACGACCGTCACACAGGATCGTGGGCGTTCACCAAATGCCCCTACGACGATTCGTCTAGGCGCAGTCGCGTAGGTGGCCTGAGTTGTGCGAATCACTGCCGCGCGGCGTCACGCAATGGATGCGCAACATTCGGGTCAGCAACGAAGGCGAGCTGCAGCTGGGGCGGAATGCCGAGCCAATCCGGGTTGTCGAACTGAGTGACGATGAGAAACCGGAGAGCCTGCGCGTGTATTTGCGGCGTTGGAAGGTCGAGATCGGGACGTTCTTCCAAGGCGTCGGCCCCGATGCGCCCGCGGAAGAGATCCGCCGCATCGCTCCGGACTATCCCGTTTTTCGCATCCTGCCTCCCGCCGCGTGAACCACAACGATCACGTCCAGCTCATCACCCGCGGAATCGAACCAGAAAAGCGGCGGCGTCTGGGCCGATCTCGGCGCGGGCTCCGGCGCGTTTACCCTTGCCCTCCGCGACATCGCGGGCCCAGCCGTCGAGATCTACGCCGCGAACTCGATCCACTCCGTGCGCGATCGCGCTGTGGGGCGTTTGGCCAACGCCCGGTGCGGAGGTTGGGGTGTCTCCATTGGGAGCCGCCACACCCGCCCCATTGACGAGATGCCGGTCCGCGCATAGGCTGAGCGGCACAAGGTTCACACGGCGCGTGTAGGCGTCCAGGAGACATTCGATGCTTCTCAGGTTCCGTGTGTCGCTCGTCGTTTTCGCGTGCGTTGCCCTCTTGTCGCCCAGTTGGGTCCAGATTGCGACTGCCCAAACGGATGCCACGCCACCCGCCGGACAGGGGAACCTCGATCTCCCGGCGATGATTCCGGCGCCAGAGGAACTCCCCGATCCCGGCTTCTCGATGCGGAGAGGAATGCTCTTGGATCAGCAGGCGATCGCTGCCCGCCTGGCCCGTGGAGGTGATGTCGCCTCGATGCTTTCCCGCGTTCAGGCCGCCGGCATGCTTCGTTCCTATGAGGCGACCTACGTCATCATCGGAGACGATCCCACGACGACCGATCACGCGGTTTTCGTCGCGGTCACTGAATTCACGGATGACAAGGCGGCGACGGCAGAGCTAGCGGATCAACTCATTCCGCTTGGCCCGACGGTCACGGACGTGCCGAACGCGCCGACGGTGGGCGATGCTTCGGCGATGCACGCGCTCGCGAATGTCCACCCATCCGACGTCGAGGTGACGAGCGGACCGTTTCAGGGGATTCAGCTCGTGTTTCAAACGGCCAATGTGCTTGCCCGCGTGATGGTCTTGGACCGTGGGGCCGCTCCAGGCGATCCCGTGAAGACTGCAGAGATTGGAAAGACGTTCCTTGCCGATATCAAGGACGTGCGGGCCAATGGCGGACCAGGATTGGGCGATCTGATCCTCCACTATGAAAGCGCCGGTGCGGACACACTCGAAGGTTACCAGCGGATCAATGGTGCGCCACGGCGCTTCAGCGACGAGGATGACGAAGAATACGCGGAGCGCCAGAGAAATCCGAACGAAGCCATCGACGGCTACCTGTATGAATCCAACTTCGGAAATGTTTACATCGCCGCAGGCATCGGCACCTATGCCGACTCCGATACCGCCAGCCGGGCACTCCAATACTACGCAACGCAGATCAAATCGGACCTCTCCGAGCTTGGCGCAACGCCCGTCGCGGGCGAACACACCTTCGGTGATGCATCCGTCTCGTATGCTGTGACCGAAGCGAACGGCACGAGCATCTACGAGACCGCGGCGAAGCTCGATTCCAGCCTGATCCTCATCGCCCTCGGTGGACAAAACGTCCCACCTTCTGCCGCTGAGGATCTGATGACGGCGCAGATCGACTGTCTCCAAGCCGGCTCCTGTATTGAGACCGTATCCCTCCCGCCAGAGCTCAAGGCTTCGACTGCTGCGGGAACGCCGGCGCCCTAAGGAGCGCTTCTACATGCGGCCGCGCCGTCAGGCTTCTCACCGGTGGGATCGGACAGCCCGCTCTCTGCGCACCAGAGAGCGGGCTGTCCGTAACGTCGGGTGAGAGTTTCGAGGGTTGGTCTAATCCCAACTGCGCACCGTCGCTTCGGCCAGAGCGAACTCTTCGCCCTCGGGGAGAAGCTCTTCGACTGGGACTTCAACCTGCCGGGGGAAGGCGAAGCTCGCCACGGCCATGCCGAGCGCCGCCATGACGACGATCACGATGAACGCGATTTGGAAACCGTCGAAGATCGCGGATTGGCGTGCGGCCGGATCCGCGATTCTGCTCGCGTCATTGGTGTGCGACACGAGGACCGTCGAGACTAAAGCGATCGCGACTGCGCCGCCGATCTCCTCGTCCTTGAGGACCACATCCGCGGCTGCGTCGTCTACGCCGCCCCAGAGGAGCGCGAGGCCGCCCTCGTCGAGCTCATGACCGCGATCGAGCGCTTCAACCGCAGCGTGAGCTAAGCACTCCTCTTCCGCTTCGGAGATGACCAACCCACTCCGCGATGGTGCTGCTCTGTGAGATCGGGGTGAGCCGGTGAGGCGTTGCCCGCGTGGACACGACAGGCTGCGCGCCCTTCAGGTCGCCGCCAAGCCATTCCCAGTTGCGGCAACGTCGCGCTCCTCCGCCGGCGCCAGCAGCGCCTCCCCTAATCTTTTCACCGCGGACATCGCCGGTAAGCAACGCGACCTCGTCGGCGAAGGGCAGAAGAGCGGCGATTACTGGGCGCTCGACCGCGACAGCGGCGGCATCGTGTGGACCACGAAGGTGGCTCCGGCCGGCTTCCTCGGCGGCATGGAAGGCACGAGCGCCATCCGCAATGGCGTGATCGCCGTTCCCGCCACCAACTGGACCGATCCCACCGGTCCGGGGACTGGTCTCGTCACCGCGCTCAATGCGGCGAGCGGCGCCGCGAACTGGAGCAACCCGCAGGATGCGCCCGCCGCCTCGCCCGCGGCGATCGCCGGCGAGATCGTCTTCCACGCCGGTCTCGACGGCATCCTGCACGCCTATGCCCTGCGCGAGGGCACGGAACTCGGGAACACCGATGTGGGCGCGTCCGTCAGCGGCGGCATCGCCGTCGCGGAGGGGATCGTCGTCCTCGGCGCGGGCACGCCCCAATTCGCCCCCTTCATCCGGCCCGGCAACACGATCCGCGCGTTCGGGCTCGGCGGCAGCCCGGCGACGCCCGGCGCGGGCACACCAACCATGGCCACGCCGGTGGCCTCAGCCGGCGGTTGAGCCCGCGTTGAGCGCGCTCACAGCGGGGGATAGAAGGCGGGGTTGAATCGCCGCGCGACGAGCCCGCTTGCTCGCGCCAGATCGAGGTCGTGCACGAGCAGCTGCTCGTGCCCGTAGGGAACGTAGGCCACGCACTCGCCCGCCGGATCGATCAGGCTGGTCGCCGATTCCTGGTAGCGCATCGCATAGTTGACGCTGGCGAAATAGATGGTGTTCTCGACACTGCGCATCGTCATCGCCTTTTCATAGTAGGGCGAACGGGGATCACCCCAGCGCTCGATCACGGCGCCGGCGCGGTCGCTGCCCGTGAGCTGCGGATGAAAGACCAATCTGGCCCCGCGGGCGGCAGCCCACCGGGTAGCCTCGGGATAGCGCCAGCCCTCATGGCAAATGGTGATCCCGAACGGCACGCCGTCGACCTCGAACAACCGCCGTCGGCCGTCGGCCACGTAGAACGGCTCCTCCTCACGCGGGAGCTGCTGCTTCGCCTGCCAGCCCATGACCTCGCCCGTCCGCGAGATGACGAACGCCGCGTTGTGTAGTCCGGCGGCGGATTCCCATTCCATGCCAACGACGATGGCCACGCCGGAGCGCTGGGCCGCGGCCTGGATCTCCGTCAGCGCCGCTTCTTGGCGGCCTTGGTCCGGGGGCGGGACGGCAAAGTCCTGGCCGCGCAGTCCGGGGATGTAGGCCTCCGGGAAACAGACGATGGCCACGCCCTGCGCCGCCGCATCCACCAGAATGCGCGCGACCGTGTCCAGCCGTTCCGCAACGGACGGCGCGTTCCGCGCGGCCGCCAACCCGATGCGTAAGCTGCCGTTCGCGTTCGTCTGTCCCACGTGCCCACGCCCCCCATGTCCGCTGCCTGTTCGCACTCAGGATTCTCGCGTGCGCATTTTCGCATGAGGCGGTGCTGAAACAATTGCCGGCCTCTATGTCCACGCGGCTGCGCGGCGCCACCGGGTTCAAAACCCAGCGCGAAGACGAAGCCCCTGCGAGGCAGAGTTCGGAGTGATCGGTGGCGATTCGTCGGCCGGTCTTTCGCCGGCCTCGGCTGTTGCATCCGCCGTCGCCGCGGCGCGGCCGCGGAGCTCGTCGTTCCCGCGCCTCGTGCGAAGGCCCGAAACCAGTGCGACGCCCCTCTCCCTTCGAAAAAGGGAGAGGGGTGGGGGGTGAGGGTTGGTGGTTGGGAGCCTAGCCTACTCCCAACGCGGGACGACGGCTTCGGCCAGGGCCAGCTCCTCGCCGTCGAGCTGCAGGCTGACCTCTCCCACGTCAACGGTAGCCAGGCGGGGGAAGGCGATGCTCGCAACGGCCGCGCCCAGCGCCGCCATCGCAACGATCACGATGAAGGCAGACTGGAACCCGTCGAAGATCGCGGATTGGCGCGCGACCGGATCCACGATCCTGCTTGCATCATTGGTGTGCGAAACGAGCACCGTCGACACAGTGGCGATCGCGACCGCGCCGCCGATCTCCCGCATCGTCTCCACGAGCCCCGAGGCGAGCCCGACCGATTTGCTGGCCACACCTGACAGCGCCCCGATCTGCACCGATGGCGCCGAGAGACCGATCGCAAACCCCGCCATGAGGAACGCCGGCAGGAGATCTCGAGTGTAAGTGGCGCCCGCGTCGACCTGGGTCAGGTAGGCCCCACTCAAAACCATCAGCAAGGGACCGGCAATCAGGAGCTTGCGGACGCCGATCGACGTCGCCAACCGCGCCCCCACGATCCCGGCCGCGACAAACGCGGTCAGCGATGTCGCCAACCAGGCCACGCCCGTGCGAGTGGGAGAGTAGCCGAGCCCCTGCTGCATCAGCAGCGTGACCAGAAAGATGAAGGCGAAGAAGGAGCCGAAGAGCGTGAACCCGACCAGGTCCGCGGCGACCATCGTCCGGTTCTTTAGGGCGGCAAATGGCACCAGCGGTGAGGTTGCCTGCGATTCCACCCAGACGAACGCGGCGAAGAAGAGGGCGGAGGTGGCGAAGAGGGCGAGGGTCGTCGCCGATCCCCAACCGTGATCGACGCCGCGATTCAAACCGTAGACGAGCAGGAGCAGACTACCGGTCACCGTCGCCGCGCCGGTGAAGTCGTAGTGGCGCTTGCCGGACTCGATGTGGTCGACGGGCAGGAATCTCCATGCGAAGAACGTCAGCAGAATGCCGACGGGAACGTTGATGAAGAAGATCCACCGCCAGCCGGGGCCATCGGAGAGCAACCCGCTGGCGATCACCCCAACCGATGCGGTCGAACCGCCGATCGCGCCGAAGATGCCGAGCGCTTTGTTCCGTTCCTGTCCCTCGGCGAAGGTGACGCCAAGGATCGCCAACGCCGACGGGGCGAGCAGCGCGGCGCCGAAGCCCTGAATGCCCCGGGCGCCGATCAGCACCGAGGCCGAATTGGCGAAACCGGCCAGGAGCGAGGCGGCGCCAAAGATGCTCGCTCCGGTGATGAAGATGCGGCGCCGGCCGAGCAGGTCGCCCAGGCGTCCGCCCAGGAGGAGGAAACCACCGAGGAGCATCCCGTAGGCGATGACCACCCATTGCAGCGAGCTTTCGCGCAGCCCGAGATCGGATTGGATTGACGGCAAGGCGACGTTCACGATCGCGATGTCTAACACAACCATAAACTGCGCCATGCAGCACAGGGCCAGGATCAGGCCCTTTCTCGTACTCGGAGTCGTCATGATTCCTCCTCTTAGGTGTCTAAATACGATCCGTCACTCTATTGACGAATGGCAAGCCGGCTTTTCGACATGATTGACGCTTGCCTTTCGTGTTCGTGCTGCAATTCGACAAGCTTGCTTGCCACGAACAAGGTATCTTTTAGCAAGTCCACTTGCAAAAGTCAAGTACCTCGTGCTACGCTATCAGTATGTTGGTGGCGTCGTCGGGTCTCTTCGTCAGGGCGTGTGGCGCACGCTCGCGCGGTAATGAAGGCGGCGCCACATGGCAAACCAGGGTTGCCTGCGAGACTGCGCTCGTCAGCCCTGGTAGGGCTTCGTCTGTTGGAGTCCGGGGGTTTCAACCCGGGCCACGTTGCCGCCCTGGAATCTAAGCCCAGGGCTAGTGGTTAGATCGTTATGACACGCGAGTATGGACAGTACTGTGGCCTTGCCCACGCGCTCGATCTGATCGGCGGCCGATGGACGCTGATGATCGTGCGCGAATTGCTGATCGATCCCAAACGGTTCACCGAGTTGGAGCAGGCGCTGCCGGGCATCCCCACGAATATCCTCTCCGCCCGCCTGCGCGAGTTGGAAGACACGGGTCTGGTTCAGCGCAGTCTCCTGCCCCGGCCGGCGAGCGGGATCGTCTACGAATTGACCTCCTATGGAAAGGAACTCGAGGAGCCGCTGATGCGCCTCGGGTTATGGGGCGCAAAATCACTGGGCCCCCCCGCGGAGGGCGATTTCATCAGTTGCAGCGCCTTGATGCTGGCGCTCCGTGCGGAGTTTCATCCGGAGAAGGCGCGTGGACGCGATCTTCGCACCGAGCTCCGGCTCGGCGACGAAGTGTTGCGGGTCGTGGTGCGGCAGGGTGAGCTTTCGTTCACGGTCGAGCCGTTCGCCGAACCGCATCTCACCCTCGAAGCCGCGCCACACCTGTTTGTGCAAGTTTTTACCGGCTACGCCACGCTCGACGACGCGGTCGCCTCCGGCCAAATGCAGGTCGACGGCTCGTTGGAAGACGCCCGCTCCTTCTTTGAGATCTTCCAGATGGCCGTTCCGGCAGAGGCGGCGAGGTAAGGGGGATTAAGGCTTCGAAGCATCGTAGTCGACGACCCCGCCCGGAATCAATAAAGCCCTTCCCCGCTCGGGGCTCGGCAGCGCACGGCGCCCGGGCCTTCAGCCCCGTACACGAGGCCCCGCCGCCGTCCGTCTCGTATACGAACCCCGCGCTAATACCCACCTGATCCCGGCACGCACGGGCCACCAAGACCGCCTCCATCCATTGGCAGCGATGTTGCGTACTGCGCGATAACAGCCGGAAATCGGCGGCGTGCATTTTGGAGTTATCCCCTGCCGGGCGGAGCCCGTCCGCGTGGATTGTGGACGATGCAGTCATATGTGCAAGTGATCGCGCAGCATCGCGATCGGCCGGAGCGGTTTCTGATTCGATCAGCGGACGATCGCTGGTTTGTCTGGTTCGGAGATGGCGCCGGCACACCCCTGCAAGAGATCGATGAACCGATCGCGGATTGGCTGCGGCGTCAAACTGGTCTGACGATGCTGCCCGAGCCGCATTTTTGGTTCGCCCTCGCCGATCTGCCGCTCGCGGCGACCAGTCCGCTCTGGGAAGAAGCTCCACCGCTGGAGGGGGACGAAGCCTAGCCCGGGATGTGTTCGTCCGCCCCCACAACCGTCATGCGGCGCTTCCTCTCCAGCGCGCCGCGAACCCCACCCCGTCCTGCCGAGTCCTCCCCACGTCATGCCGAGCGAAGTCGAGGCATCTGGCTCTTGTGAAGACGGTGGTGGGCAGGGAGAGATTCTTCGCTATCGCTCAGAATGACGGGAAGCATGCGCAGCATGACGGAGGTGGGGTGATCAGAATGACGAGGGTGGCGGGCAGGAAGACGGTGGGGAATCGTTAGTCCGGGATTTGTTCGTCGCGCCAGGCGCCAATGTGCCGGAAACGGTTGTAGCGGGCGTCGAGGAGGCGGGTGAGTCCATCCGGGGTGTTCGCGGGATAGGCCGCGGCGAGCTCGTTGAGATGGCGATTGATCGCCTTGCCGACGGCGGCGATCGATGCGTGCGGGTCCTCGTCCGCCGGCACCGGTTCGGAGATGACCTCGTCGATGATGCCGAAGCCGAGGAGATCGGCGGCGGTCATGCGCATAGTTGCGGCGGCCTCAGGCGCTTTCGCGGCGTCCTTCCACAGGATCGCGGCGCACCCTTCGGGCGAAACAACGGCGTAGACGGCGTTCTCGAGCATGAGCAGACGGTCGGCGACGCCGATCGCGAGCGCACCGCCGCTGCCGCCTTCGCCGATGACGACGGCGACGATCGGCACCCGCAATCCCGCCATCGTGAGCAGACTCTCGGCAATGGCCGTCGCTTGGCCTCGCTCCTCGGCCCCGATGCCTGGTTCGCCGCCGGGAGTGTCGATGAAGGTAACGATCGGGATCCCGAACTTCTCGGCGTGGCGCATCAAGCGGTCGGCTTTGTGATACCCCTCCGGCCGCACCATGCCGAAGTTGTAGACGAGATTCTCGCGGGTGTTCGCCCCCTTCTGATGGCCGAGCACGAGCACGGTCCGGTTGCCGAACCTGGCCAGGCCACCGATCAGGGCGTGATCGTCGCTATGGGTCCGGTCCCCGTGGAGCTCGACAAACTCGCTCGCCAGCTCATGAAGGTAATCGAGGGTATGCGGCCGCTGCGGATTGCGGGCGAGTTTCACCCGATCCCACGCCGAGCGCGCGACCGCAAGCTCAGTCATCATGGTGATGTCCGAAACGAGCAGCCGGAACAGGCTTCAGCCGGCGAGGAGTTCCCTCACCCGGCCCTCCGGGCCACCCTCTCCCCTGCGGGGGAGAAGGTACGCTTTGAACCCGATCCCACCAAATCGGCCCCCCTCGCAAGGGCGAGGGGCTGGGAGTGAGAGCATTCTCGGGGCTGCCGGCGGGACAGAGAGTCGTGGCGTCACCCATCGGTCGATGCCTCGCCGCCACTAAAGCGGGGCATTTCGGCCGCGGAGAAGGGTGCGGTGGTGGCTACGGCGCGGACGCGCGCCCGGGTAGCCTCTGCGGGCCTCGGTGCGGGCTTCTCGGGTTGCGCGGCTGCCGCGACCTGGGCTGGTTGGCAAGCGCGGGCGTAGTGGCCAATCAGGGTCGAGACGGTGGAACGGAGCACCGTACGCTCGACGATGAGGTCGATCATCCCGCGTTCGAGCAGGAATTCGGCGGTTTGGAATCCGTCGGGCAGTTTCTGCTTCGTGATCTGCTCGATCACGCGGGGACCGGCGAATCCGATCAGTGCCCCTGGTTCGGCCATAACGATATCGGCCACGGTCGCGTAGCTCGCGGTCACACCGCCGTAGCACGGATCGGTCAAGAGCGAAAGATGGGGCACGCGGGCCTCGCCCAAGCGGGAGAGGCTGGTGACTGTTTTCGCCATTTGCATAAGGGAAAAGATGCCTTCGTGCATGCGCGCGCCGCCGGAGGCATTCACGCTGAGCAAGGGGATGCCGAGCGCGGCGCAACGCTCGGCCGCCCGCGCGAACTTCTCCCCAAAGACCGAGCCCATGCTCGCGCCCAGGAAATCGAAATCGCAGACCGCGAGCGCGAACGGTTGCCCATCGATCATGGCTTGACCGGTGACGAGCGCCTCCGGCTCGCCGCTCTTCTTTTGGGTGCGGCGGAGCTTGTCGGGGTAGGTCCCGGAGCCGTCCGCGAACTGCAACGGGTCCTCCGGGCGCAGCCCCGCGTCCCACTCGTCAAAGGTGTCCAGATCGACGAGGGTGACGATGCGCTCGCGAGCGCGCAGCCGCATGTGATAGGTGCATTTCGGGCAGACGCGGAGGTTGTCGTGCAGCTCTTTGGAATAGATCAGCTCACCGCACTTCGGGCATTTGACCCAAAGATCTTCGGGAATCTGCTGATCCGGCCGCTCGTCGTCGAGGAGGATCGGCTGGAATTTGCCTTGGCGGTGAAAGAATCCGCGCATCGTCTGCCTGCTTGTTGGTCGTGTCCGGCATGAAGGGCAAATGTTGCTCGGAACCATGTCATCCGGCAATGAGGAATGCACGCCATCGGACGCTCCCGCCCCCATCGTCAGCATCCGCCATGCGGGCGTCAGCATAC
The DNA here is from genome assembly GCA_045804965.1 of Thermomicrobiales bacterium. GTDB lineage: Bacteria > Chloroflexota > Chloroflexia > Thermomicrobiales > UBA6265 > CAVTUU01. The sequence goes on along the minus strand of JBJMMD010000035.1, from coordinate 25,148 downwards.
GCCTTTCGTCATGAACGTTCAAGCCTGCCGTCATTCTGAGCGAAGCGAAGAATCTCGCCCTTTGCAACCGGGCTCTTCATGATGCCGACAACCATTGCTCAGGATGAGCTATCTCGATCGAACCAGCCTTCGCCTAAGTCTCGCCATTCTGGATTCGTCTCCTCGATAAGCGCAATTTTCTTTGCTCGTAGCCAACCCTTGATCTCGTTCTCTCTCGCGATGGCGTCGCGCGGATCGGCAAAGGTTTCGTAAAAGACCAAACGAGTAACCCTATAACGACTGGTGAAGCTTGATGGACGAGGCTGCCGGTGTTCCCAAAGCCGACATTCGAGGTCATTGGTAACTCCGGTGGAGCGCGTGCGGGTGGCGCTCGCCAGGAAGTACACGTAGGAGTCACGCATCGACCTTCTCCAAGGTCAAATCATGCTGGCAAAGATACCTCCACTATTCAGAGGGATTTTGGGCAGGGCGGGATTCTTCGCTCCGCTCAGCATGACGGTGTGGTAACGCTCGGAACGACGAAAGGGGGCCGCTCATCACGAAGAGGCCACTGGCCACTCCGTTTCCGCTTCAATCGCGAGGAGGCGGTTCCATTTGGCGAGGCGTTCGGAGCGAGTGATCGAGCCGACTTTGAGCTGGTCGGCGGACCAGGCGACGGCGAGATCGGCGAGCCAGTTGTCCTCCGTTTCGCCGCTGCGAGCACTGACGACCACGCGCCAGCCGGCGGCACGGGCGAGGCGGCAGGCAGCGGCGGCTTCGGTCAGGGTGCCGATCTGGTTCACCTTGAGGAGGAGGGCATCGGCGGCGTTAGCGTCGATCGCACGTTGGATCCGGGCCGGATTGGTGGCGAGGAGATCGTCGCCGAGGACGAGTGCGCCCCCGGGTCCGCCGATGCGGCGACGCAACAACGGCCAATGCGCCCAGTCGTTCTCGGCCAATCCGTCTTCAACGCTGATGATCGGGTAGCGATCGAGCCAGCCGGCGATGGTCTCGATCATCTCCGCGCTGGTGAGTGGTTCGCCAGCGAGACGGTAGCGGCCGTTTTCGGCGAAGTGGCTGGCGGCGACGTCGACACAGAGTGCAATGTCGCGGCCTGGTTCGTAGCCGGCGGCGCGGATGGCGGTCACAGCGTCGGCGAGCATGGTCTCGACATCAGGAAAGGGGGGGGCGAGGCCCCCTTCATCGGCGACGAGCAGGCGCATGTCGTACTGCTGGCGAACGAGCGCGGCGGCAGCCTGGTAGACCTCGTAGGTCGCCGCCATCGCCGCGTCGATGGTTGGCGCGGCGACTGGACAAATCAGCACATCCTGAATCGAGACCTGCCCGCCGGCGTGCTTGCCGCCGCTGAAAAGGTTTACGGTCGGGCGGGGGAGGCGAGCCGGTTCGTGCTCGGGGGCGAGGGTGCTCGCCAGATGCCGATACAACGGCAGACCGCGCGCGGTGGAGTCCGCGCGCGCATACGCGATTGAGGCGGCGAGGATCGCGTTTGCCCCGAGCTGGGACTTGTCCGGCGTGCCGTCGAGCTCGATCAGGGTTCGGTCGAGGTCAGCTTGGGTGGGAAAATGGCGATTTGTCATAACGTTGTTGAGCGCGACAACATTATGTACTGCCGTGCGACAACCGAGCCCGCCATAGCGCCTGGGGTCGCCGTCCCGCAGTTCGTGCGCTTCGGCGGCGCCGGTGGAGGCGCCGGAGGGAACGGAGGCGGAGGCACTGGCGCCGTCCGCGAGCTCGCACGTCGCTTGCACGGTGGGACGGCCCCGGCTGTCGAGGATTTCGAGCGCGGATAATCGGCGGATGACGGCCATTTAGGGCTCCAGATTGGCGAGAAATCGGGTGCTCAGGGCGGCGATGGTGGCCGGCGGATCGGCCATGAGACGGACAACCGCGCGCTGTTGGCGGGCGCGTTCACCGGGATCGAGATATTCGAGTGGGGAGCGGCCCGCCACCCGGGCAAGCAGGCACCCGAGGGTATGGCGCACGGCGCGCGCTTCGAGATCGGCGGTCCAGGCGCCGTCGCCAGCGGTGTCGCGGTAGATCCGCCAGTAATCGGCCGTCGCTGCCGCGAATGCAGCCCGTTTCGCCGGAAGGTGATGCGCTTTGCTCAGGAGATGGGTTAGCGAGAACCCGAGATCGAACCCAGGGTCGCCAATGTGGATGACCTCGTGATCGAGCAAGACGAGGCGTCCGTCGTGGACGAGGATATTTTTCGGGCTGTAGTCGCCGTGGACGACGGTGTCGCGGTGGGCGCGGGTTTCGGCGATGAGGGCGTCGAGAAAGGCGGTGGCGGGCGCAACCTGGGTCGCGGTGTAGGCGTAGTAGGGCTCAAGGCGAAGCGACTCGAAGTAGCCCCGGTCGCCGAAGACCGGGGCAAGCTCGGGTAGGCGCGCGTTGCCGGCGCGGTGAATGGAACCGAGCAAGCGGGCAAATTGGGCGATGTAGTCGGACTCGGGGCGGCCGGCGAGGAGGAGGGTTTTCCAATTCTCGTGGGGTTGGGGAACGGCGGTCATCGCCAGGATATGGTGATCGAAATCTTCGAAGACGAAGTCCGTGATCGTTCCGGGCGGGGCGAGCTGGGCGAGCCAGCGCAGACCGAGGGCCTCGCGGTGGACCCGCTCCGGCGGGCTGAACCAGTCGACCTGCACCCGAAGTTTGGCGAGGGCTTGTTTCAGCACCCACGCCTCGCCGTGTCCAGCGGGCATCCGCCGTTCGACGAGGACGGTGCGGTTGGAGACACCCCCGGCGAGCACCGTCAATGTCGGCGTCTCATCGCGCGGAATCCGGCCCGCGTCGTGGAGATAGCGGAGCAGCGCTTCCGGCTGCTCGATGTCGAGGCGATCGCGCGCGATCTTCAACCCACCCTTCTCTCAACGTGCAAGCATGCAACAAGGGAGGAGGATCATACGAGGTTCGCCGGGCGAGCGACAGGGGACGGGGGCCGGCGCGGAGTTGCCTCACCCGGCGCTGCGCGCCACCCTCTCCCGTGCGCGGGCGAGGGAACGAAAATGCGCGGACCGCTATGGAAATTCCCCTTCTCCCGTGCGCGAGAGAAGGGCTCAAGGGTTAAGGAAACTCCTCCAGCCTCCCTGCCGACGGGTCCCAAGATGGCGTGGCCCGATCTGCCTATCCGCCGGTCCTGGCGGGCGACGGCCAAATAGCCGAAATTTGCCAGGATGTCAAATGCAGCAAAACACCTATGTGTCGCAATGAGACGAAAGATGGATGGAACAGGTGAGCGCCGCCCTGTGCAAAAATCATGGACAAGATGGCGTAATCGCGCTGATTCGAGGGAGATTGAAGCGGATTGCGCCGGATTTATCCGAACAACCCCCAACCAAGCGTGAATAATACGCGTGTACTGCCCAGAGCTTGACGTTTGGAAAAACCGGTCGTATGCTGCGAGGGTAGTACCAATGTAATAGTACTGTTGGGTTCGTCATTAAGGGGTAGATCGAACCCGGAAGTAGTCTCAGGGAGAACGGGAACGTGCAGCGTGCCGTGGCGCGGTCCCGGCGATTCACGTTCTTGTTTGTTCGATACCGGATCACCTTCTAGCGGGCTCCTACGGTGAAGCAATGGGGCTCACCACGAACGCCGATCTCACTACAGGCTCGGCGACATTCGCTGACTCGGGCAAGCAACGACGAGATCGGCAAAGGGGTTAGGAACATGACGCGTGCTGCCGCTACGTTGCGATGGCTCGCCCTCGCCGCAATTCTGATCGGCCTCTTTTCACCAATCACCACTTCGCACACGATCGCGCAGGACCAGAGTGCGATCGAGGCTGCCGCCGAGGGAACGCCGACTCCACCCGATGCGGATGGCGATGGCGTCGCCGATGACGTGGACAACTGTCCGAACGTTGCGAACGCCGATCAAGCTGATGCCGATGGCGACGGCGTTGGCGACGCCTGCGCACCTGCACCGCCTCCACCCGATGCCGACGGCGACGGCGTCAGCGACGACCTCGACAATTGCCCCACGGTCGCGAATACGGAGCAGGCCAATACCTACGGTGATGCCGCGGGCGATGCTTGCGAGGCGCCCCTTCCGCCTCCTGATGCCGATGGCGACGGCGTCGCCGATGCTGTCGATAACTGTCCCACGGTTGCCAACGCCGATCAAGCCAATCGTGACGGCAACGGGCTGGGCGATGCCTGCGAACCCATTGTCGAAGTTCCGACTGAGATTGCCACGGATGCGCCGGCGGACATCGCAACCGAGGAAGCAACTTCGACCCCGACCGAACCAACCTCGAAGCACAATGTGACCACGCAGCTGCTGCAAGCGCCGAGTGCCGATTTCGCGGCCAGCAACAACTTCCAGGCCGCCGCGCCCGGAACCTATGATCCTGCCACTGGCGCCAACGCCGGCGGATCCTTTGCCGACAGCCGCCCAGAGCTTGAGTCGGAAGACCTCACGTGCGGCCAGGCGATCGTCTTCTACGATGGCATTGAGGTCACCGCCGGCAGCGGCGACTACGGCATCGATTTTGAATTTAGCAGCGAATCGACCAATCACATCTTGATCGGCTTTGGCGCGTTCCTTGGCACCGATCTCCTGGTCGGCGACCCGTTCAACGCGAATCTCGATGGCAACGAGGCCGCGATCGGCTCCGCCTCGATCGATAGCGACTCGGTCAATGTCCATGTCGATGTCACGAACCTAGAGGCGGGCGAAAAGGTTGTGCTCCGCGTCATCGTCCAGCTCATCTGCCGTGAGGACCTGGCTGGTCGCCAGGGCAACGTGCAGAGCCGGCTGGGCAGTGGGGGCGGCGCCCAGACCATTCCACTCAAGCTCGTCGGCGCCACACCCCCGGCGCCGCCTGCGATCTCGGTCGTCAAGAACTGTCCGACGGGCTCAACAAACGAGCCGGGCGCGACGATCATCTACCAGATCGACATCACCAACACTGGTCTGCAGACGGTCTACCTCAAGAGCGACGGTCTGGTCGATGCGCGCACCGGCGCCTTCCATGCCGATGCCGCTGGGACCACTGCGCTGACCTACCCGATCCAAATCAGTCCGGATCAGACGGTGTCGGTCTACTTCAAGACTACGGTCACCGCCGCCGACATCACGAATGCCAATGTCGACAACTCGGTGACGGTCACCGCGGTGTCTGATCCGACCCTGCAATCGGCGCTGACTATAGCCCAGACCGCAACCGCGACCTGCCCGATCACGGCGCCAGTTCTGAGCATCGCCAAGACCCCGGATGCAGCCTCGGTGAACGCCGGCAGCACTATTGGGTTCACGATCTCCGTGACGAACAACGGTCCCGGCACGGCGACCGTCGTCACCCTGACCGACACGCTGCCGACCAACGCTGATCTCAACTGGTCGCTTTCCCCGCCGGTCGCGGGCTGCTCGATTGCAAGCGGCGAGCTGACCTGTGCCTTCGGCAACCTAGCGCAGGGCGCGTCGGCATCGGGCCACATCAGTTCGCCGACGACGGTGGACACCTGCGGCACAGTCGACAATACCGCGAGTGTGTCCTCGACCAATGCCGCCACGCAGACGGCGTCCGCCTCGATCGCGGTCCATTGCCCAGCGATCGATATCGTCAAGACCGCAACCGACGGCACGGCCGAGATCACGACCGCGAACGTCGGCGACACGATCACCTATACCTACACGGTGACCAACACCGGCGACGTCGACCTGACCAATGTCAAGGTGGTCGACGACAACGGCACACCAGGCGACACGAGCGACGACGTTACCTGCACCATCGGCAATCTGGCCGCGGGCGCAACCGATACCTCCTGCACACTCGCCCACCTGGTGGGAGCGCAGGACGCGAGCGCGGGTACGATCCACAACATCGCGGTCGTGACCGGCTCAGCGGGGGCCACCACGGTCACCGACAACGACGACGCAACGGTCGCCATCACCGCACCTGACGCCGCGGTGACCAAGACCGCGGATGCCGATGAAGTGACCGTCGGCGACACGCTTGGGTTCACCATCGCGGTGAGCAACAGCGGCGATGGCGTGGCCCACGACGTCGTGCTCGATGATGCGTTGGCGGGCGGACTGACCTGGATCGAAGACCCGGACAACGCGGCCTGCGAGATTGCGGCCAACCTGCTGCACTGTGCAATTGGTGACCTGGCCCCAGGTGACCCGCCGTTCGCAGTCCATGTCAGCGCGACCTCGACTGACGAATTCTGCAAAGGCATCGAGAACACCGCAACGGTCACTGCCGGCAATGAGCCTGAAGCCCTGGTCGACAACAACGAAGGCACCGCGTTCGTCGAGATCGATTGCCCAGCGATCAAGATCGTCAAGACGGCGACCGACGGCACGAACGAAATCACGACCGTCAACATGGGTGCGACCATCACCTACACCTACGCGGTCTCGAACACCGGCGACGTCGATCTCCACAACGTCTCGGTGGCCGACGATAACGGCACGCCGGGCAACACCAGTGACGACGTTACCTGCACCATCGGCGCCCTCGCGGTCGGCGCGACCGACAGCGCGACGTGCACGCTCGCCCATGTCGTGACGCTGGCGGATGTGGTTGCCGGCTCGATCACCAACATCGCGGTCGCAACCGGCACCGCCCCGCTCGGCACGACCGTGCGCGCTGACGACGACGCGACGGTCACGATCAACGCCCATCCGCATCTGACGATAACGGTGGACTGCCCGGTCATCGACGGCGTCGGCCATATCGGCGACGAGGTGATCTTCACGATTCACATCCTCGACGACGGCGATACGCCGGTGGGCGGCCTGGCGCCGACATCGGGTCTGACCGGCGCCTTCTCGACGCCGCTGGATCTCGATCCCGGCGAGTCAGAGGACATCACCTTCACGACCCACATCACGGCCGCGCAGGCGCTCGCCGGCCTGTTCACCTTCGATGTCCACCTGAGCGGTCTCTTCAAGGCCATCACCGTGAGCGCGGACGGCGGACAGGAATGCGCATTCACGCCGCTGGTGACGGTGAAGGTGACGAAGACGGCAGACGATGCGGCAGTGACGGCGCCCGAGCCGATCGGGTTCACAATCGAGGTCACCAACGACGGCGAATCGACGGCGACCGATGTGACGCTGAACGATCCGCTGCCGCAAGGCGACATCCTGACCTGGACCGAAGATCTGGACAATCCGGACTGCGCCGTTGTTAGCGGCCTGTTGACCTGCGATTTCGGCGACTTGGCGCCAGCCGATGTCCGCACCGTCCATGTCACGGCGGCGAGCGACAAGGAGCACTGCGCCGAGCTGACGAACGTGGTCACGATCGCGGCCACGAACGAAACACCGGGCGATGAGGCCGATGACACCGCCTCGGCGGAGACTGAGGTCAAGTGCCCAGATATGACCGTCAACGCCGATCCGGACGGCCCGGTGGTGACTTCCGGCGAACCGGTTGGCTTCACCATCAGTGGCGAGAACATCGGAGCAGGTACGGCGAAGGACGCGACGCTGACCGCGCCGCTGCCCCACGGCCTGACCTGGACGATCGACGGCCCGCCGACGCTTACCAGTTCGGTCAACGAAGGACCAAGCGTGTTCTCCGCGCAAAGTGTCGCGGCCGCCCAAGTCACCTGCACGCCGAACGGCGACGGTACGCTGATCAGCTGCGACTTCGCGGACCTCGCACCGGGGATGGCAATCTCGTTCCACGTGAGCGCGCAGAGCGATCCGGAGTTCTGCGGGCAGCTTGAAACGTCACCCACGGTAGCGGCGACGAACGAACCGTCGACCAGGCTCGCGAACAATGGCGACTTCGCCTCCCTGATCACGGTTGCCTGCCCCCAAGTCTCGATGACCAAGGTGGCCGATGCCGGATCGGTTGACCCGGGCGAAACGATCGGCTTCACGGTCACGGTCAGCAACGAAGTCGGCCAAGGCGTGGCGAATGGCGTGACGCTGGACGATCCATTGCCCGCAAACCCGGGCCTGAGCTGGACGATCGACGGCGGCAGCGCCGCTGGTCTCTGCCAGATCTCCGGTGGCGACCTGACTTGCGACTACGGCGCATTCGACGATGGCGAGAGCCAGGACGTGCACATCTCCTCGCCGACCACGGGCGCGACGTGCGGTACTGTGATCAACACGGCTACGGTCAACGCGATCAACGAGCAAGACGATCAGCTCGCTGATAACGAAGCAAGCGACCAGGTTGACGTGGATTGCGCTCCGGCCATTCTCATCGACAAGATCGCAACCGACGGCACAACCGAGATCACCACGGTCAACCCTGGCGACACGATCACCTACGTCTTCACGGTGACGAATGCCGGCAATGTCCTCCTGAGCGATCTCGTGGTAGTCGACGATAACCTGACGCCGAACGACACCACCGACGACATCACGCTCGCGAACTGCACGGCGACAGCACTCGCGCCGGGTGCGGCGATGACCTGCTCCTTACCGCATGTAGTGACCGAGGAGGACGGCGACTCGCTCACGAATGTCGCGCTCGTGACTGGGCATGACGAAGTCAATAGCCCGGTCAGCGATGAGGACGACGCAACGGTGGCCGTCGACACGCCGGACGAGCCGATCGAAGAGCTGCCGAATACCGGATCCGGCGCCGTTGCTGGGATGAGCGCGACCTCATGGCTGCTGATCATCTGCCTGGTCATGATCCTGAGTGGCGCGGCCTACGGAGCACGACGCCGCGCCGCCTAGCGCGCACTGAAGCATCACATCGACCCGGCCGGCGGACTCCCGCCGGTCGGGTCATGTGTAGTCGCCTTACCTAGTCGGCTGCCTGGTCTTTCGATTCGGTTGATTTCTTGGGGTGGCCGGGCTTGCGGACCTTCATCGCCTCGATGTCCGACTCGGTGAAGAAGAGATCGCGTCCCCACTTGCGCCCCAGTCCCCGGCTCGCCGCCAACTTGCGCACCCGATCTTCGCTCAAGCCCAATTGGGCGGCCACGTTCGAGGTGCGCAGATAGGCCCACTAGCCGTCGGCATCTTCCGGCAGAATCACCGCGAGCGGCGAATCTGGATCGACCTCAATGTAGTCAGGTTGGACGGTCGGTGCGGGGATGGGATCACCATCCCGGGCCTTGAACTCGAGATGGATGCGTACTGCTTCGCGCGCCGCAGGTCCGATTTCCTCCCATGTGCCTGCATAACCGGACAATCCCTCAAGGTCGGGGAAGCGGAGACCCCAGCCCGCATCAGGATCTACCTCTGCAACGAACGGATATGGCCCTGCAAGCGCTTCCTCAAGCGTAAATATCTTCATGGTGTTCTCCTTGCCCGGGCGTGGCGTAACCAAACGTAGATGGCTTCCAGGATTCCGGTGCTCAAGGCCCGGGCTACAAACGACGAAGCCCTTCCAGGGCTGACGAAAGCAAACCGTCCACCGTTCCGTCATAGTGGCATGTGGGGCACACCTGAGACCGCATTCGAACCCGTTGCGCCAAATGGAACGATCCGTGTCATCAGGCGGGCGTGCGCCATATGCCCCTACAAAACCGATGCACGTTCGCCAGTCGGTTTGAACCGACTTCCGTCACTGAGCGGGGTGCCCTCTGGGCCGTATTGATTCCCGGGCAGGGGTGGCCGAACACACCCGCCCCACTGGGCAAGACCTATCTGTTACGTCAAACGCGCAGAGCCCTCGGTCGAATTCCCACAAAATATCCCGAAGACATCTAAATTGCTGGAGGTCAATTTACTTCAGTGTCGGCGAATCACCCCCATCTGAAACCACCTCGTGCACCATCGGCGCCAAATCCCAATCGAATTCGCTGAGCCTGTCCGGGCCGAGCGATACGATGTGGTCGAGGCAGATTTGGCTTTCGCTGACGAGGCGGGCGGTGTCGATCTGGCGGCAGGCCGGGAGGAAGCGAGAGGTTTTCTCGATGCCGTCGGTGAGCAGCAGGATCGCGCCACGGTGGTTGCCCGCGCGCGCGTGATGGAAGCCAACGCCGATCTGAAGGATGCCCTGGTAGAGGTTGCGGATCGGTCCGCGCTCGGCGTGCCATTCATGCTCGATCTCTTCGTGGCACTCGTAGAACTTCCGCTCGTTGAAGAGCCGGATTCCTGCCCGCACACCGGACGGGAGCACGCCGTCGCACTCCCCGCCCGGCGGGTTGATCGCGCGAATCATCTCGGTGAAGCGATCGTAGACGCGGATCATGGCCGCCTGATCGCCGGCAAACGTGCCCTCGACCATGAGCGGACCGCGATACACGCCGGCGATCGCGCGAAGGAGCGCCGGCCACGGCAGCTCGCCATCGCCGGGCGGCAAATGGCGCTGCGGGGGGTAGCCGCTGGGTCCGCCTCCGTGGTAATCAGAGAGGTGCACGTCGACCACACGATCGTCCATCGCCTGTAGGATCATGAAGGGATTGGCGCCCGCCTCCGCTGCCTGAAACGGGTCGAAGACGAAACCGACCGCGTCCGGGAGGCCGAGTTCTGGTAACCGCGCGGCGAAGGCGGCCACCTCGCGCACGGTGGCGAGCGCGGCCCAGGAGACGTTTTCGAGCGCCAGGGTGACGCGGGCGGCCGCGCACTCGGCGGCAAGCGCGGCGGTGATCGCGATGAAGCGCTCCCAATCGTCCAGCGTGGCCAGCTCCTGCCGGCGCGGCCCGTGCCAAACCAGCACCTTCGCCCCGATCTCCGCGGTCGCGGCGATCATGCGCGAGAACATTGCCCGCGCTTCCTCCGCCCGCCGCGCGTAGGGCGACAGCACCGGCACCAGCTCTTGATAGGAATGAACCGCGTGCACCCGGCAGCCGCAGTCGTGCGCGATCTTCTTGGCATCGCGCACGAACCGCGGGGCATATTCGCCCGGCGTTTGCAGCAGATATTCGAGATCGGCGACGCCCACGCTCATCGCCACGCGCGCCGTTTCCTCGGTGGGAACCAACGGATAGAGCGCCCCGCTCGAAAGACCGAGCGTCAGGCCGCCAGAGGATTGGTCATTTGGCAAAGTGGACTCCAAATCGTTGGCCGGTTACGCCGGCCGATGGTACCATCCTGACACAGTGTCACCAGTCGACAGCGCAAGGATTGCAACGTTTCGTGGAACGGCCCGTTGCCCGGTCCCATGTCCCTGGGTTGAAATCCGGGCTACCACCTTCCCCGGGATTAAAACCCCGGGCGAATCCAGACGAAGCCTCTCCGAGGCTGAGCATGCGAACGCACGCCCGGCATTCCGTAAGGAACGACGACGCTGGCGAGTTTTTCAGCCCTGGAAGGGCTTCGTTGTGCGTGGCCCGGGCCTTGAGCCCCGGGCTGAGTTCCGCCCCATGATCGCGCCTGCCTTCGCCCCTCCGCGGCTGACGCGGCTCGAGTTGCACGGCTTCAAGAGCTTCGCGACGAAGACGGTCTTTGCGTTCGAGCCGGGGATTACGGCGATCGTCGGGCCGAACGGGAGCGGAAAATCGAACATCTCCGACGCCGTGCGCTGGGCGCTCGGTGAGCAGAGCCATGGCGCCTTGCGGAGCAAGAAGACCGAGGACGTGATCTTCGCCGGCGGTCAGGGGCGCTCCCCGGCCGGAATGGCAGAGGTCGCGGTCACCTTCGATAACAGCACCGCTTGGCTGCCGACCGAGTTCTCGGAAGTGACGGTGACGCGCCGCGCGTATCGCAGCGGCGAAAACCAGTATCTGATCAACGGCAAACGGGTACGGTTGAAAGATGTCACGCATCTCACCGCCTCCCTGGGCCAGAGCCATACCGTCGTCGGGCAAGGTCTCGTCGACTCGGCGTTGAGCCAACGTGCGGACGAGCGCCGCGGGCTGTTCGAGCACGCGGCCGATTTGACCGGTTTACGGATGAAGGCGGTCGAGGCGGAGCGCAGCCTCATCGAAGCGGAGGCAAACAGCGCCCGGATCGCCGATCTCCTCCTCGAAGTCGAGCCTCGAGTACGCGCGTTGGAGCGGGCGGCGAAACAAGCGAAAGAGTGGAAAGGGGTCCACGACCGTCTCCGCGATCTCCAGCGGGTCCACTACGGCCGATTGCTGGAGGACGCGCAGGCATGGTTCGAGGCGACGGAAGCCGCCGCGGCTGGGGATGAAACCAAGGTCGCGCGTTGCCAGGCGGAGGTGAAGCGGCTCAGCGGCGCGATTGCCGCGGCGCGGTTCGCGGCGGAAGAAGCCAGGGAAACGCTGGCGCAGCATGCGGCGCAGTACCAATCAACCCTCGATCAAACCCGGCGGGTCAGCCACGAGCGCGATCTCGCGGCCGAGCGCCAAGCCGCGCTCGCGCGCCGGCGCGAGGACCTCCTCGATATCCAAACTGGCCTCGACGAGCAAGTTGCCGGAGTCGTGGCAGGGCTCGTCGCGATCGCGGCCGCGATCGCGGCCGCGGAGACCGAAGTCGCCGACGTGCGGCGAACGGTCGAGGCCAAGCAAGCGGCGCGGACCGCCGCCCGCGCCGCCCGGGCGGACGTCGAAAAACGCGGGGCGAAGCTCCTGACGACGATCAGCGAAGGCGAACGCACGCTCGCCGATCTCGGCCGCAGGCGGGCCCTGCTCGAACAGCGACGGGAAACCGACGCGGCCGAGCGCGAACGAGCCGCACGAGCGATCGCCGAGCGGACCTCGCGCATCGCGGGCCTGGAAACCGAGCTTGTCGGGTTCGACGCGGCCGAACAGGAAGGCGCGCGTGAACTGGCAAGCCTCGACGATCAGCTGATCGCGCTCGCCAAGGGGATTGCGGAGGCCACCGCGGCGGCCAACGCCGCGCGCGTGCAGGTCGCCGAGTGCGAGCGCGAGCTCGGGCAGGCGACGACGCGGCTCGACGTGCTCCAGAAGCTGCAAGCAAGCGGCACGGGCCTCTTCGCCGGGGTGCGGGCGGTGATGCAGGCGGTCAGAGCCGGCAAACTCGGAGGCGTCCGGGGCACGGTTGTCGAGGTGATCGAGGCGCCGGCGAACCTCGATACAGCAATCGAGGTCGCGCTCGGCGGACACCTCCAAGACATCGTGGTCGAACGCTGGGCGGACGCGGAAGCGGCCATCGCCTTCCTTCAGCAGGGGAACGCGGGACGTGCCACATTCCAACCCCTCGATACTGTCCGTGCCAGCAACAACCGCAGCCTGCCTGGCGGACTCACGCGGAGCAAGGGCGTCATCGGCCTCGCGGACGAGCTCGTGTCCGTCGATCCGGACCTGAAAAGCGTCGTCGGCGCCCTCCTTGGCCGAACGCTCGTCGTCGAAGATCTCCCGGCGGCGCGGGCGACGCTGAAGCAGCTGCCGCCCGGTTGGAGCGCGGTCACTCTGTCCGGCGAAATCACGCGCACAGGCGGTTCCGTGACCGGGGGTGCGGCGGTGCGGGAAAGCGGCATGTTGAGCCGGGAGCGGGAGCTCCGTGACCTACCAAGGCAGATCGAGCAGCTCAGTCACGAACGGGATCAGGCGGTCGCGGCGCAGAAGGCGGCGGCCGATGAGCCGCGACGCCTGAGCGAGGAGCGGCAGGGCGTCGCGGCGACGCGGGCGGGTTTGGTCGCCTCGCGTAAGGAGCGGCAAGCCCAGCGCGCACGGATCGCGGGCTGGCTGGCTGATCTGCGGAACGAGCAGAAGGCGACTGAAGCGCGGCAGGCGATATTGACCGAGTCGTCAACCCGGATCGCGCACGACCTGACGGGGATCACGAACGAGCAAGCGCAGGCGGAATCCCGGCTCGCCGAGATGCGCGCCGACTATGACGCGGTCCAACAAGAGCTGAACCAGGACGCCGATGTCGGCGCAGCGGCCGATCGCGAGCTGGCGCACGAGCAACGGCAGTTGGTGGCGCTGGACGAACGCTTACGGGCCGAGCGGCGGCGGGAGATGGAGTTGCTCGCCCATCAGGCGACCCTGGCCGAGGAAACCGCAACCCGGCACGAGCGGCTGGCGCAGCTCGACGGCGAGCGGGCGGCGGTGGCGGCCCAACATAAGCGGCTCGCCCAGGAACTCGCGGCGCTCACCGCGACTCGCACGCAGGTCGAGGCGGAACGCCCTCCGTTGGAAGCGGCAACTCGCGCGGCTGAGTCGTCCATGGCCCAGTTCGACAAGGCGCTGGAAGCGGCCCATGAGGCGCTGCTCGCAGCGCAACGCGCGCACGGCTCGCGCGGAGTCGAGGTGGAACGGGCGCGGGGCGAGCTGGCGACGATCCGGCAGCGGATCGTCGACGATCTCGATTTGGCGGACGCCGAGCTGCTGCTGGATCGTCCACTGCCCGAGGAGCGGGAGCAGATCGCCCCGGACGAGGCGGAACGGGAGATCGGGCGGCTCAAGGACCGGTTGCGGCGGGTCGGGTATGTCGGCGAGAACGCGGTCGAGGAGTACGAGCGGGAGGCCGAGCGCCACGCCTTTCTGCGGACCCAACTTGACGACGTCGAGGGCGCGGCCGCGGCGTTGCATGGTCTGCTCGGCGATCTCCACGCGAAGATGCGCGAGCGCTTCGATGAGACCTTCGCCCTCGTCTCCACTGCGTTCACCGAGACCTTCACTGCCCTCTTCGGCGGCGGCACGGCGCGGCTCATGCTCGTCGCTGGCGATGAGGGCGACGGGGAAGCGGCCGGCATCGACATCGTCGCCCAACCGCCCGGCAAGCGCTTGCAGAGTTTGGCGCTTCTCTCCGGTGGCGAGCGGGCGTTGACGGCGGCGGCGCTCCTCTTCGCGATTCTGACTGTGAACCCCACCCCCTTCTGCCTGCTGGACGAAGTCGACGCCGCGCTCGATGAGGCGAACGTCGTCCGCTTCCGCGAGCAGCTTCAGGCGCTGGCGGCGGAAACGCAGGCGATCATCATCACCCACAACCGCGGCACCATCGAAATCGCCGACACGCTCTACGGGGTGAGCATGCGCGACGACGGCGTCTCCCAGGTACTGTCGCTACGTCTCACGGAAGCGATCGCGGTCGCGGAATAAGCGGCGCAGATTGGGTGTGAGTTTGACCGTTAACTGAGGGCGATGCGCATCGCATGATTGACCTTCGAGACGGCCTCTTCATCCACGTCGTTCGTCAAGATGCCGTGCTCTAGGCCCAGCAGCTCGCGCAATCCCAGCAGGGCATTGATCCGCCCGGTTAAATCCGTCGGGACGTGGCCGCGGTAGTAGTTGTCAATCACGGTCCCCGCAAACCGGTCACCCATATAGCGCTGCGTCGCGAGGTCAATCGCCGAGTCACCAATCGAAACGTTGGTGAAATCGATGACTCCCACCAAACTGCGCTGCTGTTCATCGAACAGCATGTTTTCGTACCACAAGTCGCCGTGGATAAGAGCGAGCACACATGAGTATCTCTGACTGTAGTCGAGCAGGTCAGCCCACCATCGTTGAAATTCTTGGTACTGGTTCCGGCTCAGGTGCTGTGCGAGATATGCCGACACGTTCCGACCAAGGTCTACCAGCCGCTCACGCGAGGGCGGAAACCTCAGTAAGGGAATCTCGCTCAGTTCGCGAATGTCGATGCTGTGAAGCTCGGTCAAGAATCCGGCTACTTGCCCTGCGATGCGAATGCGATTCTCGTGGTCGATGTCGTCGGGACGGAGCGGGCGACCGGGAAGCTTCTCGTACCCGATCACGCCGTAGGGGAAGGCGTCCGACTCGTCCAAGTCGTGCCGCACCAGCGGAATATTCAACGCGCGCACATGCCGCTGGACGACCGACAGTACTGCTCCTTCTCGTTGGCGCCCCCAACTGGCATGTACATGTTTGGCGATGCGGAAGACGATGCCGTTGGCGGTTTCGACTACCACGCTGTCAAATCCCTCTCCCAAGACCGAGAGAGGGGTGACGATCGGGACACCGGGAAACGATGCGCGGAGTCGCTCCGCCAGAACGGTGAGGTCCATGCCAACATCCTTTTACATCGAGACGGCCCGCCTGTCCTACAACGCCGACGATGCGCAGAAGACCGACATTGCCGTCTATCTGACGCAGGGGTTGGCGGATGGGGACGAGCGGTACGCCCCGATCCTCGATATGAAAGCGCGGACGAGATGTTGCCCCATCCGCGCCTCATATTTATTGTCGGAAGTCATGTCCCTATCGAATTAGGCCGCGCCCTCCTCTGGCCAGCCATTCGGGTCCAATTGTAAAAACTCGCCGGCCGCCCAGCCTTCGCCACTGTAATTCCAGACGTGATACCAGGTGTAGCCGTTGGCCTCGACCGGGCCGCCTCGGACCTGCAGCAACGTGCCGTTGGCCATGACCCGGATCACCGCGGCCTCCGTACCAGACCCCGCACGCAGGTTCTGAGGACCGTTGGCAACGCGGACCGCATCTCCGACAGCAAAACCGAGACCGGGCGCGGGCGCCAGGTACGTGCCGGCCACCCAGCCGGTCCGCCCGTCTCGCGTCGTTACGCCATACCAGACATAGCCGCCAGCGGCTATGGGATGGTTCGCCACGGTCAATGCCGTGCCACTCTTCAGGACGGCGATCACCGTGTAGGAAAGTCCCGCGCCAGTGCGGAGGTTGAGGTAATCAGTGTCAACCACGACCTGGTCGCCTTTTCCGAACTCGGCATTCGGGACATCGCTGACTGGAGCTAGCGCTTCACCGATCGCCCAGGCGGTATCATCGTTCTCCATTTTGAGCTGATACCAGTGATAACCATCCGCGGTCACTGGACCATCGAGCACGACGACGTCAGCACCGCCCGACATGACGTGGTCAACTGGATAGTTGAGTCCAGGGCCGGTTCGGCAATTCAACTTGGCCGTGTCGACGACGGCGGCGTCGCCAACCTGGAAGCCACCTGTACCATCACCCGAGACGAGCTCCAAGTACTCTCCGGCGACCCAGCCAGGCATTGGACCCTTCACCGACGCCACGACCGGGTACCAGGTATAGCCATCGGCCACTTCTGACCCGCCAGTCACCGTTAACTCGTCACCCCCTATGAGGATGGCAAGGTGGTATGCCTTGAGCGAGGGTCCGTCGCGCAGGTTGAGGTAGTCAGTGTTGACGACGACGGTATCGCCGGCTGCGAAGCCCGCTGCTGCGACGTGGACAATCCCTCCATGACCCGCGACTCCGGCCACGAGAGAGGCTAGAACGATGAAGATTGAGATAACGCGGACGGTCTTGTTGGCCGCCCAGGTAGTTTGCCATCGCCAGATCGACATGATCCAACTCCAGTTCCTCCGCCGCCTCGACGGGACCGGACCGTTCCAGGCCTTCTCGACCGGCGATTTGACTCTTATCCAAATGTAGGTGACGGCTCGTCACAAATGCGCGGAAGCGAAATAACGTAGTGTTACAAATCTCTTACAACATAAACAGCTTAGGCGGGTCGGTCATTAGACTACACGAAAGGGCGAGCTCCGGCGTCACCATAACCGCCCGCCTAACCTATAACCGAGCGGATGCGCAGAGGACCGAAATCGCGGTCGATCCGGCGCGGGGGTTAGCTGGTAGTGAAGGATAACGCGCCACTATTGGCAAGCGGTCAACCGTTCGCTTTGATGTCGAGTGGCGTCGAAGAGGTCAATGCCTCGGGCATGCCGAAGCAGGGCGGCCCGCCGGCAGCTTCGTCGCGATGACGCTGAACCGCCGGTTAGGGGAAATCTGCTTCGCGATAACGGTCCAGGACATCACGTTGTTGGCACTCCCGGCGAACAGTCGTCACGCACCGCCCCCACCTGATGCGAGTGGCCATTCCAGCGGCGGCGCGAGCTTGATCGCACACGGTTGACGCACGTCGCCAAGCACCCGGACAACGACGATATCAACGTCCACACCACCGACTTCCCGTCCGGAACCCTCCACGGCCAACTCGGCGACTCGCGCCCCCTATTCGGTAAAGCAGCGTCGATCCGGCGCGCAAGGACCCCGTCGATTTGTTGAGTCATGCCCCGTGTTGGGAAGCAGACATGGTCTACTACCACCGAAGCGATAAGCAAGAGAAAGGTAGTGATAATCAGTGAAGCGTCCGACCGTCGATCTTGGGTATCCCACCGAAGCACACGGCAAGATTCCATCGTTCAACAATATTGAGGAGGGAGCCGAGTTTTGGGACACCCACGACATCACCGATTTCCTCGATGAACGGGCGCCGGTTGAAATCACTGTGGGCGGCGAGCTGGCTGAGCGGCTCACTGTCCGGCTGGAACAGGCCGACCGCGAGGAACTTGCTCGCCGCGCGGCGAAGAAAGGCGTGGGGCCGTCCACGCTCGCTCGCACGTGGTTGAAAGAGGGGCTGCAGCAAGAGCAGGAGTCGGAAAAGACCGCAAAACGCCGGGTGGGGTGATGGACGTCGGCCGCAGGTCTACCCGCCCTTTTCCACCGGCAGATCGGGGTGCATGCTCCATTCGGTCCAGGAGCCGGTGTAGAGGGAGACGTTGGGGTAGCTGAGCAGAGTGAGGGTGAAGTAGGTGACGGCCGAGCGGACGCCGGTCGAGCAATAGGGGATGACGTGCTTGTCGGGCGTGATGCCGGCCTGCGCGTACATGGCGCGGAGATCGGCTGCTGATTTCCAATACTTGGGGTCATTTGGCGCGGCATTCTCCGGAAAATTGATGTTGATCGCGCCGGGAATGTGGCCGGACTTGTATTCGTCCGCTGTGCGCGCATCGACGAGCGCGGTGTTCGGATCATCGAGTGCGGCCTTCACCTCATCGAGCGTGGCGATCGCGTCCGCGTTCGGTCTTCCTTTATATAAGGAAGAAGCTGGTTTCGGATGTGATGGGCCAGATTCGGTTTTGCCGCCGTTCGCGATCCAGGCGGGAAGCCCGCCATTCAGGATCCGCTTGTCCTTGTGTCCGAGCTGGTGGAGCACCCACCACAGGCGGGCGGCGTAGAGCGTGCCGCCGTCGTAGATGATGACCGTGTCGTCTGGCGTGGTGCCAAGCGCGGTCAACTTCTGCTCGATCTGCCCTTCCCACTTGGCGATCGACGGATCGGAGGTGTCTGTGACATTCAAATCGGGCCAATCGATCTGCACCGCGCCTGGGATGTGCGCCTTCGCGAACTCATCCGGTGGGGTAAGGGCGACGACGCGCAGCTTCGGATCGGCGAGATGGGCTTCGAGCCACTTGGCATCAGCGAGCAGCTCAGGATGGGCGTAGCCCTCGGTCGTGGGCGTGGCCGCCGGTGTCGAATTTTGGGCGAGGGTGATCGCAGGGATCGCGACGGCTGTCAACAGACAAATGCCGAGAAGGACAATGCGCATTGATGCCTCCGATCGTGCGGCCTGCCCGAGGCTAAATCCACCCAGAGGGAAGGCTACGACATCCCAGCCTTTCCAGCGCTCATGAGGGAAGCCGCGAACCATGTGCTCTATAGGGGCGTACGGCTGTCCGCCCAGGAACGGATTCGACCCGATTGTGCATTGGGAACACCTGTGTCCACCAAACGGGCGCACAGCCGTGCGCCGCTACGGAGACCGATTCGCGTCAGCCCTGGAAAGGCTTCGTCTTGTGTAGCCCAGGGTTAAAACCCCGGGCACATCTTGGGGCGCTTAGCTCGCCGCTGCCGTCCTCGATTCGTGTGCGTTCAACAGTTCGATCGCATGGGCGACGCGGGCGCGGACCCGGTCGTTGCCGATCACACGGAGCGTTGCAAAGAGTCCGGGTGATTTGTCGCGGCCGGTGACGGCGACCCGCACCGGCATGAAGAACTGTCCCGCTTTGTACCCTAACTCCTCTGCCCGCGCCCGGAAGTGCGCCTCGACCGCCTCCTCGTCGGCGACATCGAGGGTCGCAAGCTCCTCCTGGACAGTGGTCAGGACCTTGAGCGTGTCGGCTGCCTCCATCTTCTTCGGCACCAGCAGCGCGGGATCGTACGGCTCAAGCCCTTTCACCAAGAAATAGCTCATCAACTCCGGCGCGTCGGCCAGTGTTTCCAACCTGTCCTTCAAGAGCGCGACCGCTTCCTTAATATGCGCGTGCTCAGGATGCGCCGGATCGACCGCCGCGGGATCAGCCAGCCCCGCCTGCGCCAGGAACGGAATCACACGGGCGGTCAGATCGTCCAGCGTCAGAATGTGGTTGATGTAGTACTGGTTGAACCACTTCAGCTTGGCGTAATCGAAGGTCGCCGGCGATGGGCTGACCCGTTCGAGCCTGAACTTTTCGAGCAGATCCGCTTTCGAGAAGATCTCGGTTGTGGCGTCGTAGCTCCAGCCCAGGAGCACGAGATAGTTCATCAGCGCCTCGGGCAGATAGCCATTCGCGCGGAACTCCTCCATCGCGGTCGCGCCGTGGCGCTTCGAGAGCTTGCCGCCGCCGGGGGCGAGGATCAGCGGCATATGTACGAGCTGCGGCGCCTCCCATCCGAACGCCCTGTACAGCTGGATGTGGAGCGGAGCCGTCGGAATCCACTCCGGGCCGCGGGTGATGTGGGTAATCCGCATCAAATGATCGTCGACGACATTAGCGAGGTGGTACGTCGGGTAGCCGTCCGACTTGAGCAGGATGAGGTCCTCGAGATTCACGTTCTGGTACACGATCTCGCCCCGGATGAGGTCGATGAACCGGGTTTCGCCCGCGAGCGGCATCGCGAACCGGATGACGTACGACATGCCGGCGGTCAGGTTCGCCTCCACTTCGGCCGGCGTCAAATTGCGACAATGACGGTCGTACCCAGGCGGCTCATTCCGGGCGCGCTGCTCCTCGCGGACCTTTTCCAATCGTTCGGGCGTGCAGAAGCAACGGTAGGCGTGTCCGCTGGCGATCAGCTGCTCGGCGTGGTCGCGGTAGAGCTTCGTGCGCTCGCTCTGCAGGTAGGGCCCGTACAGTCCGCCCGTGTCCGGTCCTTCCTCCCAGTCGAGGCCGAACCAGTGCAGGATGTCGAGGATACCTGCGGTGGCGCCGGGGACGAGCCGCTTTTGGTCGGTATCCTCGATGCGGAGGATGAAGGCGCTGGTCTTGCCTTCACGCCGCGCCTGACCGTGGGCGAAGAGCCAGGTGAAGAGCGCGGTCCGCCCGCCGCCGACATGGAGCGAACCGGTTGGGCTGGGGGCGAAGCGGACGTGAACGTCGTGCGTGGGCGGCGTCGCGTTCGAGGTTGGGGCCTGGGTCATCCGAGCGTGTAGCCTCCAGAAAAGGGAAGGAGAATGATCGGCTACGAAGTATACCCGTGGCCCGAGCTGCTGACCTGGATTTTGCGCAAGGCGCCCGCTATCCTGCCCCCCCCGTTCAGGCTATGCACGTTGGGGCCAATGTCCGCAAACCCGTAGGACTTCTGTGGCTCGACGTCGCGGGAATTCGGTGGCAGGCTCGACATCGGAAGCTTGCAGGCTTCCGCGAGGAGGGCCTTTCGCAATACTCGGGCGGGACGACTATCCCGCTTGATGATCGCGAGCGAAGGCGAACGGAACGCGACGGGTCGTCGTCCGGGCACCAGGGGATCGGTGTGAGTGGAGGGAAGGATCAGAATGCAACGAATCGTGCGATATGTGGCGGCGATCGCCGTGCTCGTGCTGGTGGGCGCGACTGTCGCTCACGTGAATGCCGCGCCGGGCAAATCGATTACCGGCTATGTCAGCAGCAGTCTCCACGGCAATGGCAATGGCCAATCCGACGATGACGAAGACACGAACGACGCGAGTGGAAACCAGGGCGGTGCCGCCAATGCCAACGCGCATGCCGACGAAAACGCGAGTGAAGGCAGCGCCAACGCCGATGACGGCGCTGACAACGCTGATAAGAATGCAGATGACGGCGCGGGCAACGCCGATGATGGCGCCGACAACGCTGATGAGAACACCGCCGCCAAAGGCAACACCAAAGCCAAGGGTGACGACAACAATGCGAGCGATCATGGTGGCAAGAGTGTCAATGCCGCGGAAGATGAGGGAGCCTCGCCGGTTCCTTCTGACCACAAGGTGACGGTCTGCCACCGGACCGGCTCGGATTCGAACCCAGTCGTCCCCATCGTGATCGACGAGCATGCTGTTCCGGCGCATGAGCGGCACGGCGACTTCGTGGTCGCGGACGAGAGCGAGTGCCAAGCGGCTGTGGCCTCACCGGCGGCATCGCCAATCGCATCGCCAACTGAAGTTCTGGGTTCTTCAGCAGCGGGCGCGACCGAAACCCCCATCGAGGTGGCGGATACTTAAGTTCGTGGTTCCCCAACGGGGCAGCGACCGAAACCGCGCCGGGGAAAAGGAAACGGCAATACCAGCGTCAACTGAGGCGCCGGGCTAGTCGACCGCAGATACTGCGGAGCAGCTCCAATTCGTGCACAACGTCTTGTTCGTCTAGGGAGGACACTTCTCGTTCATCACGAAGTGGACCGACCAACGCGCAGAACCGGTCGACAGGCGGCCGGGCACCGATCCCCAAGGCTTCCGAAAACACAACGATGCCGGTGGATGCGCATCCACCGGCATCGTTGTCTCAGGACAGCGAGCAACTCTCACCCGCCGCTCCAACACTTCGCCAACCTTAACGGGCCCCGAAAAGAACTTTCGCGTCTGATTGGTCGTCAACGGTCACGACGAGGCATCCCCCTTTCGGGTATGCCGCCCAACGCTTTCGTCTGCGCACGTATGGGACGAATGCCGCTCGACTTTGTCCATTCGACCTGCCACCCTGCACAGGGGAGCCTGCGCGTTCTTGCAGGACGCCAGGAAGGTCCGCTCGCTGAGCCACACTGCACACGCTTGTCCCGGCACGCGCGCGTGGCGCACGAGGTCATGGAGACCCGTAGTCCCTTGGCGAAGATTGATGTCGAAGGAGGAGCGCCAGGATGCAGCGAGTTCTGCAATGCGTGGCGGCGCTGGCAATTTTGGTTCTAGTCGGCGCAACCGTCGCCACGGCGGATGCCGCGCCGGCGAAATCGTTCGCTGGATTCGTGACCAGTCATGCTAATGGCCACGGAAACGGTGGCGGCCATGGCGGTGGCAATGGCAACGGTGGCGGTAGCGGTAACGGCAATGGTCAGTCTCATGATGGAGGCAACGGGAACCAAGGCAACCAGAATCAGGACAAGCAGGGCAAAAAGAACAAGAAGCACAAGTCGTCCAAATCGGACGATGCCAAGAACAAGAGCAAAGATGACAAGAGCAAACATAAGGTGATGATTTGCCACCAAACCGGTTCGGATTCGAACCCAGCAGTGGTGATCGTCGTCGACGAGCATGCCGTGGCGGCCCACGAGAAGCACGGCGACAAAGTCATCCAGTCGGCAGACGAGTGCGAAGGGGCGAAGGGCAACGCGAGTACGCCGGAAGCCAGTCCGGAGGCGAGTCCCGAAGCTAGTCCGGACGCGAGTCCGGAAGCCAGCCCGGTCGCCGGCGATCACAAGGTGATGCTCTGTCACGTGACAGGCTCCGATTCCAATCCGGCGGTCGTGATCTCCGTGGACGAGCATGCCGTGGCGGCGCACGAGAAGCACGGTGACAAGGTCATCACGTCGGCAGACGAGTGCGAAGGCGCGAAGGGCACCGAGGGGACACCGGAAGCGAGCCCAGTCGCGGGGACGCCCGAAGCCGAGCAGGAGGAGACTGAAGGCACACCGGAAGCCAATCCAGAGGCCAGCTCGGCCGCGGACGACCAGGATGAAGAAGACCAAGAAGCCGAGAACGAAGGTGTGGACGAAGATTCACTCGGTCCATGGGACCACCAGCGTTTGTGGGGAAGCCACTGGCGATGGAATTCGTAGACGTGCGAGATGCACCCGTGGAGCGAACGCCAACGGCATCGTGCGCCAACGGAGTAGTCGATAGTACATACGTGACTACGACATGCGCGTAGGATTCGTATCGTCCCCAAGCCCGACCGCACGCCGGAAATGGATACACGGCAGTTGGGGTTCGGCGCGCTGATTTGGGGACAGGGGTCGGTTGGTGGATCGAGGTTCAAGGGGGTCAATCGAGATGCAACGAACGATGCGGTTCCTGGCTGCGTTCGCCATTATCCTGATGTTCGGCTTGGCGATCTCCAAGGTCGAAGCGGCGCCAAGCAACGTGAGTCATGCGGGCTTCACTGTTGCCCACGAGGATGGCGGCGACGATGGCGAGGGCGACCACGAGGATACGAACAGTGACGGCCCAAGCGACGACGATGCCGTCGAGAACGAGAACGACGGTGAAGATGACGCCGTCGACAACGAGGATCAAAACGACGACGATGCCGTTGAGAATGATGATCAGGGCGAAAACGACGACGTTGACGGACCGGATGTCGACGACGATCAAGGCGTCGATCAGCCGGACGTGAACGACGACAACGACACCGATAACGAGGTCGAGCAGCCTGAGGTTGAGAACGAAGTCGAAGTCGACCAACCAGAAGTCAACGATGACAACAAGGTCGAGGCTGAGCTTCTCTCAGTCAATACCGGGTTGCACTTCATCGGGCACGTGCGAGCAGGCCACTATCGCGTCGCCAGCTAGCAGCTAGAATCAGTCAGTCCTCGCCGCCGGTGGAGATATTCGACCGGCGGTGTTCTGTGCCCGTGCGCTTCCCAATCAGCGTTTGCAGCGGTGCATATCTGAAGGATTTCGCAGAGAATGAGACCTAACGCGCAGGCTGGCAATGAAAGGGGATCGGAATGACTGATTCCTTACGGGATTATGGTGAAGGGCGAGAGCCGATACCGGCCGTCAACGAACCGACGGTTATCTTCATGATCAACAAGTCGCTACGGAAAGACTCTTGGACGGACGAAGATGTCTACCACGCTACGCGATGCGCTTGGGTCATCCGAGAAAACGCGCGCGATCGCGCGGTTTACGCATTGGATGCGTCCCACGGAGTGGTCCGCGGCGCGTATCGCATCGACCGGTGGCTGCCAGCTGGCGAGAAGCGATGGTGTTTTGATGGCCGGCCCGCACCAGAGATCGACGTGGTAGGCAAGAGCACCGCAAGGATAAAGAGCCGCAGAGGCAATTCCAGCCCAGTGCGATTCTTTCGAGATGGCATTGCCGCCCCCGCGCCGCGCGATCAATAATCAAGGTTCGATTAACGCCATTAGCTCACAGGCTTAGGGTCTGTTTGCATAGTCGTGGAACCCTCGGGAGATGGTACGGCGACACGAACTGACGGACGACGAATGGACGGTGCTCGAACCGTTGCTGCCCGCGGAGAAGCCCCCGATCGGCACGCCGAACCTGCCGCACCGGACGGTCCTGAATAGGATCCTCTGGCGCATCCGGACTGGCGCGACCTGCCGGAGCGGTACGGCAACTGGCAGACGGTGTATTCCCGGTTTCGCCGGTGGCAACTGGCCGGGGGTTGGGACCGGGTGCTGGCCGCCCTGCTGGCCGCCGATGCCCGCGGCGCG
>JBJMMD010000034.1:0-3010 GCA_045804965.1 Thermomicrobiales bacterium | reverse complement strand
AGGCCAGACCCGCCCTGCGGGACGTCCTCGTTCTGCGGTGCAATAGCGTTTTCGTCGGGCAATGCTGGAGCCCATTGGGGGCTTGACTCCCGCGTCGGAGGTCAAGGGGTATCGAGCTGCTGCTCCAGCCCGTGCAACACTTTGTAGCAGGGCAGCACCTGCGCGACGCTCGAGTTCGGCTCACGTCCTTCGCGAATTGCGGCAAAGAACTCGCGGTCCTGGAGCTCGATCCCATTCATTGAGACGTCCACCTTGGAGACGTCGATCTTCTCGTCCTTGCCGTTGAAGAGGTCGTCATACCGCGCCAGATAGGTGCCAGTGTCTCCGATGTAGCGGAAGAAAGTGCCGAGTGGGCCGTCATTATTGAACGAGAGGCTGAGCGTGCAGATCGCACCGTTAGCCGCCTTGAGCTGGATCGACATATCCATGGCAATCCCAAGCGTCGGGTGGATCGGCCCCTGAACGGCATTCGCCTTTACGATCGGCGAGCGGGTTTGGTAGGCGAATAAATCCACCGTGTGGGCGGCGTGGTGCCACAGCAAATGGTCGGTCCAGCTGCGCGGTTGGCCGAGCGCGTTCATGTTCGAACGCCGGAAGAAGAATGTCTGAACGTCCATCTGCTGGATGTTGAACTCCCCGGCGACGATTTTCCGATGCACCCACTGATGGCTGGGGTTGAAACGGCGGGTATGTCCGCACATCGCGATCAAGCCGGTCTGTTTCTGCAGCTCGGCCACTGCCTGCGCATCGCGCCAGGAATCGGCGAGCGGGATCTCGACCTGGACATGCTTGCCGGCTTTCAGGCACGATATCGATTGCGCCGCGTGCATCTGCGTCGGCGTGCAAAGAATCACCGCATCAAGTTCGTTCAGCGCGAGGCTGTCGGCGAGTTCGGTGGTGACGTGCGGGATGCCGTACTTCGCGGCAATTTCTTTTGTTGGCTCGATCCTGCGGCCCACTAACGAGACGACCTCGACGTCACCAATGTCCTTGATCCCGTCCAGGTGTTTGATACCGAACGCGCCCGCCCCGGCGAGTGCCACTTTGATGGTCTTCGCCACGTCAATTGTTCTCCAGGATCAGATGCCCCACGGCGGTGTTGCTGGCAGGCACATGGTAGAAGCGATGCCGGAGACTGGTCTGCTTGCCGCCATTCACATCGTTCATGGCGCCACGAGCTATCAACCACATCACTAGTTCGATGCCCTCGCTGCCAGCCTCGCGGACGTAGTCAATGTGCGGCATGCGGGAAAGACCTTCCGGGTCGGAAATCAGGCGATCAAGAAAGGCGTTGTCGAATTCCTTGTTGATCAGTCCGGCGCGCGGACCTTGCAGTTGATGGCTCATTCCGCCGGTACCCCAGATTTGAACGTTGAGCGGTTCGTCGTATGTCTCGATAGCCTTGCGGATTGCCTTTCCGAGCATGTAGCAACGCCGGCCCGATGGCGCCGGGTACTGCACGACGTTCACCGCAAACGGGATCACTGGACAAGGCCACGCCTGTGGTTGGCCGCACATCAGACTCAGTGGCACGGTCAGGCCATGGTCGACGTCCATCTTATTGACGATGGTGAGATCGAAGTCGTCCTGGATCACCGATTGCGCGATGTGCGCCGCGAGCTTCGGATGGCCGATCACTTTGGGGACCGGGCGCGGACCCCAGCCCTCGTCGGCCGGCGTGAATTCGGGCGCAGTACCGATCGCGAAAGTCGGGATCACATCGAGGCTGAATGCGTTGGCGTGGTCGTTGTAGACCAGGAAGATCACGTCCGGCTTCTGATCCTTCAGCCACTGCTTGGAGAAGTCGTATCCTTTGAAGACCGCTTGCCAATACGGCTCGGCGCTCTTGCCCAGGTCGAGCGCAGCGCCGATCGCCGGCACGTGCGAGGTGTAGACGCTGGCAGAGATACGGGCCATCACTTCTTCTCCCCAACGTAACGGTTGCCTTCGACGGAACGGCCACCACCGGCCATCATGTCTCGGTACTGTTCCTCGCTCATGCCGGTCATGCTGCCGGCCATCTGCTGAAAGCTCTTACCGTCGGTCGCGCCGATCTTTGCGAGAAAGTAGATGTTGCCGCCAAGCTCGATGCAGCGATTGAGGTCGCGCGCGAGCACGGCCTGCTTCTGCTCCTCGCTCATGGGCCATTCGTCGAGATAAGCCCGTTCGTTCGCTTTGAAGCGTGTGCGGTTCTCCGCTTTCATCAGCGACATGCAGAACTGGTTTAGATGATAGCCTTGGCGCGACATGTCAGCGTCGAAGATGGTGGTGCCGGGTACGTCGGTGTAGGGTTTGTCGAGCGACATCGGGTCCTCTCCTCAGGAATGTTCGGGCCAGTACAGGCGCATCGGATTGTCGACCAGCAGCTTGTGTTGCAATTCGGATGTAGTCGCAATGTGCGGAATAAAATCGACCAGCAAGCCGTCGTCCGGCATGTGGTTCTTCAGGTTCGGGTGCGGCCAGTCGGTTCCCCAGAGCACGCGATCGGGAAAAGTCTCGACGATGCGCCTCGCGAAGGGGACCACGTCGCGATAGGCATTCTGCTCACCGTTTAGCGCAGGCGGCCCTGCGATCGATAGGCGCTCGGGACAACTGACCTTCGACCAGACGTTTGAGTGATCCCGCATGAACTTCACGAACAACTCGAACTCGGGGCCATCAACAGGCTTGCTGACATCTGGCCGCCCCATGTGGTCGACGACCACTGTTGTAGAGAGCGAGGTGAAGAAGTCCCACAGCTCAGGAAGATCCACCGCTTCGAAGTAAATCACGACGTGCCAGCCCAGTTTCTCGATCCGGCCGGTAATCTCGATCAACTCCTCCCGCGGCGTAAAATCAACAAGGCGCTTGACGAAATTGAAGCGCACCCCGCGCACGCCGGCGTCATGCATCGCACGAAGCTCGGAGTCGCTGACGCTGCGCTTGACGGTCGCAACACCGCGGGCTTTGCCGCCGGAATGCACGAGAGCATCGGTCATTGCGCGATTGTCGGCGCCATGACAGGTAGCCT
>JBJMMD010000033.1:0-129513 GCA_045804965.1 Thermomicrobiales bacterium | reverse complement strand
CGCGCCGCGGGCATCGGCGGCCAGCAGGGCGGCCAGCACCCGGTCCCAACCCCCGGCCAGTTGCCACCGGCGAAACCGGGAATACACCGTCTGCCAGTTGCCGTACCGCTCCGGCAGGTCGCGCCAGTCCGGATGCGCCAGCCGTGTCTCCCGGCCACGTGGTGTGGACCGGTCATACAGGATGAGCTGCTATTGTGACCGATGGTTGAGGGCGCGTACATTCCTTCTTGCGCTATAGTTTCGCTATGCCATAACGAATATCGGTGAGCGATTCTGGCGGGTCGTCGGGATCGTTGCGCACGCCCGGAATAGGTGACGCGGATAGTCGTCCGTGCCGGGCTGTGGTGTGCTGGAGATGCATCGCGTGCGCCCTCGTCTTGTTGTCTGGTTGCTCTTTGGCTTGCTCGTCTTGCCCGCCACGGTCAGCGCGCGAGTGCTCCCCGCTGGCGTGCCTAATGGCGCCGAACAGGCCACCGTCACCGGTCACATCGACGGGGACAAGATCAAGGTTTCTCGCAAGCGCATGGGCGAAGAGATGCTCTTTTCCGGGATCGATGCGCCGGAGCCCGGCGAGTGCTATGCCAAGGAAGCGGCGGATCGGGTCAAGCAGCTGCTGCCAACAGGCGCGAAGGTCTGGCTCGAAAAGTCCGGCGAAGACCGTGACACCAAAGAGCGCCTGCTTCGCTACGTCTGGCTGCCAGGCAAAGACGGGAAGCACGCGACGCTGCTCAATAGCAAGCTCATGCGGGAAGGGTATGCCGGCTTCGATGACCAACACGACAGCCCGAAGTATTTCGAACGGCTTGACGAGCTTGAGCAGGAGGCGAAGGAGAAGGAGCGCGGGATGTGGGCGGCATGCGGTAAGCTGCACGCTCCGGCCCCCGATCCCACCCCGACCCCGCTCCTCACGGGCATGCCCAGTGACGTCGACCGGGCCGTCGTCGCCCAAATCATCGACGGCGACACGATCAACGTGATCCCCCGCCATGGGGACGCCTTCACCGTCCAGATGCTGCTCATCGACACGCCGGAGACGAGAGATCCCAATGGTCCGATCGAGTGCTACGGCGCCGAGGCGAGCGTCTTTGCCCAGAATACGATCCCGGTCGGCAGCCCCATCTATCTGGAGCGGGACGTCCGCGACACCGATCAGGACGGCCGGCACTTGCGCTATATCTGGGACGAGCGCGCCGGTGGCACCGCGGTGCTCTACACCGAGGAGGTGGTGCGCGCTGGCTATGCCGTGCTCGCCACCGCTCCGCCGGACGTGAAGTACGTCGAGCAGATCCGCGCAGCGCAGGACGCGGCGATGGCCGAAGGCACCGGCCTGTGGTCGGCGTGTGGCGGTGCCGACACGCCGGTGGATCCGACCTTGCCGCTGGTCGGGCTCGCACCAACGATCGGGTGCGAGCCGGCGTATCCCGACTTTTGCATGCCGATTCTGCCGGACCTCGATTGCGTGGTCATTCCGGCCGGCTACTTCATGGTGCTGCCGCCGGATCCGTATCACCTCGACGGCGATCACGATGGGATTGGCTGTGAAGGCTGATGGCAATTCGCGCCAAGCTAACTACGAAGCGCGGTGAAACTCGTCGGTCCCTTCCGACCGCGTGAAGGAGCACTCAGGCATTGTGCACTCAGACCTTCTCCTCCCGGTCCGTTCGATCCGTCCTCGTGCTCATGCTCTTCGTCGTGCTCAGTGGCGCGTGGCAGCCGTCAACGAACGCCCAAACTTCGTTCGGTCCCCGTCTTGCGGCGCACAAATGCCTCAGGAGGGACGACACCCAATGCGCCGTTGATGTCTGGGAAGCGCAACTTGCGCGTGCGCCCGAGAACCTCCAGGTCCGACACGAACTCTTCGCGGTGCTGATCCTGCACGCGCATCGCAGCCTCGACAAAGGGTTTCTGCGGAAGGCGCAAGCGGCCTATGCGCGGGCGAAAGAGCTGGAGCCAACTGCATCCGAGCTCGACTACTTGCACGATGCCCTTGAAATCTATCAGACCGTGGTCTACGTCAACCCAATGGACGAGCAGCGCTTTCAGACAATCCACGACCTAATCTTAGAATCGAGCTACGTGGAGCTGACCGGCGTGCTCGGAGGCCAGACCCAAGCCTTTTTGCTCACGGCAAAGGACCCCTCAACCTTTTACCGGTATCCGCTCCGAATTCCCGTGCACGACCTCGCCTATCGCTTTCTCGTGCTTCCAATGAGCTCCGACGGCACGGTGCACATCCTCTTTGGCTATCAGGACACGGACGACTTCTTTGATGCCATGCTGACCTGGAATGACGGTTCATCCGTTGACTGGTGAATTAGGCAATTTGGAAGTCCCGGTTGGTCCGACATTACAGCACCGCAAAATATTTCGATCTCTCCCAACCATTGGCACGCCGTGGAAATTCGGCTCATCGACCAGGCATTCGAGCTGTGGGTGGACTATGCATTGGTCGGACAAGCAACGATCGATGACTATGTGCCCGCAGACATTGGCTTTGGCGTCAACGTGAACAAAGACGCCGAGGCACCCACGTTCTCGGCCGCTGTTGACGACATGACCGTCTATCCACTGGCGCCTTGATTCTCACGTCTATAGCCAGAATGGCGCGGCGAAGAGGACCGCCGCGTGCGTCCAGAATCTCCGCTCTTCCACGGTGGTTTGGTGGAGCACGAGCATGGCTAGGAGAAATGGTACCGGGATCAGCAGGGACGCGGCGAAGGCAATGATCGCGTCATGCAGGTCGTTGACGTCCTTGAGGATTTGCAAGAACCCACCGCACCGGCAAACGCGACTACGGCGGCCCACTAGCCAATCGTGTACATGAGTTTGATCTGGTCGGTCATGTTGGCTCCTTGAGAGCCTTGGTCGCTGCGTGCCGCCTGCGCCGCCGGTTCCTCCGGCGTCAACCCCAACTCGCCGCGCCGCTGCCGGACCACGTTCGCCAGGCCCTTGCTCACATCCGTGGTGTTCCCATCTCGATGGTTCGCCGTCTCAAAGCTTCTTACCCAACCGCCTTCGTTCCGTTCGAGGATCGTAAAGCACGGCGCACTCCTCCGGCTCACCGGCCACCACAATCCAGCCGATGAACCATCAACGCTCCTCAATGAGATCGTCGTCACGCGGGGGTACTGGCAAGGGCGTGATGCGATCGGGATAGCTCGTCAGGGTGCGGGCTGTCTCGGTCGCCCGATGAAACGCGTCGTCGATCTGCTCCGAAATGGGCTTGGCGGGCAGCGAGGCCGAAGGATTACGCCCGGGCCGCATTTACCACGTGCCCCGCACCTCGACGGTGGGAGTTAGTGCCTGAACCTCAGCAATGAAGCACTCAACATCAGCAAGATAGGAGACCCGCATCGAGCCACCGCTGCAGCGGATCTTGAATTGCCGAGCATCCTCACCTTTTACCCCAAGCTTTCCAAGCACTTTGTCGAT
Organism: Thermomicrobiales bacterium; assembly: GCA_045804965.1. Classification (GTDB taxonomy): domain Bacteria; phylum Chloroflexota; class Chloroflexia; order Thermomicrobiales; family UBA6265; genus CAVTUU01. The sequence continues at coordinate 126,081 of JBJMMD010000033.1, read as the reverse complement.
GCCGAGGATTTCCTGCGCGAGAATCGTCGTCCGATCGAGCACTCGATCCATCTGGATGCTGCCGTCGCTCCGCACTCGGAGGGCATAAGGCTGACGACCGGCGAATCTCCAGCCAACAGCGAACAGGAGCACACCGAATGGGAACAGCACGACGTGAACGCGCGCTTGAAGCCGAATCGTGGTCGACTCTCGGCGCGAAGTTGCTCAATCCTGAGTACCTCGCGGCCGGGCTTGAAGTGGCGCAAACTCAACACGATCAAGCAAATCACCTGCGCCAAGAGCGGCTCGCCGCCATCGATCGCGAGATCGCGCGGCAACGTCGCCAACTCGATACGCAGGTTGAGCAAATGGCGGCTGTCGGCAGTGGTGAGGTCCTCGCAGCGATGGTGCGCCGCGCAAAGGAGATCGAGCCGCTGATCGAACGATTGCTCAAAGATCGTGCGGAATTAGCCGCGGTGCCGTCCGAAGGACTGAGCGCCGGCGACGCACTCGAGATCGAGGCCTTCGCCGAGCAAATGCGAGCCGGGCTCGAACACGCCACGACCGCCGATCTCAGGCGCCTCTACGAACTGCTCCAAGTCCGCGGCTCGGTCTACCTCGATCCTGAAGGCGTCCGGCTCGGGCGAAAATACATCTACCGAATCGAGTGGCAGGCGTCGCTGCCATTACTGGATCAGTCGTCTCGCTTCAAGAATCCGGTCATACAATGGATGCCGCCCCCTGCCTTGATTAGTTCACTAATGTCGACCGTGCGACACGTGACTCCGGCCGCCTCGTATTTCTCCTGCAAGTTCTCGCCACGAGTTGGCATGAGAACAACACCTGGTTCCAAAGCGACGAAGTTCATCGGTAGCCGCGTGTGCGCTTCGTCACCGTCCACAACGTCAATGAGTCGGAAACCTCGGCGCGCGAGTGTCTGAATGATCTTGTAGGGAGTTCTCTTCGGATAGACGACGGCAAGATCGCGATCGAGGAAGTTCAAGAGGCCGTCGAGGTGCATCGCGCCATACGGTAGTCCAACGCGAACGACCTCTTTGACGCCAATTTCGCGCAGCATCCGCTCAACTTGGTTCGCACCTTCCTCATTCGTCCTCAGTCCTTCGGCCAGGAAGCAAAGGTCACGATTGACCCAGCTTACGTCCGCGCCCTCGAAAGTGCCCGCTCCATGGACGGTCATCAAGATCGGCACGCCAATCTGGCTGAGGGCCTCTGCCACGTACCGCTCCTCGCCGGCTCTAATCGTCGACGCGGGGCGGCTCACAATCGCGCCCTCGGGCGTCATCAACATGAGATCGCGGATAAACAGCGTATTTGGCTTGTCGTGGCGGGTGTGCTCGACAAGATAGACATCGACGCCGTGCGAACGATACGCGTCTACCAGATCTGCATGCTGGCTGCGCGCGACCTCAGGAAGCACATCGGCGCGCATCTGGACAGCATCAAAATCCTCGATGCCATCGAGTTCAGGGCCCGGGCTGTGAAGAAGAACGGCGTGCAGCTTGCCGCACTCCGAGGACGAGCCCCAATTGCCCCAATACGCGGGCATATCCTCGCGCATTGATGTGGTGCGCTCGGACCATTTCGCGCCGCCGTAGGCCGCGGTCAAAACCATACCCGCGTTGCTCCTTCTGTCTGTGAATGCCAAACCGGCCGGAGTCTAGCACGCGCTGAATCTTAACTTGCACAGAAGTCGGGGCGGTCAAGAATTGACCGCCCCGAAGTCACAACGCGAACGGTATTTAGGCTCCGTTTTCTGACAGCGCGTTTACGAGCAGCTCAGGTCGAATCGGAATATGGGTGACTCGGGCGCCGGTGGCGTCGCGGATTGCGTTCGCGACCGCGGCCGGACCCGGAATCGCGGGCGGCTCGCCAACACCTTTCGAGCCATACGCGCCCAGCTTCGACGGCACCTCGACGAGAACGACGTCGATCGGCGGGATCATCGGCGCCCTCGGCAAGACATAGTCCATGAGGCTCGAGGTGAGCAACTGCCCATCGTCGTCGTACCGGAGGCCCTCATAGAGCGCCCAGCCAATGCCTTGCGCCACGCCGCCGTGGACCTGACCTTCAACCAGCGCTGGGTTGATCGCAAACCCGACATCCTGGCCCGCGACATATTGTGTAACTTGAGTTTGCCCGGTCACGTCGTCGACTTCGACTTCGGCAACATGGACGGCGAATCCCGGCGCGGTGTCGACGATGGCCGTCGATCCGCGACCGTAGACCGGCTCGTATTGACCGCCGAAACTCATGCTCATCGACGCGATTTGCTTTAGCGATACGGCGGATGTGGGCACGCCTTTAACCTGGACCTGACCGTCCTTGATTTCGAGATCGTCGGCCGAGGCTTCGAGATGCTGGGCGGCGATGTTCAGAATCTGCCGCTTCGCTTCCGCCGCAGCTAGTTGCACGGCCGGCCCCACCGTGTATGTGATCTTTGAACCGCCTGTGCCGCCGGCATACGGCGCGGCATCGGTCGAGGCGGTTGTGACTTGGATGGTATCAGTCGCGAGACCGAACTCTTCGGCCGCGATCTGGGCGAAGGATGTATTCGTCCCGTTCAGATCGGAGGTCCCGAGAACGACCGTCAGCGTCCCATCGGAATCAAGGCGACAGACCGCCGTCGATGGCTCAACCCCACCCGGCCAGCCACCAACCGCCAAACCGACCCCACGGCCGGCCTTCCTCGATTCCTCACGATTCTTCCATAGAGAATGTTCTTTTACGGCTTCGAGGGTCTCTTTGAGTCCAATCTTGGGCCATTCGTTGCCGTTGGGCCGCGGGTCCCCCTCGACCACACAATTCTGCAGGCGGAACTCCAAGGGATCGCGATTGAGCTTGCGGGCGAGTTCATCCATGACCGATTCAATCGCAAATGTGCCCTGCTGCGCGCCCGGCGCCCGATATGCGCCCATGGTCGTTTTGTTCGTCATGACTTCGTAGCCGGTGATATCGAGGTTTGGCACGCGGTAATAGCCTCCCATGAGAATGACGGCGATTTGCATCGGCGACCAAGCGTTCGAAGAGCTATCGAAAATGACGTGCGACTGAAAAGCGGTCAACTCACCGCTCTTCTTGGCTCCGACCTTGAGTTGAATGCGGCAGTCGGGCGCGGGATTCGCGGCACCGAAATCCTCAATCCGTGTGTATTGGAGCAGGACGGGCCGTTGCACGGCGACCGCCGCAACCGCGACCAGTGGTTCGATCAGGACGAACTTGCCGCCGAATCCGCCGCCAACGGGCATTAATTGAACGTTGACTTTGTGCACCGGCAATCCAACGACCTCCGCGACTCGGCTTCGGCAGTGGAACGCGGCTTGAGAGCTTGTGTAGACGTCGAGACCGCCGAGCGGATCCACGGTCACCAAGGCTGACTGCGTCTCAATATAGCCCTGGTGTACGGTTTCTGATTCAAACGTGAGATCGACGATCTCGTCCGCCTCGGCGAAGCCTCGGTCAATATCCCCGCGATTGAAATGCAGTGAATTCGACACATTGGGTGGCAATTGCTCAGCGGACGTTTCGGATTCCTGGGCCGCGTCGGCATTGTGCATGCCTGCCTCTTCGTCAGAGACCTTAACTTCAGTCAAACGAACGCGGGGCGCTGTTGGTTCGAGGGCGCGATCAATTGAGACCACTGCTTCGAGCGGTTCGTAATCGACTTCGACGAGCAACACGCCGTCTTGCGCCGCCGAATCGCTTTCGGCGAGCACGAGTGCCACGATTTGACCGGAAAACAACACTTCATCGAAGGCGATCGGCACGTTCGCGGACTCACCGTTGTCTCCGTTGGCGATGGATAAGTCACGAGCGCCGAGCACAGCAACGACTCCAGGCACCGCGAGTGCCGCGCTCTTGTCAATTGCGCGGATGCGAGCGTGCGCATAAGGACTCGTCACCGGACGCGCATAAAGCTGTCCGGGGAAACGCAGATCTCCCGTAAAGCGCTCCTGCCCGTTGAGTTTTTGCGGGGCATCGAGTCGCTTCATCCGCTGGCCAACGGCCGTGTAAGAACTCATCGTCTTCTCCCGAAAACGCCTCATCCCCAGGTTTGAGTTGAGCGGAAACAAGGCTGAAACGCGAAAAGGAAGGCCCGGCGATTCTATCATTGCATCGCCGAGCACGCTCAAGCATTATCGCAATTTTGCGTCCAGAGTATTACGGGTTCTGGGTTTCGAGCACTTCTTCAGGTCCCCATTCTTCCACCCGCAACGCTTGCACGCTCATATGATCGAGAAAACCAAACCGCGTGAGCACCCTCGAGATATCGTCAGCGTTGAGCGCGTCCCAGAGGGTGAAAATGCGGTCGTCGTGAAGATCGGGCGACCAGGTCTTTAACCAGCGCGGCGACGAGTGATCGTTGCCGTGCTGCTTCGCCAATTCGAGCATATTCGTCGGCTGGCGCAGGGTTTCGTCATCGGCATCAATTGGTGTGTGAACGACGAGGTAACGCGCCATGCTCGCGTCCTCTCTCCTTGCTGACGATATCCTGAAGTCATTGCCTATGCTTGTGGTCCTGATGTGCGACCCCGGCCGCGCCTTCGACGGCGGCGGCGTCCAGCAGTGCGAGCCGCCGAACCATCGGCTTCACCTTCGCTCGTCGGGACCGGAGCCTGGAGTGGCTCGCGATCTCCCGGATATGGAGGCGGTGGGGGCTGCTGACCTTTCGCTTCCTGTTTGAAGAAGCCGAGATCATCGCTTTTGAATACGTGGTCGGTGTTGTCCTCATTCAAACGAACCGTGATAAGCTGCTTCAGAATTTGCAAGGAGAGCACCATGCCAGGTCCGGCAGGGGTGTCGATAGCCTGACCCAAACGCGGCATGACTGCCTTCATCTGGCGATACTGCTCGTTCTCATAACTCAGGCAGCAAAGCAATCGCCCACAGACGCCGGAGACCTTGCTCGGGTTGATCGGCAGGTCTTGGGTTTTCGCCATGTTCATCGAGATTTCTGGATAGACGGGCAACCAGGAGCTGCAGCAGAGCGTGCGCCCGCACCGGCCAAGCCCACCCAAGAGCCTGGCCTCGTCCCGTGGACCGACTTGTTTCAGCTCAACCCGGCACATGAAAACCGAGGACAGGTCACGGGCCAGATCGCGGAAATCAACGCGCTCCGGCGCGGAAAAGTTCAGCGTCAGGTGAGTGCCATCGAAGTTGTACTCGGCGCTGATCGGCTTCATCTGCAAGTTATGCTCGCGGATCTTGGCACCGAAGGTTTTGACGGCAGTGGACGCATCGCGCCTAAGGCGATTCATCTTGTCGATGTCGTCCTGCTCCAACTTCCGCTGCAACGGCTTCAGCTCGCCTTTGAGCAGGTTCAGCTTAACTTGGTGCGGAGCGATAACCACCCGTCCTGCCTCGCGGCCACGGCTGGTGTCCGCGACGACCCAATCGCCAAGTTCGACCCGCATGTCGCCCGGATCGAAATAGAACGTTTGGCCGGAGTCGATGAATCTCACGCCCGCAACTCGTGTCGCCGGTCCTCCGTCCTGTTCAGGCGCTGACTCTTCGCCGGTGTGGCAATCACACTCGCCGATTTTCTCGCCTTGTTCGAGGCGAGTCCGAAAACGCTCACGGGCGAGCTGCCGGGCTTCGTCGATCGACTTTGGCGGTCCAGTGAACTCGGCGTCGATGTTTGTTATCGCTACTGGTCCGGAGTTTTCGGCCATTGGAGCACCATCGCTTCCATCGCAAGTCGCGGCCGGACATTCGCGTCGAGATCTGCGATGCAGGTCTGCACCGCGCGTACAGCGCGGTGGATCTCGACGACCGTCCAGGACTTTGCAAGCTCGCGGATTCGGTCTTCAAAACCTCGATTTGTCAAGTAGTCGGGCACTGAGATCGCGAGGAGCAAGGCATCTCGCCAAACGCCGAGCAGTGTTTCGAGGTCCGCAAACGTCTCGACTCGCCGCTTGGTAAACGTGTCCCCCAGGCGCACTGCGGTCACAAGCCGCTTATAGCCGCTGGCTTCGATCCAAGCCAGCGCGCGGTTGATTGTCTCTCTTTTGGATAAGACCAACTTCGGGTCTGTTGCCGCCTTGATCGCCCAACCTGGGCGCCCCGCGGCGAGCGCGGCGACGCGATCGGCCTCGGGATCTGCAATGCCAAGATCGCGTAGGCCCTCGACTATCGTTGCGTGACCGACGGGACGAAGGTCGACGATCTGGCAGCGAGAGCGGATTGTAGGCAAGAGGATCTCGGCGTCGTCGGCCAGCAGCATCAACACCATAAACCGCGGCGGCTCTTCGAGCGTCTTCAACAACGCTTCTTGCGCAACGTCTTGCAACGTTTCCGCATCTTCGACAATGATCACCCGCCAGCAGCCTTCTAACGGTCTGAGGGCGGTTGCCGCGCAAAGGTCCCGCACGGATTCAATGGTTAACGTCGTGTTTTTGCCTGTTTTTCGTTCTGCCAGAATTTCCTGGGTGGCGAGTGAAAAGGTTTGCACATCGGGGTGGGTTCCGCGTTCGATCTTCCGGCACGAGAGACAAACGCCGCAGGGAACGCCCGGCACGGACGGAGTGGAGCAATTCAGACTTTGGGCGAATATCCGCGCGAGCGTCGCTTTGCCAACGCCTTCCGGTCCGGCCATGAGGTAAGCATGTCGCACGCGTCCAAGCTCAACGGCTTGGGCGAGGTTGGCCGCGTGGGTAGCATGGCCCCAAATCGGCCACTGCAGTCGTGCGGATCCGTCGGCGTGGATTTCGGAAGCGACCGTCACGCCGCGCGCCTCTTGACCTTCACTGGTCTGCGCGTCTTTGTCGTCACCGTTTGCTCGACTTCCAGTCCAGCGCCAAGTGCGGAGACGAGGGCGTCGCGCTCCGCCTGGGTGAACGACTTGTCTTCTTCTAACGAATTGACGAACCCGGGCAGTTCATCGCTCATGAGCACTGGATAGTCGGGCTCGCTCACGTCGAGTTCGACGGCGGCATTCAGGAAGACGATCGCGCCGTGGACATCGACTTCCATTTGCATCGCTTCGAGGAAGCGCTCTATCGCAACGATGGCGTGATCGGTATCGATCGACGGATTCCCGAGTTGCGGGCCGCTAAAGGAAAAAAAGCGCGCGAGACCCACACCCCGTTTTCGCCATTTATTTCCGCGCCCATAGACGACGCCGGGCAGCTCGCGGCCGGTGAGGACCAGAACACCGCCAGGATGAATCAACATGTGTTCGACGACGTGTTTGCCTACCTTCGCGTAGTGAATGAGTGCGTACCTGTCGGAAAACGGCTGCAATTTACTATCGAGCATCCCGTCGTTGCGTGGATTCCTGTTCCACTTGCCCATTTGTTGCATGCCGTAGTTGAACAGTAGGAAGCCAACGAACAGCATGACATAGGCATAAAGGATGAGGTTCTGATTAAACGCGACAAGGAACGTGGAGCCGAGGAGGATGAAGCCACCGATCGCGGTTGAGCGCGCGATTCGCTTCCGACGCTTGATGTAGCCAGTATCTCGAACGATACGCATAAGTTGTGACCGCCAGCGCCGCTTTTCGCGACGGTTGAAGAGGCATCAACAGTGAGGCAGTCTCGCCCGGCGCCGAACGAACCCGTGACTGCCGAGGCGAGTGTAGCATAGCGACGGGCAGGTATCGCCGTTACGTCAACACGGGCGGGCCCAAGTAGTGCTCGAGCAGGAACCGTCCTCCGCTGAAAAACGCCATGATCGCGACCGCGACTAGCAACGCCCAAAATGCAACGTTGTGCAGGTCGTGCACGGTTGAAAACGTTCCGTCCTGGCGCCGGAAGAGCGCGAGGGTCGCCATCATGAGCGACGTCAACGCCAGCACGGCGGCGAGCACCAACGACATCGTTAACGGAACGAAGAACTCACCCCGTTCCGTTAGGCAAGCGGCTGCGAACGGCGCTTGAATGAGCAGGAGCCAGGCGAAGTCACCGGGACCGGAAACGACTCGCACATCGTTTCGGGGTGAACGCCACAAGGTCGAAGCCAACAGGAACGTCACGACCGCGGCCAACGCGATGCCAGTCAGCAGACCGGTAAGAAGCCGCAACCGATTGTCCGGTTCGTAAGGATGCCAAAGCAGCATGTCGAGCAACAGCGAGTTCGTGCCATCGATAGCGAGCGCGCTTACTGACAACCCGAGTAGGATGATCGTCGGGATCGAAGGTATACGGGACGCGCGATACCGACCGCGTGCGACAAAATAGAGTCCGGCGGCGAGAAAGCCGCCGTAGATGCCGGTCATTCGCGCGTCAAATGGGAGAGGTTGTCCGCCTAAGAAAAGCGTGTGACTTGGTCGCTGCGCGCACAGACCGTGCAACACCACATGCGCCTTGTGCGCGAACGGCCAAGGCGCCGCGATGAAGAGCAGTACCAAGACGGTAAATGAAATGACGAACAGGTATCGCCGATAGGCCGGCTCGCCTTTGATTGTCAGTGATGGCGCGTGATGCGCGAGTGCCATGATCGTGACTCAAGCTTTGAGGACAATTTCGCTTCGCATCGAATCTACCACGATTCATCTCGGCCCTTCGATCCCCCAATTGCTTGATTCGCGCTTCTGACCTGGCCTACGATGCTGGCGACGAAGCGATGCCTGCTGGTTGGAGATGTTTGTGCAGACCGCAAAACGGCGACAAAGACGCGGAACAACGCGAACGCTCTTCGTCGCGACCGCCGTTTCGCTCTTTGGGGTGCTCTTCTTTTCGGTAAAGCGTGGTCGCACCGCGGAGTTCGATCACGCGATCACGGTCAGCATTCAGCGCCGAAAAGCGCCCTGGTTTGACCGGCTGATGCGAATCGTTTCCTGGCCGGGCTATCCACCCGAGAGTCGGATCATCCCCTGGCTGCTTCCTGGCGCGCTTTTGTTGCTTGGCTACCCACTTGAAGCCCTCTTTCAGCTTTTGGGCTGGGGAACTGGATTCATCTCGTTCTCGGTCAAGAGCGCCATGCGACGCCCACGTCCGGATCACCCGGCCATTAATGTCGTCGCCGCGAACATCGGCGGGTCGAGCTTCCCTAGCGGTCATGTGATCAACTACATCGGCGTCTACGGATTCTTCCTGGTTTTGGTGAAAACCCATGTCCGTGCCAATTGGGTCAGAAAACCGCTGATGGCAGTTTTGGGATCGCTGATCGGTCTCGTTGGCATCAGCAGGATTTACCTTGGCCATCATTGGCTCACTGATGTCCTTGCCTCGTACCTCCTTGGCCTCAGTTACCTCGTCGGCCTAACAGCGCTTTACCAGGCCGTCAAGCGCCTCCGGGCTCACGAATGAACCGCCCGCGGCTGTCAATTCCCGCACGACCCGAAGTCATAGGCCACGCTGGCGCCGGCGACTTCTACCCCGGGAATAGCCTTCGTTCCATCGAGAAAGCGCTTGAGATCGGCGTCGACCGCGTCGAAATCGACGTTCAGTGTTCCGCCGACGGCAATATAGTCCTCGTTCATAACCAAAAGATCCGTGTGGGCGACCGCACGCGGGTGCCAGTTTCTCAAGTTTCAACCGCTGACTTGCGGTCGTTCTTGCCTGGATTCCTCACCCTTGCCGAAGCTATCGAGGTTATTAACGGCAAAGTTCCGTTGATGCTCGACATCAAAGGCAAAGGTTTCACGCAGGCACTAATTGAAGCAATCCGCCTTCACGGCTTGGACGAGCACGCATCGATCTCGTGTGAGGAACTCACGATCCTGCGTAGGCTCCGGGCTACCTTCCCGAACATGCGGCTTGGGTTTTCCGCTGGCCACGTCTCCAGCGGCGCGCCGACACGAACAGGCAAACGAATCGCCGCGGCGGTTTCGCGATCCTGCATCCTTTACCCGTTGCTCGCTCTGCTGACGATGACGGGCGCGAACGAAGTCATGATCTTCCATCGGGGATGTTCGCGCGCACTTGTCTCCGGTCTCCATCGCCGCGGGGTCTTAGTCAACGTTTGGACCGTCGACCGCCCAGCCTCGATTCGCCGAGCCCTTTCGCTTGAAGTCGACGGCATCATCTCAAATCGCCCCGACCTCCTGCGTGAGGAAATCGCGCGATTGAGCGAGTCTTCAGTCGCCCCCTCCTAGATCAGACAGACGCCGCACATTTGGGACAGTTTTCCCCTATCGGGCGCTGTCAAACTCCGCTAGGTTGCTCAGGAAAAGGCCGCCGCGGAAGCACCTGCTTCGCCGACGTTGCTAGATTCTGCGATATGAAGATTGATTCCGGTCCCTCGCGCAATGCGGAGCCGAGGCGGAGGTTTAGTTGGCGACGATCAGATCGCTCAATTCAGAGCTCTTTACCATCGACGCCACCGTCAGCCTCGTGACCGCCTCGCGGATCGCGGGCGATCACCAAACTGTGACGCCTGAGCATCTACTGCTCGCACTGCTCGAACCTAGTGAGACACGACTCCGGAAGGCGCTCGATCTCTTTCATATCGACCTCGAACGCATTCAGCAATTGGCGGGACGCAGGCTTGCCGAAATTCAACGAGGTTTCGGACCTCCCGGCCAGCTCGATGGAACGACGGAACAAGTCATTCATTCGGCCTTCGGCCTCGCGGGACATCTGCGGCGTGACATCACCGACGACATTCACCTTTTTATGGGAATTTTGACTCTTGGGCCAGGCTCGATTGCCGGCGACCTTCACGATCTTGGATTGAGCGTCGGAGGATTCAGGTCAGTTGTTGTCCAGTTCACCCGCGACCATGCCTATTCGATTGCTCGACTGAGAGAAACCGGGCTCAATGTTGGGGAAGCAGACCAACTGGTCGAAGAACTGTTTGTGGGCAGTTCCGTCAATCTCGAAGCTATTGTTGAAGAAAAGAAGCGGATCGACCGAGTTTCACGGATTGTCAACTCCAATGAGTTTGTCATTTCAAGTCCCGGAAGAGCGAAACATCAATCAATCCGAACGTCCGGAGTACGGAGACTGCTGGCCGTCACTCGTCCCAGCCCCATCTTTCTTTCACTCGTCGCCGCGTTCCTGGTGAGCGGGGTCTTTCTTGCGTTCAGACCGTCCGCTGATTTCCTGAAGCCGTTCATTATTCTCTTCATTATCAGCGGTTGGTTCGTCAGTCTCTGTCTCCACGAATATGGTCACGCCGCCGCAGCCTATATCGGCGGTGACGACTCAGTCCAGTACGCGGGTTACTTGACCCTCAATCCACTGAAATACACCAATCCGCTCTTTTCGATCGCCCTGCCTCTCGCGTTCCTCGCTATGGGCGGGGTTCCGTTGCCGGGCGGCGCAGTCATGATTCAGACCTGGAAACTTCGATCTCGCCAAGCGGAGCTCGCAGTCAGCGCCGCCGGCCCGTTTGCAAACGTGATTTTCATCATATCGCTCTCTCTGCCGTTCGCACTGAATCTTCCGGAGCGATTTCCCCAGCTATGGGATTTGTGGTTTGCCATGGCCGGATTGTTGGCCATCGAAACCTTCGTGCTGATCCTTAACCTTCTGCCTATCCCACCCTTGGACGGATTCAATATCTTGTCTTATTGGCTGTCGTATGAAACCCAGAATACGGCGCGAAGCCTTGGATATTTGACGCTTTTTTTACTCTACGCCATGCTTTGGAGCTCGAATCCCATTTCTGATTTTTTGTATTCGACCGTCGATGCTTATCTCAGGTTCATCCAGCTCGATCCCGCCATCGCGTGGTACGCGTGGAGCTATCTGCGGTTTTGAACTGGAAGCGCCGTTGGCCGGGCCCAGCCGAGCGTGCTACGCTTGAAACCAACGAAAGAACGCATGAGGCTAAGAAGGAGACTATGCCTTCAGCGGTCGCCGTCCAGCAAGCCCGGGACGATGAGAGCCGGGTCGTTCGCGTCGCCGTCGGATATCGCTCCGGAGCCGTCGGTCGAATGGTGGGCACCACCGAGTAGATGCGACCGGGTTAGTCGCCCGTTACCCTGACTCACTGCACCGCGCGTGCGCGTTGACAGTGACCGAGTGGACTTCGCTTCGCGCGAGGTCAATCGAGGTGGTACCGCGGGCGAACCCGTCCTCTTACTGAGGGCGGGTTTTCTGTATTGTCCAAACTACGTTCAACCTTTCAGGACTGGAGCATTCATGCCGTCGTTTAACGAAGTACCGACAAAAGTCGATTTCCCCAGTCAGGAGCGAACGACGCTCGCATGGTGGGAAGCTGAGGATATCGTCGAGCACTATCTCCATCGGAACGATACCTCGGCGACTCGTTACAGCTTTCTTGACGGTCCCATCACCGCGAACAATCCGATGGGTGTTCATCATGCCTGGGGACGGACGTACAAGGATCTGTTCCAGCGTTATCACGCCATGCTTGGCGAGAAAGAACGCTTTCAGAACGGTTTCGATTGTCAGGGTCTATGGGTTGAAGTCGAAGTCGAAAAAGAACTCGGGCTCAAAAGCAAGCGCGACATCGAAGCCTACGGCATCGCCGAATTCGTCGAACGCTGCAAGAAGCGGGTGCTCACGTACGCCGCGCGCATCACCGAGCAGTCAATCAGGCTCGGCTATTGGATGGACTGGGACAACTCCTATTTCACGATGTCCGATGAAAACAACTACATGATCTGGGACTTCCTGAAGACCTGTTACGATCGAGGCTGGATCTACAAAGGCCACGACGTCATGCCGTGGTGCCCTCGCTGCGGCACTGGTATCTCTGAACACGAAATCGCGACCGAGGGTTATCAGGAACGCGCCCACCTTTCGGTCCACGTCGCGTTCCCGCTGGTCGACGAAGACAATGCCAACCTGCTGATCTGGACGACGACACCGTGGACACTCACTGCCAACGTCGCCGCCGCGATTCATCCCGAGCTCACTTACATCCAGATTGAGCAAAATGGGAAGACCTATTACCTCGCCAAGGACGCGGCGAGACTCGCCTTGCGCGGCGAGTACACCGTAACGCGGGAGTTGCCGGGCTCTGAACTGATCGGCCGCGTCTATCGCGGGCCGTTCGACGAGCTGCCGGCCGAAGCCAACGTCGAACATCGTGTAATTCCGTGGAACGAAGTCAATGCCAGCGAAGGCACCGGGATCGTCCACATCGCTCCTGGATGCGGCAAAGAAGACTTTGCGCTGTCGAGAGAGCACAACCTCGCGGTCGTTGCCCCCATCAACGAGTTCGGCGTGTATGTCGACGGATTCGACTGGCTGACGGGATCGTACGTCCATGAGGTTGCGACGCCGATCATGCGAAATCTCGAAGAGAAGGGGTTTCTCTATCGAGCGGAGCAATTCAAGCACCGCTACCCCGTGTGCTGGCGCTGCGGGACCGACCTCGTCTTCCGCTTGGTTGACGAGTGGTTCATCAGTATGGCCGAGCTTCGCCAACCGATGATGGAGGTGACGAAGCAGATCAATTGGGTTCCCTCATTCGGTCTCGGTCGCGAGCTCGACTGGCTCGCGCATATGGACGACTGGATGATCTCGAAGAAGCGCTACTGGGGTCTGGCCCTGCCGATCTACGAGTGTCAATCCTGCCGGGCCTTCGAGGTGATCGGCAGTGAAGTCGAGCTCAAAGAACGCGCGATCTCGGGTTGGGAGGCGTTCGAAGGACACACGCCGCACCGGCCGTGGATCGATGCCGTCAAGATCGCCTGCAAGCATTGCGGTGATCCGGTGTCGCGAATCGCCGATGTCGGGAATCCGTGGCTTGACGCGGGGATCGTCGCCTTCTCAACACTCAATTACCGGCACGATCCCGCGCATTGGCAAGAGTGGTATCCCGCGGACTTGATCACAGAGAGCTTTCCCGGCCAATTCCGCAACTGGTTCTACTCGCTGATCGCCCAAAGCACCGCCCTCGTGAACGAGCCGGCGTTCAAGAACGTCTTCTCCTATGCCCTGATGCGCGACGAAAAGGGCGAGGAGATGCACAAGAGCAAGGGCAACGCGGTGTGGTTCGATGACGCCGCCGAAATCATTGGCGTCGATGTCATGCGCTGGCTGTTTTTGACAGTGAATCCGAGCCAGAATCTCAACTTCGGGTATCACGTCACCGACGATGTCCGCCGCCGATTCATCCTGCCGTTCTGGAACTCCTACTCGTTCTTCGCGACCTACGCCCGCCTCGACGGATTCGACCCGACCGCCAAGTCGACTTTTGTCCCGGTCGCCGAGCGCTCGTTGCTTGACCGCTGGATCATTTCGCGGCTGAACCAGGTCGTTGCATACGTTCGCGATCGTCTGGAACAGTACGATCCGAACGATGCGGCGAACGAGATCGAACATTTCGTCGTCGAAGAACTATCGAATTGGTACATCCGTCGCAACCGTCGCCGGTTTTGGAAAAGCGAGGCCGACCGCGATAAGCAAGCGGCATATCACACGCTTTATGAGTCGCTCGTGACCATCTCGCGCGTGCTCGCGCCGTTCATCCCCTTCCTAACCGAGGAATTGCACCAAAATCTCGTGCGGTCCGTTGACCCAACTGCGCCGGTTTCCGTGCATCTGACCGACTTTCCGGAAGCCAATGCATCAATCATCGACGAGCAGTTGTCGAGCGACATGGCGGCGGTGCTGGAGGTTGTCCAGCTCGGTCGCGCGGCGCGCTCTGAAGTTGGCGTGAAAGTGCGCCAGCCGCTTCCCGGCATACTGGTCTATTCTCGCGATCCCGCGACGATGGACGCCGTGGTGCGCATGAAGGACCAGATCACCGACGAACTCAACGTCAAGGATGTCGAACCGCTCGTCGATTTAGGTGAGGTTGTCACTTACAGCATCCGGCCGAATTTGAGCCTGCTCGGCCCGAAATACGGCAAGCAACTTGGCGCGATCCGGGCCGCACTCGCCAATTTGGACGCGGCGCTAGTGGCTTCAAATGTTGCTGCTGGCCAATCGATCGAACTGACCTTGCCCGACGGAACGCAGGCCGTCCTCGAACCGGACGAGGTGCTCGTCGATCTGAAGAAACAAGCGGGCTATGCTGCTGCCCAAGGTCCGACCGCGACCGTTGTCCTGGACACGGAGCTGACGCCGGAGCTCGTCCAAGAGGGGCTCGCCCGCGATTTCGTGCGAGGTGTCCAAGACGCTCGGAAGTCCGCGGGGTATCGGATTGAAGACCGTATTATCGCCACGTACGAAGCCGATCCCGAGGTCGTCGCCGCGCTCGACGCACACCGCGACTACGTCATGACCGAAACCCTTGCCGATGAACTCTCGGGGACGACATCGGTCGGCTTCTCGGACGCCGTCGAACCACTCGCTGCCCACGATCGCAACGGGTTTTGGCAGGACCAGATTACGGTCGGCCGGCATCAGGTGCGAATCGGATTGCGTCAGGTCAATCATGAATAAGCTGGTGTTTTTCAGACGAGTTTCTGCGCGCCGACGAATCCAAAACTGGTTTTCGAACGAATCATAGGCAGTTTGCACAAAGGGCTCGCTTTCAGTCGTGCGCTCAGAGCGGGTTCCTCCAACCTTGCCGTGCTATGATTTCGGGCATCGCTCAATTGAGGTTGATGGCCCCGCGCTCTCCTAGGCGGTTTGGTTTCACGGTCCGCTCGGCGCAGGCTCAAGACCTTGTTTCAGGAGCGTTCGAGTCGTTAGGGCGACCCGGCTACTGAAGACCGGGCGTTCATTCAGGTGAGGAGCATCATGGCTGAGCAGCAGATCTCCGAACTCGTTGATCGGTTGGCGAGCGGTCAGATTTCCCGGCGTCAGTTTCTCCAACGGGCGCTAGTGGCCGGCTTAGGAGCAACGGCAATCGCGAACGCGCTCAATGCGCATGCAAGCGCCGCGCCTGGTTCGGGTCCACGAACGATCGCACATGTTAGTCAGGCGGACGATAAGACGCTCGTCATCGCCGACGACCTTAAGGATCAGTGGATCACGCTCGATCCAGGCTGGATCTACGAGATCAATTCCCAGGCCGCCGAAAATGTCGTCTACGAACCGCTTTACACCATTATCGACTCCACGAAGCCGACTGACATCACGCCGATTCTGGCCACCGACATGCCTAAGTTCTCGGCCGACGGTTTGACTGCGACGATCCCGATTCGAGAGGGAGTAAAGTTCCAGAACACCGGAAATGTGATGACGGCGGACGACGTCGTCTTCTCCTGGACGCGCTGCAAGAACATCAAGTTCCAGGGCGCGTTCCTGGCAACCGATTACTGGGATAAGGTCGAGGCTGTCGACCCGAAAACGATCAAGATCACGCTCAAGGCTCCGAACGCCGCGCTCGTACCGATTCTCACCACCGCGCCACTAGGCGTGATCGACAGTAAATTCGCTAAGGAAAACGGCGCGACCGACGCTGAGGATGCAGACAAGTCGGACACATTCAAGGACTGGCTCGACGCGAACACCTCGGCCGGCACCGGCCCATTCATTCAAACTCAATTCGATATCAACGGCGAGGTGCACATTGAAAAGAACCCGGATTATTGGGGCGACGTTCCTGCCCTCGATATGGTGATTTTCCGCAACATCGTCTCGCCAACGGAGCAGACACAAGCGGTCATTACCGGCGAGGCCGACATTGCCTACAGTGTCGATCCCGACCAGCTTGCCGACATCGAGTCGAACGCGGACCTGCAAGTGATTAAGGGCCCGACGCTTGCGATCGACTACCTTGCGATGCACACGCACGATGAGCCCGGTGGGCCGTTGGCCAAAAAGGAAATGCGCCAGGCGATTGCCTACGCGATCGACTACGACGGCATCCTGAACGATTTGATGAACGGCGAGGGCCAACGGCCGGCAACCATTGTCCCGTTTGGCATGACCGGAGCGGACGAAGTCAAAGACCTGGCCTACAAGACCGATTTGACAAAGGCGCAGCAGCTTTTCGATTCGACAGGCGTCGGCAGCGCCGAGCTCACATTTAGCTATGGATCCGGCGCTTCAACGAACGGCGGCGTGCCGATCGAAACACTGGCGGCAAAGCTGCAGTCAGACCTCCAGAAAATCAAGGGACTAACTATTAAGCTCAATCCGATGGACCCAGCGAAGCGCCTTGCAGACTACCGGGCTAGTAAGCTGCAGTTCACGGTTTCGGGCTGGACGCCTGACTTCCCTGACGTGTCGTCCTACTCCGATCCGTTTGGCGCGTCGACCGGATCAGCCGCCAAGCGCGTTGGGTATTCGGATCCCGCGGTGGACGATCTTCTTGCGAAGGGATTGGCCGAACTCGACCCGGAGAAGCGCACGCAGATTTACGTGGACGCTCAAAAAGCGCTGATTGACGCCGCCGCATTTATCGTGCTCGCGCAGCCGAACGACCGCAAGCCGGCAAGCAAGAAGGTTCAAGGCGTCAGCACCCACTCAATCGTGCAGATTCAACTCCGCGGCGCGTCCAAGACCGCCTAGCAGCCGAACTCACTCGGAGCGGCCGGCCGTTCCGGCCGCTCCATCTCGGATCTGAGTCCGTTCGCACTTTCGCTGACTAGCCTTCGACACCAGAATGCCTGGAGTCGCTCATGGGTCTTTGGGTTTACATTGCTCGCCGGCTTGTGCAATCAGTCGTTGTGCTCTTTATTGTGAGCATTTGTACATTCTTGCTTGCGCACGCTATTCCTGGTGACCCAATCAACGCTCTCATCAGCGAACGACAAGCGGAGCGACCTGAAGTCCGGCAAGCGCTTGAAGAGCGGTGGGGATTGAACAAGCCGCTTGCCGTGCAATATCTCTACTATTTGCGAAATCTCTCCCATGGCGATATGGGCCAATCGATCAGCACACGACATCCTGTGACTCAGGATCTCCGGAAGTTCGTGCCCGCGACGGTTGAGCTTGCCTTTTACGCCATGCTCTTCGCGCTGACATTAGGCGTTCCGCTCGGCATCATCGGCGCGCTTTGTCGCAACCGTTGGCCTGATAATATCTCGCGCCTTCTTGCACTTCTCGGGACGTCTGTGCCTGTTTTTTGGCTTGGCTTGATCATGCTGTACGCGTTCCATGTCCGGCTTGGATGGCTTCCGGGCCCAGGACGGCTTGCTGTCGGCATGGAGGCACCAAAGAACATTACGGGCATTGTCACGTTTGACGCGGCTATGACCGGCGAGTGGGATAAGTTCTGGAGCGCAATTCAGCATCTCATTCTTCCGAGCATCGTACTTGGCTCGTATGCAATGGGCATCGTCGCACGCATGCTCCGATCGTCCTTGATCGCGGCGATCGGTGAGGATTACATTCGCACGGCCCGATCGAAAGGACTGGCCGAGCGGCGCGTCGTCGTCGTGCACGCGCTGCGCAACGCCCTTATTCCGACCGTCACGGTTCTCGGCTTGACTTTCGCGAGTCTCCTCGCCGGGGCAGTGTTGACCGAGACGATCTTCTCATGGCCCGGCATCGGCCAATACGCGGTGAAGACCGCGATCAAACTTGATTACCCGGGCTTGCTCGGGGTGACGCTCGTCGTCGCGGTGTCCTACATCACGTTTAATCTGCTGGTCGATGTCGTCTACGGATTCATCGATCCGCGGATTCGAGTGAGCTGATGCAAACTGTCGACGACAGCGCTAGCGCAACGCTCGGGGTGCCCAACGCCGGTGTGTCTACAGGCGGAACGCTGGCGGGCCGTCCTGCGCGCTCTCAATCGGAGCTAGCCGGAGAGCTTCGCCGTCGCCGGTCGCCCGCGGGCGACGCCGTTCGTTCGCTACGGCGCCAACCTCTCGCACTAGCTGGGCTCGCTATCGTCCTTACTTGGCTTCTACTTGGTTTGCTTGCTCCGGTCTTGCCCATTGACGACCCCAACTTCATCGACACGAGTCAGAAACTGCAGCCTCCAAGCGCGACCCATCCCTTCGGCACGGACGACTTAGGACGCGACATGATCAGCCGCGTGATTTACGGCGCGCGAATATCAGTGCCATCCGGCATCATCGTGATTCTGTGTACCGGGTCATTTGGCTGTCTCGTGGGCGCGATTGCTGGCTATTTTCGCGGCAAGCTCGATACGATCATCATGCGGTTCGCGGACGCTGTACTGTCGTTCCCATCGATCATTCTCGCGATGGCCATCACTGCCGCGTCGCCGTTCAGCGACAAGCGACTATACAACGCACTGATCGCAGTTGGGCTTGTGCTCTGGCCAGAATACGCCCGGGTCATGCGCGGTCAAGTGTTGGCCATCTCAACAAACGAGTTCGTCACTGCGGCGGAAGCAATCGGGGCGTCTCGATTTCGTGTCCTTTTGCGTCATATCTTGCCTTGCACCGACGCACCAATCATCGTCAAAGCGACGCTCGATGTGGGGAGCGCGATTGTGCTCACGGCCGGATTGAGCTTTATCGGACTCGGCGCTGTACCTCCGAATCCAGAATGGGGCGCGATGATCAAAGCCGGCGCCGACAAGGGTGTCCAGTATTGGTGGTACGCCGCCGTTCCCGGCCTCGCGATCATGAGCGTAGTCATGGCGCTCAACTTCTTCGGCGACGGTCTGCGCGACGCGCTTGATCCACGCCAGCGCGGGCGCTAATGTCGGACCGTTTGGGCGAGTCTCGTCCCCAAATCCTCGATGAACACGTTCGCCGCCTCGATCGTTGGCTCCGCTCGACCGGGGTTCCGTTTGAGTTCATCATGCCGGGAACGCCGATGCCAACCATCTCGCTTGCCGCGGCGGCGATCGGAATTGCCGAACGCGAGATCCTCAAATCACTCCTGTTCGAGGGACGAAACGGTGATGTTGCCCTCGTGATCGCGAGCGGCCCCTCGCGCGTTGACAAGACAGTGCTCGCGGAGGTGACGGGACTCTGCACTCCGCGGCTGGCGACGCCGGAGACCGTCCT
The DNA here is from genome assembly GCA_045804965.1 of Thermomicrobiales bacterium. Classification (GTDB taxonomy): domain Bacteria; phylum Chloroflexota; class Chloroflexia; order Thermomicrobiales; family UBA6265; genus CAVTUU01. The sequence continues at coordinate 106,394 of JBJMMD010000033.1, read as the reverse complement.
CGCGTTGACAGGTTTCCCGGCGGGTGGCGTGGCGCCGGTCGGTCACACGACCAGATTCCCTGTCTATATCGACGAAGCGCTGATGCAATTGGACGAGGCGTTCGGTGGAGGGGGCAGCGAGGACGTCCTACTCCGATTGCGGCCGGAGGACATCGTTCAGCTCACGCACGGTACCGTGGTCGCCCTGACCCCTTCTAGCCTTCTAGGCGGATCAAGTCGTTAGGTCCAACGAATCGCTTGGCGCTCCGCGCGTTGACTGGTTCATAATGCGGCGGCGCTTTCGGCGTGTGCGATCGGCAATCCAAGCAAGTAGATGAGGATTGTGTGGCAACTCGGCTCGTAATTATCGGTTTGCCCGCAGCGGGCAAAACTACCGTCTTCAACGCGCTCACTCGCGCGGAAGCGAAGACCGGCGGCTTCGGTGGCGGCGGCGACGAGCCTAATCTAGCAACGGTGAAAGTGCCGGACCCACGCCTCGATGTGCTGACCGAGATGTTCAAGCCTGAGCGCAAAGTTCCCGCCGACGTGCAGTATTTCGATGTCGCCGGTCTATCTGCGGGCATCGCCGAAAAAGGAATGAGCGGTCAACTGCTCGGCCATCTCAGCCAGGGCGACGCGTTGGTCCACGTCGTTCGTGCCTTCGAGGATTCTAACCTTCCCCACACCGAGGGCAACGTCAATCCGCTGCGCGACATCGAGACGCTCAATCTCGAGCTTGCATTCAGCGATCTTTCGATTATAGAGAAACGGCTTCAGCGCCTCGTCGCGCAAATTCCGAAGCTCAAGGGAGTCGAGCGGGAAAGCTACGAGCGCGAACAGGTCGTCATGCAGCGGCTGAGGGAGACGCTCGAAACCGACACGCCTCTCCGCGAAGTCATCGAAGAGCTCGATCCTGACGATATCAAGAACCTTCGTGGTTTCGGGTTGCTCACCGCCAAACCGCTGCTGATTCTTCTGAACCTTGGCGAGGCGCAACTTGGCGCTGCCGGTGAAGAACTCGTCACCGAAGCGTCGACGCGCTTTACCCGACCAGGCGTGGTGATCGACGCTCTCGCCGGCAAAATAGAAATGGAAATCGGCCAACTTGACGAAGCGGACGCGTCCGCGTTCATGGCTGATCTCGGCATCGAAGAATCGGGCCTCAATCGCGTTATTCGCCTGTCCTTCGAGCTCCTCGGCTTGATTCCGTTCTTCACGGTTGGGCCAGACGAATGCCGTGCTTGGACGATTCGCCGGGGCGCAACCGCGGTCGAAGCGGCCGGCGAGATTCACAGCGATATCCAGCGAGGCTTTATCCGGGCAGAGGTCGTATCGTACGACGATATGATCGCGGCCGGCTCGATGGCCGAGACCAAGAAGCTCGGTACCTTCCGGCGCGAAGGCAAGACCTACATCGTGCACGACGGCGACATCATCAACTTTCTCTTCAATGTCTAGATCGGAACGACCAACGTGTCGGATGAGATTGACATCAATCCGCGGTCTCCCGCCGAAGCCGGCCGCCGCCTGATCGTGCTGGCATCACTCATTCGCCGGGGCTTCTTGGAAGAAGAGCTCGCGCTCGAAACGCTTCACGAAGAAGTTGCCGATGAGCAGTTCGATCTCCTTGCCTGGCTCGGCGACCACGACCTCGACAAAGAACTAACGCCCGGTGAACGAGAACTCCTTAACACGCCGATCGGACAAATCGCTGAGCTGGACCTCTACGATCAGTTGTCACAGATTGACGCCGCGATCACCCTTGCCTGGTATCTCGGGCTCATCGACGACATGCCCGAGTTTCTTGCTCCGGAATCCGAAGGCAACCTTTTCGAGCTCGTCCCCGCTCCTTGGGATCCGGTCGGACCTTGGCTGCAACAACTAGAAACGCGGCCGCTCGAAGAATTGGCGATCCAACGAGAGCTGGCCGAAATATGGAGTTGGCGCGCGGACGTTGCAGAACGACGGCGTACGAGCACCGACAGGCAATTGCAAGAAATCGATATCGCTATTCGCGAAACCGCGACTGAATCTGTCAACGCGGGGCTAGTTCCGCGCCAAATTCATGGCGATCTCCCCATCGGAGACAACGCGTTTGGCCACTTAACGCCGGACGAGCAAGACTCCGTCTGGGTCGCCGCTTTCGACCGTCTTCACGCGTTGAACTGGTTATGCGGGTATGGTGAAAACTGGTCAGACGTTCCGCTCGAGGTATGACACTACACAGCTTCGGTGAACAGTTGCGCTCTAGCTAGACAGAAACCGCTCCCTGTTCCTCAGTTTATTCCCCAAGTATTTGGCTGATCGATGACTGCGTTCCCTCTTGATGCTGATCGCTTGACGGAGACCAAGGTTTATTCTATATTTCGATATATATCGAAATATAGAATGGGGGAGAGACTTTGGTAGACGAAGAGCACTACGAAGAACTGGTCGAAGTGTTCAAGGCGCTAGCGGATGCAACGCGGCTGCGGTTGCTTGGCCTCGTCGCCGAGCGTCCGCGAACCGGAAAGGAACTTGCCGAATTGCTTGGTGTCGGTGCTCCAACGGTGAGTCACCATGTTGCGAAGTTACAGCAAGCGAAGTTGTTGAAAGCGACACGCGATGGCCAGAGCCGCATCTACACTTTCGATCCGACGGCCATGCGCCGACTCGCTGCCGGTCCGAACGTCTCGACGAACGCATCAGTCGAAGCGCAAAAGGAAGACGAAGCCGGAGAGGCCGAGCACCGGAAAGTGATTCGCGATTTCTTTGATGGTGACCGCCTCAAGCAGATTCCGGCGCAGCGGAAGAAGCGAGTCATCGTTCTGCAGCACTTACTTTCGAGATTCGAACCGGAGCGAGACTATCCAGAGCGTGAGGTGAACGATCTTCTCCGGGCCGCCCACGAGGATTTCGCGACCTTGCGCCGGGAATTAGTCGACTACGGCTTCATGACTCGCGCGGGCGGCGTCTATCGCGTCGCCCGCGATCTCCCCTTGCACAGCAATCAGGTGCGACAAGAGATCACCGGCGACGAAGATGCCTGGCTCCGAACACTCTTGTCGAGCGTCCCAGCGAGGCCCTAAAAAGCAGACTGGTTCACGAGCCTAGTGGCAAACTTCGCCTTAGCCTCAGCGATAAATTGCTTGATCCTATCTGCATCGGGCACACCGTCCATTTCCACGCCGGAGCTCACATCGACCCCCAACGGCCGCACGGCTTCAATTGCCGAACCAACATTTTCCGGCGTCAGTCCCCCAGCGAGCATGACTGGATACACCTTGGAAAGCGCCGCTGTTAATCCCCAGTCCGCGCGAACGCCTATCCCGCCATGCTGTCTCGGGTCGTAGCCATCGATCAAAAAGGCGATCGGCGCGTTCGGCACTCTCAGGTACGACTCCAAGCGCCGCCTAACGCCATCGAGCGCGTCAGCGGGCTTCGGCCGAAACACCTTGACGACAGGAACATCAATCTCGCTCAGTGTCTCTGCCGGCTCGTCGCCATGGAGCTGGACGAGATCTAGCCCAGCGATTCGGGCATGACGATTCATCACAGCCGGCTTTTCGTCCACAAAGACACCGACCGTGAGCACGCGTCGATCTGCAGCGCGGCTCACTTCCGCGACGCATTCGGCAGCCGCTTCCGGCGTGATTAGCCTTTTCACGCCGGGGACGAAGATGAAGCCCAGCAAGTTGGCGCCACTCTCGACGGCGACTCGACAAAGCTCTGGATTGCGGTTCCCGCAGATCTTGACTGAACCGGCGGCGATCTTGACTCGATGATTGATCACGACGGTCTTACCTGGCTTCGCAGCCGCTGAATCGCTTCGATCCGATTCTCCGCCAAAATAAGCGATTCACCGACTAGGACCGCATCCACGCCGACATGTTCAAGCCGTTCGACATCTTCGCGAGTGTAAATGCCGCTCTCGGCGACAAGGACTGCAGCCTCAGGCACGAGTGGAATGAGGTTTTCGGTCGTGGAAAGGTCCACGGCGAAGGTTCTCAGATCGCGATTGTTGATGCCGATAATTTCCGCGCCCGCGTCCTTTGCCCGCCGCATCTCTTCGCCGTCGTGGACTTCGACCACCGCGCTTAGTCCGGCTGCCGATGCCTTGGCCAGCAAATCGACGAGCAGCGCCTGGTCAAGTGCCGCCACGATCAGCAAGATCGCGTCGGCGCCGATCGCCAGCGCTTCGAGCACCTGATACTCGTCGAGAATGAAGTCCTTTCTCAGAACAGGCGTTGATCCTATGTGCGCAACAGTTGCAGCCGCGCTGAGATCGGCCATCGAGCCTTGAAAAAACGGCTCGTCAGTTAGCACGGAAATCGCCGCGGCACCGCCTTCGACATACTGCTCAGCTACTTGAACTGGATCGATCGCGACTGGAAAAACCCCCCGAGAGGGTGACGCGCGTTTGATCTCTGCGATGATGCCGATTCCCGGTACGCTCAGCGCGTGCTTCAAGCTCAGCGGCCTGTTCCGATTCGCCGCCTGCCGTTCCAGGATCGCAAAGGGAATCGCCTGCTTCCGCAGAGCGACATCGGCGGCAGTCCGGGCCAGAATGCGGTCGAGAATCGTGCCTGTTTCGATCACCGTGCCGGTCATGCCAGCGCCGGTTCCGCCGCGAACTGCTGCGATAGCTCGACAAGAGCCTTGAGCGCTGCCAGCGCCTTTCCAGAGTCGATCGCTTCCTTGGCGATCTCGATCCCTTCGCCGATCGAATCCGCTGCGTTCGCCGCGTAGATCCCGGCGCCTGCGTTGAGCAGCGTCACCGAGCGCCGAGCACCGTCTTCGCCAGAGAGGACGCCATGAGTAATCCGCATGTTTTCTTCGACTTCGCCGCCCCGAAGCTCCTCGACGTTCGCCATGGTCAAGCCAAATTCGCGTGGGTCTATCGTGTAGGTCGTCGTCGTGCCGGTTCGGGCGTCAAACTCGGTGACGGCAGAGGGACCAGAAATCCCAAGTTCATCCAAGCCTTCTTCAGCATGGACCAACACGGCGTGTTCGCTGCCGAGCAATCCCAACACCGAAGCGAGCTTGCCGGCGATGTCGGGATGGCCAACACCAACAAGTTGATGGCGGGCGCCGGCGGGATTCGTGAGTGGGCCTAATACGTTGAAGATCGTGCGGATTCCTATCTCCTTCCGGGCCGGACCTACAAATCGCATGGCGGGGTGAAAGGCCGGCGCAAACATAAAGCCGATGCCGACGCGCTCAACGCAGTCCGCAACTTGTTCGGGCGTCAATTCGATCTTGACGCCGAGCCCTTCTAGTAGGTCCGCAGAACCACACTTGCTCGTCATCGCGCGATTGCCATGTTTGGCAACGCGAATGCCGGCGCCGGCGATGGCGAACGCCGCCGTCGTCGAAATATTGAAGGTGCCGGAGGCGTCGCCACCGGTGCCGCAGGTATCGACCAACGGCCGGCCATTCTCTGCAATGTCGACCTTGAGCGCATGCTGGCGCATCGCCCGGGCGAAGCCCGCGATTTCCTCGACCGATTCTCCCCGCATCCGCAGCGCGGTGACCAAGGCGCCAATTTGGGCTCCGGTGGTCCGACCCGTCATGATTGCGTCCATTGTCGCGATCGCTTCGTCAGTCGTTAGCTGACGCCCATCAACAAGCGCTTGGATGGTTTGCTTGATGTTGAAGTCCGACGATTCCGCCATGGTGCCCTCCATCCGGCCTAATAGCCGATCGCTAATGCCGGCTCGGCTTCAAGTCGGATTGCATCGCTTGATTGCAGAAAATTGAGAAGGAGGCGTTTGCCTTCCGTGGTCAGAATCGACTCGGGATGGAATTGCACGCCATCGACGTCGAGCTCGCGATGGCGAAAGCCCATAATCGTGCCGTCCTCGCTCTCGGCGGTGATCTCAAATACCGGCGGCAAGGTCGCGCGGTCCACGATCAGCGAGTGATATCGTGTGGCGATGAACGGGTTCGGCAAACCGGCAAAGATGCCACCGCCTCGGTGAAAGATCTGCGATGTCTTGCCATGCATAATGTACGGCGCTCGCACAACATTTCCGCCAAAGGCCGCACCGATCGCCTGATGCCCGAGGCAAACACCTAGAATCGGCCGCCTGCCCGCGAATCGCTGAATCAGGGGCACGCAGATACCTGCCTCCGCCGGAGTACATGGTCCAGGCGACAGCACTATCTGTTCGACGTCAGGCAACATCGCCTCGATTTCGTCGAGGGAAATCTGATCGTTGCGGACGACCTGAACGTCGGCGCCGAGCTCGCTCAAGTGCTGGTAAAGGTTGAAGGTGAACGAGTCGTAATTGTCGATGAGGAGCATCATGAGTACTTATCTCCTATCACAAAGGCAGCCGCGTCGCGATTGTATTCGCTCGCTTCCAAGCTCTCGGCCAATTCGATAGCGCGAAGTAAGGCGCGCATCTTGTGATAGCTCTCGGCGTACTCGTTATCCGGCATGCTGTCGGCGACAATGCCGCCGCCCGCCTGCATCGAGGCAACTCCATCCTTGACTACGAGTGTGCGCAACGCAATCGCGGTATCCATTCCCCCGGCGAAATCGAAGTAACCCGCCGCGCCCGCATACGGACCGCGCCGGTCCGTTTCAAGCTCGGCGATGATCTCCATGGCCCGGATTTTCGGTGCCCCGGACACGGTCCCGGCGGGGAAGCAAGCGCGCAACGCGTCCGTGCCGCTCAACCCGTCGGTAATGTCGCCGTCAACGTTAGTGACGATGTGCATCACATGCGAATAGCGCTCGATTTCCATGAATCTCGGCACCCGCACGGAGCCCGCCTTCGAGACCCGGCCGACATCGTTTCGTCCGAGATCGACAAGCATGACGTGCTCCGCCCGCTCCTTTTCGTTCGCGAGCAGGTCATTAGCAAGCTGGACGTCTTCTTCCAGAGTCTCGCCACGCGGCGCGGTTCCTGCTATCGGGTGGTTGGAGACGACGCCGTTTTCGAGTCGGGCCAGCAATTCGGGGGAAGCGCCGACGATCTGATGATCGACGAAATCGAGGTAGAACATGTACGGCGATGGATTCACCCGCCGCACCGCGCGATAAATCGTGAAGGGATGGACAGGAGTCGGTAAATCAACCCGTTGGGCGAGCACGACCTGAAAAATGTCGCCGGCGGCAATGTACTCCTTCGCCCGCTCCACGATTTCACGATAGCGTTCAGGCGTGGTGTTCGGGCGGCAGCGGTCCGTGGCTGGAATATCGTTCGGTGGACCGCCTCTCGGCAGCGCCGGCATCGGCGCGCGGAGCTGCTCGACGAGACGATCGACTCGATTGACTGCCTCGGCGTATTCCTGTTCGAGTGCGAGTCCCCGGTCTAAGTGGACGTGGCTGACCGCTTTGATCGTTCGTTCAAGATGGTCGAAAACGAGCAGGGAGTCGACCAGCATGAAACGCGCTTCCGGCATGTCGAGACCCTTGCCTGGAGCCTCGCCAACACGGGGTTCGAAACGGCGGACGGCCTCGTACGAGAGATAACCGACGGCGCCGCCTAAAAATCGAGGAAGCGGCAAACCTGGAATGACCTCGCTGCGGAAGTCCGAAAGCAATTCTTCCAGCGCCGTCAGTGGATCTTCGTAGGCCACTTCGCGTACGTGCTGCTCATCGACGCACGTCATCATGCCGCGATGAAGCGTGATGTCCATGAGCGGTTCGGCGCCGATAAACGAATAGCGCGCCAGCCTTTCCCCGCCTTCGATGCTTTCGAGGACAAAACCAGGCCCGCGACCCTTGATCTTAAGATAGGCGGAAACCGGTGTATCCGTATCCGCCATAACCTCGCGATAAATCGGTGCGGTCCGGATGTCAGGTCCAGCGCCCGCGAGCCATCCTCGCAAGTCGTCTAGCGATGGAGTGAGTTCGCCTTTACGGCGCGTCTGAATTTTCGTCGTAACTATGGATTGTGCCATGTCGATCACCTTCGCCCTTGAACCGACTTGAACACGAGGGCGAGGGCAACAAAAAACCCCCGTCCCTCAAAAGGGACGGAGGTGCAACATGCACGCCCCGCGGTGCCACCCTCGTTGGAGTCTCCTCAAAGACCCCCACTCCGCGCGTATCGGACAAGTCGAACAGGCCGATACGCCGCTCCTGATAACGGTGGAGACACCGTTGGCGCCTACTCAGCCCTGGTCAAGCGACCTATTGCCGTTCGGGCCACGACTCCTGGATCCATTCGGCGCCCACACCACGCTGGGCTTTCACCATTCCCCAGCTCGCTTGGCAGCGTTACCCGGCGCGTACTCGTTCCGATCATCGCCGTTTCACTTCTTCAATTGGGCGGACTCTAGCAATCGCCGCCCCGAATGTCAAGCCGACAAACCTCAAAACCGTGCTCGTGACAACGTCCCTTGATACCTCAAAGGGATATGTCGTCTAGGCGCGCACTGCTTCGAAGGTCGCGCAATCTTTTTCCTTGCTCTTGCGGACAACGCCGTTCGGCACTAGGATTCCCCCGTTGTCTCAGCGGTCGGCCCGTAGCAGGTTCGCGCGGCGCAATTGCCCAGACGTCAACCATTGCTGCGCGTGACGTAGTCCGGAGTTTGAGATGCGTCACGTTCGTCTGCCCCGCAAGCATGGCGTCTACCCTATCTTCGCCGTCGTGATCCTCGTCGTCCTCGCCGCCTGCGGCCGGAGCAACGAAAACGCCACACCTACCGTGGTCGCGCCGACGAGGGCCGCCGCCACGTCTACAACGCAAGCAACCAAGCCTGCGGCAACCGCGACCGTCGCCAAGACGTCAACACCGAAAGCGCCAGCAACTGCCACCACGGCTGCAGTGGTCGTGGCGCCAACCGCGACGAAGCCCGCCGCGACCGCGACGAAGGCTGCGACGAAGACGGCGACCGTTGTCCCACCGACGGCAACGACCAAGCCTACAAACACGGCAGTACCGCCAACCGCGACCAAGAAACCGACAAACACCCCCGTGCCACCAACAGCGACCAAGAAGCCGACAAACACTCCGGTTCCGCCGACGGCGACGCCGACAGCGTCACCAACTAACACGGCTGTGCCGCCGACGGCCACGACCAAGCCAACGAATACCGCGGTCCCACCAACCGCGACGTTGAAGCCGACGAATACGCCAGTACCGCCAACCGCTACCGCGACTCCGACCAACACGGCCACCGCGACCGCCTCGAATACGCCGAAACCGACGAACACTGCGACTCCGACGAACACCGCGACCCCGAAACCGACCACTACACCGGTACCGCCGACCGCAACGCCTAAGCCGACGAACACGCCGCTGCCAACCGACACGGCAACGTCCGCGCCGACGAACACACCGAGACCGACAAACACCGCTACGGCGACGTTGACGAGCACGCCGAAACCGACAAACACGGCAACGGTGAAGCCGACGAACACGCCCACGCCGACGAACACTGCCGTGCCCCCAACTGCAACTGCGACGAAAGCACCAACCAGCACTCCGGTGCCGCCGACGGCCACGACCAGGCCGACGAACACCGCGGTGCCGCCAACTGCGACAACGGTGCCGACTGCGACAGCCGTGATCATCGTGGCGCCGACAGTAACCGCTATCGAACTGCCGACATGCACGCCAACGCCGTCGCCCACGGAAACGGTGTCCGGCAGTCCGACGGCGCTAACGCCTTCGCCGTCGCCATCACCGTCGCCAACTTTCGCAGCGTCACCTGCCTCTTCAACGGCAACGCCGAGTCCGACGCCAACTGAGCGACCTTGCGACTAGCGATGCCCACCGGAAACTGTTCGGCCCACGTGCGGCTGCACGTGGGCCGACGACTTTTCGCAACGCTGGCGCGCCTTAAGCAGCTCCATCCGACGCATTCGACCAGATCGTCAATAATTGGTGAACGGGCCATGGAGTCGAGCGGCACTTTCGAGACACCGCGAGATCGGAATGTGTAGGTCGTGGCACAAGCGGGTTTATCCGAACCGAAGTCGGTAACGATCGTCGAGGTAGCGCCGAGAGACGGGCTTCAAAATGAGTCCGCAATCGTGCCGACCGCATCGAAGATCAGCTTCATCGAGGCGTTGTCCGAGGCTGGCTGTCAAGTCGTCGAGGCGACGAGCTTCGTCAATCCGAAGACCGTTCCACAGTTGGCCGACGCCGATGACGTAATGCGATCGCTCCACCGCAGTCCAGGCGTTCGGTACCCAGTGCTTGTTCCAAACGAGCGAGGCCTCGAACGAGCGCTCGCCGCCGGAGCCGAGGCGATAGCCCTTTTCGCTGCCGCGACCGAGGAGTTTTCGCAGGCAAATCTCAACTGCACTATCGAGGAATCGTTTACACGGTTCGCACCCGTTGCTCGCATCGCGCGCGACCGCGGAATCTGGCTCAGGGGATATGTCTCGGTTGCCTTTGAGTGTCCATTTGCGGGATATGTCGCCCCCGAGTCTGCGCTCCGCGTTGCTTCCAAGCTGTTTGAGATCGGATGCGACGAAGTTTCGCTTGCCGACACCATCGGCAAGACCGATCCCGTTCACGTCCGCCAACTACTGGACGTCGTTTGTGCGCAGCTGCCAGCAGACAAGCTCGCGCTGCATTTCCATGACACGTTCGGGCGAGCAGTCGACAATATCCGTGCGGCGCTCGACTACGGCATTGCAATTTTCGATTCGTCCGCCGGCGGTCTTGGCGGTTGTCCATTTGCCCCGGGCGCGCCCGGCAATGTCGCGACCGAAGAGGTGATCGACCTATTCGATGATCTTGGCGTAACGATCGGGATCGATCGCAACGCCGTTGCGAACGCAGTGCGAGAACTCAAGTTCGGCGACGAAAATCTCGTGAAGTAAGGCGCGTTCTGTGGTCGGCTACTTCATAGTCCTCTCGATGCTCGCAATCGCCTTGGTAGGCACACTCGTCGTTTTTACGGCCGACGCCCGCCAAAACGCGGAAGCTGAGCGGCCACCTGCAGTCATTCCCGATGTCCTGCAATGGTTGAATATATCCGCCGAGAGCACAGCGGAATCCGGCGCGAGCTGGAATTCGAGACTGCTCGCCTCTATGGATCGGGGCTCGATTGAGCTCATCGACCTAGCGAGCCCCGGCGCGAAGATCGTAGACCTCCGGGAGCGCCTGGCCGAACTCGCGGAAGACGCCGATTTTGATATTGCGACGGTTTGGGCCGGCCCTGAAGATTTGCTCGCGGGGACGCCACTCGAGGTTTTCGAACAAACGCTCGCTTCGCTTCTTCTGCTCCTTCAGGCACGAGGTCCGGTGGTCGTCGTCGGTAATATTCCGGATCTCACGCCGGAACTTGTCGCGGCTCAACTCGCAAAGCACGATGCGGTAAAAGCGGTAATCGAGCAATGGAATGGATCCATCGCCCGCCTGGCCGCCGCGATGGGCGCCACCATCGCCAATCTCCATGAAACAGCGCAGACCGAGAATTCGGCGCTCCACTATCTCAATGGCACTTCGTTTCAACCGGACGAATCCACCCACCAAGCAATCGCTCGCCGTTTCGCTCAAGCGATGACCGAAGCACTCGAGAAGCGACTGAACGCGAAGCAGCTACCACGGATCGAAGAACAACCGACTGCTTGACGCGACTAACTGAACCGGCGACGATTGGCCACGAGTCAACCAGCCAAGTATGCTCATCAAGAGGTGGGGTCGCCCGTGGAACAACGCGCATTTGACTTCTTGCAACGGCTGCTCGACACGCCGGGCCCTTCCGGCTTCGAGCGCGCGCCCGCGCTGGTTTGGCGTGAAGAAGCGGCGACGTTCGCGGACGAAATCTTCGGCGACGTTCTTGGCAACTCCTTCGCCCGCGTGAGGAACGAAGGCGGTCCAAAGATCGTGATTGAAGGTCATATCGACGAAATCGGCCTTATGATCACGCATATCGACGATCAGGGCTTTCTTTGGTTCGATCAGATCGGCGGTTGGGACGACGCCGTCTTTGTCGGCCAGCGAGTCCGCATCGCAGCCTCCCAGGGCGATGTCAGCGGAGTTGTCGGCCGCAAAGCCGCCCACCTTCTTCGCCGCGAGGACAGCGATAAGGGCGTCAAAACCCGCGATCTCTGGATCGACATCGGGGCAAAAGACAAAGCGGACGCGAAAGCGCACGTTCAAGTTGGCGACCCGGCGGTGATCGACGCGAACTTTATGCACTTGACCGATGATCTCTGCGTTTCGCGAAGTATGGACGATCGAGTTGGCGCGTTCGTCGCCTTGGAAACCGCACGGCTGCTCTCATCATCCCGACCTGACGCGGACGTTTATGCACTGGCCGCGGTGCAAGAAGAAGTCTCACTCGCCGGCGCGTTTACCGCGACGTTCCAACTAGCGCCCGCCGTTGCGATTGCGATTGACGTCACGCACGCAACCGACTATCCCGAGGCCGACAAAAAGAGCGATGGGGAAGTTCGCCTAGGCGGAGGTCCAGTGCTCAGCCGCGGCGCTTCGTTGAATCCAGTCGTGTTCGAGGGACTTCGAGATACTGCCGCAACGATGGGGCTTGACTGCCCAGTCCAAGGGGCGCCGCGATCGAGCGGCACTGACGCGGACGCGATGATTCGGTCGGGCGCGGGCACGGCGACTGGCTTGGTTTCGATTCCGAATCGTTACATGCACTCGCCGAACGAAGTCGTCAGCCTCGCCGACCTTGAGAATGCGGCGAAACTCATCGCCGCGTTCGTGGGCACAATCACGGCCGACTCCGACTTCCGGCCTTAGTCACTCGTTTCTCGCGTTGGCAAACGGGGCAAAAATAGGTTCCCCGAGCGCCGACGCGCGTTTTCATAACTAATGCGCCGCATACGGGGCACGTCTCCCCACTTCGCCCGTGAACAGCCGGAAATCCGTCAATGGGGTATGCCTTGTTGTGGATAATCTTTGCCCCACCTTGGGCGACGCCCCGTTCGAGCGCCCACCCAATCGCTTCGTGGAGGGCCATCAAGTTCTTACCATTGATCGAATTTGCCGGCGTCGTAGGGTGCATCTTTGCGCGATGCAGTGCCTCGTCGACGTAGATGTTGCCGAGTCCGGCGAGCAACGATTGATCGAGCAGGGCGGTTTTGATCGGAATTGAGCGGCGCGCTAGCCGTTCGCGCAAATGGTTGATCGTGACCATCTCCGGCCCGAATGCTTCTGGTCCGAACTTCATCTTGGCGAGCTCAGACTCGGCATCAGCGCGGGGCATCAGGCGCAACCAGCCGAACTGCCGGAGATCGCTGATGTAAAGCACAGCCCCGGATTCAAAGTGCAACTCGACGTGTGTGGACTTGTGCGGATACGGACCATCGGGATTCGGCACCGGATGACCGGCGACAAATCGACGGCCGTCGCCACGAATTACCGCGACTTGGCCGGCGAGTTTGAGATGCATCATCAGCGTCAAGTCGTCGTCGAAGTCCAGCATCAGCACTTTGGCCCGCCGCCGCGCATGCTGAAGACGCTTGCCTTTCAGTGGTTCAAGCGAGGGAACTGGAGAGGTTCGCAACAGCTTTTGCAGTCGAACGACGACAGTTGAAGTTTCCTGGCCGACTAGCTCCTGCTCTACGATCCGGCGAATCGTCTCGACTTCCGGCAATTCAGGCACGGCCTATCGGCTCCGGCCCGGCAATTGGCTAATCGTCATAATCGCTGCCGGTGCCGGTGTCGCGCATCCAGCGGGCGGCAGATCTCGCGACGCGCAGACCTTGCTCTTCATCGCTCGAGGCCCGTACGACCCGAGCCATCACGTCCCATGCGGCGTATTTCGCTTCCTTGTGCTTGGCTTCGTAGATAACATGGCGCGGACCCGCGAGCTTTCCAGTTGATGCGAAGATGACGCTCCAGCCATCGCTTTCCCGGGACAGAACAACTTCAGAACTGCCTTGCCGCCAGACAAATGTATCGCCTCGAGTTGAAGCATTTTCATCCAATCGAATCCCCTCCCTCAATTGGGCCCCGGCTGGCGACAGCGAGTTGTTTGGGTTACCGCTGACCTCCCTATGAGGTCGTCAGTTTACCGCAAACAGGCGCCTAAAAAGAGCGATTTGCAGGTCAATCTAGTTGGAAATGTGCTCAATCGATTGCTGGAACACGAGCGCTCGTGCGATGCGTTCGGCGATCGGAGGATGACTGTACAAGAGTGTGGCGACGAGTCGCGAAGGTGACGGGTCGGCCAGGTTCTGGCGACCCAGCCTGGCCATCGTTTCCGCGTAACTGCGACCATCTCGGGTCTGTTCAAGTGCAAATTGATCGGCGCGACGCTCAATGAACCGGCTGATGGCGGAGTTGAGCGGCGTCAAGGAAAGCCCAATGGCCGCGGCAACTAGACCTAAGACCGGAAGTGCCGCGAAATCAGAAATCGTCTCGACGCCCGTCGTGTCGTTCATCCACGCGACGACTCCCGGCCCGATCTTGCTGACGCCCCAGGCCACGGACAGCGTCGTCGTCGTCCCCATCGCCATCAACGTCCACATGTCCCGGTGAACCTGGTGCGCGAGCTCATGCGCTACGACGCCCATCGTTTCGTTCTCGGGGAAATTGTGGAGCATCGTATCGGCGAGCACGATCCGCTTGGTGTTGCCAACTCCTGTAAAAAAGGCGTTAGCCTTTTCGGTCTGGCGACTCATGTCCATCGAGTAAACACCGGCGATTGGCATGCCCGATCGAGCTGCCAGCTCCTCAATCTGCGCCGCAAGATCTTTGTCAGACAGAGGCTCGAATTTGTTGAACAAAGGCATAATGAGGACCGGCGCCAAGTTACTGAGGACGACGGAGACAGGGATTGTCGCCGCCGACAGAACGATCCACCAATCGCGTGGACGCCGCCGCATGACCTCGTTCGCGCCCGTTAGCGCGGGCACGGCCAAAGCGAGACCGACGCCAAGACCAACGCTTTGATCACGAAGCCAACCGCGACTCGTTTGTTTCGTCAGCCCATATTTGCGTTCGACTCGGTGACCTGCCAGGTGCCCAACCGGCAAGTCCCATAACCAATTCGCGGCAATTACAGACGCAATAAACGCAGGCCTGACGAGCCTCGTTTCGGGCGAGAATGCTTCCAGTGTTTTCTTCAGGCGGGTGGAATTGCCAGTGAATGCAAAGAGCCCCAAGCCGACAGCAGACCAAGCCGACTTCCCGGCCAATGTCGCGAGGCGAATTCGGTTGTAGCGTTTTGCCCGGTTCGCCTCGTCTTTGGTTTCATACATTTGAAGACTCATGGTCATCACTCTGCGGTCACGATCCGGTCAAATTGACCATCTGCCGATCGCTCGATTGCTTTGATGCCGATCACGGCATCAGTGTTCAACGGTCCGTAGATATGCGGATAGATGCGATCCGGGTCTTCGTACTTCACCTCGGATCGGATCTTGTCGACCGCAAGAGTGAGCACCACAAAGTCGCGCGCGTCGTTCGAGTAAAAAAAGGTTGCGACGCTGAGGAGATTCTCGTCACCATCGGTGCAGTGAATGAATCCGTCACGCTCGTACGCTTCGGGGATGTACTCGGACTGATTTCGTTGTCGATCCCAGACGTCCTTCGGCGTCAGATGCAACGTGGTTCGCTCGGTCACTAATTCGAACTCCTTTCGATCTCCCGCGTCGTTTGACGACGATTAGGTTGAAGCCTATCATCGCCGCCGAGGCGCGACCGCTTGCCCATTTCACGAACTCGCGAACTTGCGCGTGAAAGAGAACTCGTGGCCAATCGAGACGAAATACGTTTGACAACACTGGCTGGTTGCGCTGGCTGAGCGTCGAAGATGGGCCCGGGGGCCCTGGCGCAGGTTCTGCGCCCGCTCTCAGTGCGCACACATCCCGATTTGCTCGTCGGCTTGCAAACAAGCGATGATGCGGCCGTGTATTTGCTGTCCGACGACATTGCGATCGTCGAGACGGTTGATTTCTTTGCCCCAATTGTCGATGACCCCTACACGTTCGGCGCAATTTCGGCGGCGAACAGCGTGAGCGATATCTTCGCCATGGGCGGCGAGGTGCTCTTTGGTCTGAATATCGCTGCTTTCCCGGATGATTTGCCCGCGGAAATCCTCTCTCGAATCTTCGAGGGCGGGGCCGCAATCATGGAGGAAGCCGGCGGCGTTATCGCCGGTGGTCATACCGTGACCGACGTCGAACCGAAATATGGCATCGCCGTTACCGGCAAAATCGATCCTAGCAAAATTCTGACGAAGGCAGGCGCGAAACCTGGCGACCTTCTCTACCTGACGAAGCCAATCGGCGCCGGCGTGGTCACGACCGCGCTCAAAAACGACCGCGTCGATGCGTCCGACCTCGATGCGGGCGTTAAGTCGATGATGACGATCAACCGTGCCGCCTCGCTTGCCGCGCGAACAACCCAGGTTTCTGCTTGCACTGACATCACCGGGTTCGGTTTACTTGGACACGCCCATGAAGTAGCGGAGAAGAGCGACGTAGGGTTACGGATCTTCGCGACCGCTGTGCCCCTTTTGCCTGGCGCGCTCAAGTACGTTGCTGACGGTCAGATTCCAGGTGGCCTCAACCGAAACCGTGATTACTTCGCGAATCATCCTGAAGGCGGCGTGACGATGGCGGGGGCCATCGCTCCAGATTTGGCTACTCTGCTCTACAATCCTGAAACATCCGGTGGGCTCTTACTGGCGGTCCCGGCAAATGTGGCGGCAGATCTTGAAACCGCGTTTGCCCGCGACCATCTCAACCTGTGGCGCATCGGCGAGGTCGTTTCTGGCACGGGAATCCTTGTCGAACTGTAGCCTCCCTGCCGTGTCGAGTCGCACTGGAGTTGTCGATGATCGCCGTTGTACTCAATCCTGCGTCGCGCGGTGGAAAGACGCTGGGGCTCTTGCCCAAGGTCGCTACGGCGTTGCAAGCGACTGGTCGGCCCCACGAGATCTATCTCACAACGGGTCCAAATGACGCTCCCGAAGCGGCACAACGCCTTCTCGATCGAGGCGCCGAAATTGTGATTGCCGTCGGCGGGGACGGTACGTTTAACGAAGTCGCGAATGGATTGGTCGCGAGCGGCAAAGATGTACCACTCGGGCTCATCCCCTCTGGCCACGGCAGCGATTTTGTGCGTACCGTTGGTACACCGACTGACGTCACTCACGCGCTCGACCATTGTCTGAATGGCGCGCGCCGTGCGATCGACATTGGCCGCGCCACCTACGCAGACGGTAGCTCGCGTGTTTTCCTCAACTTGGCCGGGCTTGGCTTCGATGCGGCGGTCGCTGAGCGCGCTTTGACCACAAAGATGCCCGGCAGCGTGCTCCCTTATCTCTGGAGTTTAGGCGGCGCACTGTTCAGCTATGAGAAATTACACGTCGCGGTCGAGGCCGACGGGCAACGGGTGACAGGATCGGCAATCTCGGTGTTAGTTGCGAACGCCAAGTACGCGGCGGGTGGGATGAAAGTCGCCCCGATGGCGGAGATCGCCGACGGCGTACTCGATGTGGCAATCATCGGCGACATCGGCAAATTCGAATTAGTGCGGCAAGTGCCGAACGTGTATCGCGGCAAACATATCAACCATCCCAAGTTTACTCACCTCCCCGTCCGCTCGGTCCGCATCGAAACGAACGTGCCCGCTCGCGTCCAATTGGATGGCGAGCTTCATGGAAGCTCTCCCGTGACGTTTTCGGTTGAACCGGGCGCGCTTACACTAGCGGGATGACCTCAACCTCTGATCACACCACGGTCTTGCCAACCACGTTCCAAAGTTGGCGGGGACTGCTCACCCATCTCGGCATCCGCCCAAGCAAGGGCATGGGCCAAAACTTTCTCCTCGACCGCGATGTCGTTCGCGAAATCGTCGACGCGGCGGAAATCGATCGCGGCACGACCGTCGTCGAAATCGGGCCGGGCCTCGGCATCATGACCGAGGAACTTCTGACTCGAGCGGGGCGGGTGATCGCGGTCGAGCTCGATTCCAGGTTGGCCAAGCACCTTCGAAATCTATTCGGGGATCGCGTCAACTTCGAATTGATCGAAGCGGACGCTCTCCAAGTCGAGTTCGAAGAACTCGTCGCGCCGAATGAGCGATATCAGATCGTCGCCAACTTGCCCTATTCGGTCGCAGCCGCAATCACGCGGCATGCGCTCGAAGATCCGCTGCCACCGACTCGGATGACGGTTATGGTCCAAAAGGAAGTGGCGGAGCGTATGGCCGCCTCGCCGCCAAACATGTCGATTCTTGGTGTCGCCACTCAGTTCTACGCAACTGCTCGCATCGTCTTCATCGTGCCTGCAGACGTCTTCTTCCCGCGTCCAGAGGTCGAATCGGCCGTTGTCGAGCTCGTTCCGCGCGCTGACCGACCGCTTCCAGCGAGTGGCGAGGTGCTGTTCTTCCGGCTCGTTACCGCTGGATTCCGCCAGAAACGAAAACAAATCGCGAATTCGCTTTCCTCTGAGCTGGGATTGGCAAAGGATCGCATCCAACGACTCTTGCTCGCTGCTGGAATCGAATCGAGCCGGCGAGCGGAGACGATTTCAGTCGACGAGTGGGTGCGGCTGACGCTCATCGGCTCCGAAGAGCTACTACCATGACGCGCATCGTGGCGCGGGCGCTAGCTAAGTTGAATCTTGGACTCGAAGTGCTCGGTCGCAGATCGGACGGATACCACGACATTGCGACGATCTTTCAAACGATCGATCTCTGCGATGTGATAACCATCGAGCCCAACAGTCATCTCAAGGTCGCAATCGACGCCTCACTCGCATCTGAGGCGAACCTTGCCGAAGCAGCAGCGATAGCCCTCCGCGATCATTGTCAGATCGATCAAGGCGCAACCGTGCAGATTGAAAAGCAGATTCCGATCGCGGCCGGACTGGGCGGCGCGAGCAGCGACGCGGCGACGACGCTTCGGGCACTGGCCAGCTTCTGGAACATCGAATCAGACGGCGAAGTGTTGTTCGAATTGGCCCTAAAACTTGGGTGCGATGTGCCCTTCTTTCTCGTCGGCGGAACCGCGATTGGACACGGGCGAGGCGAGCAGCTTGAACGGATCGATGGGACACTTGATGCCTGGATAATCCTCGCTAGCCCGCAAATAGCTATCCCGAACAAGACTCGTTCGATGTTCAGCAAATTAGTCGCGACCGATTGTTCCTCGGGCGAGACCATATCGACAATTGCCCGCCGCATCGAATCGACTCAGGCGGTGGACCCTCAGTCCCTTCCCAACGCGTTCGCTCGACCGCTATACGAAGCCTTTCCGCACTTGCAAGACCTCGCCGGAGCGTTCCGCGCCGCGGGCGCGGCTGGAGTCGCCATTACCGGGGCCGGGCCGAGCCATTACACTTTGACAAATCAGGAAGGTGAGGCGAGAGCAATTGCTGAGCGCTTGCATCGCAGTCTCGGGGCAAGCGCGAGCGTATTCGTTTGCCGGCCGATCGCGTGCGTTCCTGCGCTTGTGCGGGAAAATGGATAATTGTGACTTGACACGGGGCTGGCGAATGTCGCGAACGTTTTTTGCGCGCCCAATTTAGGCATCGTTCGGTAATCGGAGGCGCCAACTCGTTGGAGCGAAAAACCATCAACCGGCGCTACCGAATCGACCGCCTGATCGGTGAAGGTGGGATGGCCGAGGTCTACCTCGGCCATGATCTTCTCCTCAATCGTCCGGTCGCGATCAAGATGCTGCGCGCGCAATATGCGCGGGATCCGAATTTCCGCGCCCGATTCGAGCGTGAGGCCCAAGCGGCTGCCAGCTTCACCCATCCCAACATCATCGATATCTACGATGTAGGCGAGGAAGGCGAAACGCCGTACATCGTCATGGAATATGGTGCTGGCGACAATCTGCAGCAAATCATCGAGGCTGAGGGTCCGTTCGACCCGGACGATGTCGCTTCACTAACTGAGCAAGTCGCCTCGGCGCTGGACTACGCCCACGAACGCGGTTTCGTTCACCGCGACATCAAGCCGCAGAACATCCTCGTCGATGAGGACGGCCTGGCCAAGGTCGTCGATTTCGGGATTGCAAAGGGCCTCGCCGACACCGACCTGACGGTCGCCGGCACCGGGCTCGGGACTGTGCACTATGTCTCGCCGGAACAGGCAAGCGGTTTGATGGCGACGCCGTCCTCAGACATCTATTCGCTCGCCGTGGTCGCCTATGAGATGGTGACCGGTCAACTGCCGTTCGACGCCGACACACCCGTCGGCATCGCCATGAAGCACGTCAATGAGCCGCCGATTCCTCCGGCCAAGATCAATCCTGCGGTCCCCCGCTCGGTGAACGACGTCATTATGCGCGCGCTCGCCAAGGATCCGACCAAGCGATTCCCGTCGGCAAGCTCCTTCGCCGACGCGCTGACTACCTGGAGAACTCCTGGTCAGGGACAGTCAGCTTCCCGCCAAGCTGCGAAAGCGGCTGTGGCAAGTCGGACGACCGTCAATCTGCCGCCGGCGCAGATGGCGCGGGCGACGCCCGCGCCGGGCCGAGTCGTCGGAGAAACGTGGGTCGGAGCGCCGGATCGCACGGTCGCCGCTAGGCAAATGAAGGAACAAGGAAGCGGCTGCACCTCTTGGATCGTTGGCTTCCTCGTCTTCGCGGCCCTCGCGGCGCTACTTTGGTTCGGGTTTCACCTCCCTTCCCGCCTTCGCGATCTTGGTGAGGAGAACAATCCCACCGCAACCCTAGAAAACGAAGTCGTCATCGACCCGACACGGACGAGCGCGGCGGCGGAGCCGACATCGCCGGATATTGTGCCGGTCGAATCCACAACCCCCGAGCCAGTGCAAGTTCCCGCCCTTGCTAATTTGACGATTGACGATGCCCGAGCAACCGTCGAACCGCTTGGTCTTTCTATCGAGGAATCGGGTACTGCTCCTTCCGGCGAAGTTGCCGAGGGTCAGATCATCGATCAGCAGCCCGCGGCGGGTGAAACATTGCCGGCCGGCTCGGCCATCCAAGTCACAACCAGTTCCGGGTCGGGCACAGTCAACATCCAAGACATGAAACTGTTCGGGTTGCCTGCCGACGACGCACAGGCGCTGCTCGAAGGTAAAGGCCTCACCGTGCAGCGGCAAGAACAGGCCAGCACGGAGGTGCCCGAAGGCAAGGTCATCACAACTGAACCGAACGATGAAGCCCGGCCCGAAGACACGGTGACGCTTGTCGTAAGTGTCGGCGACAAGATTCAGATCCCGCGCGAAATTCAGGGCGCGCCCCTCGGCGAGGCAGTTGCCCAACTGGAGCAGGAAGGATTCGCGATAACCGACCAAATCCCGGTCTCCAAAGCGCACATCGAAAGCTTCGGCATCGATCTCGACGCCGCAGGCATCGTGGACCATGACGTCGTTGGCGTCCAAGACAATGGCGCCAATTTTGGCGCCTGGCTCCCTCCAGGCACTTCAATCAGCCTTGTCTACTACGACGCCTCGATGGCCAACGATCAGTGAGCCGCTAAGAGGGTCAGCGCGCGTTCACTCTCGTCATTCCGGGCGTGCGGCGGAGGATCTGCGCGTGCTTGGCACCGCCTTCTTGAAGGGCAGATGCTTCGACATCATGCGGCATGACGGCGTGGATTGGCGGCGCAGAAAGTTCATCTTAGGACTAGGAGCCGCCTCTCGCCGCTCGTTCCCTGACGAACTGTTCCTTGATTTCGACTAACGCGGCCGGGTCGGCAAGTAAGTCGGCGCCCGTTAAGGCCATCGCCTTCGCGACCAAGACAGTGTTCTGGTAGCCCATCTCAGAATCGGCCGCGTCGACCACCTCCTGGCTATGCCAGGTGCAGACATGGTCGAGAATCGGGTAGCTCGTTTCGACCGAAGGCACCCGATAGCTCACGTTGCCCCAATCGGTCGATCCGCTGCCCTCTTCCGCAATCGCTTCTGGCCGAATGAGCCCTACGTCGTCGAGGTTCTTCTTGAGCCGTTTCGCCATTGCGTGATTCGTGATCATGTCGTAGTTCGCCCGCTCCGGCATGTCGAAGGTGAGTTCTGCACCAGTCATCAACGCGGCGCCTTCGACGATATGCCTCAGTTTCTCTACAAGCTCATTCATGTAGCTGAGCGTCTGTGCGCGGACGTAAAACTCGGCGGCCGCAAAGTTCGGAATAACGTTCGGCGCATCTCCGCCATGCGTGATGATTCCGTGGAACCGGGCATCGCTCCTGATGTGTTGGCGGAGAGCACTCACGCCGTTAAAGACTTGAATGACAGCATCCAGGGCGTTCACGCCGTTATAGAGATCAGACGCGGCGTGCGCCGCTTTACCCCGAAACTCAATACGGACGGCTTGGCAGGCAAGCGCCTGACCGCTTCCTTCAACGGTCGGACACGTGGCCTCAATCGTGCCCGGGTGCGCTCCCATCGCCGCGTCAACCGGATCGAAGATACCAGCGTCCGCCATGATGATCTTGCCACCGATCGCCTCTTCGGCCGGCGTGCCGAAGACCGTGACCGTACCCGTCAGCAGCGCTAGTGCTGCTTTCAGGCCGAGACCTGCTCCGATTCCGGCAATCGCGATCAGATTGTGCCCGCAACCATGGCCAACACCGGGCAACGCGTCGTATTCCGAGACAAAGGCGATTCGCGGTCCTTCCGCTCCGTCCCGAGCTTCCGCCTGGAACGCCGTAGGAAGATCGGCAATGCCTCGGGAGACCGCAAAACCTCGTTGCTCGAGAAAATCTGCGCATGCAGCGCTTGATTTGTACTCCTGAAGCGCGATTTCTGGATTGTCATGGATGTACTTCGAGAGCGCGATCAAATCAACTGTCGCCTCATCGATTGCCGCAATCGCCGCACGCCGGGCCTCGTTCAATCTTGTCGCTTCGACCATTGCCTGGAGCCTTTCCATCTGATCACCCAACTCATTCTCGGGCATGTCGCGTTGCGCAAAGGTCGTTCCATTCCGTCCATGAACGGAGGAAACGTTGTCTTCCCCAATTCCCGAAGCCGCGGCGTTAAGAAATGAATTGATGCCACTCGCGCGCGTGGTAGTCTTATTTTGAAGTGATAGTCGGCGTTCGGCGCGTATTTTTGTCAGTATGCAGGCATGGTTGACGACGACAAGCAAACACAATCTGGCCCGAGACCTCCTTCGAATCAGAGGCGGCGGCGCGCTTCGTCGACTCGTCCAACGAGCGTCGTGAAGCCAGAGTTACCAGCTCCGGCACCAGAACCTGGCCGTATGCACTGGTATCGCATTGATCTGCACATTCACACGCCGGCCTCGATCGATTATCAGCAATCCGACATCACGTTCCTCGACATTCTGCATGAGGCTGAAGAGCGCGATCTCGACATAGTCGCTTTTACCGATCACAACTCGGTTCGCGGCTACGCCGACCTGTGGCGCGAGATTGAAGATTTTGAATTGCTCGAATCCTTGGGCCGGCTCGCGGTTGAAGAACGCGATCGCCTCGCGGAATATCGGCGCCTGCTCGCCAAGATCCTGTTGTTGCCAGGATTCGAATTCACGGCAACGTTCGGATTTCATATTCTGGCCATTTTCCCCGAGCGCACAACTGTACGCATGATGGAGCACATGCTTCTGACGCTCGGCGTGCCAGAAGGTAAATTCGGCAGCGGCGAGGTCGGCGCGACGACTGACGTCCTCCGCACCTACCGACTGCTAAGCGACGCGGGTGCGTTGGTGATTGGAGCACACGTGAACTCGACGCATGGTATCGCCATGCTCGGGCTCAACTTTGGCGGACAAACAAAGATCGCCTATACCCAGGACCCGCACTTGCACGCGCTCGAAGTCACCGATTTGAATCTCGGCAACCGTGCCCGGTCGACCACTCGCTTCTTTAGTGGCACAAAAGCCGAATATCCGCGCCGGATGCATTGCATCCAGGGTTCGGATGCCCACCGCCTCGAGCGCGATCTTACGCGCGAAGGTGTCTTTGGCGTGGGCGAGCGGCCGACCGAAGCGCTCTTGCCTGAACGGTCCTTCCAAGCGCTCAAAGATCTCTTCCTCGGAGTCGACTTTTCGCGGACTCGTCCTGTTTTTCCAATCACCTCACCCGCGGACGAAGTTCGTCTCGGACGATTGCACGGCAATTCCGCCACTCAATCGTTCCACGAGCATCTGGCAAACAAGCGGTCAGGCACGCGTGCAGTCCTGCAGGACGTAGCGGCATTTGCCAACACGAGCGGCGGCACGATCTTCGTCGGGGCCAGCACCCATGAACGGCGCCCAATCGCGGGAATTCCTGTGCCATCCGCAGCTGCAGATTCGCTTCGCAAGGACATCCTGGCGGAGATCACGCCGCCGATCGACGTGAATCTCGAAGTTATCGAGTCTGGCGGCAAGAGTGTTCTCGCCGTGCGCGTGCCAGAAGGCGCCAACAAACCGTATGCGCTTGCGCCGGGCCACATCTTCGTTCGACGACTCGACAAGAGCGAAATCGCCAGTCGAGACGAAATCGTGCAGATGGTGAGGTCGAGTGCGGCAGCCCCGCTGCCTGCTCGCGCTCGCGGAAACGAAGCAAGCCAACGCCGACCCGTTCGCGCTCCTGAACGACCGGCGTTGGAGCCTCCGATGCCGGAAGCAGAAGTGCCGCTCGAGCAGAAGCTGGTCAGCGAGCATATTGGCGAGCCGGATGCCTATGAAGTTGCGCCAAGTTCGGGAGTGGAAATAGTCGCCGTTGACGAGTCCGACGACACCTCGCGGTTGACGATTCGCGATCTCCGCCATCGCAGAGTGATCACCCGCGTGAACCCCGACGAAACGCGAGGTGTTTGGCGCGATGCCATCGACGAATGGCGAAACCACTCCCCCGGAGTCAGCGACTTTAAATGGCGAGGCAACTATGGTGTTCTGAAAGAACGACCTGATGGCACCAACAGCGGCCGCTACACCCTTGCATGGCGTTCAGACGGATCGCTACGTGTCTTCTACGCCGTCAGCGAAGAAAACCTCAGAGGCGCTTGGAAGTCGCTGGTGGCGCCCAAAAAGCGAACTACCACGAAAAATTCGGCCACTGCCGCGCAAAATACTCAAACATCAGGACAAGCTTAGGCAAGTCTTCGTGACCTTTGCCCACGGCGAAGGACAATACGACGACCTCAGTTGCGTGACTGAGGCCGTCGTTTCTGTCGACATTGACGCCAATTTAGTGCTTAACGACGACGACATCCTTGTTAAACCAGGCGGGTAGCCGCCCGGTCCACGGCCCTTGCTTCGTGCCCTGGAGCCATGGCTTCTGAACATACATTTGTACCCAGTTGCCGAGGGGAACATAGACTGCGTTCTTGAGCGCGAGTTCCTCGGCCTGCTTGTATTGGTCATTGCGGGTTGCTTCGTCTTTATCGACGTCCGCCTTCTTGACAAGATCATCGAACGCCTTTGAGTCCGCACCCGGATCGAAGTCGCCGGATTTTTCGAGCTTGCCGTTCCAGTTGAACACACCCTTCATGTAGCTTGAGGTCGACGTAAACACATCGCTCAACAGGTGCGGCGTTTCGGTTACGTTCCACCACCAAATAACGTCGAACTGTCGCCCGCCGTTGTCGGTTTGCAGCGACATGATCTGCTCTAGCGTCTTTGAGGTATCGTGGGTGATCTCCATCCCAATGTTCGCTTTGATCATGTCGAGGAGCGCCTTCCAGCGATCCTTCACATCGTCGGTATCCTCAGCTGGCTCGTAATACGTGATTTCCGGCAAACCCTGGCCGTTTTCGAAGCCTGCTTCCTTTAGGAGATTTTTCGCCTCGTCGACGTTGAATCCGAGACCGCTCGGCAATTGATAATTGCTCGTCGCCGAGACGACTGGCGGCGTGAACGCGGTGGCCGGAGCCCATGTTCCTTCCCAAATCTCGTTCGCCCACTTGTCGCGATCGACGGCCATGGCGACCGCACGCCGGACGCGAACGTCGTCGAATGGCTTCTGCTTGAAGTCCATTGCAATCGATTGGGTCGAACCATAAGGCTGGATCTTGATCATCTGTTGCGAGAGATCGGGATCGCCCTCGACCGCGCCTTTGAGCGAGAGCGGCACATCCGCGGAGACCGCTTCGTCCTTCTTGTAAAGATTGAGCGCGGTTGTGTCCGCATCCGGACCATTAACGAACGGCCACACGATCTTTGTGATCGACGGCGAGTTGCCACCGTAGTGGTTTTTGTTTGGCGCCATCGTGAACTGCGTGCTCGGATCGAACTCCGTAAACCGCCAGGGACCTGTTCCGGCGTCCTTTAGCACGAAGTTCGTTTCGCCCTCTTTGTCGAGCACTTTCGGATCGACAACGCTCCATACGAACGAAGCCATGTGGGACAGGAAGAAACTGTACGGCTTGCCGAGCTTGACCTCTACAGTCGCATCGTCGACCGCGCGGATGCCGAGCTTGTCGCTCTTCTTCTTAATGTAATTGTTATAGCCCTGGATTTGGGCCATGAACTGCGACATCGGCGAGGGCCTGCTCGGGTTCAGGGCTCGCTGCCATGATTTGATGAAATCGTCCGCAACGACCCTGTTACCGCTCGCATACTTCGCATCGCCGCGGATCTTGAATGTGTAGACCTGCCCGTCATCACTTACGGTGTAACTCTCGGCCAAGTCGAGCTGCACTTTCGCGTTCTCATCGTAGCGAACGAGACCGCCCCAGACATTCGGAAACGCGACCCAGAATGGCCCCCAGTTCACCGTCTGATGGGGGTCGAGCGTGACCGCCTGGCCGAACGGATTGAATGGCACGTTGATCGTGACTTTCTTCTCGATCTCTTGATCCTGAAAGCCGACGAGCCCGTTCGATGAACCTGAAGGCGCGGCGGTGACTTGGTCAATGCCGAAGCGGGCAGTCGCGACGGCGCCCGCCGCTACCGCCGACCAGCGCAGGAAGTCACGTCTACTGACTCGAGGAGACGTATGTTTCATTGTCTGAACAAGTTGATCGAGTTCGCTGCGTTCCTCATCGGTCAACGGCGCCAGCCGTGGATCAGATTCTGATGCCATCTAGTGAACCTCCTCGCGGCCGCGGTCAGATATCGACGCGACCTGCTTTATCCTTTCCGTGCAGAGTTTCGCGGAGCGGATGATCCGAATGATCGCGCCCCGAATCAACATGCCAGTCTGAATCCCTGAATCAGAGACTTGTAGTACGTACGCTAACACGTGTCTTTCCGGCTCGGCAAAGGGAATGGTCAATCAACGTTTCCATCGTCGCCAGCAGATGATTGTCTGACCATCATAACGGTCCCGCGAATCGTTTGGTTACGCCAACGCTTAGGTCCGGGCCAACCTACCCCGTCTCATATCCATAACTTCGACTTCCGGCATCTTTGAGATATGCGGCAAGCAGATTGACCGCGTCGTCGATGTCCTTGATGCTCGCCATTTCATTCACCGTATGGACATAGCGGCAAGGAATCGAAAGAGTAATCGCCGCTGAACCCGCCTTGTTCAACTGCATCGCCCCAGCATCGGTTCCGCCACGAGGCAGAATTTCAAGCTGATAGGCAATGTTGTTGTGCTCAGCAACATCGCGGACGTGGCGGACGAGCTTCGGATGGGTCAATTGGGAAGAGTCGAAAATCTTGATCGCCGGTCCCTTGCCGATCCGGCTCACGGCCGTTTCCGCGCTGGCGCCAGGGATATCGAGAGCGAGGGTCACGTCAAGCGCAATCGAGATGTCCGGATCTTGCGTGAAGGCGGCGGTCCGCGCACCGCGGAGTCCGACTTCTTCCTGTGTCGTCGCTACAGCCACGATTTCGGCTTCTGCCGACTGCAGCGCCCGAATGGCTTCAATCATCACGTAGACACCAACGCGATCGTCGAGCGACTTCGACATTACGATCTCATCGTTCGTTTCCAGCGTTCTGTCCATCGTCACCATGTCACCGACTTCGACCGATGCCTTCACGTCGTCAACCGCCAAGCCGATATCGACAAAGAGATCGTCAAGCTTCGTCGGTTTGGCTTCGCCAGGTTCTAGCAGATGGATCGGTTTGGCCGCCGCCTGCACGACCCCTCGGTGAACCTTGCCACCAAAGCCGTGCACAAGCACCCGTTGCGCGACGAGTACGCGGGCATCGAAACCGCCGACGGGCTGGAGGCGGATGAAGCCCTGGTCGTCGATATGCTTGACCAGGAAACCAATCTCGTCGATATGGGCGGCGATCATCACCTTTGGCCCAGCATTGCCGCGCTTGACACCGACGACGTTCCCCATGACATCGACCGACAACTCGTCGACGAGAGGGCGAATCTCGTCGATGACGACTGCCCTGATCTGATCTTCCCGTCCAGGAATACCGGGCGTTTCACAAAGTTGCTTCAATAGTTCGCGGTTGAACGTCGCCACAAACGCTTCTCCTCATGCCGTGATCCCATAAGTTCACGGCCAAGCGCATGAATTCAGATGGAGGATCGTAGCATAGCTGACGATTGCTCTCGTCGGCAAAAAACAAAACCGGGCGGCCAATGGCCGCCCGATTCTCAACCTTACGCTCAAGCGAGGATTATCCGATGGCGAGCAAAGCACTCGCCCCGGCCATGCCGTCCTTCTCGTATGTAACCAGCGTGAAGGATTTGATGGCGTTGTAGTTCAGCTCGGACGTCGGCGACGCAGCCGCCGCCGCTGCCTCTGGCGTTGCGAAGTAGTCCTCGCACGCTTGGCCGTCGAAATCCTGGTCGAGTTCGGAACTAAAGCCGCCTTCGGCGTCGAGCTCAGCCTGCGCTTCCGCCTGGCTACTGTAATTGCCACACGCCTCGCCAGCATCGAGAGTCGCCGACCCCGAGGCCGAGCTCGCGCCGGAAAGCGAGCCCGTGAGCGCTTCGACGATAGGGAAGAGCTGCGAGGCGTCGAGGTACATGATTGTTTGCGGATTCGCAGGCAGCGAACCGAGCGCGGCGGAGTATCCCGGGCTTTCGGCAAGCGTCGACTTCGGGCCGGCCATAAAGGTGTCAAGGCCATTGCCGACGCTAATGATCAATTTGCCTTTGACGACTCCGTAATCAAGGCTCAGCGGATACCCGCTACTCGAGAGGTCAATCGATTGGATTGTCGAGTTGCCAACGGTTTTCGTAGTGACGCTGTACTGGCCGCTTCCGGCCGATTGCACCATGAGAGAAATCTTCGACACGACATCCTGCACGGCAGATTCGTTGTCGACGCCGGACTCGAACAGAATACCGAGATTCGACGGGTCCTCCAAGTTAGCGCCCCAAATCGCCAGACCATATTCGCCCTTGAGCTGATCGATGAGGTCGCTTTTCAGGTTAAAGCCGATCACGGATCGAGCCCTCTCGAAAATCTCGGTTTCATATTCTTTCTGTGTCTCACTGGCGGTTGGCGTCGCGCTGGTATCGACGCCGAGCACTCCTTGGGCAATGGCAAGCCCCAGACCATCGAGGACGCCCGTCTGCTTGAGGTCGTTGCCATCGACAAAGAACAAGGTGTCCGAGGGAACTCTGCGATCCAATGAAGGGGAGAAGCCCGCCGATGCCGGCATCGGAGATGACCCGTCTTCGTTGACCGCAAGGGAATCAAATCTGACACCTTCATCGACGGCGTATGCGACGAACGCCGTGAAGGCCGTTAGGGCGCTGATGGCCGAAAGTGATTCGAAACCAGAACCACCTGCCGTCATCCCTGCCTTTTCGAGCGCGGGACCATTGACAAACCCGAAGACGAGAAACTCTTGCTTCAGTGCCGACTGGAGTTTCTTGAACGTGTCCGTGCTGCTCAGCGGCGCCGTTTTGCCGGTTGATACGTCGATAATGTCCTGCACGTCTCTGATGGTGCTGCCGACAACAATGGTGTCGTCAACGAGCGCTTGCGCGGTTCCGTCGCTGCCGCTCGAGGTGTCGGCGGGAATTGACTCGATCGTCACGCCTTCGTAGTCGGTTGATTTAACGGTGACGCCTCGATCGCTGGCGTCCCGCTGCAAGGATCTCTTCGCATCAGCCCAGGTCTTGACAGGATTGGGAGAATTGATCACCGCGACCACACCCTGGCTCCCGCTCATGTCCGAAACGGCGCTGGTTGGCGAGGTGAGCCCACCGCTCAAGCTCGAAAGACCGGATGCGGTATTGGTCGCGAAATCAATGTTCGTGATAACGATGCCAACTTCGCTGCCTTCGAGGTCTTGGGCACTGATATTCGAGGTGCTCGTAGAGCTTGAAGCAATAAGGTCTTGGAGGGAACCAAGCCCAAGCGTCTGCATCAGTGCAGACGTCCTTTGCCATTGATCCGATTGTGTATCGAAGGTGAGTGTGAGGTAGACAAGCGTAGATTCAGGTGCGAGTGCGGCCGTCTCTATCGGAGTGTCCGCGGCCCGTACCGCGGGAGCCGAGGCAAACATCACGCCGTTCGCCAGCATCGCGAGCAAGGCAAGAAACGCCACGATCGACAGGGAACCCTTTGGACGCATGCTAACGTATCGAGTCACCGCATACCTCGCTTCCGCATGAGACATTTCTCCTCGTATTTGGTTGGCACTGGAGTCTTGTTCGCCCGCCGCGAATGCAACGGGTCTCCGAAAGCCCAGGAAACTGTAGGCTGCGATTCCAGATGAGTCAATAGACGCACCATCCTAAAAGGGTTGAGAATTGTTGAAATATATTGAATGAATACGCGGTCGGTTCGTGTCGGCGATACGGGAAGCTTATTTGTGGAGAGAGCCCGAGCTCGCCGAAGCGCGAAGATGCGTCGATTTGCTTAGAGGACGTTTCAATACCCTCACGATAGGTGAATCGCTGACGCCAGCAGCCTCATTCGACTCGCGGACGCCGCCGACGCGCTCGTGCCGCTTGCCTCAGCAGGTCCGCGGAATCACCGGTCGGGTGCTCGACAACGGCGGCGGTTACACGCGGTAGACTGACGGCGCGTCGATGCCCCGAGCCAACGATCGCTCGTCGGGGCGCCGATGCGCGGCATGCGGCGAGGGGGGCGTGGCGATGGACGACGCGGTGTTCGCGCAACTCGACCGAATCATCGAGCGGCGGATGGCCGCCGACAACACGCCGGGGCTGGCGCTGGCGCTGACGGACCGGGAGCGAACGCTGCGGGTGGCGACGTACGGCTTCGCCGACCTCGCCGCGCGGACGCCAGTCACGCCCGACACCCTGTTCGAGATCGGGTCGATCGGCAAATCGTTCACGAGCCTGGCGCTGATGCTAGAACACGAGGCCGGGAATCTCGACCTCCAGGCGCCGGTCGCGCGCTACCTGCCCTGGTTCGCGGTGCGGTCGGCGTTCCCGCCGATCACCGTCCATCACCTCTTGAGCCACACCGCCGGCATCATCGCCGGCACCGACCCGACGCCGGGCGTCGCGTACCAAGTCTGGGCGCTGCGCGACACGGAGGCGGCCACCGCGCCGGGGACCGGCTTCCACTACTCGAACGTGGGGTACAAAGCGCTCGGCCTGGTGCTGGAGCGGCTGACCGGACAGGGGTACGGCGACGCGATCCGCTCCCGCGTCCTCGCCCCGCTCGGCATGACGGCGAGCGAACCGGCGATCACCAACGCCCTGCGGCCCCGCCTCGCGGTCGGCTACGCGTCACTCTACGACGACCGTCCCGCTCACCCGAACCACCCGCTGGTCCCCGCCACCTGGCTCGAAACCGAAAGCGGCGACGGCAGCCTCGCGTCGACGCCCGAGGATATGGCGGTCTACTTGCGGATGCTGCTCAACCGCGGCCGGGGAGCGCGGGATCGCCTCCTCTCAGAAGCCGGCTTCGCCGCGATGACCCAGCGCATCATCGCGATCCGGGAGGGCGCCGATCCGACCTGCTACGGGTACGGAATCTACGCGTTAACGGTCGACGGCCACAGCTGCGTCGGCCACCCCGGGGGCATGGTCGGCTATTCCGCAGGGATGATCGGCGACCTCGACGACGGGTTGGGGGCCTTCGCGATCGTCAACGGTCCGGGCGACCCAAATGCGATCGCGTTCAAGGCGCTGGCGCTCCTGCGAGCGGCGCGGCGCGGCGACACGCCGGCGGCAGCGCCCGAGCCGGCGGACCCAACGCTCACCGACGACGCGGCCGCCTACGCGGGCGCCTATCGCGGCGACACCGGAACGCTCCGCCTCGTCGCCGAGGACGACCGCCTCGTCCTGAAGCACGACGGCGAGCGCCTCGTGCTCGAACCGTATTACGAAGAGGACACCTTCATCGTCCCGCATCCGGCGTACGATCGGTTCGTGTTCCGCTTCGGCCGCGAAGCGGACGGGGGCGAAGTCGTCGAGCTGTTCCACGGCGCCGGCTGGTACGTCAACGACCGCTACCAGGGTCCGACCGAGTTCGGCACGCCCCCCGAATGGGACGCCTTCCCGGGCCACTATCGCGCCTATAACCCGTGGGCGACCAATTTTCGAGTGGTGCGACGGAAGGGGCAACTCTGGTTGGTCTTCCCGGTCGCGCCCGACGGCTTCGAGGACGAGCAACCGCTCGTGCCGCTCGGGGACGGCAGCTTCCGTGCCAGCGCCGACGACACCTCCCCGGAGCGCGTCCGCTTCGACGTCGTCGTCGACGGCAAGGCGTTGCGGGCGGTTTTGTCCGACGGGGTCTACGAGCGGGACTTCACGCCGTAGGCCGGACGCGTCAGCCACGTTCGGACGGGAAGGAAGCGCCTCGCTGTCCCACGCCCCGCCGACCGCCTGGTGCGCATACGCTCAGGTAGACGGAGCGGGCCGGGAAATGTCACCGACCGCCGCGCCACCTGGGGACGGAGCCGCTCCCGCCGACAGCGACACGCTCGTCACCCGGTTGGGGGGCGAGGAAGCGGACGCAGAGCAGGGCGCACGCCAGGTGGAGCAGTCCCTGGAGAAGGTCGGCCCGCCGCTCGTAGCGCACCCCGAGGCGACGATACCCGAGCAGCCATGGTAGCGTCCGCTCCACCACCCAGCGGTACCGCCCCAATCGTTCGCTCGACTCGATGCCGCGACGAGCCAGGCGCGGAGTGATCCCTCGCGCACGTAAGGCACGCCGTAGGGGCGACGAATCGTACGCCTTGTCGCCGTGCAGCTTGGCGGGACGCTTGCGGGGCCTCCCCGGCTTGCCGCGCGGGCCGATGATGGCCGGGATCTCGTCAATCAGGGGGAGCAACTGAGTCTTGTCGTGGGCGTTGGCGGCCGACAGGCGCACCGCCAGTGGGAGGCCGTTCCGATCCACGACCACGTGGTGCTTGGAGCCCGGCTTGACCCAGTCGACCGGGTTCGGGCCCCTCTGCTCGCCCCCCCTTTTTGCTCGAACGTTGAGGCTGTCCACGCTCGCCCGGGACCAATCGATATCGGCTTGATCGCCTAACCAGTTCAAGAGCCTGGTGTGCAGCTTCTCCCAGACCCCGGCCTCTTGCCAGTCGCGCAGCCGGCGCCAGCAGGTCGAACCGCTGCCGCAGTCCAGCTCCGTCGGCAGCATTTGCCACGGGATGCCGGTCTTGAGGACGAAGACGATGCCGGCGAGGGCGGCACGAGCGGGCACGCGGGGGCGGCCGCCCTTGGGCTTGGGCGGTTCCTTTGGCAGGAACGGCTCGATGGCCTCGCAGAGGTTGTCGGGGACGAGGGTTTCGTGCTTTATGGGCCGAACGATGCCACGCCCGGCGGGTATTGAAACGTCCTCTTAGCTTTGGATGTTCTCGTCGATTCCGGTGGCAATCCCGAACACGACCATAAAGAGCGCGGCGATCGCAATAACGACCAAAATGAGGAACCCGATCATCAAGCCAGCTCGGATGATTGTCACAATGACGTCCATGGTTTCCTCGCTTGCAAATTGAGGAGTTTTCTTGTCGGCGCGTGCGCATTATACCCGGAACACGAAGCGAGGACGGCGGTTCCCGTCCTCGCTGCTCGATCAAATATAGGCTCAGGCGACCATTGGCGCCTCAGTCATATTCGCTGTGAAAACGAGTTGTCCGTTCTGGGCGTCGACCAGCACTTGTTCGCCTTCGTGGAGTTCGCCGCGTAGCACCTTCATGGCGAGCGGGTCAAGCACTTCCTTTTGGATCAGTCGTTTTAGCGGCCGTGCCCCAAACACGGGATCGTAACCACGGTTGGCCAGCCAATCCTTCGCCGCCGGCGTGACCATGATTGCGATGTGGCGGTCCGTCAATCGCTCGGCGATCCTGCGCACTTGAATCTCTACAATCTCGCCGATCTGCTGGCGGTTCAACGGCTTGAAAATCACGACTTCGTCGATCCTATTCAGGAATTCGGGCCGGAAGCTCGCATGTAGCGCGTCCATCACGTTTCGGCGCAGCTCTTCTTGACCGGCTTCGGTGGCGCTCGAGAGATAGCTCGAGCCGAGATTGCTAGTCATGATGATGACCGTATTCTTGAAATCGACCACCCTGCCTTGGCCGTCGGTGAGGCGGCCATCGTCGAGAATCTGGAGCAGCACGTTGAAGACATCCGGGTGCGCCTTCTCGATTTCGTCAAACAAGATGACGCTGTACGGTCGCCGCCGCACGGCTTCCGAAAGCTGCCCGCCTTCCTCATAGCCGACGTAACCCGGCGGCGCGCCGATCAGACGACTGACCGTGTGCTTTTCCATATACTCCGACATGTCGATGCGGATCATCGCCTGATCGGAATCGAACAAGAATTCAGCGAGCGCGCGCGCAAGTTCCGTCTTGCCCACACCGGTCGGTCCAAGAAAAATGAAACTCCCGAGCGGGCGGTTGGGATCGGAAAGCCCGGCTCGCGAGCGTCGAATCGCGTTCGCGACCGCTGAAATGGCTTCGTCTTGGCCGACGACCCTGAAATGGAGTCGATCTTCCATCTTGAGCAGTTTTTCGATCTCACCTTCCATCAGGCGGCTGACGGGAACGCCCGTCCACCGGCTGACAACCTCGGCGATATCCTCTGCATCGACCTCTTCTTTGAGCAACTTGCCCTTGGATTGAAGCTGCTCCAGCCGGCGCTCTTCTTCCTTCAGTTGCTCACCAAGTTGAACAAGTTTGCCGTACTGAAGTTCCGCCGCCCGGTTGTAGTCATAGGCGCGCTGGGCTTGCTCGATTTCAACCTTGGTCTGATCCATTTGATCGCGAAGCTCAGAGATCGCTTGAATCGCCTGCCGCTCCTGATCCCATCGCGAGCGAAGCGCATCGCGCTCTTCCTTGAGGTCGGCCAGTTCGCGTTCAATCGCCTCCAGCCGATCGCGCGAAGCCTGGTCCTTCTCTTTCTTCAGCGCTTCCCGTTCAATTTCGAGCTGCATGATCCGCCGCTCGGCTTCGTCAAGTTCCGCCGGCATGGAGGTGATTTCCATTCGCAGCTTGGACGCTGCCTCGTCCACGAGGTCAATCGCCTTGTCCGGAAGGAATCGGTCGGTGATATAGCGATTGGAAAGTACCGCCGCCGCCACGAGCGCGGAATCGAGAATCCGCACCTTGTGGTGCGCTTCGTAACGTTCGCGGAGTCCGCGAAGGATCGAGATCGTGTCGTCGACGCCTGGTTCGCCAACATACACGGGCTGAAACCGGCGCTCGAGCGCCGCATCCTTCTCGATGTACTTGCGGTACTCGTCGAGGGTCGTCGCGCCGATCGCATGGAGCTCACCACGCGCCAACATCGGCTTCAACATGTTGGACGCGTCCATCGACCCTTCCGCTCGGCCAGCGCCGACAACGGTGTGTAACTCATCAATGAAGAGGATGATTTGGCCGTCGGAGTCTTGGACCTCCTTCAAAACAGCCTTCAAGCGTTCCTCGAACTCGCCACGGAACTTCGCGCCGGCGATGAGGGCGCCCATGTCGAGTGCGATAATCCGCTTGTCCTTCAGTCCTTCGGGGACATCGCCGCGAGTAATGCGCTGGGCCAAACCTTCCGAGATCGCAGTCTTGCCGACACCGGGTTCACCAATCAGTACCGGATTGTTTTTCGTCCGCCGGGACAAAACTTGGATGACTCGGCGAATCTCTTCGTCCCGGCCGATGACCGGATCGAGTTTGCCATTTTCCGCGAGCTGAGTGAGATCGCGTCCATACTTCTCGAGCGCCTGATACTTGCCTTCAGGGTTCGGATCGGTCACGCGATGAGAGCCCCGAATCTCGCGAAGCGCGGTTCTCGCCTTGTCAACGGTCACGCCGTGGCGCTTGAGCAGCTGGACACCGGGCGTTCGGTCCTGAAGCATGAGTCCTAACAGGATATGTTCGGTGCTGATGTATTCGTCGCCGAGTTGGCGCGCTTCCTTTTCCGCTTGATCCAGGGCACGCTTCACCGCCGCGCTCAGCGCCGCTTCGCCGCTGTATTGCAACTTGGGCAAGCGCGCGAGCTCAATTTCGAGCTCGCGCTCAATCACCGTCGGGTCAGCATCCGCCTTTAGGAGGACTTGGGGCACGATTCCGTCTGCCTGGGCAATGAGTCCATAGAGGAGGGCTTCGGGTTCAAGTTGGGCGAGACGCCTCTCCTCGGTTTCGCGCTGGGCGGCGATCAGCGCCTCTTGGGCTTTTTCAGTGAATCGTTGGCTTGTCGCCATCTGTTCGTCCTTCGTAACTAAGATCTCTGTGAAATAAACCTACTGGGGCTCGTCTACATGACCGAGCAGCAGCAACAATTGGTCGAATTGGAGCGCCATCTGAGCCGCAAGCTCGTCGCTGGGAACAGACTTTGCCGAAGCTCCCGCTTGATTGACTTGCTGCGCGCGCTCTCGCAATGCGCGCAGTTTATTTGTCAATTGCAGAGCAAGCTGCACGCCCGCAAGGTTCAACCCCCGGTCTTCGACGAGGTATTTCACCTGCCGCAGGAGCTCGATGTCGCGATCAGAATAGAGACGAAGGTTGCCCGATGTCCGCGATGGAACAATCAGTCCTTCCCGCTCGTACTTTCTTAACGTTTGCGGATGCATCTGCACGAGGCGCGCCGCTACACTGATCACAAAGAGTGGTTCGTTGATTCGTGTCGACATGCCTAGCTCCTTATTTCGTCATCCGAAGTATAAAGCTTGATACGATCCGTGTCAAACCTTGTGCGGGAGAACGGCTCCTTTGTTTCTCAACGGGACGGAGACGAGAATCAGTGTTGATCTACGGCCATCGCGGCGCTCCAGCCACCTTTCCCGAGAACACCTTGCCCTCGTTCGAAGCGGCGATCCATGCCGGCGTCGATGGTCTCGAATTTGACGTTCGCGCGTCGGCCGACGGCGTTCCCGTTGTCCTGCACGATCAAGACTTGGCGCGGACGACTTCTGGTGCTGGCAACGTCGACGAGCTGTCGCTTGCGACGATTCGCCAGTTGGATGCGGGAAATGGGGAGACGGTACCCAAACTCGAAGAAGTGCTCGACCTCGTCGCGGACCTAGTCCATCTCGACATCGAAGTCAAACAGTCAGGCATCGAATCGATCGTTCTGGCAACGCTCGCACGGTTTCCTCGGGCGAGGTGGACGCTCTCATCGTTTGATCCTGAGATCTTGATCGCATTCCGGGCGATTTCTCAGACGGTTCATCTCATTCCGATCGCGGCTTTGGCGAATCCGCCATTAGTCGAGTTCGCCCGCAGCATTAACGCACCGGCGGTCGCACTCCTGTCGACCGCTTACGACGAATCGTCTTCGCGCATATTTGCTGGAGGGAGCCTTCCCGTCATCGTTTGGACCGTGAACGATATATTTGAGGCTGAGCGAGTTCAGCAACTCGGGGCGCACGGACTGTGCACCGACTGCCCCGCAGACATCATCGCTGGGCTTGCCTCGCGACCGGATGCTCTGAACACACTACCCGGCGCCTCAAGAATTTGAAGCGGCGTAACTATCTCGTTCGTCTGGGGGATGGCTAGAGTCCCGCCGCCCGCATCAACGCTCGCTTCGCGTAGACCTTCACCAGATGGGTACGGTACTCTGCCGATGCGTAAATGTCGCCATTGGCCTCGATCCCATCCGCCGCATGCTCAGCCACGTTCGCGACGGTGTCTGCGTTGAGCGGCTGGCCGACCAGCGCTTGCTCTGCCGCGGTTGCCCGGGTCGCCTTCGTCGTGGCACCGGTGATCGCGATCCGCGCCGATTGGCAGGTGCCGTTGCTTATGCCCAGCACGACCGCTACTCCGACGACGGCATATCCCGACGCGGGATGGGAGTGCTTCTCATACGCCATCCCAATGTGCCCGCTCGGGCTCGGAATGACCACCTGCGTTAACAGCTCGTCCTCTGCCAGCGAGGTGGTGAAGAGATCGACGAACAGATCGTCGGCGCTAATCGTGCGCTCACCGGATGGCCCGACTACCTTCACCGAACCGCCGAGCGCGAGGATCACCGCTGGGAAATCGGCCGCGGGGTCAGAGTGCGCGAGTGACCCGCCCAGAGTGCCGCGCGAGCGAACCGCCGGATCACCGACGACGTTCGCGGTCTCGGCAATAATCGGAAATTGGCTCTTGAGCTCTTGGGCGTCCTCGAGCTCGCGATAGGTCGTGAGTGCACCGATCGTGGCGCCGCCATTGACCGAGATTCCATGCAGATTCTCGATGTGACCGATGTCGACCAAGCCCGTCGGCGCGGCAAGCCTGAGCTTCATCGCCGGCAGGAGCGAATGACCGCCGGCAATGATCTTGGCGTCTGGATGATCGCCGAGGAGCTTAATCGCCTCGTCGACGCTCGACGCCCGGTAATATTCGAATTCACTCGGAAACACCGCATTCTCCTTCCAAAGCTTGGTCGCCTCGGCGCCTGCTACGCCTGCTGAATGGCTCGCCAGACGCGCTCCGGCGTCAACGGCATGTCGATATGCTTGATGCCGAGATGCGAAACCGCATCGACGACGGCATTCACGACCGCGGGCGTGGAGGCAATCGTGCCAGCCTCGCCCGCGCCTTTCACGCCCATCGGATTCGTTGGCGACGGCGTCACCGTACGCGAAAGCTCGTAAGTGGGAACCATCCTCGCCTTCGGAATTGCATAGTCGCTCATCGTTCCTGTCAGAAGCGAGCCATTCTCATCGTAGTGAGCGCCTTCGTACAGCGCCTGAGCGAGACCTTGGGCGATGCCGCCGTGGACCTGGCCATCGACGATAAGGGGATTCACGACGTTCCCGACGTCATCGACCGCGACGTAACGCTTGAGCGCGATCTCGCCTGAATCCTTGTCGACTTCGACTACGCAAATATGCGTGCCAAACGGGAAGGTGCAATTCGGCGGATCGTAATAGGTCGTTTCGTCCAGAAATGGCTCCATCCCATCGGGCAGGCTATAGGCCACGCTCGCCTGCAGCGCGATCTCTTGAATTGTCTTCGCCGTGTCCGGCGCACCTTTGACGAATGCCTTGCCGTTTTCGTACACGACGTCGTCTTCCGCCGCTTCGAGCATGTGTGCGGCGAGCAGTCTTGCCTTTTCTCTCACTTTTTCGACGCTTTTGAAGATGGCTATCCCCCCAACGGCAAGCGACCGGCTGCCGTACGACCCGTATCCAAACGGCGTGCCCAGCGTGTCTGAGTGCATGATCTGCACATCGTCGTATGGCACGCCCAGCTCGTCAGCCACAATCTGCGCAAATGTCGTTTCGTGCCCCTGACCATGCGGCAGCGAACCTGTTGTCACCACCGCCTTGCCGGTCAGGTGGACCTTGACGTTGGCGCTTTCCCAGAGACCGGCGCCCCAACCTTCGCCTGGCAGCCCGATCCACTTCGAGGGCGCAACCCCGCAGACTTCGATGTAGGACGAGAGCCCAATACCAAGCAGCTTATTGTGGCCCGCCTGCCGTCTCGAAGCTTGGTCCGCGCGAAGTCGGTCATAGCCGACAGCCGCCAACGCTTTGTCAAGAGCTGGCTCGTAGTTGCCGCTGTCGTAAGGAAGCATGCCGACGCCTGTGTCGTATGGAAATTCATTTGGCTGAATGAAGTTTTTGCGCCGGACCTCCGCAGGGTCAAGTCCTGTGGCGCCGGCGACAAGATCGCATGCACGCTCGATGACAAATGTCGCTTCAGGCCGCCCAGCGCCGCGGTACGCGTCGACCATGGCAGTGTTCGTGTAAACGCCGGTCACGCCAACATGAATGCTCGGGATCTTGTAGCCACCGGAAATCATGCGGCCGTAGAGGGTCGTCGGGATCCCAGGCGCGATGGTCGAGAGGTATCCGCCGAGATTGGCGTAAGTCGTGACCTTGAGCGCGGCGATCTTGCCGTCCTTCGACGCCCCAATCTCGACGTCAGTCAAATGGTCGCGGCCATGGGTTGTTGAGAGGTAATTCTCGGACCGATCCTCGTAAAACTTCACAGGACGGCCGATCTTCTTCGCGAGAGCGAGCACCATCGCCATGTCGTAATAGAGAAAGATCTTGGTGCCAAATCCCCCGCCGATATCGGGCGAAATCACGCGCATTTTTTGCTCGGGTATGCCAAACACGAACGCGGTGAGTAGGAGGCGCATGATATGGGGGCACTGCGACGTTGCCCAGAGCGTGTAGTCGCCGGTGCCAGGATCGTATCGGCCGATCGCGCCTCGCGTTTCGATCGGCGTCGGAATCAGCCGTTGATTGACCAGGTGCTGGCTGATCTGAACCTCGGCATTCGCTAGGTCGGCATCGACTTCCTCAGCAGACTTGCCACACTGCCAGTGCATGGCAACGTTGTTTGGCGCGTTTTCGTGCAACTGCGGAGCGCCGACCTCGGTTGCCTTCTCGGCATCGGTGACGACGGGCAACGGTTCGTACTTCACGTCCACCGCGTTCGCGGCGTCAACTGCCTGGTTTTGGCTCTCGGCGATCACGACTGCCACCGGATCGCCGACATAAAGCGTCTTGCTAACCGCGAGCACTCGCGGCGTATTGACGTTATTTGTCACGCCGCCCGCTTGCCACGCGCAAGGAAGTGGGTTCAGGTCGAGAAAGTCCTCGCCGATATAAACGCCGAGCACGCCAGGCATCTGTTTAGCTCGGCTCGTGTCGATCGACGTAATGTTCGCGTGTCCATATGGCGAGCGCACGACCGCGGCGTAGGACATGCCGGGAAGTTTGATGTCGTCGAGAAATGAACCGGCGCCGGTAATTAGGCGTGGATCCTCTCGCCGCTTGATTGGCTTGCCAACGATTTTTTCCGGGGCCTCGGTCGCCGCAACCATGCGCGTTCTCCCTAGCCGAATCGTGACACGACGCATGAATCAATGAGCAGATTTGAGCGAGACAGAGTGCTGTTCGCTTTCCTAACGCGCGGTTATCCGTTCGCGGAGGCTCCGCTCAGTTTGTCCGCCGCGTATTGAATGGAGCGAACAATGTTTTGATAGCCGGTGCACCGGCAGAGATTGCCTTCGAGCGCGTGGCGAATCTCCTCTTCAGACGGGTTTGGAATTCGCTCCAAGAGCGAAACAGAGGCCATGATCATTCCCGGCGTGCAGAACCCACATTGCAGTCCGTGCATTTCCCAAAACCCTTCTTGCACGGGGTGAAGCTGGCCGTTCTGTGCCAGACCTTCGATTGTCGTGATTTCCGCCCCATCGGCTTGGGCGGCGAGGACAGTGCAACTCTTGACCGGCTGACCGTCCATGTGGATGACGCATGCGCCACACTGGCTGGTATCACAACCGACATGGGTGCCGGTCAATCCCAGATTCTCGCGCAGAAAGTGCACGAGAAGCAGGCGGGGCTCAACTTCCGCCGAGTGTGACTGACCATTGACGGTTACGTTAATCGCCACCTTGGCCGGAGCTAATGTCGTGCTCGCCATGCGGGGTTCTCCTCCTTTCGCGATTCGCGATCTGACCGTCTTAGATCGAGTTCGCGCCGAAAGATCGAGTATCACCGCGAAAACGAAATGACACTCTGTGCACAGATGCGCGAAACTGCCAAGAAACGTGCTATGTAGCCGTCCGATTGCGGTACCGCGCTCGACTCCTTCGTCGTAAGCGGCGTGAGTATATCGCCGCTGTGCGGAGTTGTCTTGAGGCGATGCGCCGCCTGTCCGCATACTCTGGAATGTTGTTGAGCGATTCAGGTGGTTCGGATGGAATCAGTTAGCCTTGGGAAACTGACGCTACATCGAGAAGGGACGTTTCGCCGCTCTTTTCCGCGTCGCGGTTCGCGATCGCTTCGGCGACGATTCTCCGAGTCTCCGCCTCGACCAAAGGGGCCACCGCGGCGCGTGCTTTGGCAAGGTCCTGCAGTGCTCCCGCGAAATCGCGGATAGGTGGCGCCATCGGTCCAACCATCTCCCGGAGCTTTGATCGGTACCAAGCGCCGAGCCGACGGCGAACCTGATTCGTCGACGGCGCGTCCGCGCCTAGCGCCGCGGATTCTCTGGCGATGATCGCCCGCAAGTCTCTGGTTAAGACCGGCAAGGCCGCTACCTGCTCAACTGCCGCGCGCTCGGCCCGCACGGTTTGAACCTCTGCGTCCCAGGAAATCACCAGTCCGATCGCGGAGTCGGCCGAATTCGCGCGATCTCGGGTTTCCTTGGCAATCGCGCCGAGGTTGACGTCGACGACATCGTTGAAGAGCAGCAGCGGTTTCACCGAATCGAGCCAGCAACCTATTGCCGCTCGACCGAGGCGGAAATAGTAGAGGCCAGCGAGCAGGCTCTCATCCGTGTCAACCGACAGGTTGTCAATTGCCGACAAAGGTGGGATCAGACCTGCACCTTCCATCTTTGAAAAGAATGTTTTCGCCGAAACCGAAACGAGAATGACTTCATCTCGCCTGACAGTCACTCTCGTGATTCCACGCCCTCGCTCCAGCATCGTAGTTGTCAGCGGAAAATCGGGGCAAAGAAAAACTCCCGGCACGATCTCAAGATCACTCGGCAGAATTCCGGTCAATGGCAAGAGCAAGTTATCGATTGCCAGAAGCGCGTCGACGACGCCCGGGCTGACCTGTTTTGAACGTGCAGTTTCAACCGAGAATTTGGCATCTGCTGCTTGGATGACTGGAATACCGTCGCGGCGACCCAGGAAGAGGAGGTCGGGATTCTGGAGTCCCCGTTTCGATGCGCGCCGGGCAATCTCCGGTCGAGCGTCCAGTCGTGCGACCCGATCGACAGTCAGCGGAAGGCCCAAACCGTCTGGCACAGGAGACGACTTGCCGCACCATTCTTGCGCCCAATCAGAGCAAAGGTCGGCCCATCGATCGCCGACCATTCCGCTTGCCCCGCCACGATCGGCGAGCGCCATAACTTCTCGATCAAGGACTGCTGAAATGAGATCGCCGCCAGGGAGGAGCGGAGACCGGATTACACGGCAGTCGGACACACGGTTTCCTTCCAGTGAGAACCGTTTTTGATCGATCCTGCAGCGGGGCCGGCGCGGCGGCCACCGCACATAATGAACGAAGCATACCAGTCCATATATACCTAATGCGCATTCGGCCGCTTCGTCACTACATTGCCGAACGCCGTCTGCTTTGATACAACCGCGCATGCTGCGGGCTCTCGACAGTTTGTGCAGCACCGCAGGAGTGGCCCCAATTAGTGCGCGGAGACATAGAATGCTCGAAACGACATCCTCAGGTTTGATCGAAGTGGTTGAGCGCAGTGAACGAGCATCAGGCGCGGAGCTCGCAATTGCGATGCTCGAAGCCAACGGGGTTGAGGTGGTCTTCGGCATCCCGGGCGTTCACACGCTTTCTCTCTATGATGCGCTCCTTGCCTCGA
This sequence comes from Thermomicrobiales bacterium, assembly GCA_045804965.1. Lineage (GTDB taxonomy): Bacteria > Chloroflexota > Chloroflexia > Thermomicrobiales > UBA6265 > CAVTUU01. The sequence continues at coordinate 63,044 of JBJMMD010000033.1, read as the reverse complement.
ACATTAGGCACATCCTCGCTCGCCATGAGCAAGGCGCCGGCTTCATGGCCGACGGTTACGCGCGTGCCTCGGGTCAGGTCGGTGTTGCCGTCGTGATCAGCGGACCCGGATTGACCAACGTGGCTACTCCCATCGGCGAGGCCTATACGGATTCTTCGCCGGTTTTCGTGCTCTCAGCCAACAATCCTCGTCCCTACGTCGACAACATGCGAGGAAGCCTGCACGACCTGAAGGATCAACTAGGGGTGATGTCCGCGCTCACGCAATTGAGCGCCCGGGCCGAATCTCCGGAGGATGTTGTCGCGCTGATGGCCGAGGCATTTCGCCGTCTGCAAAGCCGCCGGCGATTGCCAGTTCATGTTGAAATCCCGACCGACGTGCTTGACGAGGTCGCGAAGAGCATCGACCTTCCCGCCGGCGCCCAGCGCGTCAGACTCCAGCCGGACCCACAGTTGCTAGAGGAGGCAGCAGATCGCATCCGCAATTCCAAGCGCGTCGTGATTTATTGCGGTGGTGGCGCCGTCCAAGCCGAAGCAACAGATCCGATCATCGCCCTCGCTGAGCGCCTCGGAGCGCCGGTGATCACCTCAATCATGGGCAAGGGTTCGGTCCCTGAAGATCACCCGCAGGTGATCGGCGCGCTTTGGTCTCCCGGCAATACAGTGGACGAACTTCTGCAAAGCGCGGATTGCTTGCTCGTATTTGGGTCCAAATTGGGAGAGCAAGAAACCGATACGTTCCAGATGAGATTTCCGCAGGAACTGATCCGGGTCGATGTCGACAGCCGCGAACTTCTCCTCAATGCCCGGCCCACCGTCGGCATCCTTGGCGACGCGCTCCTCGCGGCGGAAGGGATCGAGTCGCTCCTTGGCGGAGTCGATTACATGATTGAGGGATTCAGCCGAGACGAGATCGACAGCGCGAAGGCGGCGGCCCGCGAAAACTCGTACGGAAAGGATCGCCTGCCGTACATCGACGCGCTGCGCCGGGCGATTCCACGAGATGGTATCGCAGTATTTGACATGACACAGGTTGCCTACGCTTCCTGCAGACTTTATCCGGCTTATCAACCGCGTACGTTCATGTTCCCAAGCGGGTTCGGCACGCTCGGTTTTGCCTTGCCGGCAGCGATTGGCGCCAAAATCGCTCGCCCGGAAACGCCCGTCGTCTGCATCATTGGCGATGGCGGATTTCAGTTCACCATGGCGGAACTCGCGACCGCGGTTCAATTTGAACAGGGCGTGCCGATCGTGATTTTCAACGACTCGACCTACTCCGCCGTCAAGGAAGCGCAAGCTGAATCCCGCGGCGGTCGGTACATTGGCGTCGATCTTCTTAATCCGGATTATGTCGAGCTCGCCAAGGCGTACAAGGTGCCCGCGGTCCGTGCTGAGACCCCTCAAGCGATGGAGGCGGCGATCGTGGAGGCATTGGACCGAAGCCTGCCGACGATCATCGACGTGCCGATCGTCCCCTGGCATTAGATGCGTACGGATGGACGGCTAGGTTCCAAGCTGTCCGCTGAGCGTTCCAAACCATCGTCGCGGTAACAACGTCACTACGACGACGGCAAATCCAGCGAACGACATCCCACGGGCAACCCAGTCCCACCGGTCCACGACATACCGTAAGTTGACGGCGGTGTCTCCGTCTGAAATCGGGATTGTCATATAGCCGTCTTTGGTCTGGGAGATCGGCGCTGGTTTCCCGTTCACTGTCGCCGACCAGCGCGGAAACCAATTGCGCCGGACCGTTACCATTCCCGCCGCGCCTTCGCCGTTTGCTGAGATCTCTTCGTTGCCTATTTGCGAAGTGCGCGCGTTCTGACCGTCAAAGGTGACGATCGTCGTCGGGTCTCGCACCACGTAAACGTTGTATGTGCCTTTCGAGATCGATTCCAGCAGCGGCGAAGCCGCTGCCGCGGTGGACGCTTCGCCGGTGACGACGACGGCGCCAATCCCATGATGCTCGAAATAATCGTGATTGATCGTCGAATCATCGCGGGTGTAAGCATGCTCGGTGGTCGGGTTATAGTCGCCGTAGTTCCTCGTCTGCCAATACCACAGCCAATCGTCGTAAAAAAACGGCCGGTCGCTCCACATCGGCGACCACAATCCGTCGTGCCAGGAGACGTTCGTTCCCAGCACGAGTAATGCCGTTCCCGGCGGAGCCGCGGCGTCGGCAGCTTTCACTGCTTGTCTGAGTTCAGCTAACTCGGGTCGGGCGGTCGATGAAAGCTTATAAAGGCCGCGATCGGTGTCCGGGATCAATCCCGGAGGCGACACCACGTAGAGGTATAGGAGAACCCCGGCCAGCCCGACGAGACTGCCTTCAACGACCAAGTGCGACGCTCGACCGATCGACCAGCGCAGGGCGTCATATGCGCCGATCGCGGCAAGGTACATGAGTAGGTAACGCTGGAAAGGCATGAGACGCGTGGTTTCGAGCTGCTTGACCAGGGATTTCGCCGCGGCATCAGTGCTTAAATATCCCGTGATGAGCACATAAACGGTGAGCGTGATCGCGATCGCTCTCGTCAGCGTCCGCCCAGGAGTCGCCAACGCACTGACGAGTCCAACGATCCCGAGGCAAAAAATGGGGCCGGAGACGGCTTGGATCGACGAGTGCCAGAAATCACGGAGACTATCATAGCCGGAGTAATGCACGAAGTAATACAAATTCGAAAATCGCATGAGCGAAATCAGCTCGGGCGCGGCAAGAAGTCCCGCGATTGCGAGGACGGTTCCGAGACGATAGACGATATCGCGCACCGCGGGCCGGTCCCGCGCCAGAACGACCGCCAGCGAGACGCCCACGCAGATCGTCGCCAGCGCGATTAAGGACCGGGGGTTCGTGACGATTGCAAACGCCGAAAAAATGGCCGCTGTCGCGGCTCCCCGCCGCGTGCCATCTTTTAGGTAGCCTGTCAGCGCCGGCAAGACGAAGAGCAACGAGACGTTGGCCGCTACATTCGTCACTAGGCCCCAAACCGCGAGTTCCATATAGCCGCCAGACCACCACCAGCCTCCGATGGCGACTTGTCCGGCAAGTGCTAGGAGCGCGATCCCAGGCGTTAGTTTGTCCCGGCGGCAACAGAAGAAATAGGCAAGTCCGGGAAGCAGGAAAATGAGGACGATCGTGAGCTTATGCACGACGACGATCGGCAAGGAGCCGAGCAATAACCCCCACAACCCGAATTCGAGCCAGGCGACACCCAGCGGATAGAACTCGGACGGATAGCCGCCTTGGTGGTTCCCAATCCATCGCAAGATCTCACGATCGGCGAGCGACCGCTGCAGTGTTTCTGCCCGAGTCGCGTGAAACGGATGGTCGACCGACGCATAACCGACCGGCATTCGCACTAAGTCGCCGTTCGGCAAAGTAACCGATGCAAACCAATGAAACGCGTCCATGCGTGCGGCGGCCCAAATCGCGAGCCCAGCAAACAGCACGAGCCAGATCCATGGGGGGATAGAACTCGTTCGCTGCGAAGATGGGATCGAACTCTCGCTAGGGTCCTGGTTAACGCTGGTAAAACTCACCGCCCGGACTGGAGAAACGACGTATCGGAGGGCGACGATGGATCCGCACTCTCGGTCACCTTGGACGGTTCCGGTCTATTGGTCGCCATCAACGCGAGCCAAATACAAGCCAGAGAACCGACAACCATGAGCGCGATCGACAGGTCATACACGATGCCAAGCAGTGTGGGATGGGCAACGTCCGGCAAGTGGTGGCGCAGGCGTCTCCAGACGTCGATTACACGCATATTGCGGTCGACCTGGTCGAAAGGATGAACCGTGACGCGGGCGAGCAAGACGAACGCAATTAGTCCAACGCTGACGAGCGCGCCGAACAAGATTGCGCCAGGGGTGAGCCGCGAAAACGACGCCGAGTCGTTGGCTGGCGCCACGGATGTTTCGGAAAATTCGACATCATCCGCTTGCTCGGGCGGTGCTGAAGGTGGCTCTTGCGCAACCGCGATCGCGCTTACAGCCGAGTCCGTGTCGGCCTGGCCATTGAGTTGGAGGTCTGTGTCGTGCTCAGTCATCGCCTTCGCTCATGCCGGCAGATGCCAATAGGGAATCACGTAGACCGAGTAGATGATGAGATTGACGACGATCAAGCCTGTCACGACACCTGCCTGGCCGAGAGCGAGACGCTTTTCTGGAATGACCGTCCGTAGCCCAAGCATCAGGAGTAGCGCCAGCGCATTGATCGCGGGGAAATAGTACCGCGCCTGGGTCAAACTGAAGCGCGTGCCAAATTGCACAATCGCAAGATAGGCGACGAGAAACGTAAACGCCATGAGCGCAATCGACCACGCTTGCCAAGGAGCGAGGAGGAGCACGGAGTCGGAGGCGATCTCACTGCGACGCGGTTCACGATTGATTCTGCTATAGAACGGGTAGATGACCAGACCAATCAGGGCGATCGCGGCCGGGACTGCGAGGATGATGAGAAATGTATTGCTTAGTTCGATCAAACGCCAGCCAAACTCGCCCCAGGTTTCCTGCCAGCGATGACCGACAAAGTCGGCGCTGAACAGTAGATTGAAAAATGACCCCTCTGGCTTGTTCCAGGATCGTTGCAAGGACGCGAGTTGCGGCAACCCGCTTAAGTTGCCGTACGTTTGGTAGAGGTAGGCGCACCAAGGCGCAACGAGCAGGCCCGCCACAGCTGCCACGAGTGCCCCCCGTCCGATCCATGCTCTGTACTGCCGCACTCCGCAGCCAATGACGAGCGCGGCGGCAATGATCACGGTCATCGTCGAAGCCGTGCTCTTCGCCAGCAGCGCAAGGCCCAGCGTTCCGCCAATGCACAGACTCAAACGTGGCGAGAAACCGCGACGAAGTCCGTAGACAAGCTCATACAGGATCAGGCTGCAAAGCGAGATCGAGAGCATATCGTTGTTCAACATCGCCGCTTCATACGAAACCTGAGGCTGCCAGGCGACAAACGCCGGGACGGTAATCAACATGAACTTATCGTAGGGAAAGATTTCGCGCACGAGCAGCAAGGCAAGCAGCACCGTCAGCGCGCCAAACGGAATGGTCAAGGCGCGTAGAACGTAGACTTGGAAGGCCGGCGATTGACCCTTTATTGCCCAATAGAACGGGGTCATCAGCAGGTAATACAGCGGGGGATGATTAGCGGCATATTGCATACCGACGGGATAGATGTTGCCGTCCTCGTAGATCGCAACCTGCGGCGGGTTCGCCCTGTAGCCCTCATCCGATGGATAACATGGCACCCATCCGAGCGTGTAGTAGCAGTAGCGATAGAGCTCCGGCGGGAGCCGGTCTTTATTCAGCACCGGTATTCGATGTTCAGTCTCAACAGTGCGCAGATACGCGTAATGCGCCACTTCATCATGACCGGTGAACGGCGGGAATAAGACTACGCTGACCGCCTCTTTTCCCACATAGGCGATCATCAAGGCAAGGAAGAATTGCCAGATGATAGGCCATTGCCGGATCGCCAAATGCGATCGCCGACGAGGAAGCGCCCCACCTCTTGTGAGGGCGGGGCGCGTGTGCGGAACTGCTGTTGCAGGCTCGGCGATTGTCACGGGCGTGCGCACTTCATGACCGATGAACTGCTAACTGACACTCGTGACGCCGACTGGCTCATGAACCCGCTTGATCTCGTGATACTCCTTCTCGGCGTTGACCTGATCGAGATCATGGTGCTCGCCGAGAACGTTCTTCGCGGCGAGGAGACCGGTTTCAATCGAGTGGTCGGTGTTGTTGTAGCGGAACGTGCCGTAGCGACCGATGATTTGCAGATTCTCCAGGGAGTAGACGAAATCCTTGATCTTCTGCAGGGGTTCCTCGTACCCGATCACATATGCCGGATAAGATCTTGGCGCGCGGACCGTGAACCCACCGATAACCTCGTTCCGTGAGATGAATCCCATGTCCTCGACCAGATGCTTTATCGTGTGTTCGACAAGCTGTTCTTCGGTCATGTTCCAAATGTCGTCCCCGAACGAGCAGAAATATTCGACTACGAGCGAGGTCAAACTTGGGTCCGGCACCATGGACGGACTCCAGTTCTTCGGCTCATGGAACCGGCCAAAGAGGATGTTGCGGTCATGGACATAGAGCCATGTGTCCGGCGTCACTTGCGGCTTTCTGAGCATGAGATCGACGGTAATCACGTTGCGGAATGTCAGCTTGTCCGCTGCCTCAAGCACGTCTGGCGGCGCCGGCGGATCGACGATCTTGGCCAGCATCGTCAGGGGGATCGACGAGATGAAATGCGCGGCTTCGATCCGTTCCGAGCCGGACTCACTGCCCACAGTGACCGCCGTCACACGGTTTCCATCCCGATGAACCTTCTCTACTCCAGCTCCGAGCCGAACCTCATTGCCCGTGCTTAAAATAGCGTCCGCCATGCGCTCGGAAAAACGGCCAAAGCCGCCCGCGGGATACATGAACTCGTCGATCAGACTGACAACCTTGCCTTTCGAGGGCACGACCGCGTCCTTGATCGCTGTCATCAACGACATGCCTTTGGTCCGCTGCGTCACCCAATCGCCGCTCATTTGATCGCACGGCAGGCCCCATACTTTTTCCGAATAGCGCTGAAAAAAGAGCTCGTAGAGCGTTTGACCATACTGGTCGACATACGCGTCTTGCATCGACACGATCGGCTCGGGGCGGAGGCGATGATTTAAGCGCGTCGCGCCGTAACTCGCAACAGCTTTGGCCGCCGTCAACGGCCCGATTGCCTTAAGGGCATTGCTGATCTTGAGAGGATAGTCGACATAGCGACCGTCGAAGTAGATGCGGCTGACGCGATTGACCCAGAGAAGCTCCTCGGCGATCACCTCTCTGAAGATGTCGTTCAGTTCATCGTTCTTGGTGAACCAGCGATGGCCGCCGATGTCAAAGCGAAACTCGCCGTAATCTGTCTGCTTGCGGATTGTGCGGGCGAGTCCACCGACGAACGGGGCCTTTTCCACGACCAGCGCCTGCTTGCCATGCTTGCTGAGGTAATACGCCGAACAGAGCCCACCTGGGCCTGCGCCCATCACCAACGTCAAATCGTCAGGTGCCGCCGGTGTCTGGCCATTCGACGAGATTTGCATTGGTGGAGGTTCCTTCCTCGAACCTGTGATCAATTCCGCCCAACGAAACTGATCAACTCTGATGACAAAATAACATTCGGTAGGAAGTGGACATCGAATCGGCGTACACGCCTGCGCACCGATGCACCCGGCTCGCCAAACGCCATACTGTATACCATCCACGTTCGAGCGACGCCAACGACATCGCTATGCCTGCGCCAAGCGTGACAGACTGACCATCACTGCTTTCGTCAATGCTGATACGAGCCAACCAACGGTGGCGAGAATGCCCAAGGACGAGACGGCGAGCAGAATTCGCATGAACCATGCCGCGCTCCCACCTGGTGGATGTCGCAAAAATGCGGCCACGACCGTCGCCCCTGGTTGTCGCGAATAGCTCTTGATGCTCCATACGTTGATGATGTCATCAAGATTTCGGGGACCCCGCTCCACCCACACGTAATACGTCTGCCCTTCCGAGTCTCTGATGGGATTAAACTCGAGACGAATGAACGGATCACCAAACGAGCTCTTCCGGTGGAAGATCTTTTCTGCCGGCAGCTGAACGTGAAGCACTCGAATATCCTGCGCGCCGGCAGACGCAGGGCGGACATGGACCGTCAAGTCAAAATCCACACCTGGCGTATAGGCGCGCAGGTCGAGATCGACGCGATTGAAGTCGGGATAGTTCGCGGATACGTAACCGCCCGTGACTGCAATAGATCGATCGAAATCCACCGTCTTGCTGAATCCGAATCTCGCGCTGTGGCGGATTTCCAAAGGAATGGCCAGCCCGACCACCACGACGATCAGCATGGCAGTCACTCCCAGCGCTCGCGGCAGCCATGACGGTCCTATCACTTTGTGAGCACCGTCGGGCCCGAGACGCCGTAGTAAAACGGGATCAGGAATCGAATCGCGACGATGACGTTCAGCAATGTGAATGCGATCACGAACAATGGCGCGAGCGCCGCGCGTCCGCGGGCCGGGGTCCATTGGGCGATCCCGAAAACGCTGATAAGCGCAAAGCCGATCATCGCGGGAAACGCAAAACGCGATTGCGTGAACTGAATCGTGCCGATGTAGAGCACGCCGAAAATCAACAAGACAATCCAAAGCACGATGATGCTCAAGGCGCGTGCCTGAAAAGGCGTCACCAGTGGCGGACGGTCGCGAAGCGATCGCACAACGGAGCGGGAAACAAACAGCAAGACGCCGAGCGCGGCGACTAGCCAGACCGTCCAAACGAGGTGGTATGTGCCAATTTCGAACGGCACGAGCCGCCACCCATAATTACCCCAAAAATCCTCGAGCCGCCCCCGCCAAAACGTGGATGAGCCGATCATTGCTCGATAGCTGCTCGCTTGATCGCCGTATTCAGGAATGTCATGGAGTCGTTTTGCTCCACTTGGATCACCGTAGAGCCAATAAGAACGAATGAACCAGGGCAAGGCGATCGCAATCGGCACAAGGCAGGAGCGAGTTGTTGCCTCCAAGAGCCATCGCCACGACCGGGCATTGTCTTTCCAGGAAATAAGGAGACAACAGGCGATGAGCGGCAACGCGAAACCGAAGCTCGTCTTCGTCCAAATGCCGAGTCCGGTAACGATCCCCAAGGTCCATTGTTGCCGCTTCGAGTATCCCTTCGGCATCCACTTCAGCAAGAGATACAGAAGCAGCGAATAGAACAAAATGACTTGGATATCGTGGTTAACAATCGCGGCTTCAAATGAAAACTGCGGTTGAAAGGCGACAAAAACCGGCACGCCTGAGCGAATGAAAAGATCTTCTGGAAAGACGAGTTTCGCGATGAGGTATCCGAGCCACACGACGACGAGGCCATACACGAGCGAAATCAACCGCAATCCGTAGAGCTTTGTCGTTGATGAGCCCGGCAAAAGCCAATAGAACGGAACCACGAGAGCGTGATATAGCGGAGGTTGGATAACTTCCGCGTTGTTCGGAAAGTTGGCGACATAGAGCTGCCAGGCGTTGGCCGAGGCAGGCAGGTTGACCTCGCCTACTTCTCCGAACAGGTGGCCTTGGGCAATCCGTTGGACATAAAAAAAGTGGTCGACCTCATCATGGCCGGTGAACGGTCCCACGATGAAAACGAGCAGGATCCCTTTCAGACAAAAAAGCACGAGCAGCGGAACCAACCACGACGAATCTTCGCCTGTGGCCAATTTCCACCATTGCCGGTTTCGAGGTGAAGTCGCGGGCCGATTTATCGCGGCGCTCGATGAGGGCAACACGAGCGGCTGGATTGGCTACCTTCGCCAGGTGATTGCGTTATTGAGGGAAAAGTTCCAAATCGCCGCCAGTCCCGCTCCGATGAGGTTCGCGACTAGGTGATGCATGTCGGTGTGATCGACGAGGAAGCTCAGGACCACGACGTTGATCAACAAACCTCCCGAATTGATCGGGAAGTAGAGCATGATCCGATGAGCGATCCGGCCGCTACCGCGGTCGTGCCATGTCCAGTGCTCGTTGAGCACAAAGGTGACGATCATCGAAAGAAAAATCGCCAATGTCGAGGCGATCCGAATCGTCAGCGAGGCAAGATCATGAAATGTGAAGAGCATCACCTCGTTCACGGCGAGACCGATCGCGCCGACGACCAGAAATTTCTGAAATCGCTGCGCGACGAGCCAAACGCGAACGGCCGGTTGGGGCCAGCTCTCCGTCGACATCATCTTTTCGTCTTTGCCTCCAGGTTGCGGGCCCAGGAAACGCAGCTCGCGCGCCATGATCCCAAACGGCCGTTCGCACAATTCCGCGAAACATACCACGGCGACCGTCGCAATTGAGCAGCGAGCGGCACCGATCTTGCACGAGTTCCTCCCGAGCGATCAGTCTGACGAGGAGGAATAGGAATCATGCACGACGATCCTTTCACCAATGAAGAGAGCAGCTCCTTTGACGAGATCTACGGAGAAATCGACGCCGACGAAATCGAAGCTAAGGTGAACGCCGGCGAATTGACATCTGACGAGGCAGCGCAGCTGTTACAGCAGGCGGCTCGTCGAAAAACAGCCATGGAGGGCCCAACCCTCGACACCGACGAAGAAGGTCGCATCACCACCGGCGGATTCGGCTCCGGCCAGGGAATGGAAAAGCAGCGTACCGGGCAATGATCGCTCATTCGCCGCGCTTCTTATCGTGTTCGCGGCGAATTTCTTTTCCCGCTTGATCGAGCCGAATTTCGGCATCTACTTCAAAGCGGGCCAGTTTGTCTTCCGTGGTTTCGTCCCGATGCAAAGCGCCAAACGCTTCTTCATCGGCCTGGATTTGTGATGCCGTGTGACTGAGTTGATCACGGGCGTCCTTATACTCTTTTTCAATCTTTTCTTTTCCATGAACGTGCCGGTCTTTGGGGTGATGAAATGACATGACCCACCTCCGTTATTCCGGCGTGAGAAAAGGCGGCAAACGCCGGCGCGAGTAAGTGCACGTCCTGTGCCAATCGTTTTAAAGCTACGGTTTTGCGCGGATCGTTGCGAGCACCTCTTGTTGCGCCACCTTCAGTTGCTCGTCGGTCGAGCCAGCGAGCTCGGCCTTCGAAAGGCGCGGATCGCCTTCCGGAGTCAGGTCCTCACCGTTAGCGGGCATCGCGACCGGCAGGTCAGGCTCGACACCCTTGTGCCACGCAAGCACGCCGTTCGGCGTCAACCAAAACTGCGTCCCGATCACCGCGATCGACCCGTCAGCGAGCGGATAGGGCGTCAAAATCGTGCCCGTGCCGAAAGTCTTGGCTCCGACCATCTCCGCGCGGCCGTTGTCTCGTAACGATGCGGCCACGATTTCCGACGAGGAGGCAGAGCCTTCGTCTACGAGCACGACCATTGGCAAATCGAGCCCCAAACCTTCACCGAGGGTATTGACTGATCGCTGCTCACCGTTCCGGTCTTGGACCATGTAGACCGTCTTGCCTTCCGGCAAGAACTGACTGGTCACGCCGATCGCTTCCGAGGCCAATCCACCGGGATTGCCGCGAAGGTCGAGCACGTACCCCTGCGCTCCATTCGCGGCCGCGTCGTTCAGCGCTTTCTTCACGCCGTCCGTGGCGCCGACTGAGAACTGGTTGATGCGAATCCATTCGATGTGGTTCGGCAGTGTGCCGAATGTTACCGGCTTGATTTCAATCACTGCCCTGGTGAGGTCCACGGCATACGGCTGCTGTTCCCCCTGATGCTGAAGGCTCAGACTGACGGTCGTGCCTTCGTCTCCCCTGAGCAGCGTCGTTACATCGCTCGCCGACATTCCATCGGTCGACTGCCCATTGATTTCGAGAAGCATGTCGCGGGCCTTCACGCCTGCCTTGTCCGCTGGCGAGCCGTGGATCGTGGCGGTCACCACAGGCCGGCCCGAGCTGAAGTCGAGTTCGACGCCGATTCCGACTAACTTGCCCCCGATGTAGCTCTTGTAGAGCTCGGCATCTTGCGGATCCAAAAACGTCGAGTGCTGCGTATCGCCGAGCGCGTCGACCATCCCTGCGGTCGACGCATAGAGCAGTTTCGAGTCGTCAATCGCACTGGTGTCGACGAAGTTATCGTGCACCAGATCCCACGTCTCCTGGAACGTCTGAAACTCGGGGAGCTCAGTCAGCGAGGAGGAGGCGCCGGCGTTGGACTCGCCGTTCCACGCAAACCGGTCCACGCCCGCGCCCGCGGAAAATGTCAGGACGAGCGCAATCGCGATGAACCCATTGCGGAATCGCCCGAGCCGGTGACTAGTTCGAACGAGCGCCGAACGTTCGGCGTCAGGTTGTTTGTTCGATTGAAGCGAGTTGTCGACTGCCACGTGCCGTGCTCCTCTTAGTGAAACAACCGGACCAACTCGAGCATCAGCGACGATTTTCGAGACCTCGAATTGGCACGTTTTGAAGTGTACGCTTTTCGGACAACTCAAGTTCCACAATCAGGCAACAGGAAAGTCCCAATACTGCGAGGAGGAAAACGCTACGTGGCTGTCCGCAACCCGAACGAATCGATCGCCGTCGTCTTCGAGCTCGACGGAAAGTCGTATCCCGTGACGATGAAAAGGGGCCAAATTGTCCACGAGGCGTTTCACGCTGCCCTGCCGAAGGAAGTTACCGTAGGCCACTTGCTCACGTTCCAAGCGCCAAGCGGTGAGGAGATCTTTGCCGATAACTTCCTCGGAGATCTTGACGATTATCTCGGAGCAACAACGATTCGAACAAGCGCCTCGGCGATCGCCGAGCGTCCACGCGAATGGCGGAACATCGGATTTGACCATCTGGCAATTACGGTCGGCGACCGCCCGGGAGCGCGCGATTTCTTCCGTGACGTCCTGCAAATGAAGGTAATGCGCGACGACCCGCATTTGACCGTAATGGCGACCGGTCCCACCGCGCTCTTCCTCTTCGATGCCGGCCAGGACGCTCCGTTATCAACAGGCCAGCCGTCGACGTGGCACCATATCGGATTCGTCGTCGACGACATCCACGCCGCGTACGCCCATCTGCGGACGCATCAAGATCGCCTACTCAGCGATTTCACAATGCTGGAACGCGACGAAAGATGGAGCCTTTATTTCTTCTACCGCAACGGCGACATTACCTTCATGATTCAGTTTTCAGAAATCAAACCAGCCGAGCGTGGGTTCACCGACCCAGAACGCAAGAACTTCCCCGCCTTGCTCTACGACTATGCCCGCCGCCCATATGGCGTGCAGTGGGAAGAAGCGGTCGCGGCAGGAGTGTCAACGCCGAGGAAAATGGACTAGATCTGGCTGAAAACAAGGCAAGAGCCTTTGACTTGAACCAAAACCCACGCGACCTTCGCCGTGTGCCCAGCGAGAATCATTGCGTTGTTTCCCGCGCTCACCTTCCAAAGCCGGCAAAAGACCGGCTTGGAATGGACCCGCCACGCCGACCCGTAGAGGCGCACGGCTGTGCGCCCTGGACCGCACGCACCTTGCAATGCAGGTACTACCGCCGTCATTATCAGGTGGGGCGCACGGCCGTGCGCCGCTACAGAGAACGCAGGCCGAGCGGGCGTTGGCGGCCTTGGGGAGGCCCTGTCTTCTCAGAGCCCGCCTAGTGCCTGGGATCGCGGATCGGCCTCGATTGTGGCGAGGACTTAAGGTGAAGGGTGCGATCCCAGGAAAATCCCCCTGCAACGCCTGCTACGCGCCTACTGCTGCCTGCACCCCAACCGGCGTTCGCCATTGCGCGTAGCGATCCTCTTTACCGCGCAGGACGTTGCTGAAGACACGTTCGAGATCTCGCGTGAGCGGGCCGATCTCGCCGTTGGCGACGGGATACTTGTCGACGCCAACAATCGGCGTAATCTCGGCAGCGGTCCCACAAAGGAAAACCTCGTCTGCGAGGTACATCTCGGTGCGGTCGACCGAACGCTCTTCGACCTGAACGCCAAGCTCTTCTCTTGCCAAAACTAACAACGCGTCGCGGGTGATGCTCTCCAGGATGCTGCTACGGAGATCTGGTGTGACGAGAACGCCGTCGCGAACCAGCATGATGCACGCGCCTGGCGCTTCCGAGACCTGGCCGTGATGGTTGAGCAGCAAACCAGTGTCGTAGCCATCGTATTGCGCTTCGAGGCGGGCGAGTTGCCCATTTCGATAATTAGACAGGTTCTTCACCCGCGGCGGCATCACGTCCTCAGAAATGCGCCGCCAGGAGCTTACCCTCGCCTGCTGCGTCATCCCACTCGAGAGGTGCGACGCCATCGGCGTCGTGTTGATCAGCAGTTCTGCTTCGAATCCCGGGCGGTCGTATCGCCGGGTTGCGCTGTTCGACGTAAAGGCAAGCGGCCGGATGTAGGTGTCCTCTCGCGGTCCGTTTTCGCGCAGGAGGTCGATGACGGCATCGGTGAGTGTTTCCAGGCCGTAATCGAGGGGCAACCGCACGAGCTTCATCGAGCGAGCAAGCCGTTCAAGATGTTCACGCAGGCGAAAAACGTAGAGTTCACCTTGGTCTTCATTCCAATATGCGCGAATGCCCTCGAATACGGCGCCGATGGTGGACCAACCGAGCTCGGTGACGTGAATCGTCGCCTCAGCCCATGGTCGTCGTTCGCCATTCCACCACAGAAAGTTTGGATTCGAGGACACTTTGGAAACCTCCGTTGCTTGTGCGATTCCCAGATCGCGATCTCATCGGGCGCTTAAAAAGCAGCGACTGCTTCTCAGTTGATGGAAAGTATCGCACGGGGAGATTCGACCTTAGGCGCAAACGAGGGAGTTCCTTCAGACGAGACGCAGCCCCGTCCAGCGTGCTGGACGGGGCTGCTCAACGCCGGCAAAGCCCACCGGCACGAACCAAATCTTGTTGCTACCGCTCTTCGCGGCCCTCGACGTACACGTTTGTCAGCATGCGGACGTAGATGTTGCCATCTGGAACCGCGTAGCCTGACTTGTTGACCGCGACGCCCTTAACCCATGGCTTGAACACATTTTGGTCAAGCCGGTAGACGAGAGGCATGTACCCGACGTCGTTCTGGATGACCTTCTCGGCCTCGAGATAGATCGCCAGGCGCTTATCGGGATCCGGCTCGCCTTTGCCTTTGATCACGAGATCGTCGAAGTCCTTGTTCGACCAGGCCTGGCGCTTGCCCGAGCTCTTACGGCTATAGAACATATCGCCGTAGCCGTTGTTGGGATCCGGGTAGTCAAACCACCAGCGGATGAAGACCAGCGGCCACTTGTTCTGGAAAAGCTGCTCGACGAAATTCGACTGCGGAATGGGCTGGATCTCGATGTTCATGCCGAGATTGTCTTTGAGCTGGGCGACGATGTCTTCCGCCATGATGTTGGCGTTGTAGTTCTCCTCGTCAGCCCGCATGTACATCGTTATTGCCGGCCAGTTCTTGCCACCCTCGAATTCCGTGCCTTTGAGCTGTTCGAGGGCGAGATTTTTGTCGAACTTTTGAATGTCGGCGAGCGACGGATCATCGAGATAGCCATAGACACCTTGCGGCACCATACATGCCGCGACAGAAACCAACCCACCGGTAGCGGTGACGAGGCGGTCACGGTCAATCGCGTGGCTCAACGCCTTACGGACTTCGAGCTTGTCAAACGGCGCGACCGTTACCTGCGGCAGCATCATCCAGATGCCAGGGTAGACATACGGTTGGATTTGCTTCTTGAGCTCTGCATCTTGGTTGAACCGCTTGAAGTCAGCGGCGCTGAGGACCGTCCAGTCGATCTGCTGGGTGCCTGAACCATGCTCATATTCAAGCACGTTGTTAGCGGCCGGGAAGATCGGATCAATGACCTTGGCCAGCTTAATCGATTCGGCGTTCCAATAGTTCTCGCTCTTGGACATCTCGATGTCTTTGTCTTGGTTCCACTTGTCCACTTTGAACGGACCATTGGAAACCAGCGGAACATCGCCAACAAGTGCCCAAGTCGAATCGGACGCTTTGCCGTATTTCTCAACTTGCCAGCGTGGCGCCGGTACTGCCGCTTGATAAGCGACAACCTGCGGGAAGTACGCCCGCGGGCCCGCCATAGTGACTTCCAACGTCCAATCATCGATGGCCTTGACGCCGAGATCGTCGATCGTCGGCACCTTGCCATTGAGCGGGTCGTTAGGGTCGTCAACCGGCTTATTGGTGTTGAACTGCTCTGCATACTTGACGTCGAAGAGGAATCCGGCGTATGCGGCGCCGTTCGCAGGATCGAGCTGGCGTCCCCAAGACCAGACGAAGTCGCCCGCCGTTACCGGCTTGCCGTCCGTCCAACCCGTGTTGTTCTGGCGAATGTGGAACGTCCACACGCTCGCGTCTTTGTTCGGCTCCCACTTTTCCGCCCAGTCTGCAGCGGCTTGGAGGTTCTCGTCGAAGGTGAGCAGCCCGGCGAATGTCTCCTCTTCCGCATTGCAGTAAAGGTTTAGATTCCAGTCGAAGCTGGTCGGGTTGGTGTAAATGCCGTCCTGATAGAAAATCTGCTCTTCACCGGACGTCTGCGCATCTGCCTGCGATGGGCGAAGCGCAACGCCGGCGCCGGCAGCCATCGCGGAACCGGCTGCCGCCGCGGCGGCCACCTTGAGCACGTCGCGCCGACTCATGCCCGCGTCAGTCAGACGCTTCTTGAGCAGTTCGAGTTGTTCGTCTCGATCGATTTCACCTGTGGACATCGGCATTCCCTCCGTGGTTACTCCGACCACAATTTTGGCCCCATCGAGCTGGACAATTCCAGCCAACTGTCCGCTTGCTCTTCTTCACGCCAAGGCCCGGTTCGGGCCCATCCTATCAGCGAACGTCCCTGCTGAGAACGCTCGCTCATTGAGGTCTCTGAACGCGTCGGAACCGCGCTGTTTGAGCGATATCCAATCAATGCCGGCTTGAAGCCGTATTCCGCACAATTCGCGCCAACGCTCAAGCGTAGTGACATGCGACCCAGTGACGCTCTCCTTTTTCGAGAAGCGCCGGCTCGTCCTCGGCGCAATTGGGCCGCGCGATCGGGCACCGAGGGTGGAATCTGCAACCTGTGGGCGGATTTGCCGGACTCGGCACATCGCCTTGCAGAATGATCCTGTTGCGCGTGCGCCCAGGCTGGGGAACTGGAATCGCGGAAATCAGAGCCTGCGTGTAGGGGTGCTTTGGATTCTCCGTGATTGTGCGCGCGTCGCCGACTTCAACCAGCTTGCCGAGGTACATCACACCCACGCGGTCACTAATGTGAGCAACGACGCCGAGATTATGGGCAATGAAGAGATAGGTCAGGTGGAATTGTTCTTGGAGCCGGCGAAGCAGGTTCAATACCTGTGCCTGAATCGAAACGTCGAGTGCCGAGACAGGCTCGTCGCAGATGACAAGCTTCGGATTCAAGGCGAGCGCGCGAGCGATGCCAATCCGTTGTCGCTGCCCGCCGGAAAACTCGTGCGGATATCGGTTCGCGAAGTAGGCATTGAGACCCACAACGCGCAGCAACTCTTGAACCCGCTCCCGACGTTCCTTCGTGCTCCCGACGCCAAAAATGTTCAACGGTTCCGCGACCACTGAACCGACCGTCATCCTCGGATCGAGCGAAGCAGACGGATCCTGGAAAATCATCTGAATGTCGCGCCGATACGGGCGCATATGACGCGGCTTCAAATGCCCGATCTCGCGTCCGTTGAAGATGACGTTGCCTTCCGTGGGATCGTAGAGCCGGATGATGGTCTGGCCGAGGGTCGTCTTGCCACAGCCGGATTCCCCGACGAGCCCAAACGTTTCACCCGGCTTGATCGAAAACGACACGTCGTCAACCGCGCGAATGGTCAGCTTCTTGCCGCCGAGAAATCCGCCGCCGGAGTGGAAGTACTTTTTGAGATGCTCAACTCGAAGAATCTCGGAGCCATTCTGTGAAATGGGATTCTCCGTCTCCGGCGCATATTCGACTGTTGGCGTTTCCATCGAAGTCACTTGTCCGTTCTCGTCTCCATGGATGGTTCAAAAGGCGCTCCCGTCGGCCCGGGAAACCAGCACGCGGCAAGCTGACCTGGCGCCGTTTCCATCAACGGCGGAGCTTCTTCGCATTTCGCTTGTGCCCGAGGACACCGGGGCCGGAAGCGGCATCCCGTCGGCGGCGCCAGGAGATCTGGCGGGAGCCCGCCGATTGGCACGAGCGGTTCTTTGACATGCTCACCGACTTGTGGAATCGACTTCAATAGCCCCATCGTGTAGGGGTGCTGCGGGTTGCCGAAGAGTTCCTTGGCCGCGCCTTGTTCGACGATTTTGCCGGCATACATCACGATCACGCGCTGGCAAACCTCGGCCACGACGCCAAGGTCGTGCGTGATCAGGATGATCGCAGTGCCGAGATCGCGATTCAAGCTGGCCATGAGATCCAGGATTTGGGCTTGGATCGTGACGTCGAGCGCCGTCGTCGGCTCGTCCGCGACCAGCAACTTCGGATTGCAGGCGAGCGCAATCGCGATCATCACGCGCTGGCGCATGCCTCCCGAAAACTGGTGCGGAAAGGCATGGAACCGCTCTTCCGCGGCCGGGATGCCGACTCGCTTGAGGAGATCGATCCCTCGCTGCTCAGCTTCGTCTTTGCTCAGTTCAAGATGGAGCATCAGCGGCTCCATCAGTTGGTTCCCGATCGTGTACACAGGATTGAGCGAGGTCATCGGGTCCTGAAAGATCATCGCAATGTCGTTGCCTCGGACACTGCGCATGTCACCGTCCGAGATCTTGACCAGGTCGCGCGTTTGACCGTCAACCGTCAGCAAAATCTCACCGCCGACAATCCTGCCCGGAGGTCTGGGAATGAGGCGCATGATGCTGAGCGCGGTGACGCTCTTGCCGCAACCTGATTCGCCAACGATCCCCAGCGTTTCACCTTCGCCCACGCTGAATGAGACATCGTCGACCGCATACACGATGCCAGATCGGGTGAAGAACTGCGTCTTCAAAGACCGGACGTCGAGCACCCGGTTAGCGCCGTTCGCGCTGACACTCGTTGCGGTCTTTGTCAATTCCTCGGTCTGCACTAGTCGTTGCCTTTTGGATCGAGCGCGTCGCGCAAACCATCGCCGAGGAAGGTAAAGCCAAGCATGGTCAGACCAATTGCGAGCACCGGGAAGAGCAACATGTGCGGATCACTTTGCACGTAGCCCGGCTGGCTGCCGATGCCAACCATCTGCCCCCAACTTGCCTGCGGTGGCCGAATGCCAACGCCGACAAAGCTGATTGCCGCTTCGGTGAAGATGGCCGTAGGTATGCCAAAGGTAAGCGCGACGATGATCGGCGTCATGCTGTTTGGGACCAGGTGGCGCAGAATGATGTAGTGTCCGCTCGCCCCTGCTACCTTCGATGCTTTCACGTATTCCTGTTCGCGGAGCGTCAAGAACTGCCCGCGCACGAGCCGCGCTTCGGTGACCCACCCCACGAGCCCGATCGCAAGAAAAATGTTCTTCAGGCCCGGACCTTGCCAGTTTACGAAGAGCAGTACGAGCAAGAGTTGGGGGATGGCGTAGATCACGTCGACAAGCCTCATCAGAACATTGTCGGTCGTCCCCGAGTAATAGCCTGCGATCGCGCCAATTGGCACACCAATCGCGAGCACGATGAGCTGGGCAACGACGCCTACTAAGAGTGAGACTCTCGCGCCGTACATCATCCGACTGAAGATGTCGCGCCCGTTGGCGTCGAGACCCATCGGCCAGGTCCAGCTCGGATGTTCCCGAGTCAAGCGCACATCGACGACCTCGTTTTCGCCGTAGGGGGCGAGCACCGGGGCAAAGATCGCGATCAACATGAACGCGGTAACGATGACCAGCCCGATGACGGCGAGGCGGTTGCGGATCAGCCTCCGCCAAGCGTCGCCCCACAAGCTGGCATGTCGCCGCGGAACCGCCTCCGCTTCCGCACCAAGCGCCGTTAGGCCGCCTGTTTCAGCGGCATCGAGCGGGGCGGGAACGTCTGATTCGTGATGCCGGAGCGTCAAGTCAAGTGCGTCGACTGGACGATCTGGATCGGCGGATCCGACATGCGACTGTGCCATCTGTTCCTCTATCGGCGAAGAAACGGTCGAACCTCAATAACGAATCCGCGGGTCGATCACTCCGTAGACAAGATCGACGAGGAGATTCATCAACGCGAGAAACACTCCGTAAAGTAACGTGACCGCGAGGATCATCGTCTGATCCTTCGTTTGCATGCTTGACACAAAGAACTTGCCCATGCCGGGCACGTTGAAGACTTGCTCCACGAAAAACGAACCGGTGCCGACAGCAGCGAAGATCGGTCCGATCAGCGTGACGACTGGGATCAAGGCGTTCTTGAGGACGTGCTTGAGGATGACCTTGCGCTCAGATAGACCTTTCGCTCGCGCGGTCCGCACGTAGTCAGACCGGATGACATCGATCATGCTCGATCTGGTGTATCTAGCAATGACCGCCAACGGCGCCGCGCCGAGGGCGATCACGGGTAAGATCCAGTCCCTGGGACTGTCCCAACCGGCAATGTGAAATCCGAGATTGATACCATGGTTTGGCAGCCACACAGCGAAGAGCAATATCAGCAAGAAGCCCATCACGAAATTCGGCATGCTGTAGAACAAAATCGCGGTCGTCGCCGAGAAGTAGTCGAGCCAGCCATTTTGATTGACAGCGGCCAAGATCCCCAGCGTCAATCCGATCACAACCGCAAACATTGTGGCCATCGTCCCCAGCCAGAGCGAAACCGGGAATGTGCGTTGAATGATGTCCGACACGTGCTGCGGATGGTACGAATACGAAATCCCGAAGTCCCCGCGCAGCGCATTGCCGATATAGATGAAATAGCGCTCCCACAAGGGCTTGTCGAGCCCGTAGAGCTTTTCCAACGTGGCGATTTGCTCAGGATTAATCCCGTTCGAATTCGCCAATTGAAAAGGGCTGCCAGGCGTCAGCTGCATGATGACGAACGTCACGGCCGTCATCGCGAGTAGTGTGGGAATGAACCAAAGAACGCGTCGGATCGTGTAGCGAACCATGGCTATGGGCTCCCGGTTGACCTCAGCCTTTACCGATCAATTCCACCCGCCAAGCCCAGATGGAATGAACATGCGTTCGATAAGGCCGGCGAGGTAGATAAGAGCCTATGACCCGTGCCGGCTCTTGACGACTGGATGAAGCCTATGTCGCTTCTGCCCAGCGAGTCTACGTGCGCCGCTGTTTTAAACATCAGATGCCCCGGTTTTGAACGCGCGGAAACGTAGCACCAGCAGGCTGCCATGTCAAGAAATAAATAAGCTTTGGCAGAGTCGCCAACGCTGATCAGCCAGATTGCCCAAGCCGGGGAAACGGGGATTCAGCGGTTAAGATCCGGGTCAGCATCGAGGGCCATCGCACCGGCGCCGAAGAGGCCACTATCATCTCCGAGCTCGGCAATGACAATGCGCGCGGCTAGGCGCTGAGCCCGGAACGAATAGTCGATGAGCGAACTCCGGGCGGCGGAAATGATGTGACTGTCTCCGACGCCGAGCCCACCGCCAATCACAATCAGCTCCGGGTTGAAGATATTGACGAACGCGCCGAGCGCGGCGCCGAGCGCCCTCCCCGCTCGCTCGAGAATTGCCCGCGCCGCGGCATCGCCCGCGTCTGCCGCGTTGATGACGGTCCGCGGTGTCACGCCATTGCCGCCCGCCGCAAGTCGCAGTGACTCACCGTCGCTTGTCGCGGCGACAAGTTCGCCCTCCCGCGCGATCGCCCACCCGGCGGTGAACGCTTCCAGACAGCCTATTCCCCCGCAGGTGCAGCGAGGGCCATCGACGGCTACACAAACGTGCCCAAGCTCGCCACCTAAACCGTTCACGCCGCTGACGAGCTTGCCGTTGGCGATCGCCCCGCCGCCTACCCCCGTTCCCAACCCGAGGTAGATCACGTCTTGAGCGCCCTTGGCAGCGCCAAAGCGCGCCTCGCCGACTACCGCGCAGTTGGCATCGTTTTCGACTACGACGTGCATGCCAGTCAGGCGCGCCAGCTCATCTCGCAGCGGAAAGTCGCGCCAGCCCGGAAGATTCGGGGTGAAATGAACGACGCCGGTCTTAGGATTCAGCGGTCCGGGCGCGGCCACGCCAATTACCGCTGACGTGTCGAGAGCGGCCGCACCGGCAACCGATTCGACTAGCGTCGCCATGCGCTGGAGTACGGTGTCGGGCCCGTCGTCAGCGTTAGTGGGAACACTTTGACGCTGCTCGATCGCACCTGACGAACAGATGACAGCCGCGCGAAGATTCGTGCCGCCGAGATCGACTCCGACCATCCGCCGCTCGCCGGTCATATCTTCATCTCTTTCTACCTAACTACAGAATGAAATTGCTCAAGTCCTCATCGGCGGCAACTTCGCCGATTCGATCGTTCACGAACGAAGCGTCGATCGTAACGTTCACTTGCTCGATCGATGGTGCATCGAACGAAATCTCTTCGAGCACCTTTTCGATAATCGTTTGCAAGCGCCGGGCCCCGATATCCTCGGTTCTGGCATTGACTTCGGTCGCCAGGCGCGCCATTTCCCGCAGTCCGTCTTCGTTGAAGACGAGTTCAAGACCTTCAGTCGCGAGCAGCGCTTGATATTGCTTCGTCAGCGCATTCCGGGGCTCGGTCAAAATCGAATAGAGGTCTTCTTCCGACAGACTGTTGAGCTCGACTCGGATCGGGAACCGCCCTTGCAACTCCGGAATCAAATCAGATGGGCGCGTGTTGTGAAACGAACCGGCTGCGATAAACAGTACGTGATCGGTTTTGACCGGACCGTATCGGGTCATCACGATCGACCCTTCGACGATCGGCAAGAGATCGCGCTGCACGCCTTCCCCCGAAACGTCGGCGCCGTAGTCGCCGTTCGGTGTGATCGTCTTATCGATCTCGTCGATGAAGACGACGGCCGAGTTTTCAACCCGCTGAATCGCCTCATCGATGACCGCGTCGAGATCGACGAGCCGGTTCGCTTCCTGCTGCGTCAAGATTCGACGCGCTTCCCGCACTGATACACGCCGCCGCATGTTACGGCGTGGCATGATCCCGTCGAGAAAATCGTGAATCGTGTCGTGAAGGTCTTCAGGCGACACCGACCCGATGAAATCGAGTGGGCCGTATTCTTCGAACTCGCCCTCGCTTTCGATCTCGATCTCGACCGTCTCTTCTTCCAACGCTTGCTGATCCAGCAACTGCAACAGGCGTTTTCGCTCGCGCTGCAATCGCCGCTTCGAGGCCTGCTCCTGTCGAAGTTGAGCTTCGATGTCGTCGTGCGCGGCCTGTTCATTGGATTGCTTGCGACCATTCTTGGCCGATTTCTTTTCCACAACCTGTTCGGCGAGGATTTCAGCAAGGCGCTGCACGGCCGCCTTTGTGGCTTCTTCCTTCACCTGCTCCATACGCTGACCGTGGAGCATGCTGATCGAGATTTCGACCAAATCTCGGATGATTGACTCGACATCGCGGCCGACATACCCGACTTCGGTGAACTTCGTCGATTCAACCTTGATGAACGGCGCTTCAACGATTTTTGCCACCCGTCTGGCGATCTCGGTCTTGCCGACGCCGGTCGGGCCGATCATGAGGATGTTCTTAGGCTGTACCTCTTGCCGCAACTCCTCACTGAGCAGTTGGCGCCGGTAGCGATTGCGCAGCGCGACAGCCACGGCCCGCTTCGCATCCTTCTGACCGATGATGTATTTGTCGAGTTCGGCGACGATCTCAGCGGGGGTGAGGTTCTCCATGCTGAGATATTCGTCGGCCTTCTCGTTTGCGGACCGTTGATTTGCACCTGCTTGAACTGGTTTTCGGGCAGCTTCAGCCATTAATCGCTACCCTCTCTTTCCTCGTCATCGTCGAGCAGTGCATCACCTGCCCGCTGGTCGACTTCGTCTTCGTCGTCTTCGTCGTCGGCGTCTGTGCTTGCAGGCGCCGCCGGCGTTAGCGTCACTTCCATTTGATCTGGAGATGGCTGTTCGTCGGGTTCCGCCTCGCCGGTCACCGTTTCAATCGTGAACTGGTCGTTGGTGAAAATACAGATATTGGCGGCGATCGTCATCGCCGATTCGACGATTGCGCGCGGATCGAGGTCCGTGTGGGCAATCAACGCCTTCGCCGCCGCGGTTGCGTACGGTGCACCCGAGCCGATCGCGACGATCCCATCGTCCGGTTCAATCACGTCGCCCTCGCCTGACAACACCAGGAGCGAGTTCGGATCAGCCACGATCAATTGCGCTTCAAGCCGGCGCAAGTAACGGTCCGTTCGCCATTCCTTTGCTAACTCGACCGAAGCTCGGCGCAGGTCTCCGTCCCATGCTTTGAGCTGCAGCTCGAACTTACCAAAAAGCGTCAGAGCGTCCGCGACCGCGCCCGCAAAGCCGGCCACGATCAGTCCTTGGTGGAGCTTTCGGATTTTGCGAGCCTGGTGCTTGAGCACGACATCGCCGAGCGTAACCTGCCCATCCCCCGCGAGCGCGACGGAATTGCCGCGCTTCACCCCAAGAATGGTGGTCGCCCGTAGATCGCGATATGTGTATGGAAAAGAGTTCACGAGTGCTGGGGATCCATTCTTATGTGCCCTGGGCTTGCGCCGTTATGTGGCAAAACCGGGCGCCGCGCGGCGCCCGGTCAACAATTGTAGCGTGTAGAACACAGGAAATCGTCATCCAGTCTTAGCAAGCCGACCGCCGTCGAACTGGCAGCTTGGACAGCGAATCTGCCCCTTGCGGCCGGCCTCGACCATAAACGATCCGCACCGCGGACACATCGCGTTCACGGGCTTGTTCCAGGCAACAAAATCGCACGCGGGGTAGCGCTCGCAGCCGTAGAACGTCCGGCCCTTCTTCGACCGTTTTTCGACGATTTCACCTTCTTTGCACTTCGGGCACATCACGCCGATGCGTTCTAACAACGGCCGCGAATTTCGGCACTCTGGGAAGCCACTGCACGCGAGGAACTTGCCGTACCGGCCGAGTTTGATCACCATCGGCCGACCGCACTTCTCGCATGTTTCGCCGGACGGCTCGTCCTTGAGCCGGACCCGCTCCATTGTTTTCTCTGCTTGCTTCAGCGTTTCGGTGAACGGTCCGTAGAACTCGCGCATCGTCGGCACCCAAGCGCGGTCACCCGCCGCGATCTCGTCGAGCTCGTCTTCCATGACCGATGTGAACCCAATGTCAAAAATCCGTGGGAAGTGCTCTACGAGTAGCTCACTGACGACCATTCCGAGCTCAGTGGGAATCAATTTCCGCTGATCGACGGTGACGTACGAGCGCGCTTGAAGGGTCGCGATCGTGGGCGCATATGTGCTCGGACGACCGATCCCTTGCTCTTCGAGCGCCTTCACCAACGTCGCCTCGGAAAAACGTGGTGGCGGCTCGGTGAAGTGCTGCTCTGGAAGCAGCCGCAGCAAGTCCAGTAGCTCTCCTTCGGAAAGCGACGGCAGCGCGCCTTCGTCCAGCTCGTCCTTGTCGCCATCGTCGCGGCCAGCCTTGTAGACGGCCATGAATCCAGGGAAGCGCACGACTGAGCCGGTAGCGCGGAAAACGAACGGCGCTTCTTTGCCTACGACCAGCACTGATTCCTTGCCGGAGTCGATGTCGGCGGTCGTGCCGTCGAGAATCGCCGGCGCCATCTGACTCGCGATGAACCGCTGCCAAATCAGTTGGTAAAGGCGATACTGCTGGCTCGACAGCAAGGGCTTCACACTTTCGGGATCGCGTTGCGGCGCGGTCGGGCGGATCGCTTCGTGAGCTTCCTGTGCGTTTTTCGAGCGCCGCGCGTACACGGGCGGCCGGTCCGGCACATACTGCGGTCCGAACTTGACGCTGATCACACCTCGCGCCGCTTGCTGGGCCGTCGCCGCCACGTTCGTCGAGTCGGTTCGCATGTAGGTGATCAGACCTTGCGTGCCTTCCGGCCCAAGGTCGACGCCTTCGTACAACTCCTGCGCGATCTGCATCGTTCGCCGGACTGGAAAGTTCAGCTTCCGTGATGCCTCTTGCTGGAGCGTGCTCGTCGTAAAGGGTGGCGAGGGCCGGCGCGTGGTTTGGCGTTGGGTCACGGTCCGCACGCGGTAGATCGCGCCATCGAGACCATTGATGACTTCTTGCGTTTCGGCGCCGGTTTTCAACTCCGCTTTCTTGCCGTGAACGCGGGAAAGCCCGGCCTTGAAGATGTCTTGCTTCTTGCGTTCCGCGCCGGTTTGTTTCGCCAGTTCGGCATCGAGCGACCAGTATTCAACCGGGACGAACGCTTCGATTGCGCGTTCTCGCTCGACGACCATGCGCAGCGCGGCCGTCTGCACACGACCGGCCGACAGGCCTCGCTTAACCTTTTTCCAAAGCAGCGGGCTCACGCCATAGCCGACCAGACGGTCGAGCACTCGCCGCGCTTGCTGCGCCTCCACGAGATCCATGTCGATCGCGCGCGGATGCTGCATCGCCTCGGTGATCGCCTCTGGCGTAATTTCGTGAAAGACCACGCGGTGAACCGGTTTCGCGTCCGCGTCAGTCGCCTGGATGAGGTGCCAGGCGATCGCCTCGCCTTCGCGATCGGGGTCAGTCGCGAGGATTACTTCGCGGGCATTCTGCACGTTCGCCTTGAGATCCTTAACGACTTTCACCTTGTCACGCGGGACGAGGTATTTGGGCGCGAAGTCGTCCTCGACTTCGACGCCGAGCGTGCTCTTTGGCAAATCGCGCACATGCCCCATCGACGCCTTGACCGTGTAACCGCTGCCGAGGTACTTGCCAATCGTGCGCGCCTTCGCCGGCGATTCGACGATGACCAACCTGCCGCGTCCATTCGACCTAGTCGTCGTAGCGGACGCGCCATTAGTTGTTTTTGATGGTGATTTTGACGTGGACGACCTTGTCCGCGTCGATACTGTTTTGGGCATACGTGTCCTGATCTGTGCGCCAACGTAGGCGCCGCAAGTGAAGGTGCTCCATCGCGTTTGCTAACAAAGGAAGAGGCATAACGGGGCGAATCAATCTTGATCTCAACGATAGTCAGGCTGTCAAGGAGTGTCAAGGAGTCGTCATAGACCCGATGTTCCTACCGGCGTCAGACCCTGGCGTAATGCTGCGCTCCCAAATTCCGGACGAAGCCTTGCAATTCCATCTGCGTCAGCAGCGCCGCGCCTTCGGAGACAGATAGATTCGCAGCGACGATGATCTCGTCGATGTGCTGTGGCTCAGCGGTGAGCAGTGACAAGATTCGGCGCTCGGCCTCGGAGACCGGGAAGGCTGTTTGGACGGCGATGTGCTCACGCCGGCGCTCAAGATCGAGATCGTCGAGAATGTCCGCGGCGCTCATGACGGCGCGGGCGCCATCGCGCAGCAGCCGATTCGTGCCTTCGCTCGCCGCGGACAAGACGTTGCCGGGGACGACGAACACTTCCCGGCCCTGGTCGGCGGCGAAGTCCGTCGTGATCAGCGCGCCGCTCTTCGCCGGCGCCTCGACCACGAGCGTGCCCAAGGTCATGCCCGAGATGATCCGATTGCGCGCGGGGAAGTTGACCGCGTCCGGTTTGCGATCCGGCGGATAGTCGGCCACGAGCGCGCCCTGCTCGACAACGCGCTCGGCGAGCTGCCGGTGCTCAGACGGGTAAATGACATTGACGCCGCTGCCAAGCACGGCAATCGTTCTGCCGCCAGCTTCCAATGCGGCCTGGTGGGCGATTGCGTCGATTCCTCGGGCCAAACCAGACACAATAGTGACGCCTGCTTCTGCTAATTCCGACGCGATGCGCCGTGCCATTTCCCGGCCATACGACGTCGCCCGACGAGTGCCCACGATGGAGACAGCGATCCGGTCATTTTCTGTCAATGTGCCTTTGACGAAGAGCACCGGCGGGGGCGCCGGTATCTCCCGCAGCAGGCGCGGATAACCGTCATCTTCAATTGTGAGGACAGCGATCCCGAGCTTTTCGATCTTTTCCATTTCGCGGTCGAGCGCCAACTCTCGCCTTACTTTTTCTAAGCTCTGAATTGCCCGCTCGTCGAGCACGCTTCGAAGCTCGTTTGGCTGCGCTACCCAGGCGTTCTCGAGATCGCCGAAGTGCTCGACCAAACGGCGGATCCGCACCGGCCCGATAAATGGCACATGGTGAAATCCAACCCAATACTTGGCGCGTTCCGCCTGCGCTGTATCCACCGCGCGATTACTCCGCCGTTGAGCGCTTGACGTTCAAATGGAATGCCCATAATTGAGTCTACGTAAGAATACGCCGTCGTGGAGATACGGCGAGTGCTCAACTTGAGGATACGCAGTTTTAGGCAACTTCCTGGGCACCGTAGTCCATGATCACGGAAACACACTATCGCAGGCCTCGTTACATTGATACTGTTTTTTCTCTTGTGCTATTCTGCGCGAGATACCCTGCCTGTCCGAATTCAAACGGCGACCGGCGGATCTCGCCGGATAGTCGCGAGCGAACAGGGAAACGGGTTCGAACGGCAACTTCCGCCGAGCACGTCGGCAGCCGGTGAGCGTCATTGCACCAGGAGATCGAGAGGAGCGACGATGGCTGCAGAGCCCCGCACAATGGGTTCGCCAGTACTGAGTACGCGCATTAAGTCTGACGGCCGCCCACTGCTTGAAGTCAAGAATCTGCGCACTCAATTTTTCACCCAAGATGGCATCGTCAAAGCAGTCGACGATGTCTCGTTCTATGTCATGCCGGGGGAAACGCTCGGCGTCGTGGGTGAGTCCGGCTGCGGCAAGAGCATGACCGGGCTGTCGATCATGCGCTTGATCCCCAGCCCGCCGGGCAAGATCGCCACCGGCGAGATCATCTTCAACGGCGAGGACATCCTCCAGATGTCCGACAACGAGGTCCGGTCGATCCGCGGCAACGAGATCGCGATGATCTTCCAGGACCCGATGACTTCGCTCAATCCAGTGCTTACAATCAACCGCCAGATCAGCGAAGCCTTGCAATTGCACATGGGCATGAACAAGGAGCAGGCGCGGACGCGAGCGATCGAACTGCTGCAAATGGTCGGCATCCCGAACGCCGAGGAGCGCGTGGACCAATATCCCCACCAATTCTCCGGCGGTATGCGCCAGCGGGTGATGATCGCGATGGCGCTTTCATGTAACCCGAAGTTGCTCATCGCCGATGAGCCGACGACGGCACTCGACGTCACGATCCAAGCGCAGATTCTCGATCTGATGCGGACGCTGCAAAATGAACGCGAAACCGGCGTGATCATGATCACCCACTCGATGGGCGTGGTCGCAGGCATGGCGGACCGTATTCAGGTGATGTACGCGGGCCACATCGTCGAATCGAGCTCAACTGAAGAGATTTTTGCCAATCCTCGTCATCCGTACACGGTTGGACTTCTGAAGTCGATTCCGCGCCTCGATGCATTGCGCAAGGAGAAGCTCGAGCCGATTCGTGGTCTCCCGCCCGACCTTATCGATCTTCCCGACATGTGCCCATTTGTACCGCGTTGCAACTACGCGCGCGAGAAGTGCGAACAGAAAAACCCGCCACTGTTAGAAGTGAAGCCGGGTCACTACTCGGCCTGCTGGTTCTGGGAAGAAGTGAGCAAGGACGGCGAACCGACGGGAAGGCAGGATTAGATGGCCGTAGAAGTCGATCGCCGAACCCAGCCACTGCCCGCTCAAGATGGCAACGCGCTCTTAAGTGTGCGCAACCTCGTCATGCACTTCCCATTGACCCAGGGCATCATTATTCAGCGCAAGGTCGGGGCGGTGCAGGCTGTCGACGGCGTGTCGTTCGAGGTCAAGCGTGGCGAAACGCTTGGTCTCGTCGGCGAGTCCGGTTGCGGCAAGTCGACAACCGGTCGCGCGATCTTGCAACTCTACAAGCCGACATCGGGCGAGGTCGTGTTCAACGGGCGGGACCTCACCAAGCTTGACGGTGGCGACATGCGCAAGATGCGCCGCCACCTGCAAATGATCTTCCAGGACCCGTATGCTTCGCTCAATCCACGCATGACAGTCGGCAACATCATTTCCGAGCCGATGCAGATTCACCATCTCGTGCCGAAGAACCAGCGAACGCAGCGGGTGCAGGAGTTACTGCAAACAGTCGGCCTCAATCCGTACTTTGCGAATCGCTACCCACACGAGTTCTCCGGTGGTCAGCGCCAGCGCATCGGCATCGCGCGCGCCCTTGCCGCGAATCCGGATTTCATCGTCGCCGATGAGCCGGTGTCAGCACTCGACGTCTCGATTCAGGCTCAGATCGTCAACTTACTTGAGGATCTCCAGGACCAGTTCGGTCTCACCTATCTCTTCATCGCCCACGATCTTTCGGTTGTGAAGCATATTTCCGATCGCGTCGCGGTGATGTACCTCGGCAAAATCGTCGAAATGGCCGACCGCAAGGCGCTCTACGAGCAGCCGCTCCACCCATACACGAAGGCGCTGCTTTCGGCAGTTCCCATCCCCGACCCTGTGATCGAAAAGCGGCGTGAGCGCATCATCCTGACCGGAGATGTGCCAAGTCCCATCAATCCACCGTCGGGGTGCCATTTTCATACGCGTTGTCCGTACGCGATGGACGTCTGCAAGAGGATTGACCCGATTTTCGCAGATCAGGGCCACGGCCACTTTGTGGCCTGTCACCTTTATCCCGGCTCAGGCGCCTAATTGAGCAAGTTCCGAAGAACGGGAACCGAGCTTGGGTTCGTCAACCGCAACGATCCCACCTCGGCCATTTTTCTGATCGTTCTTCTTCTAATTCTCTCTGGGGCTTTTACCGGCGGTCATAGATTGCCTCCGGGCAAAACGATTGTCACCGTCCTCGTGAGCTTTTTGATTTCAGTTTCAATTCACGAGTTCATGCACGCATATACAGCGTGGAAGCTGGGCGACGACACGGCCAAAAATCTCGGCCGGCTGACGCTGAATCCCGCCGCCCATTTCGACCCATATGGTTTTTTCGGATTCATCATGATTTCGCTTGGCTACAGTTTCATAGGCTGGGGCAAACCGGTTCCCGTGAACATGGCCTATCTTCGCGGCGGAATCGAACAGAAGCGGCGATCGATGGCCCTCGTCGCCGTCGCCGGTCCGATTTCAAACATCGTGCAGGCGACCGCGGTCGCGATTCCATTGCGCTGGGGAAACACCGGTGGGCTTGAGTTCTATCTGCAGACGTATTTTTATGTTAACGTGCTACAGGCTGCATTCAACATGATTCCGATCCCGCCCCTCGATGGCAGTAAGGTGCTGATGGGGATCCTGCCGAATTTCTGGTATCCAGTCCTTGCGCCTCTTCAGCAGTATGGGTTCATGCTGTTGTTTCTCATTTTCTTCATCGGCAATCGGTTATCGAGCTCAGGCGGGACGATTGCGAGTGCCATGTACTCACCGCTCGTCGACTTGCTCTACCGTACGCTGCTCCCTTAATTTGATCTCACCTTGCCATGCCAATCGTCTACCGCTTTCGGCAAACGCTCGCCGCGCTCACCGCGCGACTTGATGCCTGTTGCGCCGAGTTAGTTGACCAGCACTTGACGGACGAGCAAGCGATTGCATTCCGCGAACTGTCCCAGCACGATCAGGCGCACCTTTGCCGGGTAGCCCAGAGGTTAATCACTGAAGGGGATCCGAACGAAGATCTCATCGTCGCGGCCTTGCTCCATGACATCGGAAAAGTCTCAACCACTGGCCGTGTGAGGTTGATCGACCGCATCGCAAAGGTATTGCTCGCTCGCTTTGCGCCGAGAATCCTTGCTCGACTAACTGCTCGACCTACTCACAAATGGTTCGAAGGCCTGTATCTCGCGGTCAAGCATCCGGCCATTGGCGCCGAGCGAGCAGCCGCGCTCGGTTGTTCACAGCGCACGTGTTGGCTCATCGCACACCACGAAGACGCCGGTCAACTCGACGACGATGCCCTGTGCCAACTAGTCGCGGCCGACCGCGAAACGGTGTAGACTAGGAACGGAACGCACACCCTAGGGAGTTGGCGCGCAGCGGGCGGGGGCTGTGTCAACGACGCTTGCAGATTTCTCCACGCTTAATGGTTATCAATTGCGGCTTCCCGTTTTTGAGGGGCCGCTTGAGGTGTTGCTGCGTCTCATTGAGCGAAGTCAGCTCGCAATCACGGACGTTTCGCTCGTCGCTGTAACTGACCAATTTCTGACCTACATCGAACGCCTCGGCGAATCGCCGCCGAGTGTCATAGCGGACTTCATGTCCGTCGGCTCCCGGCTCGTTCTGCTGAAATCACGCTCACTCTTGCCGCGTGCGCCAGCTGGTGATACTGAGGAAATCCAAGACGACCTCGTCCAGCAGTTGATCGCCTACCGTGCGGTCAAAGATGCCGCGGTGCAGCTTGCGGAGAAGGACGCCAAAGGGGAAGGCGCGTTTGCGCGGTCGCTCGGCGCAGTCGCAGGTCCCGAGCAAGCCAACGTGCAGAAGCTCGCCTTCCACGAGGCCAACCTCTTAGCCCGGGCCCTCCGCCGGCGACTGAGTATCGTGCCGATCGCGCGGCAGTTGGTCGCCAGCCGGCCCGTCGTTTCACTTCGCGAGATGGTCGAACGGGTCCTTGTGCGTCTGGGGGCGCACGGAAACATCCACTTCTCCGACGTTCGCAGTTCGTGTTCCGATCGCAATGAAGTCCTGACCGCGTTCTTGGCCGTACTCGTCCTGGTTCGACGAAGGAGTGTTGAGGCAAACCAAAGCGAGCTCTTCGGGGAGATTCGAATCTCGCGGAATTCGGACGAGCCCGCTGTTTCGATGGGCGCGCTCGCTAGTTTTTCGGCGGATGACTGATGACTGATCTTGTCCTTGATACGCGACTGTTTTCTAAGCACCAACTCGCAAGCGGGCAGGCTGACTTTCAGACCCCGCCTCCCTTCGAGGTTCCGGGTGAGACGCCGACCGGGCACGAGCTCGTCGCCTTGGTGGAAGCACTCCTCCTTGTCTCTCCTGAACCTACAACAGTTGAGCAACTAGCGACTGGCGCAGGGGTCGATTCCACGGTCATCGACGTAGCCTTGGCGGAGATCGAAACGTCGAATGGTCGAGGCTGGATTATTGTGCGCCATGGCCAGACGATGCAGCTCTCTACCGCACCGCGCTTCGCTGGCCATGTCCGCCGCTTTCTCGGTCTCGAACGGGAAGCGAAGCTCTCGTCGGCGGCACTCGAAACGCTCGCGATCATCGCCTACGAGCAGCCGGTGACTCGGGCTGAGATCGAAGCTGTGCGCGGAGTAGATTCGTCGGGTGTCCTTTCGACGCTAATCAATCGAGGTCTCGTCGAGATCGCTGGCCGCTTGGCGACCGTCGGCAATCCGATACAATATGGCGTCACACCCGAGTTCCTCAAACATTTCGGCCTTGGCTCGCTGGCCGATTTACCACCGCTAGGGACTGTTGACGGCAGGGATATCACGACGGCGCTTGATTCTGCGATTGCCGCTGCCGAGACGCCAGTTGAAGTCGACGAGCATCCGTCTGCGTCCTGAACTGCCGTTGGATGAGTTCTAGAGGCGCGCGCTCGAAAGTTCGCGGATGCGAGCTGCCGTCTCGACGACGACCGATACGGTCTCGTCAATTTCGTCGGCGGTATTACCTTTGCCGACGGAAAAGCGCAGGCTGGCTCGGGCTTGCTCGTCCGTGAGGCCGATTGCTTGCAAAACATGGCTCGGTTCCGAATTGCCGGTCGTGCACGCAGACCCAGCTGAGGCCGCGATCCCCTGCATGTCGAGGCTGAGCAGCATCGTCTCTCCTTGCACGCCCGGAATCGTGACATTCAGGTTGTTTGGAAGCCGGCGTGACCAATCCGCGGTTCCGTTCAACTCAACGTCAGGTAAGTCCTCCTGCAACCCCGCCCACAACATGTCTCTCAGGCGCACCGCGTGAGCATTCGCTGCATCTGTAGCATCATCAGCCCGTTCCAACGCCATCGCCATGCCGACGATGGACGCCACATTCTCTGTGCCGCCTCGGCGTCCGCTTTCTTGGCCGCCTCCATGTTGTTGGAACTCAATCGGAGTTCCACGGCGGACATAGAGCAGACCGACGCCTTTCGGTCCGTAGAATTTGTGTGCGGAGAGCGCGAGCAAATCAACACCGAGGTCATCGACCTTCAATGTGAGCGCACCTGCTGCTTGCACGGCATCAGTGTGAAACGGCACACCATTTCGTTTCGCGATCCGCGCAATCTCGGAAATCGGCTCGACCGCCCCAATTTCATTATTGGCGTACATGACCGAAATGAGCGCGGTTTCGGGGCGAATATTCGCTTCGATCTCGGCAGGATCGATGAAGCCGTCAGCGTCGGGATCGACGTACGTAACAGAAAATCCGACCCGTTCGAGCCAGTTCGCAGTATGTAAGACGGCGTGATGCTCGATGGATGTCGTGATCAAATGCGGCGGCGGAGCATTGGACTTTCCAAGACGCGCCTTCCAAAGTACGCCTGAAAGAGCAAGGTTGTCGCTTTCAGTCGCCCCACTTGTGAAGACGATTTCAGACGGCTGGCATCCCAGCACGCGCGCGATGGATCCGCGCGCGCGGTCGAGCGCCGCGCGCGCAACTTGCCCAAGCCGGTAGATGCTCGATGGATTCCCGAAGTGCTCGGTGAAATATGGCGCCATCGCTTCGACGACAACAGGGTCAACCGGGGTCGTTGCGGCATGGTCGAGGTAGATCGTATCGTCAGCGGCGATCATGGACATGGGAATATCTCATTGCGATACGTGGGTGCGAGGCGATTCGGACCGGAACGGTCGTGGGCGGTTAAAGCCGAGGGGTGCTGGCCACAGTCGCCTCGACTGGAACACGAGCGCGCCGCGCTTTGGGTTGCCGAATCAGGTCCGCTAGGGTCATCGAATCGAGAGCGTCGATTATTGAATCGCGCACCCGTAACCACACCGGCCTCGTCTCGCAACCGTCGATCAGCGGACAAGTCTGATCAGCAGGATCCTCGGAAACGCAGTCCATTGGCGCGACCGGGCCTTCCATGACCCGATAAACCTCACCAACGACAACAAGTTCAGGTGACCGCGTCAGCTGATAACCGCCCAGCGCGCCACGCTTACTTTCAACTAACCCGGCTTTTCGTAGCGGCACGATGAGCTGTTCAAGATAGGCATAGGGCACGGACGATTCCTTTGCCACGGCCGCGATGGACATCGGTCCATGCCCGTAGTGATGGGCTAACGCCACCATCGCCCGCACACCGTACTCGCCGCGTGTTGAAACTTTCATTTCGTCTCCAAGAGAGTTCCTAAAGAGAGACTCTCTTATCGCATCCTACCTTTTTGAACAAACTGGGTCAAGGAAATGCTTGCCAAAAAAGGACCCTATGTGAGGATACGCTCCGGCAGAAACTGGCGGATTCGGGCAGTCAGAATTAGCGAACCCAAGCACGGAGGGCATTGCCCAAGCTCGAAAAAATGTTACTCGCCGTACGATTCCCCACAGTTTGCGCATTCAAGTAGCGATAGACGTGGACGAAGCGGTCGGCCGTAAAAATGCCGCGATATTGCCCTGCTTCAGTCACCGGCATCGCCCACCGATTCGTCTCATGCATGCGCTGCTGCACGTCGAAGACGGAATCATCGACATCGACCGTGACGACATTTCGGTCCATCACATCGGCCACGGTACGACCCGCGCCACCATTGAGTCCGGGAAGCAATTGGTGTCGCCAAAGCATGCCAATCACGAGCGAACCGTCGGTAACGACTACATCCCGCGGGCCGCCGCGAAGGGCGTACGTTAGCGGATGGTGCGCGGAGATACCGCCCATGTCCCAAAGTGCGAATTGCCCGACCCGCAAACGGCGCATTGCTGACTCGAGTTTCACTGCCCGGCCCTCGGCGTAGGCGGCGATGATGATGAAAGCACTGACGAGCGGGAGCATGTAATCGCCAAACCAAAGCCCGACGATCGCCAGCAGCACTGCGAGCACCTGTCCAAGCGCAACCGCAAATCGCGTCGCCTGTTCGCGCCCGGTGAAGGCCGAGAGAGCAGCTCGGAGCACTCGCCCGCCGTCCATCGGAAACGCGGGAAGAAGATTGAAGGCAACAAGCATCACATTAATAAAAAACGGGTAGAACAGGAGCCTGCCAGGCGCCGTATAAATCAATGAGTCGTAACCATTCAAAACACCATACAGGATGATCAGCGGGAGGAGCGCGATAAGAATCGCGACGTTGACGAGTGGTCCGGCCAACGCGATGAAGACTTCCTGCCGGGGCTGCAACGTCGCGTTTTCCAGCCTGGCGACGCCGCCAATCGGCAGCAGCGTGATGTCTTGCACACGCACGCCGTATTGCATCGCCATGATCGAATGACCGAGTTCATGGAGGACGACGCAGAGGAAGACAAACCCAACGAGAATGAGTCCGTAGAGGACGGCGGCGAATCCACCTCCGCCGGTCACGCCCCAGTGATACGCCGCCCACAATAGAACGAGGCCAAAGCTCGGGTGAACCCGAATATCAATGCCCCAGATTTGTCCGAGCGTTAACGAGCGCATCATGCGGTACCGCGCCTACGGGGGCAGCCAAGCGGCGACCCAATTGCTCTCGAATATGCTTAAACAGTCAAGCCGTTGTTTGCTGATCCGCGCCGCAGAAAACGTGACGACACCACTAATTAGCTGCCGAGTCAACGTGCGGCTCATCAGCACTTCGCGGCGGTTGATTGCTCTGTTGATAATAGCAATGCGGCTCTCTCCTGTACAGACAAAAGCGTAGCCAGTTTGCCGCCCTTCGACAGAAGACGGCAAAGGCCAGATTGTGAATCATTCCCTACGTCTGTCGCATTCGCCGGTCAACGAATAGCAAGAAGCTTGCCACCGTCCGTCGCGGGGTCTATACTGGCGCCGGTGGAGCTTCGACATCTCCACGACAGGCCACGGGTTTTCCTGAACCCACGCTGCTCGCCGCCAAGTTCAATGCCTGCTGTCCTATTGACGGGGCTGGGCGTGCGCTGTCGCTCGACGGCGCTTGGAGGGTGAAAAGACTTGGTAATGGAATCCAACTACGATCTCATCCAGGAACAGCGACAGTGGGTGTCGCCGAGCCTGATCGAAGCCAATTACATTCTCAGTCTTTCTCGCCTTGAGCTCGATCAAGTCATTGCTGAGGAAGTTGCTGAGAATCCCGCTCTCGAGCTCGATGATCGCCAACTTTGTCCGATCTGCGGCTCGTTCGTTGATGGCGCAATGTGCCCAACCTGCCCCTCCTCTACCGCCCTCGAACGTCCACCTGAACGAACTGACGATAGCCACGCTGAGCACTTGGCTACTGCTCAAGTTTTGCGGGAGGACGCTGAAGAGTTCGACCCATTTAGCTTAGTCGCCTCCGACGAAGACATCTTGGTGACGATCCTCCGCGACGCCCGCACGTTGCTTGATCCCTGCGAATACGAAATTGCCGAATACCTCGTCGACGCCATCGACGACCGAGGTTTTCTCGGCTGCAAACTCAGCGAAGCCGCCAAGTCCTTTCGCGTTCCCCTTGAGGTTGTGGAGCGAGTGCTCGACGTCATTCAGTCCGTCGCGCCGGTGGGAGTGGGAGCACGTGATCTCCGCGAGTGCTTGCTTCTTCAGCTTGACGAGCTCGTCTTTGCCGGTCACGAACCTCCTCCGACGGTCATTGTTGTCGTCAACAGCCATCTTGAAGATCTTGGACTGCACAAGTTTGGAAAGATCGCCAAGGATCTTGGCGTGTCAACGCAAGAGGTCGTCGATGCGCGCGAGTTCATCCGTGGCCATCTCAGTCCGACTCCGCTGCAAACGCAACAAGCGAAGTCATGGCGCAGCCCTTCTCGCGCCGCATACGTTGCGCCGGATGTCATCATTTCCATCCGCAACGATCAAATTCACGTCGAAGTCGTCGACGGCGGCCGGAGCCGCCTGCGCGTTAACCCGCTTTATGCCCGGCTCGCCCACGAAGTCGGAAGAAAGCGGACCTCCTTAGAGCCAAACCACAATGGCGAAAGTGCCGCGCCACTGAGCGAAGGCGCAACGGACGAAGATCGCCAGCATATCCGCCATTTCGCAACCCGAGCCAAAAACTTTATGTCGAATGTTCAGCAGCGCCAAGAGACGCTGCTTCGCATCAGCCAGTGCGTATGTGAGCTCCAAGA
Organism: Thermomicrobiales bacterium; assembly: GCA_045804965.1. Taxonomy (GTDB): domain Bacteria; phylum Chloroflexota; class Chloroflexia; order Thermomicrobiales; family UBA6265; genus CAVTUU01. The sequence goes on along the minus strand of JBJMMD010000033.1, from coordinate 25,434 downwards.
AACGTTCTTGCGGGACGGGGTTCGCGAGCTGCGTCCGCTGACCCGCGCGGTTGTTGCCCAACAAGTCGGCGTGCACGAATCGACTGTTAGCCGCGCCACCGCCGAGAAATACGTCATGCTCCCCTCGCGGAAGGTCATCCCGTTCAGCGACTTCTTCACGCCGTCACTCAGCGTGAAGGACGTCATGCGCGAACTCATCCACGAGGAACAAGCCAACGGACGTTCGCTCACAGACCGCGAGATTTGCGATCTTCTTTTTGAGCGCGGCATACGCATCGCTCGCCGAACTGTCGCTAAATACCGCAACGAGCTCGGTATTCTTCCTTCGACGATGAGGTAATCGAGTGACGCGCTGCCGCGAGCGTCCGGGCGCCTCGACGTCAACTCGCACGTCGCGGTCGTGAGAGATGAGTGAAGTGGCCCGCACAAGTCTCCCGGGCTATAATGCGTCGCAATGCGCCCGTAGCTCAGCGGATAGAGCGCTTGCCTCCGGAGTAAGAGGTCGCAGGTTCGAGTCCTGCCGGGCGTACCCGTTCAGCCATCACACTGAGTCGGATTAAAGGCCAAGTCCGTTTAAACGCCCCAGCACATGCGACCGCTGAACATGAAAAGGCGTTCTCCGATCATTCGATGGCGTTGGCCTTGCTGGTCGGAACTCCAAAGAATTCCCGTTTACTCATCTGATATTGGCGTGAGAAGGAAGACGGGTATCTCGCGGGTCGTTTTCGCCTGATACTGCGCGTAGTCAGGATAGGCCTCGACGGCGCGGTCCCACCACACTTTTTTCTCTTCGCCCTCGAGTTCCCGCGCAAAGTAGTCTCGTTTGGTGGGCCCATCTTGCAGCTCGACCAGCGGATTCTTCTTGAGGTTGTAGTACCAGACCGGATTCTTCGGCGCCCCACCGAGCGATGCCACAACGGCGTATTCGCCGTCGCGCTCAACGCGCATCAATGCGGTCTTGCGGAGCTTTCCGGACTTTGCCCCAACCGAGGTCAGGACAATAATTGGCATCCCGCGGAGGGTCGCCCCTTCGGCCCCGCCCGACGCTTCGAAGAGTTCGACCTGCTGTCGTGCCCAATCAGATGTGCTAGGCTCGTATTCCCCCGAGAGCGGCATGGTTCATTTCCTCAGCTTTTCGATCATGATGCGCCCGCTTCAACTCATGCTTTCGGACAGAGCCAAAGCCAAGATTTGGCTTTGGCTCTGTCCGACAGTGCACGACAAATATCAGCTCTTCGGTTTGACGGCCTCAGAGAGGCCGAGCACTTTCCCGGCTTTGTCCTGGGCTTGGGCGGCGAACATCGACGCCTCCGAGTTGACCGAGATTGTGGTTTCGAATCCCTTGCGCGGAGCTGAGCCGATCGGCTGCAAATTGTCAGCATTGTCACCAGCGAACACTTGCCACTTCGCGACCTCCGTGGCGCCGTTCCAGCTCGCATAGACCTTGACATGGGTGCCCTCACCCTGCTCGGCGGCGACGGCCGGCGCTTCTGCGGGTTGTCCAACCCACGGGAGACGGTATGCGCGATAGGACGTGACGCCTTGCGGGAACCTCGCGTTGAAAACGACATCGCCGTCCGGGCTGAACTCGGTGAAAACGGGCGCACTTCCCCAACCGATGAAGGCATTGTTGTTCGGCAGCACCTGGTTGTTGCCCTGGCTGGTGGAAACGATCTTGGTCGGATGGACGAACTCTTGCGCGAGCGTCGCGGTCATCCCCTCCATGTCGAGATCGATGCGCACCCCGCGCGAGGCAACGTTCGCGTCGGGCGAATTGGCGGCGTTGTTGAAAAACGTCAATTGATTGTTCGGGTGAACTCGGGCGTCATGTTGAAATGAGACCTTGGTGCCCTTGCCCATCTTAAAATCGCTCTTTTTGCCGTTGTACCGCCAGATGATCTTGCCCGTTTTGCGGTCGATTTTATAAGCAGCCCAGGTATTGCGGGCGTTCACGACAATGTTGCCGTCCGTGTCGACTTCGACCGAGTTGAGGTGGAAATAATCGAACGTGTCGGTTTCCTTCGGGGGCAATTCAATGTAGGACTCGGTGAGGCCCACATGGTCGAGGCTATGCCACTCGAAGAGGACGCGGCCCGTTTCAATGTCGATCTCTTGCACGATGCCGTCCATCACGACGCCATCCTTCGGCCCGCCGACCTTCTCCAGGTTCCAGTGCATCGTATTGTAGATGGGAATCAGTGCGGTCCCCTGCGGCGTGAGTAGGAAATCGTGCAGATCGCAGCCCGCGTAGCCGTTCCCGGCTCGGACAGTGGCGACGGTTTTGTAGGTTTGGTCGACAACTTTGAGGTGGCCAAATCCGTGTCCTTGGGTGATCACACCTTCCCACCAGGTCAGAACTGGCTCTCCGTGATAATCCTGACTGGTGAAGCAAGCCGCCGTTTCTACCGCGCCAGGCAATGGACGAAACCAAATCACCTCACCACTGTCATCAATCATCATTGGACCGCTTTGGCCGCCGGGCTGACGAGGCCCGATAAGGATGTATCCGGGCGCTGCTCCCTTCGGCGGATCGGTCACGTTGATTGACGTCGGCGTTAAATCAGGGCGCGAGCGGAACGACTGCGGATCAAGTTTGCTGGGGTCGGCGTCCGCCGTTTCTTCAGCCTTAGCTGGACTCGTCGGCTGTCCGATCGTAAAAACCAAGGCCCCGTCCGCGGCGCTTGAAAGCGGCATCCCGGCCTGCACCGTGACGTTTTCACCTTCCCTGAATCCCACGTCGGGAACGAAACTCGCGCCTTTTCCGTCAGAATGGGAAATAAGGAAGCCGGTGTGGACGCCGCTCCGTGAACCTACTGCTTGAACGTCGCCAAGCCCGTCGATGGCGCCGCGAAACGAGATTTCCGTGCCAGGCGAGGCTGTTTTTGATTTATGCAAAGGGAAGACGGCCAGATCGTCCGTCGCCGCCGCCGACGAATGCTCGCTTCGGGGAATGAAAGAGGTGCCAGCCTGAGCCTGCGCGGGATGAACGCGCACTTCGACTGCCGCCAGCATACCGACTCCAGCCGCCCCCGCGCCGCCACGCAGGATCGCTCGGCGGCTGGTGCGTAACCCCGCACGCTCGGAACTCATGTCGCCCGGTTCTTGTTCCGTCTGCTTCATGTCTCGATGCCTCCTTCTCGATTCCCGGTCGTCCTCAGCCCTTCTGTTTCGGCGCTGTCCACTTGATGCAGAGCCCATGACCGCGAAGCGCGCACATAATACCCGGAACCCGCTCGCCACGAGTTGAAGGCCGATTATTCTGGTTCTGATCGAGGCCCTCCTTCGAGCTGTTCAGCGAATTTCGGCGCTAGCTGCACGCTCATAGCTCCAAGGTTGCCACACGCGCTGGACGCCCGATGATACTCAGTCAGCTCTTGCCACGGGAAGATCGAGCAACCGGTTTGCACTATTCGTGCCGCGTGCTTCGCGTTGCCGGAACTTGTCATCCCGCCACCTCGCCCGGCGAACGCGAAAGCGGACCGAGCGAAGCGAGAGGCAAATTGTCGATTCGGAGCGCCTTTGATCGACTAAGTTAGGAGTCGAACCGGCATGGTGCCGTGGTTCGATGTTGGGGCGATGGTCGGTCTAGTGAATAAAGGAGCAAACGATGTCGCAGAAAATTAAGCCTTTCTTATGGTTCGACAAGGAGGCGGAAGAGGCGATGAACTTCTACGTCTCGATCTTTAAGAATTCCGAAGTTCTGGGCGTAAGCCGTTATGGCGAAGGCGGACCAGGACCGGCGGGCAGCGTGATGACCGCTAACTTCCGACTCGATGGACTGGAGTTTATCGCCCTTAATGCCGGTCCGATGTTCAAATTTTCCGAGGCGATCTCCTTTATGATCGACTGCGAGAACCAGGATGAAGTGGACTACTACTGGGACAGGCTCACGGCGGGCGGTGAGCCGAGCCAGTGCGGTTGGCTGAAAGATAAATTTGGACTTTCCTGGCAAGTCACACCGCGCATTTTGGGCGAGCTTCTCGGGGATCAGGATCCGGCGAAAGCCAACCGAGCCATGCAAGCAATGCTTCAAATGACGAAGATCGACATTGAAACGTTGAAGCAAGCTCACGAGGGGAGCTAGGTCTTTCACATGTGAGTGCGCCGATCACAGATTACGATTGAACAGAAAGAGAACTGGAGCGATTGCTCCAGTTCTCTTGGATTGTTGAAGTTCTTCTCTAGATGAATGCGAGCGACGCTTCGAATGTTCAAGCAACCGAGAACACAACATCGCACACCGCATCGTCCGGAATCGTATTCGTGAACTGCCGCTCCCTCACGATGGCGACCAAGCGCTTCCCGCCGTGGAGAGCCAACGATGACCGGCTCGTCCCCGAGTACAATGTCGATTCCATTCTAGTCTTGCAAACGTGTGGGTTTGAAATCTCCGGAGAGGGCGAGACGCAAGAAGCCGATCCTTTGTTGAACGGTCCCTCAGGCTTGATCGTTAGGTTGTATGGCCAAAACAGCGGCTAACCAATTTCATCTCGTTTGCTCAAGGTTTGTTCCCAGCTTAAGACATCTCCTTCGGGTAGATCAGCAACCCCGAGCCGCGCTAAGATGTAGAGTAGCTCGGCGCGATGGTGCATGTTGTGCGTGATCACGTGGGCGATGGCACCGCCGTACGACTTGGACGTCGGCGGATCGTCTAGCACGTCGACCCAAAGCTCGTCGTACCGCTGTTTGATTCGAATCCTGCGCGAAAGTCTGGCGAATTTTTCCGAGACCAAGTCGTACCGACCGATGAACTCATCGACCGTCAAACCCTCCCAGACCTCTGGGCTGCGGTCAGACTTCGTACCCGCACCTGCCATCAACGCGGTCCAAACCTGTACGTTGGCGATCATGTGGACCAGCGTGTCATAGATCGTCTCATGGCCTACATCGAATGCGCGGTGAAGCTCTTCATCTGACAACTCGCGACAGCGCAACAAAATCTGCCGCGTCGTCCACGCGTCGTGTCCAAGCAGGCGATCCAGGATATCCATGTGGCGCACTCCTCTTCGTCGTCATCTTACTCGCCGCCATGGTCCCTGGTTGGTTTCAATTTCGATCGGGGAAGACAGCACGCATGTCTGAAACTCCATTTGTAATACGCGAGCGGCTTTTGGTTGTCAGCCGCGGTACGGCCTTTTCGAACCCCGTCAACCCGTCACGCGGTCACCGAAACAACTCCTTGCCACGGTGCGTTCAGTCAACGGGGCATGCGGGATGACGGCGCATCTGTGATCTATATCTCGCGGGCTTGACGAACCGTGCTAGACTGTACGTACAGTCTGAACCGACTGTACGTTCACCCGTGTTCGCGGATCATTCGGGCGAGCCGGAGTTGCGTGTTACCATAAGCGGCGCATACGTCGAACGGCTTTCATTGCACACTCACTGTTCAAACCCGAAAGAGCCGTTTCTCGCGCCTCGACTTCTACGATCTGTTCGCGATCGTGCATCAGGCAGCAACGAGGCAATTGCTCGCGTGTTGATGAAGGGGGAACTCGATGGTCTTCCGCAAGGAAAGCAAGGTGGACGCCTTTCAACGTCAAATCAGCGCTCTACGACAGCAGCTTGGTGATTCGCCCGAAACCCAAGGCGAAGAAGAATACGAGGCGTCCCCCGCCCCACCGTACGAGGACAACCGAGCGTCCGCTCCGGACCAGCAACAATCCGCGCAAGCGACATCTGGCTACAACTTTGGCGGGTTCAATGCCCAGCCAGTCGTGAATGAGACGCAAATGGTGTCCCAAGCCCAGCAAGCTCCCGTCCCCGATGTCCCGGTGGTGACCGCCCAAACCAGCGTCGTCGCCCATGACACGACCTGGAAAGGCGATCTAGAATCGGACGGCAGCGTGCACGTGCATGGGCGGGTCGAAGGCTCGATCCGCGCGAAGATCGATGTTTTCATTGCCGAAGAAGCCGATGTCGACGCGACAGTGACGGCGACGAATGTGATCATTGCCGGTATGATTCAAGGTAGCATCCGTTGCAGCGATCGGTTTGAAGTGCTTCCGCAGGGCCGGGTTTCTGGCGACATTAACGCGCCGACGTTGGTCATACACGAAGGCGCGCACGTGACAGGCCAGTTCCGTATGGGGAACGAGAAGAACGGGGTCGAGAACAAACCAACGTCGGTTGTGCAACGACGCGCCGCGCGCGGAAGCGCTTAGATTTCGTCGCTTGGTGAGGAGCGCAGGCACTCACGAAGCCGACTGTATGTCAATTGGACGGATCGTGAATTGATCCGCGAGGGTGCGTGAAGGGGCGTCAACAATGTCGATGCGAACGGCTGATCAGGGCGAATTTACGCCCACCACCTTGGCAGAGGGTCAATCGCCCGATGCCGGATCCCTCGCAGCCGGTGGCACGGCCGAATCATTCAGTGTCGTCGACCGGCACTCAACTTTCGACGGCGTGTTTCACTCCAACCGCGATCTCCGGATTGACGGCGAAGTCAAAGGCACGATCGAATGTCAGGGCACGCTCTTCGTCGCCCAGGGCGCCAACGTCAACGCCAAGATCGAGGCGGAAAATGTCACCGTCGCCGGCGACCTCCACGGCGAAGTGAATTGCCGCGGCCGCTTGCAGATCATGCCTAGCGGGCGCTTGCGCGGCAAAGTCAACACCCAAACGCTGGTGATCAGCGAGGGGGCCTACTACGAAGGCCAGCTCGACATGGCGGATCCGAACGCGCGCCTTCCCCAGGGACGCAGTCCGCGTCCGATTGCGCCCGTGAGCCAGCCAGTGGTCATGCCCGCAAATAACCCTCCCGCCGCGAAGAGCGCGGCCGCACCATCGCCACCGCCTCCAGTCCAAGAGACTCCCGCCGCAGGCTCGAAAACCTTCATCCGGCGGTTTGGCGGACCTGAAACACCGTGGGACGGAGCGCCGGGCGAAGAAGACGCCGACGAGGAAACTCGAGGCTCCTAGCGCCCCTGCGCAAACTTCAGTTATTCCCTCGAACCGCGGAATTGCTTCCGCGGCATTTGCACGTCGGCGACATTGCAGCGAACCGATGTGCGCGCGAACCTGCAATCGGGCGTTTCAAAATCTTAGCGAAACTGGGCGTGCTATACTCACGCCGCCTGCCCCGCTTCGGCTATGATGGCGTGAAGGGCAAATCGGCCCCGGGATACAGCGCCTAGGTGAGCTCGGTGGACGGAATCCGCCTTCGGGAGTAAATTCGCGACACGAGCGGTTCCCCCGAAGAGGTGCCCAAAGGATGCCGGAGCGGAAGTGCCAGACGTGCAAACACTATGAGCCTTCGCCGATTCGGCGGATGGGCTGGTGCCGCAATCCGCTCCTCTATTCTCCCCAGCAAAGCCACTTAGTTGAACAGACTGACCTTGATTGTGGCCGCGGTTTAGGAAACTATTGGGAACCGATCGAGCCGTTGATGCGTTCTGATCCACAGGGACTTCAAGGGGATGGAGAACGACTCTCAACGCGCTCGTTCCGATTGTTTGTGCGTCAGCCGCAGCTAGCTACCGCCGCTGCGGCGGCTGGTGGAGGTGTCATGGCAAGCTCCACGTCTGGTGGAAGCGGCGGCGGCCCGCCCTCTGGGCAGCGTCCGACCGGTGCCTCAGGGTCCGGGAGTGGACAGCCGCCACGTGGCGGCTCGTCTGGTGGGGCGGGTGGCCCGTCATCATCCGGTGGCCCGCCTCGACCGGGCCGATCCGGCGGACTGCCGCCTGGTCAGGAGCGGATCGTCAGCTACCAGCGCGAAGACGAGCGGTACTGGACCGACTATCTCCGCGTGGCGTTACCGATCGTCGGTCTGCTCCTCCTCTTCGGCCTGCTCTGGTTTTGGCTGAGCTCCATCATCGGCGACGATAACAACGACAAACCGACGGCGACGGCGACGGCAGCCGTCGCGCTCATTACCCAGCCTGCGCCAACCGCGACCGCTGTCGCCGTGGCCGGGATTACCCCGACAGTCCAAACGAACCCGCCGACGCAAGTAGCTGGGGAGCCGACGACCCCTCCCGAGCAGACTGCAACCGAAGCGCCCGCGCAGGCCGGCACATTTAAAAAGGGCGATCTCGTCGTCACGACCGATTCTGTCCGCTTGCGCAGCGATCCATCAACAGCCAGCGACGACAACATCCTCGAGTCCCTGGAAAAAGGCACCGAACTTCAAATCGCGAGCAGCACGAGCAAGGATGCGGACGGATACACGTGGTGGAAAGTGACCGACACCGCAAGCGACGTAACCGGATGGGTCGTCGAAGACTTCATCGAAGCTGGATAGTGCTGTTCTCCAAGCTTGGTCCAACTGCAAAGCCGAGGCGCGGGATCGATCGCGGCGCTGACTCTTCGGTGATCGCAGCGGCTCTTACGGAGCAAATGAGCGATTTCGCTGTGCTATACTAACCGGTGGTCTCGCAGCCGCGAGGCCATTATTGAGCACGCGTCAGGACTGAGACCGGTGTGCCGCGCCCTTCGGGGTCGGTCCGGCTTGGGTTGAGCGACGCGGAAGTAAAACACTCACCGGAGGAACTCGTGGTCACAAGCACCCTTGGCATGTCCCCAAATACCAGCATGAAAGCCTTGCTGGAAGCAGGCGTCCACTTCGGTCACCAGGCGAAGCGCTGGAACCCGAAGATGAAGCCGTTCATCTTTTCCGAACGCAACGGCATTCACGTCATCGATCTGCAGCAGACGGTCAAACTCCTTGAGGATGCGCACAACTTCGTCGCCGACTTGACCGCCCGTGGCGGTCGTGTGCTCTTCGTTGGCACGAAAAAGCAGGCGCAGGATGTCGTCCAACGCGAGGCGGAACGATCTGGGCAATTCTTCATCAATCGCCGTTGGCTCGGCGGAACGCTGACGAACTTCGTCACCATCCGCACTCGTTTGCGCTATCTCAAGCAGCTGCAACAAGCTTCGGAACGTGGCGATTTCGACCGGCTTCCCAAGCAGGAAGCCGCCAAGAAATTGCAGGAACTCGAGCGCCTTGAACGGACGCTTGGCGGCATACGCGATATGACGCAGCTTCCGGGCGCGGTGTTCATTATTGATCCCAAGCGCGAATATCTCGCTATTCACGAGGCCCGCCGCCTTGGCATTCCAGTGATCGCCATTACCGACACGAATTGTGATCCGGATGAGATCGATCTCATCATCCCGGCAAATGACGATGCGATTCGCTCCGTGCGTCTGCTCACGGCCGGCATCGCCGACGCAGCGCTCCAAGGCCGGATGCGACTCGAAGTTGCCCAGTCCGAGCGCGAAATGGACCTCGCCGCCGCCAATCGCGCACGAGGCGAGGCGGAGGAAGTTGCCGCCGACGAACTCGTCACGTCCGTTCTCGGCGACGAAGCGGGCTAGCACCTAACCATACGTCAAGAGCATCAGAGGACAGGAGAAACAGTGGTCATTACGGCAAACGACGTGAAGGTGCTTCGCGAACGAACCGGCGCCGGCATCATGGAGTGCAAGCGTGCGCTCGAAGAAGCTGCGGGCAGCATGGACAAGGCGACTGATATTCTTCGCCAGCAGGGTCTCGCGAAGGCGGAGAAGAAGGCCGGTCGCACAGCTGCTCAGGGCGTAATCGAACCCTACATCCACGCCGGCGGCCGCATCGGCTCGCTCGTCGAGGTGAATTGCGAGACGGACTTCGTTGCGCGAACATCCGACTTCAAGACTCTCGCCCACGATATCGCGATGCAAGTGGCCGCCACTTCGCCGCGCTTTCTGCGCGAAGACGAGATTCCGGCCGAAGCCTGGCCGGCGCTCGAAAGCGAATTCGGCGACCGCAAGCGGGCGCTGGAAACAGTCAGCCTCTTGGATCAGCCCTATATTCGCGACAGCCGAGCGACCGTGGGCGATCTCGTCAAAGCTGCGATCGGCAAGCTCGGTGAGAACATCGTCGTCAGGCGATATGCCCGATTCGAAGTAGGAGCGGCCCAGGCCGAATCATTCGATTCGGAGTAGGTGCTTCGGACGAACAGGCGGCCCCATTCGGGGCCGCCGGTTCTTACCATCCAAGGGAGTGCGCGTTGACGGCAAAGTACAAGCGCGTCCTGCTCAAGCTGAGCGGCGAAGCGCTCATGGGCGAAGCTCACTTTGGGATAGATCCGGCGGTCGCCAAGTCATTGGCCGCCCAAATCCGGCGGGTGGTCGAGCGTGAAGTCCAAGTCGCGGTCGTCGTCGGCGGCGGCAATATCTGGCGCGGTCTAGCCGCAAGCAGCAAAGGCATGGACCGCGCGACCGCCGACTATATGGGCATGGTCGCGACCGTTCTGAACGCGCTGGCGCTCCAAGATGCGCTCGAAAAGGCGGCCGTCTTCACCCGCGTCATGACCGCTATCGAGATGCATGAAGTCGCCGAGCCGTATATCCGCCGTCGCGCCATTCGCCACATGGAAAAGGGGCGCGTCGTCATCCTCGCTGCCGGCACCGGCAACCCCTACTTCACGACCGATACCGCCGCCGCCTTGCGAGCTCTAGAGCTTGACGTCGACGTGCTCCTGATGGGCAAAAACCAGGTTGATGGTGTGTACTCCGACGATCCCCGCGAAAATCCTGACGCCCTGAGGTACAGTCAGGTCAGCTATCAGGAAGCCCTCGAGCGTAATCTGCGCGTCATGGACCAGCCGGCTTTGTCACTTTGTCGCGAAAACGATCTGCCGATTCTGGTATTTAATTTGTCCGTGGATGGCGCTGTCGTCGATGCAGTTGAAGGATGTCCGGTCGGCACGCTCGTCACCAGCGGGGAGACGGTGCTCGCATAGCCCGCGACAATCGTGCCAATAGTCGGCGACAATCTCCTGCGCGAGATGGCAGCGGGCAACGACATACGCGCATGAATTCAGCACAAGCGTCTCTGGCGCCTGGGAGGAGCAGCGTCAATGATTCCAGACACGATGAAAGACGCGGAAGAACGAATGTCGAAAGCAATGGAAGCGCTTCGCCGCGATCTCTCGACTGTGCGCACCGGTCGCGCTTCACCAGGTCTCCTCGACCGTGTGACGGTGGACTATTACGGGACGAATACACCGCTGAATCAACTCGCCGGCATTTCGGTTCCCGAACCGCGCATGCTCGTCGTCCAACCATGGGACCGCGGCAGCATAGGCGCCATTGAAAAAGCGATCCAGCGCTCAGAACTGGGTCTGAATCCAAGCAGCGACGGCCAGGTCATTCGACTCGCGATTCCCGCGTTGACAGAGGAACGGCGCAAGCAACTCGTCAAGACCGTGCATCAACTGACCGAAGAAGGCAAGGTTTCGGTCCGCAATATTCGGCGCGATGCGATGGACCACGTCCGCAAAATGCTCACCGACAAGCAGGTATCGGAAGACGATGAGCGCCGCGCCGAACACCAACTCGACGACCTGACGAAAAAGTTCACGGATGAGGCTGATAGAATTGGCAAGGCGAAGGAGCACGAGGTCATGGAGGTCTAGGGCCCGTGAACGGTCGCCACGCTACCCAATCTGAACAGACCGAACACGCTGCTAAAGGGACAGGACCCGACGACTGCCTGACCGTGCCTCAGCACGTCGCAATCATTATGGATGGCAACGGCCGCTGGGCGGCGCGGCGCGGTCTGCCGCGGGTCGCGGGTCACGAGCGCGGGACCGACAACATTCGGCCGATCACCTTCGCCGCTGGTGAGCTTGGCATCAAATACCTGACGCTTTGGGCGTTCTCCACGGAAAACTGGCGCCGACCAGCCGACGAGATTCAAGGCATCATGCGCATCCTGGGCGAAGTCATCGACCGTGAAACCGAAGAATTGCATCGCCAAGGCGCGAAGCTTCGGCACATCGGCAGTCTCGATGGTCTGGATCCGGAGCTCAAGCAGTCGGTGCTCGACGCCATTGAACTCACGCGGAACAACGAAAAGCTCGTGCTTACCCTCGCGTTCAATTATGGCGGCAGACAAGAAGTTGCCCACGCCGTTCGATCGATCGTCGCCAGCGGAATCGCTCCCGAAGACGTGACCGAGGACGTGATCTCGCAGCACCTCTACACGTGCGATCTCCCCGATGTTGACCTTGTGATTCGAACTTCCGGCGAACACCGGATGAGCAATTTCCTGCTCTGGCAGGCAGCCTATGCCGAGCTCTTATTCAGCCCTGTACTCTGGCCAGATTTTGGTCCAGACGAGTTGAAAGACGCGGTTCGCGACTACGGTCGCCGGGAGCGCAGGTTTGGTCACGTCTCCGCAGCCGCTGCAGCGGCTGCGGTATCGGCGGCTCCTTCCTAATTCTCTGTGAAACAGCGATCAAAGAGTGCGGTCGGTGTCGTCATCGTCGGCTTGCTCCCCGCCTTTTTGGGCGGTCCGATTTTCGCGATTGCGATCGCGGTTCTTTGCTTGACTGCCTTTTACGAATACAACCTGATCTCGAAAAAAATCGGGCTCGCGCCTGTGACCGCCGGCTATCTCCTCGTTCCGGCCGCGGCAGTCGCGGCACAGTTTGGCGGCGGTGAGTACGCGGTCTTAGGACTCGCGGCGGCAGCCGTTGCGATCCCGGTGACGGTCGAGATCTTCCAACCTCAACTGACGAGCTCATTTGTGGATTGGGCGCTCGCGACTACGGGCGCGCTCTATCTCGCATTGCCTACGTTCGCGGCGATTTCGCTCAGGCGTGGGCATGGCGATATCACGGCGAACTGGCTGCACGATCTCGCGGATTGGGTCTCGCTCGGTTGGGAACCGGCGCCGAGGGGATTAGCCTGGATTTTGACGGTGATTCTGGTCACGTGGCTCAGCGACACCGGGGCTTACCTCGTCGGCCGCTCCCTGGGGCGCCGAAAGCTGATCCCGACGGTGAGCCCTAACAAGACCTGGGAAGGCCTGGTTGGCGGAATTGTCGCCGCGACGATCACCGGAGTTTTGTGCGCCTCGCTCTTTGGGCTTGAGATCAGTCTCTTGCTCGCGGCAGCCGTCGGCTTGATCTTGGCGATCGTAGGCGTGATCGGCGATCTCACTGAGTCGCTGATCAAACGGCAGGCTGGCGTCAAAGACAGCGGCACGCTCATTCCCGGTCACGGCGGCATGCTCGACCGCATCGATGCGTTACTCTTTACCTTTCCAGCGGGCCTCTTCCTTGCCCATATCGTGGATCGATATTTAACGTGAGCCGCCCACTTGTTCCGCTCCTTTCCGATCCCATTCCACACGAAAAACACCCCGGCCAGCCGCTCGGGGTGGCGATTCTCGGTTCAACCGGTTCCATCGGCCGCCAGACGGTCGATGTGATCGAGCAACAGCCAGAACGGCTGAAGATCGTTGCGCTCGCCGCAGGGACGCAAATTGACCTCCTCGCCGATCAGACTAACCGGCACCAACCAGACCTGATTGCTGTCGATGCCGATCCGGAAATGTGCAAGGACCGATTGTCGCATCCCCGCATCCTCTTCGGCGAAGAAGGGCTCATCGCAGTCGCGACGCACCCAGCCGCGGACATCGTCGTGGTCGCAACTTCCGGACACGCGGCTATCATTCCGACAGCCCGCGCGATCGAGGCGGAAAAGACAATCGCGCTCGCAAACAAGGAGACGATCGTTTGCAGCGGAGCGCTCATTTCCGAGCTCGCGCTGCGCCAGGACGTGCGTATCCGGCCCGTGGACAGCGAACATAGCGCTATTTGGCAATGCCTGGGCCGCTCTTCCGGCGATGACATCCACCGCCTCATCCTTACAGCCTCAGGCGGACCCTTCCGCCAAACCTCAACCGCACAACTCGCGCGCGTCACGGCGGCGGAAGCGCTCAGCCATCCAACTTGGTCGATGGGCGAGAAGATCACCATCGACTCCGCGACGCTCATGAACAAGGGCTTGGAGCTGATCGAGGCGCACTGGCTCTTCGGCGTTCCGTTCGAGGCAATCGAGGTCCTCGTCCATCCCGAGAGCATTGTCCACTCGCTGGTCGAGTTCCTGGACAGCAGTCAGATCGCGCAGCTCAGCATGCCGGACATGCGTCTCCCGATTCAATATTCGCTCACCTATCCCGAGCGCACGGCCGGTAGCTGTCGCCGGCTTTCATTGGCGCAGCTCAAGGAGCTCCATTTCGAGGAACCAGATTTGGAACGTTTCCCCTGCTTAGCCATTGCCCGCCAGGCTGGAGTTGCTGGCGGGACGTATCCAACGGTTCTCAGCGCGGCAGACGAAGTCGCGGTTGCCGCTTTTACCAAGGGCACGCTGCCTTTTACCGGTATCGCCGAGACTGTCAAGTCCACGCTCGACGCCCACAAGCCCGAAGGTGTGCTCTCGTGGGATGCCATCGCTCGTGCTGATCGCTGGGCAAGGGATTGTGCGCGAAAGCAGCTCAGTTCAAGGTTGACGTCCTAATTGAGGCCGCCGACCGCGAGCGTCACCGCGCTGACACTTGCCGCCCCAGCATCGAGCAACACAATGGCACAATGCTGAAGCGTCGAACCGGTCGTCATCACATCGTCGATGAGCACGATCCGCTTCCCGGAAACCACCCGCGGATCGACTACCTCGAAGGCGCCTTGCATATTTTGCCTGCGCGCGACTGCGTCGAGACCGACTTGACGAGGCGTTGCCCGCGTTCGACGGATCAACGCGGTCACTACTCGGTCGCGGTCAGATGTTGCGCCGCGGGCAAGCAAGTCAGCCTGATTGAAACCCCGATCACGATGCCGGCTCGCATGCAGTGGCACCGGCACGATCCAATCCCAGCGATCCAGGGTGTCCATCAGTGGAGAAACGAGCCCAGCCAAGTGATCCGCACGGGCGGTTTCTTCGCCATACTTCAGTGAGACAATCGCTGCCCGCAGCCATCCTTCGTACGCTGCCACCGCGCGAAACTGGGCGATTTCTTCCGGCAATTCATCACAGCGACAGGTTCGCGAGGACACAGGCGTGCCACAGCGATTGCACCAAGGCTGGCGGAACCGCTTCACCTGCTCGTCACAGTCGTTGCAAACCCAAACGCCACGGCGGCCGCAACCGGCGCAACGCCGCGGGAACGCGGTTTCCGCAATCGTCGCGCTCGCCCATGCCCAAGCGCTGGCCACATTGTCGACCAGCTGCTCGCCAATCTTTCCGCCTCGCACCCCTTAAATAATCCCTTCCCGCGTGAGCTGCGCAATTGGAACATCTTGGACTGACAGGTCTGCCGCTACAAGCTCCTGAAATTCCGACGATGCCTTCGTTACTTGCTCCATGATGGCTCGCCGATCGACGCTCATAAATTCCCCGTTCTCGTAGATGATCTGCCCCGCGACCATGTTCATGACGACATTTGAGCCCGTTTCCGCATACACCAGGTTCGCGACGAGGTTTCGGCCCGGCTTCAAGAGCACGGGCGCCATCGGCGGCCTTGTCAGATCGATCATGATCAAGTCTGCGTCCTTGCCAGGTTCGAGCGAACCAGTTCGATCGGCTATACCGAGTGCGGTGGCCCCGCCGATCGTCGCCATCCGCAAGACATCATGCGCTGGCAAGATTGTTGGATTCCCGGCTTTGATCTTGGCGAACATCGCCGTTGCCCGCATTTCCGCAAAGATATTGTGCGAGTTGTTACCGGCCGACTGATCGGATCCGAGCGCCACGGTTCCGCCAAGTTCGTTGAACAGCGTCGCAGGCGGAACCATACCGTCGATAATCCCGATCGAGTTCGAACAGCAAGCCATGCGCGCGCCGCGCTCGACGACGAGCTTCACTTCATCGTCCGTTGCAGTCGAAAGATGCACGGCGATCAGATCCGGCCCCAACAACCCGATCGAATCGAGATAGGGAACTGCGCGCAAACCAGCTCGCTGCAGCGTCGCGCGGTTCTCTCGCTCGTCCTGCGCGACATGAAGGTGGAGCGTCGCATTTCGCTTCCTCGCTTCTTCTTGCACGCGCAACAAAAGATCGGTCGAGAGGAAATCAGCAGCGTGAGGTCCGAAAATCACCGAGATCCGGCCATCGTCAAAGCCGTGCCAACGCTCGTACAGGTCGAGCTCTCGCGAGAGCGATGCCTCGCCCGTAGCCCGGTCGAGCGGCGTCGGCTCGCCTGGCGTCCAGCCTTGGGCCAGCCACTGGTCACGGTGGTTCCAATTTAACTCCGTGACACCCTCACAGAGCACCGCCCTTGCCCCGAGCGCATTGTGGCTGTGCACGATATCGCTCATCGGGAACTCATAGTCGCCAAACGTCGTCGTACCGTTGGCGATACCCTCCATGAGCGCGAGCGTTGACCAGAGCGCCGCGTCTTCGTCCCGAACGTGGCGCATGAGCGGCCCGTATGCGCTCGCCATCCAGGTCCGAACCTCTTGCGCCCAGCCCCGTCCGGCGGTCGCAGCCGAATGCAGGTGCGCATCAACCAGGCCGGGCATCACCAATGTGTCCGTGGCGTCGATTACGCGGCGGGCGGAATCTTGTGATTCCACTTCGTCTCTGCGACCGACCGCGACGATCCGGCGGCCGTCGATGGCGACTGCGCCGTCTTCAACAAATCCGACCGAGCCGTCGGTCATGGTGACGAGATGGCCACCACGAATAATAGTGTCGATCACGTTCTCAACTCCGAAGTCATCAAGTTCATGATCTGCAGCGCCCGATCTTAACGCAACGAGCTCACCCGGTCGCAGGCGAGAGTTCAGGTTGTCCGACCGTGTGAACACAAATCGAAGCCGAGAAGGTGTTCTTCTCGGCCTCGAAACGTAGTCGACTTGGTCGTTCTATTTGCCGAACGCCTCGACGATCTTCGGCACCGTCGGGCCGAGGATGACAACGAAGAGCGACGGAAAAATGAGGAATGCGATCGGGATCAGCATCTTAATTGGAGCCTTCTGCGCGCGTTCCTCGGCCCTCTGTCGGCGGCGCACGCGCATGGCATCAGACTGGACGCGCAGTACTTGCGTGATTGGAACACCGAGCTGATCGGCCTGGATAATTGACGCGACGAAGACGGTTAAGTCATCCTCGTCCACTCGTTCCGACATTTCCTTGAGCGCTTCGCGTCTCGGCTTGCCGATGCGCATTTCGGACAACAGGCGGGCGAATTCGCGCGTCAGTGCGTTGTCCCACTTCTCGGCCACTCGCATGAGCGCCGGATCGAATCCGAGACCGGATTCAACACTGATGGTCAATAAGTCGATCGCATCAGGAAGCGCTCTGAGGATCTCCTTCTTTCGGGCTTTGATCTTTCGGTCGAGCCAAATTCCTGGTAGCAAGAACCCGAAAACACCGAGCACAATTGGCATGATCAACAATATGCCCGACAACGCTCCAGGGAGCGATAACAGGAAGAAACTTCCCGCGCCGAGCAAGATCGCGATCAGAAATCTTAAGCCCTGAAACTCGACCGGGCCGATGCCGCTTGGATTCCCGGCTCGCATGATTTTAAGGCGATTGGCTTCAATCGTCTTCGTCGGCGTTCGTTTCCCAAGCGTGAGCGACCAGCGTTTGAACAACGGTTTCAGGACGCGGTTGCCGAACGACTGGGACATCTCCAATTCTTGGAGAGTCTGCGGCCGCTCCGCGAAGCTCGCAAGGCGCTCATCAATGTTGACGGTCGCCCTCTTACCTTTCATGCCATAGACAACCATGACTGCGCCGAGAACTGCGACTATCAGACCCATGCCCAAGATCATAGCTTTGTCTCCGCCGTGCTTTCGATTGTCTCCAAGTCCGGTTCCTTCGTCGCCATGCGGCCCATCAGACCTCGATTGCCGTGATCTTCCGCATGGCCAAGTACCCAAGGGTGATGCCGATCACGCTGGCGATTGGCATGCAGACATACGGCCAATGGAATAACGGCGTAATGTAGCCCGGGTTCATCAAGAAGATTCCCAAGGCCAGTAAGACGGGCAATGCCGTAACCACATAACCCGACAACTGAACCTGAGCGATAAGAACCCGAATTTCACCTTTGATACGAACTCGCTCTCGAATCGTGTGGCCGATGATCGTCAGAATCTGGGCAAGGTTGCCGCCAACTTCGTGCTGAATGTTGATCGCGCTGACGAGCAAATCGAGATCGTCGCTCGGGACGCGCGTCATCAAGTTCGTCATTGCATCTTCGTTCGTGATGCCCAGGCCAATTTCATGCACGACTCGCTTGAACTCGACCGAAATCGGATCTCGGGTTTCTCTCGACACGAGGTCCATCGTTTGCATGAGGCTGTAGCCGGCACGCAGTGAATTCGCCATCAGCGTGATTGTGTCACCGAGTTGGTTGACGAACTGTTTTTGCCGTTTTTTCGCCTTGAAACCCATGTAGGTCATCGGGACGATGTAACCGATGATTCCCGTCGCAAGACCTAGGAGGGTGCCGAGCGCAGGCGCAAACCGTGCGAGAACGAGAAAGCCAATGATGAATCCACCGCCGGCGCAAATCACTCGGATAAGCAAGAACTCGCCGATCGTGATGCGGACGTCAGCCCGAACCAGCACCGAAGTGATACGTTCGGCCATAGTTCGACCCTTGATCATCTGTTCGAGACTTTGGGCGACCTTGCCGGGGTCTTTCTTTCCTGAGCCGTCTACGACGGAAAGAAAATCCTCGCGCGTCGCGAACCGACCCATGCGTTCCATGACCTCATCGGCCGAGGAATTCGTGCGACGGCTGCGCAGGCCAAGAAACGTGATGACCAAAGCGGAAATCAGCAAAACGACCGCTAGAAGTCCGAGCATCTGTTCCGCCTTCCCGCTGGCACTGCAACCTGAAGTCGTGGTCGCGGCCCAAGAGCAAACATGTCCACCATCAAAACCCGAGCGTTCTTAGAACGCGACCATGCCGGCGCCAAAGATGTTGGGCGGCAGATAGATATTGGCCACTTCGAACCGCGGCATGAACTTCGGTCGAATGCCGGTCGGCTTCATGCGGCCGACGATCTTTCCATTTTCAATGCCGGATTGCTGGAAGGAGAAGATGTCCTGCATGACGATGACATCGCCTTCCATCCCTTGAACTTCCGTGATCCCCGTGATCTTTCTCGTTCCGTCTTTCAGGCGCTCTTGCTGAATGATCAAGTCGACCGCGGAGGCAACCTGTTCGCGAATAGCGCGCACGGGAAGGTCCATGCCCGCCATCAGGACCATTGTTTCCAGACGAGAAAGCGCGTCGCGGGGCGTGTTCGCGTGTGCCGTGGTCATTGAGCCGTCGTGGCCGGTATTCATCGCCTGAAGCATGTCGAGCGCTTCACCGCCGCGGCACTCGCCGACAACGATCCGCTCAGGCCGCATGCGCAACGCATTGATCACGAGGTCGCGAATCGTAATCTCGCCCTTTCCTTCAATATTTGCTGGGCGAGACTCGAGTCGAACCACATGCTCCTGGCGGAGCTGAAGTTCCGCCGCGTTCTCAATTGTCACGATCCGTTCATCGGCCGGGATGAAGGATGAGAGCACATTCAGGAAGGTCGTCTTACCGGAACCAGTACCGCCAGAAACGATGATGTTCAAACGCGCTTCGACACACGCTTTCATGAATGTCGCCATCTCGGCAGTGAACGTGCCAAAGCGAATGAGGTCGTCGACGGTGAACGGATCCTTCGAGAACTTCCGGATGGTGACGGTTGGTCCGTTGAGCGCGATCGGCGGAATAATGGCATTGACGCGGGAGCCATCCGGAAGGCGAGCGTCCACCGTCGGTGACGACTCGTCGATGCGGCGTCCGAGCGGAGAAACTATGCGATCGATCACCCGCATCACATGGTCGTCGTCCTGAAAAGCTACATCGCTCAACTCGAGCCGCCCGGCGCGCTCGACGTAGACCTGTTTCGGCCCATTGATCATGACTTCGGTCACGGAGTCGTCTTTCAGCAAAGGTTCGATTGGACCAAAGCCGAGAATTTCGGCCGAGATTGCTTCAAAGAGGCGCATGCGCTCGACGCGAGTAAGCGAGATGCCTTCGGCCTCGAGCACTGAGGCGAATGTGTCTTCAACCGTCCGTCGAACTTCTTCTGCGTTTCCGAGGTCCATTCGCGGATCGAGCTCCGCAATGAGCCGATTCTGCACTCTCGCCTTGAGCTCATTAAAATTGTCACTTCTTGGTGACTTCGCGCGCGCACTCTGCGAGGACTCGCTCAATCCGGTTGTCTGTCTCGAAATGTTCTGTGTTGGACTGAACAGCTCACCAGTTGACGGGTTCGAGGTGGACGAAGGTGTTGAACGGGTGAAGAGTTCACCAGTGGTCAGATTGCCGGTGCTCGGAGTTGGCGCCGGACCTGAAGGTCGAGGCGACATCGATCCCGTGCTTCCTGGTGTTTCTGAGTTGAGTCGCTTGAGCAGTGACATAGACATGGGCCTCCTGGTCGTCGCCTTTTCGGCTTATCCAACCTTGAGCTTCGAAACGGGTTTCATCCATCGACGTACCGACGTGGATGGTCCTGCTGAGCCATTTGCTCCGGCTTTCGCGCCAACCTCGGTAACCGCAACTTGACCGCCGGTAAGTGCCATCGCGAGTTGGCCGATCTCTTGGGACAGTGGGGCCAGTGGCGCGCTTTGCATGAACGGGACCCCCTCGTTGATCGCTTTGAGCGTCAGCGCTGGATCATCAGAAAGTTTGGCAATGACTGGTCGTTTCAGCGTCGCTTCAACGTCCGTGACCGCGATTCCGGCCGGTGCGGTGGCTTTGTTTACCACGAGCGAAATCTTGTCGCTGTCGTAGCCCAATAAATCGCCGACTTCAAGGTACTTCTTTGCGCCTTTGATCGCGGTCAATTCAAGTGTCAGGACGAGCACGATTTGGTCTGAGTGATCGAGTAGCGAAAGCGTCACCTCGTCGAACGAAGGGCGTGTATCGACCACGATGTAATCCACCATTGTCAGCATATGCTGGAGCACGAGCTCCATATGATCTGCTCGGACTTGCTCGCCAACCTGCGGATCTGGCGGCGCCAACAGAACTCTCACCCCAGAGTTATGTGGCACAAGAATGTCGGTCACCAGATCACGATCAAGGGTTTGAAAGTTGCGCACGACGTCGGCGATCGTCTTGTTTTCTGTCACATTGAGCATCACGCCGATATCGCCGTAGATCAAATTGCCGTCAAGTAAGGCGACCTCGCGGTCGCCCTGCTGTCGAAGTGCAACCGCCAAGTTGGCGGCAATGGTGCTTCGACCGACGCCCCCTTTGAGGCCATAAACTGAAATAATCTTTGCCCGCCGTTTGCGACCGCCAGGCACGGGCAGGTTGGGATCGACGCCGCTCACCACGACTCGCCGGTTGGCTTGCGAGAGCTGATTGACGTGTCGGATGCTTTCCGCGAGCTCTTCGAGGCTGAACGGTTTCGAGAGAAACTCGCGGGCGCCGGCGAGCATCGATCGGCGCAGGTAATCCGGTTCATTCTGCACCGACATCATGATGACCGAAGTATTTGGCAACCGGCCTGAGATCAGCGTTGTCGCTGCGATCCCGTCCATCTCGGGCATGTTGATGTCCATGAGGACGATATCGGGCTCGAGTTGAAACGCGAGGTCGATTCCTTCTTGACCACCGTCCGCCATGCCGACGATTTCGACGCCTGGCTCAAAGCGAAGCAGCTTGGCAACGTTGTCGCGAGCCTCGTGGACATCATCGACAATCAGGACTCGAATTTTTCCGGAACCTGACATGCTTGCTGCTCCAACTCTCGCTATTCGGTCAGTTCGCGTTCAGCCGGCTTTAGCTGTTGTGCGGCTGGTGGGCAGCGCGTTTCGCCGCCCACCAATCGCGTTGAATGCTTACTTCTTCTTTGGCACCGTGACGCTGCTCGGAAGCGGCAGATCGTAGTGGCTGTCGGTCGCCAAAATTTGGAAAGTCACGCCTTGGGTGCTTACTTGATCGTGGTCGTCCTTGCCCCGAACGATGACCTGATACTCATGCCGCTTGTCTTGCATGAATGTGAGCACCTCAGCCTGCTGTTCTGTAACCTCGACGACGACGTATCCGGTCGTGACCTGTGACTGGCCCGTGTCCACCGATGCCGCTTCTGTAGGCTGGCCATCGGCTCCATACGTCTCACCGGGACGCACCACACGGAGTACCTTCGCGTCCTGAACCATCACTTTGGCCACAGGTTCAAGTTGTTGCTGATCGCCTACGTCGTCCCGAACCAAGAGCTTCGATCCCGCATCGCCAACAGCGGGATGCTCGGGAACTTCGAGGCCCGGCGGAACCCACATGATCGGGCCACCCGAGGTGTCATTCAGACCCGAGTTGTTGTTCTGGTCGCCGTTCTGGTTGTTGTTGTCTTGATTGTTGTTACTGTCGTTGCCCTTGGAGTCGAACTTGTAGTACGGCTCGTCTTCAGGGGCCGCCGCGAGATTCGTGGGCAGGATACGAATTTCGTTGACCCGCGCATGGAAGATGAAATCTACGTAGTCGCCGTCCTGAACGAGACCGGCGAATAGGTTTTTCTGATCGACTGGAATCGCGATTGCGCGCTTCCCGACGGCGATGTCGTTTCGCAGACCAGGTAGCTCAACCTGGGATGTCGCAAGGGTCTGCGTGGACGTGAGCGGAACGCGATAGGACTTTCCTACGACTTCGCTGATCGAATGGACCGCGTCGGCGGGGACTTGGTCGCTATTGACTTGCTTCTCGACGACGTCGTCAACCTGAATAATGTTGTGAGCTGGGACGTCGTTGACCGCTTGCACAACGGTGACTTTGCCGCCTTTTTTGGTTTGACCATCGGCTTTGTCGCCTCCGCTCATCGACGCGATGAGCAGCAGTACCGCGACCAGGCCAAGGCCGACGCCCGCGATAATGAAGAGTTTGCTTCCACCTCGCATAATTTGCTCCCTCGCTGGCCGTCGGGCTGGGCCCTGGCCCACCTTGAGCCGTGGTCGGCCGCAAAAACGGGCACAACATGAGCCTGGCATGGAGACTCCTCCACGCCAACGCACGCTGAGCGTTGTCCGTAGACTGACCTTTACCTGAGACCGATCATAGGAATGCAGGGGAACAGCGACAATAGTACGGAGGTCACGACGACCTTGACGGGATGGCTTCTTGTCTCTGGGACACCGGATATCACGCGCGATGGCGTCTCACAATTACACGTCTCAAGGTTGAATCGAACCCCGTCACAAGCAACCACTATACTCATGAGCATGGCAAGCACGGAACGAACATTGCTCAAAACCGACGAGCTTCTCTACGGGACCGATCCGACGCTGCGGATTGTGGCGGCCGATTTCGCTTCCGGGAACAAAATTAGGTTCTATGTGCGCAGCGATGAGGGCGCGACCGTCGTTGTCGAAGAACAGTTTCGACCATGGTTGCTCGCTGCCCGCCCCGGTCCGTGGCAATCCGCAAGCTCCGACCGGACTATTTCGGAGCTGAACGGCGACAATCCGCTTCGCTATCTCGTCACATTCGATGATTGGTACACGCACAATGACGCGGTTCGCGAGGCGCGCGATGCCGGGGAATCGTTCTTTCGTCTCAATTCTCCGGTCGAACAGCACCTGGTGACAACCGGCAAGTCGTTGTTCAAAGGCATGGTCTTCGATGATCTTCGCCGCCTGCAAATCGATATTGAAACGATGGGCTTCGATCCTGCGATCGACAACGGTCGCGTCATCGTCGTCGCACTTCGAACCAGTGACGGGCAAGAGGAGTTGCTTCTGTTGGAAGACACAGAAGCAAGCCTCATCCAAAAGGTCAATGAACGCATCAGGTTTTTCGATCCTGACGTCATCGAGGGCCATAACGTCTTCAACTTCGATATACCCTTCCTTGCCGCGCGGGCGGGTCGCTATGGCCTCCAATTGCGTTGGGGGAGAGACGAATCTCCGGTCTGGATCGGTAATTCGCAACAGCGGTTCAAAGTCGGGCCACTGACGCTTCCGTTTACGCCTTGTTCCGTCAATGGCCGGCATTTCGTCGACACGTACCAACAAATTCAGCGCTTCGACACTGGTGGCAAGTTGACTGGATACGGATTGAAGAATGCGGTCGAAGCACTCGGGTTGACTCGACCTGATCGCGTTTTTATCCCTGGCGAAGAGATTCGCGCAGTTTGGCAGACGGATCCCGATCGAGTCGCGCACTACGCGCTCGACGATGTTCGCGACGTCAATCTGCTCTCAGCGTTGGCGCTACCGACGGAGTTCTACCAAACTCAACTTCTTCCTCGGTCGCTGCAGAGTGTCGCGATCGGCGGCCCAGGAGAAAAGATCAACGACCTCATGATCCGTGCGTACGTGCTGCAAGGCGAGAGCATTCCGCTCGCCGGCGAAGCGAGGGATTACCCCGGTGGCCACGCCGAGCTCATAGAAGTCGGGATGTTCAAACCGATCGTCAAATGTGACGTTGAGAGTCTTTACCCATCAATCATGCTGACCGAAGAGATTGCGCCCAAGACGGACATCTTAGGCGCATACCTGCCGATGTTGAAAGAACTCACTCATCGCCGGCTCCACGCGAAAGCGCAGTCGCAGCAAACCCACGGCGCAGAGCAGGCAATGTGGGAAGGGCTGCAAACCAGCTTTAAGGTCCTGATCAATTCCTTTTACGGCTACTTAGGGTATGGACGCGGATTTTTCAACGACTTTGATGCCGCTGAGCGGGTTACCCGTTCAGGTCATCGCATCATTAAACAGACCGTCGACGCGCTTCGAGAAGCAGGCGCAAAGCCGATTGAGGTTGACACCGACGGCGTGTACTTCGTGCCTCCCGATCGTGTCCGCACGGAAGAAGAGGAGATTCGCTACGTCGGCGCGATCGGAGCCAAGCTTCCCCTGGGCATTCGACTCACACACGACGGCAGATATCGGGCGATGTTGTCAGTTCGGCTGAAAAACTATGGGCTTTTGACGTATGACGATCGCATCATATTGCGAGGCAGTGCGCTTCGAAACCGGCGCATGGAACGGTGTTTGCGGACTTTCTTGCTCGATGCCACGCGTGCGTTCCTCAGTGATGATCGTGATGCCGCGCGAGTGCGCTATTTTGATCTCGCCGATCGCATCCAACGCCGAGCGTTGCCAGTCTCTGAGTTCAGTCAATGGTCGATGCTCAATCAAGACACGCTCCAAACGCAACCTCGTCTCAAACGGCTCGTGAATCGGTTGCCGAACCATATTCGAAGTGGTGAGCGGATTGAGATCTACGAACGGGAGGATGGCGAACTCGGCCTCGTGGAAGAGTATGCAGGCGACGAGAATTCGTCTTATCTGCTACGGCGCCTGCATGACACTGCTGCGCGGTTTGATGCGCTCTTTCCATCGAACAGCGAGTTCGCCGCGTTCTTTCCGAAGATCACAACGAGGACGGACCTTGACGCCGCCAAGAATCAGGAACCGGCGCGCCAGCTTGGACTGCTCTGATCGAACCTCGAAACTGTCCACAAAAAACTGCCCTCGCATTAGCGAGGGCCGTGGACTCCTAGAATAAATTGGTGGCGGGGGGAGGATTCGAACCTCCGACCTTTGGGTTATGAGCCCAACGAGCTGCCACTGCTCCACCCCGCGGCGAAAGCGATGCGGCGGGTTCAGGCGATGATCAGGGCTCGGGAGTGCCCGCAGCGGCCTCGCCTC
>JBJMMD010000032.1:0-10815 GCA_045804965.1 Thermomicrobiales bacterium | reverse complement strand
GGGACCATGTCCCGCGCCGCTTCGTCGATGGCCTCTCGCATGCCGCTGTCTCAACGAAGCGGCATGCGAAACGATGCGCTACCGATGTTGGTCGAGGATTTCCTTCATCGCGAACGCGGCGATGCCGCCAATCACCGCCTTGCCGACCGGTGAACTCACAACATCGCCCAACCCCCCGTTGCCACCGCTTTGCGGCTGCTGATATCCGGATTGGGTCGTGGCTTGTCCACCAAGCAGCCCGCCTAGAATCGAGCCGAGGTCGCCTCCACCGCCTCCACCGCCGGCGATACTGCCGAGGATATCGCCAAGCCCGCTGGTACCACCCCCGCCACCAGCGCTGGTATCACCCGCCCGTTCAATCGGAACAAACCCTTGGCCGGCTTGGCGCTGCTTCACCATCTCATTCAGCTGCTTCCGCTGATCCGGGTTGAGGTGGTTGACCGCCTGGTCGGTGGCGCGCTGCAGCTGCTCCGGAGTGGCATGCTGCGCCGCCGTCTGTAGCGCCGAGACTGCCTCCTCGTGCGAATAGCCTTCGCTCGGATCGCCCTGCATATAGCGCTGGACAAAATCTTGCGCTTTGGCCCGTTGCGGTTGGCTTCCTAAATCTTCGCCGCCGCCGAAGAGACCCTTCAGTTCTGCCATGATTATTCCTCCTTCTTCGCAGGTGACCGCTCGTGCAAACGTCTTGCCGCGCGAGACACGAGGCGATAGGGCAAGACCTAAGCCAAGAGGGCGGTCGCGGTAGCGCGGGCCACTGCGGGGCAGAGCGCGTTATGGAAAGGGTTACGTAGATGTCAACACTGTTCGGACAGCGGCGCATCGTGACACTGCTGATGCTCGCGCTGCTCGCGCCCGCGGTCGCATACCGACCCGTGACTGCCCAAGACGACGCCCAAGACCGTGCCAATGCCTCGGCAGCCGCCCAGCAGATTTTCCAGTTGGCCGCGGACCGCAACTTCAACGCAATGTACGACCTCATTCATCCGGACGCGCACGCGGTAGTACCTCGTGAGGCGGCGATCGGAGCGTTCCAGGATATCTATACGAAGTATCAAGCGAGCCAATCTCAGATCGTCGGAGTCAAGATCGTCCAATGGACGTGGGGGGTGACCGGCAAGACGTACGATCACGCGGCTGAAGTTGACTTTGTCCAGCCCTACACGGATCAAAACGGGCAGCAAGCCTTTCTTCAGGACTCGATGTATCTGGTCCAGGACGACCAGGGGACCTGGCGCTGGTTCTTCGGCAGCAGCAAGCAGTTTGTTGCGCAGGCGATCGAGCAGTACAGTGGAACACCCGTCGCGGTGTCGCTGACCCAAGGCGACCTTATGCAGAATGTCGTCAACGATCTCGACGCCTTCTGGCGCGATGTCGTCAGTTATACGCCCTACGATTACCAGTCGCCGCACGTGGTAGTGGTTTCCCAGGGGCAGTCGGCGCAGACCGCGTGCGGTCCAGCCGAAGGTGGATTCGCCGCCTTCTATTGTCCACCCGACCAGACGCTCTACCTCGACGAACCATTCCTCCAGCAAATCCAGCAGCAAGCCCCGTTCGCCGCAGCCTTTGTGATTGCCCACGAGTGGGCTCATCACATCCAGTCCGGCATAGGGTTCGTTCGGGTGAGCGCCGGTGAGCAGCCACAGGCTTGGAACGATACCTATAGCATCGAGCTCGAACTGATGGCAGACTGCTTCGCCGGAGACTGGGCACAGGATGCATATACGCGTGGAGTTTTAGATGCGGGGGCGATCGACCAGGCCGTTCAACTGGCAGTGCAGATGCTCGGCGATCCGCAATATGTCGGACCGTATGATCCCCAAGCCCATGGAACCGGCGAGCAACGCGCAACATCAATTATGAATGGCTACAAAAAGGGCTTCCTCGGCTGCAACGTCAAGCTTTGATTTGGCGCCGTAGGCGGGGTCTACGTTCCGGTTGACCCAGAGACAAAGAGCATGGGGCGGACTCCGGCGCGAAGCAGATTCGCGGCCACGCCGCCGAGTTCCCAACGACCGCTTTCCCCTTGCTTGGCGAGAACGATTAGGTCGGTGGGATTCGACAATGAGATGATCGCGACAACCGGATCGCCTGTCAGCAGCTCACTGGACGCGTCGACACCCGCAGCCTCGAGTTGCTGAACCAATGCCTGAAGACCACGCTGCACCTCAGCACGACGCATCGCTTGCCGCTGGAGGTTGTCGCCATTGGGTCGTTCTGCATCATCATTTGGCAGGGAATGAACGACCCTTACGGGCACCTTGAGCTTGCGCGCGAGTTCGGTCGCAACCGGCAGTGCCTGCAGCGCACTCTTCGAGCCATCGGTCGGCACGAGCATGCCGGCGATTGCCGTGCCGTCATTCCCCGGCGGAACGACGAGCACTGGCCGGGTCGATTGGCGAACCACCCGATCAACGATGCTTCCGAGGGCCCACGGGCCCCAGGCTCCCTTCCCCTGGCTGGTCATGGCGATCAAACCGACATGTTCTTCATCAGCTACTCGCACGATCTCCTCGGCCGGATCTCCAACCACGACGAGCTGTCGACTGGTCGCATCGCCGTCGATTCGGCTCAGCGCCCGTTCAAAGTGCTTCTTGGCGACCTCTTCATAGCCTTCCTGGACTCGATCGGGAGCGGCGATCACTGTGCCGAAGACGTTGCGCACGTCGACGGCCTTCGGCACAACCTCAAGCAGGATCAACTCAGCCATCGGTTCACTGGTCGCGCGCACGAACGGCAACACTGCCTCTGCACGCTCCGAACCATCGAGCGGTACCAGGGTACGTTCGATCTGCGCGGGTGAGCTTGGTTTCATGCTCGCCTCCTTCGACGGCAGCGCCGCGGGCAATCAGTTATGAACACAAACGGAGTCGGCACAGCCACGCGCTTCCTCGGGCGTGTTCTTTGCGCTGTGTCCCGGCTGCGATGTGGACGCTCCGATCATTCCCCTCCAGATCTGAGCCGCGTCGTATTGGGAAGGGCACACCCCATGGAGCGGGCGTCACGTCACGCATATGCACCTGAGGCTTGGTGACGCGATCGATGACCAAGACGCTCTCGGCTCCGGTCCGGAAAAGGGCGGTTCAAGGGCTACGATGCGAACAGAGACTGATGTGTTGTGCGGACGTTCAGCGCTCTGTGGCCCCATACGATCTCTGGACCACGCCAAGCGGCGCACTGTCCTCCCTAATTGGTCCCAGGGTCGTAGAGCACATCCCATTCCCCGGGCTCACTCATGACGCCGATCCAGCCCATGAGGAACCGGCGATCCTCGAGTGATTCACAATCGTCCACCGCGCGGAAACTCAGCGACGCGATCCGGGTAGCGAATGCGTGCGCGGGCAGCCCAAGCTGAACGGGACATCGCCTCTGTTCAGCGGTGCGGCGCGACACGAGATCCCGGGGTCAATCGTGCCATGCAGCACCAACTCCACGCTCCCACCGCTGCCAATCGTGATTGGCAGCACAACTCACCACGGACGCCCCCGAAGTGCTGCCAAAAGACCGTACACCATCGTGATGAACCAAACGGCCCACGAGACCAGCAAGACCGGCCGGCCAATTTGAAGGCGTCCGGACCCCGCCGCGAGGCGAGCCGGCAGCCCCTCGGCCGTGGCGCGACCTAGACGGGACAACCCCGGCGGCCGGCATAGTCCATCCGCGCCTTCTGCCTCTTCGTAGTACCCGTATCTGGACGGAGCGCCCCGCAGCGACCGTTGGGTGGGGTAGGCACGGTGCCAGTCGACGAGTTGACAGCGACGGAGGTGGATTGACGACGACGCGCTTATCTAAGCGATTCGACAGTTCGCATGGAGGATAAGCATGACCGCCGAGTTCGTGCCCATGGCGGCTGAACCGGCCAGAGGAGAACGAGATGGACAAGCGGGTGAATCGACGAACAGTCACGAAGGGCGCGGGGGCCTTGACGGGCTTCGCGGCGGCGCAGCAACTGTTGCGCGCGACCGCGGCAGCGGCGGACCCAGCAACGCCGGAAGGCACGCCGGAGCAGAGTTTGTACGACCGGCTGGGTGGCATTTTCGCCATCGCCGCGGTCGTTGACCGCTTCAGCGATGCCATCATCACCAACCCCAAGCTCAACGAAAATCCTGCCCTGAAGGCGTGGAACCAAACGGATGCCCCGACCCGGTTGCCGGGGCTGAAGTATATGCGGACGCTCTGGCTCGCGGCCCTCACCGGCGGCCCGTTCGCCTACACGGGCCTCCCGCTGCACGAGGCCCATCAGAAGTTCCACCTCACGTCGGACGACTTCGATGAGGTCGGGGCCGAGATCGTGCGGTCGCTTGACTATTACCACGTGCCGGAACGGGAAAAGCAGCAACTCGTGGACGCCTATATGCTCACCAAGCCCGACGTGGTGGCCTCTGAGTAGGATTCGCGTTGCCGCCTTTCAACGCGATCCAGCGGCGGATGGACGACAAGGCAACCTGGCCAGACGTCAATGTCGGGACAAACCTCTGGGTTTGAGCGGCGCGCGTCTTGACGCGCCGGCCCACCGGCTTCGACCGTCGACCGGCGTGTCGGTTGACCCGCCACCGACGGCGGTTTCGCTCCATTCGCCAGCGGTGTGACCGGGATGGGAATCGCTCGTAGTCATCTACACAGGCATTGCGAGGAGCGGCCCCGCGGACCTCTGCGCCGTCGCGAACGAAGGGGGATACGAATGCGCTGTGTACTGTGCGCCACGGCGCTGCTGCTCATCGCTGCCTTTCCGTCCGGAGGTAGGGCTGCAGCGGTCGGGGTCAGCCCGACGGCGAACGCCGGTCCCACCGGCCGGATCACCTACGGTGCCCGCGACGGCATCTGGACGATGGACGCGGATGGGTCGCATCGTGTCCAACTCACCCACCGCCGGCGATATCGACTTCAGTCCGAGCTGGTCGCCAGATGGTCGCCAGATCGTTTTTCGCGCCTTGCGCGGCGATTACGGACCGGACCCTGCCGGCATGGGAGCTGAGGGTATCTTCATCGTGAATGCGGACGGCACCGCGGAGCGCCAGCTCGGCCGTTGCGGCCCAAGCAGCCGGGCGGACTCTTTTCCGATTGGGGACCGGATGGCCGGATCGCCCTCAGCAGTTATACCAGCGACGAATCCGGTGAAACGACCTGGGTGATTGATGCGGACGGCACCGATGCGCGCGATCTGCACACCCCCGGGGAGGGGCCGATCTGGTCGCCGAACGGAGGCCGCATCCTCTTTGGGTGCCTTGATCGCCACACCGACTGGCAGGTCTGGGTAATGAACGCTGACGGGGCCGGTCAGACGCAGCTGACCGACGCGCCCGTGGTACAGACGGGCGGGCAGGGGGGCAACATCGCCGGCATCTGGTCGCCCGACGGGTCGCGGATTGCTTTTGCCCCTGATCATGCCGACTCAACTGGTGGTCGTCGTCCCGCGGGGCGATCCTCGCTGGAGAGTGGCCGTCGAACGGCAGCGGGGCCACGACGAGCGGCAGACACGGCTCTTCTCCATGGAGCGGCAAGAGCGTGCGGAGCCAGTCCACAGTGGTGCCGCACCGAGCGAATCAGCCAGCTCTCCGACCGGGATGTGTCCTGCATGCTCCGACGAGAGCAGGTCTCGCAACATCGTCCAGATCGTCGTGAGGTTAGATCGATGGCCAGCCGGCTCAGGGCGAGCTCCACCAATCGGCGACCTGCATCCGGTGGGCGAACGGCATCACGTCCGCTGGGCGCAGCGCGGGGTAGCTATCGAGACGGGTCGTCTCAGTGCCGTCCGGGTTCATCACGTACCAGGGGAAGACACCGGTCGCCGGATCGGGATCGGACCAGAAGAGGAGGCGCCCGTCGGGCAACCAGGCGAGGAATTGGCGGACCGGGACACCTGCGGCACTGGTAAGCGGGCGCGCCTGCCGGGAGCCGTCGACCGCGACCATCCGATAGCCGGTCTCCCCCTCCGTCTCGACCACGATCCACCGCCCGTCCGGGGACCATCCGACCGGGTACTCATTGACCGCCCGCTCCGTCAACCGCACGAGGTCCGTCCCGTCCGAGTCCATGATCCACACATCGAATTGCAACTCCCAATATGGCTGGGCGCGGGCCGCTTCCCAACTGCTGGGTTCGGCAAACGGGGAACTAAAGGCGATTCGGCTCCCATCTGGGGACCAGTCCGGGACCTCGCCCGCGACGCCGAAGTCGATCAGGCTCGAACCGTCAGGCGCCATCACCGCGAGACTGGCCCAGCCCGGGCCGATTCCGGCCGTGAGGGCGATTGTGTCGCCGTCCGGTGACCAGTCCGGGAAACCCGCGCCGCTGGCCGGCCCGATTTCGGTCTCGTGCGCGCCGTTGGCATCGACCACGAAAATGCCTTCCCCGCCGGCGTAAACGGGCACCTGGCTCCCGCGCGTCGTCCGGAAGACGAAGCGCGTGCCATCCGGTGCCCAGCTCGGATCGTAGTCCGCCCCCGCCCCGCTGTCTGTCACCCGTCGCCGCTGCGCGCCGTCCCCGTCCACCACCCAGAGGTCACCGGCGGGGTCGACGTAGGCGAGCCGTCCGGCGAGGACGGTGCCGGCCACGGGCGTTTCCGCCGCCTGAGCGCGGACGGCGAGACCCAGCGGCGCGGAGACCAGGAGCGCCGTGAGCAGCAAGCCCGGCATGGACGACGAAGAACGCGATCGGGTGGCCATCGTAACCTCCTGGCGAGGATGGTTCGCAGCAAGCAGCGCTTGCGGTAAGCCGTTCGCGCCCTATGTAACTCCCAAACCGGCCTCGTCGCCGTTCGCCGGTAGCACCGTCGACGGGACGAAGCCCAGTGCGCAACATGGTACGAGTGCGGCGACGCCGATGCCGCCGGCTGCCGGCGTCGCGGCATTGGCGTCCGCCGGCGACCAGGCCGGGCACTGGCCGTCGATCGGTCCGGGCAGCGGCGTCAGCGCCGAGCCGTCGCCCGCCATCGTGGTGAGCACGCCGTTGCGGTTGAAGGCGATGCGGTCGTCCCGACCCCAGGCGGGGAAACGGTCCTCGGAGGTGGGATCATTGGTCAGCGCCGTCTGCTTGGCGCCGTCCGCGTCCATCACCCAGATGTCGAACTCGAAGCCAATTCCCGGTTCGTGATCGCGGTCCTCGCCGCGCTCGGCGTCGAAAGCGATCTGGCTCCCGTCCGGCGACCACGTGGCCGACGACTCGTAGGCCAGATTGTTGGTCAAATTGCGTTGATTGTCGCCGTCGGCGTCCATCACCCAAATGTCGTAGCTGCCGGCCCGGCCGGAGGTGAAAACCATCTTCGTTCCATCGGGCGACCACGCCGGATACTCGCCGTGCGCCTCGGTCAGCCGCTGCCGGCCGGTCCCATCGATCTTCATCGTGGCGATGTCGGTATAGGGGCCACCCTGGAAGGACCCGCCAAAGGCAAACGTGGCATAGGCAATCGTTGAGCCGTCGGGCGACCAGGCGGGTGACCAATCGCCCGCGGGATCGTGCGTCAAGTTGCGTTGATTGGCGCCATCGGCATCCATCACGTAGATCTCATCGTTGCCATCGCGGGTCGAGCGAAAGGCGATCATCGCGCCGTCCGGCGACCAGGTCGGATCGAAATCCTCAGCGGGATCATCAGTCAGCCGGGTCGGCCCAGTTCCGTCCGCGTTGACGATGTCGACGTCGCCGTCGGCAGATAACGCCAACCTGGCCGCTGTCTGGCCGGCCGGCGAGGGCGTGGCTTGGAGGGCGACCGGCACGAGCGCGGCGGCACGCCCGGCTGGGGTGATCAGCAGACCGCCGACCGCCCCCGCCAGGATCAAGCCGCGAGCAAAGCTAGTGCGCATCGGGGAGGTCCTCCCAGGATCACCGCGGAGTTGAAGTCAGAAGGTCGTCTCGATCCTTCTACATTCGCCGGCCCCCGCTGGTTCCACTGGGTCAGACGCCGGACCGACACGGCTACGATTCGTCGGATCCGGAGAGTTGCCTGCAGGCGAAACCTCCGCATCCGACTGCGCCTGTGCTGGTAGAGGGTAGATCAGGATTTCAGCGAATCGTCACGATTCTTCCCTAGCGTCAGGACGCCCGCTTGCCGGCCGCACCTTGCTCGCTGTCGGCGGCGATCCGCAACACCTCGACTGACGGGGGTTCGAGCAGGATCGCACTCAGCTCGTGCAGCCACGCCCGGGTGTCGGCCTCTCCACCGACGCCGTGTTCCCGAAACTGCTCGATCGCGTCCAAGTTGTCGACCGCGATCTCGTACTGGAGGGCCGCCCCGCCCGGCGGCCTCGTCAAGGGCACCAAGAGGCGCGCCCGCAGACCCTGCTCATTCGCTGCGGTGACTTCGCGGACGAGGAGGGCGAGCGCCCGCTCGCGATCAATCGGCTTGATATTGTAGGAAAACCGGGCGATGTACATCGATCCTCTCCCTACTTGCGTGCCTGTGCTCTGCTGGCCAGGGTTGCAGGCACCGTGCCACTGATGCCGTCGTTGCCGACCTCGACCGGGTCAGATTCAGACCGTTGCTCAGACCAATGGCGGCGACGTTCGGGGTCGGGTGCGCTCGACTTGGCCGAGCTTCATTGCGTCGACGCGGTAGGCGGTAGTCATCGCGTTCCTCCTGGACATGCATATGGGGGATTGCGTGGTCGTCGGCTGCAGTCCACCACTATAGCCCTTGACCCACACGCCTCAGGTGAGCGTGGCTCAACTCGATGCCCCAGCCGGGGCGATCCGGTGGACGGATGCGGCCGTGCTCGGGCACGGGGTCGCCGGAAAAGATGTCGCCCCAAAGCGGAACGATATCGACGCCGTCAGGGCTCATGGCGAGCACCTCCTGGAAGGGCGCGTTGGTGAAGGCCATCTGGAAGTGGGAACTGAAGACACCCGAACCGTGGGGGACGACAGGGAGGTCGTGGGCGGCGGCCATCGCGACGATCTTGCGGGCCTCAGTGATGCCGCCAACCCAGGTCAGGTCGGGTTGAAGCATGTCGACGTGGGCGCGGGCGATCAGTTCACGAAAACCGTAGCGGGTGGACTCATGCTCACCAGTCGTTATGCGCTGCCAAGGGCAAGCGGCCTTCAGGCGCGCATGGCCATCGTAGTCGTCGGGCGGCAGCGGCTCCTCGATCCAGCGGAGGCGATAGGGACGAAGGGCGTTCGTGAGCTCGATCGCGTAGGGAACGTCAAGGGCCATGTAGCAATCAAGCATCAGATCGAACCCCGGGCCGACCTCGTCGCGGACGCGGGCGACAAGCGCGACGTTCGCGTTCAGTCCGTCGATGCCATCGGCGGGGCCGTGCGGAAGCGGCAGCTTGGCCCCAAAAAAGCCGAGCGCCTGGTAGCGGGTCGGCTGCGGGCCAGTGGCGTAGCAGGGGATCGCGTCCTTGGTTGCGCCGCCCAGGAGCTTATAGACCGGTTCATCGCGGAGCTTGCCGCAGAGATCCCAGAGCGCGATGTCAACAGCGCTGATTGCGCAGAGCGCGAGCCCCTTGCGACCGTAATACAACGTGCTCCGCCACATCTGGTCCCAGAGACGTTCGACATCGCGCGGGTCGGAGCCAACGAGAAACCGCCCGAGGTGGCGCTCGACGATGAGGCCGCCGGGCTCGCCGCCTTGGGTGATCCCGACGCCCGTCTCCCCGGACTCGGTCTCGATCTCGACGATGAGGCCACCGAGGGCATTGATGCCCCAACTGGTGCGGTTTGTTTTGTACTCCGGGTAAACAGACATGGGGTTGGCGATGAGGGAGTCGATGATCCAATGCTCGCCTTGTTGAGCGTGGTAGTCGCCACCTTCGCGGCCGGTGGCAGGGACATAGGTGCGGACGTCAGCTATCCGGTATTTGCTGGCAGGCATACAGATTCCTTCAGAGCGTTCGTCGCTGGTCTCCGGCAGTCAGTTTTCCCGTTCGACGAACGAGCGAAGACGCACTACTGCAAATTGACGAACAGGCCGCCATCGACAAGCAGGGCGGCGCCGTTCACGTAGCGGGCGGCCTCTGAGGCGAGGAAGACAACAGGGCCGGCGATGTCGTCGGGATCGCCAAGGCGGCCGGCGGGAATACGCCGCTCCAGGTAGGCGCGTTTCTCGGGATCGGAGAGATCTTCCTTATTAATGTCGGTAGAAATGGCCCCAGGCAGGATCGAGTTACACGTAATGCCGTGTGGTCCGAGGACGATCGCCAGCGACTGCATCAAGGAGTGGACGCCGGCCTTGGTCGGCGTGTAGTGCGTCTGCAAGGCGCCGCCGACGAGGGCGCTAATCGAGCTGATGCTGATGATCCGCCCGCCGCGTCCTTGCGTCACCATGTGGTTCGCTGCCGCCTGCGAGCAGAGGAACGGCCCCTTCAGGTTGACCGTCTGCACGCGATCCCACAACGCCTCCGGCATGTCGAGGAAGTCGTGGAACGGGCAAATCCCAGCATTGTTCACCAAGATATCCAATCCGCCCAGCCGCTCCACCGTGTCGGCGATCATCCGTTCGACCGCCAACCTGTCCCCGACGTCGGCCTCGACCGCGATCGCCGTGCCCCCGGCGGCTTCGATCGTGCCGACGACCTCCCGCGCGTCGGCGAGGTTGTTGTGGCCGAATTCTGGCATCTCCGGCTGGTGGTAATTGACCGCGACGGTCGCTCCGGCCCTCGCTAACCCCAGGCAGATTGCCCGTCCGATTCCGCGCGAGCCGCCAGTGACGAGGGCGACTTTGG
The DNA here is from genome assembly GCA_045804965.1 of Thermomicrobiales bacterium. Lineage (GTDB taxonomy): Bacteria > Chloroflexota > Chloroflexia > Thermomicrobiales > UBA6265 > CAVTUU01. The sequence goes on along the minus strand of JBJMMD010000032.1, from coordinate 157 downwards.
CCGGCAAATTCATCGCGTTTCCCCCTGATCAGTCCTGCGGACCCCTTGTGCCTTAGGTCGAGAACCAACGCGGGTTTTTATCCCCAAAAAGCCCTTTCAGCGATCAGCGCGAAGGAAAGAAGCCGATGCCATGCGCTGCATACGCCGAATCAGTCCA
>JBJMMD010000031.1:0-144173 GCA_045804965.1 Thermomicrobiales bacterium | reverse complement strand
CCGCGCATCCCGCCGCGGCGCCTCGAACCCCGCCGGACGCAGTCCGATAACCGTGGGGGACGAAGCGAGGAGAGACGATGTGGGGCGGGCACGTTTCCGTGCCCGCCCGGATCTCGTTCCTATTGGCGATTGTTGCCTAATCAGTAATTTCCGAGGCGAATTCGGCTTCAGCGGCCGTCAGGGCTTCGTCGGCGATGGTCACCATGCGATCGATTTCGTCCTTCGTCACCACCAGGGGTGGGGCGAAGTGCATCACATCCCAGACACGGGTGATGAACCCCTTCTCCATTGTCGACTCGCCGAGCCGCTTGGTGAAGCCATGGTCCTTGCCCCACTTCGCCTTCGTCGACTTGCTCGAAACGAGTTCGATCGCATGAAGCAGCCCAACACCCCGCACATCGCCGACGGTCGGATGCGCACGGAGTTCTTCAAGCTGCTCACGCAGGTACTCGCCCATCTCCGCGCCACGGCGCACGAGATTCTCGTCCTTGAAGATTTCGAGGTTCTTGATTGCCGCGGCGGCCGCGACCGGATGACCGCCGAAGGTCAACAGGTGACCCATGTAAACCGACTTCTGTTCCTTGAACGCGTCGAATACCGCCGGGCGGACGACGGCCGCTGCGATCGGCGCATAGCCGGAGGAAAGACCCTTGGCAATGGTCATAATGTCGGGCACGACCCCGTAGTGCTCCATTGCGAACATCTTGCCGGTGCGGCCAAAGCCATCGATGACCTCGTCCGCAATCAGTAGCACGCCGTGGCGATCGCAAATCTCGCGCAGCAGCTTCCAGTACGACACCGACGGCACATGCACGCCGGCGGCCGTCGAAATCGGTTCGGCGATGACTGCAGCGACGGTGTCGGGCCCTTGGCTGATGATTTCTTGTTCGACGTACTCAGCGGCCTTGATGTCGGCGAGCTCACCCTCGACGCCGAAATCGGAGCGATACCGATTCGGGTGCGGGACGTGGGACACGCCGTACATGAACGGACCAAACCAGTTCTCGTTGCGGATCGCGGTCAGGCTCATCGCGCCCATCGTCATCCCGTGGTACGAGCCGCGACGGGCAATGATCTTGTAGCGCCGCGGGAAACCGCGCATCGCCTGCACTTGTTTGGCGATTTTGAGCGCGGTTTCGACTGCTTCCGACCCGCCGGAACAGAAGAAGACGCGGCCGAGATCACCGGGAGTGATCTCGGCGATCATGGCCGCGAGCTCCGTTGCTGGAACAGTCGTGAACGAGAGGCTGGACGCATAAGCGAGGCGGGCTGCTTGCTGGGCCATCGCTTCGCCAATTTCGGCGCGACCGTGACCGGCGTTGACGACCCAGAGACCAGAGATGCCGTCGAGATATTCGCGGCCGCGGACATCCCAAAGCGTCGAGCATTGGCCGCGATCAAAGACACGGAGTCGATCTTCTTCTGCGATCTCCACCCAGGGAGCTTGATGGATCCAGACGTGCTCGAGCGCATCCTGCTCGATCTGAGTTGACGGCGGCGCCTCGACGACCGAGGTCGCTTCCCACCCATTCCCGCTCACGGATCCAGTTACCATGCCTCGGCCTCCTGAGTGCGTTGAACGAACCAGCCTGGCGATGCTGAAGTCGAGCTTCCCGTAGCTGAGTTCTGGGATTTGCCGCTGAATCGTCGCCAAGTGTCCGCGCAGTATAGCCCAAGGGTTTTCAAGCGCAGCTCTTCAAGATTTGACGGCGAAATGTCCAAGTGCAATCATCGTGTCGACTCAAAATTGCTGCGAGTTCCTTTTCAATGAAGGCTCCGTGCCGATGGACGATTCGCCGATGAAAGCCGTCATCGAAGGCAATCGGATTATTAGGTTTCCATTTGACCTCGAGTCGCTATCGGTTCAAACGGTTACGCTCACCGTCGACGGCAGGGTAATCGAGGCACGAGAAAGCGAACCAATCGCCACGGCGCTTTTGGCGAATGGGATACGTGTCTTTCGGACAATGCCCAAAACCGGCGAGGCACGTGGCGGGTATTGCATGGTCGGACGCTGTTCCGATTGCCTCATGGAAGTCGACGGCGAATTGAACGTCCGCGCTTGCATGACGCCCGTACGAGATGAAATGGTGATTAAGATCCAGCGGGGACTTGGAACGATCAATAGGGAGATTGAACCGTGAAGCGTGTGCAAGTTGCGGTAGTTGGCGGCGGGTACGCGGGAAGAAACGCAGCTGGAGCAGCATCAAGCGTGGGCGCGGAAACGATTCTCTTTGATGAAATGCCGGTTTTTCACGATCAGCTTGTGGTCGACGAGCGTCCTGGCCTTCGAGAACGCTCTACCGAGGGGTTCGTTTTTCAACGAGGCAGCGTGGTTTGGGGCGTCTTCGCCGGCAACATTCTCGGCGTCGTGTACGGAGATCAGTCGTATCAAGTAAAGGCAGACAGAGTTGTCTTGGCGACGGGTGCAACTGATTTGCCGTGCCCGTTTCCGGGTGGATCGCTACCAGGCGTCTTTTCAAATTGTGCGATAAGTATCTTGTTTCGGAGAAGTGTTATGCCGGGGAGACGGTTTGTTGTTCTGGGAGATGGCCTTGACGCGACCGCAAGCACGAGCGACATCAAGTATTTCGGCGGCGAGATCGTCGCCCAAGTTGCACCACACCAGATCCCAAGCTTCAAAGCCTTCGGAGAACAAGGCGTTGATTCGGTAGAGATTGAAGGCGCCCGGTTGCCGGCTGACGTTGTCGTTGTTGCAACCGGTCGGCAGCCCGACATCGAGTTAGCGCTGATGGCCGAATGTGCGATCGGATACAGCGAAGCGCTTGGCGGCTTCGTGCCAGTACGGAATGAGTTTCTGCAAACGAGCAAACCGGAAATCCTGAGCGCTGGAGATGCCGCGGGCATATGTGACAGGCTAACGGCGGCCGCAGAGGGTCGGTTTGCAGGCATCAGCGCCGCGCACTCATTGGGATTCGTCGACGAAGATATGTTCGAGAAAAGCCGAACAACCTTTTGGGCACAGGCGGGCGAGCGCCTCGAGCTCCTGGCAGGGGTTACGCCGGCCTATGCGCAGGTGTAAAGAGATGTCCGACGCGGAGAACCAACCTTCGCCTGTAGCTGGACTGTGCTTCATCTGTCGCTGTGAAGAGATCGAAGAGGACGAGATTCTGCAGGCGATTGCAGAAGGTGCGCAATCGGTGAACGATGTCAAGCGGCGAACACGGGCCGGAATGGGAGTTTGTCAGGGCGCGTATTGTGTACATACTGTCGCAAAGCTGATCGCACGGGAGCTCGGTGTTCCGGTCGAGCAGATTGTGCCGATGACAGCCCGGCCACCAGTGCGGCTCGTGCCACTGGCCGCATTAGCCAGCTTTGACGATGAATAGAAGCGTGGCGGATGTGGAGTGGATGCGACCGGCGCTGGACAAACTCTATGATGACGTCAGCAGCGAGCAAGCGAAGGAACTGCTTATGGACAAGCCGGCGCGGGCTCAATTCATCTCGGCGCTAAGAATCGAACTCGGAGACCAATATCCGGCGTTCAATGTTGCAGTAGGCGATTTTGACGACAACCTGTTCCAAGCACTGATCGCAATTCGGATCAAGTTCGAGCGAGAGGAAGGTCGAGAGAAGGTCGAGTTGAATATCGCTATGCGTTCCCGCGGCAAGTAAAACTCGCTCCCTGGCGCATGCCGTGCGATAGCGGTTTGCGAGCAGATATCCGGCGCGAGTGCCGCTCGCGACCAAGGCCCCGCATATTTCCTCTGCTCCAATTCGGCGATTGGGAGGAGCAACGTGACCCCGCAACTAACTCCCGGCCGAATCATGATTTACACCGCTTCAGTGCTCTTCGTCCTCGCGATCGCGTGGATTCTCATCCACATCCGCGCCATCATCCTCTTGCTCGTTCTCGGTATCCTCTTCGCGGCAGCGATCGAGCCCCTCACGTTTCGTCTTCGCCGTCAGGGCTTAAGCCGCGGGCAAGCGATTCTGGCCGTCTACGCCGGTCTCCTCGTGGGCATGGGGTTGGTGCTGTATTTGATCGTCCCGACCCTCATCAACCAAGCGACCGCACTCGTCGACGACATTCCATCGATCCTGACCGAACTCCGTGATCAAGCGGCAGCGAGTGACAACGAGTTCATCCGCACGAGCGGCACTCGCACACTTAACCGGGCGATCGCCGCGTATGCAGATTTCCGGGCCAGCCCGACTATTGAGGGCCGGCAGGCGGTTAAATACGCCAATTCCGCCGTCGGCGTAGTCTTTACAATTGTTTCGACGATGGTCGTCGCATTCTATTGGATGACTGAAAAGGCAATCATCAAGCGATTGATCTTGGGCCTGGTGCCGCTCGAAAAGCGCGATCGTGCGCATAGCCTCTGGGACGAAGTCGAATTCAAGCTCGGAGGCTGGACTCGCGGCCAGCTCTTTTTGTGCCTGGTTATCGGCATGCTTTCGGCCATTGGTTATCTCATCCTCGGTCTCGATTTCTGGCTCGCCTTGGGCATCTTCGCCGGCGTCACCGAGATCATCCCCTTTTTCGGACCGATCGTTGGTGGCACGGCAGCGACGATGGTTGCGCTGACGGTGTCATGGCAAAAGGCCCTCATCGTCATCGTGTTCGTCGTGCTTCTCCAACAGCTAGAATCGGCGTTCTTAGTTCCCCGAGTGATGCGGAACGCGGTCGGGATGACGCCGCTGACCGTCATTCTCGCTGTGTTGGTCGGAGGGGCGCTATACGGACCCCTAGGCTCGATTCTCGCGATTCCGATCGGCGCGGCAGCTCAGGTCTTCGTTCAAGACCTCCTGCGATCGCGAGCCGACGACCCCGACAGCATTTTGCGCGAAGCGAGTCTGACGGAAAATGTCGAGGTAAGGAGCACCGGCTCGTTACCGCCGGCGCGTCAGGAGCGAACTGAACCGGGCAGAGGCGAGGCCGGGACGTAGTGTGCATTCGAGGGTACAGTTATGGGGGCAATGGACGCGTCAAGTAGGGAAGGCGTAAGCGCGATTCGATTCACGGTCTTGGGTCTGTTCGAAGACACGCTCGACATGGAGCGAGCGCTGATTGCGCTCCGCCGCGCCAAGCGAAGTCCGGCCGAGATTTCAATCTTGCTTCGCGATCGCGATGCGGAGTCGGACACGGTCACCGGCGGGGCGGTGCCACGGGCGGTGAGCGGACATACGCTTGACGCCGTCGGCGCATGGCTCGTCGGGCTTGTAGAGCTCGTGCTGCGAGACGGCGGGACCTACCTCGTTGCCGGCCCAATTGGCGCGGCCGTTGCCGCCCCAGAGCCGCACCATGGCTCGACCGACACGGGCGAGGCAAAACGGGCCTTAGCGGACGCGAACGGGCACCCGGATCACAAGCTTGCGCGAACGCTGGTCTACTTTGGATTCAGCGAAGAAGAGGCACATTACCTTGGACATCGGTTGAACGCAGGCGACGCTTTGGTTGCGCTAACAACGCTGGAGCCTGAACTACTCGGCTCGACACGCCGGCTCTTCGCCAAGAATGATGCCGTCCACATTGGACAAACCCAAACCAATGAACAGGTATTTCGCGATGTGCAGCGTATCCTCAGGCGTCCCGCGAAAACGACAAGCGAGATCGTCATCTCCGACGCGGTTGACCCGTTTCTTGATTACTGTCAATTAGAGAATCCGCCGAATTGGGTATCGACCATTTGCCAGGGGCCGATCATCGATGAGGATGGCGCCGAAATAGGAGTCGTCGATGGACTCCTTGGCCTGCCTGGGGATGACTGGGACGATGATCGGTTGCGCCAAGACCTGCGGTATGCCGTGGTTCGATTTGGTCGGGTTCTGGGAATTGGCCGGCGACGAACGGCGATTCCTAGCGATCTAATCAATCTTGAGCGTCGGCCGCTTGGAGTGCAGGCGCCTGTCGCGCTAGTGCATCGCGCGCCAGCCTACGACCCCGATTCGCCGTTCAGCCGGCGCGAGGAGGAAGCGATATTTGCGCACTTCGGTGCGAAGCCGTACTGGTCCACACAATCAGCGAAAGCCTCGCCGGCGTGAGTGAGAGGTTCCCTGGGTTGAACATGTCCCTTCACTGGCTCACAAGAGAAAACTCCTCCCGGGTTGAACACAGATCTCGTGCTCAATCCCGGAAATTCTTGCTCTCGTGAGCGCGGGGTTTCTCGCCCCGCGTCGCGGCTAATCCAATACGATCGCTTTGAGCCCGGAGTCACAAAGTGAGTGGTCTTGGATCACTCATCTTCAGCTGCGCGGATAACGCTGAGCATTTCGCCGGGCGGCGGGGCGCCGGCGGCGCGAAAGATGACATTGCCGTTCTTGCCGACGATGACGACGGTCCGGGATATGCTCCCGCCTTCAGGTTTGAGCGCGTCATACGCGGCGGCAACGGTGAGACCCTCGTCGACGAGCAGGTCGAACGGCAGGTTGAGCTGGTCCTTGAATTGCTGGTGACTCGCGGCGTCGCCCCCATTGATGCCAACTGGTTGGGTATCGAGCGCCTGAAATTCGGCATATGTCTCGCGGACCGCGGACAGTTGGTCCGTTCAGCCGCTGGTCAGATCTTTTGGATAGAACATGAGCAGGGCGCGCTGATTGCCGTGGAGTTGAGACAGCGTGAATTCCTTGCCGCTCGCGCCCTTCAGCGTGAAATCTGGCGCCGCTTGATCAATCTCGACCATTGATGCTCCTTCAAGTCCATAGTTGTGCGAGTTGGATCGTCTGAGCCGGCATTGTATCCGGAATAAAGGAAGAACCGGCGGCGCACGGGCCGCCGGTTCCACCAATTGCTTCAGGGGTCCTTGTTACGGAACGGAGAGCATGCGGTCGAGCGCAACGAGGGCGTCTCGCTTCATGACCGGATCAACGGTGATTTGATTGACGACCTGACCTTCGGCGAGGTGTTCGAGCGACCAAAGCACGTACGCGGGATGGACACGGTACATCGTCGAACAGGGACAGATCACCGGATCAAGACAGAAAACATGCTTGTCCGGGAGTTCGGCATCGAGTCGCTTACAAAGATTGATTTCGGTGCCGACGGCCCACGTCGTGCCCGCGGGTGCATCCGAGATCGTGTCGATAATGAACTCAGTTGATCCGTTGCAATCGGCCGCTGCCACAACTTCGAACCGGCACTCAGGATGAACGATCACGTTTACATCTGGATTGTCGAGTCGTGCGCGCTCGATTTGGTCGACGCTAAACCGAGCGTGAACCGAGCAATAGCCTTTCCACAGTATGACTTTTGCGCTACGAAAATCTTCTGCCGTGTTGCCACCTAGCGGTTGGAATGGGTCCCACACGACCATCTCATCGAGGGCAATGTCTTTCTTGACGCCGGTGTTGCGGCCAAGATGCTCATCGGGGAAGAAGAGGATCCTCTCGCCGCATGCAAACGCCCAGTCGTAGACCCGGTCCGCGTTCGACGAGGTACAGACAATGCCACCGTTGCGGCCGCAGAAAGCTTTCAGGCTCGCGGCAGAGTTCATGTAGGTGACGGGAACGATGCCGTCAATGCCGAGCTCAGCGAGGGCCGACCAGCAGACCTCGACATCCTCGGGCTTGGCCATATCGGCCATGGAACAGCCGGCTTCGAGATTTGGGAGGATCACCCGCTGATGCGGGGCGGAGAGTATGTCAGCACTTTCGGCCATGAAGTGAACGCCACAGAAGAGGATAAATTCCGCGTCCTTCCGGCTGGCGGCTTGCTGGGAGAGCTTGAAGGAGTCACCACGGAAATCGGAGAATTGAATCACTTCGTCTCGTTGATAGTGATGACCGAGCACCACCAAGCGCTCACCAAGCTCGCGGCGAAGCTGCCAGATTCGCTCATCCCGCTCGGCAGCGTCCATTTTGAAATAGGAGCGTGGGATTCGCTCCTGGCGGACCGACTCGGCACTATAGCGATGCAGCAGCTCGTATGCGCCGGTGCCCTCCTCAGGAACACAACTTGCAGGTTCCAGCTGCGGCTCCTTGAACCAGGATGGTCGTTCAAGAAGAGCGGCGCTGCGCGCGGGGTTGAGATTGAGAACTGTCGACATTCGAGATTGTCTCCCCTCGCCAGACGCCCCTTCACAAAAGGGGCCTCACTGCTGCCGCTTTTGGCGGCCTGGCGGGGCGGTCGATCCACGCGGGACTTCCGCTGAATCGCCGCTATGTGCAGGAAAGCTTATCCAGCCGGGGAGTAATTGTCAACATGACACTAAGTACTCGTTTGAGCACTTCGTCATCGTCATCTAGGTGGTCAGGTTGGCGGCGCGATGGACTGATTACTTTTGGAGCGATCGGTACGAAGCGTGAAAAGAAGGGAGGAAATACACAGTTCTCCGCTCAAGCTATGAGGGCGGCGTATTATTCTCGCATTGAGTAGACGTCACGTTTAGGAGACGGACATTGGTAGCGCAAACGGAGCAATTGACCCGTGATCAGGTCGCGATCGAAGAGCAATGGGACCTTTCGCGCATTTTCGCGACGGATGTCGATTGGGAATCAGGGCTTGAGCAGGCGAAAGCCCTTGTTGAGCAAGCGCAAGCCCACCGCGGCAAACTGGGCGAATCCGCGACCGAGCTTCACCAAACGCTCGTCGATACCATGGCTGCCTACCAAGCGGTGGAGCGGGTCAATACTTATGCGGCACTACGGCGGGATGAGGATACCACCGACCCCGCGTCCAACGCGCGCTACGAGCGAGCGACCGCGCTCGCGATTGAGGCCGGCCAGGCGCTGGCCTTTCTTCAGCCCGAGATCCTGGCCATTCCCGAAGAGACGGTCCTGACGATTATTGAGCACCCACTGCTCGCGCCTTTTCACCACATCCTCGACGACATTCAGCGCCGCCGCATGCACACCCGCTCGATCGAGGTCGAGGAGGTGTTGGCGCAGGGAGCGGACGTGGCGCGAACTGCCCGTGACGCGTTCACCGCGCTCGACAATGGCGACATGGTCTACGGCGTGGTCGAGGACGACGACGGGAACCCAGTGGAGCTGAGCAAAGGGCGTTTCCAGCTCCTGATGGAAAGCAAGAAGCGCTCGGTCCGCGAGCAGGCCTACGTGACGTTGATGAGCGCTTACGATGCCCACAAGCAAACGTTAGCGGCGTTGCATGGCAGTTCGGTACGTAAGGATGTCTTTTTCGCCCGCGTTCGCGGATATGACACGGCGCGGGAGGCGGCGCTGTTCGACGACAACGTGCCCGAAGCGGTCTACGACAGCTTGATCGAGGCGGTTCACGAGGCACGGCCGTCACTGGACCGCTACTTGACATTGCGCCAGCGCATCCTCGGCGTTCCGCAGCTCGAGATCTACGACCTCTATGTTCCGCTCGCGACCTTGCCCGAGCGACGATTCGCGTTCGACGAGGCTGTCGACGTCGTCCTCAGTGGGATCGGCCGGCTAGGCGAACGATACCAGACCGATCTGGCCACGGGTCTTCGGTCGCGCTGGGTTGATGTTCAAGAGACGAAAGGAAAGCGTTCAGGCGCCTATTCTTGGGGAACCTACGGGGCGGGTCCGGTCATACTCATGAACTGGAACGGAACCCTCGATCACGTTTTTACGCTGGCGCACGAGGCCGGGCACGCTATGCACAGCCTCTACTCCTTCGCTAACCAGCCTTACCACGACGCCCACTATTCGATTTTCCTCGCTGAGATTGCCTCGACCCTCAATGAGGTGTTGCTGACCTGGGATTTGCTCGCCAAAACGCCGGAAGAGGACAAGGCAACCCGGTTCTCGCTGCTGAACAACTTCGCGGACAGTTTCTTCACGACGTTGTTCCGGCAGGCGATGCTCGCGGAATTCGAGCTGAAAACACACTCCGCGGTTGAACAAGGCGAGCCGTTGACGCTTGAGCGCCTCAACGCCGTGTACGACGAGTTGACGGACGTGCATCTACCGGGCGTGAATCGCGACGATTTCGGCCGGTTGAATTGGAGCCGGGTACCGCACTTCTATCGCGCCTACTACGTGTTTCAATATGCCACCGGCATTTCAGCCGCGGTCGCCTTGGCGTCGAAAATTCGCGATGAAGGCGCGGCAGCCGTTGAACGTTATTTGGATCTCCTGTCCGCCGGCGGGTCGGATTATCCATTGCCAATTCTCACCCAGGCTGGCGTCGATCTTTCGACTCCGGAACCAGTTCGGGCCGCATTGCGGGAATTCGATGCCACGGTCCGCCAGATGGAGGAGTTGGTCGAAGCCGGCGCCCTCAATCCCTAACGGTTGCTTCAGCTCTGGAGTTCACCAGCCGTGGTCGATCGCTTCGCTGCCGAGAAGATTCGCGGGTTCGGAACGTCGGTGTTTTCCGAGATGAGCCGCTTGGCCGTGCAGCACGACGCGGTCAATCTTGGCCAAGGCTTTCCCGATTTCGCTGGACCCGACTTCGTCAAGGACGCGGCGAAGGCCGCCATCGACGCCGATCTGAACCAATACGCGATCGGGCACGGCGCGGTGCGCTTGCGGCATGCGATTGCGTCCATCTGGGCGAGAGACTATGGTCGCGAGATCGATCCCGAGCGCGAGATTACCGTCACGAGCGGGGCCACTGAAGCGATTTTCGACATCATCCAAGCGCTGATCGGGCCCGGCGACGAACTCATCACGTTTGAGCCGTTTTACGACTCCTATCTGCCGAGCGCGATTCTGGCCGGCGGATCGTTACGGCCGGTCCGCTTGTATCCACCGGATTGGCTATTCGATCGGGATGAGCTCGCCGCCGCCTTTACGCCGCGGACGAAAGCGATCCTGGTCAATACGCCGCACAATCCGACCGGCAAAGTCTTCGGCCGGGAGGAACTCGAATTCATTGCCGATCTGTGCCGGCAACATGATGTCGCCGCCATCACCGACGAGGTCTACGATCGAATCACGTACGACGACGCGGTCCATGTGAGTTTGGCGACCCTGCCGGAAATGTGGGAACGCACGCTCGTGCTCAATTCGACGGGCAAAACGTTCAGCATGACGGGCTGGAAGCTCGGCTTTGCGGTCGGATCGGCGGCGCTCAATGCGGCGATCAGAACCGTCCATCAGTTCGTGACCTTTGCCACTGCGACGCCATTTCAAGACGCGATGGCCAAGGCGATGGAGATCGCCGGCGAGATCGGCTATTACGACCGGCTGCGAAGGGAGTACACGGCGAGGCGAGACCATCTCAAGGGAGAACTTGATGCCGCCGGGTTGCCGGCGTTGCCTGTCGCGGGCAGTTATTTCCTGATGGCGGACATTGCCGAATTGGGATTCGACTCGGATGTCGCCTTTTGCCGGTTCCTGACCAGCAATGTCGGCGTTGCCGCGGTGCCGCCGTCAGCGTTCTACGTCGATCCATCCACCGCGCCACTGCTTGCGCGGTTCTGCTTCGCGAAAAGGGAGGATACGCTCACAGAGGCCGGCCGGCGGCTCAGGGGGCTGCCGGCGCAGCTGAACCAGCGCGCGGTCGCCGCCTTTGAATAGAACACCGCGACGTCAGTTGGCGCTAGCGTTCGTCCGATTTCACCCGCTCCATGCCATAGAACGAGCCCAAGAGCGCACACATCGCGGACCCGACAAGGGCACTGACGAGGGTGATGGTGCCTTTGCTGCCAAGATCGTCAAGTTTTGTCGAAGCTGCCCAGCCGATAACGCCGCCGGCGAGAAGTCCGACCAGAACCCCGCCGATCGCGCCCCGTTCGGCGGCTTCGGCGTAATCGTGATCGGCATCACTTCCATCCAGCCAGTCATCGATGTCTATCATGTACATCCAGCCGAGGACCGCGCCGTAGATGAGGTGGAGGATGAGATTGCCGACGACCGGAAGCGGCCCGGCGTCGATGTCCTTGCCAAGAAATCCGCCGCCCATAATTGGCAGGAACGCGATGACGGACAGAATCCATGGGAAAAGAGAGAAGACCATCCCTTTTTGCCAACCCGAGCCCGCGAGCCTTTGTTCGAAGTAATAGCCGTAGACCACGGCAAACAGGAGACCCATGAGCAGATTGAGTCCGATCGCGATCGCGATCCTGTTTTGGGTCGTGTCGATGACCGGGTTATGAGTCAGTGCCCAGAGCCATTTTTCCAAGAAGTTGCCGTGCTGGTCGCCGAGCGCACGGGAAATGCCGAACGCGACCTCGAGACCGGCTGACATTACGATGGTAGCGACAAAGCCGCTCAACAGGCTGTCGGGCAGCCAATCGGCTCGGCGCTCGACTCGAGCGGCTTGGGAATTGTTTCTGATTGCGAAGCGTGTTGCCATCGGATCTCTCCCTCGGTGAGATATGGCGCCGAGCCGCACGGAGCAGCCTGGTTGCTTTGCATACGAATGGTAAACCCGTTTGGTTGTATCCGTCGAGAGCTATTTGCGGTGTGTGCCTTCATGCACAGAAACTTATCAGGATGACGGATTCGACGCATTTTGTCGGAAAGTTCACAAAGAATGTCCAGGACTCAGTCTGGGCAACGAGCCACGATGTAATGTGAGTTCCCCCTCCTTTGTGCTAAGCGCCCACCCTCGTCACGCTGAGCGAAGCGAAGAATCGGCCTCTGGTCAGGACACTGGGTGGAAGGCACAGCTCTTTCGACTACTGCTCAGGAAAACGAAAGAGGTGACGCACTGCATAACGAAGGCGGTGGCGCGCGGGAAAACGATGATGGAGCGGAATGAGGAAGGACAGCGGCGATTTAGGATGACGGTGGAGGAGCGGTCGCGACGATCTTGACGGTCTTGAGATGGGGATCGGCAGGACCCGAGAGGTGCATTCCCTCCGCCACGCCGTGGAGCAGATAATCGATTTTTTCAGCCGCGATGACGTCACCAGGCGCAAGCACGGGGATGCCGGGCGGATAGGGAATGACAAGCTCGGCGGAGATTTCTCCGATCGCCTCAGCAAGCGGGACAGTTCTGGTTTTCGCGAAGAAGGCGTCGCGTGGAGACATTGCCTGGCGAGATGGAGCGATCGCGATCCCGGACGAACGCATGTTAGAGCTGAGCAACCCACCGTCGTGACCCGATCGCTCGGCGGAAAGGGTGCGGAACGCCGATACCAGGCGTTCGGCGCTTTCGACCGAGTCGGCAATCGTGAAAAAACAGACGACGCTAACGTAGTCGCTGCTCTCCGGTTGAAGGAAAAAGCGGTTTCGGAGGATCTGCTCGACTTGAAAACCGGTGAGCCCGAGACCATTGACATCGATCACCAGCTTTGTCAGGTCAAAGTTTTTGACTCCGAGCGAATGTGGACCCAACACGGAAACGCCTGGAAGCAAAACCAGCGCGGTTCTCGCTTGCTCGGCGAGGGCGATAGTGTTGTCGAGGAGCGCTTCGCCGTGAAGCGCCATTTGGCGACGGCAAACGTCGATCGAGGCAAGAATCATCGCCGATGGACTCGTCGTATTCGTCATGCCGACTGCGGTTTGAATGCGGTCGATACCGACAAGTGGTCCTTGCACATTCAATATCGACGCCTGCGTCAGACTCGCCAACATCTTGTGAGTGCTGGTGACGGCGCCATCGACGCCACTCGCCATCGCCGACAGGGGCAAGGCGGGGTGGAAATGAATGTGCGGTCCCCATGCCTCGTCGACATAAACCGGCACCTCGTGCGCATGCGCAGCATTGGCAATCGCTTTCAAGTCGGACGAAACTCCGCAATAAGACGGGCTGACGAGGACGACGAGTTTAGCGTTCGGGTGCTCGTCGAGCGCGGCGGCGATGTCCGTGGGATCGATGCCGAGCCCGACGTTGAACTCGGGATGAAGACGGGGCGTCACCCAAATGGGGTTAGCGCCGCAGAGGATGAGGGCAACCATCAGCGATTTGTGAATATCGCGGGCGACGATCACTTCGTCGTCAGGTCTCAGTGTCGCCAGCAAAAACGCATGATTGCCGGCGGACGAACCGTTCACCAGGTAGAACGAGCGGTCGGCTCCCCAGGCGTCGGCGGCGAGATCTTCGGCGACGCGCCGCGTGTCGGAATCGAAGTTCGTGTCGTCGACGCCGCCTCCAAGCGGGATATCGAGGGCGAGGCCGGCTTCCATCCAGAGGTGGGCGAACGCTTCGTCCATTCCCGCGCCACGCTTGTGACCGGGCGTCGAGTATGGGATGACGCCCTCGCGGACATAGCGGGCAATGCCTTCCAGAATGGGCGCGCGGGAATGATCGACGTCATGGACGGCGTCAAGTGTTTCGTTCGCAGCAAGATGTGTGGTCGCGTCAGCTTGGACGATTGTTATCCCCCGTTTGCTTTCCGGCCGTCGCGTTTCCAGCGTCCGATTCTCGCAGCTTGACCTCGGGCAACGTGTGTAGAGACCGCCAAAGTGCACGCCGGCGGTCCTCTTTCTGCGCACAACATTGCGCAGTCTAACCTCGTTCGAGATAGCGCTCCCGTTCCCAATTCGTGACGGCCGCGTCGTACATTTCTTGTTCGACTCGGGCGAAGTTGAGGTAATGGTCGACGACCTCGTCGCCGAACGCGCCGCGGGCAACCTCGCTCTCAGCGAAAATGTCAATTGCCTCGTAAAGGGACCGCGGAATCCGCGCTACGTTTTTCGCCAAGTAGCCGTTGCCGATGCATTCGGACGGCGGTTCGATCTTGTACTCGATGCCATGCAGGCCGCCGGCCAGCATCGCGGCATGGGCGAGGTAGGGGTTGGCGTCGCCGCCCGGAAATCGGTTTTCAAGGCGGAGTCCGTTTCCTTTGCCAACGATGCGAAAACCACACGTGCGGTTGTCGCGCGCCCAGACAATATTGACCGGCGCCCAACTCGCTGTCACGAACCGCTTATACGAATTGACGTTGCTCGCGATGAACAATGACAGCTCTCGAGCAGTCATCATCAGCCCGCCGAGAAAGTACCGCATGGTCTCCGACATCTCGGTGCTGTTCGGAGCGCAGGCGAAGAGATTTCGGTTGCCGTCCCAGAGGCTCATGTGGATGTGCCCGCTCGATCCGGTCCAGGTGTGATCTGGCTTCGCCATGAAGGTCACCGCGACACCTTCCTGAGCGGCTATTTCCTTAGCGCCGTGCTTGAATAGGGCCGCGCGATCAGCAGATTCCAATGCAGGTCCGTAGTGGATATTGATTTCGTGCTGACCCGGCGCGGCCTCGCCCTTCGAAAACTCGATCGGCACGCCCGCAGCGATCATGTCATTGCGGAATTTCCGGTACAGTGGCTCAGCTTTCGAGGATTGAAGCAATTGATAGTCTTCGTTGTACCAGCCGAACCGTTCGAGATTGGCGAAACCTTTCTTGTAGGCGCCCTCATATGAATCAGCGAGCAAGTAATACTCGAGCTCGGTCGCAGCCATCGGCCGCAAACCGAGGGCTTCCGCCCGTTCAATTTGTGTTCTTAAGATCGAACGTGGCGCGATGGAGATTAGCTCGCCGTTCGCCTCGTCGACTGTGTCTGCTAACACCAACGCCGTTTTTTCGAACCAGGGGATGAGGCGAAGGGTGTTCCAGTCGGGCCGGGCGAGATAGTCACCATAACCGGACTCCCAATTCATCAGAGCAAATCCGTCCGGCGTATTCATCTCCATGTCGGTGCCGAGCAAGTAGGCGCAGAAATGGGTGCCATGGTCGAGGCAGTGCTCGACGAAGAATTCACCGGTCACTCGCTTTCCGACCAGGCGCCCTTGCATATCGCAGACCGCCGCGATCACGGTATCGACGGCGCCTTCTTTAACCAAGCCCTTCAGCTCGTCGACCGAAATCATGCCTGAAGGCGTAGACATAATTGGACTTTCATCGCCGAATCAAGCGGCCGAAAGCCGATAAAACGCCCGTGCGTTCTCATTCCAGAGCTTGCGCTTGGCCGCGTCGGAAAGATCGGCGGTCAACTCGTCGAGTGCATCCACCCAACGCTGCCACGATGACGCGCCGAGCACCACTGGCCAGTCGCCGCCGAATACAACACGGTCCTCCCCGAAGACCTCGAGCGCATGGAGGACGAACGGCTTAACGTCTTCGGTGGTCCACGAATCGTGGTTCGCTTCGGTGACGACTCCGCTGATCTTGCACCAACAGTTCGGCAGCGATGCCAAGTCCGCCATCTGGCTGCGCCACGGATCGAGCTGCCCATTTCGGATGTTTGGCTTCGCGATGTGATCCATGATGAATGCCGTCTCGGGACATTGACGGACCAGCTCGACGGTGTATTCGAGTTGGGTGTAGTTGCAGCAGAGATCACAGGTCAAGCCAAAAGATCCCAGCATTTGGGCGCCTCTAACAAACCCTGGTTGCAAGCAGAACTTGGGATCAGCTTCTGCTTGTGTGATTCGGCGGACGCCCTTGATCCAATTGCTCTTCCAGTCACTATCCTCAAGGTCCTTTATCTCCAACAACCGGAGCTCATGTAGATAAGGTGCAAGATGATCACCGGCTTCCAGTGGGGCGAATGGAATAATGCCCATGACGCGCGAATCAACATCGGCAATGTCGATAATTTGGCGTGCTTCGATCAGCGCATACGCTGGCGCCACATCCACTTCCAGATAAACGATTCCTTCGATCTGGGACGCCTCTGTCGCCCCGCTGTACTCCTTCAACCAAAACTGCTTGTTGAGCGGCGAACTTTCGAGCCACGGCATCCATAGCTCAGCCGGATCCCAAAGATGGACATGCGCATCGATGATCGGAACATCGGGCATTAGTTGCCGTTCTCCTACGTTGCGGTTTTCACTCGCCGAGTGCGTATGGCGGCTACTTTACCGCAGGGTCGCGGGAAGCGGGTGAGCGGCCTTTTCACCGTTCTGCCTTTGGTAAGATCGACGTTCGAGTGGCATTACATCGGAAGCTGATTCAGCCAGGTTAGGGGATTGCATGCGGCTGGCCGATAAAGTCATTTTGGTCACCGGCGCCGCCAGCGGCATGGGCCGGGTCGCCACGAGGATGTTCGTGGAGCAAGGGGCACAAGTCATCGCGGTCGATATCGCGGAAACGGCGCTCAACGACGCGGTCCATGAAGCCGGAGAGCATCACCGCTCGTCCATTCTTGCCATCGCCGGCGATGTTGCGAACGGGGACGATGTGAACCGGATGGTCGACGAGGGCATGCGCCGCTTCGGTAAGCTCAATGTGCTCTACAACAACGCGGGCATCATGCCGGACGAGGACACATCTGTTGTCGAAACCGACGAGGCAACCTGGGAACGTGTGCTCGACGTGAACTTGAAGAGCATTTATCTCTGTTGCAAACACGGGATTCCGGCGCTGCTTGACGCGGGCGGAGGTTCGATCATCAACATTTCCTCGTTCGTCGCACATGTCGGCTGCACTGTCCCTCAAGATGCGTATACGGCCAGCAAAGGGGGCGTGCTCTCGCTCACAAAATCGCTGGCTGTGCAATATGGACGACAAGGAGTTCGCGCGAATGCGATTTGTCCGGGACCGGTCCTAACGCCGCTCCTCGAATCGCTCTTTCCGAACGAGACCGAAAAGCACAAGCGCCTCAGTCGCATCCCATTAGGCCGTTTTGGACGAGCCGAGGACATCGTCTGGGCCGGAGTCTTCCTCGCCTCGGACGAGTCGTCGTGGATGACGGGCACATCGTTCGTCGTCGACGGCGGGATTACGAGTAACTATTTCTAACCACCCACGTCACTAGCTGAAGCCGACGAGACGACTAAGTTTGCAATTGGGCATTCGCGGCACCGACGTGGGCTACAGAGGGCGGAGTCGAGTTGGATCAGCCCTTGTTCGCCGCGCGCACCGAGACCGGGCAATCGGGCGGTGCCGGCGACTTGCTTCAACGCGCGCTTGGTGACCTCGTTGCGGCCGGCCGCGGGCAATCGTTCCCAGGCGCGGGACGCGGCTTCGGAGAGCTGAGCGTCTTCTGTTTGCTCCGACAAGGCAAGGGCGAACGGAATCAGCGCGTTCGCGATGATGGCGCGAGCGCGATCCTGGCCGAGCGTGATTTCGAGCGGCGATCGGGAGAGGTCTTGCAGCGCCCGAGTGGCATCATGTCCAGATCGAATGGAGTCGAGTAGCAAGGGTGTAATGCCGCTGGCGGCATTGGCGATGAGCGCCGCGCCGGTTGCCAAGCGCAGAACGGGATGATTCGCCGGACGCACGCGCGCCCTGGTCCACGCCGCTGGCGAGAGTTGTTCGCTATGCCACGGCGTTCCGAGGAAATGCCATGCGGTCTCGGCGGCGGCGATTTCGGCCGGAGATAGCCCGGCGCTCGTCGCGTCCGTTGGCGGCATCGGCAAGAACCCAGCGACGCCGAACAGCAGACCTCGGCAAATCGCCAGCCGATCATTCGCGCCGGCCGTCGTGAGCGTGCGCTCAATGGACGTAATTTGGAGGATCGTGGCGAGCCGGTGCATCGGTTCGCGATTGGTAGAGAAACCGAGTCCGTCCCAGATTTCCTGGTAGAGCACTTCGGCGGGCGCGATGGCGGAGAGGCGCGCTTCCAAGCGAGCGGCTTTGGCCGCAAGCCGGACGTCGCCTAAGCGCCACAGAATTGCGCGCACGGAATCGGGCGACTCATGCGCGCGCTCTTCGGCACAGGTTGCGCCGCCGAATCGACTCCAGTCGACGTTTAGCAGCGTGAACGGGGCAATCATGGACTCGGGTACGACGACGGTGGGAACGATTGCCCCATCCAGGCGGCGCGCGTCCGCCGTGTCATGTCGAAGGACAAGGTGAAGAACGACGTCGTTGTACCGCGGGTCGGCATGGTGGCGGTGGTTGCGCCAGCCGGACGTTTCGAGGTGGGCCTCGACCGATCCAGTCACGAACGCGCGGCCGTCGAACTCGATCATTGCCTCGCGGAAATCGGGACCAATTCCGTGCGTCCAGGTTCCCCGGTGCACAACCCGGAGATTGCGACCGTCGGTCGTGATCAGTTCGTCGGGGATGCCGCGCTCATGCCAGGCGCGGCTGATCGCAACTTCGTGGATGCGAAAGGAAGGAGGACGCGCAGGGCCTTCAGTCACGGTTGTGGCCGCCGAACTGGTCGTCAAACCAGATTGGGACTCCCATGGGTAGACCCACCATTCAATGCTGATTTGGTTTGGCCTGGTTGTGTCACGTATGAGGAGCTTAGCGGTTGGCCATTCTTCCCGCAACCGCATCGCGTTCACGTTGTCGCACGTATTGCTCGATGGCGGCTTGAACCGTGCCGAGGGCGAGCGTGGCGCAGCGAACGCGGCTCTTGACGACGTCTTCGCCCATTTCCTCGATCATCGTCGACGTGCCCAGCGCGGTCACCTCGTCGAGGGTCATGCCTTCGATGAGCTCAGAGATTATCGACCCGCCGGCTTGGCTAATGGTGCAGCCTTCGCCTTCGAAGCTGGCCTTTTCGATGCGGCCATCTTCGTCGATTTTCAGGTACATCGTGATCAGATCGCCGCAGCCGGGGTTGCCGCCGCCGAGTTGAATACTGGCGCCGTCCATCCTCCCCTTGTTGCGCGGGTGCTCGTAATGATCGAGGATGATTTCAATGTAGTCTTGCCGGTCCACGGTTCTTCCCTTTAAGCGACTCGCCAAGGGGCGGGGCCGCGCCCCGCCCCTTGTCAGATTCTAGACGTTCTTCTCGATTGGGACATTGACAAGGCTACCCCATTCGGTCCAGGAACCGTCGTAGTTCCGCACGTCGGGATAGCCGAGCAGCTGGGTTAACACAAACCAGGTGTGGCTGGAGCGCTCGCCGATTCGGCAATAGGCGATGATCGGCTTGTCGGGCGTGATACCCTCGGGTTCATAAATTCCCTTGAGATCAGGAACCGACTTGAATGTGCCGTCCTCGTTGGCCGCGCGCGCCCATGGAATGCTCCTCGCGCCCTTGATGTGTCCCGCGCGCTGCGCACCCTCTTGGGGATAGCCAGCCATGTGGATCACTTCGCCGGAATATTCTTGCGGCGAGCGCACATCGACCAGACCTCCGGAGTTGGCATTGATGAACTGCATGACATCGTCGCGGAAGGCGCGCACCGACTGATCGGACTCCTTCGCGGTGTAGGTCGCCGGTGAATAGTGCGGAGCGTCCTTGGTGTATTCGCGCCCTTCTGCCTCCCACTTGGCACGGCCGCCATTCATGATCCTGGCGTCCGCATGTCCGTAATACTTGAAGAGCCAAAAGGTGTAGCACGCATACCAATTGTTGCGATCGCCGTAGAAGACGACGGTCGAGTCGTTGCTGATACCCGAACGGGACATCAGCTGCTCGAACTCGTCTTTGGAGATAAAATCGCGCACAACTGGCTTCTGGAGATCCGTGTGCCAATCGAGCTTGATCGCTCCTGGGATGTGTCCGACTTCGTAGAGCAGGATGTCTTCATCCGATTCCACGATGCGAACCTTTGGATCGTTCAGATGGTTTGCGACCCAGTCTGTTGAAACGAGTGCCTCTGGGTGAACGTATCCCGAATTCGCGAAACTAATATCTTTTTCCGCCATCAGTTCCTCCCATTGCATGTATCGACCTGCTTGAGGCAGAACCTCAATCTCTCTCTCGTCGAAGCAGGCCTCCCGTCTTGTCATACCGTGCCGGAGTTCGCCGAAGGGCGACCATGGATCTCAGCGGATGACAATTCCATCGGAAAGTATACGATGGCGTGCAACATACTCGAGTTGTGAGTCGAAAACTGCAGGAAGGTTAGCCGGCCGCTACGCCGCGATCGTTGAAGAGACTTCTTGTCCAATCGTAGCGCGTTGGAACATGGCGCGTTCGCCCTCTTCAATCAAATCGCTGAGGGCATATCCGATCTGGAGAAAGTTGTCATAAGCACCGGCGCCGACCTGGAGGACAGCGGCGTGTAGACCGACCCAGGTCAACGGCCCGTCGGCTTGGTCGGTTTCCGCGCCGAACATAGCGCTGGTGTCGTAGAACGTCGGAACGAGCACCTCGAAATCGCGGGCAGCGTTCGAGACGATACCCGTCACTTGAGACTCATCACCGATCACGATGAAACTGCCGTCGTCGAGATAGGCAAAGCTCGCAGGAGCGCTCCCAGCATCGTGGCGACGCAGTAGTAAGCTCACAATTACCGCAAACTGATCGGCGCCCATCCGGCCGTAGTCCTGCCGATAGGCGTCGAGCAACCGGAAGGACAAATGGGCGATGGTGAAGGATTCCTTCGCTCTGATTCGCTTTGCGAGGTCGCCCATCACCGCGCGACGGCGAGGCAGATTAGTGAGATCGTCCAGCTCATCATCCTTAGAGTTCATCGGCACAATCATGTCAATTTGTTGAATGAGCTCATCCGGGTCCCAGGGCATCTGCAGCACTGCGTCGGCCGGGACGCCGGTGACCATCCACGGTGTAGGGATCGCTTCTTCGATGTGGACAATAGGAATACCGGCGGTGAGCGCGTTGCCTTTGAGCCGCTGGCAGAGATGGGCAGCGCCACCGCTCACGCCATCGCCCTGGATCACGATCGCGTTCGGAACATCGCGCATGATCTGGCCGATAGCCGCCGCGTAGTCTTGGATCACGGTCGAGCGCCAGCCGTGCCCGCGAAAGACGGACTCTGAAATCCGGGCCATCACGTATTTGGGGTCGATGATGAAAATGTGCATACCCGGCCGAGCTTCCTTCTTTCCGAATTCCGTGCCTATGGTACGTTAGCACAGGTGGTACTTGATACTATTCGGCTCACCACAAAGTCACCCATCACTCGGACGTCGAGTCCCGTTGGACCGGATGAGGCTGCGCATCGGTACGTGAGACGGAGCCGGTGAACTCGGCAACGAGCGTCGCGAGTCCTTCGACCCAGGCTTCCTCGGTGACGTCGACTTTAATCAAGCGAGGATTGCGGCGGAGCCATGTCTCCTGATGGCGAACGTAGCGATGCGTGTCAAATTTGATCTGGGCCGCAGCTTCTGCCAACGTTTGCTCTCCCTTGACATATGGAACGAGCTGACGATAGCCCAGACTCGACATCGATGGCGCATCAGGCGGGAGTCCGCCTTCAAGCAGTGCGCGAACTTCTTCTGCCAACCCCGAAGCGAGCTGCTCATCGACGCGGCGATCGATCGCACGATGGAGTTGCTCGCGCGGCATCGAGAGCCAGCATTCAAGCGTGTCATAGGGGCGGGGGCCCTTGCCTTCGAGTGCCGACATCGGGAGCCCGGTCGCTTCGTAGATTTCGAGGGCGCGGATAATCCGGCGCAGGTTGTTTCCGGAGCGTTCGGCGGCGATCGGATCAATGGCTGCGAGGCGAGCGCGGAGTGCCGCGATTCCAGTCTCGGCCGCTTCGGATTCAAGGTTCGCCCTAAAAGCTGGATTGGGCGAAACGCTCGGAATTCGCCAACCTTCGACCACCGCGTTGATGTACAAGGGCGTGCCGCCAACCAAAATCGGCAGATGACCGTGGCCGATCGTCTCCGCGATGGCCGCGTTCGCCAGGGCTTGATAGGTTGCGAGCGACATCTCGTCGCCCGGGTCGGCCACATCGATGACATGGTGCGGAACCCCTCGGCGCTCGAGCGCGTTAGGTTTAGCGACGCCGATATCCATACCCCGGTAGAGATAGCGGGAATCGGCGTTGATGATCTCGCCGCCGAAGCGGAGCGCTAGCTCGATTCCGGCTCGCGTTTTGCCAACCGCGGTGGGTCCAGAGATGACCACGAGTTTCGCCGCGCCGGGGGCGGTTTCGAGCGCTACATCGACACTTTTGGCCTGGTTGTTGCGAGTAGCGGACGCGACTACAATAGGCATCGACCCTCCCGCCGTGATCGTGACGAAGGGTACCTGACGGGGAGGCACCGCCACTGCTTCGAACGCCGTTGACAGCGGCAACCCCGTCCGCAAGTTGGAAAGGCAAGTTTGTTGCTTCGCATCGTTCTCGGTTCGCTCCGTATCGTCACAATCGGGGTGATAGCGGCGCTGATCGTCTTCGGCACGGTCCAGTTCTTCCAGTATTACCAGGATCGGACCGCCTCCGCCGATGTCGGCAAGACGGTCAAGATTAAGATTAGTCAAAAAGACACGACCTCGTCCGTGGCCAAGATCCTCAAGGACAAGGGGCTCATTCGTTACGAATTCGTGTTCGAAGGCGAAGTCAAAGCCAAAAGCGGCGAAGTCATTCCGGGCACCTATAACTTACGGATCGGGATGTCCGCGGTAGAAATCGCTGACTATGTGACCGGCAAGAGCACCCCGACTCCGGATAAAGCAAAGGCAGGCAACAACCAAAACGACGCGGCGACGATAACGGTCACAGTTGTCGAAGGATGGCGCACAGAGCAAATTGCCGATGAGCTGGTGAAACAAGGTTGGAAGGGTTCTACCGCCGACTTCATGAAGGCCGTCAAGAATTTCGACGCCTCGCACTACGAATTCCTCGCCGATAAGAAGAGCGATGGCAATCCTGACTGGCTCGAAGGCTATCTCTTCCCGGATACCTATGACTTGAGTGCCGACGCACCGGCTGAGGATCTCGTTCAGAAGATGCTGGACAACTTCAACGACAAGTTCAACGAGCAGTTGCGTCAGCGCGCATCTGAAATGAACTTATCGGTCAACGATGTGCTGATTTTCGCGTCAATCATCGAACGTGAAGCGAAGCTCGGTTCGGAACGACCGACGATTGCCGATGTCTACCTGAACAGGTACGAACAGGGGATGAAGTTCGACGCCGACCCAACGGTACAGTACGCGATGGGGAAGGAAGGCAGTTGGTGGCCGGTGCCGACGGGCGATGACCTGCAAAACGTCAATAGCCCATACAACACCTATCTCAATGGCGGATTGCCGCCCGGGCCGATCTGCAACCCCGGCATCGGCTCGATTCAGGCCGTGCTGCAACCTGCGGGCACGAACTACCTCTACTTTGTGCTCAAGAATCCTGAGACAGGCGAGCACGTGTTCGCCGAAACCTACAACGAGCAACTCGCTAATCAAGAGCTCTACCAAAATGGCGGCGGTTCCGGCGATTCGAACGGGTCAGGTGACACGACCGACCAGCAAACCCCGACCGACGGCGGTTCAACCGATCAAGAAGTGCCGATCGAGCAAACTGGGGGCTAACTCGTGATCGCGGCGACGCGATTTCGGGTCGGCGTCATCGGCGATCCCGTCGCTCATTCGATTTCTCCAGCAATGCAGCAAGCCGCACTCGATGCACTTGGCATTCCCGCGACGTACGAGCGATGGCACACAACCTCCGCCGAACTTCCGGCTCGCACCGCGTCGCTCCGCGAGACTGACGCGCTCGGCGCGAACGTCACAGTTCCCCACAAGCTCGCAGTTATCGACCTCGTCGACGACGTCTCGACGCTCGCCGTGCGCGCCGGCGCGGTGAATACCATCCTCAATCGTGAAGGCAGGCTGTTCGGCGACAACACCGATGTTTATGGGTTCGTCGCGATGTTGCTTTCTGTCTGTCCGGATGTCGGCAATCGCAGCGCGGTGATCCTCGGCGCGGGCGGGGCGGCGCGGGCGGTCGTTCTCGGTCTTGAGCAAGTGGGCGTGACGTCCATCACCATCGCAAACCGAGACCCACTTCGCGCGCAACAGCTCGCAAGGAGCTTGGAACCAATCGGGGTGGAAACCATTGCACTCTGTCGCGGGGGGTTGGCCGACTCGCTCAACACCGCCGGCGTGATGATCAACGCAACGTCGCTGGGCTGGCATCCCGGCGAGATGCCGATCGAACCAGCTCTTCTGAGAAACCTCCCAACAGGAGCAATCATCCTCGATCTCACTTACCGCGATACCGATCTGCTGATTGCGGCAAGAATGCGCGGGCTGGCGACATCGGACGGCTTGCCGATGCTGGTTCACCAAGGCGCGAAGGCATTTGAGCTCTTTACCGGTCAGGCCGCGCCGATCGAGATCATGATGGCAGCGGCATTGCAAGCAACGGAAGCACGGGCATGATCGGTATCATCTTCTTCGGGATTCTCGGTTGGGCCGCGGGCGCGGCGATATGGATAATCGCGCGGGCCCAGGCCGACAAGCGAGGGTTCCTCACTGGTCCAGTCTGCGACGCCTGCGGGGCAGCGCTGCCGGACACGGCTTGGGTCCCGTTCTACGGATTCGGCTCGGTTTCCGAATGTCCATCTTGCCACGCTCGGCAGGGCTTTTTGCGGCCACTATTTGAGCTCGGGACCGCCGCGTACTTTGCGGCCGCGGCCGCAGTCATCGACGACAAGACCCGTCTCGTCGCCGCCATCTGCTTCTCCGTGCCCTTGCTGATCATTTTGTTGGTGGATGCCTGGACCCGATTCATTTACACGAACGTCATTGGATTGGGACTGGCCCTCGGACTCCTTTTTGCGGCAGCTGACGGGATTTGGGACCTTGGCAAGTCCATCATCGGCATCCTCGTCGGCCTCGGTATCTTCGTCGGGTTCTTCTTGCTGGCGCGAGTGCTCTACCGCAGCGTGAAGGTCGTGCCGTTCGGACTTGGTGATGTGTACCTGGCGGCGATGATCGGGGCAATGGTCCGATTCCCGCTGGTCTTGAGTTCCTTGATTCTCGGCATTGTCCTCGCCGGCATCGCGGGAATGGCGTTGCTCCTAGCCAAACGCGCTAGCCGTAAACAAGTGATCCCGTACGGGCCGTATTTGTGCGCGGGGGCGCTGGTCGTGATTCTGACGCGATTTTGACGAGTTCCGCCCCGGGGCCGGGTGAAGGTACGTGGAGCATAGTTCCGAATCATTGCTCCAAGCGTTATTCCCGCTGGCGGCAGCCCCACCAGGGCATGATGGCGTTCCCGGACTCATTACCCCTTCGGGGCGATGAAGTCCTCGACGACATAACCGGCGACCGACCCGTCCGCGTTTTGAATCGGCCACCACGTGTAGCCGCTGCCTTCTTCGCTCGGGCCGGTTACGGTCAGTTCCGTGTCTTTTGTCACTTCCGCGATGATGGGGGCGTCGGTCGACGGACCGCTGCGGACATTGACGACATCCTGGGTCACGACGACGACCGAACCATTCGTGATCTGCCCTTGAGGTCTGGGCGTTGGGGTCGGCACTTCGGTCGGCTCCGGCGTCGGCGTCGCGGGTTCCTGGATCGTGATGTGAGCCGGTTCAGCCGCGGAAGAGGTCGCAGTCGCGGGAGCGATTGAAAAGCGGAGCACGTCGAGCTCACCGTTGCGATCAGAGCGCGGAGCCGCGGCAAGACCGTCTGGGAAGAACGCGGCGTCCCCTGTCGCCAAGGCGAATGTGGTTCCCTGATCGGCGTCCGCCCGCGCCCCTGGATCGGTCGAACGTGAGACCTGAACGCTGCCGCTGTCGACGGAGAAGTCAAGCTTACCGCCCGTGACGGAATACATCACAAGGTTGTCGCTCGCCTCCAAGCCGGCGCCCGACGGCAGCGCGACCTTCTCCAGGCGCACGATCGTCCTGCCATCGGGGAGCTTGTCTGCCACACCATCGCCGAGCACGACCGGCTCGACGCCCGCGAGCTGCGCATCATCCGGCGTGCCTCCGACCCAATCGAGGCCGTTCGGTCGATCCGGTCCAGCAGGGAGCACGACCGCGGCGAGGATAACGGCTTGTTTGCTGCCGCTGTTGCGGAATGTCAACTCGGTGCCCGGCATGTAAGCAATTTGGTCGCCGGCGCGAAGCACGTAATCGGCGTCCGTTTCCGAGGTCACGGGCGCAGGCGTCGCGACAGCGGTCGCCGGGGTGGCGGCGGCGGCTCGCGGCGGGGACTCCGTCTGAACCAGCGTCTTCCCGTTTACGTGAACACGAACCGTGCCCGATTCAACGACGCCAAACTCCGGACCGGGATGTGTGTGCAGCGGACTGCGGGCGCCGGGAGCGAGCGTGATGCGAACGATGCGGACGAAGGCCGGACCTGCTGGAAGTTCGGCATCATCGAGTGGAAATGCAAAGAGCGGTTGTGCTACAGAGCTTGTTTGTTGAGCGGCCTGACCGGTTGCCATCCCAAGCGAAAGGAACAGGCCAGCTGTGAGGACCACGAAGGTCGACAGCATCGTAAGGGGCGAACGGGTCATGCCACTCTCTCTACGCGAAGAACCAACCCGCATGCGGGGGAACCGGGCGGAAAGCTGCTCAACGAAACGCTCGGCCGTTGCCGAACAGCCGAGTTTCGAGACAAGCCGGTCCATCGAGCGAAACCGGTGTCCGCATACTTTACGTTGCCAGACTATGATCGGCAAAGGGTAAAAGAGCGAATCTGTGTCATAGTGTCAACAGTCCTGCGACCACTGCCCCAGTCAAGGTTGCCAGGCCATTCACCGCATCATTGTTGATAACGCCGTTGCCGCGAAGCCGTTTCGCTTCGTTCCCACAACGATGGACTCGCTCCTCGGTCTCGACCTCGCAGACCGGACAAAAATAGACCGCTTGCACGCTCTCGCCGAGCGCACTGTCGACGATCGAGCCCACGAATCCGCCGATTGTGAGCGCCACCAGGATGCGAACCGTCCCAGGTGCATGGTCGACAAGACCTAACGCAATCCCAAGTGCGGCAACGAGTCCAATACATGCCGCACCGGCAAGCGAGGCCAACAGTCCCGCGGTTGTCACTCCCCCCGAGACTCCGGGCTCTACCCGTTTACCCGAGAGCAGGAGTCTTGGCCGCTGACCGCTCATCCCGCCGATTTCGGTCGCCCACGTGTCTGCATTGGCCGCGGCAAGCGCGCCGGCGAAGGCCGCGAACACAGCCGGTTTATCGGTCAGTCCATAGAGGATGGCAAACAGCGTGGCTAAGCCACCGTTCGCGGCAACCTGGATTGTGTCGCGGCGATGTCCGCGCGCATGCCGATCGCTCGTGCCCGATCGCCGGCGCGCTCGCATCAGCGAGAACGCCGACGAGGTGATGAAGAACGTGATGAGGATGAGTCCGCCCCACCAACCGGCACCAATCACAATCAGCGCGCCCACGATCGCAGCCGCCACCGCCCCGGACATCGCGAGCGTCCTCCGCCGGTAGGCAAGAAGGGCAACACCGGACGCGGCGACGACCGCCGCCAACGCTGAAACGATCTCGCTCATGCCGATCCCGGATTTGCGTGATCGATCAAGATCGCCGGAGCATACCCGAACCCAGACGTTATGGCGCAGGCCATGGCGGACAGGGTAAAGTTGACGGCGAGCGACCCCGTAGCTCAATCGGCAGAGCAGCGGACTTTTAATCCGTTGGTTCTGGGTTCGAGTCCCAGCGGGGTCACCACCGGAAAAGCGCAGAACGGTGCGGAGAATGAAGAACGACCGGCGTCGCAATGCCGGCCGTTCGGTCGTTTGATGCCCCGTCTGATACTCTAGCCGCTCAGCGCGCGGACTATGCGCTCGGCAACTTCCTTGAGCAATGAAGCTTAACTTAAAATATATATGAGCATCGATTCGAGTGATCTCCTTTGCGCCTTCCTCGGAGATCGTTCGTAATGCCAGTAACATCCGGACCGGAAGAACTCTGCGTTGGCCTGATCTCCGGCACCTCCGCCGATGGGATCGACGCCGCCCTTGTCCGTATCGCCGGGGCGGGGGCTGATGCGAAGATCGAATTGGTTGCCTTCGCTTCCTATCCCTACCCAACCGAGATCCGGGCAGAGCTGATGGCGCTCTACGCGCCGGACGCGTCCCACGCCGTCGCCCGCCTCTGCTCACTGAACGCCGTCGTAGGAGAGCGCTTCGCCGAAGCCGCGATTGGGATCTGTCGGGAGGCGGGCGTCGCGCCCGCTGACATCTACGTCATCGGCTCTCACGGCCAGACGGTCTGGCACCAACCAGTGCCAGAGCCGCACCTGCCCCTCTCGACTCGCTCGACCCTGCAGATCGGGGAAGCGGCTGTGATCGCCGCCCGCACCGGCGCCCCGGTGGTAGCCGATTTTCGGGCGGCGGACATCGCCGCCGGCGGCCACGGCGCGCCACTTGCGCCCTATTTCGACTGGGTCGTCCTCCGTCACTCGGAGCGGGCCCGGGCGGTGCAGAACATCGGCGGGATTGGTAACGTGACCTACCTGCCGCCCGGCGGGGACGTCGCGGGAATCCGGGCATTCGACACTGGCCCCGGCAATATGGTGATCGACGGCGTCGTGAGCATCCTGACCGACGGCGAGCAGTGCTTCGACCGCGACGGCGCCCTAGCCGCCGCTGGTACCGTCAATTCGGTCCTCCTCGACTGCCTCCTGGCCGATTCCTACCTCGCCGCTCCGCCGCCGAAGACGACCGGGCGGGAGCTCTACGGCCTGCCCTTCGCAGAGCGGCTGGTTGCAGACGCCGACCTGACGCCGGGGAGCCTCGGCCAGGCCTCGACCGCTGCGGAGTCAGAGCGCCGGCGGGCGCGCGACCTGGTCGCGACGGTGACGCTGCTGACCGCCCGCTCGATCTCCGAAAGCTATCGCCGCTGGCTGCCGGACGTGGCCGAGGTGATCGTCAATGGCGGCGGCGCCCGCAATCCAACCCTGATGGCAATGCTGGCCGACCTCCTGGCGCCGGCATCGGTCAAGCCCCTCGATGACTACGGCGTCAGCGGCCGCGCCAAGGAGGCGATGGCCTTCGCCCTGATGGCCCACGACGGCCTCGCCGCGCTTCCGACCAACATCCCAGGAGCTACCGGAGCCCAGAGATTCGTTACCTTGGGTGCACTCACTCCCCCGAGTCTCGGATGGCCAAGACGTTCGCGCGAGCCTGCCGCTCAATCAGCGAGTTTCTCGCCGCCTGCGAAGCCAAATCACGAGTAGCATCCGTTGACGCCCGATCTGAGGTCCAAACGGATAGAAGACAGTAGACGACTATGAACAACTGCCGTTGAATTTAAGGCTAAATCACGGCAGGTTGAACGCCTAGTCACGGCTATGAACGTCGCGCCTCAATATTTTATTCATTGGTTCCGGGTTCGAGTCCCAGCGGGGTCACCTCGGAAAGAGCGGGAAAGATTGGACAAAATTATGCCCCATGGTTATCTCGACCATGGGGCATCGCTGCGTTAGCAGCACAGCGTGACGTGTTGGCGACTTGAGGCCCGCTTACCTCTCCAACAGTTTCATGGTTCCGTACCGGCGTGGCATGAAAATGTAACGGTTACCTCTTAGGCAGGTCGTCCTTCGCGACGGAAAGCCGGACGGTGTCCTTTGAAACCGACTCGATAGTGGATGCTGCGGCGTAGTAATCACCGTGGAAGAGGCCACCATCGATCTTGACGTAGCCCTCACGGAGCAGGCGACCCTGGATGGGGAGCGGCACGCTCGGCTCGCCGGAGAAGGGCCCCGGTCCACCGGCCTCAGCCGGGACTACGGCACCAGCCCCTAAATTCGGACCAGTGGAGCCGACGGCGAATACGCCGACGCCCCACCCGACATCCTCCGGGTGTTCGCCGAGATCGGTCGCAGCCTGGGGATCGCCCATCTTCAGGTCGGAAACTTTACCGACGTCGTTGCCCGCGGCATCGACAACCTTCATCCCCGGCTGCACTAGACCGATTGGCTGGCTCTCTTGGTGAGGCTCGGTGTACCGCGTAATGTCCTCGCCTGAGCTCTGTTCCATGGAGCACCTCCTTTGTCGATCAACCACTTCGTCGATCGAATCTGAATGAGCGTTGTGGGCGCAAACACCGTGCCAGTGCTCATTCCCATTCTGACTCCCGCGAATTGGCCATCCTCCCGGGACGATCGTCAACTGGTCACACATGGCGACGGGGAAGTGCTCGCGCCCGCGCGATCAGTGTCATTTTGAAACTAGGCGTCGGCTGGTTGGTAGGTCAGGTAGAGGACACCAGTGTTGAATGTTTTTGAATCGGCGAGCTTGAGGCCCTTTTGTGGTGTACCGTCCGGAAAAAGACGCTTGCCACTGCCGACGACGATGGGATGTACGAGGAGCCGCAGTTCGTCAAGGAGGTTGTTCTCCAGCAGCGACCGGACGAGAGTGCCGCTGCCAGTGACTCCGATGTTCTTGCCCGGCTGTTGCTTCAATTTGGTGATCTCCTCCACGACGTTGCCTTTGATCAGTGAAGAATTCTGCCAATCGTCGACCGAATCCAAGGTATTGGAGACGACGACCTTAGGGGTGTTGTTCATGTAGTCGGCAGGCGGCTCGTCGCTC
Organism: Thermomicrobiales bacterium; assembly: GCA_045804965.1. Classification (GTDB taxonomy): domain Bacteria; phylum Chloroflexota; class Chloroflexia; order Thermomicrobiales; family UBA6265; genus CAVTUU01. The sequence goes on along the minus strand of JBJMMD010000031.1, from coordinate 113,274 downwards.
GATTGCTGCGGCCAGTACCTTGCGAATTCTTGGTAGGTCACTCTGCCGAGCAGCATGGTGTCTGCCTCTGCCATTTGGGAACCCACGGCCTCGCCCATTTCGTCAGTGAAGTAGGGGAAGTGCCACTTATCCGGAGATTCAAAAACGCCATCGAGTGAAATGAACAGCCCGGCAACAATTTTTCGCATCGTTCACTCCTTGATTTGAATGTTCCCCAAGCGGCCAACCGTACCATGGATAGTCGAATCACCAAACGCGGAATCGACAGGATTGTTCTTCAGTTCAGGATTGGTCAACATACCTCTGCGTTCGCCACCCTGCCGCGTTTCCAAGCTCCCTTTATTGTCATTCAGATCTGAGCGAGGAGTCTGGCTCTCTTGATAGTTCGATTCATTGAGCGTCAAATCCTTCGATAACTCGCGATGTCACGTTACTTTCACGCTGCGATCCATTCACTCGGCAACGTCCTCGGGCGACTATGCCATCGCTTGGCCGTCAAGTTCGGCAGTGAACGCGAATTGAGCGTGTCCAAAAGCCGTTGAACCGGAACAAGTCGCCGCCCGCTGGCACAATTCGTGGGAGACGATAACCGCGGAACGTTGGGCGGTCGCGTCCTGGTTGATGGTGTGGTAGGCATTGGGGGCGGTACTTCAAACGCTCTTCATCTCGCTGCCCACCATCGATCAGATGGAAACCCCGCCATCAGCAAGGAGCCCATACTCTTGGACGAGGTTCGGACCCAGCGGTCGTCCGATCAGGCTTTGGTTGACTCGGTCGTCGCCCGGATGACGCCGGCACAGGCGCCGATTGCAACTTATCGCGTGCAATTCAACGCCGGATTTACCTTTAAAGATGCGGAGCGCATCGTTCCCTACTTGGCGAGTCTCGGCGTCAGCGCGTTGTACGCATCGCCGATTTTCAAAGCCGCGCCGGGCAGCATGCATGGGTACGACGTCACCGACTATGGCTCGCTTAATCCCGAAATCGGCACGGACGACGAGTTCCGCGCCCTTGTCGCCGCCCTTCAGCGGCAGGGCCTCGGCCTTGTTCTCGATTTCGTTCCCAACCATATGGGCATCGCCGACGGTGCGAACTCGTGGTGGCTCGACGTCCTCGAAAACGGACAAACCTCGTCAAATGCGCGAGTCTTCGACATCGACTGGCAGCCGTTGAAAGCCGAGCTCCGGAACAAGGTCCTTATTCCATTCCTTCGCGAGCACTACGGGGTCGTCCTCGAGCGAGGCGAAATTACGCTCAAATACGAGAACGGCGTCTTCACCGCATGGTATTTTGACCAACCGCTGCCAATCGCACCACCCACTTATCCATTCATCCTCGGTCACGCGCTCGGGACGCTGGTTGACGGCTTCCACCCCGAAGCACTGCCACTCCTTGAGTACCAGAGCATCTTGACCGCCTTCGATCGCTTGCCCGCGAACAATGAGCGAGATCCCGACCGCGTCGCCGAGCGGCAACGCGAGCAGATCGTCGCCAAACGCCGCCTTGCCGATTCTGTCAACGCGACGCCGGAGATCGCTGAGGCGCTCGAAGAAACTCTGCGCTGGTTCAACGGGCGTACCAGCGAAACTGGCAGCGTCGACGCCATCGACACGCTGCTCGAACAACAATCGTATCGAGTCGCTTATTGGCGCACAGCGGCGGAAGAGATCAACTATCGCCGCTTTTTCGCTATCAACGAACTTGCCGCCATCCGGCAAGAAATCCCGGAGGTCTTCGTCGCTACGCACCGCTTGCTAATGCAGCTCATCGGCCAAGGCGCCGTCACTGGCGTTCGTATTGACCATCCAGACGGCCTCTGGGACCCGGCCGGCTATTTCGCCAAGCTCCAGTGCGCCGCGTTTCTCGCCCGCGCCCGCGCCATCTTCGATGCAGATCCACCCCGAGCCGCCCGCAACCTTTCTTGGGCTGACCTCGAACCTGAGTTTGCGGCGTGGTGGGAACAGCATGCGACGGATGCAGAGCAGTGGTCGATCTACTTGGTGGTCGAAAAGATTCTCGAGCGGGGCGAGGAGTTGCCGGCTGATTGGGCTGTTCACGGCACAGTCGGCTACGAGTTCGTCCAAGCCGCAACCGAGGTCTTCGTCGATCCATCCAACCGAAAAACGTTCGACGACCTGTACGCGCGCTTCATCTCAGGTGAGCGTCAGTCATTTGCCGATGTTGTCTACGAGAGCAAGCAGCTGATTATGCGCGTTGCCCTCGCGAGTGAAATCAACGTCCTCGCCTGGGCTCTGAACCGCATCTCCGAGCAGCACCGCCGCACCCGCGACTTCACGTTGAACAGCCTCCGGTTCGCGATAGGCGAAGTCATCGCCTGCTTTCCGGTCTACCGGACCTACTTGACGTGCGACGAGGAGAAGGCGAAGGACCGCGATCGGCGGGTGATCTCGCAAGCCCTCAATGTGGCGAAGCGACGGAACCCCGCCTCCGATCCGTCTGTGTTCGATTTCGTGCGCGACGTACTCCTGGGCACGAAAGGCGAAGTGAGCGAGAGACAGCGAGGGGAGCGATGCCGGTTTGGCATGAAAGTGCAACAACTCACCGGCCCGGTTATGGCCAAAGGCCTGGAGGACACGGCCTTCTACGTCTATAACCGCCTGACCTCCCTCAACGAGGTCGGGGGCGATCCGGCCATCTTCGGGCTCCCGCTCGTCGAATTCCACCAGCAGAATGCCGAGCGCCTCCGCCACTGGCCGGCTGCGATGATATCGTCCTCGACCCACGACACAAAGCGGAGTGAGGATGTCCGCGCCCGCATTGATCTCCTTTCGGAGCTTCCGCGCGAATGGCGCGCGAGCATCAATCGCTGGAGCCGGCTCAACCGCCGTCACAAAACCCGGGTCGATGGAACACCTGCTCCTGATCGCAACGATGAGTACCTCTTTTACCAAACGCTCCTCGGCGCTTGGCCGTTCAACCTAGCGACGCCCGATTCCGACCTCATCGACCGAATGGAGGCGTATATGCTGAAGGCGATCCATGAGGCGCAGGTCCATACGAGCTGGATCAACCCCAACACGGCGTATGATGAGGCGACCGCCGCGTTCGTCCGCACCGCGCTCCGGACTAAAGGTATCAATCCTTTTCTCGACGACTTCACGGCGCTGCGCGATCGCGTCGCGCAGCTCGGCATCGTCAACAGTCTCGCTCAACAGCTCCTGAAGCTCACTTCACCCGGAGTGTCGGATCTGTATCAGGGAACTGAGCTTTGGGATTTCAGCCTCGTCGATCCGGACAATCGCCGCCCGGTCGATTTCACCGTCCGTCACCGTCTCCTGCGTGAACTCCGCCGCCGCAAACCCGAACGCCTCGTCGCCGACCTGTGGCAACGTCGTGCCGACGGCGCGATTAAGCTCTATGTGACTCATCGCGCACTCGCCTGCCGGCACGCCGATCCTGAGCTCTACCGGCGCGGAGACTATCTTCCGCTCGCGACAACCGGCCGGCAGGCTGATCACATCTGCGCGTTCGCGCGCCGTCTGGATGGCCGCGAGACCATCGTCGCTGTCCCGCGCCTTGTCGCCACGCTGACACGCGATGATCCTAGCGTGCTGCTGACTTCCGATCTGTGGGGCGACTCGCGCATCGGGCTTCCCGATTTGCCAGAAGATGCACAGTATCGCGATGCTTTCACCGATAAACTTGTCCCGCTCTCCAGCGCCAATGGCGACGCCTTTGTCACCGCCGCCGACCTGTTTTCGTCGCTGCCGGTGGCGCTGTTAGCTCGGCAAGTGTCGCCGGACGAATGATCGCTGGCTTGGGACCTCAGCGGACGCTGAAGAAAGGCCGCTCATGACAGACCAGACATTCGATCGGTTCCTTGGTGCGAACCTCGTCGCGGATGGCGTCCGCTTCGCCGTTTGGGCTCCCAAGGCAGCAAAGGTCGAGGTCGAGCTTCGGGGCGAGAACAGTCCATCCTTTTACCTACTCGCGGCCGCATCCGATGGGCTCTATCTGGGGGTCATCCCAGGCATCGGCGCGGGGGCGCGCTACCGATTTCGTCTGGAAGGCAATCAAGTCGCGCCCGATCCGTGGTCACGCTTTCAACCCGAGGGCGTACACGGTCCGTCCGAGGTGATCGACCCTTCTGCCTTTAACTGGACCGACGATAGCTGGCCTGGTCTGACCATGAACGGTCTGGTGGTCTACGAAACGCACGTCGGTACCTATACGCGCGAGGGCACGTTCAAGGCGCTCATCGGCCAGCTTCCAGAGCTCAAACGCCTCGGCATCGACGCGATCGAGTTGATGCCGGTTGCCGCGTGCCCCGGCCGCTGGAATTGGGGCTACGACGGTGTCGATCTCTTCGCCCCGAGCGCGAACTACGGCCACCCGGAGGACCTCCGCCGCCTAGTCGACGCCGCCCACCGTGAGGGGCTCGGCGTGATTCTCGACGTCGTCTACAACCATCTTGGGCCTGATGGAAACTATCTTCGCGTCTTCAGCGACGACTATTTCACGAACCGTCATCAGACGCCTTGGGGCGACGCGATCAATTACGACGGTCCCAACAGCCACCGAGTCCGCGACTTCGTGATCGAGAACGCGTGTTATTGGATCCGCGAGTTCCATATGGATGGTCTGCGCCTAGATGCAACTGATGCCATCGTCGACGACAGCCCAACCCACGTTCTGGCCGAGATCTCGGCGCGAGCCCATGGCGCAAGCGAGCGCAATATTGTCGTCATCGCCGAGGAGGCCCGCAACGACGTCCGCACGGTTCGACCACGGCAGACTGGCGGCTATGGTTGCGACGCGGTGTGGGCGGATGACTTTCACCACGAGCTGCGCGTCTATCTGACCGGCGCGCGGGAAAACTATTACGGCAACTATCTCGGCAGCATGGAGTTGCTCGCGACGGCCATAAACGAAGGGTTCATCTATCAGGGCGAGCCTTTACTTTCGACCGGCGAGCGACGCGGCACCCAGGTCACCGACGAACCGGCATCCGCCTTCATCTTCTGCATTCAGAACCACGATCAGGTCGGCAATCGCCCCTTTGGCGAGCGTCTGCATCACGACATCGACGCCGGCCGCTACGCCGTCGCGTCGGCGCTCCTCCTTTTTGTTCCCGAGCCGGTTCTGCTCTTCATGGGTCAGGAATTTGCCGCCTCGACTCCATTTCTCTACTTTACCGATCACGAGCCCGAGCTCGGTCGTCTCGTTACGAAAGGTCGTCGCCGTGAATTCAGCGACTTTCGCGCTTTCAGTGACGAGGACATGCGTGATTCGATCCCCGATCCTCAGGCTGAATCGACCTTCCTTTCTTCGAAGGTCGATCTCCGTGAGCGTGTCCGCAATGCCGGTATCTACGAGCTCTATCGCAGCCTCCTCGCCCTTCGTCGCGAGGATTCTGTGCTTGCTTACCGCGAGCGATCGTCTGTTCGCGCCAGCCCGCTTGGCGCGCAAGCGATCGTCGTTCACCGCTGGCACGGTCTTGATCACCGCCTCCTCATTGCCAACTTCGGCGCGGCAACCACGCTCGACCGCGAAGTGACGCCTGGACTTCGCGACCTCCCAGCCGGCGACGCGCGAGTGTTATTAGACATCTGCGCCCAGCGTTTCAGCGGAAATGGCGAGCACATATCAATCCGAGGGGACCAGATCAAGTTGCCGGCTCGATCGGCCGTGATCATATCCGTAGCCGGCGCTCTTCGGCCCAACTCTCAGGTCGACCCTGACGATTAACAACCGTGCGTTAGGGACGAGGGCGTGATTTGGGCGCAACTGTGCGGGAGAGCCGCGAACTGTCGCCAAATCACCAAGGCACGAGGCGAAAAAACCCACTTGGAAAACCGCGACCGACTGAGGGCTATTGATCCCGGATTGCTGGCTGAACATGAATCTGCCGTGACTCGCAACCTCGTTCTCGCCGCCGCTGGCAAGGTACTGTCGGCGGGGTCATTAACCACCCCAATCTGCTCGCTGAAACGCGCGGTTTCCCTCTCGGGCAAGTTTTTGCCGTTCGTAAGCCTCGCGATCGCGAAAGATCCTATTCAGCAGGACCCCCGCGGCAAACCCACCTATGTGCGCAAAGAAGGCAACGCCACCGCTTGTATCGGCAGTGCGGGCCCCGAGCGTGGCAAGGCCATTGAGAAATTGCAGCAGGATCCAGAGCCCGATCTGCACCCACGCCGGCACGAGGAAAATGATCGGGATCCAGCCGATCAGGAAGAACGTTCTGATCTTGCCGAATGGGAACATGACCAAGTAGGCGCCGAGGATGCCAGCGATCGCGCCGCTCGCCCCGACGAGCGGCATAGCACTGTCCGGATTGACGAGTACTTGTCCGAGATTGCCAGCGAATCCGCAGAGGAGGTAGAAGAGCAGATAGCGAACGTGCCCCATCGTGTCTTCGACATTGTCGCCGAAGATCCAGAGGAACAGCATGTTGCCGAAAATATGAAGCCAGCCGCCGTGGAGGAAGAGATCGGTCACCATAGTGTAGAAGTTGTGGCCGTGCGATATCTCAGCCGGGACCAGCCCCCATCGCAGAAGGAAGCGCGTCAGCTCCTGCTCCGAGAGTGTCAGTTCGTAGAAGAAAATCAGGAAGTTAATTGCGATCAGCCCGTAGTTGACCCATGGCCTCAAACTCTGTCCCCGGTTCTCGTCTCCGATTGGAATCACGGCCTTGTTCCCTGTCCGAAAATTGGGACCGACCATCTCTGCGGTGACCATGGCGAAGACTGCCGTTTCCGGCGAGGAATCGTGGCCGCCAAGTGCACAATCTATACCAGAAAGCGGCTCCTGACTTCGCTGCGCCGCACGGCGCCTGGGCCGATGCGACCACCTTCGAACTGGAGTACGGTGAGGTGGCCAACATCGATAACTTCGTCCTCAAAATGCGCTATAGGGACAACTCTCTGGTCATGGATTCCGCAGATCCCATGCACGAGGCGACGACAGATTTCGAAGGCAAGGCGCGGTAGAAGCGGTAAGGGTCGCCGTGCAACTTGGGGATCTCTTTCCTCGTAATACGACCTTGATAGTCAACTCGGGATCGACTGCAAACGAATTGGCTCGATTTCCGCCGGGCGACGAACTACGGCCCGACTCGGCACCAGCACAAGGTATGCGGCCACGATCGCCGTGCCGCTATCAATCTGGCTGAAGCGCGTTCAGAAGAGCCTAGCCCGAGCCGGGTTCTACACGCACGACGCGGTGCAGCTTCCCTTGCGGCTGTTGGTCTTCCAGCCGTCGCACTCGTCGGTGGAGACGAGGTGCTGCGGGCGATCAACGCGCGTTGAGCAGGACGCTTGGACAACTTCATCTGGAAGCTTCACACATCCAGCGATCAACAGTGCGGTTGCAATGGAGCCACGACCTGCTGATGATTCGGAATCGTTTGAGGACGCTTTGAAGTGGCTCATAGAAGAGCGTCTTCTGCACGAGAGCTCGCTTCGCGAACATCGTTACACCCGAATCAGCCAGCGGGGAATGAGAAGCGACCGACGGGCGACGAAAGGGCATGAGCGAAGATGTAACTCGTCCGGCACAGTCCTTGCGGTCGCGTTTTCATCGTGTATCGGACGCGTGCGAGATCATCGCCGAAGAGCGGTAAACAAAGGCTGCCCGCAGATGTTTCGAGCTGAGAGGACGTCATCGCATAGAGGAGCAAGGGGTTGACTGATGGAAAAACTGCTCGCGCCCGTTGATCGTCGGGGGCTAGTCAAACTCGCGGCAGGGCTCGGTTTAGCCATTCCAGTCGGCGGATTCGTCGGCGAACAGTCGGTGCGGGCCCAAGAACCGACGCCGACACCACCGGGCGCACCTATTGGCTCCGGTGGAGAGCAGCCGGGCACGGGCTCTGGTACACCAATCCCGCAACCGCCGACTACATTTACCCCGATGGATCCGGTGCTCGTCGCGGTCCAGCCCGGTCCCAAAAAAATCACGTTGACGGCGAAGGAGACGACCGTCTTCGTCGCCCAAGGTGTGACGTACGCTGGCTGGAGCTTTGAGGGCACGATCCCGAGTACCCCAATGCGCATGATGGTCGGCGACGAGATCACCGTCACCGTGCGCAACGAAGCGCAAATGGCCCATTCCCTCGACACTCACGCAGCCCAGACTCCACCCAATGTGAACTACCCGGTGGTCCAGCCGGGGCAGGAGTACACCTGGCGCTTTACGCCGAAGTATCCGGGCGCGTTCATGTACCACTGCGGAACGCCGCCGGTGCTGATGCACATCGGAGCCGGGATGTACGGAGCGATGATCGTCGACCCCAAAGAGGGGTGGCCCCCAGCGCAGGAAATTGTCTTTGTCCAAAGTGAATTCTATCTGACGGACGGGCCGAACGGCGTCAAGACACCAGACTTCGGCAAGCTGATGCAATATGGTTCGCTCGACTATGCCGTCTTCAATGGCTATGCCAATCAGTACGTCGAGCACCCGATCGCGGTGAAGGTCGGTGAGCCGATCCGCATCTTCGTGGTCAATGCCGGGCCTAACATCTGGTCGAGCTTTCACGTCGTAGGGGCGGTCTTTGATGCGGCCTATGTCAACGCCAATCCGGCCAATAAACTGGTCGGCTTGCAATCGATCACGATCGGACCGGGAGACGGGGCGTGCGTTGAGCTTACAATCCCCGAACCGGGAACCTATCCGGCGGTCAATCACGCCTTCGGTCACGCCCAGCACGGTGCCATTGCCTTGCTCCAGGCCACATAGGGGTCGCCGGGTCCCTAGTTCTCTCGAAGAGAAGGTCCAGCGTCCATCTTCGTAGGGTGAGCACTCGTAGCGATGCAACGGAAGCGGGCCTACGCCATCGGCGAGGTCTGCTGAGTCGAGTCCGCGCTGGGTGCATGGCCAACCGTAAAGCACTACTTCCCGCGACACCTCCACGGCGTTGCAACCTCTGCGCCCGGCACGATCCATCCGTGCATTCTGCATCCTCGTTATACCCGTTGCGCTTCGCGGCATTCAGCCCCAGCCTGGGAATGGGTGGTAGCGCCATTTCAGCCCGCACTCTATGTTCTCGCCGAGCGGAGCGCACCGCCGGCGCGCACGGTGGGGCAGGGCGCGGCTCCAGGCGAGGCTACTTACCTGGTCAGGATGCTAACTTGGCCAGTTTCCACCGTCGACGTTGAGGCACTGCTGGGTGATGTAGTCGGCATCGGATGATGCGAGGAAAACCGCTGCACCAGCCACGTCTTCTGGCTGTTCGATACGACCAAGCGGGATTTGCGCGCTGAATGTGCGCTTCGGCTCCCCTACCTCCATGTTCAAGAGCTTCGCAAATTGTTTGTCGACTTCGTCCCAAAACGGCGTGTCGACGATGCCAGGGGCAAGCGCATTGACGTTGATCTTATGTGGGGCGAGCGCGAGCGCCATCGATTGTGTCATGCTGATCACGCAGGCTTTGCTGGCACAATAAGCGAGTACCAACGCCTCTCCGCGGCGGCCGGCCTGGGAAGCCAGGTTGATGATCTTGCCGCCTCTTCCTTGCGCGATCATCTGCTTCGCTACCGCTTGACTAGTCCAAAGTAGACCTTTGCAGTTCACATCGAACATGAAATCCCAGTCCGCTTCCGTGGTATCCATGAATGGGATGATCTTGCCGACCCCGGCATTGTTCACCAAGATGTCGACCCCGCCGAACGATGCGACCGAGGTTTCGATGAGACGCTGAACCTGAACCTGATCCCGAACGTCGACAGCGGCCGCGGTCGCCTGGCCGCCGCTCGCCGTGATCTCGGTCGTCACCGCGGTGGCGCTCGCTTCGTTCAGATCCGCCACGACGACCGCTGCTCCTTCCTGTGCAAAGCGCAGGCAGATCGCCCTGCCTATTCCCTGCGCGCCTCCCGTAACAACCGCGACTTTGCCTTGCAATCTCATTTCGTGCCCTCCTGTTCCCTACGAAGTGATTTTCAGCACCGAGTCTGGTCTGTGTTGCTCGATACGGTAGCGTTGGATCGTTGCTTGATTCAGTGTCACGCCCAAGCCCGGACGCTCGGGAAGTGCCACAGCTCCATTGGTGGAGACCTCAATCGGTTCCTCGAACAGCTCTGATCGGAGCGGGTTTGGGTTCTGGTCAAATTCCAAGAGTCCTCCATTTGGAATCGACGCGATCAAGTGCATGTTGGCAATGGTGCTGACAGCAGATGAGAAGACGTGGGGAATTAAGGGCAAGCCGAACGCCTGAGCCAATGCCGCGACCTTCCGCGTTTCCGTGATTCCACCCGTCCAAATGACATCGGGCTGCACGATGTCGACTGCGCGACGAGTGATCAATTCCCGAAATCCGGATAATCCAGTTTCGGTTTCGTAGCCAGCAACCGGTGTGTCGAGCTGGGAAGCGACGGCGGCGCTGCCCTCGATGTCGTCAGTGGAGACCGGCTCTTCTAGCCAATGGATCTTCAGTGACTCGACTTCGCGCATGAATTTCAGGGCAACCGAAGGAGTCCAGGCATTGTTCGCGTCGACCGCTAGCCGAACACCTGGACCGATCGCGGCCCGCGCGGCGCGAACGCGCTCGATGTCCTCGTCGAGTGACACAGTCGCATAATCATGTGCTTGCATGTCGTGCAAAGGGTTCAACATGACATCTGGGTTTCGGCCGACCTTGATTTTGATGGTCTTGAAACCGCGTTCTGCGTAGCCGCGAACTTCTTCTTCGAGCGTATGAACGTCCTTGTCCCTAGCGTAGAAGCCGGCGGAAGCGTATGCATCGAGAGTGTGTCGATACGCGCCTAAGAGGCGGTAAAGCGGGGTTTTCGTGGCCTGGCCAATAATGTCCCAGAGCGCGATGTCGACGCCGCTTATGGCCATCATCATCATGCCCCGGCGACCGCGTTGGTGCGCCCGGGTCGCCATCCTAGCCCAGAGCTTTTCAACGCGAAACGGATCCTCGTCGAGAATCGTCTGCCGCAACTCCCCGAGGACGATTGCTTCCGTGCTTTCCAGATAGCCGCCGTAAGCAGCACTTTCTCCAAGGCCGACGATGCCGGCGTCCGTATGAACTTGGACGAGGAGCGTCGGCCGGCTTGGCATGAAGTGAATCGCGTCTGCCATCGGCACTGGCAGATCGTACGAGAGCTTGATCGTTGTCACGTCTGTGATCTTCACCGAACCTCCTTAGATGCCTCTCGCGCTCAACGATGTTGACCTCGAAAGCCAGATCGGACCCACAGCGCACGTTGCGCGCCAGTCCGAACAGCGCTTTCACACGACGGCGTCGAGGGGTACATTTCGCGCGTTGTTGACGTCGTCCAAGCGCCGTGTACAATCCGCAAAGTTTCATCTACTCCAAGTCAATCGTTCGCGCATGTCGCGGCTCAAGGAGACTGTGACCATTCGAAGCCATCCCAACCGTGCGACGGTCAAATTATCTCTCGGGTCCCCAATGGACTACCGCCCGCACGCGTGTGCAGCGGTATTAAAAGCTGTGTCAAGGGAGGAGACGTAGAGTGACGACGCGAGAAATGACCCGACGACAATTACTACGAGTGGCTGCAGGAGGCGCAGGGGCGCTTGCCCTGGGTTCCCACCTGTCCAGAGGCGCTTTCGCAGCCGATCTGCCGCCTCTGCCAAAGAAGGACACCTACACAGTAGGCTTCTCGCAGGTCGGCAGCACCAACCCCTGGCGTCTTGGTGAAACCAAGAGCATGCAGGATGAGGCGAACAAACGCGGTTACAAGCTGATCATGACCGACGCAAACGAGGACACCGCGAAACAACTCGCCGACATTGACTCGATCATCGCTCAGCGCCCGGACGTCATGATCTTCCCACCCCGGGAAACTCAACCTCTGGCACCGGCCGTATTGAAGATCAAGCAGGCCGGAATCCCGGTGATCTTGATTGACCGGGATGTCGACCATTCGATCGCGAAGCCCGGTGAAGACTACGTCACATTCATCGGCTCCGATTTTATCGAACAGGGCAGACGCGCGGCGGAATGGCTCGTGAAAGCGACCGGCGGCACTGCCAAAATTATCGAGCTCGAGGGGACGACCGGCGCAGATCCCGCGATTCTTCGGAAGAAGGGATTTGACGACTATATTCTCAAGGGATCGTTCAAGGGAACCCCTGTGGCGACTCCGGTTGCCGGGATGACGATTCTCGACTCGCAGTCGGGCGACTTCCAGCGTGACCCGGGCCGGAAGCTGATGCAGACGCTCCTCCAGGCGCACCCGGATGTCACCGCAGTCTACGCACATAACGATGAAATGGCGATTGGCGCAATCGCTGCCCTCAAAGATGCTGGAAAGAAGCCGGGCCAGGATGTGATCCTTGTCTCGATTGACGGTGAAAATGACGCGCTTGATGCGATCGTTGCCGGGGAACTCGGCGCGACGGTCGAGTCGAGCCCCTTCTTTGGCCCGATTGCCTTCGAGACGATGGACAAGTATGTCAACGGCGAAGACATACCTGACTGGGTGATCGTCAAAGACCGTTTCTTCGACAAGAACAACGCCAAGGACTTCCAAGGCAAACAATTCTAGCGTTTGGAAAACGCTCCACGTACAGGGAGGGGTCGCCGCCGCGGCCCCTCTTTTCCCTTATTCGTCGCGCGTTGTACGCTAAGGCTTAATCGCAACGGAGCATGCAATGACTGAGCCAACGCGTGAACACTTGCTCGTGATGGAAGGCATTTCTAAGAGCTTCCCGGGTGTTGTTGCTCTCGACAACGCGTGGCTGCGGGTTGGCCGTGGCGAAGCCCACGCCGTAGTTGGGCAAAACGGAGCAGGCAAATCGACGCTTGTCAAAATCCTAAATGGGGCTTATCGCCGCGATGCCGGAACCATCTCCTTTGATGGCCAAACGGTTGACTTTCACACTCCGCGGCAAGCACAGGATTCTGGAGTCAGCACGATCTATCAGGAGATCAATCTCGTTGGATTCCGATCAGTGGCCGAAAACATCTTTATGGGCCGCGAGCCGCGCCGATTTGGATTCATAAATTGGCGCAAGATGAACCGGAAGGCATCCGACCTTCTCGCGACGCTCAGTGTGCACGTCGATGTGCGTCAGCCCTTGATGTCCTACAACGTCGCCCATCAACAAATGGTCGCGATTGCCCGCGCACTTTCGTTCAATGCGAAACTCGTCGTGATGGACGAGCCGACCTCATCGCTCGACGATCGCGAAGTCGAGGTTCTGTTTCAGACAATTCGGCATCTGACAACAAGCGGCGTCAGCGTCATCCTGATCTCTCACCGGCTCGACGAACTGTTTCAAGTTTGTGACCGCGTCACCATCATGCGTGACGGGAAAACCGTCGAGGAGCGCGAGATCGCGAGCATCACGAAGCTTGAATTGGTCGCGTCGATGCTTGGTAAAGAATTGATTGAAGTTCGCCGGGAGGGAGCGACGGGATTTACCGAGCGAAGGCGAAAGCCCGGAGAGAAGGAGTTGCTCGAGGCCGAAAATCTCCAGCGCGGACGCGAGTTGCAGGGCGCTTCGGTAAGCATTCACTCGTCAGAAATCGTCGGGCTCGCCGGGCTGCTGGGCTCTGGCCGGACGGAGGTTGCACGGTGCATCTTCGGCGCCGATCCAATCGATAGCGGCACTATCCGATTCAACGGCAAAGTTGCGTCGTTCAAGACGCCGGTCGATGCGATCAAGGCCGGCATTGGTCTTTGCTCCGAGGATCGGAAGGCGGACGGCATCATTCCCTTCATGTCGGTGCGCGAGAATCTGACGCTGGCCGCGCTTCCGGCACTGGCTAGCCACGGAGTGATCGATCGCGCGAAGCAACGAGAGATCGTCGACCGCTTCGTTAAGCGCCTGGGCATTAGGGCGTCCGGACCAGAACAGAAGATTCGCGAGTTATCCGGCGGAAACCAGCAGAAGGTCCTTCTCGCGCGGTGGCTCTGCATGAACCCGAAGTTACTGATTCTCGACGAGCCGACCAGGGGTATTGATGTCGGGGCAAAGGCCGAAATCCAGCAACTCATTGACGAGTTGGCCGATCAAGGTCTTGGCGTCCTCATGATTTCGTCGGAAATTGAAGAAATCATCGAAGGTTGCGATCGAGTCACGGTGCTTCGTGACGGGCGCACCGCGACCAAACTCGAAGGAGTGCAAATCAACCAGCAGGCGATCATGACCGCCATGGCACATGGAGACGAATCGGCCTCACCGTCGCCAGAGCAGGCGGAATAGTGGAAACGCCGGGTCAGGCATCGGTCGTTGGTCAACGCTCGCCCGTGCGCCGGTTTTCAGCGCCACGCTGGTTTGAAGCGCTTGGATCCGCCCAAGGCACTTTCGTTGCCTTGCTTCTGCTCTGCGCATTCAACGCGATCTTTACTACGAATTTTTTTAGCTGGACAACATGGCGAGTCAACCTGACGCAGGTCTCTACCATCGTCATCGTCGGTGTGGGCATGACCATCGTGATTGCAACCGGCGGTATCGATCTCTCCGTGGGCTCGCTGATGGCGATTTCAGCGGTGCTTGCGCCGAAGATCTTTCTCAGTGACCGGTTTCCATTTGAGTACCACTGGGTGGGAATCATTGTCGCGATCGTCATCCCCATTCTCGTTGCCGGATGCTTCGGGCTCTTCAATGGATTGTTGATCGCCCGTTTCAAAATTCAGCCTATTATCGCTACGCTTGTTCTCTATCTTGGCGGCCGCGGCATCGCCCAGGTCATTACGGGCGGCAAGCTCAGAGGTTTTCATAACCACGACTTTCAAGGCATGCTCCAAGGACGGGTTCTGAGCATTCCCGTGCAAGTCATCATGATGCTCGTCATCGTTGCTTTCGCCTCGTGGGCAATGTCGTCGACGACCTTTGGCCGGTACGTTCTCGCTTCCGGCGGCAATGAGTCGGCGGCGCGGCTCGCCGGCGTGCCGGTAACCCGGATCAAGTTCGCGGTCTACGCTATTAGCGGTCTCCTGGCCGGGCTCGCCGGACTCATCGTGATCGCGATCAATTCTTCCGCCGACCCGAGTCTCGTCGGCCAAAATATGGAACTTGACGCGATCGCGGCAGCTGCCGTCGGCGGTACGGCACTCGCCGGTGGGCGGGCGACCGTCGTTGGCACGCTGATAGGTGCACTATTAATTCAACAATTGCGTTACACGCTTATCTCGCACGGTATCTCGGACGCTACAACCCGGATCGTGACCGCAGTTGCGATCGTGGTTGCGGTGCTCTTGCAGAGGCAGCAATCAACCTAGTCATCAGAGGGTTCACATGGCCGTCAGCGCTCCGCCGATCTCATCGGCGCAACAACGACATAGTTGGGACGAGATAAGGCGACTCATCGCTCAACAGGGGGCGCTGCTTGCGTTGATCGCCGTCTTTATCTTCGGATGTTGGCGCTACGGCGAGAACTTTTACAGTCGATACAACCTCTGGGAGATGCTGCGGAACAACACGTACTACGGGCTCATCGCACTCGGGATGAGCTTCGTCATCATGAGCGGCGGCATCGATCTCTCGGTCGGGGCGAATGTGGCGCTTTCGAGTGTGGTTGCCGCCCGCCTCAGCAGCCACGGAATCTACGAGGCCACACTGGGCACGATGGCTGTCGGACTGGCGGTTGGCTTCGTCAACGGAATCATTATTGCTCGGTACAAGATTCAGCCGTTCATTATGACCCTGGCCATGCTCCTCGCTGCGCGCGGACTCGCGCTCAATCTCTCGCACAACGCGAGCGTCCCGGTTGACTTTAAAAGCGGATTCATCGATCTCGGGCAGAAGAACATCGGCCAAGTGCCGCTACCAGTCATCATCACGGTCGTCGCATATATCCTCGGATCGATCTTGCTCAACTTTTCCCGCTTTGGTCGCCACGTCCTGGCGCTTGGCGGAAATGAGGAGGCGGCTCGATTAGCCGGGTTGCCCGTCGCCCGGATCACCGTGGGCGTCTACGCGATGAGCGGGGCGCTCGCAGGCTTGGCCGGAGCTATCCTGGCCTCACTCGCCTATTCCGGCTCCGCAAATTACGCGATCGGCTGGGAACTCTCCGCGATTGCTGCGGTGGTCGTCGGCGGGACACTGTTGACCGGAGGCCGCGGCTCCGTGGGAACGACGCTCGTTGGCGTCGTTCTCCTCGGGCTTATTTTCAATGTCCTGAATTTCGAGCGTGGTCGAGGCACCTTTGAGCTGACAACCTACTGGGAAAATGTCATCCGCGGCGTATTCCTCTTGATCGTGCTGATCCTCCAAAATCGGCTCAATCGGAGTCAGCAGACCGTCCGCACGTAGCCTCGGCAAGCGATTGGACCTCGATTCTCGCCGCGACCATTCGTTGCAACGGCGGCGTTCGTTGTGTTCGTCAGTGATCGGGTTGCGTCCCGCTCGAGATCGAGCGACGAGCAGATGAGCGAATGATCGTTTCCGCCATATGTTTGACGGAGATGGCCGGTGGTGGGACCAATTCCACTGCCAAGCGCGTTGCTCACAACTGGGGCGGCCATAGATTCCGTCATACGCGGGTATGTGGCGCAAATTCTCCATGAGTCAAATGATTACTTCGCGTTTCGGAGAAGGTCTCCAGTGGTCCAAATCTTGCATCCCGCCGTACCGCCATTGCGGCGATCGGTTGCCAAAACGCAAACCGGGTTGAGACTGACGGAGTTCAGCAGAAGGAGAGTTCAGGCGATGAGGAAAGTAATTCGAACGCGGTGGACGCCGCTCACGTTGCTAGCCGCGATCGTTCTCGTGATCGCGGCCGTAGTCGGCTTCACTGGCCAGGGCTCGGCGCAGCAGATGGAACCGCATCCGGCGCATATCCATAACGGGACGTGCGGCTCTGGGCTCGGCGACGTGGTGTTTCCGCTCGACAATGTTGGCGGCGGCACGATGATGGGGACACCGGTCTCCGGCCAGCAAATGGGCGCGGCCGACGCGATTCCCGTGGAGTCGAGTGTGACCAACGTCCAGACCACGTTGCAAGAACTGACCAGCAAACCGTACGCAATCAACGTTCACGAGAGCCAGCAGAACATCGGCAATTACATTGCCTGTGGCAACATCGGCGGCATGGTCATGGGCAGCGATCTCGCGTTCGGGTTGGCCCAGCTCAACAACTCCGGTTTCAGCGGCGTGGCCTGGTTGCACGACAATGGCGACGGCACCACCACTGTCGCGGTCTTCCTAACTCAGCAGTCGCAGATGATGGGCACACCAATGGCAGGCACGCCTGTATCAGGTTAATCGGCAGCAGTAAAGGCAAAGACCGGTCACCGCGATCCGGCCGGCTATCTGCATTGGGCAGATGGCCGGCCTTCTCGTTGTCTCCAACGCCGATTGCGAATACAACAAAGTCGAGCAAGAGACAGCACTCCTTCACTGTAGGACTTACTGGCAAACTGACTAGTTGGTTGCTGCGCTGATCAGTCGTGCAGATGGATAGGGTAACCCGGGAAATATGAGATCGCGTGAAGGACTTGAGCCTGGGCCGATGCCCAGGTGCAGTTACGGTTTTAGGAAGTTGCAGACGACACTTCTATTGGGCTATGCAAAATACGGGTCATAAAGATGTTCGTAGCCACTTGTCATCTCACCTCCCGAAATGAAACGAGCGTTCTGCATTCGGTCCTAACGGAGGCACCATCGGAAGAGCGGCGTCGACGTGTGATCGACGGGAGTGTTTACTCCTGCCGGGTTTTGTTGTGTGTATTCTGCGGTTTAGTCCTTCGAATTGTGGTCGGCGTCCCAGAGACGGAAGGCTTGGACGCCGATGAGGAGAACGAAGACGAGTAGGACGCCGAAGACGATCCAATGCAACCATTCGCGGGCCGAATTCGGGAGCATCGATTCTGTCCGCCAGTTTGGATTGAGATCAAGAGCGTGCAAGACGACGACTCCGGCTACGACTAGAAGCACTAATGTCAGCAGTCGCTTCGTGACTCCTCGCACTCGCGCCTGAAGGCTGATGAGGCGTGCTTCGACGTTGCTGACTGTCAGGAGCTGATACTCCGCGGCATCGAGGATGCGATTTGCCCGGAATCCGACGTCGAAAGCCGCCATGAGTGCCTGCCGCGGTCGCAGAAAATCCCGCGCCTCGTGCGTGATCAGTCGCTTGAAGAATTCTTGGACATGCCGCGGAAGATCGTAATCGGGGGCGAGCTCGAACCGAATCGCGTCGGCGGTTATCAAGGTTCGAAAGTAGGTAATCACATTCGGTGCAAGCACGATCCCACGGCGGCGGACGATGTCGAGAACGCCGACCGCGAACGCCACGCCTGCCCCCTTGGTCGAGATTTGCCCAGCGGCGCTGACTTTCACGAAGAAGTCCTCGTGGACGCGAACGAGCTCGGCCCGCGAGGCGCCGACTCGTCCCTGCGAGCCGGGAGCGACCCACCGCATCAGTTCGGCCACGGCTAAGTCGGGTTCCCCTTGAAAAAAGAGGGCCGCGTATCGCGTCAGGGATCGACGGGTTTCACCGGAGAGTTTGCCGATGATGCCGAAATCGACGTAACCGATGGTGTCGCCTGGGAGCACGAACAGGTTGGCCGGGTGCAGGTCGGCATGGAAGAAGCCGAACCCATGGATCTGATTGAGCGTGTTCCAGTCGAGATGACGAATAATGCGTTTGAGATCGTGTCCATCGGCCCGTAGCTGGGCGAGGAAGACCTGGTCGTGGTCGCGCAGCGCGTTCACGATGTCGATGAGCGGGATTCCTTCGACGAGGTCTAGGGTGAGTACGCGCGAGGTGCAATATTCTCCCCAAACACGGGCCGGACATTGCAGGCGATCACCTTTTGCGAGTTCGCGCAGACGGATGCCTTGACGCGCTTCAATCAGATAATCAAGCTCATCTGACGTCCATCTGGCGAACTCGTCGATCACCCAGCGAGTCTTTGTGGCGCCGAACAATCCGACCCGGTCAAGAATGCCCGAAACCGCGTACATAAGCTGAATGTCGGCAGTGAAAATCTGCCGAGCATTTGGACGTTGAACCTTGACGGCGACTGGGTGGCCCGACGGCAAAATTGCGCGGTGCACCTGACCGATTGACGCGGAGGCGAACGGAATAGGATCGAAGCTCAGAAAAATCCGTTCGGGCTCATCGCCGAGCTCGTCTCGAATCACCTGTCGCACTTGGTCGTATGGAACAGGTTTGACCTCATTGAGCAGCGTGAAGAGCTCGTAGCAAAAGTCGGCCGGAAGCAGATCGAACCGCATCGCCAACATCTGGCCGAACTTGATCCAGGATCCTCCGAGGTCCTCAAGCGCCAACCGCAATTGAACCGGGTTAATACGCCCCCGACGCCACGGCAAAGGCACCTGCACAATTCGATAGCGAAAGAGGACCGCAATGGTTTGGACCACGCGCACCAAGGTCATTCGGGACGTGATCACCCGGTCCCCTTACGCGATCGTCAATCAGACGAGCGGAGTGAGGAATCTTGGCCCGCCAGAACAAACGGAACGGTCCGACGTAGCGAGTTTCTTATTGACTAGATCTCGTCGTCGTAAAATGGAATCCAGCGGCGGCGTGCAGGATCTAACGTCTCCTCTTCGAACTCCTGTCCGACGGCGACCAGTTCCGCCAGTATTCGAAATGGCCACGTCGCCATCAAAACACCTGCTCCCTCGGTCGCCAATCGAATTTCGCGAAGGTATCGGCGTTGAAGGCGCCGTCGCTCCGCGCGTGGGTCGTAGCCTTGCGAACCGCCGTTGGTCGGCCATGGTTCAGTATCAGAGCCCATCCTGGCCAGCCGGCGTGCCCGTTCGCGTCGGAGCCATTCGTGTTTTTCCTCTTCGGTGGGACCGTCGACCCAGGCTTGACGGCGCATCCGAACGCGTTCGGCCCATTCTTCGACCTCGGCCTCCGTCGGTCCGCTAGCCTTCTCTGGTTCTGTCGCTTTGGCGCCCCGCGACTCGCTACCTTGTGAACCCGCCGGAGCAGCGTTTCTTCCTGCTGACGTGGATTGTTCAGAAGAACGGTCCATCTGCTTCCTCCTGGTGTACAGCGGCCGAACGACTTGTCGATCTCGCGACTACTCTTGAGTTTAGCCTTCAGGTAAAGCCTCAAGTTGTCGCAGGAAGGAGGGGAAACCGGGTTGGCGCTGAAGGCTAATCAAGCCTCGAATGTCAACGCCAGGCCACTGACGCCGGGGAGTGACCATCGGATCCATCCTCAAATTTCATCTCTTCGACTGACAGCCGCAACGTTTGACTTCTCCAATTTTACTTCATAACGCACCCAAGAATGCCCTCAATCTCTCCGCTCATATTGCATGTCCAGGGACAACGTAAAATCACCCGTGTAAAAAACGAAATGGACCAAGCAAAGGAAAGTACGTTGGCGAAGCTGAACGGCGCGTCCACACAATCGAAACGACTAAATGGATCGCTTTGGCTGAACCCAATCTTTCGCAAAGCCATACTCGTCGCTACAAACAATCGGGTCGTCGCGCGCACAGTCCGAAATCATGGCCTGCGGTTGGGCGCGTCCCGGTTTGTCGCGGGCGAAACGCTCGATGAATGCGTCACCGCGCTGCGCGCGCTCAACGCCAAGGGACTACGCACGAACACCACCATTCTGGGTGAAGGAGTGAACGACGAGGCGAGAGCGTCGGCCGTCGTCGATGCATACATGGACGTCTTGGACCGCATCGCCACCGAAGACTTGATTACCAACGTTGCCTTGAAACTCACCCATCTCGGGCTCGATCTCGGCGAAGACGTCGCATTCCGGAACGTTGAGAGGCTCGTTGTTCATGCGGCGAAGTACGGAAACTTCATTCGGATCGACATGGAAGAGTCGGCCCGGGTCGATCCGACGTTGCGAATTTACCGCCGTCTGCGCGCGGCAGGCCATGACAATGTCGGCACGGTGCTGCAGTCCTATCTTTTCCGGACTAAACAAGATCTCAACGATCTTGTCCCGCTCAAGCCTAACTTGCGGTTGGTCAAGGGCGCGTATCTCGAACCGGCAAGCATCGCCTTTGAAAAGAAATCTGATGTTGACTCGAATTACTTAAAACTCGCAACGCGGATGCTGCACGATTGCAGTTTTACCGCGATCGCCACGCACGATGAGCGGATCATCAATCATGTCATCGAGATGACCGAGAAAGAAGGCATCTCCCACGATCGTTTCGAGTTTCAAATGCTGTACGGCATTCGTCCTCAGCTCCAGCTTGATCTCGTAAAGCGCGGCTATGGAGTGTTGGTGGCGACTCCGTTTGGGCCCGACTGGTACCACTACCTGATGCGCCGACTGGCGGAACGGCCGGCAAATCTGATGTTCTTCGCCCAGAATCTCGTACGCCGGTAAGAGGGAGCAATCGTGGCCGCGAAGCGCAGAAAGAGCGACGAGGGGCGCTTCGCCGTTGACTTGACACTCGATTTCGACGCTCATTTCGCGCCTTGACGGCTAAATGTAGCCCGTATACGATTCAGGCATCTCGAAGTGTGTAACGATTCAACGACGCGGATGAGGCCTGGCGGCACTTCCAGGAGGTCGGAGATGGATGACCGGATCAGCATTCAGCTCATCCGGCTTACGTCATGCTTCGAAAACTCAATATCGCGAGTTGAGGGTTTCTCAGTGTGCGAGTGGACACGCTCGCATTGAAAGGGAGGATGTGCATGGGTAGTCTCGTTGACGCGGCTTCCGTGCCCCATCCGGGCAAGAAGATGTCCGGAATGACGCGGCGTGACTTCTTACGAACAATCGCGGCCGGGAGCGCGGCCGTCGCCTTGCCGGTGTCGTTTGCCGGCTCAGTGTCTAAAGCGGCCGCTGCGCCACTCGGGCAAACGGTCGATATTACGCTCATCACTACTACCGACCTACCTTATGCCCACATACCGACAACAGAAGAGCAAGACGCTGATCCAAGCATGAAGGCGTACGCCGAGGCGATTCAACCCTGGCTCGACCAGAATCCCGGTGTGAAACTCGAGGAAATCTCGTTCGACGTGTATGACCAGGAAACATTACTGGTCGCGCTCTCGGGCGGCACCGCGCCGTCGTTTTTCCCGGCGGACGTTCTCGCGACCTGGGACGAAGAGAAGGTCCTGGCGGCAGAGCGGTCTGGCTTGGCCGCGGATGTGACCGCTCAGGTCAAGCAGTACGGTCTTGAGGAAAAGCTTGCCGACTATTGCCTTGCCGTCTGGAAAACAAAGGAAATGGACGGCAAGCACTACGCGCTGCCGTACTCGTACAACTGCGGCGACGGCATTCACTACCGTATTGATCAGCTCCAAGAGCTGGGAATTCCAGAACCAAAACAGGGCTGGACCTGGGTCGATTTGCGGGATATGGCGAAGAAGCTGACGAACGCAGATCGTCAGGGTATCGGGCTTCCGGATTGGGGATTTTCTCTCATCTGGGATGCAGAAGGGTGGGAGTTCCTGCCTAAGATCCCGGCGCCGCAAAACGACTGGAACTGGAAGTGGGACTACACGTCGAATATCGATAACTGGGTCAAGTACGTCACGTTCGGCCGCGAAATGATGTACGAAGACAAATCGATCCTCGGCTCGGTCGATCTGCAAGACGACCAAATCACCTCCCAGTTCCTCGACGGCACGATCAGTATGATGAACAACAATGTCGTCTACCATTGTGACCCCCCGACTGCGGAAGACAGCTTCTCGGCAATTGCCGATCAGATGGGGAAGCCTGTTCAGGAAGTCTTTGGTTACATCGCCCATCCCATCGGCACGACCGGCTATAACCAAACGAGTTTCGGACAGCTCGATACGATGGGTTTCAACCCCGACCTCGGCGCGATCGCGCTCGATAAGGCCACCAGCCTCCATGTTTACATGATGGGTCCGGGGATGGTGATGGAAAAGAAGGCCGCGTACGAAGCCTCAAATCACGATCTCCGCTTCGTATGGGACGGCGGTATTCTCCTCCCACTCTACAAGGCGAGCGAACTCGAAGGGATTCCCGGGAGTCCAGAAGAGGCGTGGGGCGACGGTTTCATGGCGAATGTCCGCGCCCAAGCCGCGATTCCGCTGCGGCCGTTGCCACACTGGTTCGTGCCGCCGCAGTCGAATTCCGGCCCTCCTGACACTGCAATCGAAGATATGCGCTCGAAGTGGTTCTATGAGGGCGGCGATCAGGACATCAAGGCGGACTTGCAAAAGCTCGAAAAAACCATGAACGATCAGGCCGCCACCTTCAAATCAGACATCCCCGACGATCAGTTCATCGCTGGGACTAAGAAGTATTACGACGCTCTCGGCGCGTACTTCCAGAAGAACGCGCCCGACTTCTACGCGAACGTCTACAAGCCGTGGTACGACAAGCTTGTGGCGCCGACGTTGCCATAGTGATGGAACGGAGCCGGCCCTTTCGAGCCGGCTCCCGCCCTTTCACGTACGGCCGGTGTCCTGGACAGCCGTGTTTGCGCCGGCGCTGATTGGCCCGTGCCAATTTGGCGGCGGTGGAATTGATTCTGCGGCTTAACCGCGCGTGAGCGTTCGTTCGACGATTGATGAACTGAGGGGCGAGGAAAGCGCATGGCGATCTCGCAAGTCGAGGAGGCGCGAGCGGTCCCGGGCTACCGTCCGGGCGATACGACCGCAACCGTTCCCCGCCTGAGCCGGAGGCGACGGCTTGAGTCGTGGTTGTTTCTCTTCCCCGCCGTGCTGTTCCAAATCAGTTGGGGTTGGTACCCGTTGGTGGCCGCGTTCGTCATTAGCTTTACAAACGCTCGGCTGCGTGGGAGTGTCAGCTTCACCGGTCTCGATAGCTACCAACGCATGTGGAATGACCCGCTTGCCGTGCATGCGTTTCGCGTAACCGCGATTTACGCCGGGCTCTCGATTCTCTTGACCTTTGTGCTGCCGATCCTTGTCGCCATCATGCTGATGGAGATGCCTCGGCGCATGTTGCGATGGATGATGCTGCTGTGGTTCATTCCGCTCAGCACGATCGCCAGCATTCTCGTCTTTCGCTACATGTACAGCACGCAATACGGCGTTTTTCAGTGGGTGACTACCAGAATCCTGCACTTGCCGCCGCAGCCATTTCTCAACAGCTCTTCCCAGGTCAATTTCTGGCTCGTTTTTCCGGGGCTCCTGTTCTTTGGCCCGGGGCTAATCTACATGGCGACATTGCAAAGCATTCCCCAATCCTATTTTGAAGCGGCTGAGATCGAAGGAGCAGGATTCTGGCGCAAGATCTGGACGATTTCCATACCCAGAATGCGGCCGGTCATCTCGATGCTGCTGATCTTTGCGCTTATCGACAGCTCACAAGCATTTGAACAACAGCAAGTACTCACCGAAGGCGGTCCGGGCGGCGCCAGCCGCACGGTCGTGCTGTATCTCTATACATTGCTTCGGCAATTGCGATACGCCGACGCGACCGCGCTCGGAGTCTATCTCTTCATTGTCGTGATGGCGCTCGTCGTCGTCTACCGGCTCCTCCTCAATGACGATCCAGATGCGCCAAATCGGAGTTGGTTCAAGAGGCGGCAAAGGTCTGTGCCGGTGACGCCAGCCAAGCAACCCGAGCTGACGGGAGACTAGCGATGCTCTTTCCGAAGGTTGGCCGTCAGCAACCCTCAGTACGCCTCGCTTGGTGGGCGATGGTCGCGTTTCTTTGGCTTGGCGTGCTCCTACACCTCTTCCCTATTTATTTGATGGTGATTACGAGTTTCAAGAGTTCGGCGGAGGTGCTGCACTACCCGCCAACTTGGTGGCCGCACGTTTTGAACTTCGACGGCTGGAGACTTGTCTATCATCTGACTCACACCGATATCACCGTCAAGCGAATCATTCCCGGCGGACCGCTTTACGTCTATTTCAAGAACTCGATTTTCATTGCCTTCTTCACGCTGATTTTGGGTGTGCCGGTCACCTCCTTCGCGGCGTACGCGAACAGCAAATTACAGCGAGGAGCGGTGGCACGGTGGTCGTTCATCTTCTTCATCGGCACGCTCATGATGCCGACAGCGCTGACCCTGATCCCAAGTTATTTGCTCACACGGAACTGGCCGGTCGCCTTGGCCCAAGTTCCGAATATTCCGGGTACCGGCACGGCGATCCCAACCGTGCGGATCTGGGATACACCCTGGGCGGTGATCTTGCCCGGCGTCTTTAGCGCGTTCAACTTTTTGTTGTTCAAGGGCTTTTTCGACACCATACCCGATTCGGTCATTCAAGCAGCCCGAGTCGACGGCGGGAGCGAGTTCAACATCTTCCGCCGCATCGTCTTGCCGATGAGTATTCCTGTTTATGCGGTGGCGACGTGGATCATGTTCACTGTTGCGTGGGAACAGTTCTTGTGGCCGCTGATCGTCTTGCAAACGCCGGACCACATGCCGATGAGCACCCAGATCTATCTCTTGTTCCAGCGATTCAACGAGGCGGGAACCACGAATTCCAAGGCCGCGGCGGTTCATTCGCTTCGCATGCACAATTTGATGAGCATGGGCTTGTCCTGGAACGGACTCATGGTTCTCGCCATGCTCCAATCGCTCCCGGTTTTCATGGCATTCATCGTTTGCCGGGAGTATCTCTTGAAGGGTATCCAAATTCGCGGTCTCAAATAGAAGCATCCGATTCGATGAGGAACAACGATGGCGAGTGTCCATGTCGATCATGTCACGAAGCACTATGACAGCGCCGACGCCGTGACACTCACCGGCGGATTCAAAAGGCCCCCGGCGCTTAACGATGTGAGCATTCACATTGAAGATGGCGAGACGGTCAGCATCGTCGGCTCATCCGGTTGCGGCAAGAGCACTCTGCTAAAGGTGATTGCGGGTCTCGAGCTTCCCAGTAGCGGCAGCGTGCACTACAACGATGTCGATGTGACGAATGCGGCGCCTCAGGATCGAGGAGTCGGCATGGTCTTTCAGGACTATGCGCTCTATCCAACGATGAAGGGGAAGGGGAATCTCGCCTACTACTTCCAGGTCCACGATCGAACCGAGGAGGAAGCCGAGCAACGAACGAGGGAAGTCGCGCAGATCATGGGTGTCGGCTTCGAAATGCTGATGGGCCGGGTGCCGACCACGCTCTCCGGCGGAGAGCAACAACGAGTCGCAATCGGTCGCTGCATCGTCCGCGATCCGAACCTGTTCCTCATGGACGAACCGATCAGCAACCTTGACGCGAAGCTGCGGGAGTCAACACGAGTCGAGATGAAAAAGCTCCTCCGCAAGTTCGCAATCACGACCCTCTATGTCACGCATGACCAGCAAGAAGCCATCTTCATGGGCGATCGGATCGCCGTCATGCGCGAGGGGCGCATCGAGCAAGTCGGTAGCTTCGATGATCTTTACTACTCACCTGCGAACCTATTTGTCGCGCAGTTCATCGGATCGCCCCCGATCGCAATATTTCCCGCGACGATTCAGGATCACCAGGTGTCGATAGGGGGGCACGCCTGGGAGTTGCCGGATAGCGTCGCGGGCGATTTAGCGTCTGGTCCAGTTCGCATTGGTGTTCGGCCCGAGGGCTGGAATGCCGAGGCGCCGGATGGAGCTCCGATCCCGATCCGCCATATCGAACGCAATCCAACGGAGCGCGCTTCCTTTCTTTTCGGCTCGATCGCTGAAACCCGCGTGGTCATTGCGACGGGGATCGAATCACCGGAAACGGCTGAAGTGCGCGCGACGCCCGATTGGGAGCGGGCGTATTTCTTCAACGCCGACACTGAAGAGGCGTTGCTGACGCCAGGCGTATTGGAGCTGTTTTGACGCGTGACCGTCAACCGCGGTTCGTCGCGACCGGTCGCGGTTCGAATGAAAGGCTCGAAGTATTGCGCGAGGGGCGATTCAACACCGGAACAGTTGAGATCAATTACGGAGAAGGTCCGCCGAACGGCCCTCCGTTCGTCATCTTGCACGGCGGCTCGGCGAGTTGGCGCTACGCGGAAGCGCTCATCGAACTCCTCGTGGACCAGTGGCATGTTTTCGCTCCCGACTTTCGCGGCCACGGTGAGTCCGGCCGCGTAGCCGGTCATTACAACCTGCGCGATTACGCCGAAGACATCGCCGATTTTCTAGTCGAGGTCGTTCGCGATGAGGCCGTTCTCTTCGGGCATTCGCTTGGCGGTGAAGTCGCGATCATGGTCGCGGCCGAACATCCTGGGAACGTGTGCGCCGTCATTCATGGCGACGTGTCCTTCTCGAAAGTAAACCACCCGACCGCGGAGAATAACGTTCTTCGGGCTCAAAACGAGCTGTGGTATCGACTCTCGGGACAACCAGTAGCCGATATCGCGATGGAATTACGAGAGATGATGGTGTCTGTGCCCGGAACAGATTCGCCGGTTCGCGCCGGGGACGCTTTCGGAGAGGCGAATCCTTGGTTCGACTTCCAAGCCTTGAATCTGCACAGACTAGATCCGGGAATGCTCGCCGCGGTGCTTGCGGGACCAGAAGTCATGCTCGATGGATATGAACCAGAGAAACTGTTACCGGCAATCTCCTGTCCGGTGCTCATCCTGCAAGCTGATCCTGATGCCGGTGGGGGCATGTCCGATGCCGAAGTCGAGAAAGGCATGAGACTCTTGCCCCGGCCGACGCTCGTTCGCCTTGAAGGGATCGGGCACGAATTACACGGCCTGCACGCCCAACGAATTTTCGACGTCATGAGTCAATTTCTGAAAGACCATGCTAGTCATGACGTTCCAGCGAGGACTCGTTAAATGAGCGCAGTCGTTGCCCGGAATCTGACAAAGCAATTCGACGAAAAGGTGGCGGTCGATAACACCTCGTTTGAAGTTGCGAGCGGTGAGTTCCTGGTGCTCGTTGGCCCGTCCGGATGCGGCAAAACCACAACCTTGCGAATGCTGGCTGGGCTCGAGCCGGTCACAAGTGGAGAGATCGTGTTCGGCGACCGGGACGTGACCAACATCCGGGCGAAGGATCGCAATGTTGCGATGGTGTTCCAGGATTACGCGATTTTTCCGCACATGACTGTCTTCGAAAATATTGCTTATGGACTCCGTTCCCGCCACGAGTCGCGGCGCGTAATCGGAGAGCGGGTGACGTCGGCGGCGAAGACGTTTCGCATCGACCATTTGCTTCAGCGTAAGCCACGGCAGCTGAGTGGCGGTGAGCGTCAACGCGTGGCGCTCGCTCGCGCGATGGTGCGCGACGCCGCGATTTATCTCTACGATGAACCGCTCTCCAATCTCGATGCTCAGCTCCGATATCAAGCCCGGGAAGATGTACTTGCGTTGCACCGGAGCAAGCGGCAACCAAGCGTCTATGTCACGCACGATCAATCGGAAGCAATGGCGCTCGGGGACCGCATCGCCGTCATGCGCAATGGCACCATTCAGCAAATCGGGAGCGGCTCGGACCTCTATGAGCGGCCAATCAACAGATTTGTCGCGTTCTTCATCGGCACACCAAGCATCAATCTCTTTGACGTCGAGATTCGGCGAAGCGGCGAGGATCGCGTCGAGGCGGCTTGCGATGCCTTCGTGGTTGTCTTGCCTGACAAATTGAAACATGTTGTTGCGCCCTACAACGGGCAGCGGATTACGCTCGGTATTCGGCCTGAAGATCTACATGTGCCGCGCATGGCGCCGTTTGAGGCGACTGAGGACAACACAATCTCGGGCATCGTCGACGTGATCGAGCCGACGGCCGCGGGCAGCACGGTCTATTTCAGTAGTCCTTCGGATGAAGACCAAGATTTCGTGGCGACCTTCAAGCAGCGAATCCCGTCAAGTTATCTGGGCAAGGAGATTCCTCTCGCCGTCAATGTGGAGAAGGTGCATCTCTTCGATCCCGCGACCGAGCGTTCGTTGCTGTTTGGAGGCTAGAGACGAATGCCCTTTTTCGGCGACACTGAATCCAGGGACGAGCGGCGAGGACCGATCTGGGCGCCATTCGCAATCATTCGCGACAACGTCGAGCGCCTAGTTTTGGTGAACTTGGGTTGGTCCATTCAGCTTTTACCGGGCGTATTGGCGCTTGCTTTTCCTGAGTTACCACCATGGCTGCGCATCGGGATAGGACTGTACAGCGCGACGGTCATGATCCCTGGCACCGGCACGCTGTATGCGCTTTCATTATCCGCCGCCCGCGGCGAGCACCTCAGCATCGAGTTGGCCCGCGATCACTTGCGAGAGCTTGCGCTTCCCAGTTTTCGGGCGCTGGCCCCGCTCTATGGCGTCTTCGGGGTCTTGATTTGGGTTGGGGTTCTGTCTCGTTCTGTCCTTCCAGGCCTGACCACGATGGCCACGCTTGCGGCTCTCTTATTATCCCTGTGCGCGATCTATTGGGGGCCACTACTCGTCACGGATCCCACCTTGTCGGCGTTGTCTCTAGCGGCACGCTCAACTCGTTTGGCATGGCGCTATCCGGCTGAGACGTTCGCGACCAGTCTCGTTTGCGCCGGCGCGATTGTTATCGGAATGGTGTCGATTGCCGGGCTCTTCCTGATCATTCCAGTTGTGATCACCTTGTTGCACACGGAGCGCTACCTCGATCTCGCCTGGCGGGAAGCGGCGATCGCGGTTCGGGAGTAGAACTGTGGCAGGTTTGCAGGTCCATCATCTGCGCAAGGCATTTGGTAGAAACGCGATCGTCGACGACGTCACGTTCGAAGTTGCCGAAGGAGAGTTCTTCGTGCTACTCGGACCATCAGGCGGCGGCAAAACAACCGTGCTGCGGCTCATTTGCGGTCTCGAGAAAGCCGACTCTGGAACGATTCTCATTGACGAGCAAGAAATCACCGACCTGCCGCCACGCGAACGCAACATCGGCATGGTATTCCAGGAATATGGGCTCTATCCGAGCATGAACGTATTTCAGAACATCGCCTACGGGTTGGAAGCGCGAGGCATGAAAGGTGAAGAGGTTAAGGAGCGAGTTACGCAGGCGGCCGAGCTGCTCGACCTTTCGACCATGCTCAACAATTCCATTGTCGACATGTCGGGCGGTGAGCAACAGCGCGTCGCGCTGGCGCGGGCGATGGCGAAAGACGCAAGCGTCTACCTTTTCGACGAACCGTTATCCAATCTCGATGCCAAGCTGCGCTATCGCACGCGACGCCACATCACCGACATTCACCGCCGTAAATGCAAACCGAGTGTGTACGTGACGCACGATCAGGGGGAAGCGCTGGCTATGGCCGATCGGATCGGGGTCATGGCCAAGGGCCGGCTGCAGCAGATCGGCACGCCCGAACAACTTCTCGACGAACCGGCAAATATGTTTGTCGCCCGCTTCATGGGCTCACCGCCGATGAACCTCATATCAGGCACGGTTTCGATCGATGAGCATGGCTATGCGGTTTCGACACCGGCCGGACAAGTACGACTGGATCGCGACTGGAAGCCCGTGCTCAACAGTTTCGGGGAGCGCGCGGTCGTGCTCGGGATTCGTCCTGATCGCCTCAAATTCGCGGCGAACGGAAGCGCTGGACTCGCGGCGGAAGTCGAAGAGGTCGAGGCGCTCATCGGCGAAACCTCAGCCACGTTTACGCTCGCGAGTGGAGAACGATTGGCCGGTCTTTTTGCCGAAGGCGCCGACAACCTCACGACCGGTCAAGTCGTCCACCTCGATGTCAATGCCGGCGGCATCGAGCTGTTCGACCCTGAAACCGAGCGATCTTTGCGGTCAACCTAGCCTGAAGTCCTCTGAGATAATCAATTGTTGATGGATGCCAAGTCCGATGCCACCGGAAGGCAAGATGCATGACCGAGCGCGAGTTTCCGGACGGAACGCGAATTAGCGTCATTGAAAAGCCGACTGGTGAGAGCGAAGTCATTCTGAGTCTCGACGGCAAGAGAATCAGCCGGACAGTGATCATCCCGATGTTCATGCGAGTCGGAGAAGCCGTCGTGCGAATGGACGGGATCGGGGGTGTCGAGACCGACGAGGCATACCGCAATCGCGGCTACATGCGGCGGGTGATGGATACCTGCGTCGAGATCATGACTTCCGGCGACGGCGCGATCTCGACCCTCTTTGGTATCGACAATTTCTATCCAAAGTTTGGCTATACGATGGCCGGCCCAGAGTGCACGGTTGGCGTGCCAATTCCTGACGACATTTCCGACATTCCGCCAATCCCGGTTGGCTGGACCTTCCGGCCACTGACGCCCGAAGACCTGCCCGCAGTTATGCGGATTTATCACCTGGCCACCAAAACCGCGACCGGGGCGCTGAGACGGCACGAAGAGCCCGATGAACCGGAATGGGCTCATCGGTTCGCGAAGTCAAGCGTTCGGTCCACCAAGATCGGCGTCCGCGCCTGGAACAAGATGCAGCGAGTGTTCGATCCCAACTCGAAGGACGCCTGCAAGGTGCTGGTCGACGCTGCGGGCGACATCGTCGCCTACGCATGGGAAGCGATGCTCGAAAACTGGTGGATGTTTGTGCGGCGCCGGGATTTTCCCAACTCGTTCCACTTGGCCGAAGTCATGGCGACAAGTACAACTGCTGCAGACGTCATTGTTTCTGCATGCCAGTTGTGGGCGAAGGACGCGAAACCAGACGCGGACCGTGTGGACATTGCGATCCCGCCGGAAGGGTATGTCGCTTCGGCGGCCTTTTATGAAGGCGGGATGGTGCTCCAGGAAAACGTCAAGAACGGCGACTTCATGTGCCGCACGCTCAATACGGGCCAGCTCGTCACGCAAATGCAACCCGAGTTCGCAGCACGGTTGAGGTCGTCGAGCCTCAACGTATGCGGCCGGATCACCTTCAAGACTGACATGGGAGACGCTTCGTTCACGGTCTCGAACAGCGGCGCTGGAGATGAGATCATCATCGACCTGCCACAAGACACGCTTGCCCGCCTGTGTCTCGGTGCGTTCGAGACGAGCGATCTCCTTGAGCGCCTGCCGCATCCGCCGGACAAGCGGACTTGGGAAGTGATGGAAGTGATCTTTCCGCGGCGCAACCCGCACATCTACCCGCTCGATCGGTTCTAGGCGAAGGGAAGTGCAATGGCGTTCAACGTCAAGAAGCGCGGTAAAGTCACGTATTACTTCGAGGGGGAGCGGCCCGTGCTTTCGGCGCTCGTCACCGAGGAGCAAGCGGACGGCGATCTCAAGATCTACTTCGCGGGACTCACCGGCGGCTATTCGGCGAAGAATGTGCTTGGCCGCGATGAGCTCGTAACGATGGACCCGGCGCGAGAAATCCCGCTGGTGTTTCAGTGCTGGGAGAAGTGGCTGGAGGATGCCGGCATCTGCGATTCCTTGCGTGATATCGATTTCCTTGAGGTGCACGCATTTGGTTGCCAGCCAAAGAGCCCGAATCCCTTGACTGATCCCGCTGGTTACGCCGCCGAGCAGGATCGATTGCGCACGGCATACGCCGAGGCCTACCGCGGTTTCTTCGCCGACAACCTCCCCGACAACGGCGTTCCCTGCCGGTTCACCGTGCACCTGGTCGACGTGCCCGACAAGGCAGCATCGTACGAGTTCTACAGCACAGCGCTTCTCCAGCGCTCGCTCAAAGGCGGCTGATTTACCCTCGCAGACTCGAGTTGATCGCGGTCAATAAGCTCGATTCTTCGTCATCGTCGGACAGTTCCCAAATCATGATCCCGCCGTAGCCATTGTCGCGCACATAGGCGGCCTTGTTGCCGATCGATTCGGGGTCGTCGTAGCTGATCATGCGGCCGGAATCGGCGTCGTACAACCACGGCACAGCCGCATCCGGATGCCAGAAGCGTTTGTACGTCGGGAGATATTGCGCTTTGATCGAGCGGTAGTCGCCGTAGTTATCGCGCGTTTCCTCCGCGAAGGATTGATACAGCCCATTATTGACATTCGGCACGCCGGCGAAACCTCGACCATAGAACGGCACCCCGGCGACAAGCTGCTCTCTCGGTACTCCAGCTTCTTCAAAAACGTTCAACGAGTTGACGACATTGTGATATTCGCGGGTGTGCGCTGGGGACGGATCGCTCTGAGATGGAGCGAAGGCGGCGTTGAAGTTCGTGATCTTGCTTTCCCTTGAACCGCTGAGGTCGTATGTCATAACGTTGATCCAATCGAGAATCTCCGCGATCTCCTTCAGCTCGAAGCAGGTGGTCGGCAGATATTGCCCACCGGGAATAGCGGCGGTCAGCAAATAGCGCTGACCGGTCGTCGTCGCGAGCTCGTCCATTTGGCGGCGGAGCTCGGCGAAGAGGAGCGTACAGTTTCGCTTATCCTCAGGCCGGACAGAGTTGTCGGGTAAACCACAGCAAACCGGATATTCCCAGTCAATGTCGATGCCGTTGAACACTCCCGGCCAGCGGGTCAGGTACAACTCGAGGCACGAGGCGACGAAATCGTGAAGACGATTGGGAGTTGCGCAGGCATCCGAAAACCGGCCCGATCCGGTCCATCCTCCCATCGAGATCAAGGTCTTGAGATGGGGGTGTTGGGCCTTCAGCAACTGAAGGTCAAGGAAATTGCCGCCGAGTTCGTCCCCTCCGCCGGCATCCGCCTCGTCGTCCATCAGCATCGCCCGGTTGTTCTCGTCGATCAGACCGAAGGCGTAGTTGATGTGCGTGAGCTTCTCGGCCGGAATGTCGAGCGGGGTGAAGCCCTTCGATTTGCGCGTCCAACCGGCGTAATAGCCGATGATCCGGCCGGTCTGAACTCGTGGGTCGGTAGTCGCTTCATTCGTCGCCTGAACGTTCGTTTCTGCCATTTTTCTCCCCCCACTCAAGCACGAATTTTCCGTGAGCCAGACGAAGCGGGCTAGCTCACCCTCGCAAGCAATCTGCCGCCGGTGAGCAACAGATGAAGTTTGCCATCGAAGATCGCGATATCGAGCATTTCGTTGGTAGGAAGTTCATCGTCGTCTCGGGACCACGTTTTGCCGTAATGGTCCGATCGCCAGAGGGCGTCAACTGCCAGCGCATAGAGCGTTGAGCCATCAAACACCAGCCGTCGAAACGCCGTTTCCCCTACCGTCGACTGGTTCCAGGTTCCGTCTGACTGACGGGTCGAGATCACGCTGCCGACGGTGACGACGGCCGGTTCGCCAAGTGTCGCCACCAGGGACCAGGGTGTGTAGGAGTCGGCGCCCGGCGTCCAGCGCTCGCCGTCGTCCGAGCGCCACACCTTTACCGAACGATTCCGCTCGTCATAGGTCGCGGCCATCAAATAGCCAAACTGCCCATCCTCGAGATTCGGAATCGCTTGCAACGCGACCAAGGGCAAGTTGCCAAACGGGGACGGCGATCCGCTCCACGTCCGGCCGCCATCGTGTGTCCGCAGGAGCTGCCCGCCAGATGTCGCTCCCGCCCAACCGTCGTCACCGAGAAACGTCGCCTGAGTGCAGCCGTCTTCGTTGGCGACGTCTTGCCCTTCAATGCCGTTTTCGTAAAGGAAGAGGCCACTCTCGGTGGAGGCGATGAACGAGCCAGGTCCGTTCTTCCAAAACCCGAAGTACGGCAATGGGCCCAAATGGTCATCACCCTCTATTTCTCCGTTGGAAAAATGGAGAATCGGATCAGCGTTCACTCCGGCGATAACAATGGCATCGTCGAGCGGCAGCATCCAGTGGAAGGGCTGGAGCGGTGGGTGAGGAAGCGCAGTCCAGGTTTGTCCGCGGTCTTTGCTGCAAGCCAGTCCGTTGCTTGGACCGGCAAAGATCCGTTCGCCGTCGCCGGTAACACTCCAACATCCGCGCTGCCAAAGCTGCGTCCAACT
Organism: Thermomicrobiales bacterium; assembly: GCA_045804965.1. Classification (GTDB taxonomy): domain Bacteria; phylum Chloroflexota; class Chloroflexia; order Thermomicrobiales; family UBA6265; genus CAVTUU01. The sequence continues at coordinate 78,749 of JBJMMD010000031.1, read as the reverse complement.
CCGTGCGGAATCGGCGGAGACCCAAAGCCCACGAATTCCGCCGCCGAGCAAGATCATTCCACCGGGAAGCGTCGTGATGGACCAGGCGTCCATGGTCCCTGGGAGAGCATCGACAGGTTCCCACTCCGTAAGATCAGGCGAAAACAAACGAGGACGATCCATATTCGGTGCCGTCAACAATGCTCCGTCAGGCAGCCAAGTAAGTGTGTTGAAAACAATACCGTTGGTGTTCGGCACAGTCCGCCAGGCGCGGCCCCCGTTTGGCGAGTGAAATAGTCCTGATTGCGTTGCCGCGACGACGGATTCACGCGCCTGCCAAGCAAGCGACATTACTTCATGGTCGTCGAGACCGAAGTTCGACGGTCGCCAACTCCGACCACCATCTGTCGTTCGCAACACACCGCTACCAAAGGTCGAAGCCAGGGCGACGCCCTCTTCAGCAAATCGTGGTGAGAAGGCGAAGGCTGTTGTCGTCGAGAAGTTGCCACCGACATCGGTCGATTCCCAGGTCTTCCCGCCATCGGACGAACGCACAATGCCCGATTCGTGACCGGCTAGTAGCACACCTTCTCGATAGGCGAGTGAGATGACGCAATGCAGTGCGATGGTCGAGTTAGGAGGACTCCAGCCCTCGGCATCTGAATACCGGGCCACCCCACCGAGACCACCCGCCCACACTCCTCCTGGACCAACTGCTAGGGAGTTGACCCATCCTCCTATTCGATCAAACGCGAAAAGCTCCCATTTTGACTTCGTCATGGTGTCGCTCGATGCTCGCGCTTATCATCGGCCGGGAGGATCACGACATTCGTGGTCAGCAAGGCGACCGCCGCGCTGACCGCCGATTGCAAGGCGCCTTTTGTCACGTGCAGACTGTCAATGATTCCGTGCTCACGCATATTGACGATGCTTCCCGTCAAGACGTCGAAGCCGAAGCCCGCACTGTGCGACTCAGTGTCTGCCAGCGCGAGGGCGGGGTGTGCCGATCCGTGATTGCGAACGAGCTGCGCGAATGGCGCGGTCAATGACGCCGCGAGCACATCGACGCCATGCTCTTGGCCGGCGAGGGCACACGTCTCCCGCGCGGCACGGACCTTGTCGCGGCATTGCAGGTAGGCAGTCCCGCCACCTGGCACGACACCTTCGTCGAGCATGCCGGTCAGCGCTCGAAACGCCTTCTCCGCCTCGCTCCGCCGCTGAACTAATTCTGTGCGAGAGTGAGCGCCGATCTTCAGGATCGCGGTCCCGCCATTTAATCGAGCCAGACGAAGCTGCAGAGCGTCTCGCTCCTTTGAGACCGGCGCAGTCCTGGTCAGTTGATTTCTCAGTTCTTGAGCGCGTTCGGCAATCAAGGTCGGATCGCCGTTTCCACCAACGACCGTGAGACTATCACGCGTGAGCATCGCCTTCCGCGCCGAACCGAGTTGTGCTGGTTGCAGTTGACGGGGCGATGTGCCTCTCATTTCAGCAAGCACGTTTCCATTGGTCAGAAGCGCGACATCATCGAGATCCGTGGTCAACTCGATTCCGATCGAATTGAGCCCGGCGACGACGGCATTGACAACGCCTCGGGTTTGATTCACTGCAATCATCTGCACCACGTTGTCGCCGACTTTTGGGGCGACGATAAGAAGCGGTCGCTTGCAATCGGGGCGTGCGGCGATTTCGAGCGCGGGTTGAATGTCATCAACGTCGTCGAGGTCTTGATCGGCGAGCATGATCAGCGGACGTTCGAGCATAACCTCGGTTCGACCTTCCGGGATCATTCCTCGCGCCGCGGGATGGGCGCGCCAGTAAGCGCCTTCGACATATTCGCGGTCAAGGAAGGGTACTGAGAATTCTTCGATTGTGATTGCCGCGGCGGGGCCAAGGATGTCGACGATTTCGCCCAGCACGTTGCCCAACTCGAGATCGCCGGTCATGCTCGTCGCCGTTGCCGACAGGTCCTTCATGCTCTTGACCGGTTCCGCCATCCCTTCGAGCTCGGCCAGCGCTGCGCCCAACCCATGTTCCAACCCGGTCCGGAGATGAACGGGGTCGACTCCGGCCTCTATTCGCTTTACTGCCTCGCGGACGATCGCATTTGCTAAGACCGCGGCGGTCGCCGCCCCATCTCCATACTGTTCATGCATGCGCCAGGCGAGGTTGCGAAGCATCATCGCGCCGGTATTTCGGCCGCGATCAGGCATCTCGACGATACGCCGAGCAATTGAGCCCGCGTCAGTCAAGAGCTCAACCGAGCCATCCTCCCGGGCATTCATAACTGGCCCGTTCGCCGGTCCTAGCGTCAATGCCAAGAGCCTCGCCAGATCGTCAAACCCGGACGCAAGTGTCTGAAGCGCCAGCGGGGCGAAAATGATTTGCTGGCGACCTCGTGGCCGGCGTCTTGGCTTTGGCGACGAGCGCTTTCTCATTGAAATTGTTTTGCTCTCTTTGAATTCAATCGCACAATAGCCGGAAGCGGCTTTGATTGGACGATCTCTCTGACGAGCGAATTCTCGCGCGACATGCGGGCGCTCATTTATACGAACAAGAGAGTTTCGCGGAAATCGCTCAAACCGAAAAGGGGCGGCGTAGGGTTAAGCGGCCGCTCGCACCCATCCGGCACTTCATTACGGCAACCATCATCGGCGCATTCGTCGACAGGCTCGTCAAAATCGATGTTTTGTCATCCTTTGTCTAGCGCTCCAAGCACTTTCCTGAAGAGCTCGATTCCTTCCAGCGTCGCGGGCTCAATCCAGACTTGAAGGTGGCCGATGCCTGCGTCCGCATACGAGTGGAGGGTCGCGGCGATTTGTTCAGGGGTGCCAGTGATTGGATCAGTGGACATCGGCGACGGCGTATGCGCTCCGACTTCGACCTTGATCGCCGCCGATCGCTCCAACGTTGCCGGATCTCGCCCAGCTGTCGCGCATGCGGCATCGACGCGTTTCAGCAGCGGCATCAGGTTTTCCAGCTTGTTGTCGAAGGTGCTGAACCAGACGTTCCAACCGTCGGCATATCGCGCAGTTAGTTCGAGCATCCGGGATCCGGTCGTGCCGACGACGATCGGCGGTCCGTTGGGCCGAGGTCCACGGGGACGGAGCTCGGCGTCGCGCGCCTGGTAAAAGCTCCCATCGAACTCCACATGACCGGTCTTGAGCAAGCTGTGGATGATCTGGATCGCTTCCTCGAAGCGGTCGACGCGGTGATCGAATGGGTAGCCAAACACGTGGTACTCATGCTCGTTCCAGCCCGCGCCGAGTCCGAGAATGAGCCGCCCGTCGCATATGTCGTCGACGGTGTCGGCCATCTTGGCGAGGAGCGCGGGGTTGCGAAATCCCGTACACAGAACCAACGTGCCGACTTCAACACGTTGGCTGACCGCGGCGAGCGCGGTCAGCAGCGACCAGCATTCCCACATCCCGCGCGTGCCGTGCTCTTCATCTCTTTGAATCAAGTGATCGGTCACCCAAAGCGAATCGAACCCGACATCTTCGGCGGCCCGGGTCATGGCGAGAAGGTCGGGCCAATGGGCGGTGGCGCCCTCGAACTGTCCTTCTGTCTCAGGGAGGAGCAGGCCGACTTTGAGCGGGCGTGATCTCGCCATGATCGATTCCTCTTCGAATTCAGCAAACACTTAGGCGCGGATTTGGCGTCGCACTTATTCGCGCATTCGTCGACCGAGCCTAACGGTTTCCGAACTTCTCGTAGCTGACCGTTTCCGCGAGCGGCTTACGTCCTCCCCCGGCCGGGCCGGGGCGCGGATCCTTGAACGTGGTTGGATAGCCAATCACGACGACTCCGCGTGCGGTCAGTTCGGACGGGATGCCGAGAATCTCTTTGCCCTGGGTTTGTTGCGATTCATCGCCGAACCAGGCAACGCCGCCGCCGAGCCCGAGCAGCCGAGCCGCGAGGAGGATGCGTTCGGTCACCCGGCCCTCGTCGTACGCCTCACTGGGCGGGTTGTGACCATCGAGCACGATCGCGATTGCCAATGGGGCTGCCGCAACCCAATTGATAGGAGTCCGAATTTGGCTGATCTTGCGCAATTGGTCTTTGTCTTTGATGACGATGAATTGCCAAGGCTGGGTGTTGCGCGAGCTTCCTGTCCACCGCGCGATTTCCAGCAATTCATCGAGCGAGTCATCAGGCACAGGATCCGGCTTGTATTGCCGGGCCTGCCGGACTTTTTGCATTTCCGCGGTAACTTCGCGTGCGTTTGCCAATGCTGCCATCTGATTCGTGAACCTCCATGCGTCCTTCGTAGGTCGGCCCTGCCTATGACGGCATCATATGACACCTCATCACATCGGGCGATTCACTCGGTACTTGGCGGCGTGGTCCACAATCCTTTGCGTTCAAAGGACATTTCTCACTGCCAATTCGCCTCATAACTCGGTTGCGCGGAACAATCTCGTTCCTCATACTTCATTGCGGACTAATACAAGTGCAAATGTTGGTGAATCGCCGGCCTGGTCGGCTGGAGAGGGTGGGTTGAAGGTGCTGCGACGTGGATGCCTGCTCGGGGTCGGGGGCCTACTTGTCATCTGCTTTCTCGCCTGCGGGCTCGGCTATTTCGTGGGCTTGCCCAAAATCCAAAACAACATTGCGGACAATTTTCAGGACGGGATCGCGACTGTTGTCGCGACGAGCGTCGCGGACGCCAATGCCTCTCCAGGACAACTCATCATCACCGAGCGACAACTCAACGAAAAATTGAACGCCGACGTTGAAAACGGCGATGTAGCGACGCAGATCACGGAGTCTGGTGTTTCGCTCGAGCTCAATTATCGCGACGACAGAACCGATCCAATCCGCTATAGCGCCCTGCCGACCATAGATGAGAACGGCCATCTTGAGTTGACTGATGTCGCCGCCAGCGAGGGCTTCATGGAGCGCTTGCTGCCGAAGGACAAGTTCGCGAATGCGATCGAAGATGGCGTTAATAGTGTTCTTGATGAGAACAATCTGATGCTTGCAGACATCGAGCTCACAGACGGGGAGCTCACGCTGACGACCGTGCAGAGTTCGTAGGTGATAGCCTAAACATCCTGCCTTCCCGAGTGATGTACGTACATACTGTCAGAATGTCAGCCCCGTGGGCAATATGCGGCTGTTCTGAGGCCGACTACTCTCCTAAGTGTGGCCGCAGACGGCGTCGTCCGCCAGCGACGTCGCTGCGACCACCGCTCTCAGTTTCGTAGAGAGCGGCGAAGGGAGAACGCGTGGTCAGCCGTCCGCACCAGCAGCTGAGTTGGAGCACGATCGACAATATCGCTGTGCCTGCTTCGCAACACGAATCCCAAGCCGTCCGGCGCCGCGAGTCCACGGGTTTCGTCCGATTGGTGATCTTCACAATTGCTTTTCTCTTGGTCGCCTTGGTCGGGGCTGACGTTGGTCGCATGGTCTACGGCTATGTCGTAATGACCAAAGCGGTGCGCGAGGGAGCGACCGTCGCCGCCCGATCGCCCGCGAGCACAGCCGAGATCAATGGCGCCGTGTTGAGACACGGTTCGACGCATTCCACGCTTGCAATCACCTGCACCAGCGGACAGTGTTCAGAGGCCACGTCCGGAGACGAGGTCACGGTCAAAGCGATCTGGAACTTCGAGCCGATCACGTTCAAGCTCGTCGATAACATTTGGGACCTCGAACCGCTCGTCATGTCGACGCACGTGACGATGAAGGTGCATTGACGCTCATCGAAAGAGCCCGTGCCCTTCAGTTCGGTGCTTCACGAAGCCCGTCGACGAGAGGCAAGGGCGCGGCTGTCGCCGCGGCCAACTCCATGATCGCAGCATAGGCTTCGCTATTCGGCACATCGCCACGAATGGCGATACCCTCGGGCGTAGGGATCGCGCAGGCGTATGGTCGGCCGAGATGCGTGGCCGCGAGGAGTTGGCGATTGATTTCGGCGGAGGCCGAGAGCATTTCGCGATCGACGTTCTCCCGCTTCATTTCGATGCGGTCAACTTGCGAGGCGATAAGCTCCACGATCTGATCCACTCTCAGAAGTTCGCTATTTATGACTAAGTCCCAGAGCTCAGGGTTGTTCCAGTCCTCGCCAAAAATGATGCGGTTGTAGTCGATTTGTTCTTGGTCTGCTTGCTGCACGGCGGCATCCGCTTCATCTGGCTGAAGGCGGTACGCGTCGATCATGCGCTTCACGCGCGTTTCCATGGGGGCGATGATCTTCACCCGTAGCGCCCAGGCAAATCCGGCGAGCAGGATCTGAGCGCCAGCGCCGACCAGGACCACGTTATCGCGAGCAGCAATGTCGTAGATGAGAATCTGCAAGGTGAGGAGAATCTCGCGACTATTGCCCGCCATGTCGGAAAAAAAGGGCACAGAGTCGAGATTGTCTCCGCTTCCACCTCGCAGCGCGAAATCGAACTCGAGCTCTCCGTAACTCAGATAGTGATTGAGGTTCAAACCCGCTCTATCCTCGCTTGCAAAACCCTCAAATGACGGGGGAAGCGACAGTCCCCGACGAGCGGCCTCCGCGCGCAATTCTTTGCGGCCGATAACAGCGAAGCCAAACCGCTCCGCGAGTCCAGTGGCGACCGCCTGTCCTCCGCTTCCAACTTGCCTGGCGAGCGCGATCACCGTCATTGTGCCGCTCCTGTTGTCTTAGATCGCTCCACTCCTGGCTTCGAAGGATGCGCTGGACCGCTCATCACCGTCGCCGATCGACCGAACGACCGATACCGTTGATAGCGATCGCGCGTAACGGCGACTAACGGTCGCTTTTCGAGTTCAGCCAACGATGAAAGCAGTGCCAAGCGCAAGAGCTTCGCCGCCTCATCGCGATCGGCCGCGGCACTTGGCCTGGGCTCGGGCACGATGTTGTCGATGACTCCGGCCTCAAGACAGTCCTGGGCTGTGATCTTAAGCTTTGTCGCTAGTTCCGGCGCGCGCTCCGCATCACGATAAAGAATCGCAGCTGCACCCTCGGGCGCAATGACCGAGTAGATCGCGTGCCGCTGCATCAGCACGCGATCGGCGAGCGCGAGCGCGAGCGCTCCACCGCTGCCGCCCTCGCCGATGATCGCGGCGATGGTTCGAGTTGACAACGCACTCATGAGCGCAAGTGTTTCCGCGATCTCACCTGCGAGCCCACCTTCTTCAGACTCGATTCCCGGGTATGCCCCTGGTGTATCGACGAGCGTGATCACTGGAAGTCCGTGCCGAGCGGCGAGGCGCATGATCCGTTGGGCCTTGCGATAACCAGACGGAACTGCACGACCGTGCCGCCTCGCTTCGGATTCTTCGCCATGTCCACGCTCGAAGCCGACGACGGCAACGGGATGATCTGCCAAGACTCCAAGTCCGGCGACGATTGCAGGATCGTCGCCCGATTGTCTGTCTCCGTGCAGCTCAAGGAAGAGGTCGAACATCCGCTCAATGTACTCACTCGTTGTCGGTCGATCACCGCTCCGCGCGATTTGCACGGCCGCCCAGGCGTCTACGAGCGGCTCCTCGGGGAGCGCTGAGAGCGCTTGCGGCAGAGTTACTGACGCCTCTCCGAGCTGGGCTGACGAACCGAGGATTCCGAGCAAATCGGCGAGGTAGCCGCGCAGCCGAATTCGGTCGACGATAGCGTCGATGATGCCGTGATCGAACAGAAACTCCGCCGTGTGTGATCCTGGAGGGAGCGTCCGACCGAGGATTTGCTCAACGACCCGCGGGCCCGCAAACCCGACTAGCGCATCCGGTTCGGCAATGATGACGTCTCCGAGGCTCGCAAACGAAGCAAACACGCCGCCGGTCGTAGGATGAGTTATGACGGAGATATACGGAACGTTCCCCTCGCGCAGGCGCTCAACAGCAGCAGTTGTCTTGGCCATTTGCAGGAGGGCGTAGAGGCCCTCCTGCATCCGTGCCCCGCCACTCGCCACGATCGTGACGAGCGGCAGCCGGTCCTTTCTGGCGAGTTCCGCAGCGATGGCGATTTTCTCGCCAACGACGGCACCCATACTGCCGCCCATGAACGCGAAATCGAGCACACCAAGCACGACGCGACGCCCGCGAATCGTCGCGGTGCCGACTATCGCGGCGTCGTATTCGCCGGTCTGCCGGCGCTGTTCTTCGAGACGGACGCTGTACCGCTCCTCGTCCGCGAATTCGAGCGGATCGCTCGACATCAACAGGGACTCGATCTCGTGAAACGAGTTTTGATCGACGAGCGATGCGATTCGGTCGCGCGCAGCAATTGGATACGTGTGTCCACATTCATCGCAAACCCGAAAGCGCACATAGCGGGGCGAGCCGGCGAGCGGCGCTCCACATTGTGTGCACCGGGTCAGCAATTGAGCGGAAGCCGACGTCGGTTGCTGAACCTGTTGGGTCGTGGGGAGTCGAAATCCTCGAAACGATTTCACCTGGATCGTGCCTCTCGATGGGCAGGGAGACGAAAGTTTTCAGCAAGCGGCGTTCAATGTAGGACGAGACTACCATGCGCCGTTCGATTGGCCTCGGATTGGGGGTGTACAATTTTGTTCGCGGGAGACGGGTAAGGGGTCGGGGTCGCCGTCAAGCATGGCGGGGGGAACGTTGGAAGGCGTATTGTGCTTGACAATGTTGGAGTCGAGCAGGCTCTTGGGACAAATGATGGACACCACGAGTGAAATTCGAATGGACGTGCTCCGGCGACTAGCCGAGCAAGCAATGAGTGACCCTGGGTTTCGCGATGTTGCCCGGCACGATCTCTCCAAGGCCCTCGAACAGTATGGCTACGAATTGAACGAGCGAGAAATGGCGCTCGTCCTTCGCTTCCGAGATGCGCTCGAAGAGGCGGGAGTCGATCTTTGGCTCGGACGCACGAATAAATTGAGCAAAGCCGATCTCGAACTCATCCGCCAATTCTGAGTCTCTGGACCGGATAGCCAGCGTTTCAAGAGAATTTGTTCCCGGACTTCAGTTTGAGGCCCGCGTGATTGCGCGAACTTACTGCTGCGGTGCGATCGCTAGAAGCAATTGAAGACAACCGCATCCCTGCGAGATCACAAGGGCAGTCGAATGTTGCCAACCTGGCTCAACGAAGTTTCGGGCCGACAGCCTTGAGCGCCCAACGAAGAAAGCGGTGCGAATCATGCTTCGTCCGAGAGCTTGGGCGCGCACCTTGAATTTACCGATCAAGCTCAGTGAGGAGGTCTTCGAGGTCCAGCGGGTCAAGGGTTATTTGGATTTCGCCGTCCTGCATTGGCCATTCTTCACGAGGGCGGTCGCGATAGATTTCGATGCCATTGCCATCCGGGTCATCGAAATAGATCGCCTCGCTGACACCATGGTCGGACGCACCACCGATGCGGACGCGATGATCGATCAGGCGCTTGAGGGCACGCGCGAGCTCGAGACGATTAGGGTAGAGGATCGCGAAATGATAGAGTCCGGTCGTTCCGAAGGCGGGGCGCGCGCCGCCTTCGCTCTCCCATGTATTTAGTCCAATATGGTGGTGATATCCTCCGGCCGAGAGAAACGCGGCCTGATTTCCGTAGCGCTGCTGAACTTCGAAGCCGAGCGCATCGCGATAAAAGGCAATCGAGCGGTTGAGATTCGAGACCTTCAAATGAACATGACCGATCTGCGTGTCGGGGTGGACGGCGGTTTCTTGTTCAATCACTTGCACTTCACTCATCCTGTCACTCCTCGGTCATTGCCGCCGTACATTTTCGTGAAATTGAGTAGTCTGCTTCACAGTCATAGCCCGTTCCGCTACGGCGAACCGTCAGGTTCACCTCCTGCTGACGGTACGGCAAGTGACAGATGGTGACTTCGTTTAACCACGAGGGGAAGGCAGGGTCGATCCTGAGATTACCACTTTCTCCTGCCGGTTCCAGTCCGAGGAAGCAGCGAAGCAGCAGCGGCATCGAGCCCGCCGCCCAAGCCTGAGGGCTACACGTCACCGGATAGCTGACCGGCGCATCGAGCGACTTGCCACGGGAGAAACCGCAATAGAGTTCCGGCAGCCGGCTGTGGAGTTGGGATTCGGCAGCACTGAAGAGATCCGAGGCGATGTGGTGGCCAGCGTCGATGAATCCATAGCGGTAAAAACCAGCAGCGACCAACGAGTTGTCGTGTGGCCAAACCGAACCGTTATGGTAGCTCATCGGATTGTAAGTGACGGCGTCAGAACTCAATGTGCGAATACCCCAACCGGAGTCCATGTCGGCTCGACTCAGGCGCTGCGCGATTCGGTCAGCGCGATCTTCGGTGGGCAGCCCGCAATAGAGTAGGTGGCCAGGATTCGAGGAAACCGCGCAGACGGGCGATTTGTCGCCGTCGAGTCCCTGAGCGTAGAAATCGATCTCGTCCTGCCAAAAGGCATCTTCAACGCGCGCACGGAGTGACTCGGCGCGAAGTCGAAGATGTTCGGCCCAGGACGAGTCGTCATACGTCTCAAGAAGATCAGCCACACCAACCAATGCGGAATAGATGTAGCCCTGGACCTCCACTAGGGCAATGTTGCCGGTGGCAGGACGTCCATCGCGATGGTGAAGCGAGTCCCAACTATCTTTCCAACCTTGATGCGTGAGATCGCCGAGACCATGGGAGAAAGAGCAGTACTCGATGAATCCGTCGCCGTCGCGGTCGCCATATTTTTCGATCCACTCAATAGCGCGGCGGACGTGGGGGATGAACCAACGGTAGATGTCGCCGTCGCCCGTCCATTTCACGAGCTCGACAAAGAGCATGACAAACAGGGGCGTGGCGTCGATCGTACCGTAGTAGGGCGAGTGGGGAATCGCATTGGTGCGTGCCAATTCGCCATAACGTCGTTCATGCAAGATTTTGCCGGGCTGCTCCTCGCGCCGGTCGTCGACTTTCGTGCCCTGGTAGGCGGCGAGGAGTCGCAGCGTCTCGATTGCGCGCTCAGGGTAGAGGTGAATCGTTTGCAGACAGGTGATCAACGCATCCCGACCGAATGGGGCGACGTACCATGGGATGCCTGCGGCGGGCACTGACCCTTCAGGAAAGGTCGTTTGCAACATATCGAGATCGGAGATGGATTGGTGGATGACGTGGTTGAAGGCGACGTTGTCGGTTTCGATCCACGGTTTAGGACGCGGCTCTCGACTTGGTGGACGCGCCCATACGACAGGTTGAGTTGACTCGACCGGCTGGGGAGAAATCCGCATGGCGAGGAACCAAGGAGATTCGTCGACAAAATCAGCTTCAAAACTGGCGCGGACAACCGGGTAACCGCGCATGGACGTGCCAACTTCAATGTTCGGCACCCGGTCGAAACAGAGCTGCGTTTTCGCTACCAATCCGTCCACCCCCTTGTAGCCAAGAGTGAACTCGTAGTCGTTGACGTCGACCGGAAGCGAAGCGCCCCGTTCCCAGGCAGCAAAGCCGCGAATATCAAACAAATCGCGGAAATCTGCTGCAGCTTCTAACGCGATCGTCGCCTTGCGCACACCTTCGTTGTAGCTCTGGACGGCGATGCGGTTATGAAGATCGGAGATGAGTTCGATGTGCTGCTCGACTCCGACCGTGCGCGCGGGAAATCCTTCTTCGCCGTGGCGAGACTCACCAGCGTTGGCGCTGATGATGATGGCCGAGGATGACGAAGTTGGTTGCAAGGCGAGGCGATCGAGCGGCTGGCCGTTGATCGTGATGCGCAATTGACTGAGATGGCGGGTGTCGCGGAGGTAAAGCCCCGCCCCCGATTCATGTGTGGCGTCTGTAAACGACTGGCCGACAAGGAAGAGCTCATCGAACTTCAATGTTAGCTCGTCATCGAGCACTGGGCGTTCTCCTCAGTTGGGTTTAGCCTCAAAGAGGCCGGCAAGGCAATGTCGTCGCTCATGATTCGGTCAGTCAGCGGGTAAAGGTAGTAGAAGCTTTGCCGATTCGACGACGTGATGCAAATCAAAGGCTATTCGTAATGGAACCCATTTTCTGATCCCTTGGGGGCGAAACCGGCCCGGCCGATGAGCGGCACGAACCGCACCGGACCCAATTGCGTCGGCGTGAACCGGTCGTCGTTGCGTTCGATCGCAACAAGCGCTTGTTCGCTTGCGCTGCCGACGGGAACGACGAGGCGACCGCTCTCTGGAGAGAGCTGGTCGCGAAGCGCAAGCGGGAGGCGCGGGGCGGCGGCGGTGACGATGATTCGGTCATACGGCGCGGCGGCGGGCCATCCCGCGGAGCCGTCGGCGATATGGATTTCGATATTGTTGTATTCCAAATCGCGAAGCAACTTTTCGGCATTCGCGGCCAAAATCGGCTGGCGCTCAATTGAAATGACCTTCGCGGCAAGTTCGGCGAGTACGGCGGCTTGATAGCCCGAGCCAGTGCCGACCTCGAGCACGCGTTCGTTTCCAGACAACGCAAGCGCTTGCGTCATCAATGCCACGATGTATGGCTGAGAGATCGTCTGTCCGGCGCCGATTGGAAGCGCCACGTTTGACCATGCGTCTTGCAAGAGGCTTTCTGGCACAAAGCGTTCGCGAGGAACCATCGCGATCGCGCGAAGGATTCGCTCGTCACTGATTCCTTGGGTGAAGAGGTCTTCAAGCAGGGCTCGAATCTTGTCGGCGCGAGTGCCTGATTTGTCGGGCATAGGCTTCAGTCTCTCAGATGCTGTTCACGAATTTGAATGAATAATGGAGTTAAGCAGGGGGCGTGCCAGTGCACTGACAGACATGCATTGAGGCACAACTTGGGCTTCGTGCGAGGGCGATTGTGATACTATACACGATGCTTTCAACCGGTCATACCAGACCTTGACCGGAGTGTGAATCGGCCCGCAACAGGCGCCGAATTGATATCACCATCATCCCGTAAGTGCCGTCGTGCTGCTGGGATCGAAAGGAAGCGGCGCAACAGTGCAGGTCTTCGGTGAGAACTGGATCGTCATTGGCCTAATGATGATATCCGCGTTCGCGATGGGCATGGCGCTCCTCATTCTCAACTGGGTCGTAGCCCCATCTAAGCCGAGTAAAGTCAAGTCCGATCCCTATGAAAGCGGCGTCCCGGACGTCTCCCCTGTGAAGCCAAGCTATACACCCCGCTTCTACGTTGTCGCTATGTTATTCGTGATTTTCGATATCGAGGCCATCTTCATCTTTCCTTGGGCGATTATCTTCGACGATCTCGGAACCTATGGTTTCGTTGAAATGGTTTCATTCATCGGGTTGCTGTTTCTAGGCTACATCTATGCCTGGAAGAAGGGGGCTCTGGAATGGGTCTGATCGATGACCGCTTCGATAAGAATATCTTTGTCACCTCGCTTGACTTCGTCTTCAACTGGGCCCGGCGTTCGTCGCTTTGGTGGCTCCAGTTTGGTCTCGCTTGTTGCGCGATTGAGATGATTTCGGCCTCGATGAGCCGGTTCGATTTGGCAGAACGATTCGGCATGCTCTATCGCGCCTCTCCGCGCCAGGCTGATCTCATGATCGTCGCCGGCACGGTGACAAAGAAGATGGCGCCGGTAGTGCGCACCCTGTACGATCAAATGCCGGAGCCGAAATGGGTCGTTTCGATGGGGAGCTGCGCCAATGTCGGGGGCCCATTCGACACCTATGCTGTTGTGCAAGGCGTCGACCAGGTCGTGCCGGTCGATATCTACGTTCCCGGTTGCCCACCGACGCCGGAGGCGCTGTATTATGGCATCCTCGAACTACAAAACAAGGTAATCAAATACGAGACGATGGCGAAAAAGCAAGGCATCGCGGCCGCCGAATCACAGCGGATCGCCGAGCGCCGATCCGCGATGGAAGCGGTGCACGCCTAATCGTCTCAACTGCTAGGGACGGGGATGTCTGAGGAGCGATCATAGGTGAGCGAAGGAACCGCCCCCGAATCAACGAGTGAGGAGCCATCGTCGCTGCTCACGGTCGACCCGTGGAGCCGCGAGGCGTATGTTGACCCTGATCTTGAGCGACATCCCGCGGTGCGGGAACTGCGCGCGAGCATGCCCGACGCGATTGTGGACCTGGTGCGGTTTCGCGATGAGACAACGGTTCATGTCCGGCGCGAGCTTCTCCGCGAAGTGTGCGCATTCCTCCGAGATCACGAAAAGCTGAACTTCAACTTCCTCACCGATCTGACCGCGGTTGACATGCTCCGCTTGCGCTCGGAACCGCGTTTCGATGTCGTCGCCTTGCTGTATTCGGTGAAGAACCGGGTGCGCCTGCGGATCAAGGCTGGTTGCAATGACGGTGAACCCATGCCTTCCCTAGTTCCCCTCTGGAACGGCGCAAATTGGCTGGAACGAGAGGCCTACGACATGTTTGGGATCATCTTCGATGGCCATCCCAACCTGAAACGAATGTTGCTTGCCGATGATTGGGACGAAGGGTTCCCATTGCGGAAGGATTATCCGCTTCGCGGCTGGCGCGAATTCCCCGTGTACAACACTGAACGGACTGTCGGGCGCGTGCGCACCCGCTGGACCGGAAGAGGGGTTTAGACCCACCATGACTGTGATTACCGATAAAGCCCATGCCGGATCGAGCCTGGACGAAAGCGAAGAGGCGCCGTCAACCGGGACGATGACGATCACCGACGAGCAAGCGCTCGAAGGCGGACAGCGACTGCTCACGCTCAATATGGGACCGCAGCACCCAAGTACGCATGGCGTGTTGCGGGTGATTCTCAAGCTCGACGGCGAAGTTATCACCGATTGTGATCCCGTGATCGGCTATCTCCATCGAGGGGTCGAAAAGCTTGGCGAATCGCATCGCTATGCCCAAGTGATTCCATGGACTGATCGCACGGATTACGTGGCGGCGCCCTCGAACAACCTTGGCTGCGTGATGGCGATCGAAAAACTGTGCGGCGTTGAAGCGCCCGAGCGCGCAGAATATTGGCGCACGATCATGGCCGAGCTGAGCCGGATTGCGTCCCATCTCATCTGGCTCGGCACCCATGCGCTCGATATCGGCGCGCTGTCGATGTCGCTGTACTGCTTCCGCGAGCGAGAGATCATTCTCGATATTTTTGAAGCGTTCTGCGGCGCGCGCTTGACCACTAACATGATGGAGATCGGCGGTTTTTCACGCCCAATCCCTCCAGGGCTTCCCGGGTTAATTCGCGACTTTCTCAAGATTTTCCCTGACCGGCAGCAGGAGTACGCCGATCTTTTGAGCGCCAATCCGATCTGGATGGCGCGCACCAAAGGCGTCGGCGTGATCTCGCCAGAGGCAGCGATTTCATATTCGCTGACCGGCGCATGTTTGCGCGGTTCCGGTATTAATTACGACATTCGGAAGGCGATGCCGTACTCCATCTACGATCGGCTCGATTTCGAAGTTCCGCTCGGACAGCACGGCGATGTTTACGACCGCTATCTCGTGCGTATGGAAGAAATGCGGCAGGCGTTACGGATCATCAAGCAGGCGCTTGACGCGGTTGAAAACGACGATCGCCCCCTGATGGCTTATGAATCTGCTTACGTCATCCCGCCGCACAAGGGGACGATGACGACGGCTGAAGACATGCAGCGGCACTTCATCTGGGTGATCAAGGGATTTAGCCCACCTGTTGGCGAAGCCTATGCCGCAGTCGAGCATCCTAAAGGCGAAAACGGCTATTATTTCGTGTCCGACGGAACGCCGATTGCGTATCGATTCCGCATTCGCGCCCCGGACTTTGTGAACTTGGCGATCCTTCCACATATGGCGCAGGGGTCGATGCTTGCGGACGTTGTGGCGCTGATCGGGACGATCGACATCGTGCTTGGATCAGTGGATCGATAACGAGATGGCGGCCAAGGCGAAGCGCGTACAGTTTTGGAGCTGCTCGCGCAAGTTCGAGGAATGGCGGTACCATAGACGCGACACGGTCGGCAATTGCCGACCGTGAAGTGTGCGGCGAGGGTGGACGCCGTGTACGCGGACACGATCTCCACTCGGCGGAACTTTTGATCGATCGCGCGGAGAACCGGGCGAGAAGGACCACGGAGCGACCCGACGCATGAGTGACCAGCCACTCTGGCTCACCTTCATAGTGGCGTTCATCATCATGAACGTCTTGCTCATCGGCATGGCTTACATGACCCTGTTCGAACGCAAGGTCTTAGCGGCGATGCAAGATCGGATGGGCCCGACTCGAACCGGTCCGAAGGGCATCCTCCAGCCGATTGCCGACGGCATCAAACTGCTCGGCAAGGAAGACCTCATCCCGCGGGCCGCGGACAAACCGGTTTTCTATTTCGCTCCGTTGATCATCTTTATCACTTCGATCGTCTCCGTGGCGGTGATCCCGTTCGGGGGAACCATCCATCTCTTCGGACGCGACATTCACCTGTTCATCACCGACTTAAATGTCGGCGCGTTGTTCGTTCTCGCTTTCAGTTCAGTCGGCGTGTACGGCATCATTCTCGGCGCTTGGGCCTCCGCGAATCGGTATTCGTTGCTCGGTGGATTGCGCTCTGCGGCGCAAGTTGTCTCCTACGAGATCATCCTCGGTTTGTCGCTCGTGGGTGTGTTCTTGCTGGCAGGCACCTTGAGCCTGCAGGGCATCATGCTTGCTCAGCAGGACAATCTTGAGATCGGCCCATTTTCGGTGAGCAACTGGTACATCCTATCGCAGCCGCTTGCGTTCGTGATCTTCATGATCGCGGCGGTGGCAGAGACGAATCGTGCGCCCTTCGATCTGCCCGAAGCCGAAACAGAACTTGTCTCAGGATTCCACACTGAATACTCGGCCTTCCGATTCTCGTTCTACTTTCTCGGCGAATACATCTCGATGATCGTGATTTCGCTTTTCGCGAGCACACTTTTCCTCGGCGGAACGAGCGGACCAGGCAGCGAACATTGGGGACTCGGCCTGCTTTGGCTTTTCGTCAAAACGGTGCTGTTCCTCTTTTTCTATGTCTGGCTCCGCGGGACGTTACCTCGATTCCGGTACGATCAGCTGATGGGAATTGCCTGGAAAGTGTTGCTCCCACTGGTGCTGTTGAACATCATCATGACCGCCTTTATCCGGCTCATTGGCAACGGCCAACTCTTTTAGCGGAGCATAGCGATGCCCTGGGACGTCGTTATTTTCTATATGGTCGCCGCGGTCTGCGTGCTGGCTGCGATCGGCGTCGTCGCCGCCCGCAACCCCGTACACTCGGCGATCTTCTTGGTGCTCTGCTTTTTCAACGTGGCCGCGGTTTTCGTTATGCTCGGCGCCGAGTTTCTGGCGGTGATTCAAGTCATTGTCTACACCGGCGCGATCATGGTGCTTGTGCTCTTCGTGCTGATGTTGGTCGATCCCGACGACTTGCCCGAGTTCCACCGCGGTCGACCGATCCAACGATTCGTCGGGCTTTTGCTCGGGGCGATGTTGTTGCTCGAAGTCGGCATCGCGATCATCGATCGCACGGTCGTTGGAGTCGGTGGCGATGCCGATCCCGCCACAGTGCAAGCGGTTGGTGGAAATGCGCAGGCCATCGGGCGGACGCTCTACACGACCTATTTGCTTCCCTTCGAGATTGTTTCGCTCGTTCTCACTGTCGGCGTGATCGGCGCGATTGTGCTCGCGCTGCCGGAACGCCTGGGCGAATATTTGCCGCAGCGACGGGACACGATTTCGCTCGGGCATCCGCGCGGAACTGATCTCTCGTTGCCGACCGGGCCGTTGGGCGAAACTCCAATAGTTGCAAACCGAACGCCGGAAGAGGAAGAAGCAGTGGTCGGCCGCGAGCTGATCATGGTGAAAGATCCAGACGCGTACACGACGGTCGGCGGCCGTCGTTAGCGAGGGAGAGACGAGGCATGGGCGAGATTTCAGTCGAACACTTTCTCTTCTTAAGCGCCGCGCTCTTCATCATAGGTATGATGGGTGTACTCATCCGCCGCAATTTGCTGATCATCTTCATGTGTGTCGAACTGATGGTAACCGCGGCGAACATGTCGTTGGTCGCCTTCGGATGGCAAATGAATTCACTGCGCGGCCAAGGTTTCGCCATTTTCACGATCGCGGTGGCCGCGGCTGAGGCTGCGGTCGGCCTCGCAATCGTGCTGGCGTTGAGCCGGCGCGTGCGTACCGTCGATGTCGATGAGTTCCGCACGCTACGCGATTAGAGGGCGTTGATGGACCTGGGGAGTAGGGAAGTCGTGGCTCACTTGAAGACTGGCGTGGTTTGCGATCCTGCGCGGGTATTGATTCTCGGCCTCAGACCCGGAAGTCGGTTAAAGCCGACTATCCCGACATTGAATGTGAATGTCTTGATGCGAGGCATTTATCCGGGTTCAGGCGACAATCAGATTTCGGGGACTGAAGCCTAATGGCCAGCTACCTCTTTCTCATTCCACTCCTGCCGCTGGCGGCGTTTGCCATCAACTTCCTGCTCGGCCGATGGTATATCAAGGACAAAGCGCATCGGATTGCGTGTCCTGCGGTATTTGCTTCGTGGTTTATCTCGCTCCTTGTTCTCTATGACGTGCATGATAAGGACCAAGCGCTTAGCCAGCACCTTTTCACATGGATTCCCTCGGGCAGCTTTGATGTCGACGTCAATCTCTTCGTCGATCAGTTGACGGCGGTAATGCTGATGGTCGTGACGACCGTCGGCTTTCTCGTCCAAGTCTACTCGATTGGCTATATGCGCGACGATCCGGGTTACTACCGGTTTTTCAGCTACCTGCCCCTCTTTGTTTTCTCGATGCTGATGCTGGTCCTCGCCGAGAATTACCTCCTGCTCTTCGTCTTTTGGGAGGCGGTCGGTCTCTGCTCCTATCTCTTGATCGGCTTTTGGTTCAAACGCCGATCGGCAGCAAACGCGGCGAAGAAAGCCTTTATCGTCAACCGAATAGGCGACCTCGGCTTCGGCCTCGGCGTGATGATGATCTTCTGGACGTTCGGGACGCTCAATTTCTTCGGCGATAACGGCGTCTTCGCGCGAGTGTCAGAGATCTCGACTACTAAGATGACGATTATCGCGCTGTTGCTTTTTACCGGCGCTGTCGGCAAAAGCGCACAGTTCCCGCTCCATGTTTGGCTTCCCGACGCGATGGAAGGCCCGACTCCCGTCTCGGCGTTGATTCACGCCGCGACCATGGTCACCGCCGGAATCTATATGGTCGCCCGCTCGCATGCAATCTTCGAAGAGTCGCATACCGCATTGTGGGTGGTGGCAACGATCGGCGCGTTCACCGCGTTCATGGCGGCGACGATCGCGTTGACTCAAAACGACATTAAGCGCGTGGTCGCTTATTCGACCGTCAGCCAGCTCGGATACATGGCGTTTGCGCTCGGCAGTGGGGCCTGGATCGCGGCGATCTTCCACCTGATGACACATGCCTTCTTTAAGGGCCTGCTCTTCCTCGGAAGTGGCAGTGTCATCCATGGCATGCACGACGAACAGAACATCAAAAATATGGGCGGGCTCCGCAAATACATGCCCATCACCTTTTGGACGTTCATGATCGCGGCCCTAGCCAATGCCGGCGTCGTGCCGTTCGCCGGATTCTGGAGCAAAGACGAGATTATTGTCGGCGCATGGACGAGCCAGGATCTCGTTTCGTGGGGCAACCTGATCGCTATCGTCGGTCTCGTCGCAGCCTTCCTCACCGCTCTCTACATGTTCCGACTTGTCTTCCTGACGTTCTTTACCGCGCCGAGGTACGACACGGCGCATATCCATCCGCATGAGTCGCCGTGGGTGATGACTATTCCCTTGATCCTCTTGGCGATTCCCGCCGCGATCATCGGGTTTGTCGAATTTCCGCCCGAGGACGGGCCGTTGGCGAACTTCCTGGAGCCGGTCTTCGAGCAGTCGAAGCCAGCCGCGAGCACCGAACAAGCGGCGCTTTACACTGTCAGCGCCCAAGATGAATCAGCCGCTGAAGCGGCTCCCGCAGAGCATAAGGTCTCGAACACAACCACGATCACGTTCGGCATCATTTCGACGATCGTCGCGCTGGCCGGCGTCTTCGTCGCTTATCTCGCCTACATCACCGGCCGGATTAGTCCGGTCGCGGTGGCCAATCGCTATCGCTCGATCTATCTCTTCTTCTACGAAAAATGGCGGTTCGACGAACTCTACGACCGGATCTTCGTCCAGCCAGCGAAGCGAACCGCGAACTTCATGTGGAGAGTCGTCGACGTCGAGATCATCGACGGCGCGGTGAACGGGGTCGCCGCCGCTATCAATTCGACAAGCCAGCGCTTGCGGCATGTGCAGACGGGCTTGGTGGCGAATTACGCGTTGGCGATTGCGCTCGGCATGGTCGTCATCGTCGGGGTCTACCTGGCGGCCTTCAGTGATTTGTTCCGCTAGATACTTATGCGCAACAAAGTTGGGGACTGGGATGAAAGGTGGGAAAACAGCGATGAGTGAAACGGCATTGCCCGGCATGCGCTCGGTCTCTGCCTGCGCGGCGCGCGACCCTCACCACTTGATCTTCCTAGGAGACTCTTGTGGATAGCTTTCCGCTGCTGAGCGCGATCACGTATCTGCCGATCATTGGCGGTCTCGTGATCTTTCTGATCCCGAACGTGACCCGTGAAACCGCGCGCCTGATCGCGCTCATCGCTGCGCTCGGCAGTTTCGCGCTGTCTGTCGTCATGCTCATCGGCTTCGACCACAACGACAAATTCCAGTACGAAGAGCACGTGAGCTGGCTTTCCGATGTCGGCAGTTCCTATCACTTTGGTGTGGATGGCATCGCTGTGCTCCTGATCGGCCTGACGACGCTGCTCTCAGTCATTGCCATTATTTGGTCCTGGGACACGGTCAACACGAGAACGCGCGAGTACTACGTCGCGCTCCTCTTGCTCGAAACCGGCATGCTCGGCGTTTTCGTCGCGCTCGATCTGTTCGTGTTCTACATCTTCTGGGAAATCATGTTGATCCCGATGGCGCTGCTGATCGGCGTCTGGGGCAGTGCGAACCGCGTCTACGCGGCGGTCAAGTTCTTCATTTACACCCTGGTGGGATCGCTCTTAATGCTGTTGGGCATCGTCGCGACCTATCAAGCGTATTACGAAAAAACCGGCGAGCGCACGCTCGACATTTTGCAATTGCAAACGGGGTGGAGCAAAGGTGCGTATGGCGACGTATTCCAGGGCGTCGTGTTCGCGCTTTTCTTTATCGCGTTCGCGGTGAAGGTGCCGATGTTCCCGTTCCATACCTGGCTGCCCGATGCTCACGTCGAGGCGCCGACCGCGGCATCAGTCATTCTGGCCGCGGTCATGCTCAAGATGGGCGGGTACGGGATGTTGCGGTTTAACTTGCCGCTCTTCCCGGAAGGTTCCGAGGACTGGGCCATCTACATCGTCATCCTTTCGATTATCGCGATCATCTATGGCGCCCTCGTCGCCCTCGTCCAACCCGATCTCAAGAAGCTGATTGCCTATTCATCCGTGAGTCACATGGGCTTTGTCACGCTCGGGATCTTCGTGAATGTCTACGCCCACACGGCGGACAACCTTCAGGGGTTCAACGGCGCGATGATGGTCATGCTGGCCCACGGGTTCAACACGGGCGCGCTCTTCTTGCTCGTCGGTGTCGTTTATGAACGCGCGCACACGCGTTTGATCTCGGCGTTTGGCGGTCTTGCCGGTCGGATGCCGGTGTACTCGGCGTTCTTCATGCTTTTTATGCTTGCGAGCATTGGTTTGCCGGGTCTCTCTGGGTTCATCGGCGAGTTTCTTGTCGCGCTCGGCACCTGGGACTACAACCCGTGGGCGGCTCTCTTTACCTTTGCCGTGGTTATCTTCGCCGCGTGGTACATGATGTTGATGTTCCAGCGAGTGATTTTTGGCCGCCTGCCCGGCGAACTGCCCGATCCAGGTGACACCGAACTGACACCCGAAGAGCGTCTGCAATTGGAGCGCGCCGGCGCTCGTGGACATGGGCTTGAGCCGCTGCCAGTCGCCGGGGGCTCGCACGAGGAGGACGAGCATGGCGCCGATCGCAGCCTGCTCGAAGAAGGACGGGCGGATTCGTCGATTTGGCCCGATTTGAGTTTGAAAGAGGCGATCACATTGACGCCGCTGGCGGTGCTGACCATCGCGGTCGGCGTCTATCCGAAACCGATTTTCGACATCGTGCAGCCGACATTTGAACGGATCTTGGCACCATTTCTGACCTAGCGCTGAGCGAAAGCAAATTCGACCAGATTGGCCGAAGGAGCACTGAGTGGATTTGCTGAATCTGAACTTAACGTCACCAGACTTTGGTATCGCCACGCCTCAGGTCATCCTGTTTGGCCTAACAATGCTGCTCCTTCTGCTCGATGCGTTCCTGCCGAAGCCGATGCACTACGTCTGGCTGACGACCGTTTCGCTGGCCGGGTATGTGGCGGCGATGGTCGCGCTCTACTGGCAAAAGGGCGACGATTCGAGCACGTTTAACGGCATGTTTCGCGCCGACGGGCTAACCGTGTTTCTGACGGCGGTGATTCTCGTCGCCGCGATCCTCTCGGTCATGATTTCGGCAAGCTACGTCGAGAACCTCGAAGGCCGAATGCCGATCGGCGAGTTCTATTTGCTTTTGGCGTTTTCGGTTCTGGGCGCGACGCTCGTTTCGGCCGCAGGCGACATGGTCATGATCTTCGTCGGCATCGAATTGTCATCGCTGGCGACCTATGTGCTCACGGCGTTCGCAAGGCGGCGATTGTCCTCGGTCGAGGGTGCGCTCAAATACTTCTTACTCGGCATTTTCGCGAGCGCAATTCTCATTTACGGATTCTCTTGGATTTATGGCCTGACTGGCTCGACCAATCTCGACGACATCGCGGTCAGTTTGCAAGCGTCGATTGCCGGCACTAACCACCAAGAACCGGCAGTTCTGCTCGCACTCTTGCTAGTGACGGTCGGGCTCGGATTCAAGATCGCCGCCGTGCCGTTTCACATGTGGACGCCGGACGCGTACGATGGCGCGCCGACCCCGGTCACGGCCTTCATGTCAGTGGGTCCGAAGGCAGCAGGGTTTGCGGCGATCATTCGGCTCTTGGTTCAAGGGCTTGGGCCGCTTCGGGACGACTGGTCGAACCTAATCGCCGTGCTTGCGCTCCTGACGATGATTTTCGGCAACATCGTCGCGATCTCGCAGCGCAACATCAAGCGCATGCTCGCCTATTCCTCGATTGCCCACACGGGCTACATGCTCGTCGGTTTGGCCGCCTACAACGCTAAGGGCGGCTTCGGCAACGCGTCGGATACCGGCGATCGCGGCGTATCAGCGCTCCTGTATTACATCCTTGCCTACACCTTCATGAACATCGGCGCGTTCGCTGTGGTCGCCTGGATTCAGCAGCGCGGTCACGGCATCACCCTCGACGATTTCAACGGCTTGGCCGCAAGCCGGCCGATCGCCGCGTTCGCGATGGCCGTTTTCATGGTCTCGTTGATGGGGATACCGCCGCTGCTTGGGTTTTACGCGAAGTACTACGTGATCGTCGCGGCTATTGAGTCCCACTACGTTTGGCTCGCCTTCAGTGTGATCATCGCTTCGGCCGTCAGCGCCTATTTCTACCTTCGCGTCGTCGCAGTCATGTATTTCGCCTCGCCCGATCGAGCGCTCCGCCCCGCGTCGACGATGCTCTTAAACGTCGGGATCGGCATCATGGTGATTGCAAACCTCGCGCTCGGTTTGTTCTCAGGCCGGATCGTTGACCTTGCGAACGACTGGTCGAATGCCCTGACGATCGCCTCGCGGGTTACCGGACACGGCTAGCACCTGCCTCGCGGACTGACATCGGGCCGGTTGCCAGCGCGCAATCGGCCCGTTCTTCTTTGCGGTTGCGGTGTCTTCGACGTGGATGCTAGGGTGAGCCTGGGGAGGCAAGGACACATGATCAAAGGTGACTTGGTCAACTTGCAGGCGATGGATCGCCATCATGCGGTCGAGTTGCATCGCTGGCTTAACAACCCTGAGGTTATGCGGTACTGGGGCTTGCCTTCCTCGTGTCCTTCGCTGACCGAGGTTCAAGGCCACATTGAAGTCTGGCTCGAAGGCGAGGCGCGACTTGGGCGGCCCGAGTGTTTGATGATCGAAACTCTCGAATCGAGGACCATCGGGTTCATCCAATTTGGCGAGTTCAACGCATGCGCTCAGTCAACCGAGCTGTCGATGCTCATCGGCGAGCCCGAGTTGTGGAGACAGGGGCTCGGTTCAGATGCACTCGGAGCGGCGGTGACTGCCTGCTTCGAAGATTGGGGCCTGCGGCGCATCTGGGCGAGGAGTGAAGCATTCAATGAGCGGGCGCACCAGGTCTTCAAACGGATTGGTTTCGTCCACGAAGCGACGCTCCGCGATGCATCATTCTTCGAGGGGACGTTCCACGATCTGCTGGTGTTTGGTTTGCTTGAGTCGGATCGACATGACTAATGGCGCGGACTGAACCGGATGGCGTTGCCCAAGACCCGTCGGAGTTGTTTGATGTCGTGCGCGCGGACGGCCAGCCGACGGGCCAGGTCAAGCGGCGCGCCGACGTGCATCGCGACGGTGATTGGCACCGGTCAGTCCATGTTTGGGTCGCAGGGGTCGACCGGCACCAACCTTTCCTGTTGTTCCAGCGCCGCAGTGCGAATAAGGACACGTGGCCAGGTCGGCTCGACGCGACGGTCGGCGGTCATTACCGGCATGGCGAGATGCTTGCCGACACGCTGCGCGAGGTCGAAGAAGAGATTGGGGTTCCAGTCGCCGAGCAGGATCTGCGACCGCTAGGCGTGCGACTCTGCGCCTCTGAATCAGAGCCAGGCATCCTGGACCGCGAGATTCAGGACCTTTTTTTGTTCCGCGATGATCGCCGGTTGACCGAGTATCGACCCGATCCCGACGAACTCGATGCTCTCTTGAGATTGCCAATCGCCGGACTATTGGGCTTGTTCGCCAAAGACGTTGACGAGATCACGGGGACAAGTATCCGACCGTTTAGGACGATCGTCACTGACGTGTTCGTGGGTCGCGGGGATTTTATCCCGACGAATGACAATTACTTCTTTCGTGTCGCGATCGCCGCGGGTCGTGCCCTCGCTGGCGAGCGACACGTCTTGGTGTGATGTACGTTTGATTCCGTGCAGTCTACGCTACCGTCCCTCTATACTTGAACGAAAACCTTGGAGGGACAACGATGCCCGCCTTCCCGCTAACATTTTCTCGCTCCTCGCGCCTGCGCCCGGCTTCTTCTCGTCATCGCGCTCCCGCGATGATTCCACTGTTCTTGCTTTGTCTTGCCCTCAGCACCTTGATTTCGGGCGACCTCGCGCATGCTGACACCAAGCATGTCGATGTGATCACCGTTGACGACACCATCACGCCGGTAATGGAGCATTACCTATCCCGCGCGATCAAGGACGCCGAAGATGATGGCTCCGCTGCCCTGGTTATCGAAATGGACACGCCCGGTGGTCTCAGCTCCGCGATGGACGACATGATCCGCGACATTCTCGAAAGTAAAGTGCCGGTCGTTGTCTATGTCTCGCCCCGTGGGGCCCGGGCTGCATCGGCCGGTGTCTATATCACCTATGCGGCCCATGTCGCGGCCATGGCGCCGGGCACGAATATCGGTTCAGCGTCGCCTGTCTTTCTCGACGCGTCAGGCAATCCGACCGAAGGCGACGCGACCCTGAACAAGAAGGTGACGAATGACGCCGTCGCACAGATCACCAACCTGGCGAATCTGCGGGGCCGAAACGCCGATTGGGCGGAAGACGCCGTTCGCAATGCGGTCAATATCACCGCAGATCAAGCGGTACAAATGAACGTTGTCGATCTCGTAGCGCCGGACTTGAACACGCTGCTCGACGAGATCGACGGCATGACCGTGCAAATGGCCGACGGCACGGCGACGGTGCAGACCAAGGACGCCGAAGTCAACACTATCGACATGGGGATGCTGGAGAGTTTTCTCCAACTGATTGCCGATCCGACAATCGCCTACATCCTGCTGAGCTTTGGTATGCTCGGTCTCTTCCTGGAATTGACCCATCCCGGCGTGGTTGTCCCGGGCGTTGTTGGCGGCCTTTGTATTCTGCTTGGGCTCTATTCCCTAGGCACATTGCCGGTTAACTGGACCGGGGTACTTCTGATCATCTTCGCGTTCATCCTCTTCGCGGCCGATCTCTACGTGCCTTCTTTCGGCACGCTCACGATCGGCGGGATCTTCAGCTTCGTCATTGGTTCCTACCTGCTGATCGGGTCCAACGCTCCGCCGGGCTTCCAGATCTCAAGACCGGTGATTTGGGCGATGACTGGATGCCTCGTCGTATTCTTCCTGTGGATCGCAAGCCTCGTCGTGAGAACTCGGTTGCGGCGGCCGTATACCGGTAAGCAAGCGCTGATCGGCGAAATCGGTGAAGTGCGACAAGCCCTCGATCCCACTGGCATGGTCTATGTGCATGGCGAGTTGTGGTCGGCGACAACGGGTCCTGAAGGTAGTGAGATCAAGGTCGGGACACCGGTTAAGGTAGCGGAAGTCGAGGGCATGAAGATGAAGGTCGTGCTGGCGACCGAGCAGGAGGTTAGCTTGGGAATCGCCCGCCGCGCCGCAGAGCAGGTGTATCCGACAGCACGAACCGCGCGGATTGCGGACGAGTCGGGTAAGGTATAGGAATGCATCATTTCAATAAACCGTCGAGCGTTATCGGCAGGAGCAGTTGATGGGCGCTGCAATAGGTGTCCTCCTCGTCATCGTGTTTTTCGTGCTCGTCGTCCTTTTCGCGGCGATCAAGGTTGTGCAGGAATACGAGCGGGGCGTGGTATTCCGGCTCGGGCGACTGGTCGGTCCGCGCGGGCCGGGACTCATCATTCTCATTCCGTTTGTCGAGCGGATGATGAAGGTCGATCTTCGGACCGTGACGATGGATGTTCCGGCGCAGGAAGTGATCACTCGTGACAACGTCACGGTCCGAGTGAATGCGGTTGCGTACTTTCGCGTCGTCGATCCAAACGCGGCCGTAGTGAACGTGGCGGATTATATTCGGGCCACTTCGCAAATTTCGCAGACCACGCTTCGGAGTGTGCTCGGGCAGTCGATGCTTGACGAGCTGCTGTCGGAACGAGAAAAGATCAACCGCGAGCTCCAGCAGATCATCGATCAACAGACCGAGCCATGGGGCATCAAAGTGTCGGTCGTGGAAGTCCGCGACGTTGAGTTGCCGCAATCAATGCAGCGAGCAATGGCTAGACAAGCCGAGGCTGAGCGCGAAAAACGCGCAAAAATCATTCATGCCGAAGGCGAGTTCCAGGCGAGCCAGCAACTCGCGGAAGCGGCCGAAGTCATCCATCGAAACCCGGTGACGATTCAGCTTCGCTACTTGCAAACATTGACGGAGATCGGAGCCGAAAAGAACACGACGGTTATTTTCCCGCTCCCAATCGATCTTCTCGAAGCATTCGTTGGCGCGGCTACCGCGATAAGCGGCACCTCCTCGAGCGGTCCACCTGCTCAGCAACCGCCCGCGCCTGCCCAGGCGCAGACGCAGACGCCGACCACGCTTCGGTCCGTTCCGCCGCCGCTGGCCGAGCCACCGCCAACTGAGCCTCCTTTACCACCTGAACAGTAACTCGCTAATTCGATCTCAACTCGCGGTAGGATCACGCCATTCGGAACTTCAAGACCTGATTCGCCGTCAAGAGGCCGAAGGAGATCACCGTGCGGATCACGCGGGCGACGACCTACATCGTGGGAAATCCGTGGAAGAATTGGCTCTTCGTTCGCCTCGACACGGATGAGCCGGGTCTCTACGGTATCGGCGAAGGGTCGCTGAATGCGTTCGCCAAAACCGTTGAAGCGGCAGTCCATGAGCTGGCGCCCCGATACGAAGGAATGGATCCGTTCCAAGTTGAGACGATCCACCAACGTATGACGCGTGATGTCTATTCCGAAGGCGGCCAGATTCAGATGAACGCGGTCGCCTGCGTCGAGATCGCGTGCTGGGACATCATTGGGAAGGCAACCAGCCGCCCGATTTACGATCTGCTCGGCGGCCGTTATCACGAATCACTGCCGGTCTACGCGAATGGTTGGTACGCAGGTCCCCGCACGCCCGATTCGTTTGCGGAAAAGGCGATCGATGTCATTGGCCGTGGCTACAGGGCGCTCAAGTTCGACCCGTTCGGGGCAGCGCACCGCGTTATGGATAACGACGACCGCAGGCTCGCTCTTGCGATCGTGCGGGCGGTGCGCGAAGCCGTCGGTCCGTCAGTGCAGATCATGATCGAAGGGCACCGCCGCTTCAGTGTCGCCGAGGCAATTCGGATCGGCGAGGAGATCGCTGAGTTCGACCCCACTTGGTTTGAAGAACCGACCGATCACATGAAGATCGACGCTACCGCCGAAGTCGCGAGACGAATCTCGGTCCCAGTCGCGACGGGTGAAAGTTTCACGACCTCGCACCAATTCGCCGAACTGCTCGCGCAAAACACCGTTCACATCTTGCAACCCGACCCGTCCAATCTCGGCGGGATTTGGAAAACGCGGCAGGTTTGCGCGATGGTCGATGCTCATTATGGGGTCGTCGCGCCGCATCAGGCGCAAGGCCCGGTTTCGACCGCTACGTGCGTGCAACTCGGTGCGTGCACGCCAAACATATTGATCCAGGAGCTGTTCGATGAATTCAACGTTTCGTGGGAACGAGACTTGGTCGACCACGCTCCTGACGTCGTCGACGGCAAGATTTCGATCCCGGACAGTCCTGGTCTCGGCATCGATCTCAACTGGAGTGAAATCGAGAAGCATCCGTACGAAATCTCAAACTTCCTACCCCTGTTCGCACCCGGTTGGGAACGGCGCGACGGCAATCGCATAGACGTCGCTGCTTTGCAGACGGACAATCTTGAATGAGCACGTTACGCGGGTGCATTCCAATCCTCTGCACGCCGTTTTCCGAGGACGGCGGGCTCGATCTCGAGAGCCTGCGCCGAGAAATTGACTTCGTGATCGCGGAAGGGGCGAGCGGAGTTGCGGCCCTGGCAATCGCCAGTGAGGGCTACAAACTGACCGAGGCAGAACGCGAACGGGTAACCGAGACTGTTATTGAACAAAATGCGGGACGCGTGCCGGTCGTTATTTCTGCCGACGGCGCGGGAACGGAGGTGGCGATCGACCGGGCAGCGAGAGCGGCGAGGGCCGGCGCGGACGCGGTGATGGTGCTGCCGCCGTATTTCGTCAAACCTGATCAAGCGAGCCTCTTCACGTATTACCAGCGGATTGGACTGGAGGTCGACGTTCCAATTGTGATTCAGGATGCGCCCCAGTTGACCGGCGTTTCAATGGGCCCCGCGCTATGGGCGCGCCTCGCCGAACTCGTGCCGACCATTCAGTACGTGAAGACCGAAGGAATGCCGCAAGGCGCGACGATCAGCGAGACCATACGCCTAAGCAAGGGGCGTTTGAGGGTTTTCTGCGGTTGGGGCGGACTAGGGGCCATCGACGCGTTCGGGCGGGGAGCGGTCGGGAGCATGCCGGCGCCCAACTTCACTCGACTGTTCGCAGGGATTCAGCGGAATTTCGAAGCCAGCCGTCCGGTTCTGGCGGAAGGCGCGTTCAAAAACGCACTGCCGTATGTACTCTGGGCCATGCAGTCAATCGATTTTTCGGTCGCGTCGGCCAAACACGAGCTCGTGCGGCGAGGCGTGTTTTCGTCCGCGCATCAGCGTCAGCCTGCCATACCGCTCGATGAGATTTCATTGCGCCAGTTAGACCGTTTCATCGACGGTTGCATCGGAGCGCAATAGTTGGGCTCGCAGTCGCCGCCTTCAAAGCTTTAAGATGTCGATGCTCGCGCGGTATACGAGCAGCATAAATTGACGAGCAAGAAACGCGGCCCGGTTCGAGCAAACCGGCCCATGTCGATTCAACGTAAATCGGGTGATACGATTATCGTGTGTCGCGCGTTATGAGCTATGAGACGCGGCGACTGTTACTGAACCTGATGACTTAGTTTTCTCTGCCGCACTGACCGGTTTCAGCGGAGAGGAGACGGAAAGCGGACCATGAATAAGATAGTTGACCACTCTATCCCCGTGCGGCCAATTGCCAGGTGGCGAGTTTCCGGGTTTGGCCTTTCGGTTGTCCTACTTTTGATGTTGATTGCAATGACGGCGACCGTATCCGCAAATGCGCCGATCGTTTCCACGAAAACTGGAGAAATGCCGACAACCGGCGGTCTGCGGCCCGGGCCGATCGGACTCAACCCGGCGCCGGTGTTAGCAGCGGGCGTCAAACCTGTTGCGATCAAGATTCAGAAAGCCGGCGTCGATGCCGAAGTCGAATCGATTGAGATCGTCGATGGCAAGATGCAGGATCCGACCGGACCATGGGTCGTTTCCTGGTACAAAGAAACGGCCAAGCTTGGCGAACAGGGCAACGCCGTAATGGCCGGCCATCTCGACTACTGGGATGTAGGCCCAGCCGTCTTCTATAGCGTCGGATCACTGCAAACGGATGACCAGATTCAGGTCACCGGCGAAGACGGTCAGGTCTACACATATGCCGTCGAATGGGTGAAGAACTACGACTCTGAGAACGCACCGATCTCAGAAATCGTTGGTCCGACCGACGATGAAAGCCTGACGCTCATTACCTGCGGTGGACCATTCGACTACCAGAACGGCGTCTATTTGCAGCGGACGGTTGTGCGGGCGCATCGGGTGCCAAACGACCAAACACAATAACGACAGTTTCGTTCAGCATTTCAGCTCAGAATGGGAAATACAGCTAGACCGGCAGGCCGCTCGCGAACAACTCGCGGCGTGCACTGTGGGTGTTCCCTGTCCAGTCATTCTTTCCGAGTTTCTGCACAATCACTCACGAATGCCAGGGCCTTGCGACAACTCGACTTGGGAAGAGGGGTCGCGAAATTCGCCCAAGAACTAGGCGCCCAATCGCATCTTTTCCGTTCTTCGAAGACACAGTTACGGCGCTCTAACTTGATCATCCAGCCGCCAGATATTTGTCCTTCTTTGCCCAACAACGTTTGGGCGGCGGTGATCTCGGCCCGTAGGCGGCGACGTACCGGATCACTACGCGTGGTATGCTCATCCGCTAGTGATTTGGCGCACAAGTCTTTCCCGGGTCGGGAGGTTCGATGAGTCTGGTTCATGAGAAACGTGGGTCAGACAGCCGGCGTGAGCCGGCCGGTTTGTTTGTGCGCTGCATGGATTGCGGCGAGACTACTGAGGCGACCGGGTCGGTCGCCCAATGCCAGGCATGCGGCGGCCTTTTGGATGCAGTGATCGATCTGAACCGTACCGTCACGGCCGACGATTTTGGCGGCCCGCTCCCTTCATCTGCTGCTCAATCAGGCGTGTGGCGCTATCGAACGCTTTTACCCGCGATCCCGGACGCCGCAATCATCTCTCGCGCGGAAGGCAGAACGCCGATTTACTGGGATCAGCGGATCGCCGACTACGCTGGTCTTGTCCGCTTTGGACTCAAACACGAGGGCCAGAATCCCACCGGCTCGTTCAAGGATCGCGGGATGACGGTCGGCATAAGCCATGCCCGCGCGATTGGAGCGCGAATCGTCGCCTGCGCATCGACCGGCAATACATCCGCCTCGCTTGCGTCCTACGCCGCCGCAGCAAACATTCCGGCGATTGTCATTATTCCCGTAGGCAAGATCAGCGGTGGCAAGCTCAGCCAAACGATCGCGCACGGCGCGAAGGTGGTTCAGGTCGAGGGAGATTTCGATCAAGCGCTTTCGCTGTTGCGTGCGACAACCAAAGACTATGGCGTCTATCTCGTCAATTCCGTGAACCCGTTTCGGCTTGAGGGCCAAAAAACCATCGTATTCGAGATGCTTGAGCAGCTCGAGTGGACCGTGCCCGACGTGATCGCGCTTCCGGGCGGAAATCTAGGCAACACCGCGGCATTTGGCAAAGCGCTCACGGATCTGTACGCGGTCGGACTCATCGACCGCCTGCCCCGCCTGGCGACCGTTCAAGCGGCCGGCGCGGCGCCGTTTGCGGCCTATTTTGAAAGCGGGTTCGACCATTATCAGCCGGTTACCGCCGAGACGGTAGCGACTGCGATCAAGATCGGCAATCCCGCAAGTGTTGCCCGCGCCCGCCGCTCGATCGAGCGCACTGACGGCGTTGTCACTTCCGTCACCGACGATGAGATTCTGGAAGCGAAAGCGCTGATTGATCGCGCCGGCATCGGCTGCGAACCGGCGTCCGCCGCAACGCTCGCGGGTGTTCGCCGGCTCGTCCGGGACGGCATGATCACACCGGATGCAAGTGTCGTCGGTGTGCTGACAGGTCACCTGCTTAAAGACGCGGACTCGGTGGTGAAGTATCACCTGGAAGATGTTGAGGGAGCTGCGCGCAGCGGAGCGACTCGGCCAGTCACCATTCCGGCGGAGCTATCTGCATTGGAGCGAGTGCTGTCCGATGCGATTCACGGTTAGAGCGCCCGCTTCTTCGGCCAACCTCGGTCCGGGTTTCGACGCCCTCGCACTTGCCCTCGATCTTTGGAACGAAATAGCGATTGAACCGGCCACCGGCGAAACCCGAGTCGTTCTCGCGGGCAACGATGCCGAACTTCTCGTAGATCGCGAAAACCTCTCCCTGACCGCAATGCGATTTGTCGCCTCGCGATATCAGCGAGAGCTTCCACCCGTGACAATCACCGTTCAGGCGGACGTGCCGGTGGCAAGAGGACTCGGGAGTTCCGCTGCCGCAGTGGTGGCTGGTTTGTTTGCCGCGAATCATCTGCTCGCGCTTGGACTCACGGATGGTGAGTTGTACGCCCACGCTTGGAGCATGGAAGGTCACGGCGACAACGTTGGGGCGGCAGTTTATGGTGGGGCAATTCTCGCGGTTCCTGGTATTCAGGAAGCGATTCAGCTAACGAATGGCGACGGTCTCGGGCTCGCGGCGGCCGTATTCATTCCTAAAGCGACCGGCGCGACGTGGGCAGCAAGAGCGGCGCTACCAGGAACAATTCCGTTTCCCGACGCCGCCTTCAATGTGGCGACGTCATCAGGTTTGGTCGCGGGGCTGCTGACGAAGAACATGGCGGCAATTTCCGCGGGCATGCGAGATCGGTTGCACGAGCCGTATCGTTCAAGGCTGTTCCCACACTTGACGCCAATGGCCGAAGCGGCGAGGAACGCCGGCGCGGTCGGAGCCTGCTTGAGCGGGGCGGGACCGACGATCCTGGCTCTGGCCCGTCCGGAAGATGCCTCCGCAATCTGTGAAGCACTCAGCGGGATCGCCGAGCGCCTTGGCGTTCCTGGCCAAGCCGCGGTCCTGAACATCGCGCCCACAGGGGTTGAAGTGATCGAGAGGTAGCACCGGTGTTTGAGCTACGAACCTCATAGTCAGGGGAACGCGCGCCGTTCTCAGCAACTTCGCAACGGGGCCGCGCCTCGCCTATCGCTGAAGCACACCTTCGTCTGCCGTAGACACTGCTCCCTCGATTTCATCCCTCGTCGCCGAGAGAAAATCGCCGGGCATCGTATGTTTGAGAGCGCTGGCGGCGAGACCGAGAGAGATCGCTTTGGAGAGATCGTGCGAATCTTCGAGATAGCCCGCGATGAATCCGCCGGCAAACGCATCTCCGCCGCCGAGCCGGTCAACAATCTCGATCTCGCGCCACGGCGTGATCGCCAACTCGCCGGACTTCCCCATCCCCAAGCCGCGAAGTTTCAAGCCCCGGCTGCCCGACGTTTTCTTGCGTGTGAGCGCGATCGCAGCGACGCCGAGCCGCTGGCGAGCCTCGGTCATGACCTGTTCGTGACCACCCTCAATGCCAAAAAATGTGCGGAGACCTCCGCGTGAAGCGAGGAGGACATCAACCTTTGGCGCGAGTTCAAGAAAGCAGCGGCGAGCGGCGTCTTCGCTCCAAAGTTTGGAACGATAGTTGAGATCAAAAAATATGGGAACGCCGAGTTGATTGGCGGCGTCAAACGCGGCCATCGTCTCCGCTCGGCAGCCGTCGCTCAAGGCCGGCGTTATGCCCGAGATGTGGAGCGCGGTTGCACTGGAAAGCAACGAGTGCCAATCGATTTCTCCCGGCTTGATATTTGCGATTGCTGAACCAGCGCGATCATACGTGACAGCGGAAGGCCGGGGATCGACGCCTTCCTCTAGGAAGTAGAGTCCCGCGCGACCGTCGGCTTCGTTGACCCACGTTATATGGCGAGTGTCGACTCGCGATGCCCGAGCCTGGCGCTCAATCATCCGGCCAAGGGAGGTCCGTGGCAAGCGCGAGATCCAGGTAGCCCGCACGTTGAGGCAGGCGAGGGTGACCGCGGTGTTCAGCTCAGCGCCGCCAACGGTGAGGTCGAGATTGAGAGCGCGTTCGAGGCGCTCATTGCGGACAGGTGTCAACCGGATCATTGCCTCGCCAAAGCAGACCACTCCTACGAAAGGAGGTTGCACATTGGCATCAGATTCGATACTCACTCGTTAGCCCTCATTGCTCGCAGGTCCGGAATTCCGGACCGAAGTTGCCTAAAAGAAGGTGAGTATCTTAGCCGTTTGGCGTCACTGGTGAGCGCCACGCCCTTGACAACCGTGACCGGAACAGCGAAAAAACGTCATGCAGGTCGTAAGGCGCCGCGACATGCGGCCAAGCATCTGAGAAGGCGCCTCTGGCAGGGGGCAGGTTGCCTCTTACCTGTAGTCGTGAAAGGGAGAAGCGAATGGCACGCGTTATCTTCGACGGAGTCACAAAGCGCTTCGCAGGGAACGTCGAAGCGGTCAAAGAACTCACGATGGAGTGTGACGACCGCGAGTTCTTAGTGCTTGTTGGTCCCTCGGGATGCGGAAAGAGCACGGCGATGCGGATGGTCGCCGGACTCGAAGAGATCACCGAAGGCAGGATCATCATCGGCGACCGAGTCGTCAACGACCTTCCGCCGAAGGATCGCGATGTCGCGATGGTGTTCCAGAGTTACGCGCTCTATCCGCACATGTCGGTTCGAGACAACCTGGCTTATCCGCTGAAATTACGGAAAGTGCCAAAGGACGAGCGAGAGCGGCGCGTGCGCGAGGCCGCGCGGACGCTTGATATCGAACCCTATCTCGACCGCAAGCCGAAGGCGCTCTCTGGTGGTCAGCGTCAGCGCGTTGCTCTTGGCCGCGCGATCGTTCGCAACGCAGATGTCTTCTTGATGGACGAGCCGTTGTCGAACTTAGACGCCAAATTGCGCGTGCAGACACGAGCCGAATTGATCAAGTTGCACGAGCGCGTGCAAACGACCACGATTTATGTGACGCACGACCAGGTTGAGGCGATGACGATGGGCGACCGCATCGCCGTTATGAGCCTCGGACTACTTCAGCAGCTCGACACGCCGCAAAACCTTTATGATCGCCCCGCGAACAAGTTCGTCGCTGGGTTCATCGGCTCACCTGCGATGAATTTCGTTGACGTGACCGTTCAGTCCTCCGACGGCAAGATCTACGCGACGACGCCAGGGTTCCGTTTACAAGCCCCACCTGATCGCATGAACGGGCTGCAACAGTATCTGGGACAGACGGTGACGATGGGCGTACGGCCGGAGCATCTGGTTGAGCGCTCACGGGCGGACGGGCTCGCGCCTGCCGACTCGATGATTCCGGTGACGGTCGATGTCATCGAGTTGCTCGGCAACGAAATCTTTGTCTATCTCGACAACAACGGGCTCACGCTCACCGCCCGAATGGATCCGGATATACGCTTGACGCGCGGTCAGCAGATCCAAGTGACCTCTCCACTCGATAAGCTCCACTTTTTCGATCCCAAGACCGAGTCGGCGATCGTCTAGCAACTGAAGCGCAGCAGAAACGAGAGGCAAGGCCGAAGGCCTTGCCTCTCTCCGTGAATACGCCAGTGAGGTTTAGCTTTGCTGCGACGTCCCGGCTTCGATTTGCTGGGACTGCTGGTTGTCCGCTGTGCGCACCTTGATCTGCTTCGGCTGAGCACTGGCGGACTTGGGCAGGCGGAGCTTCAGAATGCCGTGATCGAAGGTCGCATCCGCCTTCCCGGCGTCGACATCGATCGGCAAGGTCAACGAGCGCTGAAACTTGCCATACGGCAGCTCGTGGATATACCAGGTCGCTTTCTTCGCCTCTTCAGAGGATGCGACATTCTTGACCTCTCCACGAATAGTGACCGTGTTTTGGTTGATCGACAGGTCGAGATCATCTGGTTCGACCCCTGGAATGGCCGCGATCACTGTAATGTCGGCGTCAGTCGCATAAACATCGAGCGGCAACGTCGCGCCGCGTGCGCCATTTCCGTTGGACGAGCTCCAGAAACCGCGGAAAGGCCCGGCTGCGAACGACTCGTTGAACAGGCGATCCATTGCATCGCGAAGGCTGAAAACGTCCTCGCTACCCATCAGTCTGTTCACCATAGTGATTCCTCCGTCACTCGCGTTGCGGCCGGTCTAATCCGCAACGCATCCACTATTCATCATTTCTAGAGTTTATCAAGGTATGAGAATCGTGTCAAGTGTTTGATGTACCATGTATCAGGATTATGCTCGCGAATCGCGCGTATTGACAGTCGTCGGTTGGCGGGTAGTCTGGCTAGCAGCATCTATCATCACCTTCGAAGAGGAGTGGGGAGACGAGACCGTGACATCAAGCTCGCGCTTCGACGTCGTCATCGTGGGCGCCGGGCCAGCGGGGTGCGTTTTCGCCAACCGGCTGACAGAAGACTCCGACCGAACCGTGGCGCTCCTGGAGGCAGGTCCGGATTACGGCTCCGATCCTGGCGCGTGGCCCGACGAGATGCGCGACATCACTGAGATCGCTCCCGACTCACACTCTTGGGGGTTTACGCATGTGGGCCGGACCGAGGATAACGCGCTTGCCCTGTCGCGGGCGCGCGTCGTCGGTGGAACGTCGACCGTCAACGGCTGCATTTGGCTTCGGGGATCAGCGGTCGATTACGACGAGTGGGAGGCGCTCGGCAATCCGGGTTGGTCGTTTGATGACCTGCTCCCCTATTTCCGGCGCTCGGAAACCGACCCGGCCGGCGGGCCAATGCACGGATCTGACGGCCCCGTGCCTATCTCGAGATTGCCGGCAACGGCGCAAACGAAGGTCGACCATGCGTTCATTTCGGCCGCGACCGCCCTCGGCTTTCCCGAATCTGCCGACCTAAACTGCGGGCGAGCCCAGATCCCGTGCGTGGGGCCACCACCGAAAAATGTTGTCGATGGCGTGAGAATGAACGCGGCGTTTACGTATCTCGCTCCCGCGCGATCGCGTCCCAACCTCACCATCATGCCGGATTCGCACGTCGATCGCGTCGCGCTCGACGGCCAGCGGGCAGTAGGTGTACGCACGGTTGATGGACGAGTGCTCGAAGCTGGGGAGATCATTCTTTGCGCCGGAGCGTTTGGTTCGCCCGAGATCCTGATGCGGTCGGGAATCGGACCAGCAGATCATTTACGGGAGCTTGGAATTCCGGTTGTCGCCGAGGTTTCGGGCGTCGGGCAGAACTTGCTGGACCATCCGCTTGTCGGGGGGTTAATGGAGTGTGCAATTGCGCCGGGAAATGAACCGCCCTCAAGGACATTTTTTCCGATTTTGATCAAAGCTCGTGGACGGCGCTCGACGTCGGAGATTGACTTTCACGTGTTCTCCGGTCAGTCGTTCGACACAGTGCGGGGGGCGTGGAATTTGTGGCTGTCGGTGAGCCTGCAGACTTCTCGGTCTCGTGGCAAGGTTCGCTTGACCTCGGCGGATCCAGCCGCCACGCTCGACATCGACCATCACTACTATTCGGAACCAGACGACTTGGAAATCGTTTGCGACGCCGTCGAGCTCGTCAATCAGCTCGTGCGGACCTCGCCGCTATCCAAGCTGGTTGAACCGATACCGGGCCGGGCGATGGTATGGCGGGACCGTGACGAATTGCGGAGTAACGTGCGCCAAAATGTTGGCACCACATTTCACCCGACTGGCACGTGTCGAATGGGACCCGGCTCGGATTCCGATTCGGTCGTCGATGTCGAGGGCCGGATACATGGGATCGCTGGGTTGCGCGTCGCGGACGCTTCGATCTTCCCAATGATCCCGCGCGCCAACATTCACTGCACGATTGTCGCGGTCGCCGAGAAGCTCGCCGACGCCGTCCGAAACGCATGAGTGAGTGGAGCGACCCTGGCCGAAGCGAATGCAGGAAGTATTGCCAAGCCATGGTCACGGCGATTGCGTTCGACACCCCAGGAGCTGGACATTCAAGTCAAGACGAATCCAGCTCAGAGCTTTGCGACAGTTAATTCGAGTCGTCTTCGAATATTGCCCGCACTTCGTCAAAATCCGACGTCATGCCGAGCGCGAGCATGAGCTTGATTCGCGCCTTTTGCGAAGGAAGATGCGTGGCTGGGATCACGCCGAGTCGGGCGAGGTCCCAACCACCGCCGGCCGCACCGCCCGAACCGTAGGTTGGGGAAAGAAAACCCCGAATACACCGGGACGCGAGCACGACTGGGATTCTGGCTTCCATCGCGGATGAGATACCGGGCAAGACCATTGCCGGCACGTTTCCGGCCCCTGAGCCCTCAATCACCACGCCTTTGTATCCCTCCGAGATTGCCCAGATGAGCGGCCGGGCGTCAGCGCCGGCCGTCGACTTGAACAGGAACACCTCAGGCTCAATCCAGCTGGGATTGAGCGGTGCTCGGGGCAGTGGTGGCCGTAGGAAGCGAACCCTTTCGTTCGTCATCAAGCCGGCCGGTCCGAAGTCCGGCGATTCGAAGGCGTCGGGATTGGTCGTGTGCGTCTTCGTCGCGTATCGGGCCGCGTGCACTGTTTGGTTGACCACGAGCAGCGATCCGAAATTGCGAGATTTCGGCGACGCCGCGACGGCGATGGCATCAGCGAAGTTGCGTGGACCGTCCGCGCCCAGCTCTGAAATGTTGCGAAGTGCTACCGCGAACACGACCGGCTTCTCAGATTGCAACATGAGATCGACGAGGAAGGCGGTTTCTTCCACCGTGTCAGTCCCATGAGTCACGACGGCGCCAACCAGTTCGGGGCGTTGCAACTGCTGATTCAGGAGCCGCGCGAGATCAAACATCATCGCCGGCGTCATATTCCAACCGTTGACTGCGGAGAATGCCTCGACTTCGAGGTCGGCCATGTCACTTGCGCCGGGCACTATGTCGAGCAACTCTTCGCCGCGTGCGGCTGTCGACACCGCGCCAGTGAGCGGATCACGCCGGCTAGCGATCGTGCCGCCGGTGGTGACGATCAGGACTCGGGGGCGGTCCGCTCGAGGTCGGGTCACGCGAGTTTAACTTGACTGCCGGTGCCGAATAGTCGGTCGCCCGCATCGCCAAGTCCAGGGCGGATGTACTTGTTCTCGTCGAGTTCGCGGTCGAGCAGCGCTACATAAATATCGACGTCAGGGTGGTCCTGGTGCATCTTGATCACGCCTTCGGGAGCCGCGATCAGTCCAACGAACGTGAGTTTGGGCGCGCCCCATTGCTTCAGAACCGTTGACGCGTCGCTTGCCGAACCGGCGGTCGCGAGCATGGGATCGAGGACGATCACGAGATCGGCGGCGCATGTCGGTGGCAACCGGTTGTAATACAACACGGGCGCATGGGTGTTTTCGTCGCGGTAGATGCCAAGGTGCCAAACTTGCGACTGCGGCAGGGCGTCGACGGCCGCATCGACCATGCCCAGACCCGCACGCAAAATCGGCACGAGCCCGATTTGAGCGTCGATGTGCCAGCCGTCGGCCTCCTCGAGCGGCGTATGAACGCGAACCTGATTTAGCGGCACGTTCATCGTCGCTTCGTAGAGCAGCAAAGCGGTCAATTCGCGCACAATCTCGCGAAACTGTTTTGGAAGCGTGCGTTCGTCGGCAAGCAGTGAAATCTTGTGGCGGACGAGGGGATGGTTGGACACGTGCAAGTTTGGCAGTCCGAGTGCCTGATCTCTGGTCGATGTCTGGATCACGCCAATGCTCCGGACCGTTCATTTCAGAATATCGAACCTAAATTGTATCGGACCCCGAATCGATGCGCGGCCCCGACTGGACAAAGCGTTGTTACTTGTGCGGCAATTCAAACAAGCGGAATCCAGGTTCGTCATGAGTCCGGAGGAGCGGTCAATGCCGGTTGTGCAACGCCTTCAACACACGAGTATTCCGATGCCGCAGGGTGGGCAAGACGACGCGCGCGGATTTTACGGTCAAGCCCTCGGCATGGAGGAAGTAATTCCGCCCTCGACTCTGGACCGTTCGTGCCTGGTCTGGTTCCGCGCCGGAAAAGACGGGCATGAGGTGCACCTGTTCGTCGAGGATCCGCCTGGCGCAAACTCGAACGCCCAGCACTTGTGTCTGCAAGTTGACGACATCGATGGTTACCGGGTGCAACTGTCGCAACAAGACATTGCAATCGAAGAAACGACGCCGATTCACAATCGGCCGCGGTTCTTCGTGCGGGATCCATTCAACAACCTCATCGAGCTGACGCAGATTACCGGTGACTATCAAGAGCGCCCGTAAAGGAGCAAGAGAACATCATGGTCACGACTGTTGAAAAGATCACCTACACGGCTACTACGGACCAGTTGGCACGGATGCATCAGGCTTTCGATGAATCAATCGCCCAGGTGAAGGGCGAGCTCTCGCAGACATACCCGATCATCATTGATGGCGAAGAACGCACGACTGGCGAAACATTCGAGGTTCGCGCTCCCGCCAATCGCAATCTCGTGCTCGGTCACTTCCAGAAAGCGGCAAGGTCGGATGTCGACGACGCGGTCGCTGCGGCCAAGGCAGCGTTTCCAGGATGGTCAGCGCTGCCATATCGGGAGCGCATACGGATTATGCGTACAGCCGCCGAGCTGGTACGGAAACGGAAATTTCGCCTTGCGTCGCTCCTCATTCTAGAGGCTGGAAAAAGCCGGGCGGAGGCGCTCGGTGAAGTCGAAGAAG
The DNA here is from genome assembly GCA_045804965.1 of Thermomicrobiales bacterium. GTDB lineage: Bacteria > Chloroflexota > Chloroflexia > Thermomicrobiales > UBA6265 > CAVTUU01. Next base: position 37,977 of record JBJMMD010000031.1, on the reverse strand, counting down.
GCGCGGACCTGATCGACGAGTACGCGCGACAAGTTGAAGAAAATCAGGGATTCGTCCGCGAAATGGGGAGCCTCGATCCGCGCGAGCGGAACCGGTCGGTGTTGCGCCCCTTTGGTGTGTGGGCAGTGTTGGCGCCGTTTAATTTTCCCCATGCGCTGTCCGCGGGGATGTCATCTGGCGCGCTCGTCTCCGGCAACACCGTCGTCTATAAACCGGCGAGCGCAACACCACTGGCCGGGTACGAACTAAGTCGCTGCTACCTCGATGCTGGCATTCCGGCGGGTGTATTCAACTACGTGACAGGATCGGGACATGACGTCGGCGATCCACTGATCAGTCATCCAGATGTCGACGGAGTGATCTTCACCGGTTCGAAGGAAGTCGGTCTCGAACTCTTCAAAGAGTTCAGCACGGATTTCCCGAAGCCTTGCATCACCGAGATGGGCGGCAAAAATCCGGTCATCGTCACCGCCAAAGCCGATCTTGGCAAAGCAATTGAAGGCGTTGCGAGGTCGGCCTTCGGCTATTCGGGGCAGAAGTGCTCGGCGGCGTCTCGTGTCTACGTCGAGCGCCCGGTCTACAACGAGTTCATCGAGGGACTGACCACGCGCACCGAGCAACTCAAAGTCGGCAACCCTGAAGAGCAAGACGTGTTCGTCGGACCTGTCATCGACTACCGCGCGCTGCAGCGCTTCGACGAAGCGGTTGCCGCTGCCAAAGGCGGGGTAGTGCGCACCGGCGGCAAGCGACTGACGGGCGGTAACTATGACCAGGGCGCCTATGTAGCGCCAACCGTAGTCGACGGCTTGCCCGCTGAGCACGTGCTGTTTAAGCGCGAGCTGTTTCTGCCGTTCATTGTGGTCGCGCCAGTTGAATCGCTCGATCAAGCGCTCAAGTACGCCAATGACAGTGAATATGGGTTGACGGCGGGGATCTTTAGCGAATCGCAAGAGGAGATCGGGCAGTTTTTCGACGGCATCCAAGCCGGAGTTGTGTACGCGAACCGTAAAGGCGGGGCGACGACTGGAGCATGGCCAGGCTGTCAGTCTTTTTGCGGTTGGAAGGGCAGCGGCAGTACGGGCAAAGGCGGTCTCGGTCCGTACTATGTTCAGCAATTTATGCGTGAACAGAGTCAGACGGTCGTCGTTGACGACGGCCCGATTGATACCTCCGAGGCCGGTGAATAATTCTGCGGCGTAGCATCAAGGCGGGCGCCGATTCGGCGCCCGCCTTGATGTTCACGACGAGCCCGCGGGCAGCGCGCCGGACCTCGCGGTCTGTCGCGCTACCCACCGGCGCTCGCACGCCGGCCAAACGCGGACGATGACGACGTAGGAGACGGAGGCCCAGATGATCCCGGCAACGATGTCGATTATCCAATGCTGACCGAGATAGACCACGGTGAACCAGAGCATCGCGTTATAGATCATCAAGGCCCAGCCGACACGGCCGAAAAAGCGAACCGCAAAGAGCATAACTAGCCAAGGAAACGCCGCGTGCAGTGACGGCAGCGCGGCGACAGGATTTGGGCTGTGGTGCGTCCACAGCGAAAACGTATTCAATCCGCTATACCGCGCGGGCATGATGGTCTTGAACCCTGCGTCTGAAGGGTGCTGCAAACCATCGAGTTTGCCCCAATACGACGCTAACCAAGGAGGCGCGGTGGGCACTAGGATGAAGAAGATAAATGAGGTGTAGGACATGACTAATAGCGCGATGGTGAATTCCCAGAATTGATCGCGTCGCCGCATCCACAGCGCGAACGCAAACACCAGTGGCAATACGAAGTGCATGAGATACACGATCGCGGCCATCGCGTCATACCAATGCGTTTGGCCGGGGGTATAGAGCTTTTGTTGCAACCAGGGCGCGGGATCGGTTCCGCCAAAGAGCCAGCGATCGCCGTGGACGAGCCAGTCAACTTGTACCCGTCCGTGTTGGTTCGCCTCGAGTCCTTGGCTTGTCGTGACATCGCCGGCGATGCCACGCATGAATTCATAGCCGAAGAGGAGCAGGAGAAACGGAATCCAATCGCGGAGGAACTTGACCCCTTTGCCGAGGAAGACTGCGCCGAGGAAAAGGGCAATCAGCCACTTGTCGGGCGTTATGACGTTGCCGCCGCGAATGAAATACATCGATGTCGCGATCAAAAAGTAGATCGCGACGAAGACCCCTATTAGGGGCCCGTATGAGCCCTGTTCCGGGAGTGGTGTTTCCTGCCGAGAGTCAGGTTCGAAGATGAAACCCTCACCCTCGTGAATCGAGGTCGACAAGCCGGGGCGTTCTCCTTGGTTACTCGGCCCGTCCTGGCGCGAACGAGCGGAATGCATAGACTATTCCGAAGAAATGGTCAACTCAGCTCGCGTAAAGGCGCATCTCGCCTGGGTCTTCGATGGGCATGTTGGCGTCGCTCTGGCGGCCTGCCCTCATGCCGCTGAGTTAGCGCCTAATTATTCAAAGGCGCGCCGGCGTTGAATTGCCCTTATCGCAATCTTCGTGCGCGGATTTGCGGTGGTCATCACTGCGAGCGTAGATAATGCCGGAGCGACGTTCGGCGATGGAATCCTGGCCGGTTACGCTTGTTCAACGCTGAAAGGACAAAGATCTCCTGTGAGCACGCGCTCCACGTTGCCCGTGGTTGACGGCACGTACATGATGGAAACAACTGCCGACCTCTGCCGGATTCCGAGTCCAAGTGGATACACCGCCGCCGCAATTAGCTATGTTGAACGCGAGCTCTTCAAGTTGAATGTGAAGACCTGGCGGACAGTGAAAGGATCGCTCGTCGCGGAACTTCCATGCACGCAGAAGGCAACGCCGGGCGGCAGAGTGCTCTCGGCTCATGTCGACACGCTCGGAGCCATGGTGAAGGAGATCAAGCCAAGCGGCCGCCTGAAACTGACGCAAATTGGCGGGTACGACTGGTCGACCATCGAAGGCGAGTACTGCACCGTCCATACCGCTAGGAACGGTGGAGTCAGTGGAACCGTCCTCACCCAAAAGGCTTCGACACACGTCCACGGCCGAGCGCTCTCCGACCAAAACCGGAATGAGCAAACGATCGAGGTTCGACTCGATGCGGTCATCACATCGGCCGACGATGCGAGGGCGCTTGGCATTTCGGTTGGGGATTTCGTCAGTCTCGATCCGAGGACGACGATTACCGAATCGGGTTACATCAAGTCGCGTCATCTCGACGACAAAGCCTGCGTCGGCATTCTTCTGGGCGTGGCGAAGGCGATCAAGGAGGCACCGATCGCGTTGACAGCGCCGACCTACATGTACGTCAGTGTTTTCGAAGAAGTTGGGCACGGAACGTCGGCCGGATTACCTTCGGGCGTTACAGAAGTTATTGCGGTCGATATGGCGGCCGTGGGCGAAGGACAGACATCGGACGAACGGGCGACGACGGTGTGCGTTAAGGACTCCAGCGGACCATATGACTATGAGCTGAGCCGGCGCTTGATCGATCTGGCGGCAGCAAACGACATCGATTGCAAGGTTGATATTTATAGTTACTATGCATCCGACGTGAGCCAAGCCCTCCGCGCGGGCTACGACGTGCGCGGAGCATTGGTGGGACCTGGAGTCGATGCCTCCCATTCCTATGAGCGCTTGCATCAGCAGTCCCTGGAGGAAAGTGCGAAATTGCTTTTGGCCTATTTGATTGCCGGAAAGGATGCCTGATGGCAACGGACCTCGCCACAACTCCACGATCAATCCAGATCCTCGAAGAGGAGTTAATTGCCGACTATCGGACGAAGACTCTTGGATCGGCTGCGTGCGCCGAACAGGCGAAGCGGGTCCTGCCCGGCGGCGACACTCGAACCGTCACCTTCCATCCTCCGTATCCACTGACGGTTGCTGAAGGTTCAGGTTGCCAGCTTACCGACGTCGACGGCAACGTCTACATCGACCTGCTCAACAATCACACCTCATTGATCCATGGCCACGCGCACCCTGCGATCATCGCGGCGGTGACGGAACAACTGACGAAAGGCACGAGTTACGCGACGGCCATTGAAAGCCAAACTCGCCTCGCTCAAATCCTCACCGAGCGGGTTGCTTCGGTCGACTTGGTCCGGTTCACGAACTCGGGCACCGAAGCGACGATGAACGCGATCCGCGCGGCGCGCGCATTCACCGGCCGCGAACTGATTGTGAAGATGGAAGGCGGGTACCACGGCACCTATGATGACGTCGAGGTCAGCGTGCATCCAGCACTCATTGATGAGCTTGCGGGGCCTCCTAATGCGCCGAATCCCGTGCTCGAAACGAGCGGCGTACCAGCCAACACGACCGAAAATGTGGTGGTCGTGCCCTTCAACGACGAAACGGCGTTCCGACGGGTTGTGGGGGAACGGGGCGATGAGATTGCCGCGGTCATGCTCGAACCTGTGCTCGGCTCTGCCGGAGTGATTCCAGCCAATCACGCGTACCTGGAGCTTGCGCGCTCGTTGACCGCCGAACAAGGCATCGTCCTCATCTTTGACGAGGTGATGACCTTTCGGCTCGAACCCGGGGGCATTCAGGAACACTATCGAATCCGGCCCGACTTGACGACCTTCGCCAAGATTATCGGCGGAGGATTCCCAGTGGGCGCGTTTGGCGGTCGCGCCGCGATCATGGAGCAATATGATCCCAATCGTCCCAGCGCATTGTGGCAATCGGGCACGTTCAACGGCAATGCCGTGACGATGGTTGCCGGAATCGCGGCCATGGAGCATTTCCCAGCGCCCGAGGTTCGGCGGATCAACCAACTCGGCGATCGGCTTCGCAACGGACTGCGGCACGTGCTCGCCAACGCTGGCCTTCCCGGCGATGTGACCGGTTATGGTTCAATGATTGGGCTGCACTTCACAGACGCGCGGGTAACCGATTACCGGGCTGCGGCCAGAGGAGATGTCGCGCTGAAACGAGCCGCGCATTTGGGCCTGCTCAACGAAGGCATATTCGCCGCGCCGAGGTTGACTTTCTGCACTTCGACCGCGATGGACGATAGAGTGATTGATGACGTGGTCGGCCGCTTCGAGCGTGTTTTGGACCGCATGGCGGCTTCTGCCGCGGCCTAGACCGCTCGCCCTCTAGGCTCGGGCGGTGCCCGCTTCTCGATCTTGTTGGCCAGTTTCGTGCGTGGGATTGGCGGTGTTGGGCTGAAAGCACTATCGCTGCTCTGTCAGGTTATGCTAGAACGACAAGCAGCGTGATGTGAACGGCGGCTATTTAATCACGAGCGCACTGCTGCGTGGACAAGAATCGACCGGCGTCTAGTTGCTGGAGCGGATTGTTGCCACGGCGAGAGGTGGCGCAGATGGCGATTGAAACGACAAATGCTCGAACCATGATCTCGCTGCGGGAACTCGGCATCGAAGGTCCCGTTCATTGGAACTTACCCGTGGCGCGGCTTTACGAAGAGGCGCTGCGCGCGCATGAGGGACTCCTCGCCGCCACCGGTCCCTTTGCCATCGAAACGACTCCGCACACAGGCCGCTCGCCGCAGGACAAGTACATCGTCGAAGAGCCGTCGGCTGCTGGCGAGATCGATTGGGGCCCGGTAAACCAGCCGATCGACGCTGCTTTCGCCGATGCGATCGTATCTGACGTTGCCTCGTATTTAGCGCGCCAAGAGCTTTTCGTCCAGGATCTTTGGGCCTGCGCTGACCCGCGATACCGGCTCCGTGTGCGCGTGGTAACTGAGCTTGCCGGACACGCATTGTTTTCGCGCAATCTCTTCATCGCCCCGGACGAGATTCCAACCGATCGGGAACCTGACCTGACTCCTGACTTCACGGTGTTGCATGCGCCCCGGTTGCAGCTCGACGCAGAGAAATTCGGCATCCGGTCCGAAACGGCGATTCTCCTCGACTTCTCGCGCCGGCTCGTCGTGATCGCAGGCACGCTGTATGCCGGCGAAATCAAGAAATCGATCTTTACCGCCCTTCAATACCTTCTGCCTCTCAAAGGCGTGGCGACGATGCATTGTTCCGCTAACGAGGGCACGGATGGCGAAGTCGCGCTCTTTTTTGGGCTTTCTGGCACCGGCAAGACCACACTCTCGACTGACCCAACTAGGACCCTAATTGGCGACGATGAGCATGGCTGGACTGATACCGGTATCTTCAACTTCGAAGGTGGTTCGTACGCGAAGGTGATCAATCTTTCGCCAACTGCCGAACCAGACATCTACCGGGCTACGCATCAGTTTGGGACCGTGCTCGAAAACGTGGTGATTGATCCGGAAACCAGAAGTCCTCAGTTCGATGACGACTCGCTCACGGAGAACACGCGATCCGCCTTCCCGCTCTCGTTTATCGATCGCGCGACCACGCGTGGAACAGGGGATCATCCTCGCCAGATTGTCTTTTTGACCGCGGATGCATTTGGCGTGCTGCCGCCGGTGGCGAAGCTCACCGTCGAGCAAGCGATGTACTACTTTCTCTCTGGCTACACCTCCAAGCTTGCAGGAACCGAACGAGACGTCGACGAGCCGGAAGCGACGTTCTCGGCTTGTTTCGGCTCACCGTTCTTGCCGCTTCACCCAGTGCGATACGCGGAGCTCCTCGGACAGCGAATTCGCGAGCACGCTCCTTCGATCTGGCTCGTCAACACGGGCTGGACCGGCGGACCCTATGGCAAAGGCCACCGCATCAGCATTGACCTCACGCGCGCGATCGTCCGTGCCATCGTCGAGGCAAAGCTCGAGCGTGAGCAGTGCGTGACCGAGTCCTATTTCGGTCTCTCCATACCAATTCACTGCGAAAGCGTCCCAGAGGGCGTACTGAATCCGAAGGAAACGTGGGCCGACAGCGGAGAGTACGAGCGCCTAGCCGCCAAGCTGGCGGGAGACTTCCGGGCGAATTTCGAGCAGTTTGTCGATCGGGTTGACGACTCAGTTCGGCAAGCCGGACCATAGGCTCGAAAAGCTTACGTCCGAGCCCTGCGGAGGCCCCACGATTCCGTGGTCGGTTGCGCCCGCGCGTGCGTCTGCGTGAGGATCCCGCCCACAAACACGGCAACAAGACCAATGACCGAGGCGGTCGCGAAAAGGGTCTCGTAGCCTCGTCGGTCGAGCAGGCTTCCACCGAGCACCATCAAGAACGCGGTGATTCCCAATAAAGCGTTGGCCATGCCGATATACGCCGGCCGTGCATCTTGCGGCGCGATCTCCATGATGTAGCCAAAACTGCTCATGATGGAACCGCTGAGGGCAATGCCGATGGCGACGAACACCGCCCCAAAAATGATGTATGGAATGCGCGTATCTGAAACGTGGTCGGTGTAAAGCGATGTCTCGACCGCGCGAGGCACAAGCAAAGCAATCGCGGGCGCGGCAAGACGAACGAGTGCGGCATACTGAAGAACGGCGCGATTGCCTTTCCGGGCTTGCACCGCCCTCCAGAGATAATTGGCGAAGAACCTGGCCCCGGTCAGCGCGATGATGTAGGCGCCAACCGCTTCCGCCGGAGCGTTGAGCTCACGCTGCGCATAGAGAATGAAAAACGGATCTGCGAGCAAGGAAGCGCCCAGGACGAGTCTGAACAAGAGAAATCGGCGGTAGTTTAGATCGCCAAATACCTTTGGTCCCGCGATGAACTGACGGAAGATCGGCACGTGCCGACCGCTGACCACCCGGATCGGCTCGCTCATCCGGGCTTGCAAAAACGTCGAGGTGATGAGCGCAATCGCGGCGGCGAGAAAGATGAGTCCAAAGTTTTTCGGGAAATCGGGACCTGATGGTCCAAGTACTTCGCGCAGCACGAAGCCTGCAACTACACCAAAGATGACGCCCCAGAGGTTTCGCTGCTGGATGAACATCGGGCGGCGCTCGGCAGTAATGCCCTTCGCAATAAGTTCGTTCAATGGCAACGCGGCAAAACCACCGGCAATGTTGTACGCCGCGTAGCAAATGAGAAAGCTGCGCAGTAATTGATCGCTGTCGTAGTTTTTTGATTGGTAGCCAATATATCCAATGAGCCCAATCGCCGCAGCGCGAATTAACGAGGCGGCGACAGCCCACGGCATCTGCCGCCGGCGCCCTTGCACAATCGCCTGCCCGACGAGCTGCGGCAGCCACCACAGACCGGCGCTCATAGCCGGCACGAGACCAATCACGGGGTAGGAATTGGTCAGTTGGGCGGCGAAGAGGACAAGAACGAGCGTGGGATGGATCAGCGTATCAGCGAGAATCTGAAGCGCACCATTGCCAACGCCTAGAAAGAAGTTGAGAGCCATTCCCCGCCGATCAGAGGAGAAACGGCGGATATCGGCGCCAGCCACGCGCTATCGAAACTCCCTACGAGGAAAATACGCCTCGAACGCGCCCAAGGCAGGCGCGAGCCGGCTCGGGGATTATAATCGCGCGCGCAATTCGAGGTAATTTCGACTAGGCTCAGGCCATCCGGATCTCACCGAGCATAGGCAAGAGCTCGTCGGTCGAAGTGGCCGGCGGTCGCCGGGCCTCACGCCTACCAAACATGTCGAGCAGGAGTAGGCCCTCAATCTCGATGAACTCGTACATGCGCATCATTGCCTTAAATTCAGGATCGGAATTGAGGTACAGCCCTTCCATTAAGCCTTGGGCGATCTGCGGCTCGAACATCTTCGAGAACTTATTGTTCTGAATGCCGACAAAGAGTTTGTAGAGGTCGACGAGTTCGGTCGGACCGATTTGAGACTCCAGATCAGAGCGAATGATCTTGCCCGCGGCTAAGCGCACGCGCAGGCGATTCTCGACGGCGAAGCGGTTAAGCTGATTTTCGAACATTAGCGCATCGCGGCTGTGATCGAACATCACAAGCTTCAAGTAGATCGACTCGACCGCGAGGTTAAAAAGTTCGCAAACCTTGCGCTTGTTCGGCGGAGTTGCTTCGATGTGCCGATGCTGCACTAGTTCGTAAAGGAGCTTCGCTGCATCAAATTGACTAATTCCAGTGATGCGGGCGATAGTCGCGACATCCCGCTGTCCATCGACCACATCATGTATGAAGACAAGCTCATCGGGCACCCTGCGCTCAATGAGCTTCGGCCGTGGCCGGAAGATCATGAAAACAGACGGCACGATCGGGCTAATCTTGATCCATTCGTCAACGCGTCGGGTGCCTTCGATGATCAGGTGGTTGCCATCGACTGAGACTTCGACTCCACCTTCACTAACGAGCTCATCGGCTTTGAAGGTAAAGAGGCAGTTCCGCCAGAGAAATAAGGTGTAGACCGATGTTTCCAACATGAGCTCATGCGAATGCGCGAGATCCTCACGGTCGAGGAACTGGCGCTGCACCAACTCGGTCATCATCTCTTCTTCGGTTTTGCCTGGCCGGCGCGATCGAAAAGCTTCGAGTTGGTTGCGTTGGACACGGCCTGTGCGCACCAACAGATCGAACATACTGGGGAGTCGCGCGCCAGCGGCGACATAGGTAATGCGGCCCTGCTCGAAGGAGATCGTGCGGGTGTTCCAGCCCTGGATCAGGGTGAGGGTGCCGGTCTTACCCGAAAAACTGACCATCTGCAAAATGTCGGAAATGGCGAAGTTGCCAAGCCGGCCTTGAAGATCGAATTCGCCTGTTTCGTCGAAAGCGTACCGGTGGTCGAAACCGTCCATTTCCTGCACTCCGGCGAGTCGCAAAGCGGCCTAGTCGCAGTATGGACACAAGGTCGTGGAAACGCTATCAACTTCAGTTTGATTCTGGCGAGACTTTGGGCCCGCCGTTGATAGCCCGTTCGGCCCCAAGATCTCGCATGGTCTAAACCGCGCTAATTAGGGGGTCCGGGCGCAACAAAGAGATCGAGGTTGAGCGCGTTGGCGAGTACAACTCGATCATCTGGGTCGCTGAGCAGATCGGCCGCGCGCCTTGGTTCTATCCACTTCCCGCCCGTTTGGGCTTCCAGCGGCGACGGCGCGAGAAACGCCAGGCCGATCTGACCTGTCTCGTCGGCGCGAGTCTGCCCGGCCCAGCCGATAAGACCTGCGCTGGAGTCCAGAAATTGGGCATGTCGAATCGCCGTCTTGACAATCGGCTCGCTCAAATCAGGGTCGATGGATGGAAGCGTGTTTGGTTCGAGCATGAGTACCTGTTCCGCGCTTGCAGAGAAGATGACAAGTGGAATACGGCCCATTTCGGGCCGTTCCAATTCGGACCTGATCTTGGCGTAGGTCGCCGGTATCAACTCCGGCATGACAACGGTACCGGCGAGGATCGGCATGAAATTGGCATCGCCCTGCCATCGCGGCACGATGTGTTGATGGAGGTGGTCGGCAACGCCTGCGCCCGCGATCGCGCCGACATTCATGCCTAGATTGAAACCAGCGGGACCAAGAGCGCGGCGGAGAGCGCGAGTCGCCAAGACCACGAGCCGGCTCATTTCGCTCAATTCGTCGACGGTCAGCTCTTCGAGATCGGCGAGATGTCGATTAGGAACGACCATCACATGCCCGGTGTTGTAGGGAAAGAGATTCATGATCATGAAGGCGTGGCGGCCGCGGTACAGGAGAAGCGACGCGACGTCGTTGACGGCGGCGAGTCGGTCACAAAAAATGCAGCCTTGCTCGGGCGAATCACCGCCGACATATTTCATTCGCCACGGCGTCCAGAGACGGCGCTGACCCACCGGAGGGTTAGATTCGATGTCCTGTAAGGGGGAATCGGATGGTACATTCGACGAGCACATGAGAGGATCATAGCATTGGCGATCCACGAGGGAAGGCGCAGCGATTCGACGTTTTGATTACGACGAACCGCTACTCCGGTGCTATTATGAGCGCCGTACGGCTTACGGGTGAGCATTGAGTCGAGGCAGAACCTCTGCGGTCGATGGGGAACCCTCTGGGAACATCTTGTGCATAGCAGCCACGCATTGACGGGCACGCTCTCCGATATCCAACCGATTCGCCGAGACGCTAACTCCGAGCGGCTTCGGTTCGCGAGGCGGATCGCCCAAATCACCTCCGATGGTGTGCTCATTTGGCTCGCGTTTTGGGTGGCCTACCAGCTTCGGTACAACTTCGAGCTGGGCGGCAAGATTCTTTTCTTCGATCAAGAACCGTTTTCGACCTTCTACGGCATGTCTGCCCTCTTTGTTGGCGCGACGTTACTCGCCTTTATCTTGCGCGGCCTCTACCGGCTGCCGCGCTGGGTTGGATTTCTCGATGAAGCGACCCTTGTCACTGGCGGCGTCACGACCGCGATGGCGACTGTAATCCTCCTCGCGTTTCTTTTTCGTTTTTCGCCCTCTCGTTTGGTCTTTCTCTATGCGTGGATTTGCGCTGTTGCGATTCTGCTCACTCGAAGGTTGTTTTCGCGAGCCGCGCAGCGTTGGCTCTGGGCAAGAGGAATCGGTGTCGATCGCGTGCTCGTCGTCGGCGCGGGGGAAACAGGTCGCCGGTTGATGCAAGCGATGATGAGCAAACCCCTGCTTGGGTATCAGGTCGTGGGATTCGTCGACGACGGTATTTCGGCCGACGCACTCGCCGTGGCAACGGAACATCGGGTGACGCGGGCCGAACGCTTGGGCACCGCGGATGATATCGGCGCTGTCGTCGAGTCGCATCGCATCGATGAGGTGATCATCGCCCTGTCAGGTGAGGAGCACGATCGCGTGCTCTCGATTATCGAGCATTGCCGGCGGCGTGCGGTGACGTTCAAAGTCGTTCCCGACTTGCTGCAGCTTTCGCTCGACCGGATCGACATCGGCGAGGTCGCCGGCGTTCCTCTTATTGGTCTCAAGGACGCGTCGATTCGTGGACTCAACTACGTTGTCAAGCGTTCAATTGACGTCGTGATCGCGGTCATCGTCCTCGCCGTCATGGCGATTCCGATGGCGATCATCGGCGTGTTGGTCAAACGAGATTCTGAAGGTCCAGTGTTCTATCGTGCATTGCGGATTGGCAGGAACGGCGTACCGTTTACCCTTATCAAGTTCCGCTGCATGGTGGATGGCGCTGATGAGCAGCGGGAGCAGTTATACGCCGCACATGGCGAAGGCCAGGACCCGCGATTGTTCAAGCTTCCGCACGATCCAAGGCTGACGCGGGTGGGTCGGGTATTGCGGCGCTGGAGTCTCGACGAATTGCCACAGTTTGTGAACATCTTGAAGGGCGAGATGAGCGTGGTTGGGCCGCGCCCGCAGCTACCTGAAGAAGTTGCAAAATATGAAGATTGGCATCGCCAACGCCTGCTGGTGACGCCCGGACTCACCGGCCTCTGGCAGATCAACGGGCGCAGTCAGTTGTCGTTTGACGAGATGGTCCGGCTCGATCTGTATTACGCCGAACACTGGTCACCCTGGCTTGATTTGAAGATTGTCCTGCGAACCGCGCCCGCAGTTGCCACCGGCCGTGGCGCCTACTGAGCCGGGCGCGGTCTCGTCGCGCTCACATGCATTTCCTCGTACTTGAAAATGGACATCCGAGAATTCGCGATCATCCTCCTCAAAAAATGGTGGTTGATTCTCGGGCTGCCCGCTTTAGTGTTTGTGGGGATGGTCTGGCGATCAAGTAATCCGCCATACGTCTCGAGCTTTCGGGCGGCGATCGTAATGCCGGGCGACACCGAGATACCGGGCAGCTCTGAGCGTCCCGAGCTCATGGTGCTCGACGATCTGCCGCAATTAGTCAGTTCGCGAGTTTTCGCCGATGATGTGGCCAACGCGCTGAGGAGCGCAGGCGGCCCCGATCTCTCGGCCGACGAGGTCCACGATTCGCTGTCGTCGGACCGGTACAGCCGCATCCTGACCGTCCATGGCACGAATGACATCGCCACGGATGCCGAGGCAATCGCCCAGGCCGCAGCCAGCGTTCTGCCGGCGGCGGTGAATAAGTATCTCGTCGCGGACGGCGCAGCCGCGGCAACGGTCAATGTGATTGACCCTCCCAGTGCCGCGGTTCCTGATGACGACAATCGCTGGTTGATTATTGGCGTTGAAACGTTGGTCGCGGCCGGATTCGCGGTTGGAATTACATTGGCCTTGCACGGAATGGGCCGTAACGACGATCAGCTAGATGGATGGCAAGTGACCGCTTGAGGCTGGCAACGCCGGCGTCTCGTTCGATTGGAACGAGGCGATCAAGCCTCGTTCGCGCATGCTTAAAATGACCCGCCAGAGACCAAGTTCGTCCATCGAAAGCATGCCGGTCAATTCGCCGAGCGTCTGAGCACCGGAGTGGAGCGCGGATGCGACCATGACTTCGATATCGGAAAGCGTCTCCGCTTGCTCATCAATGCGTGGCGTAAGCGCAAGCCGCGCGTTCGGGCCGGGCAGAAGCCCGCGCAGACGTTGAAGCTCGTCGGTTCGCCTCGTCGCTTCGAGCACGACATGATCGGCGTTGAGCGGACTCTGCTCGTTGCGCAACGGCGCGCCGGCGCCGCGGTTGTAGACGAAAATGCCGTGCTCGGCCGCGATCACGCGCGCCAATATCTCGACGCATTGCTCTTCGACGCAATATGCAAGCTCTTCCTCGCTGATCCAGCCGCGATCGATCAGGATTTCGCCTAACGGACGTGAGCGGCCCGCGCTTTCTTGCTCCTGCAACGCATCCTTAAGCTGGATGCCATCGAGCATGCCAAGTCGAACCAGCATCCGGCCCAGGCGCAGCGTGAGATTTGACGAAGTCACAAGCGCCAACTGACCCCTGCTCAGAAAGAGATTGACCTCGTCACCGTTTGCGCTAATCGAAAGCTTGCCCGACTGGCGGCGCAAGGAAAGTAGATAAAGCAAATCCGCGACGCTGATGTCGCTGAGCTCGCCCATGAATGCCACGCATCGAACCTCCCCAAGCCAACGATAGTGGCTCAGTCTCCTTGCGAACGATAGGGCGGGGGGCAAGGGAAATCTACGCGCCATTGGTCACAACCTCGAAACCGGGGGCTGAGGTTGTCCTCTTAGGCAATCGTCGAGCGACCAGCGAAGTAATCCGCGAGGTACTGCTTGGAATGAAGTTCCGCGAGGTCCCTCAGGAGCAGAGCGCGGGGTTCCACGCCCATCGCGTGGCATGCTTGGCCGACGATTGCTATCGTCGAATGAAGCGCTGCTGCGCTCACCGGGCGCTCACGGTTATAGTTGTCGGCTTCCTGACGTAGCAGCTCGGCGACGAGGCGAGTGGAGACGTCATTTATCGTCGTCTCGAGCGCGCGATCGGGACGCACGTCACTCCAACATAGGCCTGCTCTCAACGCGCTGATGACGATCCAATAGAGGACTTGTGTGCCTTCGAGCAAGACATCGTCCGCTGGCGTGCCGTGGGCGTGCGAGCCGTCGAGCACGCCGGCAAGCTCACGAAGCTCGTCGCCAATCCGTGGGTTTGGATCAAAGGCGCGGTCGCGCATGCGCTCGGAGGTCTTCGACAGTGCAGTGAAATTGTGGTCATAAAGGAATTGATAGGCGTTGAACCACTCTGTTGTCAGCGATTCGAGGCTTTGCGCGTCTCCATACACCGATGCCGGGTCGAAGATGCGGTCCCGTTGGATGGTCAACGTGTTATCAGTTTCGAGCGCGCGATAAAAGCAGGTGGCATAGCCCTCATGACAGACAACGCCGATCTGATGGACTTTCAACAGCAAACTATTTCGCTCACAGTTGATCAGGATTTCGTCGACGATTTGTTCATGTCCGGAGGTTTCGCCCTTACGCCAGAGCTTACCCCGGCTCCTGCTCCAAAAGTGGCTCCGCCCGGTCCGACGTGTCGCCTCCAGCGCATCCTCGTTCATGAACGCGATCATGAGTACCTCGCCGGACGCAAGGTCTTGGACGACGACTGGCACTAAGCCATCTTGATCGAAAGTGATCAGCAGGTCTTGGTTCATGGCCGGATTGGAATGCCATGGGCGGCGAGGTGGCGCTTGGCATCTGACACACGAAATTGGCCAAAGTGGAAAATGGAAGCGGCGAGCACCGCATCGGCCCTTCCCGGCGCGAGCGCTTCGATGAGATGATCAAGCGTTCCCGCCCCACCTGATGCGATGACAGGAATCGAAACGTGCGAGCCGATCGCCTCCAAGAGTTCGAGATCGTACCCGTCATGCGTGCCATCTCGGTCCATGCTCGTCAGGAGTAGCTCGCCCGCGCCTCGCTCGGCCGCTTCTTTTGCCCACTCGACCGCATCGAGGTCCGCTGACCTTCTGCCGCCGTGCGTATAAACGCCCCAACAAGTGCCGTCAGAATTTCGCCTCGCATCAATTGCAACGACGATGCACTGGCGACCAAACACGTCCGCACCGGCAGTGATCAGCGACGGATTAGCAATCGCCGCCGTGTTGATTGAGACCTTGTCCGCGCCGGCAGAACAGAGCTGGCGGATGTCCTCGACGCTGCGCACTCCGCCGCCAACGGTGAGCGGAATGAATATTTGGTCGGCAGTTCGCTCGACGACGTCGATCATCGTCTTACGACTGTCCGAGCTGGCGGTAATGTCGAGAAAGACCAGTTCATCAGCACCTTCCTGGTTGTAGAAGGCGGCCAACTCGACCGGGTCGCCGGCGTCGCGCAGATTGACGAACTCGACGCCTTTGACAACGCGGCCGTCCGTGACGTCGAGACAGGGTATAACCCGCCGGGTAAGGGTCGATTGGTCGGTCGAACTCAAGGCGCTGGTCATGTTACGGTTTCGATGGCGCGGGCGAGCCGAATCGATGATTCGAGGTCGACGCGGCCGTCGTAGAGCGCGCGGCCGATGACCGCCCCCGCCGCTCCTGTTTCCCGAATCGCTTCGATGTCTGCGAGCGCTCCAACACCGCCGGATGCGATGACATCGGCCTTGACTGAGTCAACCACGGTCTGCAGCGCCTGTACGTTCGGACCGGCAAGCGTTCCATCGCGACCGATGTCGGTCACAACGAAGTGGCGGACACCGGCCCGTTCGAGCCTGAGTGCAACATCAATGGGTTCGAGATCGGTGACGGCTGTCCATCCCTGGGCCTCGAGTTTGCCGCCGCGAGCGTCAAGGCCGACTGCAATCCGACCGGGCCAGCGGGCGCAGGCACTGGCGACCAGGTCCGGGTCGCGCAGGGCGGACG
The DNA here is from genome assembly GCA_045804965.1 of Thermomicrobiales bacterium. Classification (GTDB taxonomy): domain Bacteria; phylum Chloroflexota; class Chloroflexia; order Thermomicrobiales; family UBA6265; genus CAVTUU01. The sequence continues at coordinate 21,973 of JBJMMD010000031.1, read as the reverse complement.
TGCCAAGAATCGCCCGATCGATCCCGAGTGTGAACGCCGCCTCAATCGCGGCAATCGAGCGCAGCCCACCACCAAATTGAATGGGGATAGCGATCGCAGCTCGAATCGCGGCAAGAGCTTTGGCATTGACCGTTCGGCCCTCCAAGGCGCCGTCTAAATCGACGACGTGAAGCCATTCTGCACCGAGCGATCCCCAGCGCCGGGCCGCATCGGCGGGGTCGGCGTCGAACACGATTTCGCGATTGAAATCGCCTTCGATAAGGCGCACGCAGCGGCCGCCACGGATGTCGATTGCCGGGTAAACGATCACCGCGTAACCGCTGGCACGAGCTTGTTGACGAACGCGGCGACGAAGGTGAGGCCATCCGGACCGCTCTTTTCGGGATGAAATTGGGCACCCCAAATATTGTCGCGGGCAACGACGCTGGGAAATTCGCTGCCATAGGTCGCGACCGCGACAACGTCGTTGGCGTCATCGGGTTCGGTCACATAGGAGTGGACAAAGTAGAAGTAACGTGTGTCTCCTTCATCGCCGATCGGGCTGGAGCGTATATTTCGCGATATGCTCCAACCCATGTGCGGGATCTTAACCGCGCCATGCAGCGAGCGCACTCGCCCTGGCAAGAATCCGAGACCGTCGCTGTCGCCCTCTTCCTGATGCTCGAACAGCAACTGCATCCCAACGCAAATGCCAAAGAAGGGTTTGCCGGCAACGACAATGTCGCGCATCGCGCTGTCAAGACCGAGTTCTTTGATTCGGCGCATGCAATGACTGGCGTTTCCCACACCGGGAAGCACGGCTGCGTCACTACGTCGTACCGTGTCAGGATCACTCGTGATTAGGGTCTCGGCGCCCGCGGCTTCGAGGGCGCGGCGAATCGAGCGGAGGTTCCCGGCGCCATAGTCCACCACTGCGATCATGCCAAGATGCCTTTGGTCGATGGCACCCGTGTGGGATCGCCGGTGATCCGAGTCGCCGCGCGCAACGCTAAGGCGCCAGCTTTGAAGACTGATTCCGCCGCATGATGCGCGTTTCGCGCCCGAATCAGATCGATGTGCAGCGTCATGTAGGCGTTCATCGCAAACGCGCGCCAAAACTCCTCGACCAAGCTGGAGGCGAAATTGCCGCCAATCATCGGTTCGGGCATGGCCGCTTCATAGTGCAGGAAGGGCCGGCCAGAGCAATCGATCACAACCCGGGCAAGCGCCTCGTCGAGCGGCGCGTACGCGTATCCGTACCGCGCGATGCCGGCACGGTCGCCGAGTGCTTGTCGAATCGCCTGACCAAGTGTAATCCCGACATCCTCCACCGTGTGGTGGGGGTCCATCCCTGCATCTCCAGTACAGGTGACGTCGAGATCGAGCTGGCCATGACGGCCGAGCGCATCGAGCATGTGATTGAGGAAGGGAACGCCGGTTTGGGCGCGAACGGCGCCGTGCCCGTCGGTGTCGAGCGAGAGTTTGATATCAGTTTCCGCTGTCATTCGCTCAATCGACGCCCGGCGAATACGCACAATCGTCTCGGTCATGCTAGTTGTCCTTTTAGCCGCAGGATTTCATCGAGCACGTTGAGGAAGATTTCATTCTCTTCTTGTGTGCCGATAGTCACGCGCAGGCAATCCTGAATGCCTAGGAATGGATTGGCGAAGTTGCGGACCAGGATGCCTCGCCGGGAAAGGTCCGCCACGACGGGAGCCGCATCGCCAACCGGAAGCCGCAACAGCAAGAAGTTTGTCGCGGAAGGAATCGGCTCCACGCCTGGTAGTTCACGCAGATTCGCCGCGAGGGCATCGCGATCGGCCACAATGCGTTCAACGTTGGCCCGGAGGTAGTCAAGATCGTCTAGTGCCGCAATCGCCGCAGCTGCCGACGCGACCGAAATATTGTGAAAGGGCGGCGCGACGTGCCCGACAAACGGCATGAAGGTTGTCGGGAACATGCCATAGCCGACTCGCATGCCTGCCAGCCCCGCGAACTTGCTCATGGTGCGCAGGACGACGACATTCGGGTGGCGCTCGAGCATGGGAATATAGGACATGCTCGCGAATTCGGCATAGGCCTCGTCAATCGCGACGACGCATGGGGCGTTGGCGACGATCCGCTCAACATCGAGCGGGTTCAACGCATTGCCGGTCGGATTGTTCGGTGTGCAAATGATGATGATCTTCGTCTTCTCGGTGATCAAACTTAAGACGAGATCGGCATCCAGTTCGAAATCCGAAGTTAGCGGCGCATCAACCGTCCGGCCGTTGTAATGCGCGACCAGCGCCCGGTAGACGCCGAAGGTCGGCTCGTGAATGATGACTTCGTCGCCAGGATCGATCATGGCGAGGAACAACGTGTTGAAAACGTCGTCTAATCCGGCCCCGCACATGATCTGCTCGGCCGGCACGCTGGTGTAGGCACTGAGCGCGCGGCGAAGCTCGATCGCGCCAAAATCTGGATAGCGATTGGTCGCCGAAAACGACGAAAGAGCGGCCTGCGTTTTTGGCGACGGTCCGTATGGCGACTCGTTCATGTCTAGTTTGATTACGCGCGGCGGATGATCGTCTGGAAGTTTTGCAGGCACGTACTGCGGGATCGCGCGCACGGAGGGCCGAACCAGCGTCCCAATATCGAATGTCGTCGAATCGATCTGCTTGAGTTCGGGCACGATTCCGCTCCTCAAAACCGACGAGGAAGTGACAACGACGAAGTAACCGCCGCGAGGCGGCGCATTTCGACAACCTGCACCTAGAGTAGCAGTTTGTCGAGCGAAGACACGAGAATTTCCGACGCCCCGGCCGCCCGCAGGCGTTCGATCGAGTCCCAGAACGTGTCTTCTTCTATCGCCGTATGCACCGCGACCCAGCCTTCTTCGGCGAGGGGAACGATCGTCGGAGCCTTGAGCCCAGGCACGACTTTGCGGATGGCGGGCAAGGCGGTTTCGGGCGCATTCATCATCACGTACTTGTAACGGCGTGCCGCCCGAACTGCATTGATCCGCATGAGGATCCGGTCAATGCTAGCTCGACGTGTCGGGTCTACGAGCGCGTCGGCGTTCGCGACGAGTGCCGCTTGAGAATCGAGAATCGTCGCAATCGGTCGCAAGTCATTGAGCAGGAGTGTCGAACCAGTTGCGGTCAACTCGACAATCGCGTCGGCCAAACCGAGACTTGGCGCCACCTCAACAGAACCGCTCAAGGTGATGATTTCCGGTTCTGTACCGTGACCATTGAAGAACCGCTTGGCCGAGCCGGGGTAGGATGTCGCGATCTTGGCGCCGCGAATGTCGTCAAGCGTGCGATAGGGCGAGTCACGGAGAACGGCGACGACGAGGGAGCAGTAGCCAAATCCTAAAGTCGTCAGCTCCTCAACTCTAACGCCTTCTTCATAAATCAAGTTTTGACCGACAATCCCGAGATCAACGGTGCCGAAGGCGACATAACCTGGAATGTCGTCGTCGCGACCATACAGAATCGAGAGTGGAAAGTTCCGACAATGCGAAAAGAGGCGTTGACCGTAGCTCTCAAATTCGAGGCCGATGTTGTGGAGCAGGCTCAGCGTGTCGTCAGTTAGGCGACCGGAGCGCTGAATCGCGAGCTTGAGGCGGTCGTCGCCATTGATAATGGACTTGGACATGGGCGTTGCCCAGCTCCCTAGACGGCGGGCACAACGTTGTGCGCGATGCTCGGTGGATTGCCGACAATTGTCCATGATTGAAAGAGGCCGCACAAGCGCACGGAAAGAGAGTTCGGGTCGTGGACTCGAAGACGACTAGGGCGAAATCAATCAAATCTCAAGCTGAACCGGGGTTAGTCCCAGGAGATCGAGCTGAGGTTACGATCGACCGCATCGTGCCCGGCGGTTCAGGCATGGCCCGGATCGACGGGAACACGCTCTTCGTCGCGCTCGCCGCGCCCGGAGATCGCGCGCGAGTTCGGATCACCCGGATTCAGGGGAGAACCGCGTTTGCCGAAATAGACGAGCTGCTTGAACCGTCGCCGCAACGGATTGAGCCGGTCTGTCCCTATTTCGGACGGTGTGGTGGCTGCGATTTTCAGCAACTCGCCTACGAAGCTCAGCTCGCGGCGAAGGTCACCATGATTGACGATTGTTTGCGGAGAATCGCAGGCATTCCTGAGCCACCGGTTCTCAATATCACCCCATCGCCGGAACCGGTCGGGCATCGCTCGCGGGCGGAATGGCAGATAAGCGCGGACCGCTCCGCTCTCGGGTATTACGAGCGCAACTCGCACACGATTGTCGACGCGCTCGAGTGCCCGGTGCTCGTTTCTGACCTCGCGGTCGCCTTTTCCCGCGTGCGGGCACGATTCGAACGTGGAAAACGGGGCGAGGGTAGCTCAAAGCAACTGCACGCGGCGACCGCGGGCGGCAAAGTATCGCTCTCGCCGCCATACGCGGGTCTCGAACTCCATACGGTCGAGGCAGAGATTTCCGGTGAACGTTTTCGCTACAACGCCGAGTGTTTCTTTCAAACGAATCTCGGTGTCTTGCCCGCGATGATCGAGGAAACCCTGCGGTTTGCGGGTGAAGCGCATGAGCGGTCGCGCGACGCCAACGAGCAAGTGGGCGGCCCGGCCAAGAGCACCGCGGTCGATCTATACAGCGGTGTCGGCCTCTTTACAATTTCGCTCGCCAGGCGGTTCGATCGGGTGACCGGCGTCGAGATTCATGCGCTTGCCGCGTCGTTCGCGGAACAAAATGTTGAACGCGCAGGATTGACGAACGTGCGCTTGACCTCGATGCCGGTCGAGCGCTGGCTGGCAACGCGGGGCCGTTCACTTAAGCACGTTGGTCTCATCGTCGTCGATCCGCCGCGGAGCGGTCTCGGAACGACGGTGGTCGACAGTCTGATCCACATGCGCCCAGCGTATATCGCGTATGTCTCATGCGATCCGGCAACGCTAGCCAGAGACATCAAGGGGTTCCTGGCCGGCGGATATCGTTTGGCGCGCGTGGAGGCGTTCGATATGTTTCCCCAAACCCATCATGTTGAGGCGATCGCGCATTTGCAACGGGCAAACTGAACCACCCACAACGAGCAAGCGTCGGGTAAGATGACGACAGGTTCTTTCATTCGGAAACAAGAACGCGCTCAGGCCTCGGCCTCGGCGGTCTCATCCTTGGGGAAGTCGTCGTGCTCGCGAAGGTGTATAGCTGCGCCGTTGTCGGCTTGGATGGGGTGCTCGTCGAAGTCGAGGTCGACGTCGGCAAAGGGCAACCAGGAATCGTTGTCGTCGGCCTGCCCGACGCCGCCGTGCAGGAGAGTAAAGAGCGCGTGCGAGCGGCCATCCGCAACAGCGGCGGCAAATTTCCCTACGGCAAGGTGACGATCAACCTCGCTCCCGCCGACATCAAGAAAGCTGGTCCGACCTACGATCTCCCGATTGCGGTCGGTATCTTGATTGCCTCTGAACAGGTTCCTGATGGACTGGACGACGCCCTCATCGTGGGCGAGCTCTCGCTGGACGGAGTGCTCAGACACACGCCCGGGATCATCTCGATGATCTCTCTGGCGGCGAATAAGGGTATGCACCGGGCATTCGTACCATATGAGGACGCGCGAGAGGCGACGTTGTTGCCAGGCGTCGAGATTTTTCCGATCCGGACGCTCGCCGATCTCGTCAACCATCTCAACGGCGAGAATCCGATCCCGCCGTTCACGGAGGGCGCCGAACCGCCCGATTCCCTCGCTCAATTCAAAACAGATTTTTCAGAAATCCGCGGTCAGGAGCACGTCAAACGGGGATTGGAAGTCGCGGCGGCTGGGGCCCATAACGTGCTTGTGTCTGGAACAAAACACCTGCATACGCTTTAGGCTGCCGGCTGATAGAGACAGCGATCATCTACAGAACTTTGCCGCTGATTGATCGTCAGGATCGTCAGGATCGTCATGCCAGCCGCGTATACTGAGCAAAGAAAACCGCCCGCGCCGTGTCACCGGCCGAGCGGATGGCGAACGACCGACGGAGGGCCGAACGCATGACCACGGTACAGCAATCTCCGACATCGCCGCAACTTACGTGTATCGAATGTGGTGAACTGCTCGGGTCAGCGCAAATCGAGCGCCGCATCTGCGATCGATGTTTCGCTGCATTCCGGGTAGAGATGGTCGCCTATAGTGCGGAACAAGAACGCCAGCGGCAACTATGGCGCGAGCTTGAGGCGTGGGCAAGAGAATGTAGTCTCCCTCAGCCTAAGCGCGCTGGATGCCTAATTCTGAACGGCTCATCGTTCGGCGCAGAATGGAGCGAATACATCCTCGAAATACTCAGCGTTCGGCAAGATGCTACCGACTATCCACCACCCTGGCCGTACTATCAAATAGGTCCGCTGACTCACCGAGTTTACGCTCGCCGGCTTCGTCACAGAAACGTCGATGCTTACGCGGATATGCGCTTTTCGATAGACGGCGAGCCTATGATCGCGATTCGCGGGCTTGAACACGATTCGGTCAATCAGGATCATGTGAAGCTGCTTTATCGTGGACTGAAACTCATTCGTATGAAGCGCAGAGGAGGACGGGAGCTCGGGAGCGGTCAGTATCCCACTCCGCAGGCGTTCCACGCTGCCTATTTCAAGGTCATGAAATATTTTGCGCGCGAATACATACGGCCGAAAGCGGCATTGATCGCCGATGAGTTATGTCTTAGCGAGTCTCGCTACTACGACCTCTTGAAACAATGGCCTCCCGAAGAACCCTCCCCTTAGCATTGAATAAATCGGACTAAATCGGACCACAAAGGCGCTACCGCAACGCATGCTCCAAGGAGAAAGGAGCATGCCCGATGCGGATGTTGTATGTCCCTCTCTCTCAGCAAGAACGCGATGCGCTCATTGATCTCGCCCATGCCCAACGCCGACGACCCCAAGATCAGGCTTCCTTCCTCATCGCCGAAAGCCTGAAGGGTCGCGGGCTCTTATCCGGCAATACTCCGAACACTTCACACGGTGACGTCGCCGTCTCTGAAGCGTCTTCGCGCGAAGAATGGGATGACGACCGTGGCGCCGCTTAGCGCATCGCTCGAATACCGCGCGGCGCAATGGCGGCGCCTTTGGGATGCGCTCCTCGCCGATGAGCCAAATCCGCCAACCAATCCAGAATCAACCGACGACGAGAACTCCGACGATCGGCAAGAGGCAGCATTCTAAAGTAAACGCCCGAGCCGGCGGACTGGCGTTCGCAACCGGCCAGGGCGTTTGAGGTGACGTAGTTATGGTAACACGGACGCAATCTCCAAAGATTGAAATCACCACGCTAGCACGCGGTGCCCTTGTGACGATCGACGTGGGCGATTATCGATATCTTGCCGACGTCGAGAACGTCGACCCCGTTTCGATCAAGATCCGCACCAAGGCCTATGCATTGGATATGGCCGGGCGGTTCGATTGGTGGCCGCCTGAAAAAACGCTCGTTATCCCGTGGCGGCGCGTGAGAGACATCGAATTCCACCAACCCAAGCCGCGAGGCCAGCAATGAATGGCTTCCACGGCTACACCGAAAACGAGTTGCTTGCCTTCGTCGAGTCCCGGCAGTGGTTGATCGCCGATGCCGACGAAAACCCGAATGAGTGGGATTACCCCGAACAGTCGAAAGCCGTGCTGCTGATCGGACTCGAGGACGCACTGAAGGAGCTGCGGCGCCGGAAACGGCTGCGCCGCTCGCCATATGCGCCGCTGTGGGTCGATCAAAAGGCTGAGCTCGACGAGATCAAGCGCCGTGTCGATTTGCCGCGCTTCTTTGAGCATCACGCGCAGATCACCCTGCGGCGGTCCGGCCGGACGCGCTACCGCGGGAAATGTCCGTTCCATGATGACGGCACCCCGAGCCTTTCCATCGATGCCGAGAAGGGGCTGTGGTGTTGCTTCGGCTGCGGCCGCGGCGGCGACGTCTTCACCTTCGCGCAGGAAATCATGGGCGGCTGCTCCTTTGGCGACGCCGTCGACCTCGTTGCCCGTGATATCGGCCTTGAGCGCAAGGCGCGCCCGGCGCCGCGCCTAACCTTTGCAGAGGTGCGCGTTGGCTAGTCTCGCCTACCTCCACGATTCGAGCAGTCAGGTCGTCACCTTCACGGCGAGCCAACATCAATATGAATACGGCGACGAATCGCATTGCCGGCGCCCGATTGCACTCAAACTTGACGGGTCGCTGCTCCATCGGGATAGCCTCAATATCGCGAGTGCGAAGTCTCGGAAGTCGTTCGCATCGACGCTGAACGGCCGCGCTGAAGCTGTTGCCGCTGAACTCCTTGTGCTTTCCGAAGTGCTCGACAAAGAGTCGGAGGAAGAAAACGACGGGGCAGAGCGTCAGCCATCGCAGGCAACACGCATCGTCAATCTGGCAATCAGTTCCGGAGTAGCGCCATTCCATGATCAGAATGGCGACCCCTACGCAGACATTGCGATTGATGGCCGACGCGAAACATGGCCGATTAAAGCGAAGGCGTTTCGGCTCTATCTGTCGCGACTGTTCTTTGACGAGTTTGGTTCGGTTCCAGGTTCCCAAGCGCTGCAAGATGCGCAAAACGTGTTGAGTGGACAAGGGATCTTCGGTGACGTCGAGCATTTGGTGTGGTGTCGCCTCGCGAAACATGACGGCTGCCTCTATCTCGACCTCGGTGATCCCGCGTGGCAGGCGGTCAAGATCGCGCCGGATGGCTGGTCTGTCATCGCTGCAGTCGACGTGCCGGTTCGCTTCCGGCGTCCGCGCGGCATGATTGCGCTTCCGTTTCCGATCCCAGGTGGATCGATCGATGAGCTTGATCCGTTCCTGAACGCCGAGGATGAAGACGACCGCATCGCGCTGAAAGCGTGGCTGCTTGCGGTGCTGCAGACCGATGGCGCCCGGGCCATTCTCGAATTGAACGGCGAGCAGGGCTCATGCAAAACGACTGTTGCGCGTGTCCTTCGGCGCACGATTGATCCATGCAGTGTCCCGATTCGCACGGCACCCCGTGATGAGCGAGATCTGATCATCGCGGCGAGCAACGGCCTCATCGTCGCTCACGACAACGTGAGCGAGATCAAAGAATGGCAAAGCGATGCTTACTGTCGGCTAAGTACAGGCGGCGGTATCGGCAGCCGCGAGCTTTACTCCGATACAGACGAAGTGATTCTCGACGCACAGCGAGCCTGTCTGCTCACGGCGATTACGTCCGTCGTTGAGCGAAGCGACATGCTCGACCGGACGATGTCGATCACGCTTCCGCCAATCCCCTCAGACCAGCGACTCACCGAGGCGGAGCTGTGGGCGCAGTTCGACGAGGCACATCCGCGCATTCTGGGCGCCCTCCTCGACGCGGCATCCACTGCCTTGCGGCGGCTTGCGTCTGTCACCCTACTGCGCAAGCCGCGCCTCGCAGACTTCGTGACCTGGGTTGAATCGGGCGCTCCCGCGTTCGGCTGGGGTGAGGGTGATTTCCTCGCGGTCTTTGAGTCGAACCGCAAAGACGCCGATCAAGTCGCAATCGAATCGCTCGCCGTTGGCCCTGCGCTGGTCAAGTTCATGGATGAGCGGGATCAGTGGAACGGGACGGCGACCGAACTCCTTACCGAGTTGAACGAGATCGTCGATGCGGCGACCCGGAAGGATCAGGATTGGCCAAAGGGCGCGAACCGGCTATCCGGGCAACTGCGCCGGCTCGCACCAAACCTACGCCAAATCGGGCTCTGGGTTGTCCTGCAGCGTCTCAGCAGCCAGCGACGCATCGTCATTACGAAGAACCCCGAGATTTGGGATCGCCAGTATCGTCACGAGCCCGCGGCGCAGCCTGAGCCCAATGACGATCGTGACGATACTGGCGATCTTTTCGCCGATTTTTCTGGTGATGGCACGAACACGCAATGCTGTGTCTGCGGTGGCCCTCTTCCGCCAGATGTACGCTATGTCTGCGATGCCTGCGGATAGGAGACAGCTACATGAGCCGCTATCACCCAGCACCTCACATCAAAGAACTCAAGCGCACCATAAGCCCGCATGGCCTGACGATCGTGCGCGGTCGCGGTCATCCGCAGGTTGTCGACGCCGCCGGCCGGCACTGACGCCCTTGAGCGGCTCGCCGACCGATGACCAGGCGGCCATCGAGGAAACCCTGCGCCGCCTGGTCCGGCTGGGCGCGCTGCCCGCCGACGCGAGGAGGTCAGCCGTGATTGTGGTTGCGTGCCGGCGTTGCGGCGAGCCGTTCATAGTCGCTGTCGCAAAGACGCCCGGCCAATGGTGGAAATGTCCGCACACTGCGTCCACGAGCCCGATCAAAGAACCGAATCGGCCGAACCACCTGATGACGCGGAGGATGGGCCTGAAGGCCGTTGAACTCGCCGAGCCGCCGCCGACTGACGCGCTGTGCGTGGTGTGTGGCAAGCCGATCCCTAGGTGCGACGGCGTGATCTCGGTCGGACGCGACGACCGTCGCTCGTGGGTCTACGGTCCGGTCTGCGGCCTGCAGGTTGCCCATGATCCGCTCATGGAACTCCAAGCGTTGGACGTGGTTCGCGGGCTCCAGATTAACCGCGAGCGTGGGAGCTATTCTGGCCGATCGGCGCTTGCGGCATCCGGTTGAGGGTGACGCATCCGGGGCATGGAACGAGAGGTTGCACAGCATGGCCTGGGAACAGCGGGGCAATCGGCGCTACTACTACCGCGCGAAAAAGATCGGCGGCAGAGTCGTCAAGCACTATCTCGGCGCAGGAATCGCGGCGCACAACGCCGCCGCGAAGGATAAAGCCGCGAGAGATCGCCGCATCGCCGAAGCTGACGCGCGCGCAAAGGAGCGCGCTCATCTCGCCGAACTGGAGACGCTCCTTGACGCTGCCGATGCTGCGACCAAGATGCTCCTCCGATCGGCGCTGACAGCGGCGGGCTATCACCAGCATCATCGCGGCGAATGGAGAAAACGACGTGGCGAAGAAGGCACTGGCACTGGTCGACGATGACGTTGCGGCGGCAGTGCAGCAAGCCAATGCGCTCCTACCGCGGATCAATGCCGGCGATGTTCAGGCGCAGCGCGACCTTCGGGAGCTCCTCGGCGGCTATCCGGATTTATGGGCGAGCGTGGGTAATCTGGCGCTCCAGGCGGAGTTGTCGATGATCAAGGTGGCGGCGGGTGACAACGCCGTCATTGAGGAGGCCATCAAACGCAAGCTCAGCACCATGCGAACGGAGCTCCTCAGCGACGGCGCGTCACCGCTGGAACGCTTGCTCGTCAATCGGGTTGTGGCGACTTGGCTTGCGCTCTATTACGCAGAAGCCACGTATCACCAACGGCTCAAGAGCGGCATTGCCTGGGCTGATAATGACGGGTATCAGCGGGATATCGATCGCATCCATCGCCGCTACCTGGCAGCGATCCGGACCCTGGCGAGCGTGCAACGGTTCGTCCTCCCGCCGATGCAAATCAACGTCGCGAACCGGCAGATCAATGTTGCGGGCTAAGAGCACGGCCACGCCAAACAACGCCATGGGCTGACGCCACGTGCGCGTGATCGAGCACGAACGGCCGACCTACCGCCGCCAGGTCGATCTGTGAAGGCGATAGCGCACAAGTTTCGCGAGCGGTACTGAACACAGTACGCCACTGTTTGTCCTCTGCTGGACGGACCGTTGCGGGACCGAGGGCACCGCGGCGGATTAGCGATTGATTGCCTGAGCATTGCTCTCGTTTGGGAAGTCAGATCGTTTCATGGGGTCGGATGAGTGATGCCAACGTGCTTCCCCGCCTCGACTCTAGACAACTGCATTTATTCGCGCGAATTTCCGAAGCCACATGAGACTTGCTACTCAAGAAGTCAATGTGGATACTTAAGACTAGGCGGTTCGGTCAGCATTCATGACCTAAGGGCGGCGCGCGCTGCTCTATCTCGACATGCCCCGTGTTTGGCAGGCGAACGCCGGGTGTCAGTAGGGCTTTCATCACCCTTCTTCCTGTGGTCCGTTACTAGGGCGACGTTGGCGAGACCAACGCCGAATCTCTTCTGACCGCAAAACATGCTCTGGACCGGTTTTCGGAAAGTGCGTGGGCGAAGCGGATGCCGTGGAATGTGGAATACTGAATCTATGGTTCCTCGTGATTCAGCAACTCTAGCCCCTCCGTCGTTCGATAGAACGAAACGAATGCTTCGCTGACCGCGGACGTAACAGCCTCCAAGTAGAGCCGCCCAAGCTCGGCTGTCCCCGTGGCAGGGCTATCGGTGTATCCGGCGATGCGCGGCAGAAAGCCATGGTATTCGTGACGCATCCCGGACGCAGGACGTGTCGTCGGGTCGTTGTCGCGCTGCGGACGAGGCTCCTGCACGAGTTCCGGACGCAGCGCCATGATGAGCGAAGTTTCAAACGAGCCCGCGTGACCTGGGATGAGAAAGGCGCGAAGTTCATCGCGGGATCTGAGGGCATCCATCGCGAGATCCCAATATGACGAGGCCGCAAGAGAGACCTGATACCGGAGCGCGAGATCGCGCACGGCGAGTTGGATCAGTTCGTGATTTCCGCCATGGCCGTTCAAGACATACACACGGCGAAATCCACATGTGATGAGCGATTCGACGAGATCGCGTACGACCCGATAGTACGTCTCGGTTTGGATCGACATCGTCCCACCGAACGGCAAATGGTGATGCGAGGAGCCGTAAAAGAGCGTTGGGGCGACGATGATCGGAATTTGCTGACTGGCGTCTGAGGCGGCAGCTCGGGCAACTCGCTCAACCGCCATGGCATCCGTGCCGACAGAGAGGTGCGGTCCATGTTGCTCGGTTGCTCCCACTGGTAGGACAACCATCGCTGTTGGCGCAAGTTCACGAAGCTGCTCGCGAGTTAGTTCGTTGAACAATCGGTTCACCGCTGCCACGATTTACGCTCCTCTCTATGGCTGAAGATTCGGCGCTCTGAAGAGAACTTCTGCTCCTCGTGGCAGCAGTGTACCCATGGTTGCTTCATCCGCTGTCGTGCGTAGGGAATCCGCACTGACCAGTTCCAAGGCATACCACTTTTTCACTCCTGCATGCTGTGATTGCCTGGCATCGCATCGTTGACAAGGTAAGGCAATTTTCCCGGCTCACGTTGCGCAACAGATTCTCCAATCGGCATCTTCCCCTAGTCCCGCACTTTTCTGGGAGGGTGATAAATCGGTCGAAAGAAGGGAACAATTTTTGCGAGAGCAACGTGTATTCCGCCCGACGGCGATCCTCGTTTTCGAGACGCCATGGGGTCGGGCTCGCTATGGGCTCGGTACGAGATGGACATAGACGCTGCGTAGACCCTTTCGCTGTCAGCATTTGGGTAGCCGGATTTGTGTGATGCGCCACTCCTGCATTCACGTCCGTCGGCCCCCGGTCGCCGAGGCTGACCCCACGCCGGTGGATTTTGTGTTGTGTCCGCCTTCTAACAATTGGCCAGATGCGGCGGAAATGGAGGTGGTGCAACCAGACACGACAGTGCTTGTACGGGATACGACGACAGGGGCTAGGAAGGAGACGCTCCATGGCAACTCACCTTGAAAACCTCCGTGGCACCCATGTCTCTCGGCGCGGCTTCGTCGGTGGCGCAGCCGCGCTCGTTGGGGCTGCGGCACTCCGCACACCGCGGCGAGCTGCCGCGGCGACCAACCTCGACTTCGTCGTCTGGAACTACGCGGTCGACATCGTCCAGGACAACATTGACCTCTTCCAAAAGAAGTACCCCGATGTCTCGGTCAAGCTGAGCGACTTTGCGTGGCCGGCCTTCCACGAGACGATGGTCAACCGATTCCAATCGCATACGTCAACCGACGTTGCTTACAACGGCGGCAACTGGCTCGAGGAATTCGCGGCCGCAGAATGGGTCGTACCCCTGGAGGATCACTTCGACTGGGTCACTGGCTACAAGGACAAGGTGCTCGGCTTCGCCTGGCAGGACATGACCTATAACGACAAGGTCTACGGCCTCCCTTACTACGCCGACACCATCACCTTCATGTACAACGAGAAGCTCCTCGCCGACGCCGGCATCTCAACCCCGCCGCAGACCTGGGAGGAAGTCACCGAGCAGTCGAAAGCGCTCAAAGCACACGGAATCGAGTTCCCGTTCGCTTATGAGTTCGCCAACACCTTACCCAACGTCAGCGAGGCGTTCGCCAGTATGGTCTTCGGACGCGGCGGCGAGTTGATCGACGAGCAGCAGAACCCGCTCTGGACCGATCCGAAGAGCCCGGCGTTCCTGCAACTGAAGTGGCTCGTCGACGCCAAAAACACCGACCAGATTCTGACCATCTTGCCCCACGAGACCGACATCGTGAAGGCAATGAACACCGGCCAGCACGTCTTCAGCGTGATGTTCAACTACAATCTGGCCGCGCTGAATAACGCGGCAACCTCGGCTCTGGCCGGGCAATTCAAGCTAGCCATGATGCCGGGCGACACCCACGAGTGCTACGGCTTCGCCAAGTTCTACAACATGACCCAAATGGCCGTCGACCGCGGCCAAGAGGTAGTCGACGGCGCCGGCCAGTTCATCCAGTACTTCGCCGGCGAGATCGACGGCGGCTACCCGGTTGCCAAGCGTTGGGCCGTTGAGCAGGGCCTCGGCTTCGGACAAACGCCTCTCTTTGACGACCCGGACGTCAAGACTGCCTACTCGAAGTGGGTCGATTTCGCCCTCTGGCGGCAGCAGCTCGACAAGGCGCGTGCCCGCCGTCAAGCCGTGTGGTACGGCATTTGGAGCGAGCAATTCCACCCGCTCCTCGGCCGCGCCCTCGCCGGCGAAATCACTGCGGAGCAGGCTGCCGAAGACGCCGCCAAAGCTTGGAACGATCTGAAGAAGCGCGTGCAAGGGTAGGCAACTGATGAAGGGCGTGTTTCATCGCGCCCTCACGTGGCCGCCGGACCAGCGGCACGAGAACCACCATGGCAAGACAAACGGCCATACCAGGACGCGTAAAGTCCCGCGAGCGCATCGCCACGCGCCGCTGGTCCGCATCCGCCGACGCCCGCACCGGGCTCATCATGGTTGCTCCAGTTCTCATCCTCGTTGCCGTCTTCACCCTCTACCCCTTCGGGCGGGCGGCCTATGAAAGCACCAGAATCGCGTCGCCAATCTTTCCGCCGCGCTACGTCGGTCTAGAGAACTACCAGGACGTTATCGGCAGCGACTATTTCGTCAACGCAGCATTGACGACACTGCGTTTCGCTGCGATCACCGTGCCGCTTCTGGTCGTGCTCGGCGTGCTCGTCGCGCTCCTGCTCAACGAGTCGTTCGTCGGCAACATGGCGTTGCGAATCGGTATGCTGCTGCCGTGGGCGATCCCAGCAACGGTGGCGGGACTGATCTGGAAGTGGATCTTCCTGGACAGTTGGGGGGCGCTGAACGCCGTGCTCTATTCTGCCGGGATCATCGACACCTATATTCGTTGGTTGAACAGTCCACGCTTAGCGATGATGGCGGTAGTCGTCGTCTTCCTCTGGTCACAGTTGCCGCTCGCGTCGATCTTCCTGCTTGCCGCATTGCAGGCCGTGCCCGACGATCTTTATGAGGCCGCGGAGCTTGACGGTGCGGGACCGCTGGGTCGGTTCCGCGCCGTCACCCTGCCCGGTATCCGGCCGATGCTGGTCGTCGTCGCTCTCTTCGAGCTCCTGATGGCGATCTCCAACTTCGACATCGTCTATTCCCTGACTCAAGGCGGACCGGGCACGGCGACGACGATGCTGACCTACTTCACGTGGTCCGAGAGCTTTAAACAGCTGGACTTTGGCCAGGGCTCAGCGCTCGCCATCCTTATTGCGCTCGCCTCGCTCGCCGCGATCCTGGTCTTGGTGCGCGCCATGCCAAAGGATGCATTCGTCGAATGATTACCGAACGCCGGGCTCTGGCTACTGAGCACCGACGGTCAACACCGACGGATCGAAAATGAAACGACGATCGACAGGTAGACGAGTCCTCATTTACAGCGGCGCGATCCTGCTTGCCGTCTTTTGGTTTGCGCCCTTTGTGTTGGTCCTGCTCGGAAGTGTGCTGCCGGAGGTGAATCTGCTGTCGTTTCCACCTCACTGGTTCGCGGATCCTCCCTCACTGGCGACATACAACTACATCTTCACCGGCACAGTGCCGGCGAGTTACGAGCAACGAGGCGCGCTGCGGAGCATGGTCTCGACCGAGGTCCGCGACGTGCCGCGCGCGATCTTCAACAGCGTTGTCGTCGCGACGGCAGTGATGTTTGTCAATCTGATCCTGGGTAGTCTCGCCGCCTACGCCTACGCCCGTATTCGTTTCCCCGGTCGCCGCACCGCCTTTACCTTCGTCCTCATGAGCCGCCTGATCCCGGCAGTCGCATTGGCGGTGCCGTACTACCTAATTGTCCAATGGGCTGGCCTGCTTAACTCTTACTGGGCACTGATCCTGATCTACTCAGTCCTCACACTTCCGTTCACGACCCTTGTCTTGACCCTCTACTTCAAGAGCATTCCGCCCGAGATCGACGAAGCGGCGCAACTCGAAGGGGCATCTCCTTGGCGGGTGCTGCGCGATATCACCCTTCCCCTCTCGCTACCGAGCCTGGTCGGCGCTGGTCTCTTCGCGTTCATGCTCGCCTACAGCGAGTTCCTCTTCGGGCTTTTTATTACCACCACTCGCGAGCGCCGGACGCTTCCGGTCATCCTCGGTTCTCTCTCGGTCAACACCGACGTTTCCTGGGGCATGCTGATGGCCAGCATTACCATCGGACTTCTCCCTACCCTTCTCCTCGCCTTTCCTGTCTGGCGCTTCATGGTCCGCGGCCTAACGGCGGGGAGCGTGCGCTAAGTGTTCGAAAGCAAGAGCAATACTGAACACAATGCGCCACTGTTCGTCCTCCGCTGGTCGGATCGCGACGGCGGGCCTGGAGTCGCGGTTCATGGCAGCGTGCAGGCCATCGGAGCGCGCATCTTGCCCGGCCAGGTCCCAGCGCGCATTCCGGCCAGCGCACTGCCGAGGCACCCTATGCCTCGTCGAGGAAGAACTGCATCCCGTGCCGGGGCGCGGCTTCGGCATACCGGGCTGAGACCGCCGCCACGTTGTCCGGTGGTGGCTGGGTCGGGTCCGTCGCGATGTCCAAGGTCTCGGCAAAGAAGTGTTCTATACCGGCCGGGGTGAACGTCAGGATCATACGCGCGGGCGCGGGGCCATGGTTGTGAAAATGATGCTTCGCGCCAATTGGGATGTTCACGAAATCTCCGGGACCGGCCAGGATTGTTTCAGAACCGAGATAAAACGTACACGTGCCATCGAGCACATAAAACGTCTCGTTCTCGTTCTGGTGGATGTGCCAGGGCGGCCCCCCGCCAGCCGGCACCACGGCTTCCATCGCGAAGTATGATCCGCCGGATTCGTCCCCGGTCACGAGGAAGGTGTAGAGGTCGCCCGGTCCCCAGTACGAGGTCCCACTTCCCGACGCACGATGAAATAGTCTTCCGTCCCTATCCATGGCACGCCTCCCCTGACCTAACTGCGATGCTCGTGCACCTGCAGTATCGCGCATCGGGGTAGGCGCTGGTCGTCGCTGGACGATGATCGAGCAATCCGACCGTAACGCCAGAGGGGATTGCATCCCTGATGCGATGCTCGTTCATCCATTGCAGAGGCGAAGAGTCCGTCGTTTGTGCGCGGTCGCCCCGCGGACCAGGCCCGGGAATCGCGGCTTGCACATGGAGCAGCCTGGTGCAAAACGCTCCGGGCATCGCAGCGGAGGGCGGGGCGGTGACCGGGGGACACCACGCCGAATGGGAGCATCGGCGCGAATCCGGGCCTTCACGGCGGTTTAGCACACGCCTCGCCACGACATGCTGGCGAACAGTTTCGAGCTCTATCTGAATTGGTCGGAACGCCTCATCATGCGCGCCGAGTGCGAAGGGCAGATCGAAGACGACAAATTGAAGCGAGAGGGGTATTGGCAGCCGCCGCGTATTGGAACTGCAGAGGCGATTGAGGAGGCGGCAGTGATGGCGGAACGAGCGCACAAGATCTTCCTGCAGACGCTGCGGGCGCTACAGGACATGCGGCGAGTGCCGGGGCTCCACGTGGCGACTGCCGGGCAGATCAATATCGGCAGTCAACAGGTGAATATCGCACCGACGCCAGCCGACGGACGCGCGGCAACCGACCGCTGAGAATTACCGAAATCATTAGGCAACTTGCTTGCTTTGTGCGTAGCCGCTGTCTAAACAACGCCATTCCCACAACAATTTGACCAATAATGAGAAGGAATGCGGGTCCTTTGGCCGGGTTTCGACGCTGGTTCGAGGGTTGTTTGTCATGTTCAACGCTTGCTGTCGTGAGTCTTCGGTGCGCTCTGTCGTCGCCCACGCCCTGTGGCTGGGCTGGCCGCGTACGCCCACCGCGTCTCGCAACTCTCGTTTTCGGAACGGCGGCGGGGGTTGCCCGCCGACCGGTTCGTCCCCTTGTCCCGATCGCCGACATCGGCGATGCTACTGCCACGATGGACGAACGCACCTCCGCGCGGACACCGGACACCGGACAGGACATCGGCGCACGTGTCCTCTCTGCCGTCGCTGCCGCCGACTTCTTGGGCGTCACCGACCGGACGATCCGCCGCGCCATCGCCCGGGGAGTGCTGCCCGCTGTGAAATGTGGTGGCGTCTACCAAATCGCCCCGGCCGATCTTATGCGCTATCAGGCTCAACACCGGATTCCTGGTTCGCACGCTGCATCTGCGCCGCGCGACAGAGTACGGCTCATTCCATTTCCCTCTTCACACCTGGAACCCAGCAGGGCTGGATCTCTCCCAGCCCCATTGCCTTCGCTGATCGGCAGGGACGCGGAGATCGCCGCGGCGTGCGAACTGTTGCAACGGGATGATGTGCGGCTGGTCACGTTCACGGGACCGGGCGGGGTCGGCAAGACCCAGCTGGCGCTGGCGGTTGCCAGGACGCTAAGCAATACCTTCGCGGACGGCGTCGTCGTTGTGTCGCTGGCCCCAATCAGCGATCACGCGCTCGTCGCCTCGGCGATTGCGCAGACGTTCGATATTCGCGACTTCGGCGCTCGCCCCTTGCTCGATAGCCTTCGCACCGCCCTCCGCAATCGGGAACACTTGCTCGTGCTCGACAACTTCGAACATGCCATCGAGGCGGCACCGATCGTGGTGGATCTCCTGACAGCTTGTCCGCGTCTCAAGGTCCTGGCGACGAGTCGAGCCTTGCTCCACGTCACCGGTGAACGCGCGTTCCCGGTGCCACCGTTAGGTTTGCCCGATCCAGTGCGGTCTTTGTCGGTCGATGAATTACTCCGGTGCGATGCGATCGATCTCTTCGTGACACGGGCGCGGGACGTCAATCCGGCGTTCGTCCTGACCGACGCCAACGCGGCAGCGGTTGCCGAAATCTGTCAACGCTTGGACGGATTGCCTCTCGCAACCGAGCTCGCCGCCGCCCGGGTCCGGGTGCTTTCGCCATCGTCTCTGCTTGCGCAAATGACCAGTAGCTTGCCGCTCCTGACCGGTGGCCATCGAGACGCCCCCGCGCGGCTGCAAACGATGCGCAACGCGATCGCCTGGAGCTACGACCTGCTGACTGACGACGAGCAGCGGCTCTTCCGCCGCCTCTCGGTTTTCGTCGGTGGCTTCTCGCTCGAGGGGGCGGAGGCGATCTCGACTGGCGAACCTGCTCTCGACATCCTGACATCGCTCGTGGACAAGAGCCTGGTGCGCCAAACGACGCTACCGGACGACGAAACGCGGTTCGCGATGCTGGAAACGATTCGTGAGTTCGGGCTCGAACAGCTCGCACTGAGCGGTGAGGAGACAGCCGCGCGGGACGCCCACGCCGTCTTTTTCGTCGAGTTGGACGAGTGGCTAGAACCGAGCCACGTCGCGCCAGGTGAACGCTACGACGATCACATCCGGCACATCGAGGCCGAGTACCCCAACCTGCGGACGGCGCTCGCCCAATTGTCGAACACTGGCAACGCGGAGGGCGTGCTCCGAGTGGCTGGGACGCTGGCCGGGTTCTGGCACCATAGTGGATACCTCTCCGAAGGCCGGCGCTGGTTGGAATGGGCGCTGACGCACACCGCCGAGGATCCCACCGCACCGCGGGGCCGCGCCCTTGTCGGTCTCGGTCTCGTCCTGTATTCCCAGGGCAATGTGGAGCCGGCCGAACCCTTGACCCGCGCTGCCCTCGGCATCGCCGAACAAACCGGCGATAAAGGACTCGCCGCGCGCTGCTATCACAATCTTGGCCACATTGAGTACGTGCGGGGTCGCTGGGACCGTGCCCGGCCGCTGATCGAGGAGGCCGTTTGCCGCTGGCGCGAACTCGGCAACCGGTCAGCGGCGGCGGGAGCGCTCAATGTCCTGAGCGAGGTGGACTACGAAATCGGCGATGCCACGGCATCTGCCCGCCGGGCGGAAGAGGCGCTGGCACTGTGCCGAGCGACGGGATACTCCTCGGGCGCTGCCTTCGCGCTGGTCCGGCTTGCGCGGCTGGCGAGCGACCGTGGGGACGATCGCCAGGCAGCGCTTGCCTACCGGGAAGCGCTCCAGTTGTGGTCGGGCATCGGCGAGGGTTTGCTCGTCGGCCGCGCCCTCACCGATCTCGCCGCCCTCGCCGCCGCGCAGAACCGGCCGGAAACCGCAGCGATGCTCATCGGTGCCTTCGACGCCCACCTGCGGGAGCTTGAGGCTTCCGTATTTCCAATGGACCGTGGCATGTATGAACGGGCAACAACTCGTGCCCGCGCCGCCATCGGCGGTGAGCAATGGGCCGTGCTGTATGCCCAGGGTCGCACGCTTCCGCTCCAGGAGGCAGTTGCTCTGGCTATTCCAGTCTCCGTCGACGATGAGCCAGTCGATGCAATCGATCCACATCGGCCCGCACCAAATGCCAGTAACCTCACCGACCGCGAACTCCAAGTCCTGCGGCTGCTCGTCGAAGGCCTCTCCGACAAGGAGATTGCCGAGGCGCTTGGGATCAGTCGTCGTACCGCCTCCGGCCACGTCGAGACGATCCTCGGGAAGTTCAATGTCCCCTCCCGCACTGCCGCCGCGACCTACGCCACCCGCCACGGGCTGGTCTGAGACTGGGACGAAGCCCATCCGCGTACTTTTCCCTGTGATCTCTGCACGAGTGGCCCCGGAATCCTCACGATGTGCTGGGAAGTGGTCGGAGTGCATGCTGATTCCGCGTCCAAACAGATTGGACCACGCGATATGAGTCGTCCCGACACCAAAAGGAGCAACCCGATGACCACATCCCGAACGATTGATTCTGTCTCGCGCCGCAAGGCAATGGCCGGGCTCGCCGCTGGTGGCTTCGGATTAGTTCTCACCGCCCATGGCCGCGGCGTATCTGCTCAGGAGGCCACGCCCGCGGCAATGGCCAGCCACCCGATCGTGGGCAACTGGATGGTCGCGACCCCGGCCGGCCCCTCGATGGCGGTCTTCCTCGCTGATGGCACCAATATCCAGGGCCTCCCCGCCACCCAGGCCGGCCCGAACGGCGTCGTCTTCGTCAGCCCCCAGGTCGGCTCGTGGGAGCCGGTCAGTGCGCGCGGCGTCCACTTTACCGGCGTCCAGCTGCACTCGGATGCCAGTGGAGCTCTGGTCGGCACCGTCGAGATCGACGCCTACCCGGTAGTGAGCGAGGATGGGCAGACGCTGCGCGACGACGACCCGCGCTCGGGGCCGCTCATTCGCGACGCAGCGGGGAACATCGTTGCCAACCTGCGGGGAACCGATGCCCCGCCCGCGACGGGGGTCCGGATGGGCGTAGGCGCATCCGGCTTATCGGAGGGCACACCTTCTGCCACCGCGACCCCGTACGAGACGTCGGGATGGTTCAATCTACCGGACAAGTAATAATTTCAGCCTATAGTGGCGCAGAGGTGTCGTAGGTCGACGCCGACGCCTCGCCTATCACCTGGGTCGACGCAGGCGCCCCCCCGTTTCTGCTGCTCACCGGTGCGCTCGACCCCAACCGCCTGACGCAGGCACGGTGGATAGTCGGGGGCTGGAGG
>JBJMMD010000030.1:0-23380 GCA_045804965.1 Thermomicrobiales bacterium | reverse complement strand
GAAGCAGTGCAACGGCGTTGGGCAACAACGGGCGGCGGGGGACGAGGCCCCGGCCGACCTTTCAACATTCAGCTTGGGCTGGATAGCGCCGAACCGACGCGCAGGCTCGAGCCCTATCGAACCGCAAATCTAGTCCAGTCGAATCACGGCATCGCTCGGCTTGGAAACGATGACCGAGCGTGGTTCGAACGACGGGGAGTGGGCAAGCCCGTCCCGCCAGATCGACGTGGTCGGCGTGCCGGCGGGAGTGCCGACAGGCGTTCCGCTCGGCGAAATGCCGGCTTCGGCGGCGCGCTCGGCCTGACCGAGGTTGCTCGCGTCAATCAGGGTCGGGTCGATGAAGTTGTCGTGTTGGGCCGGCTCCTTCTTGTCCTTCAGATAGTCGACCATGATCTGCATCGCACCCGAAACCTGCTTTCCAGGCCACTGTTCGATGGTCGCCGTTATTGTCCCTGCCTGGATCGCTTGCAGTGTCTCGGGCAGGGCGTCGAAGCCGATGATCGGAACCTTGATCCCGGCACCCGCGACTGCCTCAGCCGCGCCACTTGCCATATCATCGTTGGCGGCGACGATTGCATTGATGTCTGAGTGCGCCTGCAGGGCGTTCTCCGTGACGGACAAGCCCTGATCACGCTTGAAGGCTGCGGTCTGGTCGAAGACGATCTGGTACTCTGAATGGCCTTCCAGCGCCTTTTTGAAACCGGCGTCGCGATCGATCGCCGGGGAAGCGCCGGTGGTCCCTTCGAGCTCGATGATCTTGCCGCCGTTGGGCAGGATCTTTATTAGGTACTCGCCTTGTTTCTCGCCACCTCTCACGTTATCGGCGCCAACGTGAGCCAGCGTCGCGACGTCGCTCACGTTCCGATCAAAGGTCACCACCGGAATGCCGGCGTCTAGGACTGACTGGATCCCGGTGGCAACCGCGGCATCTCGTGGCGAGACGACGACTCCGTCAACACCCTGGCTGATCGCCGACTCGAGATCGGCGATTTGCGTATTCGAGTCATCTTTTCCGTCGAACTGAACCATTTCGACATTGAGTTCAGTTGACTTGGTTTTGGCGATGTCCATCACGTGAACGAAAAACGGGAAATTGAGGCCAGGAACCGAGACCGCGATCTTGAATTTCTTATCCTGGCGATTCGGCGCCGCAGCCGTGGCAAGCGGCATGCTCGCGAGCAGGGTGAGCATCAGCGTTGCGACGAGCAATCGTGTGATCGTCCGTTTCCCGCGCATAGTCTCCTCCTCTTCACGCGCTGTGCGGGTTGCAGTCCGCGTGTAACGAGTTCTACAGCGGTTGGTCTGAATGCACGAAGCGCCTTTGGCCCCTCGGTTTGAGGCAGAGATGCCACGTGCGCGTGTCGTCGAAATCACAGGCTGGCCGATTGCTTTCCCGACCTTCCCCTCCTTTCACGTCACGTTCGCTTGAGTTCCCGTTTCAACGTCGAGCGTCTAGCCCCGACGCCGGCGCTTGGCGAGCTGGTCAAGATAGACGCTCAGTACGACGATGAGCCCGATAATGATCGGCTGGTAGTACGGATTGACGTTGTTGATGGCGAGACCGCTGTTGAGCACGCCGATCAGCAGGGTCCCTACCAGCGTTCCGAGCACGCTCCCCTCGCCGCCAAAGAGGCTTGTCCCGCCGATGACGACCGCGGCGATCACGGTCAGCTCATACCCCTGCGCGGCGACGACCTCAGATGCTCCCAGACGGGAGGAGAGCATGAAACCACACAGCCCGGCGCAGAATCCACTGATGACATAGACGCTCATGATCAGACCAGTCGTGTTCAGACCCGAGAGCCGCGCGGCTTCCGGGTTACCGCCGACGGCGTAAATCCCGCGGCCATATGTGGTGAATCGCAGCACGAGGTATCCGACGATGACGAACGCGGCAAACAAGATGACCGGAATCGGCACAGGACCGACGAATTGCGAACCCCAGTAGCGGTAGTCGGTCGAGAATTTGTTGATCGGTTTTCCTTCGGACAGGACCTGCGCCGCGCCGCGCCACGCCGCCAGCCCGCCGAGCGTTACCACAAAGGCAGGTACCTTCAGCTTGGCCACAGCAAAACCGTGGATCAAGCCGGCAGCCGAACCGACCGCGATCGCCGCAAGCACCGCCCACAACACGGCAGCGCCGCCCGAATCAGGATGGCTTACGTCTCGCCAATTGCTTCCCTTGGCGGCGATGGCCGCGACAAGTCCAGAGAACGCGACCACGGAACCAACCGAGAGGTCGATGCCTCCGGTGAGGATCACGTACGTCATCCCAACCGCCAGAATGCCGTAGACGAAGTTTTGGCGGAGCAGGAACCAGAAATTGCGCTCGGAGGCGAAGTTTGGCTCTTGGATGCTAAAGATCACGACGAGGACGATCAGAAACAGGACGGGGAGGAAGCGGCCAAATACGTCGATCGGATCGAACCGTCGCTGCTTTTCGAGCGCAGAGGTGCCGGTGACCGAGCCCGTCTCCGTCGCCATCGTGCCTCCTTATGCCGCGGTCTCAGCCGAGACGCCCGTCGCCAGGGCCATGATCGATTCTTGGGTTGCTTCCGCGCGTGTCAATTCTCCCGCAATCCGGCCCTGGCGCATCACGAGAACGCGATCGCTCATGCCGAGAATCTCCGGAAGCTCGGACGAGATCATCAGAATCGCAACACCGCTGCCAGCAAGCTCATGCATGAGGTTGTGCACCTCGGCTTTGGCGCCAATGTCGATGCCGCGCGTTGGTTCATCCATGATCAGAATCTTCGGGCGCAGCGCCAGCCACTTCGCAATGACGACTTTTTGCTGGTTGCCGCCGGAAAGGTTGAGCACCTTTTGGTCGATCGACGGCGTTCGGATTCGCAACGACTCGACGAGGCGTCGCGCCATCGACCGTTCGACACGAAGCTGGACGACGCCGAAGCTGCTCAGACGGTTAAGCATTGAAATCGAGAGATTTTCCCGGATTGCCAATTTGAGGATGAGCGCTTGGAGTTTACGGTCTTCCGGCACCAGGCCGATCCCGAGCTTGATCGCATCGCGCGGGGAGCGGATATTGACCGGGCGGCTATGAACGAGGATCTCGCCGCGGTCGAACGCGTCGGCGCCGAAAATGGCGCGCGCGATTTCGGTGCGGCCTGATCCGACCAGACCAGCCAAACCCACGATTTCGCCGGGGCGTAAGTTGAACCAGATATCTTCGAGAACAATCGCCGCGGCGTCCTCGACGGTGCCGGTCCGGCCGAGTCCTTTGACCTCGAGGAGCGCCGCCGGCTGCTGCTGGGCGAGGTTTTCTTGGCGACGCTCGGCTTCTTCTGGCCGGAACAGATCGCCGAGTGGACGTCCCACCATCAGGCGTACAATCCGATCGGGCGTGGCCTCGCCGATCGAAAGATTGCTCGCGATTTTACCGTCGCGCAAAACCGTCACCCGATCGCAGATCTCGAAAACCTCTTCGAGCCTATGTGAGATGTAGATGACTGCCAGTCCGCGCTCGCGAAGACCACGGATGATCGCGAACAGGGCGGTTGCTTCCGTTTCGGTGAGAGCCGAGGTCGGCTCGTCCATGATCACGAGGCGGGCATTCAGCGAAAGCGCCTTGGCGATCTCGACCATCTGCTGTTCGGCGACTGACAAATCCCGAACAATTGCGCCCGGATCGAGCCGGACCCCAAGCTGATTAAGGAGCTCTCTCGTTTGCCGGCGCAAATCACGCCAGCGGACCACGCCGCCACTATTCGGCTGCCGGCCGACGAAGACGTTCTCTTCGACCGAGAGGTTCGGCATCAGATTGAACTCTTGATAGATGATCGAGATGCCGAGACGTTGCGCGTGGCGGGGATCGTGGATGCTGACCGGCTGTCCGTCGATCAGGATCTGCCCCTCGTCCGGCGCATAGACACCGGAGAGGATCTTCATCAAGGTGCTCTTGCCCGCGCCGTTTTCCCCGACGATGCCATGCACCTCACCGGGGTACACGTCGAGGCTCACGTCCTGAAGCGCGAGGACGCCGGGGAAGCTTTTGCTCACTTGGTCAACACGGAGCAACGGCGATGGTGGCGGCTCCTGGGGCCGCGCCGGTTCAGCTTCGACCATGCTCGTCACCCTCGATGCGTGGAGTTCGCTCGGTTGGGGTTGGCCGCTTGTGCTCGCGGGAACCTAGGGTGCCGGAGGTTATCAGTTCTGTCAAGATGTTACTGAAGATAACCTCTCCTCGTCCCCAAATCTCCGAAGTCACCCTTACATGCTCATTTCGCCAGCGGTGGCGCTCTCGCTGACAGTCCTCGCGTTCAACTTCCTCGGTGACGGGTTGCGGGACGCGCTCGATCCTTGGATGGAACGTTAGTCTTTTGCGTCTCGCGCTTAGATTTGGGCGCGTCTGCGAAATCGTGCACGCTTGGTCGCATGTCACGGTAGCCTTCACTGAGGCGTAATTGGAGCGGCTAAACCTGCTGCTTCGGGTGCTGCCGTCGCTGTCCGTGCCGACAGTTACTCCGCTGCCTACTTCTCGAAGATCGCTTCAATCGTGTGGCCCGCAAATGTAAAGCGGATGTTGGCATTTTGTTCCAGACGCGAGGATGTATGATCCACGCGCCAAGCCAAGGAGACGCAGCAGCGGGACCGCCGCGGGGCGAGATGGTGAGTCGAGTTGACATGGTCGATCCGAAGTGGACGATCGCGGAGTTAAACGCACTCAATCAAGAGGAGTTCGCGCGTCGACTTGGATTCCTTTTCGAAGGCTCGCCCTGGATCGCGGACGAGGTTTGGTCTG
The DNA here is from genome assembly GCA_045804965.1 of Thermomicrobiales bacterium. GTDB lineage: Bacteria > Chloroflexota > Chloroflexia > Thermomicrobiales > UBA6265 > CAVTUU01. The sequence goes on along the minus strand of JBJMMD010000030.1, from coordinate 18,621 downwards.
CACAGCCGTTTACTAACCGCGCCGACCTGCATCAGGAATGCTGCGCCGTCGTGCAACGCGCGCCGCTCGAGGCGAAGGTTGCCTTGATCTCGTCTCACCCCGATCTCGTCGGGCGCGCGGCCTTGGCGGGGACCTTGACCCGCGAGTCGACCGCGGAGCAAGCCGCGGCCGGGCTCGATCCGAACCAGCTTAGCCCAGACGAGATCGCCGCCTTCACCACGTTGAACGCGATGTACCGGGACAAATTCGGGTTTCCGTTCGTGATCTGCGCCCGCGAGAATAAGAAAGCGACCATCCTGGCTGGACTGCAGTCACGTCTCGACAACGAACGCGGTGTTGAGATCGCGACCGCGCTCAAGGAGATCGAAAAGATTTGCTTGTACCGGTTGACGGATGTGGTGGAGGAAGGGTGAGCGGTCAGAGGAAGAGGGCCGATGACCAGCGGATCCGGGGATCGATTCCCGGGCTAAGTGACGGAAGTCGGCTCAAGCCGGCTGGTGCAGGAAACCAAGCCGGTCACGTAGGAGCGCACAAGCCGTGCGCCCACCTGGTGAACCGGGCAGTTGCAGATGGCACGCCGCGTCGCATACGGTCCCGGGCGCACGGCTGTGTGCCCCTACGGGGCGGCGCCCGTGGCCAACAGTCGGCTTAACCGGCTTCCGGGTGTGAGCGGGGAAGGGCCTTATTGATTCCCGGGCGGGGCCGGCGACCCCGGCGCGGTGACGATAGATCAAGTCCGGAGGTTCAATGTCCACCTACCGCTATGACATCGGCTACGGCAAGCACCAGATTCCGGTTTATCGCGTGCACGCGCGGCCGCTGGACGGGATCGCGGCGATTCCGGAATCGGCGTTTTGTGGGCGGACGAACACGATCTTCGCGATGTTGGTCGATGTTGAGGTGCTGGGCGAGCATTTCCTCCCCGCCTATACCCAGGGCGACAACCGGATGGTCGTCGCGACTGACAGCATGAAGAATTTCGTGCTCCGCCAGGCCCTCGCCTACGACGGCGCCACCCACGAAGGTTTCCTCGCCTTCCTCGGCCGTGGTTTTCTCGAAACCTATCCGGAGATGCGGACCGTGCGCTTGAGCAGCCGCGAGCTGCCGTTCGCAGCGGCCCCGGTGCCGGCGGATAGTGGCGGATTTGCGCCCAGCACCGTGCTTTTTGACCGCGGTCACAGCGATGCAGCGACGGCGATGCTGGAAATGACGACCGGCGGGTCTGGGCCGCTCATCACCGATCATCGCGCTGGCCGGGTCGATATGCAGTTGCTGAAAACGACCGGCAGCAGCTTCACGAGCTTTGTCCGGGACGGTTATACGACCTTACCCGATCGCCGCGACCGACCGCTCTTTATCTATCTCGACGTGCATTGGCGCTATGCATCGGTCGATGACGCGATCGGCGATGATCACCGCGCCTATGTCCCCGCCGAGCAGGTGCGCGATCTCGTGCGAACGGTCTTCCACCGGTTCGTGAGCGAATCGATCCAGCATCTGGTGCATGAGATTGGAATGCGCCTGCTCGCTCGATTCCCGCAGCTTGCCGAGGTGAGCTTTGACGCGCAAAATCGGACCAAGGATCCGTTCTTCGAGTCGGAAACGGATCCATCGGTGAAGGTCTACAGCGATCCCTTCCCCGCGTACGGCGGGATCACGCTCACGATACGGCGAGGGGCAGAGTGATGGCGGGGCGATTGACCACGCATGTGCTCGACATCGCGAACGGCCGGCCGGCGACCGGGCTCGCGATCGAGCTCTGGTGGGTCGGCCGGAAACCGACTCCCCAGGCGTTGTTGAAAACGCTCATGACGAATGCGGAGGGCCGGACCGATGAACCACTGCTCGCCGGCGATGAATGCAAAGCGGGCACCTATGAACTGTCTTTCGCCGTCGGCGACTATTTCACGGGACAGCCAGGCGTGACGAATCCACCATTTCTCGACCAGGTGCCGATCCGCTTCACTATTGCCGACCCGGGTCAGCACTATCACGTTCCACTGCTCGTTGCCCCGTGGGCCTACAGCACCTACCGTGGAAGCTGAACGAGCGGGGCTCGATGCCCTCGAACGCGCCCGCATCGTCGTCGAACGCTGTCGCCAGCTTGCGGTCGAACCATTCAGCGAGGAACCAGACCGCTTGACCCGCCGCTACGGCACTCCCGCGCTACGGGCGACCCAAGATGCGGTCGCGGGTTGGATGGCCGAGGCTGGATTGGAAACTTGGCGCGATGCCGCCGGCAATCTCATCGGCCGGTACGAATCCGACCACCCGCAGGCGAAAACCTTCCTCCTTGGGAGTCATCTCGACAGCGTCCGCGACGCCGGCGCGTTCGATGGACCGCTCGGCGTGCTTGTCGCCGTCGCTTGCGTCGAGCGGTTCTATCGCCTCGGTGTGCGCTTGCCGTTTGCAGTCGAAATCCCGGCGTTTGCCGACGAAGAAGGACTGCGGTTTCACAGTTCCTATTTAGGTAGCCGGGCGTTGGCGGGCTCGCTCGACGACGATACGCTCGCCTTGGCTGACCCCGACGGGATCTCGGTGCGCGAGGCGATGCGTGAGTTCGACGGCGATCCAGACAACCTCGCCAGTGCCCGGCGCGATCCGGCGGACCTACTCGGCTATTGCGAGGTGCACATCGAACAGGGTCCGCGCCTCGAAGCCGAGGATCTTCCGGTCGGGATCGTGACCGGGATCACCAGTCAGTCCCGGGTCGCGCTCACCTTCACCGGCGCCGCGGGCCACGCCGGCACCGTGCCGATGGACCTTAGGCGGGACGCGCTCTGCGCCGCCGCCGAATTCGTGCTGGCAGCGGAAGCGACCGCGCGAACCGTCCCTGGACTGGTGGCGACAGTCGGGGAGATCCACGCCGAGCCGGGCGCGAGCAACGTGATTCCCGGCGAGGTCACGCTCAGTCTCGACGTGCGCCATGTCAACAACGAGGTGCGCGAAGCGGCGCGCACCCGCTTGCGGCAGAAGGCGGGCGAGATCGCGATGCGGCGTGAGGTGGACCACGCCTGGACGGTCGTGCAGCAGACCGATTCGATCTCGTGCGACGTCCGACTGTCCGGGCTCCTCGCGGAGGCGATCGAAGCGGCCGGATTCCCGGTCGAATGGTTGGCGAGCGGGGCGGGGCATGATGCGGTCGCGCTGTACGATCTCACGCCCGTCTCGATGCTCTTCGTCCGTTGCGCGCGTGGCATCAGCCACAATCCGACTGAATCCGTCGACAACGAGGACGTCGCGGTCGCGATCGAGGTGATCGATTATTTTCTTGACCACCTCGACGGGAACGCCGATGGCCGTCGCTGACCTGATCATCCGGGGCGGCGCGGTCGTCTCCGATGGGGACGTCATCCAGGCTGATCTTGCCATCGCGGACGGAACGATCGTCGAAATCGGCCCCGATATTCCGGGCCCGGCGGCCCAGGAACTGGATGCTACCGGCTGCCACCTCGTTCCCGGTCTGATCGACGCTCATGTCCATTTCAACGAACCGGGCCGGACCGACTGGGAAGGTTGGGCGACCGGGTCGAGCGCGCTGGCCGCGGGTGGCGGCACAACCTGCTTCGATATGCCGCTCAACGCCTCCCCACCTACTATCGACGGGGAAGCGTTCGGCACCAAACTCGCCGCCGCCAGCAGCCAGTCGCGGGTCGATTTCGCGCTTTGGGGCGGTCTTGTGCCGGGTCAGGTCGACCGCCTTGAGGAGCTTTCAGATCGGGGCGTGATCGGGTTCAAGGCATTCATGGCGAACAGCGGCATTGCCGATTTTCCCGCCGTCGACGACCTCACGCTGTACGAAGGGATGTCTGAAGCGGCGCGGCTGGGGATGATCGTCGCCGTGCACGCGGAAAGCGAGGCGATCACCAGTCGACTTGCGGCGCGGGCAGTCGCCGCGGGCCGCACGAGCGTACGCGACTACCTCGCTTCGCGGCCGGTGGTCGCCGAGTTGGAGGCGATCAACCGCACAATCTTCTTCGCAGGCGAAACCGGTTGCGCGCTCCACATCGTCCACGTCAGCAGCGGCCGTGGAGTCGCGCTGGTGGCCGAGGCGCGGGCGCGGGGCCTCGACGTCACCTGTGAAACCTGCGCGCACTACCTCGCACTGACCGAAGCGGATGTGGAACTACTGGGCGCGGTCGCCAAATGTGCTCCTCCCCTCCGCGCGGCGGCCGAGGGCGAGGAACTGTGGGACCACATCGCCGGCGGCACGCTGCCGATGGTCACCTCCGACCACTCCCCTGCCCCAGCCGCGATGAAAACCGGCGACGACTTCTTCCGGATTTGGGGCGGAATTTCGGGGATCCAATCGACCTTGCCAGTGCTCCTCAGCCAGGGGCATCATCAGCGAAAACTGCCCTTGCCTTCGATTGTTAAGATTATGTCGAGCAATGTTGCGGATCGTTTCGGTCTGCCGGCGAAAGGCAGGCTCGCCGTCGGCCGCGACGCGGATCTCGCATTCGTGGCGCTCGACGAGATGTTCATCCTCCGCGAAGAGGAGTTGCTCGACCGCCACCGCCTCAGCCCCTATCGCGGGCGGAGCTTCTGCGGCCGCGTGACGCGAACGATGCTCCGCGGCGCCACCATCGTCCGCGATGGCGCGACCGTCGGGGAGCCGAGCGGTCAATTCCTGCGGCCGGCGCGGCCGTGACGCCCGGGCTCGCACAGTCGGGTTTGGCAGAAACGGGGGCCGCAATGTGTTTTGGCGACCTGCCGCGATGTGCCGAGGAGTTGAACCGGATGCGACCCTGGGAGCATGAAAGCCAATTCCGCGGCGCTGCTGCCAGCGCCGCCGTCGCCTTCTGTTCCCGTGCCTCGACGACGAGGCCGGCGGGGGTCAGGATACGCCGGTGGCGGCGCACAGCGATCCGCTCAGGTTCTCTCTGTCTCCTGGTCGAGCACGACCTGACGCAGCCGCGCCAGCCGTTCGTCCCAGCGCGACTCAATCTCGGCAATCCATGCCGAGACGTCATCCAGCGGCTCCGACACCAGCGCGTAACGGACTTCTTGGCCCGTGCGTTGGCCGGTGACGAGGCCGGCTCGGCTCAGCACAATCAGGTGCTTCACGATCGCCTGGCGAGTAACCGGCAGCTCACGCTCGAGGCGCGTTGCCGATGTCGGACCCCGCTCGGCTACCAGGCGCAACACGCGGCGGCGGGTCGGATCAGCAAGCGCGGCGAAAACCGCGTCGGGAGCCTCCATCAGCGCACGGCCAGATACTGTGCCAGCTCGCCCAGCTCATGCTGCCAACCGCGCGTATTGCTCTCGTGGCAGCCGACGCGGAGCTCGGGCGGCAAGCTGGCAAAGCCTGACTCGACAAGGCGCAGACGTGTGCCGTCAGTATGAGGCTCCAGCGTGAACTCAACTCGCGTCATCTGTACGGTGTCCGAGCTGGATTGCCAGCGAAAGGCGAAGCGCTTCGGGGGCTCAACCACCTCGATCACGCCACGATTGATCCCGGATGGTCCAGTCGAGCCGTCCCACGTAAAGATAACCTCTCCGCCTGGCCGCAGATCGATGGTCGCCTGCGTCCCGAACCAGGCGCTGAGCTGGTCATGTCGAGTCAGTGCAGCCCAGACGCGCTCCGGCGGCACCGGCAAGATCAGTTCGCGTTCAATCGAGTCAGGGACCTCCACGACGACCTCCCGGCACAACTCTGCAACCCAATAGTTGCAGGTAAGCGGCAAACACAGGTATACTGCAACCGATTGGTTTCGGTTGCAATGCAGTCTAACCGCACGGCTCCGGAAGGTTGCAATCGTGGAAGGTAAGGAGGCTTGAGTGGCAGCGCACAAGGTGGTCGCACACGACGAGTGGGTGGCGGCTCGCAAGAAGCACCTGGCGAAAGAAAAGGAGTTCACGCACCTGCGCGATCAGTTGAGTCGCGAGCGCCGCGAGCTGCCATGGGAGCTCGTGGACAAGGACTACACCTTCGAGGGCGAGCATGGCAAGGCCTCCCTGGCCGACCTCTTCGAGGGACGCAGTCAGCTCGTGATCTACCACGCGATGTTCAATCCCGACACGGCCGGACCGGAGACGACCTGGACCGCCGACGCTGCCTGCTATGCGTGCTCGTGGTGGATGGACAACTTCAACGGGATCACCGTCCACTTGAACCACCGCGACATTACGATGTCGGCCGTCTCGTTGGCCCCGTATCCGGCGATTGCGGCCTATAAGAAACGAATGGGCTGGAGTTTTCCCTGGTTCTCCTCTGCGGGTAGCGACTTCAACTTCGACTATCACGTGTCGTTCACGCCCGAGGAGGTGAAGGCGGGCAAAGCGGAATACAACTACCAGATGAGTCCGGTGTCGGGGTCCGAGGGGCCGGGCATCAGCGTCTTTCTCAAAGACGGCGGCAACATCCATCACACCTACTCCACCTACACGCGTGGACTGGACATGTTGAACGTCGCCTACCACTACATCGACCTAACTCCAAAGGGACGCGACGAAGGGCCAGGGGGACTGGGCGAGTGGGTTCGGCGCCACGACGAGTATCCCGACTGATGTCGCCCGCGCAGATGCTGTCCGCGGTCGGGCTGATCAAAACGTCGCGGCGGCGTGGATTCTGTCCAGCCTGCCGCCTCTTTCAGACCGGTGACGGTCCCCAGGAGATCGCCGCTCCGGCCCTGATCGCGCTCCTGTTTCTCATCGTCGCGGCCCTCGCGTGGGCGTTCACGATCGCGCGGATGAGCTCGATGGACGGCATGGCCATGGGACTTGGCGCGTTTGGCCCATTCGTCGCGACCTGGACGGTGATGATGGCCGCAATGATGATCCCATCGGCACTCCCACTCCTGTTCGCGTTCGCTCAAAACACAGAGCGCCGACGAAGGTGGAGGGCCGCTACGGCTTTGCTTGGCGCCACCTATCTCGGCGTGTGGCTGGCATTTGGCGTCGTCTGTTACATGCTCTACAACGCCCTCGGTATGCCGTGGTCCAACCAGGGACGCGTTGGCGGAGCTGCCCTCGTCATCGCCGGCTTGTACGCATTGACTCCCGTCAAGCGGGCGAGTGAGGCGTTGTGCCGCGAGCGATGCGCGCTCCACGGGCCGCTGCCGTTCAACGTGATGCGCAGCGCGGTCGTGGCAGGTGCTCGTTATGGGTTGAGCTGCCTCGGATGCAGCGCCGGACTGATGGTCGCAATGGTGCTCATCGGCATGGCCAATCTGGTCTGGATGATTGTGCTCGCCGCGGTCGTCCTGGTGTACAAGCTTGCGCCCGTTCCATCGCCGCGCGTGATCGTGGCGTCGTCCGGCGTGCTGGTTGCTCTCGGGGTGCTCTACGCCGTCGCCGCGTAAGTCAGTTCCCGCGAATGCGGGAGGCGTTGGTCTGGCGTCACGTGCTCTCTGTCTCTAGCCCAGGCGTCGCGGAGGAGAGCCTCAAGGTCCGCCATCGAGACAGGGCCGGAGATCAGGTGGCACAGGCGCTCGACTCCGATGGCGTGCAGATTGGCGGAGATTTCCAGGTCGTCGGAAAGGCGGCGGACCGCAGCAATGGCAGTTTCGAGGTGGCGTCGCAGCCCAGGGCAGCGGCACTGCTGGAGAATTCGTAAGCGCGAACCTCAGCGTTGAACCGCGTCGCCGCGGCGAGGAGCAACGCATTGCCTAATCAGTGCGGTTGTGCCTGGGAGTTCAGCCGGGTGCGACAGTGGAGGCATGAAAGCTAACTCCGGGGCTCTCCGACTGCGGATCATTGCTGCCATCGACGGGGGATGTCCCGGAGCACGGCCGCGCGGGTGTTCGGGGTGGGGCGAGCGACGGTCAAGCCGGACTGCAGCTCCGCCAGCAGACATGCGCGCTGGCCACGCGGACGCAGCCAGGCGCTGATCGAGGCGCGGGGGACGGGCTGTGGCTGCTGCAGGGCTAGTCGCCCGATCTAAACCAGGTTGAGGAGGCCTTCACCAAGCTCCAGACCCGATCGCACACGTTGGCGGCCCGATCGCCTGAGACGTTCGCAGAGCCGATCTACGCCGCCTTCCGGGCGATCACGCCGGACGACGCCCGTGGCGACTTCGTTCATGCGGTTTACTCACCGCTGGCTCACCTTGGATGAACACCGCGGTATTGTCGGGTCCTCGTCCGCGAAGGTTTGCCGCGTTATTGCGAGGTTCGCCAAGACTTCACATCGACGTGTCCGATCATATAGTGGAACCGTACTTTTGTTCAGTTTGACAGACGACGAAAGTGGTGCTAACAATGAGGTGAGCTACCGCAAATGGCGGAACGGTTCGGTAGGAGGTCTCGACAGGGAACGAAGCTCCATCATCGCAAAGACTAGATCTTTGGATGACTCGGGCTTTCCGTGTCACGGTTGTTCGCCAGAGCAACTGCTGCGTTCGCCGAATCGTTCGCCCAAGTTCAGCGGTACTCGGAGGGTTCACCTATGCGAGCGAATCGCATCCTGTGGGGAGTATGGCAGGTCGACAGATAAGGCCCCGATGTCCGCGGGGCCAACACCTGAACCGGCTTTCCTAGAGGCAGAAGAACCCCGCACTTCGCGCCACAACGGCGCGCGTGCACCATCGAACCGAAGTCTGAATCGGGTGGAAAGCCAGATCGCATCAAGCAACGGACACCAGTCCAATACGAGATGAGGAACGACCGCGCCGCACCCGGCGCGGTCGTCGACATTGTCGGATCGATGTGGGATACCTCAAAATGACGAGCTGTATGGAAGCAGCGCTGCGATCCAATGGACGAATCAATGTAAATGGGCGACGATCCCGTATGTGAGCGTATATTGATGGCAAGCGCCCGGAAGTCATAGTCGCCAACGATGTGATGCGACGGGTTCCGGTCTCGGCTGGCCACCACACGATTGAGTTCAGGTATGAGCCGACATCGTTGTGAATCGGTATTGCCATTACGTTGGCAACCGCGCTTCTCACCCTTGCGATCGGTGCTTGGGAATTCGCGGCCGCGGCCGGAGTCGCAATTTCAATATCGACCTTCGGATGTGGCTCCATTCGCTCCAAGAGCTGGAGCCTTCTTGCCGTCGGCTGACTGCACGTGAACGAGGCTGTCCCAAGTGGCTCAACCGTTGTCGGTGAGCCCGCCAGAGACGCAGCGAAGAGTCAGACTGAGAGTCTGTCGACTCGCTTAATCGATGCGCTCGTTAGTCATCGCTCCGACTGCCTTGCGCTTTTCTCTCTCCTTGCCGTTACCGTGCTCATAGTTTGGCAGCGACTTTGGCATTGGAACGCGCTTACGTATCTCGATGTGACGACCTTCTACATGCCGTGGTACGGGTTCTTGGGCGAGCATCTACGGCACTTCGACATTCCAGGTTGGAACCCCGATCAAATGTCGGGCGCGCCGTTCGCCGGAGACCCCCAGTCGGGCTGGATGTATCTGCCGGTGATGATCCTGTTTACGTTATTTCCACCTGTCCTGGCTTATCAGCTACTCCTGATCTTCCACTTTGTCTTGGCCGGCGTCTCAACATATGCCTTCGCTCGCCTCCTAAGGTTGGGCGTGCTTGGTAGTCTGGCGTCAGCGGCCGCGTACGAGTTTGGTCCCTTTCTGAATCACACAAGTTGCTGTGTCATTCACATTGAACTCGCGGTCTGGATTCCTGTCGCGCTTCTCGGAGTGGAGCTTGCCGCTCGCTCTGAGAGGTGGTCAGGCAGAGTACGTTGGTCATGTCTGATCGGCCTGGCGATAAGCCAAATGCTCGCCGGATGGGTCGGACAGGGCGCGTATAACGGGCTACTTGTCGTCGCGAGCTACATCGTTTATCGGTCCGTTATTTCGCCGGTGAATGGGCATGCCTTCAAAACTCGTGTGGCGACGTGTTCTGTCGTTGGCTTCAGCTCGTTCGCGATTGGCTTCGGCCTGGCTGCGGCGGGTCTTCTCCCGCGGATTAGTGCAGCGAGCGAAACGAATGTCGCGGGCGGCGTTTTCTCCGGCGTTGGTTCGGCTCATTACTATCGCGGCTGGACCATCCCCCGGATGCTCGACAGTCTGATGAGCGACGGGAAAAACATCTCCACCGTTCCATACTACCTGGGTGGCGCGACGATCGTGCTCGCGTCCATAGCAATATTCATAGCCGGTCGCAGATTTGCGGTTCCCTACTTTCTCGGTTTGAGTCTCGTCGTCTCAATCCTCACGCTTGATCAGACGACTTGGATCCACCAACTCTTCTTCTTCCTCCCGCGTTATCAAGCACTCTACGTTCATGTGCCAATCCGCGTAGTCGTTGCCCTTTGGATCGGCCCGGCAATGCTGGCTGGTGCGACCGTTCATGCCTTGTACGAAGGGGCGGCCTCTGCTCGAGCGAAGTATCTCGCGGTGGCGCAATTAACCCTTTGGGGAATCGTCATCTTCTTCCTGAGTCGCTTCGATCGGGTCATTGGTTGGGCAACGATCGTCGCCGTGGTCGCATCGTGCGTGGTCGTTGCTTCGTTCGCTTGGATTGCCCAGCGAAGTCCAGATTCGTGTGCGCTGCATGTGAGGAAGGCTCGCTTGGCGCTCGCGGTGCTGCTGATCTGCTTGGTGATATGGGAACCAGCAGGGCGTTACTTCGTGGAATCGACTGTACTCGGTCACGATGACCTCATCACGGCGATTCCTACGGGTCCTATTCCTGAAACGGCCGTCTCTGCAAGTGTCTCATCGACCGACCCGGGTGGAGCCGGAGAGTTTCTCCAACAGCGGCAGACCAACGGCGAAATTTTTCGGTTTTTCGGATACGACGATGCACTTCAGCATAAAAGCACCCGCCTTGTTGGATGGCCCGCGACGTACCGAGAGTGGTATTGGCTGCCTGAGGCTCAAGCGCTGCTGGTGAACGCGCGTGCGATGAGCCTGGGGCTCAACGATGTGCAGGGATACAACCCGGTCCAGTTGACGAACTATTCTCGCTTCCTCAGGGCCCTCAATGGCAGCCGTCAGAAGTACCATGACGCGCAGATTTTGCCAGGGGGCCTCCTATCGCCAATGCTGAATCTCCTCAACGTCCGCTACATCATCATCCCGAATACCTATTCAAATGCTGAGGCGCGTCAAGATCTGACCCAGGTTTCTACCCACTATCCGGAAGTCTTTCGGAATGACCAGATTCGGATATTTGAGAATCGTGATGTTCTGCCTCGCGCGTGGATCGTGCATGAAGCCCAATTTAAAAAGAAAATGGACCAGCTTGATCTACTGGCGAGCGGCGGCATAGACCCGCGAAAAGTGGCCTTGATCGGAAATACGTCTCGCGTTCCTCAACTCGACATCCCGATTGATCCAACGAACGAAACAGTCGAGATAACCGGGAGAACAACCGACACTATGACCTTAGCCACCCACCTTGGCGCTTCCGGCATCGCCGTTGTCAGCGAGACGTACGCGAAAGGATGGAACGCGTACCTGGACGGAAAGCGCGTGTCGCTTTACTTGGTTGACGGTGCGTTACGAGGAGTTCGGGTGACCCCTGGTGATCACACCGTCGAATTGCGATACGAACCCGCGTCACTTCGTTTGGGATTACAGATTACGGCGATAACCGTGATCGCTATTCTTGGGTTCCTCGTGTTGTCACTTCTGAACCTCGTTTGGTTTCGAGGTTATCGAGGGCCGATTCCGAAAAGTGGACATGAATAACGACCGCGCCGCACCTGGCGCGGTCGTTGCGTTCGCGGCCTAGCCTCTCCTCCTTCATCGAGCCAGACGAACAAGTCAGTCGCAGGCGCTGATTTCTCGGCGCCTGGCAGCAGTCGATCGGATACTTGACAGGAGACTATTTGGTCACGTATTATCGCGGCGTGGTCAACGTTGACGATATGGATCCCGTGTTCAAGGCACTTGCCGATTCGCACCGGCGAATGCTGCTCGATCGTCTGTTCGAACGCGACGGACAGATGCTGATCGAGCTGCAAGCCGGCATGCCGATGACCCGGTTCGGAGTGGCGAAACATCTCAAGATTCTGGAGGAGGCGGGTCTGATCACAACCCAAAAACAAGGCCGAGCGAAGTTTCACTACCTGAACCCGCTCCCTATCCAGCAGGTCTACGACCGTTGGGTCAGCAAGTTCTCCCGCCCGTGGTCACGCTTACTGATCGACATCAAAGAATCCCTCGAGGAGTAAAACATGTCCGAACCGCATTCCCATATCTTTGAGGTCTACATCAAAACGACGCCGGAGCGGCTCTGGCAGGCGCTGACCGACGGCGAGAAGACAAAGCAGTATTTCTTCGGCAGCAGGGTTGAATCGAGCTGGAACGTTGGCGAGCCGTATCGCAACTTCAACGCGGATGGGACCATCATGATCGAAGGGACAATCCTCGAGATCGATAAACCTCGTCGCCTCGTCACGACCTTCGTTCCGACAGGGGAAGCGGACGGCAGCATGAGTGATCCCGGCTGGAAATTGACGTGGGAGATCACTCCACTTGGTGACGCGTGCAAGCTGTTGCTCATCCACGACGGCTTGGAAAAGGATAGCGATGACGCGCGCAGCACGTTCGAGGGCTGGTCGAAGATTCTGTCTGGTCTCAAGACGCTGCTCGAAACTGGCCAACCCTTGGTGATTGACGAACCAAGCATGTGACGCGAACGGTCGCCGGGAGCCCGGGTCGGCGAACGATTTCCATCCCATTGGATTTCTCGATCCAATACACACACGACCGCGAGGTTGGTTCGGCCGCTTTTGAAAGCGACCGGACCAACCTCAATCGCGGTGCAGCGACTTAAGTGAGTGTTTGGCCCTCAATCCATCGCGGCGCGAGAGAACACCCGAACCGAGATGGCGGTCAACGCGGAAGCGAAGACGCCGACGACGAGCAGACTCAGCCCGGCCATCGTGGTGACGCTATCCATGCCCCAGATGTTGTGGAGTCCGTTTTGGTCGCCGAGCAGACCGTAGCGCATCAGGGCAAGCCCGTGAGTGAGAGGAAGGACTTTGGCGATGTCCTCCAGCACCCAGGGCAGGGCATTGATTGGGAAGAGGGAGCCAGCGAGAAACCAGGGCAGGATCGCGACCGCGGGGAGGCGGGAAATGTATTCCTCCTGCTTAGGCACGCGACTAGCGAGGGTTTCCGCGAGCCCGTACATGCCGACGGCGAAGAGGGCGCCAGCGGATACGAACCAGGCAACGCCGCTGGCGCTGGTCTGGAAGTCGATGCCACGAGCGAGCGCGGCGATGAGCAACGCCACCACTTGCAGCGCCGTGATCGAGATCGCGACCGCCAGGTTGCCGAACACGAGCAGCGGGCGTGGAATCGGCGCCGCGAGCAGCTCACGCCTGGCCCCGCTCTCTTTGTCGATGATCACGCTGAGCCCGGAGAACATCGTGTTGAGGGGGATCAGCAGTCCCACCGTGCCAATGGCCACGAACGACTCATAGGCCGAGGTCGCGTTCAGCGCCACCTTCAGCGCGGGGGCGATGACGAGGGCGAACAAGATCGGGGTGAGTAAGGGCACGAACAGCTCACGTGGCGTGCGCACGGTGAGCGCGAAGCGGCGGCGAGTCAGGGTCGAGAATGCAGTCATAAATCCACCGCGCGGGGAAGGCGCTTCGCCGGCAAACGCCGGGGTGGGACGGGCTGTGGTTACAGAGGCCATGATTAGTCCTTTCTTCGTGTTTGCAACTATGCGGCTAGGCGATCGCCGGTCAGCCGCAGGTAGACATCGTCGAGGGTCGGCGGGCGGGCGGCGATCGCGGTCGTGGCGAGCCCGAGATCGGCGATGGCGGCGATCGCCGCCGGCGCCGAGGCGTCGTGGATCGGCACCGTGAGCGTGGCGCCGATGGCAAAGGCGTCGTCGCCCGCAATCCGCCGCGCTCGCAGCGCGCTCATCGCCGCCGCTGGTTCGCCCAGAACGCGCAATTCCACAATCTCCCGGCCGAGCCCGGCGAGGAGCGCGGCGGGTTTGTCGAGCGCGACAATGCGGCCGGCGTGCATGATCGCAACTCGGTCACAGAGTCGCTCCGCTTCGTCCAAGTAATGCGTGGTCAGGAAAATCGTCATCTCGCTACGGCCGCGCAGACCGGCGATCAGATCGAGCAGCTCGTAGCGGATGCGCGGGTCGAGCCCGACGGTCGGTTCGTCGAGGAAGAGCACTCGCGGCTGGGAGACGAGCGCCCGCGCAATCTCAAGCCGGCGGCGCTGTCCGCCGCTGTAACTGCTAACTGGCCGGTCGATGATCTCGTCGAGACTGAACGCGTTGATGACGTCGGCCAAGCGTGAGCGCGCCGTCGCCAGCTCGACGCCCCAGAGCCGGGCATGGGTGTCGAGATTCCGCCGCCCGGTGAAGGAACGATCGACGACGGCGTCTTGAAAGACCACGGCGCTGACGCGCCGGGCTGCAAGCGGTTGCGATACGACATCGAAACCCGCGAGGCGGGCTGTGCCTGCCGTCGGCGCGACGGTCGTGGTCAGCATGCCGATCGTCGTCGACTTGCCCGCGCCGTTCGGTCCGAGCAAGGCGAAGACCTCGCCGCGATCGACGTCGAAGTCGATGTCCTTAACCGCTTCGACGCCGCCCGCATACGTCTTGCGCAACTGGCGCACCTCGATTGCAGGTCCTAATCCGTTCTCCATGATTCGTTCTCCTCGTTGTGAAATGCTGCTCCCATTGCGAGAGTTCCAGTTCGGCCTCTCGGGCCGTCGCGGATAACGACGAGAAGCGTTCCTGCAATGTGACATCGACCTGCTCCGGCTATCCCATGTCACACTTCTCGCGGCTCTATCGTCCTTGTAGCGAGAGACAAACCCGCTACGAGGAGTTCATGACGTGAATCGAACCCAACCAATGAAACAAGACACCACCGATGTCGAGTTCGGCGACATCTGGCGCGAGCATCACCGCTACCTGCTCGACGTCGGCTACCGCATGCTCGGCAGCGTTAGCGAGGCGGAAGACGCCGTCCAAGACGCCTTCGCGAAATTGCTGGCCATCGACGTCGACGAAATCGACGACATTCGCGGGTGGCTCGTGGTTGCCGTCACCCGGCTTTGCCTTGATCGCCTGCGCTCGGCGCGCTCCCGGCACGAGGTCTACGTTGGACCGTGGCTGCCCGAGCCAGTCATTCCGCCCCAAACCGAGGGGGTCGATCCGGCCGAGCGGGTGACACTTGACGACAGCGTACGGATGGCGATGCTGATCGTGCTCGAACGGTTGTCGCCGGCCGAGCGGGCCGCATTCGTGTTACACGATGTCTTCCAATTCTCCTTCGACGAAGTCGCTAAGATCGTCGACCGCACACCGGCCGCCTGCCGCCAACTCGCGAGCCGGGCCCGGCGTCATGTCCAGGAAGCCGCCAGCCCCGCGCGCTTCCAGGTTGATCCAGTTGATGTGCAACGGATTTCCGAACGGTTTGTCACGGCCGCGTCGAGCGGCGATGCTGAGGCGTTGATGCAATTGCTCGATCCGAATGTCGTCGGACACACCGACTCGGGCGGATTCGTCGCCGCCCCGCGCGAGCTGGTTTGCGGGCGCGAAATTGTCGCCACCCGGTTCTTGGGATTTCTCCGCAGCCGGCGCGTGACCTTGAAGCCGATCCCGGTCAACGGCGAACCAGGCATTCTCGCCTATCAAGACGGCCGGCTGATCGCCGCCGTCGCCCTGGTTGCGCGCGACGGGCTGATCACGCATATCCACGCCATCGCCAACCCTTACAAGCTGGCATACGTCTCGTCGGTGCTTGGTGACCAAGCACCGACGACCGCCTCGGGACCCCCACCGGCCGTGGCTTAGGCTCGAGTCACTTGAGAGCTCAGAGGTGGTTCGGTGTCTTGCCGGCCGTGGGTCACGGCGCGCCGGGAGAACCGGCGCCGCTGGCGTCGCTGGTAGGTGGCGTTCACATAGGCGCCGAAGAGCAGCACGTGGGCGAGAACCAAAAACCACGCAACGAGGAGCGAGACGAGACCGAACACGGCGCCGTATCGATTGGCCCCGCCGATCGCGCTCAGATAGAGCGGGAATGCCTGGGCCATGATCAGGAAGAGCGTCGCCGCCGTCATAGTGCCCGGCCAAATATCGCTCAGGCGCTGCCCGGCGTTCGGAATCACGCGGTAGAGCATGCCGAACAACGTCACCGTGGCGAGAAACGCCACGACATATCCGAGAACCTGATATCGCCCCGCCGCCAGCGCCCAGCTGCGGAAATAGACAGGGAGATCGCGGCCGACGAAGAGCGTCGGCACGGTGGATGACAACAGTGCCGCAATGAACAGCGCGGCGAAGGCGAGAATCACAAAGAAGCCGCGCCGTTTCTCACACATGTAGCCGCAACCTGGGACCCCGTAGATGCGGTTCATGCTGCGCGCCAAACAGCCAATGAACCCCGTGCCGGTCCACGCAAATCCAGCGAGGCTCAACACGCCCAGCCAGCTACTGCTGTTCCGGGTCGTGAGGACTGCCCCGAGAGCGTCCTCAGCGGCGCTGCCAGGCAGTCCCCAAATGCTCGCGTAGATGCTGGTGATGAGGACCTGATTCACGTGGAGGAAGAGTCCGGCCACGGAGAGGAACAGCAAGAACGTTGGAATCAGCGCGACGAGCGCGTGGAAGGCAACGGCAGCCGCAAGATCGCCGGCGTTCACCTGCTGGTAACCTCGAATCATCCAACTGAGAACATTTCCCATGGCCCGCGAAACGCTGCGATGTCCGCGTCGCCGCGCTACGACCTTGCTGGCAGGAACGCTGATGGGAAGAGCGCCGGCGGGTTCAGCAGTAGTTCCACACCGGCCGGCGATGCTATTGCCGATTCGAAGAACCATGCGCGTGTCTCCTCCATCGCACGTGCGTGCTGCGAAGGAGTTCGCCAAATCCGTGCCTTCGATGGTTTCTCTGGCTGTGTAACAACATCCGCTCCCGCCCTTTCCAAGGGAGCGTTCAGGCTTGCGCGGGCTCGGCCAGAGGAGTCGCCGCAAGACTATTCACGGGCGTCATTGGACCGAACTGGCTCCAGGCCTCGACAATTTTTCCGTGGGCGATGCGAAAGGTTTCGATTCCTTCGGCGATGACGGGTTGGCCCGTCGGCGGAACTCCGAGAAACTCGCCGATATGGGTCCCCCGTATCGTCACCCGCGCGATGACTTTGTCATGCTCGGCGATCAACTCATACGGAGTGAGATCTCCGTCGGGGAAGCCGGCGCGAAAGAGACCAACCGCTTGCTTCAGACCGGCCAGGCCGGCCGCCTGGCCCGGCATCGGATCATGATCGACGAAGTCGAGATCGACTACCTCGTCAAGGAAGTCGACACCGCCGGTTTCGAAGGCGCCGTAGAGGCGTTGCACGAGCGCCTTATTTGCTTCTGTCGTGCGGCGGACGAGTAGATCGCTTCCCACCCAGGCCGCAACCAAGACCGCCGTAAAGACGAGTCCGAGTCGCGTGAGATTCTTGCTAAACGTGCGTTGGGCTGGAGCGACGACGCTGGCTTTGGGGAGCGCAACGCTGACAAAGGCGTCGCTCGTCGTCCCCGAGCTGAGTGGCGTGAATGCGTAAAGATAGGTTCCACCTTCCCCAGGCGCCTCCGCCATGCCGGCGCCTCGACTGAGAATCGTTTCCACGACCGGGGTTCCCCGCAGCGATTTGCCGACCCAATTCGTGTCTTGTGGTTGGCGGACGAGAACGTTGCCGTTCCGGTCGATGACGGTCAAGATTGCGTCCTTGGGGAGCGCGGCAGTGGCGGCAAACTGGTTCAGCGAGTCGAGCTTCAAGGCAACGTAGACCACTGCCAACACCTGGCCAGCGTCGCTCAGGACGGGGTAGCCACAGTTGAGCGTAGCCACATCGGTGACGCGGCCGGTCTGATACTCGCCGACCGCAAAGTCCTGGCTCCGAAGCGCGTCTTGGAAATATGATCGATCACTGAGGTCGATGCGCCCTGAGGTGGGAAGTCCGCTACACGTGAGATGGCCATCCGGCGCTATCACGCCCAGATTGGCGTAGGCCGGGAAGTTGGTCAGGAGGTCGGCGAGGAGCGTGTTGCAGGCGGCGGCATCCCCACTGCGCACCTCCGGCAGACGCGCCAAGACGATCAACAATTGGCGCGTTCCTTCGATCTGCCGTTCCTCATCGGCGGCGGCAAGGCTGGCAAGGCGACTGGCTTCGGCACGGCCATCGGCAACCGCCAGCTTCCGCTGTTCTGACGCCGTATAGATCAGTAGCCCCAGTGCCGGCAACACGGCAAGCAGCACGAGAACTAGGAAGCGAACGCGCAGGTTTTTCCACAGCGAGAGAATCATGACGGTGACGATCTCATCCCCGCATGTCCCACCGCGCCGTCGCGACGCGAGTAGGGATCGACGATTGTTCGGACGCGACGAAACTGCAGAAGTGTACGTCCTCGCCGGCCTCGATCGATTCTGCAGGTTTCGTCACTGCTTGCTCCGGGAACGGGAGGGCGCGGAGCCTGCCACTTCCCGCGTGTCGCGATCGGGCCCAACGCGCACAGAGAATGGGGGCAGGAAATCCTGCCCCCATGAACTCCGCACTTGTTTGCGGCACTTGCGGACGGTGTTAGCCCAGCAGGCCGAGGATGCGATTGAGCAGGTTCGCCAAGACATTGCCGGAGGCGTTGCTATCCAGCAAGTGAGCGACGGCGCAGAGCAGGTTGCCTAGCAAGTTGCCAGGACCAGACTGGGCCGTGATGTCGAGTACAACCTGATTGAGATGGACCATCA
>JBJMMD010000029.1:0-93405 GCA_045804965.1 Thermomicrobiales bacterium | reverse complement strand
ACGTTCGAGGAAGGGGATACCTTCTACGTCGAGCCTGGCCACGTCCCGAGCTACGCGGCTGGCACGGTCATCCTGCAGTTCAGCCCGACCGAGGCGCTGCGGCAGACCGAGGCGGTGCTGCTGGCAAACGCCCAGAAGATGCTTGGCACCTGAGCCGGGCGATACGACCACAGGGCACAGTACACGGCCTCGAGCCCAAGCCCAAGGCCGTCCGTGCAATTGACAGCATGCCACGCCTGCGCGGATGATGCGCGGCGGCATCCCGTTGCCACCTGACGACATGACCTGCGAGAGGAGCGTGCTGTGCGGCGGATCTTGGTGCTCGCCATCCTGCTTGCTGTTGTTCTTGGCGGCTTGCTCATCTTCGGTCGTGCCGCGACGATTGGCGCCCAGGATTCCACGCCGGCCGCGATGGCCGGTCACCCGCTCGTGGGCACCTGGCTGCTCGATACTGATACCGGGGATCCCAATAACTCGCCAACCTTGGCCACCTTTACGGCTGATGGCATCTATACCCAGTTGGATGCCGACGGCAGTGTCGGGATCGGTTCCTGGCAAACGACCGGAGACACCAGCGCGGCTATGACGTTCCATGGCTTCAACACCGAGGATGGGCAGTACAGTGGCATGTTCACGGTCCGCGCCGCCATCGAGGTGGCCGCAGACGGGCACAGTCTCACCGCCACCTATACGCTGGAATTCGTCAGCGCCGATGGCACCGCGACCGGCCAATACGGGCCGGGGAACGTGACCGGGACGAAGGTCGCGGTCGAGGCGATGGGAACGCCACAGGGCCCGATCGAGGACTTGTTCGCGCAGTTCGGCGGAGGGACCCCGGAGGCGACTCCAGGCCCGTAGCGAGCGCTGGAGGAGTTAATCGGGCGTCAGCTATCCAACTGCGGTTCACAAGCAGACGGCCTCGGGCAGCACGCCCGAGGCCGTTGCGTAGTTCGGTTTCGGAACGAACGAGTGATTAGGCGGCCACCATTCATCGTTCCGGTCTGTCCCAAGCCTGATCGACCACTCAGCGGTCTGCTGGCGGAAGTCAGAGCTGGCTAACCGTGAGTCGGTCCGACGATCTTGAGCGCCGGAACCGAGTCCGTGGCCACCACTAGACTTTGTATCGAAGCCGAGACGGTCACTGGGCCATTGTTCTGTTTGGTACCGACCTGGACCACGAACAAAATCTCGGCGACCGACCCGGCGGGCAAGTCGCCAATTACGCAGAACGTCGTCGACCCAGAGGTTTCGCCAGGGCAATTGATCGCACGCGCGTTCAATGCGTCTGGCAGGTTCAGGTTGATGAGCAAATCGGTAACACTGGCTGTGCCCGTGTTCTCCACCACGGCGGTGAATGCCACAAAGTCTCCGATTTTCGCCTTGGTCGTGCTGGACGTAAGGCTGATCGTCAAATCCGACGCTTGCTGGGCGGATGCACCGTGGGCATTCGGCGAACTGAACGTTAGAGCGCTAGACGTGAACATGGCGAGCAGCCAGGCGGTGAGTCCGATAAAACCGGCATGCAGGAAACGTGACGCGGACATAAGCCACCTCTGTGTGGTGATCGATGATCGCCAACGTCTTGTTCCGGGCGAACCCAGTATATGGCGCATATGGAGCAAATCAACTGTACGGACAAATCTGAAGAGAAACGGTCCCGTGCCGAAGCCCGAGAGCGCCTGCGCGGCCCCCTTCCCCAAGCGCGTGACGCCTCAGCACCGAGGTCTCGCTGCTTCTATCCAGCACGCCGTGTCCGCAGAGGCAGCGCTGTGGCAATTACACAACAGGCCCGCGCGCTTCAAAATAAGCAAAGGGCCCCGCGCGGGCTGCCCGCGACCGCTACCCGCGTCGCGCCGCACTAAGCAGGCGCGCGGGGCTCCGCCGAGATGTGCACGAGGTCCTCGCCGCCCATGATCACCGGCGCGGGCGTCAGCAAGGCCGGGAGGTTCACTTCGATCCACGCCGCGACGCTCATGTTCGCCACTTCGGCGCCGAGCCGGTCCGTGCAGACCGTGAGGGTAGTCACGCCCTCGGCAGTGCGCATGAGATCGTATTGCACGAAGCCGGGGATATGGCGGTGCAGCGCTGCGATCTCGGGTTGGTGGCTGAGCCACATGTTGAGGACGCGCGGCGCGATCCCCGGGTAGTGGCGCATCGTGGCGTACATTGGGTGCCTCCTGGGTCGGGTCGTGGCGACCATTTCTTCCCCGCACAAGGGAAGCGTAAGGTGTAGCTGCCAGAAGCAAGGGAGGGGAAACGGGCGAGGAGCGGGGTACCGTGGTTGCCTTCGTCTGTCGGGCTGGTGGGGCACGGGCCGCAAGCCTGCTTGCCGAAAGCCTAGCAGGCGGGCGGCGGCCCGTCATGAAGAAACGTCATGCGCCCGAGAGCGCCGCGCTGTAGAGGACAAGGCCAACGGCCCCGAGCATGATGCCCGAGGCCGTTTGCCTCCCCCCTCCCTCTGGGCTGCAACCCGCGGATAGAGTAGGCCTCCTCACGTGGCGTGTGCATACCGCGCACCCGCGGCCGCGTGTCAATTGCGCAACAGGACGAGCGCGCACAGTCAACGGCCCCCACATGCAGATGAGGGCCGTCGCGGCGCGGGAGCGCGGGAAGGGGGATGCTGCCCACGCCAATGCGACAACCTGCAGATTGCATGCCAAAAAGGCAACGGCCCCGGACGTGCTGCCCGAGGCCGTCTCTGTTGGGCTTGGCTCTATCTTGCCGCAACACGAGGCTGGCACGCAGTGCCTAGGAGTGCCGGCGAACCCGGAGGCCCGTGAGCCCGAAGCCGGTCCCCACCACGACGACCAGGAGCAGCACCCACAGCGGGCGTTGGTCTGCCTCCCGGCTGCTGCCACTGCCCGTACTCGGCAACGCGGACACTGGGGCGGCCGGGCCGGGCG
The DNA here is from genome assembly GCA_045804965.1 of Thermomicrobiales bacterium. Lineage (GTDB taxonomy): Bacteria > Chloroflexota > Chloroflexia > Thermomicrobiales > UBA6265 > CAVTUU01. The sequence goes on along the minus strand of JBJMMD010000029.1, from coordinate 90,502 downwards.
CCGCCGGTGATCCGGTCGGTCCTCCCGTGGCTGCGGTCAGGTTGTACCAATCGCAGACGATACTCTGGCCGTTCGTAATCGTAACGTCGGCCCCGTTGGTCGCCAGGCGCCCGTCAAAGAGGACCGTGTTGGTGTTGAGGTCACGGCAATAGAGGTAGGCCCCAACATAGGTGAACGCGACATTCGGATCCTCGATGATCGTCAGGGTGGTGGAAGTCCCATCGAATCCGATGGTCCCCGTGAAGACGCCGTTCTCGTCGGTGATTGGGGCGCCGTTGGCGACCGAGAACGTGACGCCACCCAGCCGGTCCTCGTGGCAGGTCTCAAAGATCTGAAAGGTGTCCGCCGGACAGACGAGATTGTGTAATTCGAAGTCGACACTGCTCGCAAACGTGCCCTGCGCCGCCACCCGATCCATGGTCCCGACCGCAAGTAGAAGAAACATCATCGCCACGGCCAGCAGCCGTCGCGCGCGCCCAGTCCCCATCTCCGCCTCCCGGGCCGACGGATAATCCGACCCCGCCCCTCGGAGCCGCGCCGCCCCACTGCCACACTAGCGAGTACTTTCGTCCTCGTCAAGATATGTCAACTTGACACGACCGCGGGTGAGCATGACCCGCGGTCCCGGCCAGCTCAGCAGGTCGCGGAGTTCGGCGCTGCTGATCGGTGTCGGCGGGAATGGCGGCAGTTCGTCGAGTTCGGCCAAGAGGGCCGCATGATGGGTGCGCCGCTGGTGTCGGGTGAAGGCGGGGCAATCGCAGGAGATGAGGGTGACGCGGTGCAACTCGTCGGGGCTGCTGGTTGAGGTGGCGTAGTACTCGCCGGTGCGCGGATAGAGAAAGATTTGGACCCCCTTTCGCTTGGCCTCGCTGGCGAGGCGGTGGATTGCTTCGTCGACGGTTTCTCGTGTGCGCTCGGCCATGGTGGCCTGCCTCCTCTGATTGCGCCGGCGATTCCAGTCGCCGGACTCCTGATCGGGTGGGGTACTACCATTTCTCGCACTGCGCATAGCTAATCATGCATTATCATCCATGTCAAGGTATCCTGTTGCAAATACAGGCATAATCAGGTAAAGTAGAATGCAAGGAAAGGAGCCGTTATGGACGAATCCAAGCGCTGGTTCACGGTCCAAGACTTAGTCGAGGAATTGCAGGTGCACGAACAGACGGTGCGCCGCTGGATCAAGAGCGGTGAACTGCCGGCTTATGCGCTCGGCGACCGCGCGGGCTACCGCGTGGCGCGGGAAGACGTCGAGGCGTTTCTTGAGCGTCGCCGCGTCACGGGCGACCCAAAAGAACTCGCCGCCTAGATAAAGCCCCAGGCGGCGAGCGGTAGTACCCCACCTGCTGGAACAGGAGGAGGACGAAGCGATGGTATCACGGCAGCGAACGCGATCGCCGCGGCGACTGGCGATCACCCGCGTCGCCGGCTATATCCGGGTCAGCAGCGACGATCAAGTCGACAATTACAGCCTCTCGGCACAGGAGCGGGCGATTCGCGCCTATTGTGAGGCGCACGGGTGGGATCTCGTCGCGTTCTATGCCGATGAAGGCGAGTCCGCTTGGAGCGACGATGCCAGAAGCCGGCCACAATTTGCCGCCATGCTCGCCGATGCCGAGGCGGGCGCCTTTGACGCGCTCGTTGTGCACAAGCTCGACCGCTTTGCCCGTTCCGTCATCGTCGCGCTTGAGACCCTGCACCAATTCGAGGAACTGAACATCGGCTTCGTCTCTATCACCGAGCAACTCGACTTCACGACGCCGATCGGCAAGGTGATCCTGACCACGCTCGCCGCCTTCGCGGAGTACTACAGCGCCAACCTCAGCGCCGAAACTCGTAAGGGAAAAGCCGAGCGCAAGCGTCAGGGCATCTACAACGGCCTGCTCCCGTTCGGAACTAGGAAGGGCGAGGGCGGGATTCCCGAGACTGATCCCGAAACATTTCCGGGACTCGTGATGGCCTTCGAAATGGCAGCGATCGGGGCGACCGACCGCGAGGTGGCCCAGGCGCTCAATGCGACCGGCTATCGCACATCCGGCAACCGCGGCGCGAATCCGTTTACGAAAGACACCGTGCGGCCGATGCTGCAGAACCGCTTCTACCTCGGCGAATTGCCCGATGGCAGCGGCGGCTGGATGCCCGGCAAGCACGCGCCCATGATCGATCAGGCGCTCTTCGATGCGGCGCTCACCGCGCGGTTCCGCAACGTGCGGCGGCGCCATAATCCCGGGTCGCCGCTTCGGTCACCGTGGGCCCTTTCAGGCGTGGCGACGTGCATATGTGGTTCGGCGATGCGCTCAAGCGGCCGGACGGATCGCCGCCGGCGCGTTCAATGTTCGGCTCGCGGTCAAGGGCTTAAATGTGATGCGCCGAGCTTCTACGCCGACGTCCTCGAAGAGCAGATTGCGGGCCTTCTGAGTCACTTCGTCATCGACGATGCTCGGCGAGAGCACCTCGTCCGGCAGTGGATCGAACGCCAGGGCGAGCGCAAGAGTACGGCCCAGGAGCGGCACCGGCTCGAGAAGAAGGCCGAGCGCGTCAAGCTCTTATACCTCGAAGGTGAACTGGAAGACGCCGAATATCGTCGCCAACGGGCCGACGTCGCCGAGGCCCTCGCCGCGATTCCAGCCGATGACCTCCCGTCGACCGATGCGGTGGGCAGGCGCCTGGCCTCGCTCCTCTTCGATCTCGGCATGGCCTGGTCAGTCGCCACGCCGGAGGAGCGCAACAAGATCGCTCGCGAGCTCTTCGCCGATGTGGTGATCGAAAACAGAACAGCCGTAGCGGTTAAGCCGCGGCCGGAACTGGCGCCTTTTTTCGAGAAGCTGGCCTGTCAACCAGACGACTCTGTAACGCAGAAGCGGAAGCGACGGGATTCGAACCCGCGATCTCAGCCTTGACAGGGCTGCATGTTAGGCCGCTACACCACGCCTCCAAGCCCGGGGATGCTAGCACGCAATTTCGGACGCTGTCAAGATAAAATAGCGGTCATTGGCTTCGTAAATTAAGCCGTTTCGTCGAGCTGATCCAAAAGTAAGGTGAGGATTTCGTCGGCCGTCATTCCGGACGATTCGGCATCAAAATTCAGGATTAAGCGGTGGCGCATGGCAGGCAGGGCGACCGCGCGAATATCTTCGAATGAGACGTTCAGTCTGCCTTCCATGAGCGCCCGGATCTTCGCGCCGAGCACGATCGACTGCGCGGCACGGGGTGAAGCGCCATATCGAACGTATCGCTTGATGATTGGTACGGCTTCGAGGTTGTCCGGATGGGTTGCTAGCGTCAACCTGACCACGTAATCGCTGACATGACTCGCGATCGGCACTTGCCGAGCGAGCCTGCCCATCGCCATGATCGTCGACCCGTTGGCAGCGTGTTGAGAAGTCGCCGAGAGTCCGGTCGTCGTTCGCTTGAGAATTTCCGTGAGGTCATTGGCCGAGGGATACGGAATTAGGAGTTTAAAGAAGAATCGATCCAGTTGCGCCTCTGGAAGTGGATACGTGCCCTCCATTTCGAGCGGATTTTGGGTCGCCAACACGAAAAATGGCTGGGCAAGGGGATGCACGACGTTGGAAACGGTCACCGTCTTGTCTTGCATCGCTTCTAGCAGGGCTGCTTGCGTTTTCGGCGTTGCGCGGTTGATCTCGTCGGCGAGCACTAGGTTCGAAAAAACGGGGCCGTGTTGGAAGGCGAAGCGACGCCGGCCCTCCTGGTCCTCCACCAGGATATTGGTGCCCGTGATGTCGGCGGGCATGAGATCAGGGGTGAACTGAATGCGGCCGAAGCTGAGATCGAGTGCTTCCGAGAGTGTTCGCACCAGCATCGTCTTGCCGAGCCCAGGCACGCCCTCTAAGAGGGCGTGCCCGCCGCCAATGATGCAGATCACAACATCGCGGACTATCTCGGACTGCCCGACAATAACCCGGGAAACTTCTTCTTCGATCTTGCGGACAGTTGCGCGGAACTCGGTAACTGACATTTCGGTTTCAGCGATGACCATCTGCTCTCCTCCGGAGGCTGCCCCGAATGGTTTGGGAGGTCTTTCCTAAAGGTTCTACGATTTCACCGCGATGAGGATAAAAACGGTCAAACACATCAGGGCGATCAAGCCCAACGCCGCTCCTCCGATGAGGAGGATGCTCAATTCCGGTGAGATCAGACCCTGACGCTTGACAGGCGCCTGCGGTTGCGCTGCTTCTTCAGCAATGTCCGCGACTGGATCTTCCATCACTCGTCACCTGGACGCTCAGATGCAAGCTGTCGCAGGACAGTTACGAGTGCGGTCCCAGATCGGTCCCAATCAAACATGCGGGCATGCGCTTGGCGCGCCGCAGTGGCTTCGTCGGTGCGAACCTCTTCTCGCACCGCCTGCTCAATGCCGTCTGCGATGCTCTCCGGCGCGGAAGGTTCGCAATAAATCGCCCGATCTCCTCCGGTCTCCTTTAACGCCGCCGCCGTGCTGGCGACGACCGGCACTCCACTCGCTAGTGCTTCCGCGACTGGCAGCCCGAAGCCCTCATACCAGGATGGATAGACGACGGCGCACGCACCAGCGTACAGACCGGGAAGGTCGGCGTCCGGAACATAATCGACGAGAATGACTTTCCCTTGGTCTGAGAGGCGAGACGCCTCTTTCATGATTGAATCGTCTTCCCAGCCTCTTCGTCCCGCGACCACTAACGGCAAGTCTACTCGGCGATCGAGGAGCTGCATCGCTTTGAACAGATTGAGATGGTTTTTTCGCGGCTCGATTGTACCGACGATCAAGAGATAATCACGGGGAATGCGAAGGGCCGATCGGCGGTTGGAAGTTAGCGGTTTCGCGGCGAAGAAGCGTTCCTCAACGCCGTTCAGTACGACCGAGATGCGGCCTTCGTCGACACCCATGCGCTCGATGAGGTCTTGCTTCGTTGTCTGCGACACGGCAACGACGCGGCTTGCGAGCGCTATTTGCTTCGGCACGATCATTGTCAGGTAAGCGCGCAAAGCAGGTGACGTTTTGTCCGGAAAGATCTCGTAGGCAAGATCGTGGATCGTTATCGCGCGAGGAATGCGACCGACGGGCGGCAGAGTGAAGTCAGGTGAAAAAGCGACATCGGCCCGGCCAGCAAACCACTGCGGTCTGAGCGGTAGCCGGGCTCGAAACCACAATTGGTCGGCTCGCCTCCGTCCAAACGGCAGCCGCGTGACCTTAACGTTCCCAGGATTGGGAAACGCATCGATGACGTCTGAATGATAAGGAGATGGTCCACGATATGACGGGGCATAGACAAGGGAAAAGGTCGATTCGGGCATGAGCCGAGCCGCGGCCGGAAGAATATTCCGTGCATATCGGCCAATACCCGCGCCTTGGTTGAAAGCCGCGCTGTCGTCGACGAGGACCCTCATGTCACTGCGCCGGCGCACTATCGACCGCTCTTCCCGATTTAATCACGTCGCGATGAAGTTGCCGAACATAGAGAATTGCGCCGATCAGAATCAAACTCCAATAGGTAATGACCCGGTCAAGAATGGCGATCGACCCGCCCATCGAAGCCGGCACACCGCCAACCTTCAGCACGGCGACCATCGTGACTTCCACGATACCCAAGCCAGCAGGCGTTATCGGCAAGGTCGTGACAAGTGAACTCATTAGTGCAACAAAGACAGCCATCGGCAGCGAAATGTCCGCTCCCAGGGACTTGGCGACGAGAAAGAGGCGGAGGCCATCGCAGCCCCAAATCACGGCGCTTATCGCTGCGAACGTCCCCGGCCGGCGCAGACAGGCAAAGATGGCGTCATGGAGTCGCCGGTACTGTTCATGAAACTTTTGCGGGATGAATCGTTCAAGATGATCGCGGAAGAACCAAAGGATGGCCACCGCGAGACCACCGATCACGAGCAGTATCGCGCCACCGATGATCGTGTTGTCAGCTTGGCTCGGCATCTTGCCTCGAAACGCTATGACACCCATGACAGACATAGTCGAAAAAAGGACGACCAGATCGACGAGACGCTCAGCCAGAATCGTTCCCAACGAAGTACTGAATGGCGCTTTGCAATCCCGCTTCAGCAGGTAGCTTCGATAGCCGTCGCCGAGCTTTGCCGGCACGATGCAGTTGAGAAACCACGACTGTAGAAAGATATCGATCAGGCGCGGAGTGTCCGGAACTGCATATCCATGCCCACCATCGATGCCTGCTCGAGCGAGCATCATCCGCCATCGTACTGCTCGGATAATGAACGCGCCGTAATACACGGCCGCCGCGGCGAAGAAGAACGCGGGATTTGCGTTCTTGATATTGGCCCAGACTTCGTGATAGTTGATGTTGAGCCGGCGAAAAAAGAAGACCAAGATCGCGAGGGCGGCGACGAACGAGAGGATTGTTTGTGGCCTGAACAGGCGGGAGGTGATTGATTTCGGTTCGCCGTTCGATCCGCTCTCGATTGATGCCGTGCCGCCGACAAGACCATTTTGGTTAATACTCTCGTCGGCGGCCTCGAGTACCGCGATATCGCCGTCCAAATCGTCTGCCTGGTTCGGTCTGCTTGATTTTCCAGTTGAGGTCAAACTCGACTTCCAATCGCGTTGAGACGCGGCCATCGCCGCGCCTTTGAACGGCGAGCAAGTTCGAGCATCGCCCATACGACGCTCAGCTGTAGGCCCAAACTCAAGACGTGAAGATAATCGAAAACTCCATGAACGATCACGGCGATCGTGACGCCGAGTCCACCAACCACGACACTTCGAACCTCGGAAGGAGCCATGCGCAACCTGCGGATGCACGTCGCGAGCGCGACTGAGAGCAAGGTCAGATAGAAGGCAAAACCGGTCGCTCCCGCTTGTGCGGCGGCTTGAATATATGAACTGTGCGCGTGACCTCGCGAAATACGAAATCGCCAAACCTGAGTTTCCGCTCGAAACCGGTGCGAATAATTCCCGGCTCCGACACCTAGAAACGGGTAATCACGCCACATTGCGATCCCGGCCCGCCAATGCGCAATACGTTCTTGCACCGCCCAGTTCTCAGTCGTGACCTGGGAATCGGCAGTAGGATTTCCGACGCTTTCGACGAGGCGTTCTCGAACTGTTGACTCAGAGAGCGGGTTGACCGTTAAGAGGAGCAAGACCGCGAGCCCGCCGAGTACGAGCCATTTGGCCCACTGGATGCTCAACCAGACGACTGTCGCCATGGCGGCGGAAAATCCAAGCAAGCCTCCACGTGATTGGCTGAAAAGTAGTGCGATCGAGCCGATTGCAGCGCTCACGCCGAGCATTCCAACGTACCACTGATCCGGCCGTTTCGCGGCCATCGCCGATCTCATCGGCACCAAGCATGCCAAGGCGATGGCGGCCAGTAGTGGAACCGACATCTCCAGGTAGGCCGCAAACGGATTCGGTTCGCCAAACGCCGAATAGGCGCGAGTCAGACCATGAGCGCCGAAAGTTTTCGGCCCCACATGCGCGAACGTCTGGTACAAGCCCCCAATTGACGCCCCCGCCACAGAAATAGCCATTGACGTTGTCACAATTGGAAAGAAGCGGTCATCGCCGGTCGCCTCGACTGCGATCAGGTAGATCAGAAATGCAATCGACCAGCGATAGACTTCTCCCGCCCATGCACCGAGGTCTTGCGCGTTCACGATCGACGCCGCCAAAACTAAAACAAACGCGCCGAATGTGAACGCGATGCCGGTTAGCCTTATCTTGGCATTACCGATCAGAAACCGAGTTGTTGCCGCGATCACGGCAGCGAGCACTGCCATCTTCGTCCAAGTGACGGACCGGTCGTCGATAAGAATTGATAGCTGGCTCTGCAATGGGATCGAAACTACAATCGCCGCGATTGGAATTGACGGATGCTGCAATCCGGCAATGGCCAGCGAAGCTACGACGAAATAGAGGAGCAGTCCCGCGGGTCCGATCGCGAACAATATCAGCCCGCCGCCAAGAGCCAGCGCAATGGCGACGATGTGTGCGGGGCTGAAGCGAAGGCGGATGGTCGCGGGAAACATCATCGCGTGCGCGCCGAACGACGGCTAGGCGCGGTCCGACGCCTCTGCAGGCGGCTCCAGCGGCCGAAAGCTAGGTTCGATGAGCGCGACAAAGATCCAGGTAAGTGTGGCGAGGTCGGGGAGAAAGAAGAAGTTGTCGACCATCCCATGCGCGGCACCTGCGACGAGCGCGCCAGCGGCGGCCACCGCGACGGCGTTTCCAATTCCTCGCGTCGAGCGCAACCGCTGAATGGCGCGAGCAACTTCGACGGCCAGCCAAGCAAAGACGGCGAGACCCAGTATACCTAGGTTGAGCCATACATCCAGGATGAGATTGTGCGGATGTGACGTATATCGTTCTGTCCAACCCGCGGGATAAATGTACCGGCGTCCATATTGGTAGAGGAATTGGTCAAGGCCGACCCCGGTCAACCGGTGGTCATTCAACATTTTGATGCTCGATTTCCAAATGAGCTCGCGGGTCGATTCTTTCCCTTTTGAACCTGTGGCGAAGAAGCGCGCCCGCGCCACCAGCGCAAACACTATCACGGCGATCGTGACGCCGAGACCATACAGTCGCCACGCGAACCTAGGGCGCAGGATGTAGATCAAAGTGGCGAGGCCGATTGCCGCCCCGAGCATGGCGCCGCGGGAAAACGTCAACGCAAGCCCGACCGCAATCAGCCCGATGGGAACGAGCTGCCATCGTCGTTTCAGTGGATTGGCCAACCACAGCCCAAAGGTGAAGGCAAGTAGGCGTTCAAGGTAAAACGCGAGATTGTTGGGATGAGGATACGGCCCACGCGCCCTTTCAACCTCGTCCGCTGAGACGCCGCCTGAAGTCCGCAATATCTGAACGATCGCATCGATAGCAACCACCGCGCCGGTGGCGAAGAACGATAAGACGAGAAGCGCCGTGCCGCCGCGCCGGATCGTCCACCGAACCAAGAACAAGGCGACAACCGGCTCAAAAATGACGGTTCGAAACGCTCGCACGCTTTCGTCGATGTGATGCGGGTCGACCACCCAAGTTAACGAAACCGCGCCGACGGCGACGAGAGCAGCCGCGAGCGCCGTGTGCGACCACGGCCGAAAAATCGAAAGAACTTCATCCGATTGCCGTCGAATCAAGAGCACCAGCAGGCGAGCGCCAAGACCGAATGCGCCGGCAAACAACGAGAGCTCGACTGGACTGAATTCGCTTCCACCGAAGTGAAAAAGCTGGAAGACGTAGGGGACCGCGGTCACGAGGCCAACGCTCGCGCCAATCGGCGACAGGAAAGCGAGCCCGCATCCCGCAAAAACGACGAGCGCTCCTACGGCTGCTGGCGGGTCAAATGACAAGACCACGCCACAAACAACGAGTCCAGCCCAAACTGCGGCGTCGATGCCCCGGATTTCAACTTGGGAACCGTCCGCCACAAATTCTCGACCTAGTCGGCTCAGCGCATCGTCCGCCGCGTCAAGCACGTCGCGCAGGTCGGAATTCTGGAATTCGCGGAAGTGGAGGTTGGAGCTCCACCGCTCCTCGCCGCTGCAGATAGCCCGCTTCGAGAGCAATAACGTAGATCAAGTCACGCATGGCGAAAATGATCAATACCGCGCCGGTGACGGTCAGGACCGCGACCGGCCAAAGATTTGGAGCCGCCCTTGTGACCACAGCGCCCCCTATCGTCACCTGACCGTCCTTCACGAGCGTCAACGTCAACTGATGGATCACGTCGTCGAGTCCGGAAGCAAGCTCAAACGGAAGATCAATCGCCTGGTAGTTGTAAAGGTCGAGTTCCGATTGATTATCAACAGTGCTATATCCGGCGACGCTCTTGCCGTCAATCGTGAAGTGAATCACACCCGCCTGCGGGCTCATGCGTAAGTAGGCGATGATTCCAGTTCCATGGAATGTAATCGTTGCCGATGAGCCGACCTCAGACGTCGTCTTGAACGTACGACGTTCCAAGTGTTGGTCCGACCACGGTTCTGTGTAGGAGACGGCGTCCGCATCCATGGGCAAAAATCCTGTTCCAGCGACGCTGTTTTCACCGCGGTTGAAATAGTCGGCGAGCGCATTGAGCGCAGGAGTCGCTTGTCCTTGGGAGTTCAATAGCGCATACGATTCGGTTCCCGCATGCGGGAAGAAGTCCCAGTTAAACATCAACCCCATCCATGGCCATTCGGTAAGACCGCGGTCGATGCCAGAGACAATGAATTCGCCTTGTCGCTCGAGATCAACGCCGCCGCCACTGTCGTTCGCGGACCAGCCATAGTGGCTCGCCCACATGACCTTGCTTTGGTCACCTTCATCGATCATCAGTTGGCGGAACTGGATTGCTCGCGACAGATTCAATTTATCGATGCGACTCGATCGATCGTACGGCGAATAAGCGCCGCCATCGAGACGAATCGCCACGATGTTGAAGAAATCCTTCGAAGCGTTCGCATAGAGCCCGCGCAGGAATGTGAAGTCGGAGCCCGGTATCTTCCCGTCCCCGAACGGATCGAGCTCTGCGAGCACAACCTTGGTCTCCGAATTCGCGCCGCGTGCGGCATTGAATCCATTCGCGAGCAGCGGTTTATAACTGTCAGGGGTAGCGGCTTCACCGCCCCAATGATCTGCTCGGTTGGGAAGATCCCAGAGCTGGACGAATTCGATGCGGTTACCGTATCGAAGGACGAATTGATTGACGAAGCTCGCGTAGTTATCGATGTCGACTGGGGGCGCGTCGGGCATGTCGACTGTTTGCGGCGTTCGCGACCAATTGGGCGACCCGTTGAGCACGGCAACGATGCGCATCTGGTGGGCGACCAGAGTGTTCACGATCTTGTCAGTGGCGTCCCAGGTGAAGTGTCCCTGCTCCGGCTCGATCGACGACCAGGCAAAGTAGTGGCGAACAGTGCGGAAACCATTCTCCTCCATCGCAGCCACAACCGAATCGATCTGGCCGGGCGGAAATTGGGTTAGGTCGGCGTTCGTCGATAGTTCTCTGCCTGTCGGTTGGACGACATATGGCACCTCTTCCCCAGTCTCGACGCCACGATGAAGATAGGTGTCCGCCCGCGCCGCGCCTGTGACCATAGAAAGACCGACGATCACAAGAACAAGCGCGCGCGCAAGCCGTCGCCGATCCTCGTTCACGCGAACGAACGCCGAAAGCCGACTCGTTTTTCGGACGAACCATGTCGTTGGTGGTCCCGCCGTTGGTCCGATGGATCGCGTGCTCCGCGGGGCAGGAGGCGCTTGGTAAGCAGGTTTACGTGAACGCCGTGGCGCGGAGTTCTGCACTGGACACTGAGCTCCCGAAACTAAGTTCATGCACGACGCTGGGTCGATGCGAGCGGATTCGCAGCGGGAGTATAGGTCCAACGTTTCCTCACTCGCAGTAAACGCTCCGATCAGTTTCGTGATGTTCAGCAAGTGTTCGCGCCTGCAATGCAATTTTCGGTTCCGACTAAGCGAATCGCGTATGATCCTGTTGCAATCCGTTGAGAATGTGGGTAGAGGAACTCGCGATGGCCTCGGGTGTCACAATACAGTCACTTGCAAATCAGCTCTCGGAAACGCTCAACGACGCCTACGACGGGGCGTCGAGTCAAATGCTCGGGACGCAACCTTTACGTGATGCGTTCGGTTCTTTTGGCCGCGCGGCGGCGCTGGCCGGCGTATCCCTTGAAGACGCAATGTCGGGTGGCGTCGATGCATTGCAATCGTTATTCGAGCGCGTTGGTGGAACGACGACCGATCCAGCCACGATGATTGCCGCAGGGATCGCCCTGGCGGCGCTCGCTCGCTCTTATGAGCAAGCCCATCCCGGCTCGCCTTCATACCGCGCGCCGACTGATGACGAGTTGGTCATGCCAACTCAGCTCAACCGTCTGAGCGCGCTTCACCGGATCAATCGGGCCGCGACCGCAAATCTCAAGCTCACTGAGATGCTCGAAACCGTCACACGCGTCGTCGCCGAAACGACCTATAGCGACGCCTGCGCCGTCTTTCTCTACGACGCCGCGACCGATTCGCTGGCTCTCCGGGCTGCGGTAGGATTGAACGCGGCAACTATCAACGCGATCACGCTCCGGCCCGGCGCTGGCATCACGGGTCGTTCGGCGGCCGAAGCCCGCGCCATCGTCGCGCCCGACGCACACAAACACGAGGCGTACATCTCCGCACCGTCAATTGGCGACGATGCTTATACGTCGCAGGCCTCGGTGCCGATGTTGATTCACGGTGCAAACCGGCTGGTCGGCGTGTTGAATATCCTGTCAGTCGAGCGCCGCGATTTTGACGAGGACGAGATCGCGTTTCTCCAAACCGTGGCCGGCGAGCTCGCGATCAGCATTGAAAACGCGCGGCTCTACAGTCGAACCGATGCCCGCCTGCGCCGAAAGGTTACCGAGCTGGGCACGCTGCAGCGTGTCTCGCGAACCGTTGCCTCCTCGCTTGACTTGAATGACGTATTGCGGGCGATCGGGGAAGCGGCGATTGAGCTGATCAATGCAGAGGCCGCCGCCATCTTTCGCCTACCGGGTTCGGCCTCTGCAAATGGTGGAACCGATCCGATCGTCGAGTTCCGAGTTGGTGAAGCGCGCCAAATCATCGACGAAGCGCCCCGCGATCAGCTCATTCGCGATGTGATTGCAACCAGCGCCGCTCAAGCTACTGATATGGAATACGCTGATGGTTCGCGGCGATTGTTCTGCCTACCGTTGCGATCCGCGCGCGAACCTTTGGGTGCGCTCTGTTTGCGTTTGCGACCAGGAGCGGAGCTGACTGAAGACGAACTTGGTTTGCTCCAGGCGTTCACGGATTCTGCGTCGATTGCGATCGAGAACGCGAGCCTGTATCAAGAGGCAAAGCTCGGACTTGAAACGACATCCGCACTGCTTCAAGAAATGCACCACCGCGTTCGCAACAACCTGCAGACCGTTGCCGCCCTGCTCTCGATCCAAATCCGCCAAGACGAAGGCGCGCCGTCCGCGGTCCACCTACGGGAGGCGGTCAGCCGCATTCAAGCCATTGCCGCCGTCCACGACCTCTTGAGCGACGAACGCCGTCTTGGCGGCACGACCGTCGATACGATCGCCCGCCTCGTCGCCGAAGAAGCGCACTCCACGCTCATCCCACCTGGACTGAGAGTGCAGTTCGACATCGCACCGAGCGATATCGTCGTGCCATCTAAACAAGCGACGATTCTCGCGTTGCTGACGAACGAACTTGTGTCGAACGCGGTCAGTCATGGCTTCAAAGGGCGCAAACACGGCAAAATCTCTGTTCGGTCGATGAGGAATGGAGACTATGCCACGGTTGAAGTTGAAAACGACGGCCGGCGGGTTCCGGAAGGCTTCGATCCGAGTCGAAGCACAGGGCTCGGCATGCGGATTGTGCAACGGCTTGTCACCTCTGACCTGCATGGCGATTTCGCAATTCGCGCCCTCGACAAGGGTACGATTGCGGCCATCACGTTTCCGATAACGGAGCCGGCTTTCTAATTAGCTCTGCTGATCAACCGCCCACGCATGGTGTTGGCCGGCTTGCTCTCCGCCATATGCTTCATCGAGGAGATCGACAATGTGTCGGACGCGCATTGTGTAGTGATTCCGGCGCAGTGAGGCGCGAAGTTGCATGGCGCAGCCTGGGTTCGCGGTGATGACTTCAGTCGCATTCGTCGCCTTCGCGTTTTCGGCTTTGCGATCGCCGAGGTCGTTCGCCATTTCCCGGCGAATGATATTGTAGATGCCCGCACTGCCACAGCAAAGCGAGGACTCTCGCATCTCGGTAAGTTCAAGCCCGGGAATCGACGCCAGGAGCTTTCTTGGTTGCTCGGTGATGCGCTGCGCGTGGGCCAAATGACAGGGCTCCTGATAGGTCACGGTTCGATCAAGGACGCAGGTTGGGGGAACGAGGTCGATTCCGCCAAGATACTCGGTCACGTCCTTTACGCGAGCGACGAACCGCTGCGCGCGACCGGCGTAATCAGGATCGTCCTTGAAGAGATACCCGTATTCTTTCAGCGCCGCTCCGCAACCCGCCGCGTTCACGATGATCGTTTCGGCGCCCGCCGCCTCGAATGCTTCGATATTCCGTCTGGCGAGCGCCCGTGCTTCCACCATTTGGCCGCTGTGCACTTGCAGCGCTCCACAGCATTGTTGCGCGGCCGGGACCGTCACCGTTGCCCCGTTGTGAGCGAGCACTCGTGCGGTCGCTCGGTTCGTGTCTGCAAAGACCGTGCTCATCACGCAGCCGTTGAAAAGCATCACCGAGTCACGCTTAGTTGATGGCGACCATGATTCCCGGCCAGGCACTAAAAACGAATCGGCGATCGGCGGCATCATCGAGTCGAGCTCGTGCATCTTGATGAGTTTCAGAAGACCAAACCGTCGCATGAGACGATCAACGCAAGTCTTTTGATAGAGCCGCAATGCGCCAACCGTGAATCTGAACCGCTTCATGTCGGCAAAAAGCCAACCGAGCGTCGCCTTGCGTGCACCTCGCTGCCAGAGCGGGCGCGGTCGATGCTGTTCAAGTTGTGCTCTTGATGCTTCGACTAATGGGCCGTAGTGCACGCCCGAGGGACAGACTGCCTCGCAGGCCCGGCAATTGAGACACTGATACATCTGCTCGTCGAATACCGGATCGAGCAGATCGAGTCTCTCCTCCGCTACGGCGTTCATCAACCAAAGCCGCCCCCGTGGAGACGACATTTCCTGTCCCGTAATGCGATATGTGGGACAGGACGGGAGACACATGCCGCAGTGAACGCAGGCGCGCAAAAGATCTTGCTCGGGGACATCTTCGCCGAAAAATCCACCTAGCCGCTTCAAATCAGCTTCGACCGCGATCGCCATTCGCGAATGAACCTTTCAAACAATCACTATCAGATGCCGCCAACGAACCGCCCGGGATTGAGAATCCGCGCAGGATCGAACTGTTCCTTGAGCGCGCGCATAACATCGATAGTCTCGGGCGTCGCTCCCCAAATATCCATTCCTGCCTTCCACTCGGGAGGCGCGGCGAGCACCGTCACATTTTCCGCCGCCGCCATGGCCCCGTCGCGTAACGCAAGAAACTTGGAGCGCGGATTTTCGTCGTCATTGAACGAACACCTAAGCGTGGTCGTTCCAATCACCGGAGCCCAAGAGACGTGATCCACGGTTCCACCGAATTCTTCGAGCGCGATTGACAATTTTTTCAAGAGTCCGTGGCCGCAGCGCGGGCGAGTGGAACAACGCAAAACCACATCCTCACCATTCGTCGTTGGCGCTTCCTTTTCCGAAAACACGTTCCACCACGACTCGCTGGCCTCACCCTCAAACGACTCGACATCGCCTTCGAGCGTCTGAGCAGTTTCGTCAGCGAGAAGCTGGACAGTCGTCTCCCGCCCCTCGATCCGCGCAGCCACGCTCCAATCACTCGCGGACCTGAACACCTCAAGCGCGACGGCTCGGACCCTGCTCTCGCGAATCTTTCCTGCCACTTCGATTGCCTTTTCAAGGTTGGAGAATGTCCCCGAAACCGTTATGTCGCGTCGACCAACGGGGAGCACCTTTAAGTTCGCGGAGAGGACCACACCCAAGGTACCAAGAGATCCTAAATAGACCCGCATGAGATCGAATCCGGTCACATTTTTGACGACCATGCCGCCGGCCTTCGTCACTGTTCCACTTGAATGCGCGGCCGATACGCCAATCAGCAAGTCTCGTAACGTCGGTGAACCCGATCGCCGTGGACCGGCGATCCCGGTCGCGATCCGTCCCCCAATAGTTGCTCTATCGGAAAACGCGACATCGATCGGCAAAGTCTGCCCGTTCTCAGCCAGGATCTTATTGATCTCGTCGAAGCGAGAACCCGCCCAGACCGACAAGGTGAGATCCGTCGGTTCGTAGCTGATCACGCCGGAGATATTTGCCAACGATACTGCGAGATCGAGCCGTTCAGGAACGTTTCCCAGTGCGAGCGACGTTCCGCCGCCGATTGGTGCGACTGCTTGCCCTTCTTGAGCGGCGCGCGCCAGGATCGAAGCCAGCTCCTGCGGGTCGGCTGGCGTTACTACCTTGGCCGGCATCAGTCCATCGATGATTGGCGTGGATGCGACAAGCTTAGAGTGGGTAGATGCCATATTTTTGCGCCATTGCTTGAGACCGCAACGCGCGGACTTCGCCGCACATATATCCCCTTGGAAAGAATTTGTCAGGATTGAAGTAGCTCGTCGGATCGAACGCGTTCTTTAGGCCGGCCATTGCGGCGAGATCGTCGCTTGAGAAGACCTTCGTGATGTAATCTCGCTTCTCGGTGCCAATTCCGTGTTCACCGGAAAGCGCGCCTCCGATCTCTACACAGTAATTGATGATCTCTTTGCTCGAACCAAGCACTCGTTCGACGTCTCCCGGCTTATGACGATCAAACAGAATCAATGGATGAAGGTTGCCGTCACCGGCGTGGAAGACATTCGCGATCTCGAGTCCGAAGTCAGTTGAGATCTCCGAAACTCGACTGAGCGTTCCCGGAAGTTTGGTCCGCGGGACGACGGTGTCGTGCAGGTAATAATTCGGCGACAATCTCCCCATCGCCGCTAGCGCCATCTTCCGACCCTTCCATAGCAGGTCACGCTCGCTCTTGGTCGTCGCAATCCGAACCGTCGTCGCCCCGGATTCACGGCAAATTTGCTCGATCTCCGCCTCGGTCGAGCGCACGTCTTCCGTGATTCCGTCAATTTCGATTAGCAACACCGCCGCCGCGTCCATTGGGTAGCCCGCGTGGTATTGCGGTTCGACCGCTTTGATAGTCAACGCGTCCATCATTTCGAGTGCTGCGGGAAGGATGCCAGCGCCGATGATCCGGGTAACGGCCATAGACGCCTCTTCAACGGTGGGGAACGCTCCTAGCATGACCGTCGTGGCTTCAGGGGTCGGTGTGAGGCGGACAAGCGCTTTGGTTACAATCCCGAGCAACCCTTCTGAGCCGACCAGGGCCGCGGTCAGGTCGTATCCCGCGCCGCCCGGCGCGTGTCCGCCAACCCACCCGACACGGCCATCGGGAAAAACGACTTCCAAGCCGAGAATATGATTCGTGGTCACGCCATATTTCAGACAATGCGGCCCGCCAGAATTCTCGGCGACATTTCCACCAATGGTGCAAGCCCGTTGACTTGACGGATCGGGAGCGAAGAAGAAACCTGAGGGCAAGGTGGCTTCGCTCAGCTCAAGGTTAATCACGCCTGGTTCCACGAGTGCCGTGCGGTCGATTGGATCGATGTCGAGGATGCGGTTCATCCGGGTCAAGGCAATGATGATCCCGCCCTGCTGGGCGACCGCTCCCCCGGAGAGTCCGGTTCCCGCTCCTCGTGCGACGACTGGTAAGTTTATGTCGCGCGCAAGTCTGACGATTTCCGCAACTTGCTCCGTTGTCGTCGGCAACGTAACCGCGGAAGGGCGGGCCGTCTCCACCGCGCCATCGACCGATCCATCGTATTCGTAGACGATGAGATCGGACGGCCGGTGAAACACGCCGTTCGGACCGACAATGTGAATAAGGCGTTCGATGAGCGCTAACTGATCCATGGGCTCCCGTAGAATTCAGTGCGGTAGAGTCAAACCGACCCTACCCAAGTATTGCGCTCAGGCACGTTGCCCGCAAGCGTTGAGGACCGAGGGGTTTCATCTGTTTTCATCGCGCCGCTGCTTCGAAGATGGCAGAATAACCATGATAAGCGGGGCCGGACCGGCCCTGGCGAAACTCCATCGTTGAGGAGCAGTCATGGAAGCAAACCATCAATCATCTAAGTATTGGATTATCGTCGGCTCCATAGATAACCTCCGGCGCACCGCCGAGCTCGGCTTCACGATTCAAGGGATGAAATCTCGACATCGGAAAAAGGCCGAGCGCATGCAGCCCGGCGACAAGATCGTTTACTACGTGACGGGCATCAAGGCGTTTGCAGGCATTGCCACAGTCACCTCTAAGTACTTCGAATCACACGACCAGATTTGGAAAAGCAACGACCCGAAAAAGGACGCTGAAGACTATCCCTTCCGCGTTAAGATCGAGCGCGATGTCATTCTGCCCGAAAACGAGTTCGTCGAGGCGGAAGGGGTCGCGCGGCAAATGACGTATGTTAGTAAGTGGCCGGCCGCAAACTGGACACTCGCGTTTCAGGGCAACGTTCACGAGATCGGCGAGGGCGATTATGCGCTGATTCGCCAGGCGATCGAGTCGCACGTGCCCGCCGGCACGACTCGTGGATCATAACGATCGCGTCTCATGGCTGCCCGCAGCCGAACCAGTTTACCGGGTTCATCTCTGTGTCGGTCCGAATTGCTCGGCCCGTGGGAGTCTCGCCTTGCTCCCGGTGCTGGAATCGGCGGTTGGAAGCGCCGGGCTCAGCGACAAAGTTGAAATTACAGCGTCGACCTGCCGCAACCGGTGCGAGATCGGGCCATCGCTAAACGTTTATCCCGGTCCATTTTTTTATCGCGAAGTCACTGAGGAGGCGATCGAAGCGATCGTTTTCGAGCATCTTGTGGGCGGACAGCCGGTCGAGCGCTGGTTAGTGAAGTTCGTCTTACCCAACCTTCCCGATATTTTTTAACAGTGGAGCAGGCACAGTGGCGATCATCACGGTGGAAACGATGCCTGGCAAGACCTTCACTACGCGAATCGATGGCGCAACTCGCTCATCACTTGCCGATGAGCCAGTCGCGGACGGCGGTGCCGACGATGGCTACTCTCCCTATGAACTCCTTCTCGCGTCGCTTGGCTCGTGCACGGCGATGACGCTCCAACTCTATGCCCGCCGCAAGCAGTGGCCTCTGGAGCGCGTCAAGGTGCGGCTCGAGTTCGACCGCGTCCATGAAAAAGACAGTGAGGACTGCGAAGCTCCGACTTCCCGCATCGACCGCATCCAAAGAGACTTTTGGCTGGAAGGACCGTTAACTTCCGAGCAACGTGCTCGCCTCCTCGAAATCGCCGGCCGCTGCCCAGTTCACCGCACAATCACCGGAAATCCTCGAATTCTTGACAGGTTGGTCGAAGCCCAGGAGGTCTGATTCCAATTCGCGCAAGGGTCGATGCACGAAACACAAAAACTCCCGCCAATGCGGGAGTTTTTGTCATTCTAGTGGAGATGGGGGGAGTCGAACCCCCGTCCAAAATCCGCGACCGAGTGTCTACTACATGCGTAGCCGGCGTTTGATTTGCCGCAATGAGACCCCGCCGACTGGGATCATTCCGGTGAGCCAGACTACCTTTGGCGACCGCGCTCTGGCGGACTAGATCGCCGCACCCTTACCTTGGTGACGCCCGGTTCCACTCCCGGCAGGGAGAAGAGCGGTCGGACGCGCTACCTAGAGGTCAATGACTTAGGCAGCGAGAGGCATTTGGCGTGTGCCAAATATTGTTTTGCCCATTTTTACGAAGGCCTGGGCGCTTCGGCACGCAACACTCTAATCTAGGACCCTGTCGAAACCAAACATCCCCAGATCAGCACGGTTAAGTATACCAAAAAATCCGCGTAGCTGCTCATTGTCTAGCGTCGGCTCGCACATCAAGTTCGCGACTGAGACTAGTCACGATCACGCAGCAGTCGCTCGACGTCGCGCCTCGATTCTCGCTCAATCTCGGCGGCGCGTTTGTCGTATAACTTCTTCCCGCGTGCGACTCCAAGGTCGATTTTGGCCTTACCCTCTTTCAGGATCAAACGCAACGGAACGAGCGTCATCCCCTTTTGCTCGATCATCGCCCGCAGCTCGCGAATTTGCGACTTATGGGCAAGCAATTTCCGGGGACGAAGCGGATCGGGATTCGCGTAATTGCCATGAGAATACGGCGCAATGTGGGCGCCGATCAGCCACAGCTCGCGGTCGTCGATGCGCGCATACGCCTCACTGATCGTGACCTTGCCCTCTCGGATTGACTTGATTTCTGTCCCCGTCAGGACTATCCCGGTTTCCACCGTCTCGAGAATCGTAAACTCATGGAACGCGCGACGATTAGTCGTGACGATCCTCGTCGCCTTTCTCTCTAAGCCTTCCTTTTTCGTCGCGGTCTTTGCCATGATCCTGACTATAGGTGGCCCGCGCGCAGGGCGTCAATCTACGACGTAGAATGTCCGAGATGAACGCCTCCAGCGACCCCTACCGCGACATTGCAGAGCTTTACGATCTCGAGCATGAAACTTTTGACGACGACATCGAATTTTATTTGAGCTTCATCGAGTCGGTTGGCGATCCGGTCCTTGAGCTGGGCTGCGGCACCGGCCGACTCCTGGTGCCAATCGCCCGGCCGGGCTTTCGCGTAACAGGGCTTGATCGATCTCCGGCCATGCTCAACCGCGCGAGGTTGCTGCTCGACCAACACCAACTCGCCAGTCAAGTCCAACTCTTTGAACGCTCGATGACAAACGCCGATTTGGCGCCTGGTGGACCGTTCGGAGTCGCGATATTAGGCCTCAACAGCATCTTGCATCTCCCAACCCAGGCCGAGCAACGGAAGTGCCTGGAGTCGACGTTTCGCGCGCTTGATCCCCGCGGGCTGCTGTTGATCGACATTTTGAACCCATCACCGGAGGCGCTACGCGGCCTCGATCATGCGCTGAGCCACCAGGGTTCGTGGTGGCAAGAGGACGAAACGCGGGTAGATCGATTCACGTCGACAAGAGTTATGTCCTCGTTGCAACGGATCGAAACCGATCTGTGGTACGACCTCATGGACGCGGGCGGTGCGCTCCGCCGCAAGCGCACGGCCTTTTCGATGCGGTATCTCCATCTCGCCGAGCTCGAACTGCTCCTAGAGCTTGCCGGCTTTGCCGAGTGGCACGTTTACGGCTCGTATGATCTCGAGCCATTTGGCGATCACTCCGAACGGATCATCGTCGCCGCTGAAGTCTCCCGCTAATCAGATTCGTGCCGCGCGATTGAGCAAGGCGAGATCGGCAAGGACAATTGCCAGCATTGCTTCTGCCACCGGCACAGCCCGTGGACAGACAGACGGATCGTGCCGGCCCTCGACCAATATCGTGCGCTGCTCAAGAGCGGTGGTGACAGTTTCCTGAGGTTTCGCAACGGAGGACGTCGGCTTGACTGCGAGCCTGACGACGATATCTTCGCCCGACGAAATGCCGCCGAGCGTTCCTCCGCTATTGTTCGTTTTGGTACGGACGCGTCCATTTTCCATGTAAAACGCATCATTCGCTTCCGAGCCACGAGATCGAACAACGTCGAAGCCTTGTCCAAGCTCGACCGCCTTCACCGCTGGAATGCTGAGCATGGCTTGGCCAATAAGCGCGTCCAATTTATCGAATGTCGGTTCTCCCAATCCGACCGGGACACCGGTCGCCCGCACTTCGACGATGCCGCCCAGACTGTCGCTTGCTTCCTTGGCCGCGAGCACAGCAGCAATCATTTTCTCGGCCGCGGCCGGATCTGGCGCGCGGACGATGTTCCTCTCGATTTCATCGCGATCGAACGTTTCGATCGCGATCCCGCCAAGCTCACGAATGAATCCATAGACATCGGTCCCCTCGGTCGCGAGGATCTTGCGTGCGATCGCTCCGGCCGCTACTCGTCCCCAGGTTTCGCGCGCCGAGGATCGTCCGCCCCCGCGATGATCGCGATGACCATACTTCGCCCAGTAGGTGTAATCGGCATGACCGGGCCGAAAAACGTCTCGTAAGTTGTCATATTTCGATGAATCGACATCCCGATTGTAGGTGATGAGCGAAATCGGCGCCCCTGTGGTCACGTCTTCGAAAACGCCCGAAAGCAGCTCCGCCTTGTCCGGTTCGCCGCGTGGTGACGTGACCTTGCTTTGGCCGACACGTCGGCGATTAAGCTGCGCTTGGATCTCTTCGACAGAAAGCGGTATCCCCGCTGGGCAACCTTCGACGATGACGCCAAGTGCGGGTCCGTGCGACTCGCCCCACGTCGTCAACTTGAAAATGCGCCCGAAACTACTTCCCATTGAGTACTGTGCTTTCTTTCACTACGATCAGCAGCATCATGGTCGTATCGACATGGAATTGAGTGCATCCGGCTCAACAAGGTAACGCCCAAACAGGCGGTAATCGTTTGTCGCGCTTCGGCGAAACCCATACTGCTCGTAAAGCTGCTGGGAACGTAAATTCAGGCGTTGAGTGCTCAATCCGATCCGTCGCGCGCCTCGCTGCGTCAAAGTGCGCACGGCGAACTCAAGCGAGTCGAGTCCCAACCCCGTTCGTTGTCGTTCCGACGCTACCGCGATGCGGTCGAGGTGCCCCCATCCGGGGTACGACGTCATCCCAACATACGAAACAGGCGATTTATCGTCGTACCCGACAAAGACTTCTACGCCCGGAGTAATTCCGTAGGCTTCAAATTCAAGTCTACTATTCCACCATACCCAAGGAAACGCTGAATGGTCGAGGTTGCAAAGAAGATCGAGCATTGCGGGATTCGCTAAGTCTATACGGTGAAATTGCAACCTCGACGCTGCGATATCCTGAAGCTGAGGTGGCACGAGCTCGTACGTGATGACCTCTTCAAGTAACGAGAAACTTACTCGATCATAGAAGATCGGCCGTCGCGTTTCATCAAGCTCGATTGCGAGCACAAGCGCCGCGCCCCCAAGTCGAGCTCGCTCAACCACTGCCTCGACGAGCTGGTCTGGATGTCGGACCGCGGAGAGCTCTTGAATATTGGTAATTTCCGGCCGGTGCCGCCAGGGAGCAGCTATCGCAAACTCAAGGCTCTCCGGCGCCCAAACAGACCTGCCAGGGTAAGTCTCTACGATTCGCCGGATCTCGTCGGGATGCAAGCGCGTGCGCCAGCCGAGTCGCAAATCCTGGATATCGTCCAGCATTAACGTGCGGATCTCAATTGGATCGGCCGAAGCGATGGGTGCGAATTCCGCGTTGGCGGCCACGACTAGCGTTCCAACCAAATGTGTTCGAAGCCAAGGATGCCGATCGCGGTCACATCAAGGCCTTTTACATACGGTCTGACCAGTGTGTAGGACACGTCGTAGTACAGCGGCATCACGACGCCGTCGTCCAGGAGCAGTTGTTGCGCTTGCGCATACAGATCAATGCGTTTCGCCTCGTTCGGCTCAGCGGCCGCTTGCGCTAAAAGGCGCTCGAACCGGTCATTATGGTAATCGACGTAATTGTCTTTGCTCACCGAACTAAAGAGGGTCCAAAGCAGACTCTCCGGGTCAGGGTAATCTGCCGACCAATAGATCGAATACGCGGGGTACTCGTGAATTGACAACCCATTTAAGAACTCGTTCCAATCGACTTCGATGACGTCTACTTTAAGACTGAGAGACTGCTCGATCGAATTTCTGAGCGCGTCAGTAGACTGGCTGCCGGCGGTGTAGATTTCGATTGGCGGCACCTTATCCGCACTTCCATATTTCGAGTGAGCGATCTCCTTCTTCGCCGCCTCTAAGTCGAAGTTCACGTTCTCACACGGCCAATTTCGTCCTAGCATGCCATCGGGGATTAGTCCGCACGCCTTGCCGACATAACCGTCGTACGTGACTTCGGCGACCTTGTCACGGGGAAACCCAAGCTGCAGTGCGCGCCGAATGTGCGGGTCAGTCATCGGCTCATCGTGAATGTTGAAGGCGATGTATTCAACCGCAAGTTGAGGCGTTACGAGAACCTGGTCGTTCAACCCGCTTTCTGGCGAGAGCGCGCGGTCAACGCCATTCAGATCGACAGGACTGATGTCAACTTGCCCAGACTGATAAAGGTTGAACGGTTGCAGCGCAGACTGACCCAATGCGATGTCAACTTCGTGCATAGGTGGCGCCCCTTCAAACCACTCGTCGGATGGCGCCAGCTGCAGATCTCTTTCGTCGGTGAGCTTCGTCAGATGGAACGGGCCCGAACCGTTCGGTTCGCGCCACCAATCGGCCCCTTGGATCAGTTGCATACGGTCGACAATCGACGCGGGCACCGACGCCAGCTTCATCAGAAACGTCGCCCGCGGTTCTGTGAGCCGTATTTCGACGCTTTGATCGTCCACTTTCGACACGCCGGTCAAATTGTCAACTTGACCTGACAACAATTCTTGAGCGCCAACAATGTCCGAAAGGAATGCCGGCCCTCCGAGTAACGATGGGTCACCGCCCGCAGTAGCAGGGCTCATCGCGCGAGTCAACGAGGAGACAACATCATCGGACGAGATTGGACGACCGTCTTGAAACTTGGCGCCATCTCGCAGGTGAAACTTGTAGGAGAGACCGTCGGCGGTGATTTCGATGCGGTCGGCCAGTTCAGGAATCGGCTGAAGATCTGAGTCAAATGAAATGAGCCCGCGAAAAATCTGTCGAACGACAAACGTGGTATCGATATCGCGTGCGAGCGCCGGATCAAGTGTCGGAATCCCCGACGGTGAACCAGCCAGACGCAACGTCTGGTCGCCCTTCGGCGTTGGCTCGAATGGCTCATCGATCGCCGTAATGACGAGCGGCACGCCATTAACAGGCGTTCCATCTGCCGCGATGCCGGCCACGGCTTGCCTAACCGGCAAGCGCCTAGCCACTGTCGCCTGTCGCATTGAAACGCTCGGCGCGAGGCAACAGATGACGAGCAGGATCATCAGTGAACGTTTGAAACGGAACTGCTGTGCGTTCATAGAGTGATTCTAGTTGTCGCCCCCAGGAGCAACAAACTCCTTCCGTTCAAAATTCTCCCGAAGATGAGCAAGCGTCTCCTCAATCGTTCGTTGGGTAGATGAAGCTGACGTGTCGATAATTAGATCGGCCGCGCCTCGTGCTTGGCGAAGTCTCTCCAACTGCACGTGATAGATCGACTCCGACCAATCTTGGCCACGGCGAGATCGAATGGTCTCTAAATCAATGTCGAGCAGCACGAGGACGTCCGGATTGGAATGTTGCCAGAGGTTCGGAATCTCGCTATGTTCCTGTCCACAAACCGCCGCATCGAATCCGCGGATCTTCAGTTCCTCGACCAGCGTTGTCTTGCCCGACGCACATGGACCCACCACGACAATATGGGGTTGTCTGTCCGATGCGTTCGTCGCCATTGTGAAGTCCCTGTTCATGGAAGCGGTACGAATACCGACAACTGTCTAATCAACGGCTGCTCGTTGTGGTCAGCCAGCCGTAGAACGGTGACAGTCTGATCGTCACGAGGACGTCCCAGGTCACGAGCGATGGCTTCGTTCAACAGTCTTCCAGCGATCTCTTGCGCGGTTTGACCGTGATCAAACGTCTCGGCAGCGAATGTCGTCACATTGAAACTCTCCGAGCCGCTGCGGCATCCCGAAGCGCTGACGCCGTCGGTCGCGAGGATGACGATCAATCCGGCTTCTGCTTGCAGCTGAGTAACTGACGGTCGCGTGAAGTGATAAAGGCCGATCGGACTGCTCGTCGGCGGCGCAGCTTTCCAGACGCCCTGCACGCACAAAGTCATCGGGGTTTCAGCGTTACGCGTGACAAGAACGGACCGCGTTTTCAAATCCACCGAAAGTATATCGAGGGCGGCCGAGACTTGGCCGTGTCGGAACGCAAACAAGGAGTCATGTACAGCCCGAGCTGCGGCACCATCCCGGACCCCCTCCTTGAGTAACGACACAGCCTTGCTCGTCAGCTGCATGCTCAACGTCTTCGCGGCTAAACCGCTCCCTTGACCGTCGACAATGACAACCGACAAGCCCCCTCCGGGCCGTTCAGCCAACTCGACTGTATCCCCACTGTCACGGCTCGCATATTTATTGGTTTTTGCGGCCCCTATCTCAATTGATAACCCCAAATCCCCTCCCAACCGCTTGGTAACAGGCGGCGACGAATACCCACTTCGACCGTATGTACCTTAAATCACCTATTCGTCCCGATCATGCCAGGCGGCAAGTCCTAAAAATGATCCATCGATACTAAGCGAAACAGCCCAAAAGCACTTGACATGTTGGTACTAGAGTACTAATGTAGCAGCGGGACAATCTCAAGGGATCCAATCGAATGAACTTGAAGAGCACAAAGCGCCGGTTTACCGACAATCGGTAGGCCGTGAGACGAGTTTGCCCGAAAAATCTTCGGGCTCTAATTCAGGGAAAGGAGACCTTCATGAAGTGGAAGAATTGCCGCTGGACCTAGAATGCTTCCGCGCTCGGCACCGGGTGTCTTAATTGCCCTCGGGCCGTAGAACGCTCGTTCATGGCCGGGCTGGTGCCAGGTCTTCCGCTAAACTGAAGGTGACAGTCTCGAGCGCCTCGGTGCATTGCGACTGATTGAGACCCCGTCAGGATGTGGCTACCGTGAGCCTCGTCCCTGCGGGGTCTATTTCGTTGACCTGCCGAGGCTCACTTCCCGAATTCAATCGAACTGGTACTCGAGTCATGTTTCGTTGGGAGAACTTGTCACCTACTTTAGGCACGTGCTGTGGACGCGATTATCACCGGCGTGATGGCGATCGTTTGCATGCCGGTTTGCCAAAAGAGCGAGACCGTCGGTAACGGTTGACGTGATCACACTTGGCTGTCCGCGGGCCTGAGGGGTCAATGACGGATATTCCATTACAGACGAGGATGTATACCGCAGTCCTGTTCGCTGCGTCGGTTGCCGTGCTGAGTTATTCATGGCAGCACCCTTCTGCTGCAAATCACATCGATTGGGCAACCGCAATTATTCTCGGCGTGACCATCATTCTGGTCGAAAAGTTTGAAATTGATTTCCCGCATCCATACTTCCAATTCTCCATTTCAATTGGCGCAATACTCGCGCTGGCTTGCGGTTTAACGCTTGGACCGCTTTATGGCGCTTTAGTTGTCGTTGCCGCTGAGCTTGCGAGCGATGTTTGGGCGAAACTCAAACCTATACAGGTGGTGGTCAACTCGTCAAACATTGGTCTGGCCACATTCCTTGGCGCGTCCACATATTTCTATCTGGCTGGCGACGCGTCCACACCGATTGACAACGTGCGGTCCATGGCATCCACTATCCTCGCTGCAAGTGTTTACAGCCTCATCAATACCGGTGTGCTGGCCATCATCATCGCTCCAGTTGTTGGCGACACCCCGCTCCGTATGTGGAAAGCCAACTTTAGTCTCACGTATGTGCTTGTGAGTCTACCGACTCTGGCCTGTCTCGTTCCTGTCATTGCGCGTATTAATCCTATCGGCGTTCTCGTGCTCTTTGCACCGCTCCTCGCTTCCCACGCCGCTCAACGCACGTTGCACAAGGTAGAGATTCAAACCCAAGCAACAATGGAAGGGTTGGCGGATGCGCTCGAACGTCGGGATCCCTATACAAGTCGCCACTCAATTCGCGTGACGGATTATGTTCGTGCGATCCTCGATGAGCTCCCTCCCATGCCGGTTATGTCCGCGCAAACGATCATCGACGCTGCCCGTATTCACGACCTCGGCAAGGTCGGCACGCAGGATTCTGCGCTCCGCAAACCAGGTCCGCTCACGGACGAAGAACGGCAAGATATTCAACAACACTCGGCCATAGGCGCGGACATAGTTGGGCGCCTGGAAACATATAAGCGAATCGCCATCGTCGTGCGCCATCACCATGAACGATGGGACGGGAAAGGCTATCCGAATGGACTCTCCGCGGAAGACATTCCGTTCGGGTCTCGCATCATCTGTGTTGCCGACTCGTTTGATGCGATGACGTCAGACCGGCCCTATCGACCGGCCCTATCCCTGGAAACTGCGCTCGGCGAATTGCGGAAGCATTCAGGCACGCAGTTCGACCCCACGATTGTGGAAGCGTTTGAACGGGCGATTCTCAAACCGATGCCGGGTATCGAACCCGCCCTCATGGCCGCATCGGCGGACTAAGAATGTCCAAACGAACCTCATTTGATTGCGTTTCTCCACGATGGTACTTTCCCCGGGTTCGACTCACCACGGGAAAGGGCTTTCGAAGTGGCTGGCGCTGCAATCACATTTGATTTCCACAACACGCTCGCGCAGGCCGACGAGTGGTTCGAGATAGAAGTGAACGGGCTTGTTTCTAGCTTCCTGCGCTGGCGTTCATTGGATCGCGGTGTCACGATCGACCCCGAAACGCTCTGGTCGGCCGATGTGGCCTATCGTCAACTACGACATGGTATCCGCGAACATGGAAATGAGTTGAAGGCCGAAGCGTGCGTCGCGACGATCCTAGATGAACTCAACATCCCGTTTCAGGAGGACGAAGTTGAACGGGGAGTGCGCGCACTGATGGTGCCCGCATTGGCGTCAACGATGCCACTGCCCGGGGCGATTGAGACGGTGCGCGCTCTCAAACGCGCCGGCGTTTCGCTCGGCGTCATCTCAAGCGCCGTCCATCATCCTTTCCTGATTTGGACGCTCGATCGATTCGGCATCGGCGGCGAGTTCGACGTGATTACGACTTCCGCGTCAGCAGGCTTTTACAAGTCTCGGCCTGAGATTTACTGGAGCGCCCTAACCGCCCTCGGTGCGGACCCGAAAACCAGTGTACACATCGGGGATTCCCACCAATACGACGTCGACGGAGCGCGCAAAGCTGGGATGAGAACCGTTTTGGTTTCACTGTCCGAGCTCGACCAGGACATCGTTCCCCGGCCAGATTTGACTCTATCGACGCTCGTCGGTTCAGCCCCGATAATCCTTGAACTCTTTGCCCGGTCCGCTTGGGTACAACCTCCGAACGTGCTTGGCTCTGCGAAGTGACGACGTCTGGCAGACCGCAAAACGATCATTCCCGCCCTCGGCCCAGGCTTCGCTTCGATATCCTCACCCTATTTCCGGCGCTTTTGTCGGGACCGTTTGACGAGAGCATCCTCAAACGCGCGCAACAAAGCGGGATCATCCAAATCCTCACACATGACATCCGGGACTGGTCGACCGACAAACATCGAACAGTCGACGATACGCCTTACGGCGGCGGCGCAGGCATGGTCCTCATGGCCCCGCCAATCGTCGCCGCTGTCGAGGACTTGCTCTCGGCGGCAAGAGGCCAAACACAGGTTCTGATCCTTTCCCCGGCGGGCAGGCCCTTTTCACAAGAAACGGCGTCGAACTTGGCGACGTTTGATCAGGTCGTGCTCATATGCGGTCGGTATGAAGGCATCGACGATAGAGTCCGCGAGATTTTGGCTGCCGAGGAACTATCGATTGGCGATTACGTCTTGACTGGCGGAGAACTTGCGGCCGCCGTCGTTGTCGATGCTGTTGCTCGGCTCGTCCCGGGCGTGATCAGCGCTGAATCAACCGTCGGCGAGTCGCATGACGACTCACTCGTAGAGTACCCGCACTACACACGTCCGCAAGAGTTTCGTGGTCGGAAAGTGCCCGAAATCCTGTTAAGCGGGCACCATGCCCAAATCGATGCCTGGCGCCGAGCGCAAGCGGTCCAGCGCACGGCTGAGCGCAGGCCAGACTTGATCGCAAGAGTTAACCTGACGCCGAAGGAGAAGGCACAACTCGACAAAGAGTGCACGGAATCCGGCTCTCCGCTCAACTGAGCTTCGAGACAAGAGTGTACTGCTCCCGCATCGGTACCAAGGCGCTATAGGGCGCTACGAAAGGTCCTGGTACTCTTCAAGTCGAGCCAGACAACGTGAAGGTCCCTAAGCGTGGCTGGTGAGGGAAGAGGGCGGATATCGCCCCTCACCTGAGCAATGATTCGGAGGCTGCTCATTCTGCCTCGCCAAGGAGCGGTAACGGACGATGGCTGTGGAACTGTTAGAGCGGGCACCAGCCGCCGCAAGTGTCGCGCGTGAGCCAACATCAGTTGAACAAACGGGACTTGAACTCGCCTTCATCGCAGATCTCGCGCTTAAGCTCGTCTACTACAACAACCAAATAACGGCCCAGACAATCAGTGATGAGTTGTGTTTGCCGTTCTACGGCATCATCGATAAAGCGCTGACGCTGCTCAAAAGAGAAGAGCTGATTGAGGTCGGCGGTAGCCATGGTTTCGGCGAGCTCGCGTACCAATATTCCGTAACACCGAAGGGCGTGGTGCGCGTCCATCAGATTTTGGACCGCACAACCTATGTTGGTCCCGCTCCGGTCACGCTGGACCAATACCGAGCGGTCATTTATCAGCAGCGGATCGCGGACGTCCGTGTCGGTCCATCTGACGTGCGCGAGGCGCTCGCCGACCTAGTGCTCGAAGAAACGATCGTCGATGCCCTCGGTCAGGCAGTGAACACCGGCCGATCGCTTTTCTTGTTTGGCCCTCCAGGTAACGGGAAGACCGTGCTCGCCGAACACATCATCCCGCTTCTCGGCGGGGCGGTGCTAATTCCTCACGCGTTCACCGTCGACGGTCAGATCATCAAGGTGCTCGATCTCCACAACCATGTGCCTATCCCAGTCGAAGGTAGGCAGGACTACGACCGGCGTTTCGTGCTCTGCAAGCGACCGGCGATCATCACCGGTGGCGAGCTGACGCTTGAAGTGCTCGACCTCGTGTACGACATCAATGCGCGCATCTATGAGGCGCCCCTGCAGGTCAAGGCGAACGGCGGCATGTTGCTCATCGACGACTTCGGGCGCCAGCAAGTACAACCGCGGCAGCTTTTAAACCGGTGGATTGTGCCGCTGGAAAAGCGTGTCGACTTCATGACGCTTCACACCGGCAAGAAGATCGAAATCCCATTCGATCAGCTCATCGTTTTTTCAACGAACTTGGCGCCGAAAGACCTCGTCGACGAAGCGTTCCTCCGCCGAATCCAGAACAAACTCCACATCTCGAACCCGTCGGTCGAGATCTTCCGCGAAATCTTTCGCCGCCAGTGCGAACAACTAAACATCCCGTTTGATCAGAACGGTCTGGTCTATGTCCTTCGAGAGTTCTACGTTAAACCGAAGCGAGAGCTCCGGTCGGTTCATCCGCGGGACATTTTGCGCACACTCGTCGGCATCGCCCGCTACCAGGGGGTACCTCCGACACTTTCGCAGGCTCTAATTGACCGGGCCTGCCAAACATACTTCGTCGATCTCTAGGCGGGCAATTATTCCGATCCAGCCACAGGCTGGAAGTTACGAAGCTGTCGCCAGATTTGGAGGCTCGTAAGATCGCGCTCGGCCAAGTGCCTGAGATAGACGCCGAGCGCGTTCTCGAGTTCCGCTTGAAGCGGTTCTCCCAATTTCAACCGCAGCGCCCCTGCGAGTCCGTCCCGGTCGAGCACGCGCAAGAACTTCTGCGCGTTGACAGTAAGCACCCGTGCGCCCGCGTCCAGCCCGCGGCATTCGGGGCAAAGCAATCCACCCAAGCGCGGACTTAACGAATTCGATGTTGCTGTAATTGCCTTTTGGCAACCGACGCAGCGATACAGCTCCGGCCGATAGCCGAGCAGGTTCGTGAGCGCGAGCTCGTAATAACGCGTCACCACGAATGGATTCACACCGTCACAAACAAAACGCAGCGATTGCGACAAGAGGTCGTACGCGCGTTCCTGCTCTTGCCGTTCCTCGGTCAGTCGATTGAGCAGTTCCGCCATGTGCGAGGCGTGGCCGAGCGCATCTAAGTCCGATCGGAGTTCGATGTGCGAATCGATCGTCTCGGCGCCTGTTATTACGTCGAGATCCCGGCCCTTCGCCAGCATGAGCTGGCAGCGGCTGAAATATTCGAGGTGCGGACCAAGCCGACTGTTTGGGCGTCGAACGCCTTTGCCGATCACACGTATTTTGCCGAGTTTCGGCGTGTACAGCGTGAAGATGCGATCTGCCTCCGAATAATCGGTCCGGCTGAGGACGACCGCTTCGGTCCGATAGAGACGCTCTTGCAACGAATTCGACAACTGACAGATCATCCTCACCGAGCAATACCTTATGTCGATTATTATACCTTTGTTGGGAACGGCATGACTGCCTATCTGCGCTTTTGCTTACTTAATTGACACACAGCGAATCGCGATGTTAGGTTTCAAGTATGGGACCCGATGTCTCACTGATTGCCGCGTTCGTTGCTGGAATCCTCTCGATTTCGTCTCCGTGTGTTCTCCCGCTTGTGCCGCTTTACCTAGCGCATTTGGCGGGCACCTCGGTGGACCAACTCGATGCTACCTCGCGCCGCGCGATTATGCTTAACGCGTTCGCTTATGTGCTCGGATTTTCCGCTGTCTTTGTCACGCTTGGTATCGCACTTGGCGCAGCCAGCACGCTTGTTTCCACCGCGAGCGTCGTTTACAGCAATCGGTATTGGTTGGTCCGCCTAGGCGGAGTATTGATTATTGTGCTCGGCCTTCATCAGATCGGGCTCATTAACATTCCGTTTCTCGGGCGCGAACGCCGACTTGATGCCGGCGACCTTCCGAAAGGACAGGTTACTTCGTCCTTTCTCATCGGCGTGACTTTTGGCGCTGGCTGGTCTCCCTGCGTTGGCCCAATTCTTGGCGCTATTTTGACCATGGCGGCGAGCCAAGCGAGTGTGGACCATGCGGCGATTCTACTCGCGGTTTACTCAATTGGATTGAGCGTGCCGTTCCTCATCGCAGCGCTACTGATGGGACGGTCGCACTCGGTCATTCACCGGATGAACAGCCGCCTCGCGGCGGTTTCGAGCTTGAGCGGCGCGCTCATGCTCGCGGTCGGCGCCTTCATGGTCCTTGGGCTGTATCAGCAGTTCTTTGCCCGCATGGTGCAAGCGGCGCCGTGGCCGCCATGGGAACCAAGACTGTGAACGCATCTTCGATAGATCGGCACTGTTCAGGGCAAAGGGCCAACTGATGGCTCAACTCACTGCTCGACCGAGACTCGCCCGCCGATCGCCGTTCGAAGTCGTCATCGATCGCATTTGGCGATATTTCTGCTCAGTCAGAGCCGCGATTTTAGAGATAGCGATACTTGCAGTTCTGGTCTTACTCGGAACGCTGCGCGGCAGCGAAGTTCCGCAGTGGATTCAGAATGGGTTGCCATTCACTAAGCCGATTATCAGACGCTGGTACGGCTGGGATGTCTTCCACTCCCTGCCGTTTATGACCATCCTGGCCGTGCTGGCCATCGCCATCGCCGTCTGCACGATGAACCGAGCGCCGGGCATCTGGCACACGATCGATAATCCGACCGTCGGCACCACGCACGGATTTCTTAAGAGCGCCGGAACACATGCAACACTTGAAATCTCAGACCCCATCGATGATTCCAATCTTAAGTTGTCTGAGATCATGAGTTCCCGCCGGTATCGGATGCTGACGCAAACGCGCGGCGAGGAAATCCACGTCTATGCTGATAAGAATCGCTACGCCAAACTTGGGACCTTTCCGTTCCATTTCGCCCTGATCTTGATTCTTGTCGGCGGGATCGTCGGCGCGAGATACGGCTTCCGTAACAAGGAACTGGTCATTCCGGAAGGTTCAGTGCGCGAAATCGGCCACGGCACGGGGCTGACCGTAGGGTTAGATCAGTTCACCGACACATACAACGAAAACGGCATGCCCCACGAATACCGCAGCGATCTAGTGCTGTACCAGGACGGGAAGCAGGTCAAGACGGGTTCGATCACTGTCAATCACCCGATGACCTACCACAACGTGGTGCTCTATCAGTCAAGTTTCGGCCAGGCCGCGACGCTGAAAGTCACTGACGATCAGGGCCATGTCCTTTATGACGATTCAGTGCCGCTCGGCCTGTATGTTTCCACCGCAAACCCGGACGCGCCTGCCGGGTTTATTGACATCTTGCCTGCGAACATCCGGCTGAATGTCATCGCACCGGACGAGGATCTGGCCAACAGGCCTGAACTCGACAAGCTGCGACTCGCGAGCGGCGAAATGTTTATCCAGGCGCGGTCGCTCGATCCGACATTCTCGCAACCACCTGCGAGTGCCGTA
This sequence comes from Thermomicrobiales bacterium, assembly GCA_045804965.1. Taxonomy (GTDB): domain Bacteria; phylum Chloroflexota; class Chloroflexia; order Thermomicrobiales; family UBA6265; genus CAVTUU01. Next base: position 56,780 of record JBJMMD010000029.1, on the reverse strand, counting down.
GTCAGCCAGGGCCAATCAGCCGCATTGGGCCCGCTCAAAGTCCAGTTCATCCGCGAACGCCGTTTTACGTTGTTGCAAGTGAGTCACAATCCGGGCATCCCGATCTTTTTCGCGGCTGCATTACTTCTCGTCGGTGGGCTCGCGATCACGTTCTACTTCCCGCATCGTCGGGTCCGTGGAATTTTTGCTCCCTCACCGAACCCAGGAACGGGAGCAGTGCTCGAACTTGTTCCGCTCGCAAAGCGCGATTGGAGCGGTCGACGGGATTTCTACCGATTGATCGAAGATCTTGAAGAACGCCTGGGCGTCAAAGCAACCTTGCACACGTTTGAAGATCGCATGCCCAATCCGATTCCGGTTCAGGCTGCTCACAGCGGCGACTAATAATCGTAGAATGTTGTCGGCAGAACGACTTGGAACTTGAGCCGACGGCGAGCTCACGCAAGGAAGACGGCCAATGGAAGCTCTCGTCAAACTCTCCTTCTATTGCTTTACTGCTGCCTCGATTTCACTTGGCGCTGCCGCCGTTTGTTATGTTGCATACGCCGTCGGCAGAATCAAAGTTCGGCGCACTGTGCTTGCAACCTCGGCAGGAACGACTTTCACGAGCTCAACGGCAGAATTCGAGCCCGGTTCGGTTGGAGCAGGGCGGTTCGGCACGCTTCTCGCCTGGTTCGGCGTGGTCTTCGCCGGCTTAGCTGTCGTTCTCCGCACGTTTGCTTCACATCGCGGGCCATACAGCAACATGTACGAGTTTTCGCTCGCGTTCATCTTCACGGCGTCGCTCATCTACTTAATCTTTGAACGAATGTATGAAGTCAAACATCTCGGCGCGATCGTCGTCCCTATCGTCTTTGGGATGAGCCTCTACGTTTGGCAACTCCCGTCCGGCATGCGCGAAGTCGAATCGCTGAATCCGGCATTGCAAAATCCGACCCTGATGACGTTTCACGTTTCGATGGCAATTCTCGCGTATTCTACGTTCGCGGTTTCGTTCGCCGCCGCTGTCCTCTATCTCATCGCCAGCCACAAACAGATCTCTTGGCTGCCAAGCGCGGACATGCTCGACGATATTGGCTACCGCGCCGTCACGTTCGGCTTTCCAATGCTCGCACTGGTGCTAATTCTTGGATCTGCCTGGGCCTACCAAGCCTGGGGTAGCTACTGGTCCTGGGATCCCAAAGAGACGTCCGCACTCTTCACCTGGCTCGTTTACGGGGTCTACTTGCACACACGCACGTTACGAGGATGGCGGGGCACTCGCAGCGCGATCATCCTCTTATTCGGATTCGGGGCTGTCATCTTCACGTACTACGGCAATTACTTTTTCGGTGGCATGCACGCCTACGGCGGCGTCTAGGCCGCGACGAGTTCAGCGAAATCCGTGTCGACATCACCGCCTGGTCCCGATAGCCTCCAGCCAAATGTGTCGGTTCGCCGCCTCAGCCAGTCTGACCGGTGGACGCGAACAGCCCTAGTGTTCGTGGTTCTCGTGGCGATCCTTGGCACTGCGTATGCCATCGGCGGCCGAGAAGGGTTGAGCAACATTGGGCGCGGCGGCATGAACCGCTCCCTGCTGCCCAAAGTCGGGCAACCTGCGCCGGATTTCACGACCTCTGACGTGAACGGGAATACTGTCAGCCTTTCGGACTTCCGTGGCCATCCGGTCTGGTTGAACTTCTGGGGATCCTGGTGTCCGCCGTGCCGTTCAGAGATGCCCGACGCCGAGGCCGCCTACGAGCAACTTGCGCCGAAGGGACTCGTGCTCCTCGCGGTGAGTCTGAAAGAACCACCGGAGGACGCGGCTGCGTTTGCGGCCAAGAATCACGCGACATTCACCATTCTGAGCGATCAATACCTCGAAAACACTGGGCAGGCGTATCCAATTCTCAATTTTCCGACCCATTTCTTCATTGACTCTTCTGGCATCATCCGTCGCGTGGTGCTTTCTGACCTAAGCGAACGAGACGCCGTCGCCTACGGCACGCAGCTTATCGGTCAGAGTGCGTAGCATCTTCGCCCGCGCAGTTCCCGACGTTTTCGTTGCTTCGGTTTAATCCGTCACGTACACTCGGTTGACAGTTTGCGCGAAAGCGATCGCGAAGCTCTAGCCGATGCTCGCGAATCTCGGGTAGCCGGAGGAGCGAGTGGCGACGACCAAACAATCTCGATCAACAAAAACCTCCAGCGAATCCACTGTTGTAGAGCGTGTCGAGTCGACACCGGCGGTCGACGTGCGGGCCGTTCTGTTTACCGTTGCCGGCGGTCATCTTTTAGTCGCGCTCGAAGAGAGCAACAGAATAACGTCTCTCCCGCGGGCGATACCTTTGGCGAATGAACCACTCGACGCCTCCGCCCGGCGCGCGATTCGGGAGTCGACCGGGCTTTACGAGCAATATCTCGAACAGCTCTACACGCTGAGCTTTCGCGACATCGAAGGCTGGTCAGTGATCGTAGGCTACATAGGCTTGATTTGCTCTGGACCGCAAACGCACCAACTTACGAAAGCCGCGTGGCACGACGCTCGCGCCCTTCCAACACTCGGCGTGGCCGATAGCAACGTCATTGAATACGCGCTGCTACGACTGCGCGCGAAGCTCGGTTACACCAACATCGCATTTCATCTCTTGCCACCGACATTCACGCTCACAGAACTTCAAAACGCGTACGAGTCGATCCTCGGCCGTCGCCTCGACAAGCGAAACTTTCGCCGGCGCGCGATCGCCTCCGGAATTCTTCAGAATACAAGTGAGCAGCGACGTGAGGGTAGCCACCGGCCCGCGGCCCTCTATCGGTTCCGGGCCGAACATGACCCCGCGGACTACTTGACGCCGGCGTGGGGTGACGAAGCGTAGGCGCACGATCTGCCCGTTTTGCGTTACCGGCATACGGAGGTAATGATTGAAGATCGGACTTGTAGCGGCACAAAGCAAATCAGAAGCCTCTACGCTTGCCCTCGAGATCGCCACATGGCTTGCTGAGCGCGGAGCCACCGTCGTGCCTGAAACCGAGCTTTCGTTCAACGCGTATCGCGAGGTGGACGCGGTGGTCGTACTCGGCGGCGATGGACTCATGATGCGAGCCGCCAACGCCTATCCCGACACCCCACTTCTCGGCATCAACTTCGGGAAGGTCGGTTTTCTGGCCCTGGTCGAGCGGAAGGACTGGAAATTAGCGCTCTCCGCAGTTCTCGCCGGCGACTATGAGATCGAAGAAAGCTCCACACTGGCTGCCTCGCTTGAACGGGCTGGGCAGAAATCGGATCAAGGCTGGGCCATCAACGACGTCGTGATTCGCGGCGAATCCCGCATGATTGACATCGAGGTTTACATCGACGGGCATTTCGTCAATACCTACCCGGGTGACGGCATGATCGTCTCCACACCTAGGGGAAGTACTGCCTATTGCATGGCAGCCGGCGGTCCAATCCTTACGGCGGGGGTCAAAGGGTTTGCGATTGTTCCAATTTCATGTCATTCGCCGATACGCACGCCGTTCGTTGTTTCGGAGTCAGTACAGACAGAATTACTCCTGGCTTCACGCCACAGCACGAAGTTGATTCTCGATGGTCGACAAACGACCGATCTCCAGCTCGGGGACGTGGTGAAGGTCAACCGTGGCATCCATACCTTCCGGCAGATCGCACTGGGCAGCACCGACTTCTACGAAGCGTTTCGCACAAAGTTTAATTTTCAAATTCGCCCCGGAGCCGTCCCATCTCGACGGCCGCCAATCGCGTCGTTGAAGCAGTGACCAAAAGCGGATCACCCGAGGTTGTGACCCCGCCCAGAAATGAATGCGCGGGCCGCTAATAGTCGGATTTCGGAACAAACTGGATGGTGGAAGTAGCCAGCTCGTGCACAGGCGCGCAGGCGCCCCTCTGAGTAATCGAGGAAGGGCTTTCAATCCACTCAAGCAACGATGATATGGGTTGTCACCACGATGCAGGCGAACGCTGAAGTCGGAATTGTTACTTCACAGAGGAACTCCGCGAAGAAGCTTCGAGTTCGGGGAACTCGTCCTCATCGTCGCCCTGGGAACCGCTCTGAGCGGACGAATCGTCGTGCTCGTCGGACGCGCCGTTTGACGTCGATTGGCTTCGACCGAACCGGCCGTTCTGCTTGCTTGAGTCCTTTTCTGATGCCTCGTCGGTTTGCACGACTTCAAGCTTGGCGCGATCGGACTCCGGTTGAGCGGTAGGTTGCTCTTGATGCCGCACCGCAGCTGCTGCTCTAGTGTATCTGCGATCAAACGGTCGGATCGGGGGAGATTCGGTTTCAGCAGTCAGTGCTCGTATCGGTGCCGGATCCTGCTCCGGCTCCTCGAGAGCGGGCCTCAGATCTGGATATGGCAAGGATTCGGTAGCCGGTACGTCCCCGGAAGTAACTACCGAACGATCGGTCTGTGAAGCAGCGATAAATCGCTCGGGCGTTTCGGCGACCTTGAACGCCGGCTTCGTGTCTCGCCCGCCTTGGACTTCTCCGCAATAGGGGCAGAGAGACCATTTGAGGTCGACCAGGCGTCCGCACGCGCAGCACGCTTCACGGAGTTGCGTCTGGCAATGCGGGCAAAGCCGGTAGTCATCTTCAACATACCGGTGGCATGACGGACAATGGGGAAGCTCTTCCAGATCTTGGAGGAGGTATTCCTCTTCTAATGAGCGCTGAAACGCGACGTCGAGCGTCTCTTTCGGTCGCAGTATGAGATATAGCAGTAAACCGGGAAAGTAGAAGAGCACGACCAGCAACGTCGAAAAGACCTGCGTTATGACGCTTCGGCTCCGGGCTTCGCTGTCGCGGTATGTCCACACGACCAGCACAAACCAGAGTGCCACGAGGTATGCGCCCGCGAGCGCGATCAGAACTTGGATACCTCGTGCGGTAATTTCTTCCATGCACTTGCTTCCTTGCCGCGGGGATGTCAGCGCGCTTGACGGCGACTAGGCGATGCGCTCATATCGCGCAATGTTGACGACGAAGACGGTCGCGCCGCCAACCATAACCTCGATCGGATTCGACATATAAAATTCACCCGGTTCCATAATCGGCATCAGCGGATTGACGAATTGCGTACGCGAGTGGCAGTTCTCATCAATAATGCGCATCACATCCGGCACATACTCATCTTGAACGCCTATCAGTAAGGTCACGTTACTTTCGCGGAGAAACCCGCCTGCGCTGTTGATCTGCGTCGCGCGAAAGCCTTTGCCCGTCAAGGCTTGGAGCAGATTGTCCGCATCTTTTCCCTGCACGACCGAAACGACGAGCTTCATAGATCCGTCCCAGTCCGGGACGCGCCCGGCGAGATTTGGGCTCCATCTCGCCCAGCAAAGAGAGGGGTTCGGGCCGTAACTGCCAACAATACATCTGCCGCTAGTTCTTCGACCGTGCGTGACGCATCGATGACAATCCAACGCTCGGGATCTCGCGTTGCGAGCTCAAGGAACGCCACGCGCACGCGCTGGTGAAACTGCACTCCCGCACTGTCGAATCGATTCACCCCGGCTGCTGACCCAAATCGGCGCGAAAGTCCGATCTCGACTGGCAAATCGAGCAGAATCGTAAGATCAGGTCGAAGGACCCCGATCGCAAACTCCTGGATCGATTCCAGGCTGTTCATCGCAAGACCTCGTCCACCACCTTGGTAGGCGAGCGTCGAGTCGATGAATCGATCGCACACAACGACCTTCCCGTTCTCAAGCGCTGGTCGAATCACTTCGCCAACGTGCTGCGAGCGGGCCGCGGTGTGCAACAGCGCCTCGGTCTCGGCCAGCATAGCATAGTTGTCATGATCAAGGAGAATTGCCCGAATCGCCTCTCCGATCTGTGTGCCGCCCGGCTCCCTAGTGATAACAACTTCGCGCCCCGCGGCTTCAAGCGCCGTCGACAGCAACGCGATTTGCGTCGACTTTCCGGCCCCTTCCGGACCCTCGAAGCTGAGAAAAAAACCGCTACTCACATCGACGGCCGACTACCGATAGATCTCGACACGGCGGAACGGCTCCTTACCGCGGCTCCGTGAGCTCAGATTGTATCGATCAGCCAACTCATGTTGCAGCCGCCGAACATACGAGTCTTGAGGTGCGAGCGAGACATTTGGCGATCCGTCGATCACCGCGCCAATCGCTTCTTCGGCTTCCAGCATCGCCGACGTCACCGGGTCTCCGCCTTTATCGTGCTCGCGCGGCGAAGCCTCGTCGTGCTCACTAGACTTGGGCCGCCGTAAGGACACGGGCAGGAGATTAGAGAGCACATGCTCCATTTGAATCGCCGTATTCGATCTCAAGACGTAGACCGCAGTGCCCCGGCTTTCGGCTTCTCGTAACGGTTGCGGCCGCTGCCGGAAATAGTTCTTTAATGTCATCACCATGTCTGCATCTCGGATGTCGCGAACGATGACCGCTGGCAATCGAAGTTGCGCGATCGCGCTTTCGAGTCGGTTCCTGCTCACGCCGAAAGGATAAATACGAAGCGGCTTATCCTCGGTTCCCCTGCCTTTCGGCATTGTCGGGGTAATAGGCATGAACGAGTCGGCCTCGTCTTGCCGTCCCTCGCGATCGCGGGGACCAGCGTCTCGTGCGGTTCTGCGGCTGCGAATGTCGACAATATCGCGGCGGTCGTCGCTTCGTTCCAACGGACTCGGGCCCATCATTGCCCGCGCTTGCAAGGTCGGATCCCGGCGAGATTCCTCACTCGTCGAAATTTGGACCTCTCCGTCGTCGACTCGGCGGCGCACTTCGGAGCGCACCGGCGACCCGCGAAGCAACATGTCTACCGTCGCCGCGACGTCTCGATGCACGGCAACTTCATCCCGGCTAACGATTTCAACCATGACATTAAATGTGGGTGGCGCTTTGCGCTCCAAGATCGATTTTTGGGTCCCGCGCCTCCGCGCTTCTTCGTCCGACAATGTGACCGACTGAATGCCGCCAATGAGATCGGACAAGGTTGGGTTCATCATCAGGTTTTCGAGCGTGTTACCGTGCGCGGTGCCGATGAGCTGAACACCCCGCTCGGCAATCGTTCGCGCGGCCATCGCCTCGAGCTCGGTTCCGATCTCATCAATGACGATGACTTCCGGCATGTGGTTTTCGACAGCCTCGATCATGACTGCGTGCTGGGCGGTTGGGGTGGGCACCTGCATTCGCCGGGCACGCCCAATCGCGGGATGCGGAATGTCCCCGTCGCCAGCGATTTCATTGCTTGTGTCGACCACCACTACGCGCTTGTGGAAATCATCGGCGAGCACTCGTGCGCTCTCCCGCAGCATCGTTGTTTTGCCGACTCCCGGGCGACCAAGCAGCAAGATGCTCTCGCCGGACTCGATCAGGTCGCTTATGATCGCGATCGTTCCATAGACGGCGCGGCCAATCCGGCATGTGAGGCCAACAATGTCTCCAGTGCGGTTGCGAATTGCCGAAATGCGGTGGAGCGTCCGCTCAATGCCGGCGCGGTTGTCATCGCCAAACCGGCCAACACGTTCAGAAACGAAGCGCAAGTCTTCCCGTGTAACGTCGATGTCGGTCAGATAGAGCTCGTCTTCTTGAAATCGAGCCTCTGGTGGCCGGCCTAGGTCCAAAATAATCTCAATCAGGCCGCCCCGTGATTCCTCGCTGCGGGCAGAATCAACCGCTTCAGCAATGGTCGGCGGAAGGACGGCGAGAAGATCCTCAAGGTTATCGGTGATTTCCCTTTCATAGTCTTTTCTGTCGTACGGATCTGAGCGGACCTGCTGCACGCTGGTCAATCGCTGCTCCTCAGTGTCGACGGGATCGATGTTCATCGACCTCCGCAAAGCCAATGTATTGTCACGTGTCCTCATTGCAAAGCGCGCTCGGTTCAAATGCGCCGCACCTTCGAGCTAAGTAGCAGATTCATCTTGTGGTTTCCCCGGCAGAAACGACGGCACACGTTTCGGCAATTTCTCGATGACTTCAGCATGAAATGGAATTGGGTCCGCTGGGGCAACGCGCACGTTGGCCGTCGTGTACTTCACATGCAACTCTTGTTCCAGTATGGATGTGAAGCCGTGACGCTCGAGCGCGATTGCCGCTTCCAGCTGATAGCCGCGGATTGCACAATACACGCAATCTTTTCTTCCGGATAATTTGACCTTCGCCAACGCTCCGGCAATCAATTCGTCCAGCACGTCAATCCGCTCAGGGCTGTAAATCAACTCGATGGTGTGCACTCCCCCGCGCGAACGTATTCGCGCGTAGCCGATCACCTGGTGGCGCTCTTCGATCAACCAGCCCGAGCTTGAGACGCCTGGCATGCCCTCGGGTACAGCGCGGAGGTCCCATCGGTGACTCGTGTACCCTTCCGCAACTTGGACTGGGCGAGGCACGGCTGAGTTATAGAGCTGGTGGATTGCCCAGGTGTCGGTCTGTTCCTGGGCCCGCATCTTGACCTGCGCTCCGGCCAGCGGTGGTCTTGCCACGAAGACCTGCTCGTCTGCATAATGGCTGAATCCAACGGCAACAAGTGACTCCGATGCCGCGCTGTCGCTCGGCGCTCGGCCATAAAGGCGCTTGACCCCTCGGAGGCCGGCAGCGACCACCGCCTGCGCGATGAGCTCCTCCCAGACGGGCGTTGCCTCAAAGACGCCGGTTGCGCTGCCGATTGCAACTAACTGCCACCGTTGATCTGGCGACAACGGTTGAAAATGAACAAATCCTATAACACGATCACCAGAAATGGCGGTAAAAAGCCGCGGCCGAAACTTGCGGCGTGGCGCCAACGCTGTGACTGCAGCGCGCGTTGGACTGTAGCCACTGAAATTGACTTCAGGCTGGTTGAGCGCGAGCACAGTCGTCATCCCGCGCAGGTCTAGCAAATCGCCAAGCCGCACAGATCGGACTGCTATTCGCACAGGGTAACCGGGTTCAGGATCGGACTCTTCCTCGTCGCCCGGCCGCCACGACCGATCGTTCTTCGAAGGAATCTTTGGACTAGAGGTTTTGACGTCTTCCGACGGCCCGTCTCGCCGCGTCGACGAAGGCTGAAATCGGATCAATCCCGACGTCTGTTCGGTTTCCATCTCACTCGATTTTACCGTTCAACGTACCCCTTTACAACGTCTCGGGACGACGATTTTTGTTTCAACCTTTATTACGCCATGCGAGTGATCAACACCTACAACGCTCGCCGTCCGGCCAATGCTCGGCCGAGTGTCACCTCGTCCGCATACTCGAGATCGCCGCCGACGGGTAGTCCACTCGCCGGCCTGGTTACATTAACTCCCAGCGGCACGAGCAGGTGATGTAAATAATTGGCCGTCGCCTCGCCTGGAATATCCAAGTTCGTGGCGATAATCACTTCATTGGGTTGCTCCGTTGGAATGCGACGGAGCAACTCCTGAATCTTCAGTTTTTCCGGTCCGATGCCGTCGATCGGCGATACCGCTCCGTGCAGGACATGGTACCGACCCCTAAATTGTCCAGTCCGTTCCAGAGCGACGACATCGAGCGGTTCTTCGACAACGCAAATCGCCTTGTCCCGCCCAGGATCCGAACAGATCGAACAAGGATCGGATTCCGTGATGTTGAAACAAACAGAGCACAGGCGAATCCGCTCTTTAACTTCGAGAATCGCTTCCGCGAGCGCCGTTGCTTCGTCTCGCGGTGTGCGTAACACATGAAATGCAAGCCGAGATGCTGTCTTCGGACCAATGCCCGGCAACTTGGCGAACTCATCGACGAGCCGCGCCACTGGTCGCGCACCAACTTGTGAACCACTGCTTGCCACTAGGCAACCGTACCCTTCGAAGCAGAAATTCTCCGTCCGTGAGATGTGGACGTACGTTCTATTTTACCATCTTTGGCCGCGAACCTAGACATCAAAGTCACGGAATGTTGCCATAAGCACGCTCAATAAGGGCAAAGAAAACATAAAATTGGCATACGAAACCAGTTGCGAAGCGGACTTGCCTTTGATAACGTGAAACTATCTTGCGATGTGCGGATGTCGATAGATTGCCGAAGCTACGAAGGCTTTCGGTTCAGGCGCGCCCAGGGAAGGGTTTGCGCCGGCCTGACTTGTGGGGTTATCGGGAGGGGCGAACGGTGGAGTTCTCGGACCGCACATTGACGTGTCGAGAGTGCAATCAGGAATTCACATGGACCGTGGGCGAGCAGCAGTTCTACCAGGAAAAAGGGCTGACGAATGTTCCAGCACGTTGCCCAGCCTGTCGCGCCAGCCGTAAGGCGAAGATGGGGGTGCAGGAACGGGCACTTTCCGAAGTCATTTGCGCCGAATGCGGCGCCAAAACGACGGTTCCTTTCGTCCCCCGTAATGGGACGCCGGTTTATTGCTCACGATGCTTTGACAAGGTTCGAGAAGCCCGCACAGTCCGAGTGGTTTAAGAAAGGCGCGAGCGTCCTCGATGTGCGCCGGGCGCTCGCGCTCAATCGTCGCTTGCTAAGAACGGCCGGCCCTTGATGCCATCGGCGGGTCCGATAATTCCCTCATGTTCCATGTGTTCGATGAGTCGCGCCGCCCGGTTGTAGCCGATCCGTAAGCGGCGTTGCAGCATCGAGGCTGACGCCGTGCCTTGGTTCCGCACGATTTCGAGCGCTTGGTCCAACAACGGATCATCTCCCCCATCGTCGTCCACCGCGTTCGAGCTCGGCAACTCCATCCACTCTTGAGCGTAATGCGGCACCGGCGCAACCTTATGCCAGTGATCGACGATATAGTGCACATCCTTGTCTTCAATGAATGCGCCTTGGATCCGTTGCGGCTTTGCCGCGTCAGGTGGCAAGAAGAGCATGTCGCCGCGGCCCAACAGGCGCTCCGCCCCTGGGAGATCCAACACCACGCGACTGTCGGTGAGCGACGTCACCGCGAACGCGATCCGCGCTGGAACATTGGCCTTGATCAATCCCGTCAAGACGTCGACCGACGGCCGTTGGGTCGCAATGATGAGGTGGATGCCTGTAGCTCGCGCCATCTGTGCCAGCCGAACGAGCAGCGTTTCCACTTCTTCGGGCGCAGTCATCATCAAGTCAGCAAGTTCGTCGATGATGACGACGAGATACGGCAGCTTCTCGGCGCCAACCTCATCGGCGACTTTCATTCTGTAGCCATCGATGTTACGCACACCGAGTCGATTGAAGAGTGAGTAGCGGCGTTCCATTTCCCGCAGCACGAGCCGCAGCGCACCGACGACTTTGTCCATTTCGGTGACGACGGGACATTGCAAGTGGGGCACGCCGTTATAACCGGTGAGTTCAACCATCTTGGGGTCGATCATGAGCAGGCGTAGTTCGTCGGGATGCCGGGTGAGCAGGAACGTGGAGATGATCCCGTTGAGGCACACGCTCTTGCCGGAGCCCGTAGCGCCGGCAATCAGCAAGTGCGGCATCTTGGTCAAGTCGCCTACGACGTAGCGGCCATTGACATCACGACCGAGCGGGATCGGCAACTTCGCTTTGTTTTTTGAAAAGGTTGACGATTCGAGCGTCTCGCGCAATCCGACGGTCGCGACCTGCGCGTTCGGAATCTCGACCCCGACCCGTGCCATGCCCGGAATAGGAGCTTCGATCCGAATGCTCGGCGCTGCCAAGGCGAGCGCGAGATCGTTTTGCAACTCCGTGATCCGGCGGACCTTGATCCCCGCGCCCGGTTCGAGCGTAAACTGGGTCACCGCGGGACCAGGATTTATTTCGCGCACGCGGGCGTCGACTTTGAAACTCCCGAGCGTCTCCTCGATCCGGCGCGCTTTCCCTTCGAGATCGGTGGTGTCGAGCTTGACGCCCTCGTAATGCGCTAGGTGGCCGACCTCTGGCAAAGGCAACGGATCGCCGGGGGCAATGAGGGTCGCTTTCTTATCGACTGCTGGCTTTTCGACGGTTTTTGGTTCCATGGATGGGACGTTGATCACCGGCACCGACGGGATCGCCGCGGCGAGCTCGATCATTCCGTCCGGATCCATGGACGCCCGCGGAAACGGCGTCATCTGTTCGAAATCGAGCTCGTCGTCCTCGTCGAGATACTCACGTTCGGGGATGAGTTCGCGCAGGTCCCGCCAGAAGGTGAGGAGATCAGTTCCCGCGAGCAGGAAAACGCCGATTGCGCCGGTTGCGAAGAGCAACAATCCCGATCCTAGTTCTCCAACTGCGCCGGTGAGCAATGTCGCCACGGCGAGGCCAAGGCGCCCGCCTCCGTTTGTGGTTGCTGGACCTGAAAGTTGAAAGAGACCGGTGATCGCGACGGCGAACGCGGCGCCGCCCAAGTAGTGACGGGGGAGGAGAATTTCCCCTTCTTGCGTGCGAAACGCGCGTACAGTCGTCAAGAGGAGAAAGAGTGGCGCGAGGAAAGCGCCGCGCCCAAATGAGGCGTGGAGTGCGTCGCCCAGCCATTGCACCAGGCGGCCGTCATCGTTTCCTTTGCCGAGAGACCATGAACTCAGGCAGGCAAGGAGCGCAAAGATTGCGCCTGCGATCTCGCGACGGAAGCGATTAGAGACGAGCGTGTCGGGCAGGAGACCGGTGAGACCGCTGCCGACCGCTTTGAGCCGCCCGCTGAGCGGGAGCGTGTCGTTGATTTGAGCGGCGGGCGATCGTTTAGCGCCTTTTTTGGATTGGCCGCCGGCCCGGATCTTTGTTTGCGTCGCCATGGGCGCGGTGTCTCCGTGTCCCGTTGTGCCCGGTGCGGGAGACGGGCGGCAGGATATTGATTGTCAAGCGGGAAGGCCAAGGTGTACGTTCAGGTTGTACGCGAGAGTATATCGCATCTTTCCGCTGTTGTAATCACCGTGACATTGCGTCACCTCTTGTCAGACTAGAACATATGTTCTAGTCTACGGGTACGGGCTGTTCAGCCCGTCCGATCCGGGTCTCAAATCCGGCTCGCGAGACCGCAACTTTGGGAAAGGAGTATTCATGGCGCCCATCGCCTGTGTCCATGTGCCTCATTTTCCACTCCGAGTTGCTCTCCTGGAGCGTCCTGAGTTCGACGGCATGCCACTCGTGCTCACCTCCCCTCCAACCGCCCGTCCGCTCGTCGATGATTGCACACCCGAAGCGACGCTCCGCGGCATCCGCGCAGGTATGCCCCTGCGCGAAGTGATCGCGCTCTGCCCGGAAGCCGTTTTCATCCCGCCCAATCCTGTCCGCGACGCGGCGACAGCCGAGCAGATCATGACCGCGCTCGAAACGTGCAGCCCGGCGATCGAACCGGGTGAGCCAGGTTGCTGGTATGTCGATTTGCGCGGTCTGACCCGCCATTATCCGAGTGTTGACGAAGCCGCCGAACGCCTGCTGCAGCTCGTTCCCCCCGCCCTGCGCCCGCGGGTCGGCATCGCACCCGGCAAATTCACCGCCTGGGTCGCGGCCCGACAAGCTGCGCCCGGAACGAACCGCCTAGTCGAGCAGAACGATGTCGTCGCGTTCCTGTCCGATATTCGCACAAGCTGGCTGCCAGTTTCCCACGATCTCATCCGCCGCTTCGAGCGGCTCGGGCTGAACACGCTCGTTGAAATCGCGGCCTTGCCCGCAACCGCCATCCAGGCCAGGTTCGGTGCGGCCGGTCGCCGGGTCTGGGATCTCGCCAGCGGACAGGACGAGACCTGGGTGCTCCCCCGCGAGCGGATCGAAACCATTGTCGAGGGGCTCACCCTCCCCGCCCCCGCCACCAGCCGCGAAACGCTCCTGCTTGGACTTCAGCGGCTCGTCACCCGCGCCTTCAATCGACCGGAACTGCGCGCGCGAAACGTTCGCCAAGCCCGGTTGCGGGTGCTGATCGAGGAAAACCGCTCCTGGGAGAAGGAAATGACGATGCGCGAGCCGGTCGGCCGGCTGCGCTTGATCGAAGCGCTCGGGCATCGCCTGCAAGCGATCGAGCTTCCAGGCGCCGCGGAGGCGCTGACATTGGAATTGGCTGGTTTGACTGCGGAAACAACGCATCAGGATTTCCTGCCCGGTCTCCGACCCCGTCAACACCGTCCCATCGTCGAAGCCGCCCATCAATTGAAGCAGCGCTACGGCGCATCGCCCTTGTATCGCATCGCGGAGGTAGAGCCATGGTCCCGGATCCCCGAACGCCGGCACGCCCTGATCAGCTACGATCCCTGAATCCTCCCCGCCAAATCACTGTAGTGGAACACAAAGGCATGCCCGCGTTGCTGATCGCGAACAACCGGCAGCATAAGGTCGTGCGCATTCAAGACGTCTGGTGCATCGACGACGAATGGTGGCGGGAGCCCATAACTCGCCGCTATTTCCAGATCGTGATCGACACCGGCGCCATCCGCACGATCTACCACGACCTTGTCCAGAACACCTGGTACGAGCAGAGCTATTAGGAAATACCAATGCGGTTGCGTACGCCCAGAGTTCCCTCACCCCCTATCCCCTCTCCCGTGCACGGGAGAGGGGCGGTTCTTGCGGTTCGGGCTTTTCCCGTACCCTCTCCCTCGCACGGGAGAGAGTGGCGCGAAGCGCCGGGTGAGGGAACTTCGGCCTGGCGCCGTCGTCGCATAACGCCCCATGCCGACATCATACGTTGAACTCCATCTGCATACGGCCTTCTCGTTCCTGGACGGCGCATCGGTGCCGGAGGAGATGATTGCCCGCGCCAGCGAGCTGGGATACCACGCACTCGCCGTCACCGATCACGATGGGATCTATGGGGCAATGGAGTTCGCCCAGCACGCTCAATCCGCTGGTATCGCCCCACTCACCGGCACCGAGCTGACCCTAACTGACGGCTCGCACTTGACTCTGCTGGCCGAGTCCACGCGCGGCTACGCTAACCTCTGCCGCCTGATCACCGCCGCCCACCACAACGGTCTGCCGCCGATCGCTGAGGACGCGGAGACAGAAGAACCAATCCCCTTTTCCTTGCGCGGCGTTGGCAAATCGAAACCGCATTACCGCCCCGAAGACCGCGTCCCCCGGCTCGACCCAGCCCTCCTCGCCGCCCATGCCGAAGGAATCATCTTGCTCACCGGCTGCCGGCAAGGGCGGCTCGCTCAACTCATCGACGCCGAGAACTACCGAGAAGTAGACCGGCTCGTCGACGATTATGTCGAATGGTTCGGTCCGTCCAACGTGGTCGTCGAGTTGCAGCAAAACTTCGTGCATGGCGACACGCAACGTCTCGCTCGGCTGGTTGAGCTCGCCGACCTACACGGACTCGCCTACGCGGCCACCGGCAATGTCCACTATCATCGCCAGGAGCGTCACCGGCTGCAGGATGTGCTCGTTGCCATCCAGCATCGGACCACACTCGACGGCTCACATCGCGAGCGTCGCCCGAATAGCCGCTTCTACCTCCGCTCGGCTGAGGAAACAGCCCGTCTCTTTTCTCGGTACCCACAGGCGTTGACAACTACCCTCGCCATCGCCGAGCGGTGCGCTAATTTCAATCTTGCCCGCGATCTCGCCTACACCTTTCCCGCGTACCCAACCGAACCGGGCGACACCCCGGATGAGTTGCTGGCGCGTGTTTGCCTGGATGCGCTTGAAGAACGCTACCCCACAGGCCGTGAGGAAGCGCTCGCCCGGTTGACCGAAGAATTGAACGTGATTACCCGTCATGAACTTGCGGGATTCTTCCTCCTCTATCGGGATCTGCTCCTTCTGGCCCGAGAGGTGGCGGACGAGGTCCGCGGCGTCAACTCGGCGCGTAGCGCGGGCAATCTGCCGCCCGGACGAGGTCGCGGTTCGTCGGTCAGCTCGATCGTTTGCTATCTGATCGGGCTATCGCACATTGATCCGCTCAAGCACGATCTCTTCTTCGG
This sequence comes from Thermomicrobiales bacterium, assembly GCA_045804965.1. Classification (GTDB taxonomy): domain Bacteria; phylum Chloroflexota; class Chloroflexia; order Thermomicrobiales; family UBA6265; genus CAVTUU01. The sequence continues at coordinate 41,036 of JBJMMD010000029.1, read as the reverse complement.
GCGGTTCCTGAACGAGGAGTTGCATTCGATTCCCGACATTGATCTCGATTTCCCACGCGAGATTCGCGAGCGGCTCATGGAACGGGTCTATGAGAAATATGGCGCCGAGCGGGCTGCGCTCGTTTGCGCCTTCTCGACCTACAAGCTCCGCAGTGCGGTGCGCGATGTCGGCAAAGCGCTGGGCTTGCCACTAACCGATCTCGACAAAATCGCCAAACTGAGTGAACCCCGGTCAGCGAAGGAGCTTGGCGGTGAACTTGCACGGATTCCATCCTACGCCAGCCGCAAGGACGCGCCACCCTGGAAATACCTCGTCGAGCTAACGGAACAGCTCGCCGGTTTCCCACGCCACGTCACCCAGCACTCCGGCGGCATGATCGTCTCCTCCAGCCCACTCTGCGAATTAGTGCCGATCCAGCCCGCCGCGATGGAAGGTCGTTTTCTCTGTCAGTGGGACAAGGATTCCTGTGACGATGCCCGGGTCGTCAAAATCGACTTCCTCGCTCTCGGCATGCTCTCGCTGGTCGAGGAGTGCCTGGAACTGATCGTGACCGCCGGCAAGAAGATGGTCGATCTCAGCCGGATCGATTTCAACGAACCGGTCATTTATGACATGATTTGCGCTGGCGACACGATCGGTGTATTCCAAATCGAGAGCCGGGCCCAAATCCAGATGCTCCCCCGCACCCGGCCACAGCGCCTGGAAGATCTGATCGTCCAGGTCGCGATCGTTCGTCCCGGACCAATCATCGGCGGCGCGGTTAAACCGTATATCGCTCACCGGCAGGGCAAGCATCGCGGCTTCCTCAACATCGAGCCGTTCTACGATCATCCGCTGCTCGAGGAAGTACTGCAGGAAACACACGGCGTCATTCTCTATCAGGAGCAGGTGATCCAGGTCGCGATGGCGCTGGCCGGGTTCACCGCCGGGCAAGCCGACGCCCTTCGTCGTTCGATGAGTCGCAAACGCTCGCGCGACGCGATGATCGGGCTGTGGGAACAATTCCGTGAGGGTGCTGAAAAGAACGGGGTCACCCGAGAAACGGCGAGCAACGTCTTTAAGAAACTCCTCGGTTTCGCCGAATACGGTTTCCCCAAGGCGCACGCCGCTGCGTTCGCCGTGCTCGCCTATCAATCCTGCTGGCTGAAGTTCTACTACCCGGCAGAATTCACCTGCGCCCTCCTCAATAACCAACCGATGGGGTTCTATCCGCCCCATGTGCTGACCAACGACGCCAAACGCCACAGGCTGCGTATCTTCCCGCCTGATATCAATATCAGTGGCATCCGTTGTAGCGTCGAAGGTAACGCGATTCGGATCGGTCTCGGCTACATCGAGGAATTAGGAGAAAAACCGGCGCAAGCGATCGTGCTCGAACGGGAAGCGAACGGCCCGTACCGCTCGCTGGCCGATCTCGTTCGTCGCGTCCCGATTCCAACCGCGGCGGTTGAGAACATGATCGTCGTCGGCGCCTTCGACCGCTTCGGTCTCGCCCGGCGGGAGGCGCTCTGGCAACTCGGTCTCTTCATTCCCTCCCGCCGCTTCGGCAAGCAGCTCGCCGGCAAACAGCCTGGCCGCCAGCTTCCGCTTGCGCTCCCAGTGGGGCAGGATCATGTCGAGCTGCGCCCAATGAGCGCCTGGGATCAGATGTCGGCCGACTATGCGGTTCTCGGTCTCTCCCCCCGTTATCACCCGCTCGGTCTGCTCCGTCCTCATCTCCCGGAGTATCTCGTCACGACAGTCGACCTGGAAACGATGCCCGACGGCGCTTATGTCCGCATCGGTGGTCTCGTCGTCTGCCGCCAGCGGCCGGGCACGGCCAAGGGTGTGACCTTCTTGTTGTTGGAGGATGAGCGCGGGCTCGCCAATGTCATTGTCTACGCCCAGCTCTATGAGGAACGGCGGCTCATCGTCCGTGGCGAGCCGTTCATCATCATCGAGGGAACGCTGCGAAAGCGCGAGGACACGATCAACATCATCGCCCGCGCGATTTCTCCGCTCGAAGCCGCCCGCGAAACGTTCCACGACCTCCCCACTCAGGTCGCCGAGGACCCCACCCCGCTCGCGGAGCCAGCGCCAAAACGGGACTTGGAATCGCTCACGCCGACATCCCACAACTACCACTGATCGAAACAAGGACTAGAATGCGCCAGGAGCGGATGCCTATCGATTACGGTAAGAAAACGCATGAGCACGCCAAGTTCCAATTCGTCAGTTTCAAGCGTTGTCGCCATCAACGGAGCGCAACTCATATACGACGTGAGCGGTGATGGTCCAGCCCTCGTCCTCATCCACGCCGGCATCGCCGACCGCCGGATGTGGGACGACCAAATCCCGGCGTTCAGCCGCAACTATCGGGTCCTGCGCTACGACCTCCGCGGCTATGGGCAATCGGATCTGCCGCCTGAGCCATACGCCCATCACGAAGATCTCGCCGGACTTATGCGTCATCTCGGCATCGCCCACGCGCACATTCTCGGCGCGTCAATTGGCGGTCAAATCGCGATTGACTTCACGCTCGCATATCCCGCGATGGTCAGATCGCTTATCCGCGTCGCTTCCGGCGTCGGCGAACAAGAACCATCAGATGTGCTGAAACGAGCTTGGAAGGAGATGGAAATAGCCGCAGAGGCTGACGACTTCGCCCAAGTCATCGAGCTTGAACTGAAACTGTGGGTCGACGGCTCCAACCGTGGTCCAGAATCGGTTAACTCAGCGGTTCGGGACCGCGTCCGCGAGATGAACACCGCCCTCGTTGATCGCATCGCCGAGCAGGACGCCGCCGAAGAAGTTCAGCTTAAGCCGCCGGCGATCGACCGGCTTGCGGAAATCGGCGTGCCCACGCTTATCGTCGTCGGCGATCAAGACGTCCCGGACGTGCTCGCAATGGCAGACCTGATGAAAACCATGATTCCAAACGCTCGAAAAGTAGTCATTCCGAACGCCGCACATATGGTCAACATGGAGCGACTGGACGACTTCAATCGAGTCGTGCTCGAATTTCTAGGTACCCACTAGGAGCTCGCCAACCGCTCTTTAACGCGTTCGAGCGCGGGCAAGCGCATTCTCCCCATCTAAAAGTTGCTGAGCGCCCCCTACCGTCATCCTGAGCGATAGTCGAAAGATCTGCGCCAGCCCATCGCCGTCTTCAACATCCGGAATGCTGTGGCAAACCCGAAAGGGTTCGACGCTGAACGCTCCAGCTTGAACTGGCCCAGTGCTCGTTGGATTAAGCTCCCGTAAATCGGCACGGGCGGCCAGCTTTGCTTCTTCGAGTTTGGCCCGGAAAGGCCAAGCGTCAGTTTCGTGGCGTAGACCGGCGCGTTGATCTCAGTGAGGTGGTAGGGGAGCGCGCCGATATGGTCCTCGTGCCCGTGGGTGATGAATATCGCCCGCACGTTGGCCGCGCGCTCGCGCAGATACGAGATATCAGGCGGGTCCAAGTCAATTCCGAGCTCGACCTCTTGCGGAAATGCAACGCCGTAGTCGACCACAATGATGTCCTCCTCGTATTCGAGGAGATACTGTTATTGCCAACTTCAGCGACAAAGTCGAAGAAGATGAGACGAACCGGAGAAGACCCTGAAATTACTCTGACTTTTCTAAAACATGCTCATTTGCGATGCGGGTGGCTCGTCCGCCTTCTCAGTGATTTCGCGGTCGCGGGTTGCCTCTGCGAGCCACTTTGGGAGTTTCTTAAAATCCTCTTCGATGGCGCTGCGCAACGCCGCTTGATGTAGCGCCGCCGCGGGGTGATACATAGGCACCACAAGCCGACCTTCTACCCGCTTTGGCTGTCCGTGAATTTTCGAGATTCGCTCACCAGGAAACCACCGGCTCATCGAAAATCGACCGAGCGTAACGATGACATCAGGATCGATCGCCGCGATTTGCCGTTCCAAATACGGAGCGCACGCGGCGATTTCATCCGGCATGGGATCGCGATTGCCGGGCGGACGACACTTCACCACGTTCGTGATGAACACGTCCTCGCGCTTCAATCCGCCAATTTCGAGCAGCTCATTGAGAAACTTGCCGGCGTTGCCGACGAACGGAAGGCCCTGCTGATCCTCATGCCACCCCGGACCCTCGCCGATCAACATCGTCCGCGCGTGCGGGTTTCCGTCACCGGGAACGGCATGCGTCCGACTCCGCGAAAGCTCGCACTTCGGACAAACTACGACTTCCGCGGCGACAGCGTCGAGTTCAATCTTGGACTTATCTTCAGCCACGTTCCCCTCGACCTCAAAAGTGACGGCTAAACGATCAGTGAGTATACGTGACGTGCGCAGCGACGCTCAAAGGGAAGACAGGAACTTTCTTTTCTTCGGAGGCTCGAAATGTAGCGCCGTTTTCATTGCCTATGGCGTTAACGAAGCCTCCGCCAGCACTTCGTCGATTTCGCTTGACGCGTCGCGATCGTTGAACTCCAAGTCCTCAACACTCAAAGCGAACGCTCTGCTCGATAAATCCTTCCAGTCAGGTTTGTCAGGCGGTTCGATCGCCAAGATCGCTGGATGGCCGGCATACCGAAAGAGCCAGCGGTTGAGGATGTTCGCTTCGTCGATCGTGTCGTAGTCCACCGGTGAGATGGAAGAGGACGTTGCCCGGTTCCACGACGCTTCGAGCCGCACGGCGAGCGTTCGTGGTCCCCGGCCCATATCGGCCCGCACTTGCGCCCAGAGCCGACCTCGGATCACGAGGAAGACTTCGCGCGCGTTCGGTTCCGCAGATGGCTGGACCAAGAGGAGCGTGTGCGATTGCTCGGCTTCCAGGAGGCGAGCTTGTGCCTGGGAAAGTGCTTCCGCTTGTAAGAGTTCATCTCGCAGTCGCCGCGCCTTCTCAAAGTCCAATCGCGCGGCCGCCTCTTCCAGCCCTGACCAGATTTCCTCACGCAATATTTCGGAGTCTCCTTCGAGAAAACTGGTCACTTTGCGCACGTGGCGGCGGTAGATTTCGCTGTCGGCGCGGCCAAGGCACGGCCCCAGGCAGCGACCGAGATCGAGTTGAATACACGGGGAGCCGTAGCTTCGGGCATTCTTGAAGCTCCGGCTACAGGTACGAAGCGGCAAGACTGAGTTGATCAGGTCGACCGTTTTTCTCGCCGAGGACGTACTGCGGAACGGTCCGAAATAGCGGGCGCCGTCGGGCTTGCGGTCACCTACGAGTGTGACATGGGGCCATGGGTTCGAAACGTCAATCCGGATGTAAGGATAGTGCTCGAAGGAACGCAGGGCCGTGTTGTAGCGGGGCTGGTAGCGCTTAATTAGCTGCGATTCGAGCATGAGCGCTTCGAGCTCGGAACCGGTCACTTCGACATCGATCTTTACCATTGACTCGGCCAAACCGTCCATCTTGCGGGTATAGCCAAGCGGTTGCGAAAAATAGGACGAGACGCGGTCGCGCAGGTTCTTCGCCTTGCCGACGTAGATCACGTGGTCGAACGAATCAAGCATGAGATAGACGCCTGGGCGTTTCGGGACATTGACGAGCAAGTCGCGATCCATGACCGATCGTGCCCGTCCTACGCCGTCTTTCGGCAGCTTGGCAATCGGACTGGAGAGAGAAAGCAGGCGCTCGAGTGAGCCATCGCCCGCTTGAGCAGCGATCTCGCTCAGGCGTCCTGCCGCGAGACCGGCCAACCGCGCGTCTTCGCCTGCTCGGTGCACTCTCGTTGTAGCCAAGCCGAGCGAGTTCGCGAGCCGTTCGAGCGTGGGCCGGCGCAATCCGGGTACAAGCTTCATCCCGAGAAACATGACGTCGACGCGGTCGTTGATCAGTGTCGGACGTTCGAGGCGCTTTAATTCGGCGTTGAGAAACGAGAAGTCGAACCCGACATTGTGTCCAATAATCGTTTCGCTTCCAAGAAATTGGACAACCTGGTATGCGATGTCGGCAAAGCGTGGCGCGTCATCAAGATGACCATCGGTGAGTCCAGTGAGCTTCGTGATGTACTTAGGCACACGCCGATCCGGTTGGATAAGTGTCTCGAATCGCTCCTGTTCGATCCCTCCACGGAACCGAATGGCTGCGAATTCGATGACCCGATGACGCGAGGGACCGAGACCAGTCGTCTCGACGTCGATGGCGACGAAATCGAGACACCCGCTCGTCGCGACGTCGTCGAATGCGTGTGGATGCCGCCAATAGCCGTCCGGGAAGAGTTGGATCTGCGGGTGGTCGCCGAGCACGTTGTGCAGCAACGGTCGCCAGAGCGACGTCGAACTCCCGGCGCCGAAGACATGGATGATTAATTCATCTTCGTGAACGGACCCGCCTCGTTGCTGCACATACTCGGCAGCACGCTCGATTAGGGCGAGGTAATGCCGGTCGTTAGGAGCCGACGAACTGTCCTCGGTTCCGGTCGTCTCGAAGGCCACTGCGGGAACTCCGTGGGCGATACTCGAGGCAATTTGCTGAGCGTAGGAAGGCCTACGGGCTATGCTAGAATCGCTTGAAGCGTACGTTCAGAACGGTTGTGCGATATATAGCACATTGCCAGGGGAGACACGAGTCGTATGAGCGACGACGCGGTTTTGCGTCGCGTTGAGGAGCTGCGGCACTCGATCGACCGTTGGAATTACGAATACTTCGTTCTCGACCGGCCGTCCGTCTCCGATGCCGAATACGACGAAGCGATGCGGGAACTTCGGGCGCTCGAAGCGGAACGTCCCGAACTCGTCACCGCGGACTCGCCCACGCAGCGCGTCGGTTCGGTTCCACAATCGGCGTTTGCGAAAGTCGAGCATCCGATTCCACTGCTCTCGCTAAGTAACGTCTTCAGCGAGCCGGAACTTCGCGCCTGGGCCCAGCGCGCCGCCCGATATGCGGGCCAAGTGCCGCTGACTTTTGTCACTGAACCCAAGATCGATGGCCTCGCGGTAGCTCTCACGTACATTGACGGGGTATTCGACCACGGCGCGACGCGCGGCGACGGAGTCATCGGCGAGAACATCTCCGCGAACTTGAGGACGATCAAGACGATTCCGCTTCGCCTCCGCACCTCCGAGCGGTTTCCCATCCCGCCAGTGATCGAAGTCCGCGGCGAAGTCTATATGCGCACGAAGGACTTTGAAGCGTTGAACGACCGGATCATCGAGGCGGGCAGCACGCCGTTCATGAATCCGCGCAACTCGGCGGCGGGATCGTTGCGCCAACTCGATCAGCGGATAACTGCCTCGCGTCCTCTGCGCATGTTCACGTATGGCGTTGGTTATATCCAAGGCGCTCCGTCGCCAAGAACGCACATGGAAGCGCTCGAAATGCTCCGCGGGTTCGGGTTTCACTCGTCACCGGGCGCGCAACTGCACGAGGACTTGGATAGCGCGTGGGCGCGATGCGAGGAATGGCAGCAGTTACGAACCACACTTGACTTCGAAATCGATGGCGTCGTCGTCAAGGTCAATAACGTCCGCTTGCAAGAGGAGATCGGGTACGTTTCGCGGGAACCGCGTTGGGCGACGGCCTACAAGTTTCCGGCCATTCAGAAAACGACGAAACTCGAAGACATCGTGATCAACGTCGGCCGGACCGGAACGTTGAATCCGCTGGCGATCCTGATCCCGGTCAATATCGGAGGTGTGACCGTGCAGCGGGCCACCTTGCACAACGAAGACGAGATCGCTCGCAAGGATATTCGAATTGGCGACACGGTCGTCGTGCAACGGGCAGGAGACGTCATTCCCCAAATCGTGGCGGTAGTCACCGAGCGGCGGACGGGCAAAGAGAAACCGTTCAAGATGCCGGAGAAGTGTCCGGTCTGCGCCGCTCCAACTCATCGTGAACCTGGCGCCGCTATGCGCTATTGCACGAACGCGGCTTGTCCGGCCCAGCTCAAAGAACATCTGCATCACTTCGTTTCACGCACGTCGATGGATATCGACGGTCTCGGCCTGAAGCTCACGGACCGCTTCGTCGAGTTGGGTTGGCTGCATGATGCGGCCGACATCTACTGGCTCGATTGGCAAGCCATTTCTGAGTTGGAAGGCCTGGGCGAGAAAAGCGCAGAAAACCTGAAAGCTGCGGTCGAACGAAGCAAGCAACGGCCCGCCGACCGCGTGCTAAATGCGCTCGGCATTCGTCATGTGGGCGAACGTACAGCAGAGTTGCTAATCGATCGCTTTGGTTCGATCGATGCGGTCGCATCTGCTTCGCTCGACGAAATCAACGCCGTAGGAGGAATTGGTGAAGTTGTTGCCCGGAGCGTTTATGATTTCTTCCAAGAGCCACGAAACATCGAGATCATTGAAAAACTGAGAGCAGCCGGGGTCAACCTGACGGATTCTAGGGATAACGGCGCCGTCGGGAAACAGCTCGGCGGGATGACGATTGTCTTGACCGGGCGATTGGATCTGCTGACCCGGCCGCAAGCGGAGGAACGGCTTCGGCGCGCGGGCGCGAGCGTCGCAAGTTCAGTCTCGAAGAAGACGTCGTATGTCGTTGCCGGCGAGGACGCCGGAAGCAAGGCAGATCGCGCGCGCGAGCTTGGCGTGCCGATTATCAACGAAAAGCAACTGATGGAAATGTTGAGCGGACCGGATCCGAGCGAGGACAAGGGCGATGACGCAGGCTAAAGCGTGGAATCAGGGTCAGGAGCAACGTGGATGAGTGGATATTCCTTTCCGTCGCGCGAGGATGACCCGATTCACGTCGTGCGCACGATTGCGCGCATCGCCCAAATGATCATTGAGCTTCGAGACGAATACAATGTCCGCCCGCGGCCAGAAATTCTCGAACAAATCCAGCAACGGCTAGATGATTTACTCGCCCAACGTGATGAGCTCCGGATTCGGATCGAGCACGCGACGCGCCAAAGCGAGTGAGAAAATTTTCGGTCAAACGACGTTGGTCGTGCCTGGTTTAATTACTGGTATCCCCTTTGCACACAAGTCGCAATCGCACGGATCCCAAGTCTTCACATCGAGCGTCGAGAGCGCAACCAGCGGCGTGGCTCCAAACGAAACCTTGCCTCCGCTACGATCGACCAGCACCGCGACGGCAATGATGTCAACCGGCTGATGCTTGAGCGCAGTGAGGGTCTCGCGCACCGATCCACCCGTAGTCAGAATGTCGTCGACCACAAGCACTTTCTGGCCCGGAGAGAATGTGGTTCCTCGCCGAATCTCTCGTCCCGGCGAACCGTCGGTTTTGCGTTCGGCGTATGCGGCCATACATCCGAGCTGCCGGCCAACTTCGAAGGCGAGAATGATTCCTCCCGTGGTCGGACCGACGACGACATCGACTGCGCTCAACCGAAATAGCTCGGCGATTGCCTGACACGCTTGCTCCGTCGCCCGCGGATTTCGCAGCAGGTCGAATTTTTCAATGTACTGATCACTATGCCGGCCTGAGGAGAGCAGGAAATGCCCGCTTTTCAATGCGCCGGCCTCGCGCAAAACATTCAATAAGTCGAAGTCGTTTGCTGGCATCAGTCAACTCACTAGGGAACGAAATAGAACGCGATGCCGAGCATCGCGTAGAGCGAGATCAGTTCAGCGCCTTCCAGCCAGTTCGACTCACCATCGACCGATATCAAAACGGCGATGAGTGTTGCCGCCACCAGCGCGGCGAGCTCATAGCCATTGAAGACAAGCGTCATCTTATGACCGAAGATCGCCCCGAAGAGCACGAGCACAGGCGTGACGAAGAGTGCAATCTGCAGGCCAGAACCAACGGCGATGCCAATCGCAAGCTCCATCTTGTTCGCCATTGCAACTTGAACCGCGACAAGGTGCTCTGCGATGTTACCGATGAGTGGTACGAGCATGACGCCGATAAAGAGGTCGGAGAGTCCCCATGCTTTCGCGGTAGGTTCGATCGCCCCGACAAGGATCTCGCTCATGACCACGATCGCGCCGGTCGCAATCGCCAGCACGACAATCGCGGTGGTCAGGCTCATGGTTGCCTGTCCGTGCTCGGTCACTTCTTGTTGTCCCGGCGAACGCGCCGTCACAAACGTGAAGAGCAAGTATAGACCGTACAAAGCGATCAGAATGCCGGCCATCCAGTCGCTCAGGAGCTCGAGATCATGTTTGGTTGGCCCGGAGTCTCCCCCCAAGGAGAACACCGCGGGGATTGTTAACGATACGACCGCGAGCGACATCAACGTCGCGTTCGTGCTCGCCGTCATTGGGTTGAACGTTTGCGTGCCATGCTTGAGCCCACCCAGGAGCGCCGAAAATCCGAGCACGACGAGGATATTGCCAATAATCGAGCCCGCAATGCTCGCCTTGACGACGTCAACCAATCCTTCCCGCAATGCCACGATCGTGATGATAAGCTCGGCGGCGTTGCCAAGCGTTGCGTTCAACAGTCCGCCTACTTTTGGACCCGTATAGACCGCGACTTCTTCCGTCGCTCTGCCCAATACCGCCGCGAGCGGGATCATTGCCGCAGCGGAGGTGACAAAAACGGCCGGGTGGCCGCCAATGTCGCCAAGATCAAGAATGAGCGCGATCGGGACGAAGACGAGCAGCCCGAGGAGATACTTCATCCGGCCGCTACTGCCTTCTCAGGAGCAAGGTCACGTTGCTTTTGACCCTCGCGGTAAGGATGGGCAACGCCGACGATTTCGCCGATCGTTGAAACACCCTCGCGGTGCAGCCACTCGCCAAGGTCGTCGATCAGCCGAATGATCATGCTCGGTTGGACAAATATCGCGGTGCCAATTTGAATCGCGCTGGCGCCAGCCATGAAGAACTCCAGCGCGTCAGTCAAGCCGGATATGCCGCCCATGCCAATAACAGGCACGCGCACTGCAGCGGCGACTTGATAGACCATGCGCAGCGCAATCGGCTTCACCGCCGGGCCCGAGAGCCCGCCGGTAATGTTGGCGAGAACCGGCTGCCGGGTCCGCGCATCGATTGCCATCCCGACGAGGGTATTGATCAGCGAAATCGCGTCTGCGCCGGCTTCTTCGACGGCCTCAGCGATTGCCACGACGTCGGTCGCGCCCGGACTCAACTTGACAATGACTGGTAACGTCGTTGCCCGTTTTACGGCCCGCGTGACTTCAGCCGACATGTCTGGATCCCAACCGAAGCAGTAGCCGCCGGCCGCGATATTTGGACAAGAGATGTTGACTTCAATTCCGGCGATGCCTGGGGCTTCGTCGAGCAGGGCCGCCATCATTGCATAGTCCTCGACTGATTCGGCCGAGATATTCACAATGGCAGGCACCTGCCAGTTTGCCCAGATCTGCGGATACTTCTTCAGGAAACCGTGAATGCCGGGATTCTGCAGCCCGATAGCGTTCAACATGCCCCCAGGCGTTTCGACGACTCGCGGCATCGGATTGCCTGACCGCGGTCGCGGTGTTATTCCTTTGCTGACAAAGGCACCCAGGCGTTGGACGTCGATGATCTGAGCATATTCTTGTCCGTATCCAAAGCATCCGGAGGCGGCGATAACGGGATTGACCAATTGCAACTCGCGAGGATTCTTGGGAGCGAGATCGACGGCGAGCCGGTTTCCGTCCGTTTGTTGCTTCATCACGAAACCGTCACCTCGACGCCGCTACCAGACCAGATCGTCCATATCATAAACGGGACCTTGAATGCACGATGTTTGCATGCCGTGTTTTGTTTCGACGACACACCCTAAACAAGCGCCGAGACCGCATGCCATCGTCCGCTCGACAGATAGTTGGACGGTCGGTTTGCCGCCGATCCGGTGCGGACCGAGAGTGTTCCGGAGTGATCTAAACATCGGCTCGGGTCCACACGTGAAGATCTGATCGGCCCATCGCGCATATTGGGGGACGAGGTCGGTAACGAATCCTCGATATCCTCGACTTCCGTCTTCAGTCGCAACGACATATTCGACCGCGCTCGGTAACGCCGAAGTGGGAAGCAGTCCGCTCTCGTCGGCAGCGCCCATGAGGTAGGTGACGCTGAGCCCTCTGCCGACGGCCTCTGTGGAGAGCATCAGCAACGGAGCGGCGCCGACTCCGCCGGCGACCATTAGCAGGTTTGTCGATTTGGATGAGATCTCATACGTGTTGCCCAGCGGACCGAGCACGTCGAGCGTCGTACCTATCTGGCGGTCGCAAAGCCAGGCGCTGCCGCGGCCAAACGGCCGGACAAGCACTGAGAACGTGCTCTGTTTTGGTTGCGTTTCATAGATCGAGAAGGGCCGGCGAAGTAAGGGGTCGAACGAGCTCTCGAGCCGGCATAGGATGTCGACGAAGTGACCCGCTCGTACGTTGGCCGCCATTTGGTCCGGAACAGTGAAGGTGAGAATCGATGCATCGCCCATCGTGGGTTCGGTCGAGACGATCGTGGCGGTGAATTCGCGGGCTCGCATCAGTTTCGCCGAACCCTCCTTCGGTTCACTAATACCCGAAACCCGATTCACGATAGGTTCGAAACGGCTGAACCGAGTAGATCGAGTTCGCCTTTTGCATCGCCGTGACCATCACTCTCGCCGTGTCGATAGAGGTGATGCACGGAATCCCGCGTTCGACTGCCGCCCTCCTGATTTCGAGTCCATCGAGGATTTCTTTGTTCGCTGGCCCCGGGGTGTTGATGACACCATCGACAATACCGCGCAGAATCACGTCGAGCACGTCCGGCGATCCTCGGCCGATCCGTTTCGTTACCATTTGCACCGGCATGCCCTTCTTCTCGATCAGCGCCGCCGTGCCTTCGGTCGCGTAGAGCTTGTATCCAAGTGTTACCAGCTCGTCGATCATTTCTTCCGCGCCGTCCTTGTCCTCGTCGGCCAATGAAAGCAGGATCGAACCCTTAGGTGGCAGCGTCAGACCGGCGGCCAGAAGCGCTTTGTAAAACGCCGGCTCAAACATGCGGTCGATGCCCATGACCTCGCCCGTCGATTTCATCTCCGGTCCGAGATTGACCTCCACTCCACGCAATTTGGCCATTGAGAAGACCGGCGCCTTCACCGCCACGAGCGGCTGCCGTGGCCAAAGTCCGCCGCAATAGCCCTGCTCGGCAAGACTCTTGCCGAGCATAATGTTCGTCGCCAGCTTGACCATAGGTACCCCGGTCACCTTGCTTAGGAACGGCACCGTCCGCGATGATCGCGGATTCACTTCAAGCACGTAAACTCGTCCCGAATGAATCACGTATTGGATGTTAATCAATCCCCGCGAGTGGAGTTGAAGTGCAATCCGCGACGTGTAATCGACGATCGTTTCGATCTCTGCCGGGAAGAGTCGAATGCCAGGATAAACCGCAAACGAGTCGCCGGAATGCACACCGGCGCGTTCGATGTGTTCCATGATCCCTGGGATCAGTACTTGCTCGCCGTCGCAAATCGCGTCGACCTCGACTTCTTTGCCGATCAGGTACTTGTCGATCAAGACGGGATGATCTGGCGTCATGCTCGTCGCATTTCGGATGTACCTCGCCAGGTGGTCGGCCCCGTACACAACCTCCATTGCGCGACCGCCAAGTACGTACGACGGTCGAACGAGCACGGGGTAACCGATACGGTCCGCTACCGCCTGCGCATCGTCCAGGGAAGTCACGGCAGAACCGGTAGGCTGAGGGATCCCAAGTCGCTTGAGAAATGCTTCGAAGCGCTCCCTGTTTTCGGCCAAGTCGATCGATTCCAGCGAGCTACCGCGAATCTCGACTCCACGACTGGTTAGCGGACTCGCAAGATTAATCGCTGTTTGCCCGCCGAATTGGACGATCACGGGCGGCATTGCCGAGTCGCTGTTCGCCTCATGACGCAGGATCTCATGCACGCTTTCGGCGTCGAGCGGCTCAAAGTAGAGCCGGTCAGAGGCATCGAAATCGGTAGAAACAGTTTCCGGGTTTGAATTCACCATGATCGATGCCACTCCGGCATCGTGGAGCGCATGGGCGGCTTGAACTGAGCAATAGTCGAATTCGATCCCTTGGCCGATCCTGATTGGGCCCGATCCGACAACGAGCGCGCGATCTCCTTCAATTGGCGTCGCCTCGTCTTCCTCTTCATATGAAGAGTAGAAGTAAGGCGTGGCGGCCGCGAACTCGCCGGCGCAAGTATCGACCATCTTAAACACGGGCCGCAGTCCGAACTGATCACGCATCGCTCGGACTGCAGGTGTTGTCTCGCGCGACAACTTTGCGATTGTTTCATCTGAAAAGCCCGCTCGCTTTGCTTCCCAAAGCAGTCCAGGTGCAAGCGGCTCAGTTTTGATGCATTGCTCGAGTCTGAGGATGTTGTGGAGCTTGTCCAAGAACCAGCGATCGATTTGGCTCAATTCGTGGAGTTTCTCGACGTCCCAGTCTCTCCTGAGTGCTTCGGCCAAAACCCACAAGCGGATGTCATTTGGCCGGGACACGAGCTCTGCCAAGTCCTGGTCCGTCCACTTCGGGTCGGTCCAATTTAGGTCCTTGGCAGTCGTCTCGAGCGAGCGGACCGCTTTTTGCAACGCGCCCTCAAATGAGCGGTCGATGCTCATCACCTCGCCGGTCGCCTTCATCTGTGTCCCGATAGTGCGATCCGCGCGCGGGAACTTGTCGAACGGCCAACGAGGAATCTTGACGACGACGTAGTCAAGCGCCGGCTCGAACGCCGCGGTCGTCTTCCCGGTCACTGCATTCGTCAATTCGTCGAGCCGCTTGCCGATGGCGATCTTGGCCGCCATCCGCGCGATCGGATATCCGGTCGCTTTCGACGCTAGCGCCGAGGATCTGCTGACGCGCGGATTCACTTCAATAACCGAGTAATTGAACGAGTGTGGATCGAGCGCGTATTGAATGTTGCAGCCGCCCTCGATCCCGAGCGCGCGAATGATGTGCAGCGCCGAGGATCGGAGCATTTGGTATTCGTGGTCGGAGAGCGTCTGCGATGGCGCGACGACGATACTGTCGCCTGTGTGCACGCCCATCGGATCGAGATTTTCCATGTTGCAGATCGCGATGCACGTATCAGCCCCATCCCGCATCACTTCGTACTCGATCTCTTTCCATCCCACGAGCGAGCGTTCGAGCAGAATCTGATGGATGGGGCTCGCGTTTAGACCCGACGCAACGATTTTCTCGAGTTCGAGAGGAGTGTGAGCGACTCCGCCGCCGGTCCCTCCGAGTGTGTACGCGGGGCGGATGACAAGCGGCAGAGGAATCCGTTTCGCGAAGTCAAGCGCTTCCTCCAGCGATGTCACAATGACGCTTTCCACCGCGGGTTCGTCAAGGTCCTCCAGCAGTCGCTTGAAGAGCGCCCGGTCTTCAGCCTTCTTGATGGCTGAAAGCGGCGTGCCGAGAAGCTGCACATTATAGCGATCAAGGATGCCGAGCTCGTGGACTTGCACGGCGAGATTTAGACCGGTTTGACCTCCAATCGTCGGAAGCATCCCGTCCGGGCGTTCGCGTTGAATCACTCTCCGGACAACGTCAGGCGTCAGCGGTTCGATGTAAACCGCGTCCGCGACATCTTCGTCGGTCATGATCGTCGCTGGGTTTGAATTAATCAGAATCGTGCGCACGCCTTCTTCGCGCAGCGCGCGTAACGCCTGCGTTCCGGCGTAGTCGAACTCGGCCGCTTGCCCAATCACGATCGGCCCAGAGCCGAGCACCAGGACGCTGTCAACCGTTCGCTCCGTCACGCCCGAGGACTCCGCGGATTCTGCCTGCGGTCCTCGACCATGGCAAGAAATTGATCGAATAAGTAGCCGTTGTCCCATGGCCCCGGCGAGGCTTCGGGATGGAATTGCACAGAAATGACCGGGAGCGATCCGTTCGCTAGACCTTCGACCGAGTCATCGTTCAAGTTGGTGAGTGCGACATGCCAGTCGCCTGTCTTTGGCAGTGAGTTCTTGACGACATAGTAGCCGTGATTCTGAGAGGTAATTGAAATCCGATTGCTGCGGTGATCGCGCACAGGGTGATTGCCTCCGCGGTGCCCGAATTTCAGCTTAGCCGTCTCCGCGCCAATCGCCCGACCTAAGAGTTGATGGCCGAGGCAAATGCCGAAAAAGGGCGTGCCGGTCTCAAGCACTGAGCGGACAACGTCGAGCCCCTCGTCCAGGTTTGCTGGATCGCCGGGTCCGGGGGAGATGACCACTCCATCTGGGATCAATGCCTCGATATCACCGTAGGGTGTGCCATATGGCACCACTGTGACCTGGGCGCCGCGATTCAAGAGCGAACGGACGATGTTTCGCTTCAGTCCGCAATCGACCACTACGATGTGCGGTCCATCGCCATCGCCTATTTGCTCGATCGCGTCGCTTTCAACTTCACCGACGACATCCTTGTCGCCCGGCAGAACGGCGTTCTTCGCGCGTCGGAAGAGCTCGTCATCGGGAATCTCCTCCGCGCCATGGACGAGGACCGCTCCCATGTCGCCCGCCGAACGGATGTGCCTCGTCAATGCGCGCGTATCGACGCCTGAGATTCCCGGGACGCCATGATGTTTGAGGTACTCATCGAGTGAACCGACCGAACGCCAATTGCTCGGATGATCGCAGTTTTCACGCACGATCAAACCAGCAATCCACGGACGTCGCGACTCGTCGTCCTCGTTGTTGACCCCATAGTTGCCAATCAATGGGTAGGTCATGCACACGATTTGGCCACGAAATGACGGATCTGTGCAGACTTGTTGGTACCCGGTCATCGTGGTCGTAAAAACGACCTCACCCTCTGCCGAGACGGTGGCGCCAAAGGCGTTACCACGAAAGACTCGCCCATCTGCCAAGGCCACCGCGGCGTTGGTGGCCGGGCGATATGGCGCCGGTTTGACTTCGTGGCTCTTGAATGGCGTGATGGTCGTCGAGAGTGTCGAAGGCTCAACCGTCAAAACGCACCTCACCGTCGACCAGAGTCTGCACAACCCGGCCCGTCAATTCCATCCCGAGGAGAGGGGTGTTCGCGCTTTTCGATCTCAATGTACCCGCCTCGACGCGCCAAGTCGCAGTCTGGTCGAAAATGACAACATCGGCGGGAAAGCCCGGCGTCAGGGCGCCTGCCTTTATGCGGAGCAATCGGGCGGGAACGGTGCTCAGGCGATAGATCAGATCGCGGAGCGAAAGATGACCAGCCCGCACCAGCGCCAGCATCGAGGGCAGGGCAAATTCGAGTCCACTCAGTCCGAACGGCGCATCTTCGAAACTTCGCCCTTGCTTCTCCGTTGTAGCATGAGGCGCGTGGTCAGTCGCCACGATATCAAATGTTCCATCGACAAGCGAAGCAAGCAAAGCTTTCGCGTCGGGCAATGTTCGCAGTGGCGGATTGACTTTGGTGTCGGGATCGCCAGGTGTGCCAGATTTGCCAGCTGGCTCGACGACGTTCACCAGCGATCGCGACCCCGCAACCCATTCGTCCGTCATGACTAAATGGTGCGGCATCACTTCGGCAGTGACGCTCAATCCCTCCGATTTCGCCGCTCGCGCCATCGCCGCGCCACGAGCCGTGCTGACGTGGCAAAGATGTAACCAACCGCCGGTGAGGCGAGCGAGGATAATGTCGCGGGCGATGATGATCTCTTCGGCTTCAGGTGGAATCCCGCTGATGCATAACAAGCGGGAGACCTCTCCTTCGTTCATCGCGCCAAGAGCCAGCGAGTTATCCTCGCAATGCACCATGATCGGGAACCCGAGCTCGCGGCTCCATTCGAGTGCTTGCCTCATGATCCCACTGTCGCGCGTCGTGTCACCATCGTCAGAGAATCCAATCGCGCCCGCGGCGGCGAGAGCGGGAAAGTCAACGGCCTCCTCGCCCGCACGGTTTATCGTGATCGCCCCGATTGGAAAAACTCGCACGACGGCATGGCGGGCGACCCGAGCCCGCAAGTCATCCAGCGCCTCAACGGAGTCGAGTGCCGGCTGCGTATTCGGCATGCAGCAAATCGATGTGAAGCCGCCAGCCGCCGCAGCCGCTGTTCCGGTCGCGATCGTTTCTTTGTGTTCAAATCCGGGTTCGCGCAAATGAACATGGAGATCAATTAGCCCCGGCGCTACGACAAGTCCGCTCGCATCGACGACCGGAACGCCGGCTGCATTGAGGTCACTACCGACGGCTTCAATCTGCCCCGAGCGAACGAGAACGTCGGCAGGGGAATCAAAGGCGTTCGCGGGGTCGACGACATGCCCCCCTTTGATCAACCAGGACGACTCAGTCATGGCGTTCCCCGCCCGCTCGGACGGCAAAAAAAAGCCCCGAGGCCCGGCTCGGACCTTGAGGCGCGTCATGCGCATGCTGGTATGTCGTTCGGTCTAACTGCACCTTCACCCCGCCAACTTCTGCCGGCCACTGGAGTATAGGCCGGCAGCGACCTCACCGTCAAACCTCCGACTGGAGATATGCGTCGAATCCCGGTAGCGCATTTCCTTAAATCGACTTATCTTGACGACGGTCCAACTCGCTCCAAGAGGTGAGAGTTCCCTTGAGTAACCGCCGCCAACGCCAGATCGGGACCGTGGCTTCGATTCTTGAGGAACGATATGGTCCGCGGCCATGGCGGGAACATCCGTCCGCGCTCGACGAACTCGTCCTCACGATCCTGTCCCAGCACACGTCGGACGTCAACTCCGAGCGAGCGTTCGCCGCATTGAAGTCTCGGTTTCCGTCGTGGGAGTCGATTATCGATGCTCCGATAAGCGCCATCGCAGAGGCGATAAGAGGTGGAGGTCTGGCCAAGCAAAAGGCGCCGAAGATCCAAGGCGCGTTACGGGAGGTCATGGCTCAAACCGGCGGTGATCTCGACTTCCTCACTCACTTTTCCGTCGCCGAAGGCCGTAAGTGGTTGGTCAGCTTGCCAGGGGTTGGAGCGAAAACTGCATCATGCGTGCTCCTGTTTGCCCTCGGGCTGCCCGCGATGCCGGTGGACACGCATGTGCATCGAGTGGCAGGGCGCATTGGCCTAATCGGTCTCCACGATAGCCCAAAGCAGGCACAAGACATCCTTGAAGCAGAGGTTGGCGCAAATCGGGATCAGATATACGCTTTACACATGAATCTCATCGCCCACGGCCGGGCGGTTTGCATTGCTCGCCGCCCGCGATGCGGCGAGTGCCCATTAACGAGGTGCTGTGACTACTACGTCCGACTATCCGCGAACGCATAACAGGCATCGTCACCCGGCGAAGGGCGAGACCTCGCTTTACCTTGTTCGGCATGGCCAGACCGAGAGCAATGTCCAAAAGCTCCTGCACGGTTCGACCGACGTCCCGCTCGATCCCTATGGTATCCGTCAGGCCCACCTCGTTGCCGAACGGCTGGCTAAGGAAGTCGACGCGGACGTCCTAGTTTCGAGCCCGCTCAATCGCGCGCTTAGCACGGCTCGCATCATTGGGCACCGCATCGGACTCGAACCTCACATCAAACCTGGTCTTTCCGAGATGGACTTCGGCGCGATGGAAGGAACGGCGATCGAATCGATCATCGAAGACTACCCGGAAATCGCTCTACGCCTGCTCGACTTCGACGATTTCGATTTGACATGGCCGAAAGGCGAATCACGGCGCCAATTTCACACTCGGGTCTATGCCACGTTTCAGGCACTGCTCGCAGAGTACGCGTCGCATTCAGTCATCGTCGTTGCGCACGGCGGGGTGATCGGTTCACTTATCGCCCAAGTCGAAGGGGTTTCGCCCAACAATTGGCTTGCCTACCAGATCGCGAATTGCGGGCTTAGCCATCTTCACATTACCGCTGACCACACCGCGGTCCACTGCGTGAGTGACGTCGTCCATTTGGAGCTGTTGTCGCCAGAGGGAGAGGAATAGTTGGCAGAGATCGTGGTCCTTGGCGGCAGCGCGGCAGGCGGCAACACGGGCGCCGGTTGCGCGGGATTTCTCGTTCGATCTGCAAACACGACAGTCGTGCTCGATCTGGGCCCAGGCACGCTTCTCGAACTTCGTCGCCACACTGATTTTCGCAAGCTCGACGCGGTCGTGATTTCGCACCGCCACATCGATCACATGCTCGATTTGCTCGCGCTTCGCTATGCCTTGATGTACAACCCGATCAAGCCCGAGAGGCGTATTCCTTTGTGGGTGGCTCCAGGGGGCAAGGCGATGCTCGACCGGATCGCGACCGCACTTCAACTCCATCAAGACGAAGGAGATTTCTTTGGGCAGGCTTTCGAGATTGGAGAATTTGACCCAGATGGCCAGCTCTCGATTGGCGACATCACGTTTACGTTCGCGCCTACGGTTCACTACATTCCCTGTTGGGCCATGAGACTGTCGTTCACGGGCGAAGCGGGGGACCTCGTGTATACGGCCGATATGGGGCCTACATCCGAGTTGGCCGACTTCGCCCGCGGTGCAGGGGTGCTCGTTGCTGAGTCGACGCTGCCGAGCCCGGCTAAAGTTCCACTGGCCGATCGCGGTCACCAAACGGCGCGCGAAGCGGCGGAATTAGCGACCGCCGCAGGGGCCGACGTTCTTGTCTTAGCGCACGTTTGGGAAGAATATGGGTTTGACAACTATATGGCCGATGCCCGTTCCGCCTTCGATGGTGTGATCGAGTTGGCCAGACCGGGACTGAAGGTCACGTGGAACGTCGCGGAACAGTAGTCGCGGAATGGCGATGAACCGATTCATGCAACAAGCTTCGGGACAAGATCCATCTTCGATCAACGTTCGCGTTGGTCATTGGACCAATCGTCAGGCCCAGACCGGTTGCTCAGTCGTGCTGTTCGACCGGCCAGCGGTCACGGTCGCGGATGTCCGCGGGGGCGCTCCCGGTACGCGGGAAACCGACCTACTCGGCCCTGGCCGGCTCGTCCGGCGGGCGGACGCCATTTTGCTCACCGGGGGCAGCGCCTTCGGCTTGGCGGCGGCTGATGGCGTCATGAGCTTTCTGTCCGAAAACGAACGAGGCGTAGCGACCCGAACAGGATCAGTTCCGATTGTGCCGTCCGCAGTAATCTACGACCTGGCGACAGGTGAACCCGTGGCGCCCAATGCGGCGTCTGGCAAGATTGCATGTGAATCTGCCGGTCCATTGGACATGATCGAGCGCGGTCAGTACGGTGCCGGAACAGGCGCGACCACGAGTAAGCTCTTCGGCATGGAGCACAGTGTTCGCGGCGGGGTCGGCGTTGGCTCCATCGCTTGGAGCAGTGGTTCGGTATCCGCCTTTTGTGTCGTGAACGCATTCGGTGACGTGGTCAATCCTGAAACTGGAGATCCGGTGCTCGCGGCACATCCGGGCGGTGACCGGCGGCGATCACTTCTCCGTCAGGAAGTGCCCGAGATCGCCCCGGGAGAATCGACAACGTTGGCAGTTGTGCTCATCGATGCGCCGGTCGATCATTCGACGTTAGTCCTTTCTTCGATTGCCGCGCACGATGCCATCGCACACGCGGTCCGACCTTGTCATACGGTCTTCGATGGTGATATTTCGTTCGCGGTGGGTCTCCGTGAAGGCGTCGTGAGCCCTGCCGACGCGCTCTCAATTGCGATGGCGACCGAGCTCGCCGTCGAGCAAGCAATTTTGGACGCGGTCACTGCCTGAATCCTGGGAACGCATATGATCACGCCCCGCTTTGCTATATCCACCCGCTCCGATCCGCTGATGTCACTTGCTGGTTGGCGCCAGGTCTGCGCTAATACCGGGATCAATGACCTCGATCTCGATTATTCCAACAGACTCAGGCGTCGGATGCTGCTGCGGGGATTCGATGGAAGTGTCGATCCATCCTTCAGCTCTCATAGCGTTTGGCTCGGCAAATCTGCAGTTCTCTCCAAGGCGCTGTGGAATGAAAACCATAGCTTGGCCATTGTTCCAGAACATTTGGTGCTTCCTCGTCGCGGCGGGGACTCATTCCCCGGCCGCTTGGACGCGATCAGACGACAGCTCGGAGGATCAGTTGACCTCGCCATGGCACTCAAACCTGAGAATCGAGAAGGCAGCCGAGCTCATCTCGATCGCATTTCTAACGTCCGGCGTATCGTGGAGGAGTGGGATCTCAGTTTCGCACTTGACCTCTCTGGGTCGATTGACCCGCGCTGGGAGGCCGAGGCAGCCGTCCTCCGAATGGGTAACCGCTTGCGCCTCGTTCGCCTGACATTGCCGGAAGAAGACATCCAAGGATCCTTCTACGCCCGCCCCGCGGATCAACTTGTCTTTCGCGTACTTGCGACGCTCAAGGACATGAACTACAACGGCACGATCTCTCTTAAACTGCGCATGCCTTGGTGGAATTTGTCCGACCCAGTGGCCGCTGCGAACGAAGCTATACGTGACGCATCTACAATCCTGACCAAATTCAGGGACTTACCCGCCGAGTCTCGCCGTCCCCCACGACGGGTTTTCTAGTATTCGTTGATCAGCGCGAGCCCGAGTTCGTCACTTCGGATGTTCGTCCGAGGCGCCGATGCGTTCTTGGAGGTCATCTCGGCGGGTGCTCCTGAAGGGCTGGAGGGTTGAAACCCGGGAACCGTCTGAGTCTATTCAGCCACGGAAGCAATATGCGTCGGTCTAAGTCCGTGGGAACTGACTCGCCTCCCCTCGCCGCACAGAAGTGAAGAGTCGACACCACGAAAATGAACTATTCAAACCAACAGCCGAGCGCACGCGCTCGGCTGTCGAGAGTTTTTTGGATTTCGAGGAATTCGCCACTTAGCGCTTGGTGTACTGAGGCGCCTTGCGGGCTCGCTTGAGCCCGACTTTCTTGCGCTCCTTCACCCGGGCGTCGCGAGTCAAGAGATGTTCTCGCTTCAACACCGGTCGCAGCTCCTCATCTGAGCGAGCCAGCGCGCGTGCAATGCCATGTCGGACGGCGCCAGCTTGCCCGGAAATGCCGCCGCCAACGACTTTGACAACTGCATCGTAGCGTTCGAGCGTACCTGTTAGCCGAAGCGGCAGTTGGACATTTTGATGATGGATGACCCGCCCGCCAAAATACTCGGCAAACGGCTTGCCGTTGACCGTAATCACGCCCTCGCCAGGAACAAGACGAACTCGCGCAACAGCGGACTTTCGGCGGCCCGTTCCGTAGTGGTATCGACCCTTTTCCACGCTTTCCCTCATCTTTCAATGGTGCGCCGGCGGCAATCGATAACCGCCAGATCGCAAGCCGCTAGAGCGGCAACTCCTTTGGACTTTGGCCGCCGTGTGGATGCGTGGGGCCAACGTACACCTTCAGTTTCTTCAATTGCTGTTCGCCAAGCACGTTGTGCGGTAGCATGCCGCGCACCGCGCTCTCGACGAGTCGTTCTGGATGCGTCGCCCGCACTTCGCGGAGCGGCGTTGCCCGGAAGCCACCCGGATATTGCGAGTGCCGGTAATAGTGTTTCTGCGTTTCCTTCTTGCCGGTAACGCGGATCTTCTCCGCATTAACGACGATCACGTAGTCACCCATGTCCATGTGCGGCGCAAACGTCGGCTTGTGCTTACCGCGCAGCGTCGCCGCGATCACGCTTGCGAGCCGGCCGAGCGTCTTGCCCTCGGCATCCACCAGATACCAGTCGTGAATCGCCTCACCTTGTTTTGGCGAATATGTCCGTCGCTCCACCGTTTTCCCCTTACTCAACGTTCCTCGGCTCGCGGCCGTTCAGTTCCGTAGCCGATCCGCCAGAAATGCAAGCCCTCGGGCGGCACTACGCCTGCCGCACAACGCCGGTCTCGCGCGGCGAGAAGTTCCTCGATCCAGGTCTGCGGACGATTTCCTCGCCCAATCTCGACCAACGAACCAACGATATTGCGTACCATCTTTGGCAAATAGCCATCCGCGACGATTCGAAATTCCCACAACTGGCCCTGGCGACCGGCCTGTGCCCACCAAGGGTCCATTCGAACGAACTCCGTATGAAAAACTCGCCTATTCGTCCCCCTTGGCGCTTCTTGCCTTGCCGACCAAGGAACCCCTTGACCGCTCCCGGCAAATGCCCCAAAGTCGTGCTCCCCGACCAACGCTGCCGCCGGCGAAATCATGCGCTCGGCGTCTAGCTGTCCGGCAGTCATCCAGACTTGACGGCGCACGAGCGGTTCGCGATTTCCAACCCACAGCCGATACCGATACTCGCGCCACTTGGCGTCATATCGAGCATGAAACCTCGCTTTCGCCCGCTCCACTGAGACAATCGCCACGTCTGCCGGTAATAATGCATTCAGTGCGCGCGCGATCGTTTCGTGTTCAAGGTCCGGACGCGTATCCGGGAGGCTCACGACTTGTCCCGCCGCGTGGACCCCTCGATCTGTGCGTCCAGCAAGCGTAATTCGCGTCTCTTCCGGCAAAAGTCGCGAGAGGGCCCGCTCGAGCTCCCCTTGAACAGTTCGTTGGCCCGGTTGAATTTGGGAACCGGAAAAATCCGTGCCGTCGTATGAAACGACTAGCTTCAGCATTTCCGGTTCGACCGAGCCCGGAATAATGTCGTTACTCGACAAACTCAATCAGCGCCATCGGGGCCGCATCACCACGTCGCTGTCCGAGCTTGGAGATTCTGGTGTAGCCACCGGGAGTCGAAACGAAGCGCGGTGCGACTACTTCAAAGAGCTTCGCCGTCGCAAGCTCATGATCGATCTTGGACATGATCAGTTGGCGATGATGATCGGAATCCTCACGCGCGATCGTGACGAGTTTCTCGACGACTGGGCGAAGATCTTTTGCCTTGGCCTCGGTAGTCGTGATCCGTTCGTGCAGAATCATCGAAATCGCCAGTTGGCGCAGGAGCGCCTTGCGCTGCGCGGGATTGCGTCCTAACTTCCTCCCGGCCCTCTGGTGCCTCATGGCTATTCCTCCCCGTCGTCGCCCGTAGCGGCACGGTCGTCGCCGCGCAGGGAAGCAATTGCCTCTGCGACTTCTTCGTCGGGCGATTCCTCACCTTCGTCAGCCATCGCCGATGCAAGTTCGTCGTGGAAACTCGTTGCTCCACGACCGAATGTTGATGCTTCGCCTTCCGGCAGATAGCCGAATTCGTTCAGCTTGTCGCGCAACTCGTTGAGCGATCGCGGACCGAAGTTTCGGATTGAAAGCAGTTGGTCGGGGTCCATCGTCAAGACTTGACCAACCGTGGTGATTCCGCGACTTCGAAGCGCATTAAGCACACGTGGCGACAAGCCAAGG
Source organism: Thermomicrobiales bacterium (assembly GCA_045804965.1). Lineage (GTDB taxonomy): Bacteria > Chloroflexota > Chloroflexia > Thermomicrobiales > UBA6265 > CAVTUU01. The sequence goes on along the minus strand of JBJMMD010000029.1, from coordinate 16,066 downwards.
TCTGCAAGCTGTTTGTTTATAACCTCGTCCGAAATAAATGGATTCGCAGCGTCTCTCGCTTCGCCATCCTTACGATTGAACTCGGCAAAGACGCGTGCGTGATCCATCAGGATTTGCGCGGACTGAGCGAGCGCATCGTCGGCCTCAATCGTGCCGTCGGTCAAGATTTCAAGGATCAGCCGATCGTAGTCGTTCGACTGGCCGAAGCGCGTGTGTTCGACCACGAAATTGACTTTTTGAATCGGCGTAAATATCGCATCAATCGGAATCTCGCCGAGTGAATACGTCTCCTGCGACTCCGCGCCGCGGTAACCGCGGTCGCGCGCAACCCAGATGTCCATGTCGAGCACAGCATCCGGTCCGTCGAGGGTCGCGATAACCTGCTCGGGGTTGATGAGATCGACCGCCGATGGCCACTGGATGTCTTCAGCGATGACGGTTCGTTCATTGGCGTTATCACCGCGAACGTAAAGATGCGCTCGCTCCTCGCCTTGCATGTCGACCTGGCGCTTCAGGCGGATTTTCTTGAGGTTGAGGACGATTTCCGTGACGTCTTCGCGGACACTTGGAATCGTCGAAAACTCGTGCCAGACGTTGTCGATTCGAATGCGCGAAACGGCAACGCCTTCGAGCGACCGCAGCAGAATGCGGCGCAGGGCATTACCCATTGTCGTGCCATAGCCTGGCTGCAGCGGTTCGATCTTGTACCGGGCATAGTTGAGTCCGGACTCGACTGTTTCAATTATGAAGTTTGGTCTCTCGTTCAAGCGGACTCGCCTCCTCGGTGGGCGCCGATCAAACAGCAAGGGTAGCCTGGCTAAAACGAGGCCAGGCGCCCTGCCGCGACGTACTTACCGGCTGTAATGTTCGACGATCAGAGCCTCATTAAAAGGCGGAACTTCGATCTGATCGCGCGCGGGCAGATTCAGAATCTTGCCGCTCAAGTTCGGAATATCAAGTGTGAGCCATTCCGGCGCTCGTCGAGTTTCCAATACCGCACCGAAATCCTTGAAATACTCACGCTTGCGGCTCTCGGGGCGAACGGATACGACATCCTCTGGGCGAACCAGGAATGATGGGATGTTCGTCTTGCGGCCATTAACTGTAAAGTGTCCGTGCCGAACGAGCTGGCGTGCTTGCTTGCGCGACTCGGCAAAGCCGAATCGATACACGACGTTGTCGAGCCGGCTCTCCAGAATCTGGAGCAAATTGTCGCCGGTTACGCCGCCGCGGCGCTCAGCTTCGACATAGTGTTTGTGGAATTGAGTTTCGAGAACGCCGTAATAGCGGCGTACCTTCTGCTTCTCGCGAAGTTGCAACCCATATTCCGAGGGACGTCGCGTGCGGCGCTGGCCGTGCATTCCGGGCGGAAAATTGCGGGCAGGTTGGCGTTGCACGATTGGGCACTTCGGCGAGTCGCAGCGCGATCCCTTCAAATAGAGTTTGAGCCCTTCACGCCGGCAAAGCCGGCATACGGGACCAGTGTATCTTGCCATCGTTCTGATGAGCCTCGTTTCATTCGCCAGCGCCTGCAACGCTGGTTGCGGATTAGTCAGTCGCGGGTCGCCACGCTCAAGAGGTCATCCGCAGCGATCAAAACCTAGACGCGTCGCCGCTTCGGCGGTCGACAACCGTTATGTGGTATCGGTGTGGTGTCGGTGATCGAAACCACCATCAATCCACTGGACTGCAACGAGCGAATCGCCATCTCGCGGCCCGAACCTGGACCTTTGACGAAGACATCAACCTGGCGCAGGCCGTGCTCCATTGCTTTGCGCGCCGCCTGCTCCGCAGTGACCTGCGCCGCATACGGTGTGCTCTTGCGCGACCCCTTGAATCCATTTGCGCCCGAGCTGGACCAGGCAATCACGTTGCCGGTCGGATCGGTAAGGGTCACAATGGTGTTATTGAAGGTCGCTTGCAAGTAAGCGCGCCCGCGAGGAATGTTCTTTCTATCCCTGCGTCGAACTCGCGTCTTGCCTTTGCCCTGTCCGGCCCCGGAGCGCCGTCGCTCTGACATACTGTTTTCTCCCGATATGCCGCGCGAGAATTAACTGTTCACTCTGCGGCGGCCTGCTTGCTGTTCTTACACTCGAGGCTTCTCTTACACTCGAGGCTTCTTGCGAACGCCGATCGCCCGTTTCGGACCGCGCCGTGTCCGGGCATTCGTCCGGGTGCGCTGGCCACGAACTGGCATTCCGCGGCGATGACGCAGACCTCGATACGCGCCGATGTCCATCAGACGCTTAATGTTCATTGAGACTTCGCGCCGAAGATCGCCCTCGACTCGCATCTCCTTGTCAATGATTTCACGTAATCGGTTAACTTCGTCGTCGGTCAGATCGCGCACGCGGGTATCTGGATTGATGCTCGTCCGTTCCAGGAGATTCTGGCTGGTGTGCAGACCGATACCGTAGATATAGGTCAAGCCGACTTCGACCCGCTTTTCGCGTGGCAGGTCAACTCCGGAAATTCTCGCCATTCTCGATTCCCTACTCTTTCCTTGCTTGGGCCGCGTCTAAGGCTAGCCTTGGCGCTGCTTGTGCTTTGGGTTCGTGCAGATCACGCGAATAACGCCCTTCCGGCGAATGATCTTGCACCGCTCGCAGCGTCGAGTCACTGACGCCGATACCTTCATGAATATTCCCTGCTTTCCGCGCTCTCGTCCCGCCGACAATTCCAAACATGGCAATCGGACGCGTTCGTTCTGGCTGCCCGAGCGGCGGTTCCCTTTGCTTGCTGCACTGCACGCAATAACAGCGCATGCCAGACGACATGCGCAAGAACAGTTATTTTACCACGGAACTAAGGCGTTTCGTCAAGATTTCGGGTTCGTTCTCTGTAACAACTACCGTGTGTTCGAAATGAGCTGCCAGTGAACCATCGGCCGTGATCACTGTCCAGCCGTCTTCAAGGGTTCGTGTTTCGTCGCCACCGGTGGTCAGCATCGGCTCGATCGCGATTGTCATCCCTTGCCGAAGCACGATTCCTCGATCGGGCGAACCGTGATTCGGAATGTGGGGGTCCTCCCACATCTGGCGGCCGATGCCATGCCCGCCGTATTCTCGGACGAGTCCGTAGCCACGCGAGGTCGCGTACTCTTCGACCGCATGGCCGATTGCGCCGAGGTGGTTACCCGCTCGCGCCTTGGCAATGCCCTCATAGAGTGACGCCTCAGTGACCGTCAACAAATCGGCCGCCTGACGCGGTATCTGTCCGACAGGATAAGTCCAGGCCGAATCTCCATGAAAGCCCCCGACGATTGCACCGACGTCGATTGAGATGATGTCGCCTTCTTTCAACGACCGTTCTCCTGGAATACCATGCACGATTTCGTCGTTGATCGAAGCGCAAATGCGACCAGTGAAGCCGTGATGCCCGTAGAAGTTTGAAATCGCGCCTTCGGCGTCGATGATCTCGCGAGCGACATCGTCAAGCTCGCCGGTCGTGACGCCTGGCGCGACGAGCTCTTGAATTCGCGCGTGGACTTTTGCCACGACGAATCCGGCCTGACGCATCAATTCTATTTCGTGGGCGTTCTTGATCGTAATTGCCACAATGTTTTCCTCTTACGCCGCGCTGCCTATGCGATCTACCGCGCGGAGTATGTCCATTTCCACCTCGTCCATGGTTCGGTTGCCATCGACTTCAACGAGCAATCCTCGCTCACGATAATAATCGAGCAAGGGAGCAGTCTGTTCGAAGTAAAGCGCCAAGCGGCGTTTGATTGGATCTGGCTGGTCGTCCGCGCGCTGGATCAATTGGTGACCGCACCGGTCACAAATGCCCGGCCTCCTCGGCGGATTATGATCGAGATGGTACGTCGCTCCACAATTCGGACACACGCGCCGGCCGGTCAGCCGGTTGATGAGAACCTCCAGCGGAACACTGACTTCGATGACCGCCCGGAGCTCCTCACCGCGGGCGCCAAGCATTTCGTCGAGTCCGACTGCTTGCGCTCGAGTCCGGGGAAAGCCGTCGAAAAGTGCGCCGTTGACTCCCTCTATGGCCGCAATTTCGTTCAACCGGGCATCGACGAGGCTTAAAGTCAGATCATCGGGGATCAATTCCCCGCGATCGTACGTCACTTGAATTCGCTTACCCAGCTCACTTCCCGAAGCCATCGCTTCGCGAAAAAGTTCACCTGTTGACAGGTGGATGAGCCCGAGTTGTGGGGCGACACGGGCAGCTTGGGTTCCCTTTCCCGCGCCTTGCGCGCCCATCAAAATTACGTGCATTTCATAGCTTTCTGGCTGGCCCACGGGCGATGCCTGCCCAGGGCCAATCGGCGAAACACCGCGATTGCGAATTCGAAAACGGTGATCGCCGCGATTACTTTATGAACCCTTCGTAGTTCCGCATCATCAGCTGGGCTTCGAGCTGTCTCATAGTGTCGATCGCGACTCCGACCACGATCAGTAACGAAGTCGCGCTTAAGAGCAGCGTTTGCACGCCAGTGATCTTCGCCGCGAAATAGGGCAAAACCGCGACAATACCTAAGAAGAGCGCCCCAACGAGCGTGATCCGCGTGAGCACACGCTGGAGGTAAATAGCCGTGTTGCGACCGGGCCGCACGCCTGGCACGAATGCCCCTTGTTTCTGCAAGTTCTCGGGAATCTTCTGCTGCTGGAAAATCACCATCGTGTAAAAGTAGGTGAATCCCACCACCATGCAGAAATAGATGATGTTGTATTGCAAGGTGTTTGGGCTGAAGAAGGTTGCCAACCTCTTCGCCATGTCTTGGACACCGCTCCGATTCGAGCTCGACAGGAAGTTGGCGATCATGCCCGGGAAGACCATAATGCTGACCGCGAAGATCAGCGGAATCATCCCGGCCGAGTTCACTTTCAACGGAATATTGGTCGTGTTGCCGCCGTATACACGGCCCGCTCGCACGCGCTTGGCGTGATGGACCGGGATGCGGCGCTGCCCTTCGTTGATGAGCACGATGCCGACCACGGTGACTAATGCGATGCCGATAAAAAATATCGTGCCGATCAAATTCGAGGACATCGAGTTGCCCGTCACGACGTTCCCGACCGCAGCCGGAAGATTGGCGACAATGCCGCCAAAGATGATGATCGAAACACCGTTGCCAACGCCGTTTTCGGTAATGAGCTCGCCAATCCAAACCAGGAGCATGGTGCCGGCAGTCATCGAGATCAAAATCGCCAGCGTCGGAAGAAACGTTGAACGGTCAAAGAGCCCGAAATCTTTCAGGAGTGGCTCGCCACCTGGACCTGTCGTTCGTGCGAAAAGCAGCGCCTGGCCATATCCCTGCAGCATCGCGAGCGGAACGGTCAGCCAGTGGGTGTACTGATTGATCTTGTTCCGCCCTTGCTGCCCCTCATTCGAAAGCTCATTCAAGCGTGGAATGATGGGCGTCATCAATTGCATGATGATCGAGGCGGTGATGTACGGATAAACACCGAGCGCGACGACGGAGAAATGTCTGAGGCCGCTGCCCGAGAACAAGTTCAACATTCCGAGCAGTTGATTGTTCTCGATGTAATCTTGCAAACCGGAGCGATTGACGCCCGGAACCGGGATGCTGGCCATGATCCGGAAAATCACCAGCATCGCCAAAGTAAACAGAATCTTCCGGCGCAAGTCAGGAATGCGAAATGCGTTGAAGACGGCCTCGAGCATTGCTTAGCCTCCTTGGCCCTCGAGTGCTTCCTTGCGAGTACGGGGACCGCCGACCTTACCGAGTCGGGCTCGTTTGAGCTCGCGATTGATCGGCAGAGCGCGGTTGCGTGGGCGGGCAGTGACCCAGCGATCGGTGCGATCCATCGTCGTCACTGTACCGCCCGCGCCCTCAATCCGCTCCGTCGCGGTCTTGGAAAACGCATGGGCTGAAACAGAGATCGCGCTCGTAAGCTCGCCGTCGCCAAGTATTTTCACCGGGAATTCAAGACCACGAATCACACCTCGCTCGTAGAGCACCTCCGGAGTGATCGGGCTATCGACCCCGAGTTCGGCAATCCGGGCGATGTTTACGACTTCCCACGGCGTCTTATAAATATTCGTAAAGCCTCGCTTGTAGGGCATGCGCTTCTGGATCGGAAGCTGTCCGCCCTCGAATCCCGGACGAACGCCTGGACCCGAGCGAGAGTTCTGACCCTTGGTGCCGCGACCGGACGTTTTGCCGTGGCCGCTGCCCGTACCTCGGCCAACTCGTTTCTTACTTTTGCGCGCACCTTCGCTCGGGCGCAGATCATTCAAGTTGAGTGGCATGGCCGTTCTCTACTCTTCTCTCTGTTCGCTAACTCGCACGATCATGCACGGGCGTCGAACAATGAAATTCTACCCCTCGGACTCTTCGACAACGACCAGGTGGCGAACTTTGGTGATCATGCCACGGATTGCCGGCGTGTCTGGGTGCTCAACAGTTTGGTGTAGCTTACGCAGCCTCAGCGACCGCACCGTGGTCTCTTGGTCCCGCGGGCGCCCGATCGTGCTGCGAACCAGCGTTACCTTCAAAGTCGGCGTCTTCACTTTTTTCGCGGTCATCAACCTTCACCCCTGCGCGTTCGGTTCTGTCCGCCCCGGCTGCGCCCGGGTTGTCGAGAATCTGTTTTCTCAGGCGTGCCGCCCTGAATCGGTCGCGGGGCCGGTGTGGCTACCATCGTGGCGCCCATCGCCCGCTTGATCGGGCGATTGCTGCGGCGTCGAACCGCGACAGCTTCCGGCGATTCGAGCAGTTGCAGCGCCCGCATTGTCGCGCGCACGACGTTAACCGGATTGTTGCTGCCTTGCGATTTGGTAAGAATGTCTTTGATCCCCGCTGCCTCGACGACCGCGCGCACGCCACCACCGGCGATAACCCCGGTTCCCGGTGCGGCCGGTTTCAGGAGCACTCGCGAAGCGCCGAAGCTTTCCTGAACTTCGTGCGGAATTGTCGTCCCTTCGAGCGGAACGGCGATCATTTGCTTCTTGGCGGCTTCGACACCTTTCCGGATGGAATCAGGCACCTCACCGGCCTTACCGAGTCCTACGCCGACGCGGCCCTTGCCATCGCCGACGACGATGATGCTGCCAAAGGCAAAGCGGCGACCGCCCTTGACGACCTTCGCCACGCGGTTGATCTGCACTACTCGCTCTTCAAACTCGCTTGCCTCACCATCGCCTCGGCGTCGTGAGCCTCGCTCTTCTCGATCCATCCGTAACTCCGTGACTGCGTCGTGCCCCGGCGCCAGCGCCAGATGCCCGGTGATTGGCTAAAACTCCAAGCCTGCTTCTCGCGCACCCTCGGCTACCGCCCGCACTCGGCCGTGGTAAAGAAAACCGCCACGATCGAACACCACGGCGTTGATGCCCGCGGCTTTGGCGCGCTCTGCAATAACAGTCCCGACGGTTTTGGCGCGGTCAGTTTTAGCCGCGCCCTCGCCCAATCGGTTCCTGACATCCTCTTCGAGGTCGCTCGCCGCAGCTAAGGTATGCCCTTGTACGTCGTCAATAAGCTGAGCGTACATGTGTGCTGAGGACCGGAATACGTTCAACCGCGGCCTTGCCGCCGTTCCCTTCACCTTCGCCCGCACACGTACGTGGCGCCGCTGCCGGGGAGTGAGCCTTCTTCTAAATTTCACGCGCATTGTTCAACGCTCCAATCGTGCCAGGTGCTGGATTGCAGGCCGCCTAAAGGATCGATTCTCGCAACGGTGAGGACGGCGCCCCTGCTACCCGCCATGCTGTTATTTCGCCTTGCCAGTCTTGCCAGCCTTGCGCCGAACATACTCGCCCTCGTAACGAATTCCCTTGCCTTTGTACGGCTCGGGAGGCCGTACCCGGCGGATGCGGGCCGCTTCTTCGCCAACTTGCTGCTTGTCCGTCCCGCTCACGATGACCTTGGTCGGGCCGTCAAGGGCAAACATCACGCCCTCCGGCGGCGTCATCCGCACGGAATGCGAGTAGCCAACATTGAGGACCAGAGTTTGACCATCGATCGCGGCGCGGTAGCCGACGCCTTGGATTTCAAGGTTCTTCTTGAAACCCTCAGTCACGCCGACAACCATATTATTCAGCAACGAACGTGTGAGCCCGTGCAAAGCTCGATGTTCTCGCTCGTCGTCAGGCCGTTCAACCGTGATCGTGCCATTATCCTGCGTCAATGTGAGACTACCGCTGAACTGCTGCGCCAGCTGTCCCTTCGGACCCTTCACCTGAACGACGTTTCGCTCGCCAATCTCGACTTCGACTCCTGCCGGGACCGTGATCGGTTTGCGTCCAATTCGAGACATCTTCCGTTCCTTCCGCCAGCGGCCCGCGTCTTCGGTTAGAAGACAGTGCAGAGCACCTCGCCGCCAATGCCGCGCCGCCGCGCTTCGTAACCGGTCAGCACCCCTTGCGGCGTGCTCACGATCGCGATACCGAGACCGCTTTTCACTCGAGGGATTGCTTCCTTGCCTGCATAGACGCGCAGGCCCGGTTTGCTCACCCGGCGAATTTCGCGGATCGAGTGTCGTTTGTCAGCGCCATAGCGAAGCGTAACGCTCAGCACGTCTTGCGGGCGCTTTTCAATCACTTCGAAATCGGCGATATAGCCTTCAGCCTTCAGAATCTTGGCGATGGCCACCAGCACCTTCGTCGAAGGCATCGTCGTGGTTGGTTTTCGTGCCATCCCCGCGTTCCGGATCCGCGTCAGCATGTCGCTGATCGGGTCGTTCACACTCATGCGTTATGTCTCCGTAGCCTGAGTAATTTCTACGATCGGTCTACCAGCTCGACTTCGTCACACCCGGCAAGCGACCGTTGGACGCGTGCTCCCGGAAGCAGATCCGGCAGAGACCGAATTTGCGCATATACGCCCGGCTTCGGCCACATAGTTTGCAGCGGTTGACCGCGCGGGTTTGAAATTTCGGCGGCTGCTGCGCCCTGACGATCCAAGACTTCTTCGCCATCGGTTCTTTGATCTCCCTACGTTTCGGTTCTTGCGAAGGGCACGCCGAGCAATGCCAGCAACCTTCGTCCCTCTTCATCGTTCTTTGCCGTGGTCACGAAGCTCATTTCGAGACCACGAGATTTGTCAACTTTGTCGTAATCGATCTCGGGGAAAACGATCTGTTCCCGTAGACCGAGTGTGTAATTGCCACGACCATCGAACGAGTTAGGCGAAACACCGCGGAAGTCGCGAATTCGCGGCATCGTGACTGATGTCAGCCGGTCGAGAAACTCATACATCCGTGGCCCGCGCAGCGTGACCATCGCGCCGATGGGCATTCCCGCGCGCAGCTTGAACGCCGCAACCGACTTTTTCGCCCGCGTCACCACTGGTCGTTGGCCGGTAATCGCCGACAAGTCGGCGACCGCGGCGTCGATCGCCTTTGCGTTTTGAACTGCCTCCCCAAGCCCGATATTGACCACGATCTTCTCGAGCTTCGGAACCTGCATCACGTTCTTGTAATTGAACTCGGTCATCATCGCGGGGATGACGTCGTTCTTGTATTGATCGAATACTCGTGCCATTGCGGTTCACTCCCGCTCTTGATGAAACTTGCCATCCGGGGTGTTTCCCACCTGGTCCGCTGTCCGCAAGCGCTCAGGTCACCCATCAATTAACGAACGACTACTCCGGCCTTTAATCGACGTCGGGCCGCGGAATCGACTGCTCGCACTTTTTACAAAAGCGCTCGTTCTTGCCGTTGCTGTCTCCGCGAATCCCGACTCGGGTTCGCTGCTTGCAATTCGGACAAATGAGCATCACTTTGGACACATTGAGAGGCGCTTCCACCTCGACCCGTCCCGCTTGGCGCGCGCGACCGCGCTTGATGTGCTTGATAACGATATTGACGCCTTCGATGACCACGCGATCTTCTTCAATCAGGTTCAACCGGACCCTGCCGGTTTGCCCCTTGTTCTTCCCGCTGATGACGACGACGTTATCGCCGCTTCGAATCTTCCGCATGGCGCGTACGCCTTCCTCTCTTGCCCGCGGCGCCCGCTGGCTATAGCACCTCGGGCGCGAGCGAAACGATGCGCATGTATTGGCGCTCGCGTAGCTCACGACCCACCGGTCCAAAAATGCGCGTTCCGCGTGGGTTGCCCTGCGGTGTGATCAGAACCGCCGCGTTGTCATCAAACTTGATATGGCTGCCGTCCGAACGCCCATACTCTTGGGCTGTGCGCACGATGACCGCTCGCACAACTTCGCCCTTCTTTACTCCGGCGTTCGGTTGCGCTTGCTTGACTGCGGCGATGATTACGTCACCGACGCCGCCATACTTGCGCGCCGAGCCGCCGAGTACGCGGATGCACATGATTTCGCGTGCCCCGCTGTTATCGGCAACCTTCAGTCGCGTTTGTTGCTGAATCACCGCTCTACCCTCTGCCTGCCCAAACATGAATCGCGACGACAATCAGAGCTGGACGCCTCGCTCGATGATCTCGCGGACAATCCACCGCTTGTGCTTTGACAGCGGTCGCGTTTCTTCGATTCGAACCAAATCACCCGGCTTGCACTCATTGCGCTCGTCGTGCGCCATGAATTTGCTCGTCCGCGTGATACGTTTGTGATAAAGGGGGTGCCGTCGCACATAGTCGACCGTGACCACCACCGTCTTGTCCATTTTGTCGCTGACGACCTTGCCGACCTTTTGGACCCGTGCAGGTTGTCTGCGCAAGGCCGGGCTGTTGCTGGCTGCGTCCGTCGTTGTTGGTGTTGGCGCGTCTGTCATGTTTGTCCTCTTCGTCCACCGTTATCGCTCGCTGGCGGCGATCGCCTCGCGGGCCGCGGCGTCAATTTCGCGCTCTGTCCGAATCGTATGAATACGAGCGATATCCTTGCGGATCTTGCGAGTCCGTGCGGTATCGGTCAGTTTGCCGACCGCCTCTTGGAACCGGAGGTTGCGCCATTCGGTGTGGAGATCAGTCAACTGCTGATCCATCTGCGCGTTGGTCATGGCGCGAATATCTGCCGGCTTCATGCCGCATCCTCCTCGCCCGTTTCTGGAGTCCCTGGCGTCTGGCGAACTAGCACTCGGCACTTAATTGGCATCTTCATCGCGGCTCGCTTCAGTGCCTCAACCGCGCTGTCCTCCGACACGCCTCCAACTTCGAACAGCAACCGGCCAGGCTTGACGACGGCAACCCAGTATTCCGGATTGCCTTTGCCTGAACCCATGCGCGTTTCTGCTGGCTTCTGAGTCACGGGTTTATCCGGAAAAATCCGAATCCAAACCTTTCCACCACGCTTGAGATAGTTCGTGATCGCTCGGCGGGCGGCTTCGATCTGGCGGCTCGTGATCCATGCTGGTTCAAGCGCTTGCAAGCCAAAATCGCCGAACGCGATAGTTGACCCCCGCTGCGCTTTCCCCTTCATGCGGCCCCGCATCATCTTGCGGTATTTCGTCCGCTTCGGCATCAACATCTTGGTACGCTCCTCGCCCCTCTCGCCAAGTCCAATGGACCTGAACTAGCTCCCCGACACCGCCGCCAAGTCGGCGGTCAGGCTCGCCTCTGTAACCGGCCGCTCGGGAATCACATCGCCTGAGTAGACCCAGACTTTGACGCCGATCCGACCATAGGTCGTATGCGCGTGCACGACACCAAAATCGATGTTTGCACGGATCGTTTGCAGTGGTACGCGACCGTCCATTTCGACGACCGACCGGCTCATCTCGGCACCGCCGAGGCGACCCGACAGCCGAATCTTGACGCCCTTGGCCCCTCGACGCATCGCAGTCTGCACCGCGTGTTTCATTGCCCGGCGGTATGAGACGCGTCTCGCGATCTGCTCGGCGATGCTTTCAGCAATCAAACGAGCGTCGACCTCAGGCACCTTGATCTCTTCAATCTTGAGGTGAACCTTCTTCTTGATATCGTTTTCGAGCATCTGGCGCAGGCGCTCGACATTTGCGCCCTGCTTGCCAATCACAATGCCGGGCTTCGACGTGTGCAATGTGACATCGACTTTGTTGGCATAGCGCTCGAGTTCGATCCGCGAAATCCCGGCGCGAGTTAACTCCTTCATGATCAGCTTGCGAATGCGGATGTCCTCGTGGAGCTTCTCCGTATAATCGCGTTCAGCGTACCACTTGGACTCCCAGTCGCTAACGATACCCAATCGGAAGCCGACTGGATTGACCTTACGTCCCATCTATCGACCTCCTCTGTCTTCGGCGATGACTGTGATGCTGCACGACCTCCGGTTGATTCTGCCAACCCGGCCGCGCGCCTTCGGCTTAAACCGCTTTAACGTCGGGCCGTCATCGGCCCAAATTGCCTTGATCCAAAGATCCTCAGGATCAAGGTCGTAATTGTTCTCTGCATTCGCCGCGACCGACTTCATCAATCGCTCGAGCTCGACCGCGGTTTTCTGAGGCATGAACCTCAACATCGTCTGCGCTTCGAGCACGCGCTTGCCGCGAACCGCATCGACCACCAGCCGCGCTTTTCGCGGCGAGATGCGGACCCGAGCCAGACTCGCCTTTACTTCCATCGAATCCCATCCTCCTCAGCGGCGACCGTTGGCCGGCGCTTGGCCCATTACCGTCGTGACCGTCGGTCGGCGTCTTTGCCGTGGCCGCGGAACGTGCGGGTCGGCGCGAACTCGCCAAGCTTGTGACCTACCATTTGCTCACTAACGAAGACTGGCACGTGCTGCCGGCCGTTGTGGACGGCAATCGTATGACCAACCATCCCCGGAAAGATCGTGCAAGCGCGCGCCCAAGTCCGGACCACACGGCGCTCGTTCGAGCGGTTCAGGTTATCAATCTTCGTTTCCAACTTGGGGTCGATATACGGCCCCTTTTTTGACGATCTCGCCACAGTTTCCTCCGCGCTCTCCGTTGCCCGCCATCAGCGTGTTCAGTCGATCAACTACATGCTACTGACGGCACTCTGCCACTGGCTCCCGAACGCCCCTATCGGCTCCGCCCACGGTTCGCGGGTCGCCGCCGAACAATCATCGAATCGGTTCGCTTGCTATTGCGAGTCCGCTTGGTTGCGGGTTTGCCCCACTTCGTCTTCGGCTGGCCGCCAATTGGCGCCTTGCCTTCACCACCGCCGTGCGGATGGTCACGCGGGTTCATGGCCGAGCCGCGCACAGTCGGCCGACGCCCCATATGCCGGGATCGACCGGCCTTCCCGATTACGACGTTCTCGTGGTCGACATTGCCGACCTGACCGAGCGTCGCCATGCAATCCAAATGGATGCGACGAACCTCGCCGGATGGCATTCGGACCTGCGCGTAATCCTCAGACTTCGCCATGAGTTGCGCCGCCGTGCCAGCCGAGCGGACGAGTTGTCCGCCACCGCCACGCCGCAGTTCGATATTATGGATTTGGGTGCCGGTGGGAATATCCCGCAACGGCAGCGCGTTTCCGACCCGAATCGGCGAACCAGTTCCCGCGACGACGGTGTCGCCGACCTTTAGGCCGAGCGGAGCGAGCATATATCGCTTCTCGCCGTCGACGTAAAAGAGCAGTGCGATGCGCGCCGAACGATTTGGATCATATTCAATTGCGGCAACACGAGCCGGCACGCCAGTCTTGTTGCGCTTGAAATCAATAATTCGATAAAAGCGTTTCGCCCCACCACCGCGATGCCGCACAGTAATTCGACCACGGTTGTTGCGGCCGGCAGTTTTCTTCAGCGGCTCGGTCAAGCTCTTTTCCGGCTTCTTCTTCGTGATCTCTTCGAACGTGCTCACGCTCATCGAGCGACGGCCCGGCGAGGTCGGTTTGTATTTGCGAATTGCCATTACGTTCCTCCTCTCCTCGCCGTTAGACCTGCTCGAAAAGATCGATGTGTTCGCCCGGCATGAGCGTCACGATCGCTTTCTTCCAGCCGGGTTCGTGCCCTGCAATCCGCCCGCCGCGGCGACTGGCCATTCGCGATTTCGCCTTCGGCTTCACGTTGAGCGTATTGACCGCCTTCACCTTGACGTTAAAAGTCTGCTCGACCGCCGCCTTGATTTGAGGCTTGTTCGCAACGCTCGCGACGCGGAATGAGTATTGACCTCGTTCCATCAGCCAGGTGTTCTTCTCGGTAATCAAAGGGCGGACGATAACGTCCTCCAGTCGCAATTCAGGCACGCTGGGCCTCCTTCACCGGCGCGGTGGCTTCACCATCGCGGGCAGCTAGGCGCGCGAGCTTGAAGGCGCTCGGCGTTCTCTGCCTCTCGGAGAGCGCCCACAGCGATTCAATCTTTGCGATCGCCTCCGGCGTGATGATTACACGCTCGTACTTGAGCAGATCGCGAACATTCGCGTACGAAGCAAGCAACGTCCGCACTTGCTCCAGATTTCCCGCCGCCCGTTCGATCGCTTCAGTCTTCTCCGGAATCACAATCAAAATCGACCGGCTCTGCGGGAGCTTCTCGAGCAGTGCCTTCATCGCTTTGGTTCGCGGCTCGATTTCATCTAGGCCCTGAACAACAGTAATCCGGTCATCCCGCACCTTCGCGGAAAGTGCTGACCGAATCGCGAGCCGGCGCATTTGCTTCGGCAGCGCTTGCGTGTATTTCCGCGGATGGGGCCCCCAGACGACACCGCCACCGGCCCACTGCGGCGATCGGATCGAACCTTGCCGCGCGCGCCCGGTGCCTTTCTGTCGCCATGGCTTGCGGCCGCCTCCGCGAACTTCGGCTCGGGTCTTCGTGTCATGCGTTCCCAGTCGGGCATTTGCCTGCTGTCGAAGCAACGCCTGGTGCATGACGGAAATGTTCGGCTCGATGCCCCAAACCGTCTCGTCGAGCTCTTGTTTGGCGACAACCGTGCCTGATGTGTCATACATGTCAATCTGCATTGATGCGCTCCCTGTCGGTAAGGCCTTCGGTCCGAGCGTTGCCGCTCTTGCCCTTCGCGCTTACTTCCGGTTCTGTCCCTTCACTGCCCGGCGAACGAGAACAATTCCCTTGATCGGACCAGGGACAGATCCCTGAATCAACAACAGGTTCCGCTCCGGATCCACGCGCAAGACCTTGAGGTTCTGCACGGTCACCCGTTCGTGCCCCATGTGGCCCGCCATGCGCAAACCCTTGAATACGCGGCCGGGAGTCGCGCTCGAGCCGATCGAACCGGGAGCACGATGCCTGTCTGACTGACCGTGCGTCTTCGGGCCGCCTTTGAATCCATGGCGCTTGACTCCACCCTGGAACCCGCGTCCCTTCGACGTGCCGGTCACGTCGACAATTTCGCCAACGTCAAACGTATCTGCCTTAATTACTTGTCCAACTTCGAACTCGCCGACGTCGTCCGCCTTCAGCTCCCGCAGCGTGCGGGACATGAACCCGCTCCCGCGCCGGTGGCCCTGCTCCGGCTTGTTGAGACGTTTGTCGAGACCAAATCCAAGCTGGATCGCTTCGTAGCCATCCTTATCGGCCGTTTTGACTTGCGTCACCACATTAGGGCCACATTCAATGATGGTCACTGGGTGCACGACGCCAGTATCATCAAACATCTGTGTCATCCCAAGCTTTCGCCCGACCAGTCCCTGAATCATTGGCTCTCCCCTGTTTCGCCAGGAAGCGACGCCAGCTCGGTGGCCGCCATCGCATTCAGAGCGTAAAAGATTTCTGTGTGGCGGAGGGCCTTTTTTGCGGCCCTCCGACTACGTTTACAACTTGATTTCAATATCGACGCCGGCGGGCAGATTCAGGCGCATGAGGGCGCGAATCGTCGTGCCGCTAGGCTCCAAAACATCGATCAGCCGCTTGTGCGTCCGGATCTCGAATTGCTCTTGCGAGTCCTTGTCGATGAACGGCGAGCGGATGACCGAAAACTTCTCGATCCGTGTTGGCAGGGGTACTGGCCCCGCAACCTTCGCTCCCGTCGACTCGGCCGTCTCGACAATTTTTCCTGCCGACTGGTCGAGGATCTTATGGTCGTACGCCTTAAGGCGGATCCGGATTCTTTGGCTAGGTTTGCGTGCGACCATTCCTTCGCTCCTCTGCGTTTCTGATAACTGCGGCGTCAATGAGACGACTATTCCGTAATCTGGGTGACGACACCGGCGCCGACCGTGCGCCCGCCTTCGCGGATCGCAAAGCGCAGCCCGTCCTCGATCGCCACCGGCGTGTGCAACTCCACCCCCATCTGGATGTTGTCGCCCGGCATCACCATCTCC
>JBJMMD010000028.1:0-4450 GCA_045804965.1 Thermomicrobiales bacterium | reverse complement strand
CTCACCAGCTTTCGCGCTCGGCCCACCCGTGAGCTTGATCTCGTAGAAGATGGGCGGGAAGCCTTGCGGCGACGGCGTTGCCAACGTCTGCATCATCTCGTCCATCGTTTGGCCCGCTTTGGGTGCACCGAGGGTGACGCTAGCATCGCTGCTTGATTGATTCTCGATGGTGAGGAGGGTCAGCCCCGCTGTTGCCTTGGCAGGCGCTTGAAATGCCGTGTCCGTGGCGACGATGTGCAACTCCTGATACCCCATGCCGGCGAACGGAGTTGCGGCGGGGGTCGCTTGCTGCGCCGAGACGCCACGTGCCGGGCCAAGCAGGAACATGAGCATGAACGGGCCAAGCATGACCTTCCGCATACAGGTCTCCTTTCCATTGTTCCTCTCACGACAACCGGATCGGTGGAGTCTAAGGGTGGGCACCCGCAAACGCAACCCCATCCCACATCGCGGTCGCTACTCGCTCGTCGCCCGCTTGGGCACAGTGTTTCATGAACGCGGTTTCTCCGGGATGATATGGTACGTCTCACTCATCAGGCTCACCGATCACCCCAACCCGGTCGATATGCCACCAGCAATCTTCCGATTCCTCAACATCGTCGACGGCGCGCGGAAACTTGGCGATGCGGTCGGGGAAGTGGGTGCGCTCCCGAGCGGCCCAGGCCGCACGCTGTATGGCCGCGGTGATTTGGTCTCTTGTGCGGTGGATGGTCATGACCTACCGTCTCGCCTCACGCATGCGATCGTGGGCAAGCATATTGTCACAACTACGGCGCGGATGAAAAAGGGTCGTCATGACGCACCGTCGCTCACTCCATATGGCGCGGTTGGGAGAGTCGCCTGCCCAGGTGAGGAGCAGGTTCTCACGCCACCGGAGTGCGCGGCGCACCAGCACCCCGTTGCCTCCGAGGAGAAGTCCCCATTCCCTCTCGCAGGCTCGCACCGATCACGAGAGCCTTGTCTTCTTCTGAGTCGAGGCTTGCTCCACTTCCGTAGGCACTTGGCACGGCCAGACGTGGATCGCCTCATCAGCGTAAAGCTCGTCTCCGGCGCCGAACTTAGTCGTTTTCTGCGGGAGCCGCGACATGATCGCCACGCCAACTGCATGACGAAAGTTCATGACACACCGTGGTTCGCCAGATAAGCTGGGGAAGGAAACCGCCACGCGTCCCGTCCCCTTGCCCCCTCTCCCCCCCTGTGCGCTTGCGGGGATCGCTCACGCTCAACATCAACCAAGAGGAAATTTCATGGCTGCCGGCAGCCACAGCCCATCGTCGGGCCCTGCTTGGGAGGCTGCCATTGAGAAAGAGAGGACGTTATGTTCGGGCGAAATGGCAACAAGGCGACGAATGGTAAGGTCAGCGGCCATGGCGCGCACGCTGCACAACCAGGTCAAATCGGTCTTGAACCTATCATCCAGGCGGAAGCGGTGGTCAAGACCTACCATACCGGCACCGACGTAGTACACGCTCTCAAAGGAATCGACTTCGCAGTGGCTCGTGGCGAGATGATCGCGGTCATGGGTCCCTCCGGCTGCGGAAAGACGACGCTCCTCAACTGCCTGTCAGGTCTCGACAACATTGACACTGGGCAAATCTGGCTGGAAGGCGAGGACCTTTCGCGCATGTCCGACCGCGTGCGGACGGATCACCGGGCCCGGCGAATGGGCTTTGTCTTTCAGGTCTACAACCTCCTCCCGGTCCTCAACGCCGTCGAAAACGTGGAACTGCCCCTGCTGGTTAGTGGGATGCGGCCGCGCGATGCCCGGGACAAGGCGATGCAAGCGCTGGAGACGGTGGGACTCACGCAGTGGAGCAAGCACCGGCCAGCGGAACTGTCTGGCGGACAGCGGCAGCGGGTGACGATCGCCCGTTCGCTCGTCAACGACCCCGCCATCGTCTGGGCCGACGAGCCCACAGGCGCGCTCGACTCCGCAACGGCGTCAGAGATCATCAATCTGATGCGAGACCTGAACGCACGGAACCATTTGACCTTCGTTCTGGTGACGCACGACCCTGGAGTCGGCGATCGCTGCGACCGGATCGTCCGCATGCGCGACGGCGAAATTCTCGAGTCGACCAGTTCAGTTCCCCGCGACCCGTCTCGCGAGGTGGCTGACTCAGCAGCGGTGGCCTAAGCCATTCCGACAGATTTTGGTTTCGATCACGCCTTGCCGGTCTCCAGTCTCGAATGCGGATACCGCCTCTTGAGGAGCACCAGCCATGAATGACATCTTTGGTGTCCCGGTCACCGGCATCATGATCACCTTGTTGATTGCGTTGGGGTTGTGTCTATTGACGGTTGCTTGGGTCGCCTGGCGACGCCCCGTCATCTTCAAACTCGGCGTGCGCAATATTCCTCGGCGCAAGGCGCAGACAATTCTCATCGTGGTCGGACTGATGCTCTCCACGATGATCATCTCGGCCGCGCTCGGCACGGGCGACACAGTCGACTACTCAATGACGTCCGATGCGTATAACAAGCTCGGCCACGTCGACGAGATCGTCGTCGGTAGCGCCAGCAGCGACGGGTCAGCGGACTTGTCTACCGAAAAGGACTTTGGCGCCGCCCGCCTAGCCGAGGTCGATGCAGCCGTCGCTGGGAATGCTGATATCGATGGCGTCATGCCGATACTCAACGTTCCAGTGGCAGTGACCAACACTGCCGCCGGTCAGGCCGAGCCATTCGCGATTGCCACGGGCCTTGACCCAACCCGCCTTGATTCGTTCGGTGGTCTTGTCGGCACCGACG
This sequence comes from Thermomicrobiales bacterium, assembly GCA_045804965.1. Classification (GTDB taxonomy): domain Bacteria; phylum Chloroflexota; class Chloroflexia; order Thermomicrobiales; family UBA6265; genus CAVTUU01. The sequence goes on along the minus strand of JBJMMD010000028.1, from coordinate 1,699 downwards.
GCTCGGCGATCGACCTCGCCAAGATCGGCCCAAATGCGATTGTCCTCTCCGACTCGCTTGCCGATGATCTAGACGCCGCGTCCGGCGACGTCGTAACACTGTACTGGGACGACACACCTGTCGAGAAGACAGTTGCGGCCATCGCCGAAGATACGGTGCTGAGCGGCACGACCGGGCTCTCGATACCGCTGTCCGACCTCCAAACCCTCTCTGGTAAAACGGACCTTATCTCGGCCGTCACCGTCTCAAACGTTGGCGGTGTGCACGATGGCCTCGACGCGACCGACGCGGTCGTGGACGGACTGCAACCGGCGCTGGCCGGTACCGGCCTCGGCGTGTCTCCGATCAAACAGGACACAGTTGACGAGGCCAAGCAGACATCGACCGTCTTCACCGCGGTCTTCCTGATTCTTGGTCTCTTCTCCGTGGCCGCGGGCATCCTGCTCATCGTCCTGATCTTCACGATGCTGGCAGCCGAGCGGCGAGCGGAAATGGGCATGGCCCGGGCCGTCGGCGCGCAACGCGGCCAACTGGTTCAGCAGTTCGTCAGCGAGGGCTCAGGCTACGCCCTCTTGGCTGGGCTGGTCGGGTCGCTGCTTGGCGTCTTGGCGACGTATGGCATCGCCTTGGGCATCAAGGCGATCTTCGGGAAGTACGTGCCGATCGAGCCACACGTTTCAGCGCGCTCACTGGTCGTGGCCTACTGCCTTGGCGTGGTGATCACGTTCCTCTCCGTCGTCGGCTCCAGCTGGAAGATTAGCCGCCTCAACATCGTGGCGGCGGTGCGCGATCTTCCGGACGCGACCTCGCCCGTGCGTAGAAAGCGGACGCTCGTTTGGGGGATTCTCTTGCTCCTGGTCGGTGGGCTCCTGATCTTCGCGGGCAACGGCTCCGAAAAACTAATTCTCTTCTCAACCGGGATGAGCTTGGCGCCGTTCGGTATCGCGCTGATTCTGCGCTTCTTCGGTGCGCCCAGCCGGCCGGTCTTGACGATTGTCGCCCTCGTGTTGTTGGTCTATTGGTTGCTACCGCAGAGTACGTTCGACGCGATCTTTGGCAAGTACGACGTGGGCTTTGAGATGTTCTTCATCTCTGGCATCTTCATGGTCGTTGCCGCGACGATTCTGATTGTCGTCAATCTGGATGTGCTCCTGGAGGGGGTCAATCGCCTCGGCAGCCTCTTCCGGGGACAGCTGCCCGCGGTCCGAACGGCCATCGCCTATCCAGGCGCTACCAAGAGCCGGACCGGGCTGACCATCGCCATGTTCAGCTTGATCGTCTTCTCGCTGGTCATGATGGCAACGATGAACCAGAACTTCACCAACCTCCTCCTCGGCGACGAGGCCAATGCCGGTTGGGATGTCCGCGCCGATGCGATGAGTGCTGACCCGGTAACGGACTTCACGGGTACTTTGCAATCGAAGGGGGTCGACACGAGCCAGTTCACCGCCACTGGTGTGGTCCACGCGCCGAGCTTAGGGATCTCCGGAATGCGACTGGCTGGCGGCGACGATCCGGCCTGGAAGGAGTACCAGGTTCGGGGGATGGACGCTACGTTCATTGACAACAGCACGTTGAAATTCGGGCAGCGCGCAGTCGGTTACGAAAGTGATGCGGCGATCGTCGAGGCACTCCGCAGTCAGCCGGACGTGGCAGTCATTGACGTGAATGCGGTGCCGGATGGCGACATTGGCGAGGA
>JBJMMD010000027.1:0-73044 GCA_045804965.1 Thermomicrobiales bacterium | reverse complement strand
TTGGCCTCTCCCCGCAGGGCCAAGGTCTTGGTGATCGCGGCCGTGAGGGTGGTCTTGCCGTGATCGACGTGCCCGATCGTGCCCACGTTCACATGCGGCTTCGTCCGCTCAAATCTCTGCTTGCCCATCGGTCCGGGTCCTCCTCTACGCGCCTGTCAATGCGCGTCTCTCACTACGTTGACATGACATAGAGAGGCTCTGCGGAGCCTCTCCTCGACTCAACCAAACTGGAGCCCACACCCGGACTTGAACCGGGGACCTCATTCTTACCAAGAATGTGCTCTACCAGCTGAGCTATGTGGGCCCGTGGCAGCGACCGCGCGAGTCTACACCGGCAGTCGGTGGGCGAGGGCGGATTCGAACCACCGTAGCTTTCGCACCTGATTTACAGTCAGGCCCATTTAACCACTCTGGCACCTGCCCGTGCCTCTCCCAAATTGGGCCCGCCTGCTCCGACGAGATTCGCGGTGGAGCCGACGATGGGACTCGAACCCGCAACCTGCTGTTTACAAAACAGCTGCTCTGCCAATTGAGCTACGTCGGCACGCTCATCCCTGCGACCCGAAACCGCCACCGAGTAGTATAGGAATTCGTGCCTGAGAGTGTCAAGAAAATGCGGCTGTCTTCGGTCATTTTTCGGCCCTAATTTCGGGAGTTGAACGTGGCATCGGCATTACCACGAACATCCGACGTCGTGATCATCGGCGGCGGGATCATGGGCGCTAGCATCGCCTGGCATTTGGCTCGCCGTAGGTCCGCAAGGGTAACGCTTCTCGAGCGGTCAACGATCGCCTCCGGCGCCAGCGGGAAAACCGGCGCATTGTTGCGCCGGCACTATTCCAATCGGCCGGAGGCAACGCTCGCCCATCTGAGTTTGCACGTCTTTCGCAGATGGCAGGAAGTCGTTGGGATCGGCGATTGCGAGTTCGTCGAGAGCGGTCTGGTCTTCACGCTCGGCAAAGGCGTTGATCAAGCTCGTAATCTCGCTTCACTTCGCGCAAACGTCGAGATGCACCGCGAGATCGGGATCAAATCCGAACTTCTCTGCCCCGAGGACCTCCTCATTCTCCAGCCATTTCTTGATACCTCCGATCTACTGGCGGCGACATTTGAGCCTGAAAGTGGATATGTCAACGCTGTTTCGGCCACTCGCTCGATGGCGCACGCTGCCATCACAGCAGGCGCAAGCGTGATCGAAACACTGCCCCGTTCTTCGGTTGGTCTGCGAAGGCGACCGGATCGTTGGGGTTGAAACGATTGATGGCACGATATCGACCGGCACGATTATCTGCGCAGCCGGTCCATGGTCGAGGACCTTGCTCGCCCCGCTTGGCGTCGACTTGCCAATTAGCGCGCTCCGGGTGCAGGTCGCGGTCCTCAATCGGCCGCTCGCATTTGAGCCGCCGCACGCCGCCTACATCGATGCCGCGCTTGGCATGTTCATCAGACCTTGGTCACCAGGCCAGACAATGGTCGGCATCAGGTGTGGCGACCAACATGACGACGTTGACCCTGATGACTGGGATCCGAGAAACACCGTAGGCTATGGCGACGTCGCGATCGAAACCATCGCCAAGCGCATGCCGATCATGGCCAACGCTTCGTATTCGCATGGCCACGCCGGGTTGCACGACATGACGCCCGACGCGCACCCAATCATCGGACCCGCGGGTCCGGATTCAAGAAAGGTCCGGCCGTCGGTCAGTGCGTTGCCGAAATGATCTGCGACAGTAATGCCACGACGGTCGACCTGTCCTCGTTCAGCCTTGCCCGGTTTGAAGCTGACACCTGGCGTAAACCATGGAGCGGCACCGAATACGTCCTCGCCAGCAATTTTGGACACAAGTTCTAGAGCCGTTCGATGATCGCGTCGGCCATGTCAGATGTGCCGCCCGCTTTGCTCGGATCGCGATCTGCGCGCAGGTCATAGGTCACGCGATCAGCGGAGGCGATAACATCGGCGACGGCGCGCTCGACTCGTTCGGCGGAACCTTGTTCGCCGAGATGGCGAAGCATGAGGGCACCCGAAAGGATCATAGCCGTTGGATTGGCTTCGTTCTTGCCCGCGTGGCTCGGAGCGGATCCGTGGATCGGCTCGAAGACCGCGGCATCGGCGCCGATGTTGCCGCCGGGGGCGACACCCAATCCGCCGACCATGCCCGCCACGAGATCACTGACGATGTCGCCATACAGATTTGGCATCACGAGCACGTCGTATTCGCCCGGTTTTTGCATGAGTTGCATACACATGTTGTCGACAATGCGGTCATTCGACTCGATATCAGGATAGTCAGACGCGACCTCTTGCCCGATCCTTAAAAAGAGACCGTCGGTGTATTTCATGATGTTGGCTTTATGGACGACCGTTACCTTCTTGCGGCCATTCGCCCGGGCATAGTCAAATGCAAACTTCACGATTCGGCGTGAGCCGTCGGGCGTAATCGTTTTGATGCTGATCGCCGAGTCGGCAGCAACTTTCTTCGTGCTCAACGCGTTTATCGTGTCGATAACTCTCGTTGCAGCCGGCGAGCCGGAATCGAATTCGACACCTGCGTAGAGGTCTTCCATGTTTTCCCGGACGATGACGAGATCGATATTGTCAAACGTGCTCTGGACGCCGGGAATCGTCTTGCCTGGACGGAGGTTCGCAAAAAGCCCAAGGGAATGGCGAAGACCAACATTGACGCTGCGAAACCCGCCACCGACCGGTGTGGTGATAGGTCCTTTGAGGCCGACCTTGTTCTTCCGGACAGATTCGAGCGTTTCTTCCGGCAGCAGCTCGCCATGTTTTTCCACCGCGCTTTCGCCGGCGTCGCGAACGTCCCAAACAAACTCGATTCGCGTCGCGTCGAGCACGCGCCGGGTCGCCTCTGCCACTTCTGGGCCGATGCCGTCTCCCGGTATCAGCGTTACGTTGTAGGTCGCCATAAACCCTCACCACTCATTTCCGACTGACTGCCAAAACGGCAGGCATTGTCGCACGGGGGATACGCTGTCGGTGACATTCCTAGGCGGCGGCTCGGTTGACATGGGAAACTGCGAGCCGATCGAAAGCCTCATCCTCAGCAGGAGATCACTTCGTCTGTGACATTCAAGCCACGTCCGCGCCGGCCTGTAGTCCTTGCCATCCTCGATGGATGGGGCATCGGCCGCAACGAACCGGGAAACGCGATACTGGCAGCGGAGACGCCGGCCATGGACCGTCTGATTTTCTCCTTTCCCCATTCGCGCTTGCTCACTTCCGGTCTCGCGGTTGGCCTCCCCGAAGGGCAAATGGGGAACTCCGAGGTCGGTCATCTCAACATCGGAGCCGGGTTCATCGTTTATCAGTGGATCACGCGGATAGACGAAGCAATCGAGGATGGGACGTTCTTCGATAACGCTGCATTCAACCAGGCAATTGATCATTGCTTAAACAACATGACGACCCTTCACCTAATAGGGCTGCTCGGCGACGGCGGAGTCCACAGCCATTCGCGTCATCTCTTCGCCTTGCTCGAGCTCGCGAAGCGAATGGGTTTGGACGATGTCGTTGTTCACGCGTTCACCGACGGTCGCGACACCTCACCAGCGTCGGGCGAGACATTTATTGCTGAGCTTGAAGCGAGGCAACGCGATCTGGGCGTTGGCAGGATCGGGACCGTCTCCGGACGGTATTACGCGATGGATCGCGACAAGCGATGGGACCGAACGAGGTTAGCGTACGAGGCGATCGTCGAAGGCACCGGCCCACGCGCGGCGTCCGCTCTCCAGGCAGTGAGGGATTCGTACGCCGCGGCCGTCACCGACGAGTTCATCTGGCCGACAGTGATTCACGATCGGGGGGAACGTCCAACCACCATCGGGTCAGGCGATACCATTATCTATTTCAACTTCCGCGCCGACCGCGCTCGTCAGCTGACGAAGGCGCTTGCAGTCCCAGATTTCGATGGCTTTGAGCGGACAACGATCATTGCCGGTAAGTGTCCAGTCACGACAATGACGCGCTACGAAGTTGGAATGCCCGTTTCTGTCGCGTTTGAGCCACACGACGTCGAAAAGCCGCTCGCTCGCGTAATAAGCGATGCTGGAATGAGGCAATTTCATTGTGCGGAAACGGAAAAGTACGCGCACGTTACCTTCTTCTTAAACGGCGGCCGGGAACCGCCGTTTCCTGGCGAAGAGCGCGTACTTGTACCCTCGCCGAAGGTGGCTACTTATGATCTCCAGCCGGAAATGAGCGGGCCCGGCGTGACCGATGCTGTGATCGCAGCGATTGAAGCTCATCGTTACGACTTCATCATCGTCAACTACGCGAACTGCGACATGGTTGGTCACACCGGCGTCATGTCCGCGGCGGTCAACGCGGTCGAAACCGTCGACGCGTGCCTCGGCCAAATCGTGGACGCGACGCTCGCGGCGGGAGGCGCGCTTTTGGTGACCGCCGACCACGGCAACGCCGAGGAGATGATCGACCGAGTCACGGGTGGCCCGATGACGGCGCACACGAAGAATCCGGTGCCTGTCGTGCTTGTTACCTCCGAGAGCGATCAGCTGCGTCAAGCGGAATTGCGTTCGGGAGCGGTGCTGAGTTCTGTCGCGCCAACGATCCTCGACCTCCTCGGCTTGCCGAAACCCGATTCGATGGACCAACCGTCGCTGCTAATTGGAGACAACGTGAAACGCTGACTTGCCAGGATAAAACGCCTCTTCTCCAAGCTCTTCTTCAATCCGCAGGAGCTGATTGTATTTCTCGACTCGATCCACACGTGACGGTGCTCCTGTCTTGATTTGGCCCGCGTTGGTCGCGACCGCGAGGTCCGCGACGAACGAATCGGCGGTTTCCCCGCTGCGATGCGAGATCACGACGTTGAACCCAGAGCGCTGGGCAAGATCGACGGTATCAAGCGTTTCTGAAAGGGTGCCGATCTGGTTGAGCTTGACGAGAATTGCGTTGCCCGCCTTGTCGCGGATGCCACGAACGAGCCGCTCGGTATTTGTGACGAAGAGGTCGTCGCCAACGAGCTGCACCTTGTCGCCGATTCCTTTCGTCAGCTCCTCCCAATGGATCCAGTCGTCCTCGGCCAGACCATCCTCAATCGAAGAGATCGGGAACTTCCTCACCCACTCCGAAAAGTAGTCCACGAACTCGTCGCCGGTTAGCTCCGCTCCTTCGCCCGCAAGTCGATAGACGCCGTCGTGGTACAGCTCGGTAGACGCGGGATCAAGCGCGATGACAATATCGGCACCAGCCTCATACCCTGCACGGGAGATTGCTTCGAGTACGACCTCGATTGCCTCCTGATTTGATTTGAGGCTCGGCGCATACCCACCTTCGTCTCCGACATGGGTGCTCAACTCGCGTTCGGAAAGCACCGACTTCAAGGTGTGGAAGACTTCCGCGCCCCATCGCAGGCCCTCATGGAACGACGACGCGCCTGCCGGAACGATCATGAACTCTTGCATATCGACGCTTGACCCGAGCGCGTGTTTCCCTCCGTTGAGGATGTTCATCATCGGAACGGGCAGGGTTCGTGCGTTTGGTCCGCCCAGGTAGCGATAGAGCGGCAAGCCGACCGCAATCGCGGCGGCTCTTGCCACCGCGAGCGAAACGCCAAGAATTGCATTCGCGCCGAGACGGGCCTTGTTCGGCGTACCGTCCAGTTCGCACATCAGACCGTCGATCGCGCGCTGGTTGAGCGCATTGAGGCCGACAACGGCTTCCGCGATCTCATTGTTGACGTGCCTGACGGCTTTGAGCACACCTTTGCCGCCATACCGGCTCTTGTCGCCATCGCGCATTTCGACGGCTTCATAGGCGCCTGTCGACGCCCCGGAAGGGACCGCGGCCGTGGCTCGCGCTCCACTCAAGAGTTTGACATCCACCTCAACCGTTGGATTTCCCCGAGAATCGAGGATTTCGCGCCCGTAGATTCGAGTAATGATCGTGTCCAACATGCCTTCCTCTCGCCCGCGGCGTAAATAGGGTGCTCGCCCAGTGGCTCGCAGTATAGGCCGGAGGTCCGTACGATTTGTTATACTCGGCGCACAATTGAAGATGGAGCAAGGCGACGACGGAGCAAAGTAGCCGGCGTTGCGCCGACCAGGGAAGGCGAGCCACAGACTGGAAGCCGCCGCGGGCGCGCGCCGCTGAAGTTCGTTCCCGAGCCGAACGGTGAACCTTCGTGCACGCACGTAAAAGTAGTCGTTCATGGAACGCCCGCCACTATCGGGCGAGCCGCTTTGGCGGCAACAAAGCGCGCCGGGCGACCGGCGAAGCAGGGTGGTACCGCGTGGAAGTTCCTCGTCCTTGCCGAGGGACTTTTTTTATGTCCCGAAAACGTGAACGACGCTGAAGGCGATCGATGTCGTATCTAGAAAAACTTGAAGACATTAAGACGCGAGCGCTCAACGAGATCGACGAGGTCTCGAAACTCAACGATCTCGAGGCGTGGGAGCGTCAATATCTCGGTTCCAAAGGTGAACTGACAAATCTGCTCAAGCAACTTGGCTCGCTGAGTCCCGAGGACCGTCCGGCTGCCGGTCGCGCCGCGAACGCCATCAAAACCGAACTTACCGCCGCCTACGAAGAGCGCCGCATGATCCTCGCAGCTGTCACTGCCGAGCAGCAGCTTGCGGAAGACTCGGTCGATGTTACCTTGCCGGGCCGCCCTCGAATCATTGGCGTTGCCCATCCCATTTCGCAAATGATTCGCGAATTGAGCGACATCTTCGCCCTGATGGGTTTTCAGACCGTGTTTGGTCCCGAGGTCGAAACCGGACATTACAACTTCGATCTGCTCAACATCCCGTCCGACCATCCAGCCCGCGACGTGTGGGACACGATGATCCTTGACACCGATCACGAAGAGATCGTGCTGCGCACGCACACATCGCCGATGCAAGCGCGAGTGATGGAACAGACCGCTCCACCGGTTCGCGTCATCGTGCCGGGCCGGGCCTATCGGTACGAGGCACAAGACGCTTCCCACGAGTGGATGTTTCACCAGCTTGAAGGACTCGCGGTTGACGAGACCATCACTATGGCCGATCTGAAAGGCGTTTTGGGCGAGCTGGCGCGCCAGTTGTTCGGACCAAAGCGCAAAATCCGGTTCCGCTGCGACTTCTTCCCGTTTGTTGAGCCGGGCGTCGAATTCGCGGTCGATTGCGCGATCTGTGACGGCGAGGGCTGCCGAGTTTGTAAATACACGGGGTGGCTCGAAATGGGCGGGGCCGGCATGGTCCATCCGAAGGTTCTTGCGGGTGTGGGCTACGATCCCGAGCGCTACACTGGTTTCGCATTTGGCCTTGGGATCGAGCGCATCATCATGATGAAGTACGGCGTGGATGATGTCCGCGCCTTTGCCGGTAACGATCTGCGCTTTCTCAACGAATTTGCAGGCATGGCTGCTACGACAAAATAGCCTGAGGACCGAGGTCAAATGAAGGTACCGTTGCGGTGGTTGGCGGATTTCGTCGAAACTGGACTTAACCCAACTGAGTTGGCGCACAAGCTGACGATGGCCGGTCTCGAAGCCGAAAAGATCTCCGAGATCAGTGCGGACTGGGACAAGGTTTTCGTCGGCCTCGTCACGAATGTCGAGCCACACCCGAACGCGGACCGGCTCGTCTTGGCGAACGTCGAAGCCGGCGAATACAGGCTCCGCGTCGTAACCGGGGCACCGAACATCAAGGCCGGACAAAAGGTAGCGCTCGCCCTCGCTGGCGCGCGTCTCATCGACGGCCACAGCGACACATTGCAATACAAGACGCTCAAACCTGGAGTTATTCGTGGCATACCATCCGAAGGGATGGTCTGTTCCGAAAAAGAGCTTGGCATTTCTGACGAGCACGAAGGCATCTTAGTGCTCTCGGACAACGCGCCCGTCGGCGTGCGCTTGAAGGACTGGCTAGGCGACACGGTCATCGAATTTGAAATCACGCCCAACCTCGTTCACGCCTTCTCCGTTCACGGCATCGCCAGAGAAGCCGCGGCCGTGACGAACAGGACGTTAAGACTTCCACCGATGGTCGAACTTTCAACCTTGCCCGAAGGAGACGAGTCGCTCGTCGTCGTCGAAGCACCGGATCTTTGTTCGAGGTACATGGCGATTGGCATTGACGGAGTGCAGGTCGGACCGGCGCCGGACTGGCTGGCCCGGAGGCTAGTCGCGGCAGGCCTGCGGCCGGTAAACAATATTGTCGACGTGACGAACTACGTCATGCTCGAAACGGGTCAGCCCCTTCACGCATTCGATCGCGCGCATTTGCATGAGGGCAGAATCATGGTCCGCCGCGCGAATGCGGGCGAAACCATAGAGACGCTCGATCACGAACTACGCCAGCTCACCCACGAGATGCTTGTTATCGCCGACGCTGGTCGCGCCGTGGCGATCGCCGGCGTGATGGGCGGAGTTGACAGCGAAGTGAATGACGGTACGACGACACTTCTACTCGAAGGCGCGAATTTCGATATGAAATCGGTCCGCCACACGCGAATGGCGCTGCGGCTAAAGACCGATGCATCGTCTCGATTCGAGCGTGGGCTCGACCCGAATCTCGTCGGCCCCGCGATGGGAAGAGCCGCCCACTTGCTCCTTGAGGCGTGTCCCGGCTGCAGAATAACAGCGGTGCGCGACGTCTATCCGATGCCAGCTCGACCGACCACCGTCAAGATGAAATTTGATCGCATCGAACGCGTCCTCGGTCTCCGCTACGAGCCTGACGACGTTCTCGACATCCTCGGCCGGCTTGGTTTCGACGCAAACTTGGATGACCACGGTGAATTGAAGGTAGTTGTACCGACCTACCGTCGCGACGTCTCGATCCAAGAAGACGTCATCGAAGAATTGGCGCGAATCGCGGGATACGAAAACTTGCCAAGCACCCTCCCGTCTGGTCACTTGCCAAAGATCGTGCGTGATCCCATGTTTCGCTTGAAGGAAGCGGTTCGATCTACGCTGACCGGGTTGGGACAATATGAAGCGGTAACCTATATCACCGTCTCGAACAAGCAACTCGCGCCCCTCGAGGCGGAGAATGGCACCGTCGGTCTCGTGCGATCCGCGCCCACGACCGACTTGTTGCGTTTAGTCAACCCGTTGCAGTCACAGCGCAACCTTTTGCGACCGAGCCTAATTCCGGCGCTCCTCGACTCGGTCAGCGAAAATACAAAACACGCCGAGAGCGTGAGACTGTTTGAGCTTGCTCGGATCTATCTACCGACCGGTCGTGACCAATTGCCGGAAGAGATCGAGGTCGCCGGCATGGTCTTGACCGGGAAACGCGAACCAGTTTCCCGTTTTGCTTCGAACGAGGATCTTGACTATTTCGACCTCGCTGGCGCGGTGAAAGCGGTTTTCACACGGCTTGGTTTGAATGACGTGCGAATCGAGCAGTCATGTCACGCGGGGCTCCATCCAGGTCGAACGGCTGCGGCGTTCGCCGGAGACCAGAGAATTGCGGTGTTCGGCGAGCTGACGCCAGCCGTTGCCGCGCTGTGGGACCTGGATGAGCACCGGGTCTGCGTCGGTGAAATAGACCTGGATGCAGTCCTCGCCGTGCAGCCTGAGCATGCCCACGAAGTCAGAGTCCCAAAGTTTCTCCCTGTCCAACAGGATTTCGCCATCGTCGTCGACGAAGCAATTCCGGCTGCCGACGTTGAGCAAGCGTTGCGTGTTGGCGCCGGGCCATTGGCCACCGGAATCGTCCTATTTGATATTTATCGAGGACCGCAGGTTAGTGAAGGCAAGAAGAGCTTGGCATACCGCGTGACCTTCACAGCGCCAGACCGCGCCCTCACCGACTCCGAGCTGACAAAGGTCAGATCGCGCATCGAACGGACTTTGGCTCAGCGAGTCAACGGCGTGCTACGGGCATGATTGCAACAACGAACGAACCGCCATGACGACTGAAATCGGACTGCACATTCGATTCATAATCGATGTCGACGAGGCGCGTGTGGCGTTGACTCGGAGGCGCGGTTTCGAAGAGCCTGATCTCTCTCCGCGAATGAAGGAGGGCATTCAGCGGGTCTTTGGTGAGGAGCTTTCGGCCAAAGAGGTCGTCGACCGGATCATCGCTGATGTTCGTCGTGAAGGCGACGAGGCCGTCCGGCGTTACTCCCATCACCTTGATGGCGCAACCCCGACGCAGTTCGAGGTTCCGCAAGAAATTTGGGAGTCATCGCTCGCCGAATTGGACCCGAAGGTTCAGGATGCATTGTGGACGGCGGCCCAACGGATTGGCGATTTCCATCGCAAACAGCTGAGAACTTCTTGGCTCGACTACTCCGTTGATGGTGCTCTCGGTCAGATCATCCGGCCTCTGGAACGCGTCGGGATTTACACGCCTGGCGGTTCAGCCGCATATCCGTCGTCATTGTTGATGACGGCGATTCCAGCGCGAGTTGCGGGCGTCGCTGATCTCTTCGTTTGTTCTCCTCCTTCGAACAATGGCGCGATTTCCCCGCTGATCTTGGCGGCGGCGGCAGTCGCGGGCGTAGACCGTGTGTTCCAAATCGGCGGCGCGCAAGCGATCGCGGCGATGGCGTACGGGACCGAGACGGTGCCCCACGTCGACAAGATTTACGGTCCCGGCAATATCTTCGTTGTTCTGTCGAAGCAACGGGTGTTTGGGGCCGTCGCGATCGATCAATTGCCCGGACCCACGGAAACGTTGATCGTTGCCGACGACTCGGCTGATGCGAAGATTGCCGCCGCTGACATGCTCGCGCAGGCCGAGCACGACCCGATGGCAAGTGCGATCCTACTCACGACCAGTGCTGAGTTGGCTGGACTCGTCAATGACGAACTGGTTCGCCAAATCGAGGAGCTCGAGCGCGGCCCGATCGCGGCGCAATCGCTCAGCACAAATGGCATTATCGCCGTCGTGCCCGATGTCGAGATCGCGATTGATCTCGCCAATCTCTATGCGCCGGAGCATCTCTGTCTCCTGCTCCACGATCCGTGGCAAGCGGTGCCTCTTGTGAAACACGCGGGCGGGATTTTCCTGGGTGAGGACAGTCCAGAAGCTCTGGGAGATTACACGGCGGGGCCAAGCCATGTGATGCCCACGGGCGGTACCGCGCGCTTCTCCTCGCCGATCCATGTTCAGGATTTCACGAAGGTCATCAGCATTGCCGCTGCCAATAAGAGGGCGCTGCAAAAACTGGGGCCGGCAACCATTGCGCTCGCTCGTGCCGAAGGCCTAACCGCTCACGCCCGCGCGATCGAGCGTCGCCTGGAACGCGAGGACTAGACCTCGGCCAGTTCACGAAGGGCAGCGATCACCCGCTCTTCCACCGTGGCGCCCGAGTGCGTCTTCGTTCGCGCCACTGCCGAGTGGGCCTCGGCGGTCGTATAGCCCAATGCCCGTAATGCCTCGACGGCCTCCGAGTCGATACCGCCGGTCAGCTGGGCGACACCCGGAACCGTTGGCAACTTGCCGCGGAGCTCGACGATCAGCCGGGCCGCCGTCTTCTTGCCTACTCCGGGCACGGTCGCCAGGAGATCCACGTTTTCCTGTGCAATTGCTTCGTGCAGACGGTTAACCTCGAAGTGGGAAAGGATCGCACAGGCCATCCGAGGTCCGACGCCGGTCACAGCGATGAGAGTCTCAAAGAGACGCAATTCGTCTGTCGTTGCAAAGCCATAGAGTGTCAACTGGTCTTCACGTACGAAGAGGTGAGTTGAAAGGCGGACCGTCTCACCGACATCGCCAGATTCAGTCAGCGTTGTCCTGCTCGTACCCACGCGATAGATGACCCCGCCGACATCGATCAGCAGTGCGTCAGCAAGTTTGGCATCGATGCGACCGATCAGACCCGCAATCATCTCCGCGCGAACCTCACCTCTCTAGTCGGTAGACTCGCCGAGCATTTTCGCAGAGAACCGCTCGCCGTTCTTCATCGCCTCGCCATGAGACAGAACGAGCTTTCGCAATGAATCGATCCTGGCGAAGAATCGGGTAGTCGCTGGCGAACAGCACACGCTCGGGACCGACTATGTCCAGGACACTTCGAAAGATCTGCGGGCGATAGAGGTATGTCGAAGCTGCGGTGTCATACGTGACGCGAACGGTGGTTGCAGCTACTTCGGGCATGAGCTCAAAAAACGGCAAACCACCGCCCCAATGGGCGAGGACGAATTCAACTTCAGGGAACCCCTCGATCATCTTCAACAATCGGTCAGGCGTAGAAGCGCCCTTTCCCGGATACGTGTGCCCGACGGGCTCGGACGCATGCAGCATGACCGCTCGGTTGTTTTGCGAGCAGAGTTCGTATAAATCCTTTAAGAGATTTGAATCAGTAACATCGAACAATTGAGCATCGGCGTTCAATTCGCCGACGCCGGCTGCTCCCAGGGAGAAGCAGCGCTGGGCCTCCTTCACCGCTTCAATGCCGGCTGTCGGCGAGACGATGCCTAACCAGTGAATCCGCCTCCCAGTTGCCGCGCTCGCCTCGGCCATGAAGTCGTTATGCAGTCGGCAGAGACCAGGGTCTCGCCACGGGAAGCCGCAGGCAATTGAGCAGTCAATTCCCGCCCGGTCCATGCTCTGGACTAGGTCGTTGGAACCGATCAGGAGCGCCTCGGGATTGGTATAAAGCTGTTCGAACCAAAGATCACGGGTCAGGAACGACGCGCGGCCATTGATAATCTCGGGCGGGAAAATATGGGTGTGGGCATCGATGATGGGTTCGCGTGAAGACTCGCTCAAGTGCGATGCAGTCAGTGCTACGTCAGAAGAACGAGCGCGATCACGACGATCACGAGCAGAACGGCGATCAGGCCGATCACGATTGGGGTTACGAAGTTCCCACGCTGTTCGCTCGCTGCCGCTCCGGCGAGGATCTGTTCTCGCACCCGTGAAGGCGACACCGAGGCGATGACCGCCGTCACGTTGTCGGTCGTGCCTCGTTCATTAGCGACTGTGATGAGTCGCTGGACGGCTTGGCTTAGATCGTCAGCCAGTGCGGCCTCCATTAGATCGTCGTTCGTGGCGACGTCATAGAAGCCGTCGGTAACCATCAAGAGCCGATCTTCCGGCAGCAACGTAATCTCGAAGACATTCGGCATCCGCGAGTCGAGTTTTGGACGATGGCCGAGACCCTGGGTCACGATGTTGCGGTGCGGGCTTTCCCTTGCTTCTTCTTCGGACATCGCGCCTTGGGCGACCTGCTCGGCGACGAAGGTGTGATCTTGAGTAATCTGCGTGAGATGGTTGGCGCGGACCAAGTACGCGCGGCTGTCACCAATACTTGCGATCGTGGCGTATTTCCCCCGCGTCGCCGCGACGACTAAGGTAGTGCCCATCATCGCGTCCTCGCCATACGCGCGCCCGTCTTGATAGATGCGCTCGTTGGCGCGGCGAAACGCCTGCTTGAGCAGGAGTGCCGCATCGGCGCCGGGATCTTCGTCGAACATCTCGCGCACGGTTTCGATTGCAAGGTTGCTCGCGACCTCACCGCGCTCATAACCACCCATGCCGTCGGCGATTGCCAGCAGCAGCCCAGGCTGTCCGCCCAGATCCCCACCCGACAATGGCGGTAAATCGCTCACGTGAACCGCGTCTTCGTTCTTAGGTCGGCCGCCGACATCTGTCGCAAACCCGACCGATATGTTCAGCGGTTCATCGAACGCCAGCTCAGGCGCCAGAAGTTCTGTCACTGTTTAACCACATGTCACTGATCGATCTGCCCATGTCGGCGCCGGATAATAGCACGGTCTAGAAGCCGCGGGCAAAAGACCTTTCGTCCTAATTCGCGAATAACCGCTGTGCCGTTCCCCGTCGTTGACTCGGCGTACGCTGCTACACTGGCCCGAGTGGGTCTGTCCCGTGTCGACGCGCCGCTACTGCTTGAGGAGAAAGGGCCATCCTGTGCCGCGCTCCTTAGACAACCATCGCTTTATCTATTTGCTCGGCGCGGTGCTCTTTCTCGCTGCGTGCGGCGGCTCAGATGGATCTCCAGAGAAAACGCCATCGGCGACTCCCACTGTCAGTGAAATCCTCGCTACTTCCAGCCAACGAATGGCGTCGACACAATCGCTTCGGTTCCGTCTCGGCGTGGACGGCGTTACCTACGTCGACAACGCCAAAACGATTCAGTTGCTTGAGGCGAACGGAGAGCTTCAACGCCCCGATCGTGTTCACGCGCGCTTCAAGATCAAAATCAAGCCTGGAGTCACCCTATCGACGGAGATCATCTCGATTAGCGGCCAGACCTGGGCGACAAACCTGATCACGGGCAACTGGGGTGCGGCCCCGGAAGAATTCTCCTACGATCCCTCGGTGCTCTTTGATAATCAGGGCGGCGTTGGTCCAGTCATGAACAAGGTGACCGACCCGCAAATTGTCGGAATGGAGGAGATTGATGGGAAAGCGAGCTATCACGTCACCGGCTCGGTGACCGAGGAGGTTGTCGGTCCGGTGACCTCAAGCACTATGCATGGTTCACCCGTGGCGGTCGATGTTTGGATTGACGCCCGTACCTTTGATTTGCTTCGAGCGAAACTCGCCGAACCCGCGAGCGCCGATAATGTTCATCCCGCGACGTGGACGCTCGACCTCTACGATCAAAACAAGAAGATCACCGTTGAGCCTCCCTCCTAGTCGCAAGGAAGCATCCTCAGCTTCACCCTCTGGTGCACTTCCGATTGATCCTACCGCGCGCCGGGCGTTTTTCGCGGCCCTCGCCGCGGTTTTGCTCGGTGCGCTCGATCTCACGGTCATTGCCACGCTGTTACCCCGGATCGTTATCGATCTCGAGATCAATACTGCAGACATCGATCGCTACGTTTGGGTTGTCAACGCTTACTTACTCGCCTATCTTGTCGCGATCCCCCTTATGGGCAAGGTTTCCGATATTGTGGGTCGAGGAATCGCCTTCGAAATCTCGATCGCAGTATTCCTCTTAGGCTCACTTGGTTGTGCGCTTGCAAACGATCTGCCCATGCTCATCGCCGCACGGGCAGTGCAAGGCGCCGGAGGCGGCGCGTTGCTGCCGGTCACCATTGCCCTCGTCGGTGACCTCCTTCCCACCGGACGCCGCTTCGCCGCGCTCGGTATCGTCGGCGCCGTCGATACGCTGGGTTGGGTACTCGGTCCCATTTGGGGCGCTGCCGTCGTTACCGTGCTCAAGAACGCGTCGGAACCATGGCGCTGGATCTTTTACATCAACATCCCAATTGGACTTCTCGTCGTTGCAGGAGTCGGCCACTCTGTCCGCGGAGTGGGCCGCGAACGGTCCACCGCGGCAGCCGTTCGACAACTCGATATTCTTGGCGTCCTCCTGCTCGGCGCGGCATTGGTCTGCCTCAATGTCGGGTTGTCGTCTGGCGGCGAGTTTGGGAACCGCGGTGGCTCGGCCCTGCGTGCGCTCGGGGGCACGAGCAATCCGCTCGGGTCCTATCTGGTCCCGCTCTTGGCCGTGAGCGCGGTCCTAGTTGGTTTGTTCATTTTTTGGGAGTCACGAACTGAGAACCCTGCGATCCCGCTTCGACTGTTTGGCCGGCGTCGTTTCGCGTGTGCGGTCGTCGCGAATTTTCTTATCGGAGCCTCGCTCATCGTCGCGATGGTCGACGTGCCGATTGTCGTTTCGATCCTCGTTGCCGAGGATCACATTAGTCTCGTGAGTGCGTTCATGCTCGTACCGTTTACGTTAGTGATGGCAGTCTTCTCGCTGTCCGGGGGCCTTATCACCAATCGCCTCAACGCAGGGTCGACTGCATCACTCGGGGTCGTTTTGGTCGTTGTTGGTTTTTCGGCGCTTTGGCTCGGTCTTCGGAACGAGCACCTTGTTGGCATGATTCCTGGACTCATGATCGCCGGCGGAGGGTTCGGATTAGTGATCGCGCCCCTCTCCGCTACGGCCATCGACGCCGCTCCATCTGAGGACCGGGGCATCGCCGCGGGTTTGACACTTGTCTCCCGCCTGCTCGGGATGACTATCGGCATCTCGGCATTTACCGCGGTCGGGGTCCACCGGTTACAGGGCCTAACCGAACGCCTCAAGCCGGTTGTCCGAAACCAAGGTGAAACAACCGCTCAATTCTTGCTCCGGCAGAATGAATTCATCCAGCAGCACGTGATCCCGCTGAGCGTCCAGGTAATACGGGAGACGTTTTTAGCTGCGGCCGCAATCGCGGCAGTGGCGCTGATACCGATTAGTTTACTTAGTCGAGCGGGCGTGAGGCAGCAAGCGCTGCCGGTTCAACCGGAGTCAGATAGTTAGCATGCCGCGCTGAGTGCCGCGCGCAATTGCGAAACCGCGGAAAAAACGTCTTTGTCAGGTGCATAGACCGCCGAGCCGACCACAATCGTGTCCGCCCCGGCCTCGACGATCTTCGAAATATTGGACGGCTTGATACCGCCGTCGACTTGCAACCGGCACGAAGGGTTCCGTTCATCGAGGACCGTTCGTAACCGTCGAATCTTGTCAATCACCAGCGGGATGAATGTTTGCCCGCCAAAGCCAGGATTTACGCTCATCAACAGCACCTCGCCCAGCAGGGGAATGACTTCCTCGATGGCGGCCAACGGTGTGGCAGGATTGAGCGCTACACTCGAAGTGGCGCCAGCTTCCCCGATCGCGCGCAGCGTTCCATGCAAATGGCGACAGGCTTCGACGTGCACGGTGACGACATCTGCCCCGGCCTCGACGAAGCGCTCCACGTAGAGCTCAGGTTCGACAATCATGAGATGCACATCAAGCGGGAGCTTCGTTGCTCGTCGGACGGCGTTGGCGATGGGCAGGCCGAACGAGATGTTGGGCACGAACCGCCCGTCCATGACGTCGAGATGAATGTAATCAACCCCGGCTTCCTCGGCTGCGACAATGTCATTGCCAAGGTGCAGAAAATCCGCGGTTAAAATTGAGGGCCCGATCCAAACTGGCTGCATCGCTCTTTCGCTCTCGATGGTCCAGCGTGCAATGAACACGCTGACGGCGACTTGTAGAAATCTGCGGCACTATACTCGCCAATGTTGATCACAGAGAATTGGTGAAATCGTTAAGCATGGGTCGAAGGTAGCGGTGAACACGCTGAGTCGAGTCAGGTCAGCAGAAGGATTCAAGGTTCCGGCCCAACTCATTGTCGGGATATTGCTGCTCGCTTTTGCCTGGCCAATAGCATGGTTCGGCAATCCTCCCCTTTCTGAGCACACGTTTTTTTCGATCTGGCTGGGATATGTCTTGTCGGTCGACGGCCTTGTCCTCTGCCGCGCGGGTTCCTCGCCCTTCGCTCGCAGCCGGTCCGAGTTCGTCGGGCTCTTCGTCGCCTCGATCCCACTCTGGTGGCTCTTCGAATTGGCGAATCATTTCCTCGACAATTGGCACTATCTTGTCTCCCAACAGGTCGGTCCATGGCAATCTCACTTTGAAGCCTCGCTCTCCTTTTCGACGGTCATTCCCGCCGTGTTCGAGACGTCGGAGCTGTATGCCACGACTTGGCTGGCCCGCCGTTCGTGGCGGCTGATGGCGATCAAGCCGTCGCGGCGCGGTCTCGTCGCGATCGCGGTTGGGGGCCTCATTCTATTCGTACTTTCCGTTGCCGTTCCGCACTATTTCTTTCCGTTCGTGTGGATCGGAGTCTTCTTCGCCCTCGATCCGGTCAATGCGCTCTTCGACCAACCAAGCATTTCCCAGCAGGTCGCGCGCAATCAGTGGAACACGGTGGTCATCCTGTTTGCCGCGGGGATCACTTGCGGATTTTTCTGGGAAATGTGGAACTATTGGTCGATGCCAAAGTGGATCTATGACGTCACCTTTGCTGGTCGATTTCACTTGTTCGAGATGCCAGTGCTCGGTTACGGCGGATATTTCCCGTTCGCGCTCGAGGTTTATGCGATCTACCATTTCCTGCGGTTTGTAATCGGGAAACGCGAGCGGAGCTTCCTGAGTTTTGATGACCAGACAAATCGCGAACTGGGAACTCGTTGACCCTAGTTTCGGCCCAAACCTATAATCGCTCTAGGCTGCCTTCAAATCATCGAAGCCACCTGTCGCCATGGACCGACGTGTGAACATTCTTGACCGATTCGAACAATCATTCGAACGCCTGATGGAAGGTTCCATCGGGCGCGTCTTTCGTAGTCCGATTCAGCCTGCCGAAATCGGCCGGAAACTCGAACGAGCCATGATGGCGAATCAAGTCGTATCAGTCGATTCCACCCTTGTCCCCAACGACTACCATGTCGCGATGCATCCTGAAGACATGGTGGTTTTCGCGGATTATGTGTCGTCGCTCTGTCGGCAAATGGAAACCTGGCTCGGCGAAGTCGCCGGTGAAAACGACATGACGACCATCGATCGCATCCGCGTGCAGATCATCGGCGATGAGACGGTGCCGAAGCGGGCAATCCAGGTTTCTGCGGCAATTGCCGACCGACCCGATCTCGGACCCCAAGAACAAGAGGCGATTCAACGAACCGAGGTCTATCGTGTGATTCGCGAAACGTCAGGTGTGCCGCCGCTACGAATCCGCTTCATCTCCGGCGCTCAATTCGGTCAGGAAATGATATTGCGGAAGCCGATCACGACCGTTGGACGTTCGATGGACAACGACTTAGTGCTTGAATCGGGTGATGTTTCCCGCCATCATGCGCGGTTCGAGTTCAGTCAGGACGACATGCGGATCGTGGATCTCGACAGCACGAATGGCACACGCGTCAACGGAAAGCAGATCAAATCGCAGAGCATTCGGGCCGGCGATGAAGTTTCGTTCGGAACATTGACGCTCCAGATTCTTTCATTCCAGGGCGGACGTTAGCCGGTTTGGTGGCTCGTCAGAAATCCAACCATTGAGCGATTACATTTCGTTTGACTGGTTCATCCTCCTGCTGCGGTTGGCGTTCATCGCGCTGCTCTACCTGTTTCTGTACCAAATCGTGCGCGTTTCCATGCGCGAGCTCGTCGCGCTCAGCCGGAGCCCGGCGAAATCGCGCGGATCAACGAAACGTCGAACGGCGAGCTTGGTTGTCATCGAACCGGCGGAATCCGCGTTACCGCTCGGCACGACATTCAGTCTGAATGGACAAACGGTGGTTGGTCGTCATCCTGATTGCGACCTCATCATTCAAGAACCATACATGTCCAGTGAACACGCCGAACTCATGCCCTTCGACGGGCGCTGGCAAGTCAAAGATCTGGGAAGTACGAATGGAACGTATCTCAATGGACATAGCGTGCTCCATCCAGAAGACATACAGCCCGGGGACGTAATACAATTCGGGCGAGTTAAGCTAGAGTTCCTGCCTTGAGGGGCGCCCCGCATCGTCGTCGAGCTTCATAGGCTCGCCGCTTCGATCACCTCGCGGGACGAACAGGGGGAAATCGCGTTGCACCACGAGCCTGCCATTTCGCTTGATCCGCGCGCGCCGATTTCCGGCCCCGTAGAAGAATCTCCACCACAGAATCAGCCTTCCCCGCTTTCGTTCCGCAATCGCCTGAGACGCCTCGGCACCAGATCGATCATCGGTGCCGCCGTCTTGTTGATTGGCGCGGCTTGGGCGCTTCTTTGGCTCCGTATGTCTTATGACAATCGGATTTATCCGACAGTCTATGTTGCCGACATGCGTATCGGTGGTTTGACCTATAACGACGCTGAAAAAGAGCTCGAGAATCGGGCAGCGACGCTTGACAACCAAGCGGTCACGTTCACTTATGGCGATCGCACGTGGTCGCCAAAGCTCAGCGACCTGGGCGTCACGTTCGACGCGAACAGCGCGATCGAGAACGCGTACGCGGTCGGACGTGAAGACAACGCTTGGGAACGCCTCAAGACGACCCGTGGATTTCTGCAACACGACCGCCGGTTGCCGCTGCAAATCACGATCGATAACGCCAAGCTCGAAGCCTGGTTCGACCAAGTCGATGCGCAGCTCGGGTTGCCACCCCATGACGCGTATTTGCAGATCGGCGGTCGCCAGGTAACGATCGTTCCTGAGGCCAATGGCACGATTGTCAATCGCCAACAAGCTCAAGAAATCGTCACGAACACGCTTCGGCAGTTGCAACCCAAAACCTCAGCGTTGCCGGTCATTTCCGTCACGGCAAATGTGCATGCAGCGGATCTCACAGCTGCTCAAGGTCAAGTCCAGACAGCAATGTCGCGACAAATTAAGGTTCGATACAACGATCAACACTGGACGCTTAGACCTGAAGACCTCGGGCAGTTTGTCGTCCAAAACGTCGATCCGACCAAGACCGGAGCCGAAGCCGTAACGATCTCGCTTGACGAGGAAGGTCTCGCAAAGTGGCTCAGCGGCAAGCTGAAGGACGACATCAATCGCGAACCGAAGGATGCCGTCGTCGGCTGGAACAAGCACTTAGTGGCCGTCGAACCGAGCGTGATTGGCATCAAGCTTCGCCAGTCGACCTTGGCGAAACAAGTGAGCGAAAGTTTCTTCTCCAATCATGCGGACGTCCAAGTGCCGGTTTCGGTGATCAATCCGCGCGTCGACAGCAATAATCTCGGGGCCTTAGGCATCGTGAAGCGCATTTCGGCGGGCGACTCAAACTTCCAGGGTTCCGACGAGGGCCGGTCGACGAACATCCAAGTTGGCGCTTCGCTCTTGAATGACACGCTCATCGCTCCGGGCGAAGAATTCTCGTTTAACCACGCGATCGGCGTAATTAGCAAAGATTCTGGATTCGTCGAATCCCAGGTCGTTGACGGCGAGCGTATCGGGCGCGATATCGGCGGCGGCATTTGTCAGGTTTCGACGACCGTTTACCGTGCGGCGCTCCTGGGAGGACTCGAAATCACCGAATGGCACCCCCACCTCTACCGTTTGAAATTTTACGAGCTTGACGATTGGCCCGCGGGCATCGACGCCTCGATCCTCCAACCCGAGGGCAACCCGTTCGCGCCAGGCGGGGACTTCAAGTTTCTTAATGACACTGATTCTTGGATGCTGATCGAGTCCTATACCCAAGGCACGCAAGTCGTCGTCATCATTTATGGCGGCGATCTCGGCTACACCGTCGATTTGAGCGATCCGCAATTCGGTGATCCGGTGCCGCCAAAGGACGATATGGAACTTGTCGATTCGAAGTTGGACCCAGGGACCGTCGAGCAGACGGAGACCGCTCAAGAAGGCGTGACCGTCGCTTACCATCGCAAGGTCTATGACCGGAATGGCAAAGAACTTCGCTCAGACGACTGGATCACCGCGTTCAGTGCTCGCGGAAATGTGTGGAAGGTGAGCCCCGATATGAAGGGTCAAGCGCCAGTTGGACAGGAATAAGTAGAGTGCCTGCAGTTAAGATCGTGCGTCCCGCTCCCGCAACAAAGGGGAGCTCCCAAGATATTGTGCGATTGCCGGGCAGTTTGTCGCTCGTCTTGCCAGCGCACAACGAAGAACAAAATATTCAATACGTCGTCGAACAAGCCATCGACGTTTTGCCGAAATTCACCTCCGCGTTCGAGATCATCGTCGTCGACGATGGCAGTCGAGATCGGACCGCGGAAATCATCGATGATCTCGCTGGCAACGATGCGCGCGTTCGCTCGATTCACCATAGACGGAACAAAGGGTACGGCGGCGCGCTGACGACGGGTTTCGGCGCGACGACATGTGACTTCGTCATGTTCATGGATTCGGACCGCCAGTTCGACGTCGCCGATATCTCGCTCTTGGCGCCTTTTGTCGGCAAGTTTGACATCGTGGCCGGCGTGCGATTGGAGCGAAACGATCCGTTCCATCGCCGTTTGTTCGCCGAGGTGTTCAATCTGACTGTGAGGGTACTGTTCGGCGTCCGTCTTCATGACATCGACTGCGCGTTCAAGATTTTTCGGGGCGATTTGCTTCGTTCGATGGAGCTCACTGCGCCTGGCGCCCTGATCAATACCGAGATCCAAGCAAAAGCTCGCAGACAAGGCGCGACGGTCGAGCAAGTGGGCGTCCATCACTATCCGCGAGTTGCCGGCGAAGCATCAGGCGGTTCACCGAAGGTCATCTTACGCGCGATGCGCGAGACGATCGTCTTGTGGTGGAACATGCACAGCTACGTTCCGCCATCACGGTCGAAGAAACCAAATGGTCCGTATCTTCTTGGCGACTTTCTTATCGGAGCGGCGACGTTTCTCGGCATTCCGGCGATCGTCGCGTTTGGCCGCCGTCTATTCCGGCGCAATTAGGCTTCGGTCCAAGCCAAGACGGCCGGCGAGTTCCTCGGCCGAAACCCCACGAAACAGAACACGCTTGCGCCGGGATGATTGACCAGCGACGATTTCGATGTGGCTTCGCGGGATTTTCGTAACCTCCGACAAAAGTTTGATCAGTGCGAGATTTGCCGCGCCTTCGACAGCGGACGCGGTAACGCGAACGCGAAGCGAACAACCTGCCAAAGGTCCGACACTGCTCGCGCTTGCTCGGGGCGATGCGTGAATCGAAACGACCGCGCCTTCAGCGCCGTCGGTAATGACTTGCCCGTCGTGGTCGTGCGACGCGGCCATCAGGCCGCTTTTTTTACGCGCATCCGCCGCCGCATGTCCCGGGCGACGTCGCTCATCGACCCGCATGCGACAACCGGTTGACCTAGTGTTGCACTCAAGTCAGACACGCGGAGATCGTCCAGCATCGTATTGGTACGGTGGGAGATCATGCGATTCGAAATGTAGATCGGTGCACTATCGTTTCTTGCTTTGAAAACACGGGCGATGTCGCCGCCTGTGAGCAGCCCTGAGACGTTGATCTCCGATCCAAAGAAGGTATTTTCAACTTCCATAACCGTGAGCGTGGCTCCTGTGTGCGCGTTGAACCTGTCGACCGCTTCACGCATAGTCGGTGCGATCAGGGTTCCACACGCCACTTTGCCTTGGCCTCCCTCCAGAGACCCGCGCGGTGTACGTCGAAGGTAGTTGCTCATGTTCTCTAGGAAGTGGCGAGTAATGCCGATTCCGTCTTCGATCTGGGGGTAGCCGTCATAGAGATCGGGCGGCGGGACTGGTTTACCGGTCATGAGATAGAACTCGTCCCCGAGGTAAAAGAAGGTTGTTCCTCGTTCCTTTCGGAACCGCGCTTGCCATTCTTCGGCCTGGTCGATAACGGCCAGGGCTTCCTCAGCCTCGTGCCGCCGTACTTGGATTTGTTTGCCGGGCAGAAGCCGCATGCATGTCCGTGAGAGGCGGAGTTGCTTGCTTTGCCGTTCCAAACCGTATTTGGTCAAGCCAACCGGCACGCCCGCGATCGAGAGCAACCGCGGCCCAAAGCTCGCCAGATCGCGCAGACTTCGGTCCAGCTCTTCGCCGTCGTTCACGCCGGGACAAAGCACCAGCTGAGCGTGAAAATCGATGCCGGCGCGCTCAAGTCGCTCGAGGTCTTGCATGATGCGCGCGCCTGTAGGATTGCCGACGAGCGCCACCCGGAGGTCCGGATTGGTGCTATGTACCGAGACATGCATTGGGCTGAGGTGCTGTTCTGCAATGCGCTGCCAGTCGTCTTCCGTGAGGTTGGTGAGCGTCACAAAGCTGCCATAGAGCATCGAATAGCGATAGTCGTCGTCCATCACGTACAACGACTTGCGCATCCCTTTCGGGATCTGCTTGATGAAGCAGAATGGACACGCGTTTTCGCAGATGCGAACGCCGTCGAACGTGGGATCGCCAAACGTGATACCCCAGAACTCGTCGCCTTCGAGTTCGAGCTCGTGACGGGCAACGCCGCCATTGCGCTCAACCTCGAACACCGCCTGCTCGGCCTGAACGTTGAATTGGAAATCGAGTGCATCCATCACCGGCCGGTCATTGACCGACACGATGCGATCGCCGGGGCGGAGATCAAGCTCTTCTGCTAGCGAACCGGACGCGATAGCGGAGATCAGACCTGGCAACTCGGGCGCAAGGTCGACTCTGCGATCGGAAAGGGGACTGCGGATTGGGCTCATCTCAATCTCGGTATCAGGGTAATACGGCGTTCGCGCGACACGCTGCTCGCACGGACAAGTAGAAGCAACAACGAAGTCGCGTCGACGATGTATCGTGTAATCAAACGTAACCGCCGGGGCAAACGACCTCCAGCGGCTCTAGCGGCGAAAGTTTAGCACGTAAGAGGCATTTCCGAGGCTTACGTGTCGAACGGCCTTCGGTAAACCAACGACACCCAATCTTCGATCTGCTCGCGCCTGAAGAATGCCAGCCCGCGCTGTTCGTAGGCCTCTCGGACAGTGCGCTCCTTACTTTCAATGATGCCGGCAAGTATGGCCGTGCCGCCCGGTTTGACCGCGGCGACGACTCCGGCGGCAATATCGGTGAGCACGCGGGCAATGATGTTCGCGAGCACGAGGTCATACTGGCCCGGAAACGGCTGGTTTGGCCCGGCACTTCCCTCGGCAACGCGGATTGCGACACAGTTTCTGTTGGCATTTTCTCGGGTCGAGCGCACGGCAATCGGCTCGGTGTCGACGGCATCCACTTGGCCAGCTCCAAGCTTCGCGGCGGATATCGCAAGAATGCCCGAGCCCGTGCCAATGTCGAAGACGCGGTCGCCCGGCTTGATCTCATCCTCGAGACCGAGCAGGCAGAGTCGCGTCGACGGATGCGTGCCCGTACCAAAGGCCATGCCGGGATCAAGCTCGACGACGATCTCGTCGCCTTTGGGTTGGTAGTCCTGCCACGGTGGCCGGACAACAATCCTCCGACCCACCCGCAGCGGCCGGTAATGCGCTTTCCAGGAGTTGGCCCAATCCTCTTCGCGCCTAGGTGTGAGGACTAAATCGCTTACGGAGCGCATCTGCCCGAGGTGCCACAGCGCGCGCCGAATTTCATCGACTGTCGAGTTGGGTACATCAACAGCAGAAACGAACGTCCGCACGGTTATTGGCCGCGTCAGATCTACCGCCAGATTGTCACCATCCGGTTCCTGGGTGAACGGTTCTTCTATTACAACTCCTTCGTTGTACCCGTACTTTGCAAAGAGCTCGGTGACTGGTTCGACCGCTTCATGATCGACCTGAACACTCAGTTCTAGCCACTCCGCGCTCTCAGTTTGGTCGCTCATAGATCGACCGCACTGTTGTCACCAACATTAAGATTCGACGCTCGTCCTCGAACTCTGGTGCCGCGTCCGATGAGCGTTTGCTCAAGGATCGCTTGCTCGATAGAGGCGCCTTCTTCGACGATGGCGTTGCGCAACAATGAGTCGCGGATCTCGACCCCCGCGCCGATGCTGGCGTAAGGCCCGACAATTGACCGTTCGAGCACCGCATCCGACGCAATTGCAGACGGTCCGACAATGACCGAATTTCCGCGCAGCTCGGTGATGGAACCCTGGAGATCGAGGAGAAACTTGTTCGTGGCGAGAAGCGCCTCGACGTTGCCGCAGTCTTCCCAGACCGTGACTGGGGCTGTTACGACCTTTGCCCCACCATCAATCATGAGCTGAACGGCATCGGCGATGAAGTATTCGTTTTTCAGCTTGATCTTTTGCGCCATCTGTTCATCGATTGCCGCGAAGAGTTGGCTCATACACTTGAAGTAATAGATGCCGATGACCGCCAGATTTGAAATCGGCTCTTTCGGCTTCTCTATTAGCTTTACGATGCGATCGTTTTCCACCACCGCAATCCCCAACGACGAGGGATCTTCGACCTCCTTGGTGAACATCACCCCATCCCCGTCGACCGCGGCAAGGTTCGAGAAGTCGGCTTCGAAGATCATGTCGGGGAAAAGGACCAAGGCGTCCTCATGGACGATCTCTCGGGTTCGGATGATAGCGTCGGTTTGACCGAGCATTTCCGGCTGCTCAACGAATTCCATCGGCAAGGTGTACGTTGCGCGCGCCCAAGCTTCGATCTGGTCGCCGAGGAAACCTGTGATGAAGACGAGTTTTTCCGGTTGCACGGGGAGAACGCGGTCGATCACATGAGCAAGAATCGGCTTGCCCGCGATGCTGACGAGCGGCTTCGGCTTGCTCCATGTCTGCGGGCGCAACCTCGTGCCTAAACCAGCGACGGGCAGGATAATGTCCACCGATTCCTCCGTGTCTGGACTCGCGGCATTGCCGAGAACCGCGTTCGATGCTTCCCGCTAAATCTACCACCGAAGCGCGCTACGGCCGCGAGCGCGAGGGGCGACTCAATTCTCAGGATATGGATGATAAAGGAAGACATGAGACGCAGTGTTGAGCAGTACGCCCAGCGGGATTCGAACCCGCGATCTTCACCTTGAAAGGGTGACGTCCTAGGCCGCTAGACTATGGGCGCAGGCCAATAAAACAGTACTGTGCACGACCGCGAGTTGTCAACGAATTCGCCGTGGTTTGAACCGCCCGGCTACCGACCGAGCGGCCCGCGACTTCGATCGCTACGAACTAGGTGATTCGCCAAGGAAGCGCGGCAGGCTCATTGAAATGATAGAATTGACAGGCTGAACGGAACGGACCTCGAGTGGGTTTGTCCCGCTTTTGGCTTGCCCGTTTTGGCCGAGCCTCATTCCATCGCACGGATAATGATCTATGACGCTGAGTCATCTCCTCGCTCAACTTCATGCCACACGCGGGCTCAACAAGACCGCCGAGCTGCTCACGAAGCGGGAGCGAAGAGTTCGATTGGTTGACCTCCCGCTGTCGTCGCGACCCGCCGTGATCGCTGCGCTCGTGGCTCAGGCGAAGAGACCGGTTGTGATCATCACGTCCCGCGAAGATCGCGCCGAGCAAGTTGCCGACGCCGTCGCCGAGTTCTTGTTCGAGCCGATCCGCGTAGACCGGTGGCCAGGGCCGGAAGCCCTGCCCTACGAACAACTCCCGTTCGACCTGGAAGTTTCAACTAGGCGCGTGGGAATTCTCGCGAGCTTGCTCGGTGAATCTCCTGGAGCGCCACCCGTAGTCGTCGCTTCGGCCCATGGACTCGCGCATCTCGTGATGGACCAGAGCGACCTACGCGAGCACACAAAAGTGCTGCGCACCGGGGACCGATTGAATGTTGATGCGTTGATCAACTGGGCCGTATTGCAAGGTTATCAACCGGCGCCACTGGTTCAGGAGCCAGGTACGGTTGCCCGCCGCGGCGGCATCATTGATCTCTTTCCTCCGACTGCGGAGCATCCAATTCGTATCGACCTGTTTGGCGATGAAATCGAGAGCATCCGCAGCTTCAGCCCTTCATCGCAGCGCACCGAACGCAAGATGGAAACCGTCACCCTCTTGCCGCCATCGGAATTGCCGCTCTGGCGTCTGTCGCAGGTCGCGGACGCGATCGCCGCGATCGATGCAAGCAGTCTGCGCGAAGAAGTCGCCACCGAGTGGGACAGGATTACCAGCCAAATGGCGCGTGGCCAGACCCCTGTATCCGTCGATCTATTCGCTCCGTATCTCGTTCGCGGTTCGCCAAGTCTGCTCGATTACGTGGCAGAAAATGCTTTGCTCATTCTCGACGAGCCCAGTGCCATTCGCCGTGCGGGAATCCAACTCAATGAGCAAGCGCGAGAGCTCCTCGAAGGCTTCGTCACGAACGGAGAACTGCCCGCGGGACTGATGCAGCCCTTCGCCAGCTGGGACCAGATCGAGGCGCGGATCGCTCATCGACAGCAGATCGAGATCGGCCTGGCCGAGGAGCAACTGAACGGCAATGCGATCAGCCTCGCCGAAATTGCCGATGCTCCGCTATACGCTGGGCGGATGAGCGCACTAGTTGACGACGTCCACGAGCGACTGACGACCGGTTGGCGCGTCGTCGTCGCCACCGACCAGGTTCAGCGTTTGACTGAGCTCTTCGAAGAGAAGGACATTTTTCCGCGCAAGGAAAAACGACGCGGCAATGAGCCGCCAACGCCGTTGCCGGAAGGCACGCTCGAAGTTCGGGCGTCCGACCTCAATGGCGGCTGGATGATCCCAAGATCGAAGTCGCTCGTGCTCTCTGATCTCGAGATCTTCGGCTTCCGCAAGCAAATTCGGCGGGGCGGCCGGCGTTCAGTTGCCGAGAATCTTGCGTTTGCGGGCAGCCTCACTCCCGACGAATACGTCGTTCACGTCGACCATGGCATTGCTCGCTTCACGGGTCTGGTCCGCGTCGACACTAGCGGCGTTGAGCGCGAATATTTGCTGCTCGAATATGCGAAAGGTGACAAGCTCTACGTACCGGTCGATCAAAGCGACCGGGTTTCGCGCTACGGCTCTGGCGGCGTCGATCCTGAGGTTACACGCCTCGGATCGGGCGAGTGGGTCCGGGTAAAGCAACGGGTGCGGCGGGCGGTGCGCGAAATGGCATTTGAGCTCGTCCAGCTGTATGCGATCCGTGAAGCGGGCCAGGGCCACGCATTTCCCGAGGATTCAACATGGGACTCGGAGCTCGCGGAATCATTCCCCTACACTGAGACGCCCGACCAGCATCTTGCGATCGTCGATGTCAAGAGCGACATGCAGACGCCGAGACCAATGGACCGGCTCGTCTGTGGCGACGTCGGATTTGGCAAGACCGAAGTCGCGCTCCGCGCCGCGTTCAAAGCGGTCAACGACGGCCGGCAAGTGGTAGTGCTTGTGCCCACCACAGTGCTCGCGCTGCAGCACTTCGCCACATTTTCTCAGCGGCTCGCGCCGTTTCCGATCAGGATCGAAATGCTTTCAAGGTTGCGCAACAAGCAGGATCAGCGCAAGGTGGTCGCAGGATTGCGGGACGGCTCGGTCGACATTGTCATCGGCACCCATCGCCTCCTCCAAAATGACATCCGCTTCAAGGAACTCGGCCTTGTGATCATCGACGAGGAGCAACGCTTCGGCGTTCGCCATAAGGAGTTCTTGAAGCAACTCAGGACTGAGGTTGATGTCCTAACCATGAGCGCGACTCCGATTCCGCGCACGCTACATATGTCGCTTGCCGGCGTCCGCGACATCAGCATCATCAACACTGCGCCACAAGCAAGGCTGCCGATCCGCACCTTTGTTACAGAGTTCAGCGACCACCTCGTGCGCGAGGTGATCCTGCGCGAGATTGATCGCGGCGGGCAGATCTACTTTGTGCATAACCGCGTGCATAGCATCGACCGGATCGCGCACAAGCTGCGCGAGCTAGTGCCGGAGGCTCGATTCGGCGTTGGCCACGGTCAGATGGCCGAGGATGTGATGGAGGAAGTCGTGCTCGCCTTCATGCGCCATGAGTACGACGTGCTCGTCTCAACAACTATCATCGAGTCAGGTGTCGACATTCCAAATGTGAATTCCATCATTATCGATAACGCCGACACGTTCGGTCTCACGCAGCTTTACCAGCTCAGAGGCCGGGTCGGGCGAAGCACAAATCGGGCCTATGCCTACTTGCTCTACCGACCGGGTAAAGTGCTCAGCGCCGAGGCGCAGGAACGGCTGGAAGCAATTCAGGAAGCAACTGAACTCGGTGCAGGTCTTCGTGTCGCAATGCGTGATATGGAAATTCGCGGTGCCGGCAACATTCTCGGCGCCGAGCAAAGCGGGCACATTGCGGCAATCGGGTATGACCTGTATATCCGCCTCTTGAGTCAAGCGGTCGAGGAAATTCGGCAGGGACGGCCAATGGCCGAGCCAGGAGCGATCACACTCGATCTGCCTATCACCGCGCTCATTCCCGCGGGTTACATCGCCGATGTTGAACTCCGGCTGGCTACGTACCGGCAGATTGCGGCGATCGAAACCAATCAGCGGCTGTTCGAACTGCGTGCGGAGTTAGAGGATCGGTTTGGTCCGATGCCGGATGAGGTTGAGCACCTCTTCGCCTTGATTTCCGTGCGTCTCCGCTGCGCGGAGCTTGGCATTGACTCGGTCGTCGAGCGCGAGCGCGAGATCGTCATCCGCCCAGTCGACACTCGCAATCTCGATACTCGGCGACTGACGCGAGAGCTTGGCCAGGCGATCCGGGTGACGCCAAATTCATTGCGAATTCGCCTGACCGAGCTCACGGTGCCCTGGCAGGCCGCGCTGGATGCCGTGCTCGACGTTGTCGAGTCGGCAGATCTCGCCCTGGAGCGTGCCGCCGGCTGACACGATTTCTAGTGCTCTCGCATGTAAGCGACGGTTGCGCCTTCACCGCCTTCCAATGCGGCGGCGAGCTCATGTCGAGCCACAATGGGGCTGTTGTTCAAATAGTCGCGGACGACCTGCCGTAATGCGCCGGTGCCCTTACCATGGATGATGCGGACAAGGGGAAGTCCTGAGCGGTAGGCGTCGTCGAGATAGCGATCGAGCATACCTTCGACTTCGGCGGCGCGATGGCCACGAATATCGAGCTCCATGGGAACATATTCGATCTGTTGCGGCTTGTGGACGGGCTGCTCCTGATCTGCTTTTCGGGCCTTGCCGACGCGCGTCAATCCCTCCAACGCGTGCCGAAGTTTCAATGATCCAAGCTGGACCTCAGCGAAATCGCCATCAACTTCGACGACGTCGCCTTCTTGATTGAGCGCGCTCACCGCAACCCGGTCGCCGGCACGGATCGGTCGTTCGCCAGCTTGACTTCGTCGCGCGGGAGCGCGTTGTCGCTTGAACTCGCGGAGCGTTTCTCCCGCGTGCTCGACTTCTTGCCGGCGTTGTTCAATATGCTCGCGGGTCACTGCGACCGACTCTCGCTCACGTTGTAACCGCTTAAGCAATTGCCGAATCTCAGTGAGCTCGGCTTCAGCCTCCGCAAGTGCCTCCTCACGAGCCGTTTGCCGAGCGCTTTCAGCTTCACGCAGCTCGCGCGTAATCACTCTGCGCAGCTGGTTGCTTTCTTGCTCGGTTTCGGCGGCGCGCCGCCGAGCCTCTGCAGCTTCGACTTGTTTCTGGCGGATGTCTTCGAGCAACGCGTCTGCTCGAACCTCTTCGGGGTCCACATATGTCGACGCCAGCTCGATTACGTTCGGCGGCATGCCAAGCCTGCGCGCGATCGCGAGCGCGTTCGATCTCCCCGGCACGCCGATCGTCAACCGGTATGTAGGCCCGAGCGTCGCGACGTCGAATTCGACACTGGCGTTTTCAACGCCTGGGGTCGCATACGCGAATGCTTTTACTTCCGAATAGTGCGTTGTCGCGATCACCAACGGGCCGGCGTCGAGGAGCGACGCGATGATTGCGCGCGCAAGTGCCGAGCCCTCTTGCGGATCGGTCCCCGCCCCAAGCTCGTCCAAGAGGACAAGGCTATCGGGTGTGACTTGTCGCAACATGGCGATGACTGTGCGCATGTGCGACGAGAACGTTGAGAGACTCTGGGCGATGCTCTGCTCGTCACCGATGTCGACGAAAATGGCGGGAAAGACGCTCAAACTCGACCCATCCTCGGCTGGGACATAAAGTCCAACTTGGGCCATCAGCGAAAGCAAGCCAACTGTCTTGAGCGCAACTGTCTTACCGCCCGTATTCGGCCCCGTGATCAACAAGACGCGAAATGACTCCCCGAGTTGAATGTCAATCGGGACGACTGTCGCCGGATCGAGTAATGGATGCCGGGCCCGAATGAGCGAGATTCGATGCAATCCATGCCCTTCCGGTTGCCCATCTCCCCCTCCTTCCCAGAGCGAAGGTCGGCTGGCTTTCATGTCAAAGGCAAGCAGCCCTTTCGCCATCGCCAGGTCGATCGCCGCGACTGCGTCGACCGTGAGATTGAGCGCCTCCGCCTTGTCGCCGATTTGAGCGCTCAACATGTCGAGGATACGATCGATCTCGTGCTGCTCGGCGAGAATCTGTTCCCGCCATCGATTGTTCAACTCGACCACGTCGATCGGCTCGATGAACAGTGTTTGACCACTCGCCGATGTGTCATGGACAACACCGGGTACCTGCGCTCGGGCTTCGGCCTTGATTGGAATCACATAGCGCCCATCGCGGGTTGTGATGATCGCATCTTGAATTGCCGCGCCGAACCGTCCTCCCGTCAGCATCCCATTCAAGCGATCCATCAGGCGTGAATGGGCAACTCGCACATCCCGGCGGATTTTGCTCAGCTCCGGACTGGCAGTGTCGAGCACGTCGCCGC
The DNA here is from genome assembly GCA_045804965.1 of Thermomicrobiales bacterium. GTDB lineage: Bacteria > Chloroflexota > Chloroflexia > Thermomicrobiales > UBA6265 > CAVTUU01. The sequence goes on along the minus strand of JBJMMD010000027.1, from coordinate 41,150 downwards.
GCGGACCGATCGACCTCGCGATATCGGCCTCGATATCAGGCAAATCAGCCAAATGGATGGCGAAATCGAGCAGCGCTGGATAACGCGCGTCGACGTCCGGCAACCGCATGAACGAGCGCCGGAGATTTCGAGACGCATGCACCATATCGTGCACGAGCAAGAGCTCGGTCGAGGCGAGGCGTCCGCCCTTTTCCGCCCGTTCCACGAGCAATCGAATATCGCGAGCGCCGCCGATGGAAATGTCCGGAAAATTGGTCAAGAGATCGACCGCTTCCGCGGTGACGCTCAGGAGGTACTTGACGGTCGACGAGTCGCCGCTGGGCCCAAGCTCAAGCGCGCGCTCCATGGCAACGCTAAATCTGCAGCGCTGGGAAAGTCGCTGCAGAACCTGATCGAGTTCGAGTTTGCGCACGATGTCGAGCGAGTCGTTTGCGGCCACAGGGAACGCGTGCCCCTATGACGCTCCATCAATAATTGGCGGCAGACCGCTCGGGAACCATGGCGAAACCGCGTGTGAAACCAGGGGCGCCAGCCGCAAAAAGAGCGGTACAAGCTCCGACTCTCTGATTTGGCTGCGCGCGAACCCGAGCACGGAATCTGAGCCAGTCAGACTGACAGTTTGATTGAGCGCCTGCAAAACTACGGTCAAAAAGAGCGCCGCGAATGTCAATGCCATGGCCGAAAGGACCAGACCGAGCACGACGCCGCCGATATTATCCACGAGAAGGAATCGTCTTGGAAGTCTGACACCGGTGAACCATCTCGCAACGATCATTGTGAGAACCGCGGAAAACACGAGGAAGAGAACGACGAACGTGATGAGTTCGCCAAGAGTCTGACCGAGGTTCGAAAAGACGCGCTGGAGAGCATTGGTCGTCGGCCGATAGAACGCTGCAGCCAGGATCGACGAGGCATAAATGGAGATGATGGCGGCCGAAACCTTGGCTATACCGCCAAAGAAACCGAAACCAACGATCACCATGAACGACAACAGAATGGCGTAATCAACCCAGTTGAACATAGGTGCGCCGTTCCCAGCCTGGTCGAATCATTTCACGCGGAAACCGACCGTGCCCGCTTTGCGGAAGTCACGCTGGAGTGATGCTAGAACCTCGTGAGCGGCCCGCGAATCCCCCATTGGCACCAACCACGGTTGACACGAACACTTGTTCGTCCTTATAATGCGCCTTAGAGACGACACGGTGCTCAAATTGTAATCAGCTACCGTGACATGAGGACAAAGAAGATGAAGGATCTGTCCCGCAGGCAGCGCTCAATTTTAGGTTTTATCGAGCGCTTCCTCGATGAAAATGATTACCCGCCGACGATCCGCGATATCCAGCGTGAGTTGGCTATTTCGTCAACGAGTGTCGTCGATTACAACCTTAAAGTGCTCGAAGGCCGAAATTACATTCGGCGTAATAAGAACATTTCGCGTGGTATCGAACTTGTTCATCGCGGGTCGAGCCGGCGCAATATCGTCGCAATCCCTGTTGTTGGTCAGATCGCCGCTGGTGAGCCGATTCCGGTGCCCGACGATTTGATCGGTGCCGAGCCGATTGAAACGATCGAATTGAGCGGCGACCTTGTACCGGACGGAGGTCGCGATCTTTTCGCCCTGCGCGTCAAGGGTCTGTCGATGATCGACGCGCTAATCAACGATGGCGATATCGTTCTCCTCAGGCATCAGCAAACGTGCGAGAATGGCGAAACAGTCGCTGTCTGGCTGCGGGATCAGAAAGAAACGACCCTCAAGCGCTTCTATCATGAAGGTGACCGCGTGCGCTTGCAGCCGGCGAATGCAACGATGAATCCGATCTTTACGTCGCCGGATAACTGCGAAATCCAGGGCAAGCTCGTGACCGTGGTTCGCGCAATCGACTAAAAAAGTTGAGCTATTCAGGTACTTGCCGTCCCCAGGCCAATGGCCTGGGGACGCTTGTTGTTCATTCGCGGTTTCTAATCCACTTTGAAAGCCCATCGATTCGCGTTCATTAATCTTGGCAAAGCGAATGGTATTTCTTTCCCATATGTACGAACACTGGAATTGGTGATAAGATCGATCGCGATCCCGCGAGTTGTATACGTTCGCATTAAAGTCCTTTCAGGAGGCACGGCTGCATGGACATCGGGCGCGCCTTTGGCTACACGTTTCAAGATCCAAATTGGCTGAAGAAAATCGTTATCGGCGGCCTTCTGCTCATTATTCCGATATTTGGTTGGTTCGTGGTCGGCGGTTATGGCATTCGCGTCATGCGGAACGTGCTTTCCGGCACCGATTTGCCATTGCCTGAGTGGGACGATCTTGGTGCCCTTTTCATGGACGGGTTGAGCGCGTTTATCGTGACCTTAATCTGGTGGATTCCCATCATTATCGTCACCGCGATTTTCGATCAAATCGGCGGATTCGTATTTCAATGCCTCTCATTCATCATCGGCGTGTTGGGGAGCGTCGTTGTCGCGGCGGTTCTTCCGCCCTTTGCGCAAACCGGCAAGATCTCCGACGGCTTGCAATTCCAGGCGATCATCAGCCGCGTGACTGCGAACATCGGCGATTACTTGACGATCTATGTTCTCGGTTTCGTCCTCGCCATCATCGCCGTCGCAGGCCTAATTGGTCTCTGCGTCGGTGTGCTGTTCACGTTGGTATACGTCTCGTTGGTGAATGCGCATCTTGCATCCCAAGCATATAGGCGGTCCCTCGGATCAACCCCGACCCCGACTCAGCAGGCTTTTTAAAAGCGAGCAAGCGAATCAAGTCCGCCTCGGGGAATCGAGGATCTCGAACAATCTAAGGCTTTTCATGCACAATCCACCTCACATGCCTCGCGGCCAGTCCGCGAATCTGATCGGACTGGCCGCGAGGCGAAACGCGGTGGAGGCGTTCTCTTGTCTTATCCCATTATCACGGGCATCTGCCTCGCGGCCTCGGCGGGGCTGAACGCGTATCTGCCCCTGCTTGTGCTGGCGCTCGCGGATCGCATTACCGATCGAGTCAATCTCGGCACACCGTACGACTTCATCGCATCGACGTGGACCATCCTCGCTCTCATCGTCTTGCTGACGATTGAACTCGTCGCCGACAAAATCCCCGGGATTGACCACGCCAACGACCTCATCCAATCCGTGATTCGGCCTGCCGCAGGCGCCTTCCTGATGATGGCTGTGATTAACGACAACCGCTCCCTCAATCCCGTGGTCGGCATGATCATCGGCTTGCTGATCGCGGTCGCCGTGCACACGATCAAGGCACTTTCCCGTCCGCACATCACCATGTCGACGGGTGGAATGGGCAACCCAATCGTCAGCCTGCTTGAGGATGCCGTCTCCGGCCTGACCTCAGTGTTAGCTATTTTGGTGCCGATTGCTGCACTGATTTTGTTTACGATCAGCGGTGCGTTCCTTTTCTGGTCCTATCGGAGCGTCCAGCGGCTGTCATTCGGCCGGTCGCGGACGAGGCCAACGACACAGCCTTAGGGTTGCGTCTTATCGACTCAAGTTTTACACTACACATGAAGCAATCTTTAAGGTGTTAACGATGGCGACAGTGCAGTTTCGAGATTACTACAAGACGCTCGGCGTTGAATCCAGCGCTGACGAGAAAGCGATTCGCGCCGCGTACCGCAAACTCGCGCGCAAGCATCATCCAGATGTGAATCGCGGCGAGAAGGCTTCGGAAGAGAAGTTTAGAGAAGTGAACGAAGCCTACGAAGTGCTCTCCGATCCAGAAAAGCGGAAGATGTACGACCGCTACGGGGCGGATTGGCAGCGATACCGCGAAGCGGGCTTTACCGGCAACGAATCGTATCCGTCATCCGGCGGTGCTCGGCCTGCGGATTTTGGTCAATGGTTTACGGGCCAAAGCGATGGCGGTTTTCGTGTTGAGTTCGATCAGGGCGAACCGGGCGGTTTCTCGGATTTCTTCCAGACTCTATTTGGCTCAGGCCGGCGTGCAGCAGGAGGTTTCACGTCACGCCGCCAACGACGGCGTGGTGAAGATGTTGAGCTTAAAGTCGACGTAACGTTCGAAGAAGCACTACGGGGAACCGCCCGCCGGTTCGAAGTCAAGACTCCCGAAGTCTGCGGCACGTGCGGCGGAACCGGGTTGGCACGCGGAACGACCTGTCCCACCTGTGATGGCACAGGCATGGTAGAGCGAAGCAAGTCGATCGAAGTCAAAATTCCGGCCGGCGTGCAGACGGGCTCAAAGATTCGTGTCGCTGGTCAGGGCGGATCCGGTCAAGACGGCGGCCCGGCTGGCGACGCGTATCTCATAGTCAACGTCAAACCGAGTGCGCGGTTCGAGCGACTTGGTGACGACTTGAAAACCAATGTTGATGTGCCGCTATACACCGCGCTCCTCGGCGGAGAAGCGGTCGTGCGCACTCCGACCGGTCAAGTCGCCTTAACGATTCCCCCGGAGACGCAAGCCGGCAAGATCTTCCGCTTGCGTGGCCAAGGAATGCCGAAACTCCGCTCAACCAAGAACGAGCGCGGCGATTTACTTGCCCAAATACGGCTCAAACTCCCCGAAAAACTCTCGGCGAAAGAAAAATCGCTCATAAAGGAATTACGGGACATACGGGAAGGCGCCGAGTAGCCCAAACTTCTGCCGATGAACGGACCTAGGTTCCCGTCGTCGTGGGCGAGAACTCTCGGTTATAGTCACTGGTAAATGTTGGAATGAAATGACGCCAACTCTCGCGGACTCAGGACCGCGAGAGCCGGGTACTCGCCGGGGACAACGGGATGCCTGCCACAATCATCATGGGCGGTCAATGGGGCGACGAGGGGAAAGGCAAGCTGACCGATGCGCTTGCTTCACAGGCACATGTTGTCGTACGTGCGAACGGCGGAAGCAACGCCGGTCACACCATCGAGACGCCTTCCGGCGTGTTCAAGATGCGCCTCGTGCCGTCGGGCATCCTTTATCCCGACTGCATCTGTGTCATCGGCGCTGGTGTCGTCATCGATCCGCTCGCGCTGCTCAAGGAAATGGACGACCTCAGAGCGCGCGGCGTGTCTCTGAACAACCTCAAGATTTCTGACCGCGCTCATGTAGTGCTGCCATATCATCCGTTGCTCGATAGCCTCGAAGAGGCCCACCGCGAAGAGGACGAAATCGGCACCACGCGCACCGGGAATGGACCGGCGTACGCGGACAAAGTCTCGCGCCATGGGATTCGCGTCGCTGACCTCGTCGACGACGCCACGCTCCTTCGCAAACTCTCGCGCGAGACGGAAACGAAGAACCAGATAATCGCCGGCGTCTACGGCCACCCGCCGCTCGATCGTGGAGATATCTACCGCGAGCTTGTTGAGGCTGGTAGTCGGTTGCGCGAGCATGTAGCAGCAAGCGAAATCATTGTGCAAGATGAGCTAGAAGCAGGCAATGAAGTGGTCGTCGAATGCGCTCAAGGAGCAATGCTCGACGTTGACTATGGCACCTATCCCTATGTGACCTCGTCGTCTCCGACAGCCGCCGGTGCCTGTCAAGGGGCGGGCGTCGCTCCAACGCAGGTGAAACGAGTCGTTGCTGGCTTCAAAGCCTATGGCTCGCGCGTCGGAGGTGGACCCTTTCCGACCGAGCTGAACGATGAGATCGGAGCAACGATTCGCGAACGCGGCCGCGAATATGGCACAGCGACCGGTCGACCTCGCCGCACCGGCTGGTTTGACGCGGTCGCGGCACGATATGTGGCTCGGCTCAATGGTGTGACCGAAGTCGCACTGACATTGCTCGACGTGCTCGATGGGTTCGAGACGATCCGCGTATGTACTTCCTACCAATTGAACGAAGTTTCGGTCGGGTATATTCCCGCGCGGAATGACCTCTTAGACCAGGTTGTCCCAGTGTTCACGGATCTTCCAGGTTGGCAGGCGGATTTGACCTCGGCCCGTGCCGCAAGCGATTTGCCATCCAACGCAGCGGGTTATATCGAGTTCCTCGAGGACGCGATCGGCGCGCCAATCACGATGGTCGGAATTGGACCAGCCCGCGAGCAGCTCGTGCCCTTAACCGCTTCCGCCGCGATCCTTGGCGGGAACCGAACACCGTCCCCGGTCGCCTAACCGGCTATTCTGCTCCGTAGGTGCCTCGCAGTTCGTGTTGAGTCTCCCGCTGCAGGAGGTCGGCGATTGCCACGAGCGCGGGCTTGTCTTCATAGAGGATGCTATACAGCTGCTCAGTGATCGGCATCTCGATACCGTGCAGGTGGACGAGTTTGCGGGCGGCCGCCGTCGTGAAGGCACATTCCCCGGCATGCATCAGTGAGGCTTGAATCTCGGGCAGTGTCCGTCCCTGTGCCAGTTGCTCACCGACATAGTAATTGCGGCTGAGCGTACAGGCGCACGTTGCCACGAGATCACCCAAGCCTGGGAAGGTTAGTGGACTTGCACCGGACCGCAACTCCAAGCCGCGCGATCTCCGCCAAACCTCGCGCCATGAACGCAGCTTTGGCATTGTCGCCGGCACCTATGCCGTCATCGATGCCGGCACCAATGGCAATAATGTTTTTCAGCGCTCCTACCATTTCGACACCGACAATATCCTCATTCGTGCATGGTCGATATTGATCGGAAATGAGTAGATTCTGAACTGCCTCCGCGGCCGAAAGTTCGCCACTTGCCACGACGGTGGTCGCAGGTTTGCCTTGGGCGATTTCAAGCGCCAGGTTTGGTCCAGAGAGCGCGCAAATGCGATTGGCCCGTTGATGTGTCAGTTCGTCGCGCAGGATCTCGGTCATCCGCTTGAGCGAATCAGGCTCGAGCCCCCTGGCGCAACTGACGATGATCGCTCGCCCGGCAATGGGCGCAATCGTCCGCGCGACGCTTCTCATGGTGCCACTCGGAGTCGCGATTAGGATCAAATCCGCCGAATCACATGCGAGTTGGATCTCGCACGTGATCACAATGGGTTGTGGAATAGGGATGCCGAGAAGCGCCCGGTCGTTGGTTCATCGTTCGTGGATATGGAGGACGGCAGTTGGATCTCGGACCCAAAGATACGCGCGGCGGCCTGCCCGTTCCGCGAGCAACGCAAGCGTTGTGCCCCATGAACCGCCTCCCGAGATCGCGATTTTCTTGTCCCGCGTATTCATTTCTTCACGCATTCTCTGAGCGATTCCACGCCGGTCCGTCGTTGACAGACCGAGAGGCGAACCGTAGACTCGCGGCGCGGTCAGGCGTCACAATCATCGCCACGGAGCGTCCGCACGTGGAGAGCCAACATGGTGACCGAAGAAGGTCAAACGACGGTGCTTGATGCAGTGGAGATTCAGCGGATCATTCCGCATCGATATCCTTTCTTGCTCGTCGACCGCATCATTGAAATAACCCCTGGACAGAAGGCCGTTGGCATCAAAAACGTGACAATGGGCGATCCGTTCTTTCAGGGCCACTTCCCCAATTTTCCGGTGATGCCGGGAGTCCTAATTGTCGAGGCCATCGCCCAAGTCGGGGCTGTCGCGATGCTCAAGGATCCGGGACACGAAGGCAAGATCGCCTTCTTCGCCGGCATCGACAACGTGCGATTCAAGCGTCAGGTGAAACCAGGAGACGTCTTGCGCCTCGAAGTCGAACTTGGCCAAATTCGCCGTTCGATCGGCACCGGCTCTGGTGTCGCGACCGTCGATGGCGAACTCGCTTGTCGCGGCGAGTTCATGTTCGCACTTGTCCCCGCCCCGCCCAGGCTCTAGCTCGTTGACGGTGACTCGGTCTCCCGTTATCGGCATCGATGGCAGCCGCCTCACCATTTGTGAACGCACCGGCACTGAAACATATTCGTTTCAGCTCTTGAGAGCGGTTGCCGAGATTAAGACTAAGGAGCAACTTCGGGTCTATCTCAACGCGACAACTGCCCCACAAGTGGGACTCGATAGTTTCGATTATGTCGAGATGCCATTTCCCAGGCTGTGGACGCACGTGCGTTTGTCGTGGGAAATGGCACGGCGGCCACCGGGCGTTCTATTCGTTCCCTCACATGTTGTTCCGTTATGGCATCCACCTTCAGTCGTCACCGTTCATGACCTCGGCTACCTGTGCGAGCCCGAAGCGCATCCCCCCAACCAGCGCCGCATGCTTGATTGGACAACGCGGTGGAGCTGCCGCACGGCGACAAAGATCATCGCTATTTCGCATACGACCAAGCGGGATCTCATCGCGCATTATCACGTGCCGGAATCAAAGATTCGGGTCATTCACCACGGTATTTCCCGGACTTTCTCCCGAGCGTCACCCGCAGAGGTGTACAGGGTAAGAAATGCCTATGATTTGCCTGATAGGTTCGTTCTCTTCGTTGGCACCGTGCAGCCGCGCAAGAACATCGCGCGCATCGCCGAGGCGGTGTCGCGCCTAGCGTCCGCGGGATTGCCTCATAAGCTCGTCGTGGCAGGGAAGTTTGGTTGGCTTGGCGAGCATTTCGAGCGCGATCTCGAGACCTTCGACCGGCCGGAACTGGTTCACCGCCTCGGCTATATCCCGGAGGGCGACCTGACCGCGCTTTATTCAGGCGCCGATGCCTTCTGTTTTCCTTCGCTGTACGAAGGATTTGGGTTGCCAGTGCTCGAAGCAATGGCATGCGAAGTGCCTGTCGTCACCTCAAATCGAGGCTCGCTGCCGGAGATCGCGGGCGAGGCTGCGCTGTTGGTCGATCCAACCTCGGTGGACCAGATCGCCAGCGCCTTGATTCGCGTGTTGACGGACAACACCGAGCGCTTCCGGCTCATCGATGGGGGAAAACAACGTGTTCGCGATTTCTCGTGGTCGAAGACCGCAGTTGAGACGCTGAGACTTCTCATCGAGGTACGCGACCAATCTCAACGCGCGAAGTGAAACCGACCATTAGCTAGCAAACGTAGACGTGTGCCGAGTAACTTAAGGTCCGTGATAGCATCGCATCGCTGCGAGCGCGAGTCGACTGCAAACGCCGGAGGGGTTGAAGACGAAGAATGGCTGCTTCTGGACGGTTAGTGGGTCTTCTTCTCATCGCTGCGGGCGCGATCATCGGTCTCGTACTCGGAGCTTGGATTCTGGCGAGTTGGAGCTCCGATGGCGGCCTCCAGACGACCGGCGCAATCTTTGCGCTGGCCTTTTTGTTGGCCGTCCTCGTTATACCTTTGGTCGGCTCGGGAATCTATTTCACGGCCAAAGGCCGCGCAGAAGCGAAAGACATCGAACGCGTCCAAGAACAACGTCGCTTGCTCGACATTATCAGCACGCGCGGACAAGTCGGGATCGCGGATCTGGTGCTTGAGCTCAAAACAACGCGCGACAACGTTCAAAGCAATCTCTATGACTTAGTCGGGCGAGGGCTATTCAGTGGATATGTCGATTGGTCGAAAGGCGAGCTCTACTCGGTCGAGGCTTCAAAATTGCAAGGTCAACAGAAGTGCCCCAATTGTGGCGGTGAACTTCAGCTTGCCGGCAAGGGATTGATCAAGTGTCCTTACTGTGGCGCCGAGATATTTCTCACGTAACGGTCTGACAAGTCGACTCCGAACGAGGGCCATCTATGGCAACCGAATCACAGAATCCATTCTCCAACATCCTCAATGCGATTCCAGGATACCGTGGCTACCGTACAAAGGAAGACCGGCGGGACGCCGATCGTCGGGTCCGTGAAAAAGTGGCGGCCTCTCTCGGAGAGCTCGCGGACCGAGTTGAAACTGTCGCCAGGTCTCTCGCAAACCAGCGTCAAATCGCCGCTGTCGGTCCAGTGGACGAGTTCGCGCAATCGCTTCACCGCCTTATTAACCGAGTCTCCACCGCCACTTATGGATACGGAGGTCTGTTCAGCGATCGCAATGTCGACGAGCAGGCGCTCGACCAAATTCGACAGTTCGACGAGTCATTGCTCGCCGATATCGCCGGCATCACAAAATACGTTGAAGCGCTCGAGCGAGCCCACGCGTCCGGTTCCGATCTCTCGACAGCCGCGGCAGCTGGTATTGAAGCCTGTCGTCAACTCAACCGGCGATTCGAAACGCGTAGTCAAGTGATTGAAACCGCAAAACCTGCCCCGCCCGAATCGGTGCAAGCCGTCATTGCTCCCACCGAGAACCGAGCCGCCCCGGAGATGTTTGATCTCCACGAGCGCGATGCCGTGACGATATCCGGCGAGAACTACGTCGTCGACGGTCGGATCGACATCGAAGCCGGCCAGGATTCGTTCCGGCTCTTCCGACTCGATGAGAGTAAAAAACTGTGGCTATTGGTCCCATCGATGGAAACAGTGGCGCCCGCATTAGTCAACGAAACAGAATCGTCCGCCCAAGACCAGGGTGATGGCTCCTCAACTTCGCTTGGCACTCCACTCAAGGGGTCGGGGTCAGTAATCGCCGGCGGCCGTAAGGTGGAATCGCGATCGGTTACCTTTTCGATGAACCGCAACAGCGGATCGCTGACGATCGTGCTTGACTGGGGCGGAGAGCGTCAACAGTTTGAAGGGAAGGAGATCGCGTTTGACGACGTTGAGATCTTCCCCGCCGCGGGATGATCATTGAGGCGACTTCTCAGCAATCCTGAACCACGCAGTTGATGTGGCAAAATGCGTGGAGCCTTTGGGGCTTCATCTTTTCAATCCGAACGGAGGCATGAACATGGGAATCATGGACCGACTATCGAGTCTCATTCGAGCCAACGTCAACGACCTCATTGACCGCGCCGAAGACCCAGAAAAGATGCTCGATCAGATCTTGCGTGATATGCAGTCCAATAGCACCATTGCCCGGTCGCAAGTCGCGGCCATGATCGCCCAAGAGAAAGAGCTCGAGATCGACCTTGAGGAGAGCAGAAAGCTGGCTCTGGAATGGGGCAATAAGGCTCAAAAGGCCGTCGATGCCGGTAAAGACGATCTGGCGCGGGAAGCGCTCCGGCGAAAACGTGACAACGAGCAGAATGCCAATGTTTATCAGCAGCAGTTGACGGTTCAAGAGCAGGCCGTCGAGAAGCTCAAACAGCAACTGCGTCAACTCGAGCAGAAGTACAGCTCGACCATGAGCCAGCGAGATGTGTTGATCGCGCGCAGCAGGCGAGCGCAAGCGCAGAAGAAGGTCGCGGAGAAGGTTTCAACCTTTTCCCCGATGGATCCCGGAGCGGACCTTGACCGCATGGAGCGTAAAATCCGCAGTTCAGAAGCTCATGCCGCGGCGCTCACCGAAATGGGCGACGAGTCCTTTGAGACTCAATTCCGCGAGCTGGACGTCGACGATGATATTGAATCCCAACTCCAGGCGTTGAAGGGCGGTACGGGGCTAGATTCGCCGGCCGGGGAATTGACCGACGGCTCAACCGGAACGGAGACTCCCGCCACCGGGGCCGCCACGGCGGCTGAAGCGCCGGCCGAGGCCAGCTCAAGCGGTCAATAGAGAGACGGAGGAGCAAAGTCGATCGCAGAAACGCCCTCAACTGTGGCGTTTCTGCGATCGAATTCCTGGGATGGAGGCGAATGGACGATGGCGGTCATTGATCTCATCCAAGTCCCTGATCAACGAGCGGACGAGATCGTCCACCGCGTTCCCGAATCGGGCTCTGGCGAATTTCGTCTCGGCTCTCAACTTGTCGTCCGGGAAAATCAACGGGCAGTCTTCTTCCGTGACGGCAAGGCGCTAGATGTTTTCGAACCAGGCCGGCATACGATTTCGACGAACAACGTTCCGCTGCTCACTACCTTGGTTGGTCTGCCCTTCGGCGGCAAGTCACCCTTTACGGCCGAAGTCTATTTTGTGTCAATGCGCGAATTTACCGACATGAAATGGGGTACGCCCCAACCGCTAGTCTTTCGCGACAAAGATTTTGGCATGATCCGGCTGCGGGCGTTCGGGACCTACTCGATGAAAGTCGCCGATCCCCAACAGTTCGTCACGCAGATCGTCGGCACGCGCGGCGCTTACTCGACAGGTGCAATCGACGACTATCTCAAAAGCGTCGTCATCAACGAATTCAATGACCTTCTCGGTGACTCCAAAGCCTCCTTGCTCGACATGCCGGGAATGACGAAGGAGCTTGCCGACACGGCGCGCAATTCGCTGGGCGATGCGTTCGAGCGGTTGGGACTCCAACTCACTTCGTTCCAGATCGTCGCCATTACCCCGCCCGAGGACGTCCAAAAAATTATCGACGAGCGTTCAGGCATGGCTGCCGTTGGCGACATGAGCGCCTACATGCAATTTAAGACTGCACAAGCGATTGGCGACGCCGCCAATAACCCTGGCGGCGCGAGCGGCGCCGCTGCGACTGGCGCCGGGCTCGGCGCCGGCATGGTTATTGGCCAATCCATGGCCGAGTCAATGAGCTCGGCGATGCAGCAAAAGCCTGCGGCAGAGCCTGCAGTCGAAACAATCACCTGTCCGAATTGCCATGCGCAAGTCATCGCTGGTTCCAAATTCTGCCCAAACTGCGGAAAGCAGATTCAGCTGGCGACGCTGACCTGTCCCAAATGCGGCCACGAAAACGCGGAAGGTGCGAAATTCTGCGTCAATTGTGGAAATCCACTTTCGCCGTAAACTGAATCTTAAAGAGAATTTTGACCCTTAGGCATTCGGCCACTAGACTTCGAACTCAAGCGAAGTCGGCGCCTTCGCCTGTGCGGCGATCAGCCAAATCTTCTTGCCGAGCCACTTCCGCGCCGTAGCAGGAGAGAAATCGCTTGTCGACGAAAAATGGAAAACGAAAGGTGCGTGTCGCCATCATTGGCGTTGGCAACTGTGCATCGGCCCTGGTCCAGGGGGTGCAGTATTACCAGAATGCGCCTGAAGATGAGTTCGTTCCGGGTCTCATGCACGTCAACCTTGGCGGTTACCACGTTCGCGATATCGAATTCACGGCCGCGTTTGACATCGATGCCGAAAAGGTCGGCAAAGATCTAAGTGAGGCGATCTTCTCGGGGCCCAACAACACAATCAAGTTTGCGGATGTGCCGAACCTCGGCGTCACCGTCGAGCGCGGCATGACCCACGATGGTCTTGGCAAGTATCTCTCCCAGGTCATCACCAAAGCCCCGGGTAAAACCGCCGATATCGTCCAAATTCTCAAGGAGACGAAGACCGACGTCGTTGTCTCCTACCTGCCGGTCGGTTCCGAGATGGCAACCAAGTGGTATGTCGAACAGATTCTCGACGCCGGTTGCGGATTCGTGAACTGCATTCCAGTCTTCATCGCTCGCGAAGAATATTGGCAGAAGCGCTTTGAGGAAAAGAAGCTGCCGGTCATCGGCGACGACATCAAGAGTCAAGTCGGTGCGACGATCACCCATCGCGTGCTCTCCCGCCTCTTCGCTGACCGCGGTGTCCGCATCGACCGTACGTATCAGCTCAACTTCGGCGGAAATACCGACTTCTTGAACATGCTGGAACGCGAGCGGCTCGATTCGAAGAAGATCTCGAAAACGAACGCAGTCACCTCGCAGATCGACTATTTGCTGCCGACGACCGCGATTCACGTCGGTCCTTCCGATTACGTGCCCTGGCTCGAAGATCGGAAGTGGTGCCACATTCGCATTGAAGGCACCACCTTTGGCGACGTGCCGCTGAACATGGAGCTCAAGCTCGAAGTTTGGGACTCACCGAACTCGGCGGGGGTCGTGATTGACGCCGTACGGTGCGCCAAGCTCGCCATGGAAAACAGCATCGGCGGCGCGCTGTATGCTCCGTCAGCGTATTTCATGAAGTCGCCGCCTGAGCAATACCACGACGACATCGCGCGCGATCGAATCGAAGAATTTATCAACGTATACGGGCACACGTCGGGCACGAAGGTGGACCTCCCCGCCGAGTAACCCATAACGCGTAAAAAACCCTCCCCGGACGCCTTCTCAGGCGTCCGGCGCTCATTGTTTGGCCTCGCTAGCTGTTTCGATAACTCAGACGAAATCCTCAAACGACTTACGAAACACGCGCTTCGGATTCGACTTTTGCTCTACTGATTCGGAAGCGAGATCTTAACGATCCGGAAATGACAAAACGGTGCGTACGAACGCGTGTTACGGAACCTCTTTGCGCCAAATCTGGTATAATGAAACAGGCTCAGCAAGCATCCTTGTGTTCATTCAGAAAGGGTAATTTAGCGTGGAAATCGGCAACGTTCGTCTGGCGAGCATCGAATCTGAGATGCGGACATCGTATCTCGACTACGCGATGAGCGTCATCGTTCAACGCGCGCTGCCAGACGCTCGCGACGGTCTGAAACCTGTCCAGCGTCGCGTCTTGTATGCGATGCATGAAATGGGATTACGTTCCTCATCTCGGTATCGGAAGAGCGCCGGCATCGTCGGCGAAGTCCTCAAGAACTACCATCCTCACAGCGATACCGCCGCCTACGACACGCTCGTGCGCATGGCGCAGCATTTCCAACTCCGCTATCCCCTTGTTGACGGTCAGGGCAACTTTGGCTCGGTCGACGGCGATTCCGCCGCCGCAATGCGATACACCGAAGCGCGGTTAGCCGCGATCGCGGACGAGCTTCTAGCCGATATCGACAAGAAGACTGTCGATTTCCAGCCGAATTACGACGCTTCGATGCAGCAACCATCCGTCCTCCCGGCTCGGCTACCAAACCTCTTGCTTAACGGTAGCTCCGGCATCGCCGTCGGTATGGCGACGAACATCCCGCCGCACAATCTCAACGAGTTGTGCGATGCCGTCGTCTTCGTGCTCGACCATCCGGAAGCAACCGTCGATGAGCTCATGGAAATCGTGCAGGGACCGGACTTCCCAACCGGGGGCACAATTCTCGGTCGCGAGGGCATCCGTGCCGCCTATGCCACCGGCAGGGGCCGGGTGGTCATCCGCGCCAAAGCCTTCGTCGAAGAGGCGCCTCGCGGCAACAGATATCAGATCATCATTTCCGAGCTGCCTTACCAGGTAAATAAGGCCGCCCTCCTCGAGCGGATTGCCGAGCTTGTCAAGGAAGGCAAGCTCGACGGTATCAGCGATCTCCGTGACGAGTCTGACCGCTCCGGCATGCGCGCCGTAATCGAACTCAAGCGCGACGCGCAACCGATGAAGGTTTTGAACAACCTCTTCAAACACACGGCGCTGCAGCAGACGTTTGGCGTGAACATGCTCGCGCTAGTCGAACGCGGCACCCAGCCGCGAGTGCTCAGCTTGCGCCGGGCATTGCAGGAGTACATCACCCACCGTCAAGAGGTGATCACGCGGCGGACCGAATTCGAGCTTGACCGCGCCAAGCGCAGGGCGCACGTGCTCGAGGGGCTCAAGATTGCGCTCGACAATATCGACGCGGTGATCCAAACCATTCGCAAATCCCGCACGACCGACTCTGCCCGCCAAAACTTGATCTCCGCGTTCACGCTCAGCGAAATTCAAGCGAACGCGATTCTCGACATGCGGCTCGCGCGCCTCGCTGCCCTCGAGCGTAAGAAGATCGAGGACGAGTACAAGGAAGTTCTCAAAGAAATCGCCTATCTCGAATCACTGCTCGCCGACCCCCAGAAGATTCTCGGGCTGATTCGCAATGACATGGCGCTGCTCAAGGAAAAATATGGCGATGAGCGCCGCACGCGGATACAGGATGTTTCGGGCGTCTTGACCGAGTATGACCTCATTCCCGAAGTCGACGTTCTCGTCACGATCACCAACCGCGGCTATGTCAAGCGGATCGCGGACGATGTGTACCGAACACAGCATCGGGGCGGGCGCGGCGTCACCGGCATGACGATGCGAGAAGAGGATGGCGTTCAGCACATCCTGGCCGCGAACACCATGGATTCCCTCCTAGTTTTCACGAATCGTGGCAAGGTCTACCAAGTCAAGGTCCACGAGCTGCCCGATGCGGGCCGCACCGCGAAGGGCGTGCCGATCATCAATGTGATCAACATCCAACCGGACGAGACCGTAACGACGCTCTTGCGTGTCCGCGATTTCAAAGAGGCCGAATATCTCTTTTTCACGACTCGCCTTGGCCGCGTGAAGCGGACGTCGCTCACCCTGTTTCAATCAGTCCGGTCGTCAGGCTTGATCGCTATCGGCCTTGAGCCGAGTGACGAGCTTGCCTGGGTCCGCATGACGAGTGGCAAAGACAATGTCATGATGGTCACGCAGAAGGGACAGGCGATCCAGTTCAAGGAAACCGATGTCCGCCCTATGGGCCGGCCAGCCGCTGGGGTTATCGGCATCCGCCTCGCCAAGAACGATAAGGTCATCGCATTCGACGTCGTGCGAGATGACGGAGATCTCCTCGTCGTCTCCCAGCGCGGCCTTGGCAAACGGACGCCGATTTCGCAATACCGCAGCATTCACCGGGGTGGCAAAGGAGTCACCGCAATGCGCCTGACTGAAAAAACGGGGGATATCGTCGCGGCGGCGATGGCCGAACCGGACGACACGATCATGATGATGAACACTTCTGGCGTGGTGATCCGGATTCCGGTCGCGCAAATCTCGCGCATCGGCCGGGCGACTCAGGGCGTGACCCTGATGCGTCTCGGTCCCAACGAACAGGTCGCCTCGATGACGGTCGTTGAGCGCAAGGACGAACCAGAACCCCAGCAGCTCGGCGAGCTCAACGGTTACGACGTGCCCACCAAAGACTCAAACGGGCACGCCAAATCTGGAGCCAAGAAATCGAAGTAACTTCGAGAAGTGTAAACGCCCTCGTTCGATGCCGAACGAGGGCGCTACTTTTTCAACTCATTTCATGTCACGGGCGCCTAAGACATGCTCGGCAGATCGACGTTGACATGACGTCGCTCCCATTGCTGGCTTCGCTCAGTCATCTCCGCAGCAAGGATGATCCTCCTAGAATAAAGCGACAGGATCGACACGCCCACAGTCAAGATGACGGTGAGCACCAACAGTGATGCGTACATGAATGGCACGACCTCGTCGCTTGTCCGCGCGAACGACGGACCGTGCCCGCTGAGCCAAAGCGCGAGGAACTGCAGCGCGAGGGCGGCCGCGGGCACAAATGGCCGGCTGCTTCGCGGCAAGGCCCAGGCGATGACGGTCGCGCCCGCGGCTAGGAGCGATGCTTGTGCGAGCGCGCGCACAGCGTTCTCTTCGAGAATTTCGTGCCGCGCCCCGATAACGGCCGGAACGAGCAACGCCAGTGGCAAGAAAATGAGACCCGCCTCTTCGGGATGCTCCCATGAAGATGCGGCGATAAAGACCGCGAGGCCAATCTGGACCAAGGCCACAATTGCAGTTGCGACGAGCACGGGACCCGCCGATCCCATGGATTGGGAAACATATGGCTCCCGCGCAATAATGGTCTGCAATGCCACGACCGGAAGAATGACCGCGGTCTCGATCGCGCCAACGATCCACGCCATTCGCATCCCCAACGGCGCTTCGCCTCTTGTCAGAAAGTAGCCCCCTACTTGGACTGCCAGAATCGCGAAGATCGCCATTGGCATGTTGGGAAAGGCGACAACTAGTCCGATGATCGAAATGATCAGCCCAACGATGCCTGTCGCAGCTTGAGGGACGGCGATTGCCAGAATTCGGCGGGCGTTAGGATCCGGTGCGCGCGTTTCCTTTTGTCCTCGGATGCGGTTGGGCCTTTCACGAGCGGCTTGTTGATTCCGCGCCGCGCGTGGCCTGCGATTGCCGTCGCGCGCAGGCAAAGCCGCCGGATTCCACGGCGGAGGAACCCAACTGGGGTCGACTGCTGGTCGTTTGCTAGATGATCGTCGCGTTTGCATGGCGTCAGCTGTTCATCAAACGATCGGTACCGCACGGCTTTGTCGAAGGCGCGAGATCGGTGTTTGCGTGCGCTGCCGCTTGCGGAACGATGAGATTGCGTCAATACCACAGAGTTCGAGCATATCGACCGTCATTGCTAGTCCCGCGCCGACCGTTTGCGGCGCGTGAGAATCGGTACCCGTCGTGATCAGCTGGCCGCCCGCTTCGACATACCAGCGCACGACCGCTGGACCCGGCATGCTCGTTTTCGGTGCCTGCCGAATACCCGACGTGTTGATCTCAAATGACATGCCCTGCGCGATTAACTTGCCGAAAATGGGCTGTAATCTTTCTTTGTAAGCAAGAGGATCGTACGTCCGGCGGGTGCATGGGAGATATCGCTTCGGGAGATCTAGGTGCCCAAGCGTGTCGAACCAGCCTGTCTCAACTGCAGCTTCGATCTCGTCGAAGTACGGCAGGAAAACGTCGTCGAGCGCGCGATTCTCAAAAAACTCCTGAAAAATAATCTCGCCGCCTTCGCCGTAATGCACGGAGCCGATAACGAAGTCGTAATCGTGCTGCAAAAGAAAACGCTCGACCTGGATGGCGATACGTCGATTGAAATCGACTTCCGCACCCGCGAGCACGACCAGATGATCGCCAAACTCATCTCGCGCGCGCTCGATCGCGTCGAAGTATGCTTCTGCCTGGTAATATCCGGCCCCAGGATCAGCCGGTTCATGATCGACATGGTCGGTTATCGCGAGTTCAGTGACCCCGGCAGCCGCCGCCGCGCGACACATCTCGGCGACAGGGATTTTGCAGTCGACCGAGAATTCACTATGCACGTGGTAATCGAACAATGAAGGTCTCCATCGCAGAGCCGCCAGATTGGCCCTACTATACCAGGGTGCCTCACTTGCCTTGGTCAGGGCGCGGGCACGCCATGAATGGAGCAGCCAGAGCGAGTGACACACATTGGGATTTTCGGCGGGACATTCGACCCGATCCACGTTGGCCACCTGATCATTGCGTCTGAAATGCGGTGGGCGCTCGACCTCGAACGCGTGCTCTTCGTTCCCGCCGCGCGGCCGCCCCATAAAACACACCAGGAAGTCACTTCCGATCGACACCGACTCGCCATGGTTCAACAAGCGATCATAGACAATCCCCAATTTGAAATGAATGAGATCGAGTTGCACCGCGCCGGCAACTCATACACGGCCGACACGCTCGAAGACCTAGCGAAAGAATATCCGCATAAAGACTTCTACTTCTTAATGGGCGAAGACTCTTTGCGCGATCTGCCACGCTGGCATGACCCTGAACGAATCGTGCGCATGGCAAAGATCGGCGTCGCCGCTCGGCCTGGCATCGATGTCGACTTCGCGGGTGTGCACGCGGCCATTCCCGGCTCTAAAGGTCGTCTGCAGCTCGTGGAAACGCCGGAGATCGGTGTGTCTTCACGCGATATCCGGGACCGTGTCTGCGTGGGAAAACCGATTCGGTATCTGGTGCCGTATCACGTTGAGGAGTACATCGTCGCCAATGAACTGTATAGGTCATGCGGACCCGATAGGTAACCGTCACCCCTTATGTCGAATCGCTTATTTGAGCAGCTCGTTTGACCTACCACTGACCCAAGCCTATACTCCGGCGCATCCACCCGCATATGAGTCGGGACTCTGTGCGTGATGAACAATTGGCGGCCGCAGCGCCCGAACGTGAGCGGCAATTCATCTTGAGGAGCTAACCGGCGTGCGCGTCCGCCCTTGGCACATGCTCATTTTCATCTCGGTTCTCACCCTGTTAGCGGTCTGGATCGACCTGCCGGGAACCACCGGCAATGTCTTTGGGCTCAAAGACAATGTCAAGGTTCACGAGGGCCTCGACCTTCAGGGCGGCTTACAAGTGCTCTTGCAGGCGAACCCACCCGGAGGCGGCAAGGTCGACAGTGGTGCGCTCGAAGGCACACGGAACACGATCGAGCGCCGGGTGAACGGCCTCGGTGTGAGCGAGCCGGTTATTCAAACTCAGAACAACAATCAGATCATCGTCGAGCTACCAGGGGTCAAGGATCCAGAGGAAGCAGTCAGGGTTCTCAAAGAGACGGCGCTTCTCGAGATCATCGACCCACAGGGTCAATTCCTGCCGGAGGGCACCGTAGTTAACACCACGCTCGGCTCGGCCGCCAGCCAGGCAGCACCAGGCACACCGCAAGCATCCCCTAGCGCCTCACCAGTGGGGTCTCCAGCAGCGTCGCCGGTCGCCTCCCCGGCGGCCAGCGCGACGGCGACTCCAGCAGGTACGGTCTACACGACGATCATCAGCGGCAAGGACCTGAAGGACGCTTATCCGACGCGAAACAGCCTCGGATCGATCGTCGTCGGCTTTGAACTGAAGAGCGGGGCGGCGAGCAAGTTTTATGATTTCACGAGCGCGCACATCGGCCAACCGATGTCGATCGTGCTCGACAAGAAAGTCATCTCCTCACCGTCGGTCAACGGCGCGATCAACAACTCCGGAATCATCGAAGGGATGTCCGCCTCGGAAGTGAACAACCTCGTCGTTCAGCTTAAAGCGGGCGCATTGGCGGTGCCCTTGGAAGTGAAATCGAGCCGCACCGTCGGACCGCAGCTCGGGCAAGACTCGATCGATAAGAGTCTCATCGCCGGCATCATCGGTCTCGGCACGGTCGCGCTCTTCATGATCCTCTACTATCGGGTTCCGGGCGCGCTCGCGGTGCTGGCGTTGCTTGTCTACACGAGCCTGACCTTCGCGCTGTTCAAGCTCATCCCGGTGACGATGACGCTCGCCGGCATCGCCGGCTTCATCCTCTCAATCGGCATGGCCGTCGACGCGAACGTGCTCATCTTCGCCCGGATGAAGGACGAGATCCGCCTTGGCCGCTCCTTGACCAATGCGGTCGAAGCGGGCTTCGATCACGCTTGGCCGTCGATCCGGGATTCCAATATTTCGACGATGATCACAAGCGCGATCCTGTACTGGTTCGGCCGCTATACCGGCGCGAGCATCATTACCGGGTTCGCGCTCACGCTTTTCGTCGGCGTTTCGGTCAGTATGTTCACCGCGATCACCGTGACCCGAACCTTCCTCCGCCTGCTCATCTTCGCGGGTTGGGCGAATCATCCTCGCTGGTTTGGTGTCGAGGATCCGAGAGAACTTGCCGGCGCCACCGCCGACTAACGTCGCTGTCACGACTCGAAAGGGCAGGCATTCGCCGATGGACCATCTCGCGAGTAGACGTCACCTCTGGTACATGATCTCCCTGATCGTGATCGTTCCGGGCATGCTCTCGCTGATCTTCTTTGGCTTGAATCGAGGGATCGATTTCACAGGCGGCACACTTTGGGAGCTTAAGTTCGACCGTTCTATCAAAACCGAGGAAGTAAAGACAGTACTGGGGGCTCATGGCTTTACCGACACTGTCGTCCAAGTTTCGAGTGATGGCGGCACAAACAACGTCGCTCTGATTCGAATGAAAGAAATGGAGCAGGGCTCGCAAACGAAGAAAGCTCTTGAGCAGGACTTCAAAACTTCGATCGGCTCATTCACTGAGCTTCAGATTTCGAGCGTCGGTGCTTCCGTCGGGAATGAAATACAAAAGCGCGCCGTCTACGCCGTCTTTCTGGCGTCGATCGGCATCTTGCTCTACATCGCGTATGCCTTCCGAAACACGCAGAATCCCGCGCTCTACGGTATTTGCGCCATTGTCGCGATGCTTCACGACGTCTTTGTCGTTCTCGGCGTCTTCTCCATCCTTGGTTGGCTCGCCGACATTCAGATTGACGCCCTGTTCGTCACCGCGTTGCTCACCGTTATTGGTTTTTCGGTCCACGATACCATCGTCGTCTTCGACCGTATCCGCGAGAATCTCGCCCGCCGCACCGACTCGAGTTTCGAAGGCGTTGTCGATTACAGCCTCGCACAGACACTCGTGCGCTCGCTCAATACATCGATGACGGTCGTCTTCACACTGCTCGCACTCTATCTCTTTGGTGGTGAGTCAACCAAATATTTCGTGCTCGCACTGCTCATCGGCGTCATCAGCGGCACCTATTCCTCGATCTTCAACGCGAGCCAATTGCTTGTTTCGTGGGAGACCGGTGAAATCCAGCGCCTTTTCCGAAAGGTGACATTTCGCGGAGCTGGCGCTGCCCCTGCCCCATCGCGCTGATCGCACGTCTCGATGTGAATAGACCTGGCGGATACCAGCGCTCGTCGCGTTTACGGTCTTTCAATCATCGTGTTAGACTTTTCAATCGCGCGTGGGGTGACCAGAAGTCGCACCACGCGCGTCCGTGTGCAAACCGCCAACCATTCGGTTTGGGTCGATCCGCCGGTGGCGCCGGTCGCTCGTCTTGCCCTGAGTGCATTGCGGCCGATCAATTTGATGGTGCTCGTGGCCAACCGATAGTTTTGGGGGTTCGAGGAGGGGGAATTGGACGAAAAACTCCTTTACACACTGCCAGTGCTGATATTAGGCGTTTTGGCGGTCCTCTTTGCGGCCTGGTTGGCCCGCGATGTTCTGGCACGAGACGAGGGCTCAGCAGGAATGCAGGAAATCGCCCGAGCAATTTTCCAGGGCGCCCTCGCATACCTCAATCGTCAATATCGAACGATCACTATGCTGGCCGTTCTCGCTGCGGTGATTATTGGAGTCCTCGTCGGAATATTTGAGAATGAGCACCAAGTCGAACGCGGCATCATCACGGGTCTCGCCTTCCTGGTCGGCGCGTTTCTCTCCGGGCTTGCCGGATTTATTGGCATGTACGTCGCGGTCAAGAGCAACATTCGCACCGCCTCTGCTGCCCAGAGAGGTCTTGGCGAAGCGTTAATCGTGGCCCTGCGAGGAGGCGCGGTTTCGGGATTTCTGGTCATTGCGCTTGGGCTTCTTGGCGTCACCGGGGTTTATTTCGTCGTCAGCATCTTCGCCGAAGGCAATCTCCCGACCGTCGCCGAAACGCCGTTTTGGATCGTCGGTTTCGCCTTCGGCGCAAGTTTCGTCGCTCTCTTTGCCCAGCTCGGCGGCGGCATTTACACCAAGGCTGCTGACGTCGGCGCCGACCTCGTCGGTAAGGTCGAAGCAGGAATTCCCGAAGACGATCCCCGCAATCCCGCCGTCATTGCCGATCTCGTCGGCGACAATGTCGGCGACTGCGCGGGCCGCGGCGCCGACCTCTTCGAGTCCTCCGCCGCTGAAATGATCGGCGCGATGATCCTAGGCGTCGCGCTCTTCCGGCTTTCCGGCGGAGATTCTTCGAGCAAAGACGTTGCCTGGATCTTTTTCCCGTTGGTGCTCGCCGGATTTGGACTGCTGTGCTCGATTGCGGGGGTGCTCACGGTTCGGCCGGGAAGCACAGTCAACGATCCCATGGCCGAGCTCAACCGGGGTTACTACGTGGTCGCTGGGCTGTCAGTCGTCGCCCTTTTCTTCGTCTGCTGGTGGATGCTCCCCTATGGCTGGTTCTATTACTTCCTCTGCGGAGTCATCGGCATCGCGACTTCGATCGCTTTTGTCTACATCACCCAATACTACACATCGGGCGCGTGGCGACCGGTGAAAACTATTGCTGAGGCATCGAAGACCGGCGTTGCGACGAACATCATCTCGGGCATTTCAGTCGGATTCGAAACGACCGGCATGCCGGCACTCACTATCGCTGCGGCATTGCTCAGTTCTTACAGTCTCGGTAAAGCAGTCGACTTTCCGGTTGGCGGCGGGTCAGTCAGCGGTGGCATCTTCGGGACCGCGGTCGCGACCATGGGCATGCTCATGTCAGCCGCGTATATTCTTGCCATGGACTGTTTCGGTCCGATCACCGACAACGCCGGCGGCATTGTCGAAATGAGCGATCAGCCGGAGTCAGTCCGTGAAGTGACCGACGCGCTCGACTCGGTCGGGAACACGACAAAGGCGCTGACCAAAGGTTACGCTGTCGGCACGGCGTCGCTCGCGGCCTTTCTCCTCTTTTCGGCATTTCTTGACGAAGTCGCACGCTTTAGCAGCAAGCCAATCGATCGTGTCGTCAACCTCGCCGAACCCAAGGTCTTCGTCGGCGGACTGATCGGCGCGACCTTGGTCTTCATGTTTTGCTCGTTCGCGATTCGCGCAGTCGGCCGCGCGGCTGGCGCAATGATCGAAGAGGTTCGCCGCCAGTTCCGCGCCGATCCCGGGATCATGGCCGGCACGTCGAAACCAGACTACGGAAAGTGTGTGGATATTTCCGTCGTCGGCGCGCTGCGTGAAATGGTGCTGCCAGGCGCGCTTGTCGTCATCGTTCCGATCCTCGTCGGCGTCATTCTTCGCTGGGAAGGCGCGGCCGGGATGCTCATGGTCGGCACCATCGTCGGCGTGCTCATGGCCATCGTGCTCAACAACGGCGGCGGAGCCTGGGACAACGCCAAGAAATATATCGAAGCCGGGTATCTTAAAGACGACGAAGGCCACGTGCTGGGCAAGGGTTCCGACGCGCACGCGGCCGCGGTCGTGGGCGACACCGTTGGCGACCCGTACAAAGACACCGCCGGTCCATCGTTGCACGTCTTGATCAAACTCTTGGCGACGATCACGCTGGTCTTAGCTCCGCTCTTTGTCTAGCCTCGCCTCGACACCATTCTGAATTCGACTAGGATTGAGACAGGCCGGCCCATTGCGGCCAGCCCGTTTCGCCAGTACGCGCGTACAAAGGGATCGTCATGTCGTCGGAGAACAAACGAATTGGCGTTATTGGAGGTGGCATCGCCGGTTTGACCGCCGCATATCGATTCGCCAAAGCCGGCCACGAGGTGACGCTTTGGGAGCGGAGTCCTCGCCTCGGCGGCCAGGCAGCGGCATTCGAAGTTACCGGCAACAGCCTGGAATATTTCTACCATCACCTGTTTCAAAGCGACCGTGAAATTGTCGCCCTGATCGACGAACTCGGCATCAAAGATCATCTCGTCTGGCTGCCGTCGAACGTCGGCTACTTCGCGGGCGGCAAGATTTATCCCCTCAATGGTGCGAAGGATCTGCTCAAACTTGATGTCTTGCCGATCCATGATCGAATCCGGCTTGGACTGGTGACCGCCTACTTGCAAAGGGTCAAGAATTGGAAGAAATTCGAGAAGGTCACTGCCGAAAACTGGCTGCGACGCGCGCTCGGTGATCGGGCGTATCGAACTACGTTCGGCGCTCAGCTCGATGCGAAGTTCGGCAAATATGCTGATCAGATTGCCATGGTCTGGTTTTGGGGCAAGATCTGGCTGCGAACGACGTCTCGTCGCTCGCCGCTCGATCAGGAGAAACTCGGCTATATCAAGGGCAGCTTCAATGTCTTGATCGACACGCTAGCCGAGCGAGCCCGCTCCGCGGGCGCCATAATTCACCCCGGCTGCGGGCCTTCATCCTTGAATCAGCGCCCTGACGCGACCTGGGACGTCGAGTTCGACAACGGCGAATCTGTTGTCTGCGATATCGTCGTCGTCACAACTCCGTCGCCGATACTCGCTCGGCTGGTGCCGGATCTACCAGAAGATTATGTTCAGACGCTTAAGGGCTTGACCTACGAACCGGCCGCTGTTGCCTTGCTCGAAATGAATCGGCCGCTGACGTCAATTTACTGGCTCAATGTTGCAGACCGCGATTTGCCGTTCACGGGGGTCATCGAGCACACGAACTTCATGTCACCGTCGGAGTACGGCGGCAAGCATTACGTTTACTTAAGCAAATACATGGAAGCCGAGCACCCTTACTTTTCCATGCCCGAAGAGCAGCTGATCGAGGAGTATTTGCCTTATTTGACGCGAATCAATCCCGAGTTCGATCGGAGCTGGATAGATCGGTGGTGGGTTTTCCGTGAACGTGCCGCGCAACCGATCATCACGCTCAATTACAGCGAACGCATCCCCGATCATCGCACACCGTTGAAGAACCTCTATCTCGCCAACACCAGCCAAATCTATCCGGAGGATCGCGGCACCAATTACAGCGTCCGCCTTGGCAACCAAATTTCCGAGCTTGTTCTCGAGGATATCGCTCATCCAAATTAGACGCAGCGTGCGAGCAACCGGGGAAACGCCGTGGGCCCAGGCTTGCGCCCGATTTTGAGTGGAATGAGGTTGGTTATCTTAACCGTCGCCGTCACCACGCAGGGGATGGCCACGCCCGCCCTAAAACTTGCGCATCAACGAATTCTCGGCCGCGTTCTCGCTAAGCCGAGCGCCAAAGGGATCGTGAATCAATCATCTCGTGCCAAATCGCGCCTTGCCGCTCAAGGTGACTCAGGAACGCGTAGATAGTCGGATGTAGCAAATAGAACGACGACGCATCCTTGACCGGTGCCTCGAAGTGCATCAATACCGCAGTCAAAACATGGCTCGCGTCCATGGGCTCTCGCGTGCACTCAAGGATCTGGTTCATGACCTCATCGATGAGCTTCCGGTTGACGTCGATCAATGGAGAAAGACTGTCTAGAATTAGACCGTGACCAGGAATCGCGAACGCGCACTCCGCTTTAGCGGCAGTCTCAAGGGCGGCAAGGTGGGTGGTCACGGAATGCAGGTAGGGAATCTTGTATTTTGCGAGCACCGTTTCCGGCAGCACGACGTCGGCACAGAAAAAAACGCCTTCGACCATGTATCCGACTTGGTTCGGCGAGTGGCCGGCAAGCGACACGACGTCGATGGCTACGCCTTCAATCGAAAGTTTGCCCGGCTTAATCACTTTATCAACTGGGCTTGGGTCCGCGAGCAGAAAGTTATTGCGAAGTGAGTCCAACGGATCGGCGCCCGCAAACAAACAGATCGGTTGCAGAATCGGATAGCGGAGGATCGCCTCGTCAAAATCAGGCGCCCAGACCCGCGCTCCAGTTCGTTTCACTACTGTCGCATTGCCGCCGAAGTGATCCGCGTGAGCGTGCGTGGTCAGGATGCCAACAACCTCGCTCCCGAGATCGCCTCGTACCGCCTTCAACGCCTTCTTGGCGTTCGTTTCGTTAAGACCAGTGTCGATCAGCAGGCAGCGGCTATCGTCAACACGAACCACTCCGATGTTGACTCCGCCCGGCACCACGCCAACGCGATCTGAGACCTGAATAACCGGCACGCGCGTCCTCCTTCGACAAGCCCTGAACCAGCATTGCGGGCACTATACTTCTGGTTCAACATCGCCGGGAGAGGGAGGAAATCGTGACGCTCCGTCATGTTGTCGAAGTAGCCCAGTTCGATCGGGAAATGGTCGAGGATTTGTTTGCTCGCACGGATCGCATGCGCACTCTCCCCCGCGGCTCAAATCCACTCTCGGGACGGATCCTCGCTACGCTTTTCTACGAACCTTCAACCCGCACTCGGTTGAGCTTTGAGTCCGCGATGTTGCGGATGGGCGGGCAAGTGATTTCCACCGAGAATGCCCGCGAATTCTCTTCCGCGATCAAGGGCGAGACCGTCGAAGATACGATCCGAATCGTCGCCGGCTATGCCGACGCCATCGTCATTCGCCACTTCGAGCAAGGCGCCGCGGCCCGGGCGGCCGCGGTCGCCCCGATTCCGATCATCAACGGTGGCGACGGACCGGGCGAGCACCCAACGCAAGCTCTGCTCGATCTTTACACGATCAAACATGAGCTAGGCCGCATCGATAGTCTGAAAGTCGCGCTCGTCGGCGATCTTCGCTTCGGGCGCGCGGCTCGCTCGCTCGCCCTCCTGTTTCGATTGACGACCAACAACGAGCTCATCTTCGTCTCTCCGCCAAATGTGCCGATGGGCGACGATGTGCGCAACGCGTTGGCCGAGCGGGGCATTCACTACGCTGATCGCACCGATTTGCACTCGGTCTTGCCTGATGTCGACGTTGTCTACCAGACACGAATTCAACGCGAGCGCTTCGGCTCGGAAGACGAGTATCAAGCGGCAAGAGGCATTTACGTCGTTGGCAAGCGCGAAGTCGCGCATATGAAGGAACGAGCAATCTTGCTCCATCCCCTGCCTCGCGTCGACGAAATCGCGCCCGAAGTCGATGCCGACCCCCGCGCTGCCTACTTTCGGCAAGCACACAATGGCGTTTTCATCCGGATGGCGCTGCTCGATCTCTTATTGAATTAATCCGGAGGCAAGACCGCTTCGGGTCCCTGCCGGTGCCTCGTGCGTTTCCGCGCCCAGCGCGCGTGCTCTTCGGTCGTGCGGTGGGCAATACTTATGAATCCGATGCCGGCGACGATCGCCGCAACGACGATCAACACCTGGACGACCCCGAACAGGTCGGCGGCAGCTGCCGCGAAAAAGATTGGGATGAAGGCAAAAGTATTCGAAATCGTAAAAAACGTTGCATAGACTCTGGCTCGAATCTCTTCGTGCGATCGCTCCTGCAGCATGGTCTGGGCGGGTACGAGGATGAAGGCGTTGCACATTCCCAGCAGCGCGGCAAAGAACCCCGCCACCGCTGTATAGGTCCACGTCGGCGCATCGCCGCCAAACCAAATCAAGTTCACGATTCCCTTGCTCGACGCGAGCAAAAAAAGCATGCAGCCGGCGAGCGCGAGGGCCCAGTCGATAATCGCTTCACGCTCGAAGCGCTTGACGACTTGATTTACTGTAAGCACGCCCACTAGTACGCCGAGGCCAGCCGGGGCAACAATGTAGAAAATGTCCTCTTTCGGTAAACCAATGATCGAGGTGATGAAATCAGGACCGAGCGCGGCGACCATGAGGAAGGTTGTCGACGCAATCGTGAGATAGCTGATCGCCTTCATCAAATACGGATCTTGCAGAATGAAAATGAGGCCCTCCTTGATATCTGCCCATAGCCGCGCCGCTGGTGAAACATCCGCTTCGCTTGCCTCTCGAAGGGGCTTTGGTGAAGGCGGCAGCGTTAGCACGAGCCCAGCGCAAAACAAAAAGAGGACGACAGTCAAGACGAACAACTCGTCGATCCCGATGAGCTTCACGAGGATTGGACCAAGCGTCGCGAACCCGAGAAGCTGGGCGGAGGTCAACGTCAGGTTAAAAAGAGCGTTTGCGGAAACAAGTTGCGACCGAGGCACAAGTGTGGGAATCGTGGCGCCTTCGGCCGGAGCGAAGAACTGACCTGCAATGCCGAAGAAAAACGTGACGATGTAGGTTGCCGCGAGAATCGACGTCACTTGCCAATTGGGCCGAATCACCAGGAAGCAGATGACCGCGATCGCCCGCAGTACGTTCGTCATCGTCATCAACGTCCTGCGGTTCATCCGATCCGCCATCACCCCGGCGATCGGCCCGAAGAGCACGGCAGGCAGCGAGAAAGAAATGATCACCAGGCTGATTGCGATGTTCGCTTGGGCAACATTGTGAATTTCGATGATGTTCTGCACTCGCAGCAT
This sequence comes from Thermomicrobiales bacterium, assembly GCA_045804965.1. Taxonomy (GTDB): domain Bacteria; phylum Chloroflexota; class Chloroflexia; order Thermomicrobiales; family UBA6265; genus CAVTUU01. The sequence continues at coordinate 12,154 of JBJMMD010000027.1, read as the reverse complement.
CAGGGCGAAATTCACCATATTGCTCGCGGTTTGAGAGACTGCCTGCGCTGTCCAAAGCCGTAAAAACGGACCGTTCTTGAGAACGTCCAGCATCGAAGGCTTTGCGGGGCGGACGACCCGAGGGGCGGGAACTGGAACAACGGTCGCCGGGGCGGCTTCAACTTCAGCGGGTTGACTGAGGAACTCGGTGTCAGCCATCGCGAAACCTACTCCAACGGCTGCTCACTCCCGGTTTGAACTGGTTCCGCCGACTCGCTTTGTTGAACGACGAGCGCGACAGCAGACTCGAACGCGGGTCCGCGCGCAACGAAGGTTTTGAGGCGTTTCTCAAGAGTCCGGCGAGGCAGAAGAACTCTGCGGTTGCAGCCGTGACAACGCAACCCGATATCGGCACCCAGGCGGACGACTGTCCAATCGTGGCTGCCGCAAGGGTGGGGCTTACGGAGACGCAAAACGTCGTCCAAATACAATTGAAGTGGACTGTCTCGCACGTTGGCCTCAGCACGAACAACCGTTGACTGGACTACGTCAAACCTGGAATGTTGAGACCGGCAGTAAGTACGCCTAGTTTCTCTTCGCTCGTCGTTTGCGCCTTTGCCATTCCGTCTTTGACTGCGGCTGTGATGATGTCTTCGAGCAATTCAACGTCGTCTGGATCGACTGCACTCGGATCAATCTTGATCCCCAAAAATTCCTTCGCGCCCGACACTTGCACGGTCACGACTCCGCCGCCGGCGCTGCCTTCGATAACGGTATCGGCGAGTTCCTGCTGAATCTTGGCGATGCGGTTCTGCATTTGCATGATCATCTTCGGATTGATCGACATATGTCACTCCTGAAGTTGTTTCTTACGGCGAATCCACGCCGCCTGAATTGCGCACACGCGCATGACCGGGAATATCACACTCAGGCCAGTCGGAGTATAAAACAGCGAACTTGAAAACAAGGCTCAGCAGCCTCGCGTTATCTGGTTTGGGACGCCGGAGATGACTTCAACGCCTCGACTCGGGCGAGCATCGACTTGGCATTTGCCCGCGACGCGTCAGTCACGGGCAGACCGTCGAGCATCTGCGCAAGCTCATCGATGCGATCTTCAGCCTCGATGATATCGAGGTGCGTCGTCACGCGCCCGTCGTGATCGCCTTTTGCGATCCGGAAATGCGTTGACGCGAACGCCGCGATCTGCGGCAAGTGCGTAATCACCAACACCTGGTGATCGTGAGCAAGACCCCAGAGCTTTTCGCCAACAACTTGACCCGATCGTCCGCCCACGCCAACATCGACTTCGTCGAAAACGAGCGTCGGAGTCGCATCCGCCGTGGCGAGGATTGACTTCAATGCCAGCATCAATCGCGCCATTTCGCCTCCGGACGCTACTCGGGCAAGCGGCTTTAGTGCTTCGCCAGCATTCGGCGCAAGCAAAAACTCAACTCGATCCGCACCCGTCGCATCGAATGCCGCTTCAATCTTCCCTCCGTCCGGCTCCTCAAATGGAACGCCGCCGGGCGATTCATGCTGCCGAATCGAAACGGCAAATGAAGCCCGACCGAGATTCAAAGCAGCAATTGCTTTTTCAGTTGCCTGTGCCAGTCGTTCACCGGCCTGCTTCCGGGTTCGCGATAGCTCGACCGCCAGGTTGCCAAGCTCCTCACGCAGTAAAGCCTCACGTTCGCGCAAAGATTCAATATCGTTTTCGGCTCCAGTCAACGATTCCAGCTCGATTTGGCATCGTTGACCGAAGGCAAGGATTTCCTCAATCGTCGGACCATACTTCTTCTTGAGGAGACGGATCGCGTCGAGTCGATCTTCGACCTGTTCCAATCGCGCGGGATTCGCTTCCACTCCCTCACGATAATCGCGCAACTCAGCGGCGATGTCCTCAAGTAGGAAAAGCTGCTCCTGCGCCCGCGTCGAGAGCCCGGTCATCGACTCGTCTACGGCTGAAATGGACGCGAGTTCCTGGCAAACTTGGCGTAATGCCGTTAGCGCAGGCATCGGCGCGCTATCGACGATAGGCAATTCCTCGTCGCCGGCGAGCAATGCATATGAGCGCTCGGCCTCGATCGACAATCTTTCCGCGTTCACAAGTACAGAACGCTCGTTTTCCAGATCCTCATCTTCGCCGGGAGTCAGTTTTGCGTCTTCGATCTCGCGAAGCTGGAATGTTAAGAGATCACTGCGATGGGCGAGCTCTCGGCTGCCGCTCTCAATCTCATTGATGCGCGTCTGAAGCAACCTGAGATCGTGCACGCGCTGGCCAAATTCGTCTCGCACTGGCTCTAGACCGGCGAAGCGATCGAGCACTCCCAAATGGTTTGGAACATGAAGCAGCGACAGGTGATCGCTTTGGCCGTGAATGTCGACGAGAAGTGACCCCACCCGCTCGAGGCTGCCCACGGTCGCCGCGCGCCCGTTGATGCGCGCGGAGCTTCGTCCAGTCGCGCTAATTTCACGACTGAGAATGAGCGTGCCTTCGTCTGCTTCGATGCCGTGGTCTTCCAGCGCGGCGAGAAAATCCGGGCGATCGAGGAACTGTGACATGTCGAACGTCGCTTCGACCCGTGCTTGTTTTGCGCCCGTCCTGACGACATCCGGTCCCACTCGTTCGCCGAGGACGGCGCTGAGCGCATCGATAATGATCGACTTGCCCGCGCCAGTTTCGCCGGTAAGCGCGTTTAAGCCGGGCTCGACGGGAATGTGCAATTCATCGATGATAGCAAAATCAGTGATCGAGAGCTCGACCAACATGGCGTCAATCCATACTCGCGATGCGGTCCAAGACTCGTGTCGCTTTCTCTATCTCATCGGTTTGATTATTTGCGGCGAGGGCGAACACCCCTTCGTTGCCCATCCAGCATAGCAAGATTATGCATTGTGCTGTCGCCAATTGGCCTAAGTTCTAACACCTCACCGCCGAGAGGACACACGTTGCTTGGTATGGGCCGTGCGGATGCCGAAACGATTCCGCTGTCCGATCGCGCGTTCATGAGGATCCGAAACGTAGGAACTTATAGGCTGACGCAGACGCAGAACACGACCCAACAACCGATTCGGCTATCACCCGACGTCCCGCTTTTGGAATTCGATCGCATCTTTCACAAGTGGCCGAAACGGCCAAACCTTCGCCTTTGTTGCCGCGTCGCTAACGTCCTGCTGAACCTGTTCTTGTAACTATCCGAACCGTATTGTCAAGTACATCCAATTTGGGAAATTAACAGAGCAACGGGTAAGGACAACAAAAGCTGCCGATGTGCGCGCTTCTTGCCAAAACGGAGCAAACCTAGGCTACGGGAAACCGTTTAGCAATACGGTTGATGTTCATGCGCATTGAGTCACCCCATCCAACGTTCTCACACGTCGTCCCGCTTCAAGAAGGCAGTCGCACTATTCAATAGTGGTGCGACAACATCTCCATGCTTAAGCGTATACGCCCCGTAAAAACGCTAAAATATCGGCACAGATTGGGAAGTATTCATTATTCAGCAGCCATGTTGTCGTGTTCTAGCACGTTAACCCTATGGTAATCTCGCACAATGCTTTACATTGTTCGGAACATGCAGTACGCTACCTGCTAAGGAATCAATAGATTCCCCACGCTTTCCCGCAGCGTTGTCATCTCGAGCCGCACGCGGGATCAGCAATGGTCCGCCCTCTATCCCGATCAGAACATCGGGATTCGCACTGGCATTGTGAGCGATATTGTTGTCGTCGACGTGGATCCTCGCCACGATGGCCATTTCAGGCTCCGCGAGCTAGAACGCACGTACGGCTCGCTTCGCACAACGCCGACCGTTACGACCGGGCGACAATGGGCGCCATTTCTGGTTCGCGCACCCCGGCGTCAACATTCCATGCCGAGAGAGTGCGCTCGGATCGGGCATCGACATCAAGGCGGATGGCGGCTATGTGGTGGCGCCGCCGTCGCTCCATGTTTCCGGCCGGACTTACGACTGGAGAGACGGCTACGGCCTCGACGATCTTCCGCTTGCGCCGCTCCCGGCATGGGTCCTTGAGCGCCTGAGCGAAGCGCGCGACCGGCTGCGTTTCACAGAGGATTCAGGGCCGATCGGTGAAGGGCAACGCAACGATACGCTCTTTCGGCTGGGCTGCCGCCTGCGCACCGCCAGCCTGACCGTGCATGAGACCGAAGCCGCTTTACTTGCCGTCAACCAGCGTCGATGCCAGCCCGCGCTTAAGGCTGATGAGGTTGAGGAGATCGGCGCTTCCTGCACGCGCTACAGCCGAGGCGCAAGGCTCATCCTCCGCCGTGGTGGGGTGGAGGTGACGCTGTGACCGTGGTCGCCGAGTTCCTCGATAGCATCCAAGAACAGCACATTTCCTGGCGCTGGCAAGGCCGGATAGCGGCCGGCAAAGTCACCGTTGGGGAAGGAGACCCAGGACTAGGCAAGACCACGACTGGGCTCGACATTACCGCCCGGTTTAGTCGTGGCGGCTGGCTTCCTGGTGAATCAGTCAATACCTAGGAAATGATCGTCGGCATCATCAGCGATGAGGACGGACTGAAAGACACCACGCGCTCACGGCTTAAGATCGCTGGCGCAAAGATGGACGACATTTGCCAACTAGCCGGGCGCACGCCTGCAGGCCATAAGCGCAGTTTGATGATTCCGGACGATACCGACGATATAATTCGGGCGATTCGCGATCTCCATATCCAGCATCTCTACATTGACCCGCTCGCTGCCCATGCGGGCGCCGGCGTCAATCTCTACAGTGACCAAGATGTGCGGGCCAAGATCATGGGTCCGCTCGCGCCGGTCGGCGAGGAAACCGGAGTCAGTATTTGGCTGACTCGACACCCAAACAAACAAGTCGGGGCGGCGGCAATGTATCGCGGCGGCGGGAGCCTGGGCATCATCGGTGCTGCGCTGTTCGGTCTCGCGCTTGGTCGTGACCCCCAGGACATTGATCGCATCGTGATGGCGCCGATCAAGTGCAACATCGGGCCGATGCCGCCAAGCCTCGCGTTTCGTCTTGAAGGCATGCCTGGGAGCGATCATGCGAAGGTGAAATGGGACCGTGAACCATGCTATCTCACGGCCGATGACATCTTGCTGGCGCCGCCGAATCAATCGGCGAAAGCAAACACCGAGACTGAGCTTTGGTTGCTTACCAAACTTGGCCCTGGGCCGCGACTGGTGGGCGAACTCGAGGCAGAGGCTGAAGCCGAACACCACGGCTGGCGAACCGCCAATCGCGCGAAGAAAACACTACAGGTGCGATCAGAGCGCGTCGGTTTCAGCAAAGGCAGCCTCGTCTATTGGCTCCCGCCCGGGCAAGAACTTCCACCGGCTCCAAGCGAAGATCAAACCGAAGACGAGACAGGACTCAGACCATATAATGCCACGGCCCTCCGACCAAGAAACCGCGCAATCTATGGCACTCTATGTGGATTCGCCCATACAACGCCACACCGCGCCATACGATGCCAACTCATTGCATCCTATGGAGAGCAACGAAACGAAATCTGCGCAAATCTCCTTAGAATGCCATACAAGTACGGCTGCCACGGTTGCGGGTGATTCGCATCCTATGCCAGGTGCGCCTGATGCAGAGTCGTGGACATGCATCGAATGCGGCGTCACCCCAGTCAGTGGCCGCTATGTCATATGTCTGGAATGTTTGACGCGGTCAGCTGATCCCGAAACAAAGGAGCGGTTACCTGGCGAGTGTGACCATCAGTTACCGCTTGATTGCCTTGCCTTAACGGATAGTGCCTGAAATGGTCGCGGAGCGTTGCGCCTTTGTCCACGACAGCGGACGTCCTTGTGGCGGTTTCGCAATATCGGGCTCGTCCCATTGTTTCGCCCATGCGCCGGACCAAGTTGAGAAACGCCGCAACGCTCGACGCCGTGGCGGCCAGGCTGGACGCGTCATCACGGTGCCCGACTCGAGCCTTGCCGTTCGCTCACTCGGCGACGTGTTGGCAATCGTCGAATTGAAGATCAACGACGTCCGCGCCGGCCGGATCGACATCCGCATCGCCAACGCCATCGGTGTGCTCGCCAACGTAGCCGCCCGGACCATCCAGCAGGCCGACGTCGAGAATCGCATTGCGGCGTTGGAGGCGGTCCTCGAACCTGAGCGACGGCAGGCGGTTGCCCACTGGCGGCGAGCGTGACGGTGGCGACGCAGAGCGACCGCAAGCTGGCGACCCTCTACGCATCATTGACGCCGGTCGAACGCGCCCGCCTGATTGCCCGCTCCTGGCGGGAGCACACCGGCGAGATCGACGCCATCCGCGATGCGCTGCCCGATGCGACCGCCGGGCGGGCCTACAATCGGGCGGTGACGATTCTGCGCGAACTCCACGATGTCACGCCGGCTATGATCGTTGCCGTCGCGCTCGGCATCGACAAGTGGACCATGCTTGCGGGCATTACCTACGACTTCGCCGCCACGCCCCGGAACGTCCTTGCTTATCTGAGCCGCTTCTGGTGGCTGCTCGCCTATCCCGTAACGGAGCGCGAGCACCGCCGATTGCTCGACGCTGAGCGGGCCGAGCCGACCCACGTCGCGGAGAACCTCGTGGCGTTCTGCCCCGACCTCGATGCCGACGAGCCTGGCCTGCACCCGGACCTGGCCGCCATCGCGCGGGACCGGTCCGAGGAGTCGACCGTCGCGGAGGAGGCCGACCTCCTCGCGCGGGCGATGCGCTGCTTCCGGGCGGCAGTTCGGGTGGGAGAACTGCCCAAACCGACGCGACGCGCTGGTGACCCGTGGCCCCCGGTGGGCATCCTGTCCGATTGGGCTGGCGGGACGACTGCCGGCACCTTTCGCATGTTCGGCCCCGCCTACCACGTCCCGGAGGTGGAGTTCTTCGGCGGCGGTCTGGTGCAGTGGGAGATCCGACCTGATGCGGAAGCCGAGGCGGTCCGCGCGCGCCGCGCCGAGATGCTGGGCGTGCTCCGCTCGATCGCCCGCGATGGCGGTGACGTCGACGCTTCGGTCCTCGCCCAGTTGACGCTGGAGCCGCCGGCGACGGCGAAGGAGCGGGCGCGCCGCCGCGCCCTGGTGCAAGACGCGTGGCCGTGGGCAATGGGCGACGACCTGCGCGACGAACTCCGCAACGTCGCCGCCGGGCTGCGCTCGTTTCGGACGGAGCTGCGGACCTTTCGCGAGGCAATCTCGCGCCTGCAAGAGACCGAATTCGGCGGCGAGGACCCGCTCGACTCGCGGGTGCGCGACCTCCTGGCGCAGGCGGAGGCGAGCGACACCGAGGCGGTCCGGATCTGGGGCATCCTCACCGAGGCGGTGAAGCCGTACCGGGACGACGCCGGCGAGTGGCCCCCTTCGCTCGATGACGACGAGCAGTATGCCGAGCTCCTACCTGGGATTGAGCGGCTCCTTCGCCTCAAGTACGCCGACTGACCCCTCCCCCGGGTTACTTGCTTACCCCGATATGACCGCGGATCAGCGGAGCGCGCCCGGCCGTTCCCGTACAATCCGGCGCATGAACGTGCCCGAATTCCAAGCCAGGTGGCGCGCCGTGACGCTCACCGAGCGCGCGTCGGCGCAATCGCACTTTATTGACCTGTGCCGGTTGCTCGACCACCCGACCCCGACCGAGGCCGACCCGGACGGGCGATTTTTCCCGTTTGAGAAAGGGCTCGGCAAGACCGGGGGGGCGGTGGGTTCGCGGATGAGTGGCACCGGCGCCACTTCGGGTGGGAGTACCAAGCAGTGATCTGCCGTTTAGCCAGTCGGCATCCGCGCCTCGCGCTCAGTCGCCACGTTGCTGAAATCCAAATGGAATGACCTTCGAGCTGACGAAGGAGTTGGTCAGCCTTCTCAATAAATCATGATCGGCCACGCTCAGGGTACGACGCGTCGGGAAGCCAAACCTGCGACCTTCGGACGCCGCCCGAAAGTATAGAAATTCGGTCCTTGGAAGACAAGAATTCGGGCGTGCGAGTCGAAGAGACCTCCAGGGCACATCGACTCCCAGCGCGAAAACCAATGTGCATTCGACCTGTCCGCTGTGCGATCCACTTTCGAAACCTGTCGCCTCATTTGTTCATCCAATGTTCATGACAAGTTCACTTAAAATACGTACGTACTACTTGACTCTCGCCAGAATGGGAGTATGGTAATGGGCGTATAGTAATGGGTAATTCATCCTAGTTCGACGCGCGTGCCCGGCGAGCGACGAATGTGAGAGGCAGATGGAAATGGCTTGCCGCTTCCTAGGCCTTCGCATACTGTCTGCTCGTCGTACGACAGCAGAATGCGTTGGCAGCCCAATCGAACGATGACCGTCTCTGCGTCCGCTTCCGGTGGGCGCGCCCGTGGGGGCGATGGGCGGCTCGCACGCTATTTCCAGCGTATTGTCGGAGCGGTTTCCGCAATACCAACCTCTGTCTGTCCTCCCCTGCACCCTTACAAATGCGCTCAAACGATTGTGACTCGCCAAACCCATCCGGTGACACGCGATCGGGATGCCGCGAGCGTGCGATTGCGTTTGCTATTTATTGTGATGACGGCGGGACTCATTCTCTCCTGCGATTGGCAGAATCCGAGCGCGGCAGTCGGTAGCGTGCCGGAGCATAAGCTGCATTTTGTTGAAGCTCAGTATGGAGCCCTGAATTACTCAGTGACCAAATACGAATCGCTGATCAAAGTTCCGACGGAACAGTCATTTTCCAAGGGAGCCTTATGGCTCAACAATATCCACTTCGAATCCTCTCCGAGCCTCTCGTCAACCGTACTCTTATTTGTGCTTGGCACAGGCAATACGCGGGCCCGTCAAATGGTTCTGGAGCGTCCCCGAGAGGTACACATCGTTCCTCATATGTTGGGGTCGCTTACCTCGATTCAACCCTTACCTACATTACCTCACCGACTGGCGAAGCTTATCGGTTCCGCGATCGATGACGATGACGACGAGGATTTGCTCGTCGCTGGTGCAATCCTCGCCATGGTACTGATGGCGGTGATCTTTTTCGATCGGGTGGCGGCCCTTATGAATCTCCTGGGAATCCCGCTTGCATTTTTGGCAGCCCTCGGTGTTCTTCACCTGCGCGGATCGCCGGTGATCTCGAAGGTGTTCGCAGGTCTAATTTCTGTTCTTGGCGCCGTTTTTGACGGCGCCAATCTTTTCCTCCGGAGTTCAATTTTCGTCGTGAAGCCGCTTACTACGGAAGTTTTGGCGTGCGTCTTTTGGCCGCTTATTGCCCGGAATGTTGTTCGACCTTGACTGCACTGTGAGGGGGCCCATCTATGGTGCGATCGATTATTGCAGCGAGCATGAAGTTTCGGCTCTTGGTCCTCGGTGTCGCGGCGGCGATTATGGTCGTCGGCGTCGTTCGCCTGCCCGACATGCCGGTGGATACGTTGCCCGAGTTCACGCCGACGACAGTAGAAGTTCAGACCGAGGCCCTCGGCCTGTCCGCGGCTGAGGTGGAACAGCTGATCACCGTTCCGATCGAGCAGGACCTGCTCAACGGGGTAGCGTGGCTCGACCACATCCGCTCCGAGTCGGTGACCGGGCTTTCGTCGATCCAGCTCATCTTCGAGCCGGGGACCGACCCCCTCCGCGCACGCCAGGTGGTCCAAGAGCGGCTCACGCAGGCGCATGCCTTGCCCCAAGTGTCCAAGCCACCGCAGATGCTCCAGCCCGTGTCGTCGACGAGCCGGGTGATGATGGTTCGGCTCTCCTCGCAGACGCTGTCCCCGACCGAGATGTCGGTGCTCGCCCGGTGGACGATCATACCCCGATTGATCGGCGTCCCCGGCGTAGCGAATGTGTCCGAATGGGGCCACCGCGAGCGGCAACTGCAAGTGCAAGTCGACCCGAAGCAGTTGCAAGACAAGGGTGTTTCGCTCTTTCAAATCGTCCAAACTGCCGGGAACGCCCTGTGGGTGTCGCCACTGACGTTCTTGGAGGCGTCGACGCCCGGAGTCGGGGGGTTCATCGACACCACCAATCAGAGGCTCTCGATTCAGCACCTCACGCCTGTCAAGACGGCGGATGACCTTGCCCAAGTCATCGTTGATGGTGAGACGCTGCGCCTGGGCGACGTGGCCACCGTGGTGGAGGATCACCAACCGCTTATCGGCGACGCCGTCTCGGCCGACGGGCAGGGTCTGCTGCTCGTCGTCGAGAAGTTCCCAGAGACTAACCCCCTGGATGTGACGCAGGGAGTCGAAGAAGCGCTCAATGAGATGCAGCCCGGTCTAGCCGGTCTCGAGATGGACACCACAGTCTTCCGATCGGCGTCCTTCATCGAGATGGCCATCGACAATCTCACAAAGGTGCTACTGCTCGGTGCCCTTTTCGTAATTCTGCTGCTGCTAGCGTTCTTTTTCGACTGGCGCAGTGCGTTGATCGCCGCGGTGGCGATCCCGCTGTCCCTGGTGGCGGCTGGACTTGTGCTCTACCTGCGTGGCGAAACGTTCAACCTCCTGTTCTTGGCGGGCTTTGTCGTCGCCCTCGGCATCGTCATCGACGACGCCATCATTGGCATCGACAACATCCGGCGCCGCCTCCGCGAGGACCGCCAAGCGGGGAGCACCAAATCGACGGCGACCGGCATCCTCGAGGCATCGCTCGAGGTGCGTAACCCCATCGTCTACGCGACTGTGATCGTTTTGGTGACGGCCACCCCGGTACTGTTCCTGAGCGGGCTGACCCGCGAATTCTCCCGACCACTCGTTCTCTCCTACGCGCTGGCGGTGCTGGCCTCCATGCTGGTCGCCTTGACCGTCACCCCGGCGATGGCCCTGATCCTGTTGTCCAAGGCACCGCTGGAGCGCCGCCAGTCTCCGCTCGTGCGGTGGCTCCAGCGCGGCTACGACCGGGGACTTGCGCCCGTCGTCGGCCGCCCGCGCTGGGCCTACGCCGCCTTCGGGATCCTGGTGGTGGCCGGACTCGCCATGGCCACCGGCATCGATGTGTTGCCCCAGCCCGGCGGACTGCCCACGCTCCAAGACCGGAATCTGTTGGTCCACTGGGAGGGCCCGCCCGGCACCTCCGAGACGGAAATGACCCGGATCACGACTCGGGTCAGTGAGGAACTGCGGTCCATCCCCGGCGTGCGCAACGTCGGCGCCCATGTCGGACGCGCCATAACGTCGGACCAGGTGGTCGACATCAACTCCGGCGAGGTCTGGGTCAGCATCGATCCCGATGCCAGCTACGACAAGACACTAGCCGCCGTCCGCAAGACGGTCGCTGGCTACCCCGGGCTCGCTCACGACGTGACGACCTATCCCGAAGAGCGGCTCAGTCAGGCCCAGACCGGATCGAGCAAAGACCTTGTCGTCCGCGTCTACGGCGAGGACCTGGGGGTGCTTCGCGGCAAGGCGGACGAGGTGCAGCAACTTCTGGCACAGACCAGCGGTGTCGTCGACGCGCAGACGGAGTCCCAGGCCGTCGAGCCACAGGTGGAGGTCGAGGTCGATCTCGCCGCGGCGCAGCACTACGGCCTCAAACCAGGCGACGTCCGCCGGGCGGCGGCCACCTTGTTGTCGGGCATCATGGTCGGCAACCTCTTCGATCAACAGAAGGTGTTCGAGGTCGTGGTCTGGGGCAGTCCCGAGACGCGTCAGAGCCTGACCAGCATTCGCGAGCTGCTGCTCGACACACCCGGCGGCGGTCAGGTCCGCCTGGGCGACGTGGCTGACGTGCGGATCGCGCCGACCCCCAACGTCATCAAGCACGACGCCGTCCATCGCTACATCGACGTCACCGCCAACGTCCGCGGGCGCGACCTCGGCACCGTGGCTAACGATATCGAGGACCGCCTCCAGAGCGTCACCTTCCCGCTCGAGTACCACGCCGAGGTGCTCGGTGGGTATGCCGATCGGCAGAGCGACCAGCGGACCTTGCTCGCCGTGGCACTGACGGCCGCGGCCGGCATCTTCCTCCTCCTGCAGGCGTGCTTCGGGAGCTGGCGCCTGGCGTCGGTCAGTTTCCTGACCCTGCCCTCAGCCCTCGCCGGCGGCGTGCTGGCGGTGCTCGCCACCTATGGCGGCGACGTCTCGCTCGGCGCGCTCGTCGGCTTCCTGACGGTGCTGGGGATCGCCGCAAGAAACGGCATCATGATGATCAGCCACTTCCAGCACCTGGAACGGGAGGAGGGCGAACCCTTCGGTCCCGCTCTCGTCCAACGGGGGGCACGGGAGCGGCTGG
>JBJMMD010000026.1:0-128739 GCA_045804965.1 Thermomicrobiales bacterium | reverse complement strand
TTGGCCTCTCCCCGCAGGGCCAAGGTCTTGGTGATCGCGGCCGTGAGGGTGGTCTTGCCGTGATCGACGTGCCCGATCGTGCCCACGTTCACATGCGGCTTCGTCCGCTCAAATCTCTGCTTGCCCATCGGTCCGGGTCCTTTCGTATCTACTGCCCCGCTTGCGCGGAATCCTCTCGGTCATGAAAACGGCCCAAAACATGCTTGGGCCGTCCACTTGTTTCCAAATAACCTAATCGCGGCGCGCCTTCGCCAACATTTCTTCAGCGATGGTGCTCGGCACCGGCGCGTAGTGATCGAATTGCATCGAGTAGGTTGCTCGGCCCTGCGTGTTCGATCGCAAATCGGTTGCGTAGCCGAACATCGAAGCGAGCGGTACGGTCGCGCGCACAACTTGTGCGCCCGCGCGCTGTTCCATCCCTTGAATGTGTCCCCGGCGCGAATTCAGATCGCCGATGACGTCGCCCATGAATTCGTCCGGGGTCACGGCCTCTACGGCCATGATCGGTTCCAAAATGACGGAGCGACCACGCTTGACCGCTTCCTTCAACGCTAGCGAACCCGAGATCTTGAACGCCATTTCCGACGAGTCAACTTCGTGGTAGGAGCCGTCAATCACGGTCGCCTTCAAGTCGACGACTGGGAACCCCGCCTGCCCACCGGTTTCCATCGCTTCGCGGATGCCTTGATCAATCGGAGCAATGAATTCGCGCGGAATCGCACCACCCACGATTTTGTCGACGAATTCGTAGCCGACTCCTCGCTCTTGCGGCGAGAACTCGACAATGCAGTGACCGTACTGGCCCTTTCCGCCCGACTGCCGCACGTGGCGACCCTCGGCCCGAACCGGTACGGTGATAGTCTCCTTGTAGGCAACTTGCGGCCGGCCGACGTTGGCGTCGACGCGGAACTCTCGCATCATGCGGTCGACGATGACTTCAAGGTGAAGCTCTCCCATACCGTCGATGAGAGTCTGTCCCGTTTCCTCATTGGTGCGGACGCGGAAAGTCGGATCCTCTTCGGCCAACCGCGCCAGCGCCGCTCCCATCTTGTCTTGATCTACCCGGGTCTTCGGCTCAATCGAGACGGAGATAACTGGCTCTGGGAACTCAATCGTTTCGAGCACGATTGGGTGGGACGGATCGCAAAGCGTGTCACCGGTGAAAGTCGATTTCAGACCAATGACCGCGCAAATATCGCCAGCGCCGACCGAAGTCGCCTCTTCGCGGTGGTTCGCATGCATCTTGAGCAGGCGGCCAATCCGCTCTCGCTCGCCCTTAGTTGAGTTCAGCGCGTAACTGCCCGAATCGAGGGTGCCGGAGTACACGCGGATGTAGGCGAGTTTACCAACGTGCGGGTCTGCCTGGATCTTGAAGGCAAGCGCCGAAAACGGTTGGCCAGGCTCAACGTTTCGCGTTTCGGTTTCGTCAGTTCGCGGATTTGTGCCGCTGACAGCATCGACGTCAGCCGGCGAAGGCAGGTAGTAGATGATCGCGTCGAGCATGAGTTGCACGCCCTTGTTCTTGAGCGCGCTGCCACAGAGCACAGGCACGAGCGAGCCAGCAAGCGTAGCCGCTCGCAAACCTTCGCGGAACTCATCAGGCGTGATCACGTCGTCTTCGAGATACCGCATCATCAGCTCTTCGTCCGACTCAGCGATGAGCTCGACAAGGTGATGACGCGCCTCCTTGACCCGCTGACGCATGTCATCGGGGACGTCGATGCGCTCGATGTTCTGCCCGAGATCATCGTGATAGATGTAAGCACACTCGTCGATGAGATCGACGACGCCTTTGAAGTTTCCTTCAGCGCCGATTGGCAGTTGAACCGGCGCCGGCTTTGCCTTGAGCCGATCGACGATCATCTCGATCGTCCGCTCAAAGGACGCACCCGTCCGGTCCATCTTGTTGACAAAGCAGAATCGAGGAACGCCGTACTTATCGGCTTGACGCCAAACGGTTTCGGATTGCGGCTCGACCCCGGCGACGGCGTCGAACACGACGACGCCACCGTCGAGCACGCGTAGCGAACGCTCGACCTCAACCGTGAAATCCACGTGACCAGGCGTGTCAATGATGTTGATTGTATGACCGTTCCATAGGCAGGTCGTGGCGGCGGAGGTTATGGTGATGCCCCGCTCTCGCTCCTGCTCCATCCAGTCCATTGTCGCGGCGCCTTCATGCACCTCGCCGATGCGGTGGACCCGGCCGGTATAAAAGAGGATGCGCTCAGTCGTCGTCGTCTTGCCCGCGTCAATGTGGGCAATGATGCCGATATTGCGCGTACGCTCGAGCGCCGTTTGCGCCTCTTTTACATTCGATTTGGTCGCCGTTCCAATACTCATGTGAACGTCGGTTCCCCTTATTGCGCTCTGCTGTCACTTGACAGCCTAAAATTTGAATGCTCGTCTGATTGCCGGCTGTCGCCGGGCGCGTTCGGTGCCCGCATTGGTCGGCACCTAGAAGCGATAGTGTGCAAATGCACGGTTCGCTTCTGCCATTCGGTGTGTGTCCTCGCGGCGTTTGATCGTCGCGCCAGTGCCATTGAATGCGTCGAGCAGCTCGTTCGCGAGCTTCTCTTCCATGGATTTGCCCGCGCGGCTTTTCGCGGATATCAAAAGCCAGCGGATTGCGAGCGACTGGCGTCGCGAACCCTCAATCTGAACCGGGACTTGATACGTCGCGCCACCAACCCGACGAGGCTTGACTTCGAGCACCGGAGTCGCGTTATACACGGCCTGCTCAAACACCTCAACCGGATTCCGGCCGGTGCGAGATTGGATCGTCTCAAGCGCGTCGTACATGATCCGTTCAGCGACGCCTTTCTTGCCGCGTTGCATGATCTTATTGATGAAGCGGCTTACAAGCTCGCTGTTGTACTTCGGATCAGGCGCCGGCACCCGGCGGACGATCTTTGCTCGGCGTGGCATCGGTTCATTCGCCTCCGTATCGCTCTCGCTGCGAATTTGTTCGGTTCATCGTCTAATTTGACTCGATTGGACTAAGTCCAACACACACGAAAAAGCGGTCAACGCCCTGGAGACGTCGGGCCGCTTTTCGTCGTGCTAACTCAGTTCCGCCGAGGCGGTAAGCTCCCTCAGCATTCCGGCGAATAATCGCCGGCCGGCGCTATCGCGCTGGAGCCTTCGGTGCTTTGGTTCCGTATTTTGACCGCGACTTCTTGCGGTTATCAACACCGCGGGCATCGAGGGTACCCCGGACGATGTGGTAGCGAACGCCAGGAAGATCCTTCACCCTGCCGCCACGGACCAACACCACGGAGTGCTCCTGCAAATTGTGCCCTTCGCCCGGAATGTACGCCGTGACTTCCATATGATTGGAAAGACGCACGCGGGCGATCTTGCGCAGTGCCGAATTGGGCTTCTTCGGCGTCATCGTTTTGACCTGAGTACAAACTCCGCGTTTTTGCGGCGCATTGCCACTCTTGCGAAGCTGTCCCGCATACCGGCCTAGGGCATTATTGGTAAAGCCCAGTGCTGGCGCTTTGGTCTTCTTCTTGACGCTTTTTCGGCCCTTACGAACCAACTGATTAATTGTCGGCACGACTAACTCCTAGCCAGACAGGGGGCTTCTCCAAACCGTGCTCTGCACCCTATATACACAGGACGCAGCTGCGGCGCCTCCCGCCCTGTAAGGTTATTGCTATCGGGATTTCCGGCAGACAACACCTCACCCCAGTGGCCCCTTTCGGAAGCCACAAGGGTCGAGTTTACGATTTTCCACCGTTTGCGTCAAGGTAAACTAGGCTAACTTGCGCGATTTTCCGCCTTTGTTGCTTGATTGTTGCGCGCGCAGCTAACCTTGGGCCGAAGGTCAGCATCGTCCAACGCTTCAGCGAGACAAACGGACGCCCCCGGATCGCACCCAAACGGTTCATCCAGGGGCGCCGGCTCGTCAGCGACTACTCGTCAGTGCTTCCGCCCCAGACTCCGTCGCCGTTAGGAACTTCTTCGCTGAACCCGTCGCCGTCGCCGTCAAGCGATCGCGACGGCACTAGACCGGCCGCCATCAGCTCGGCGAAATCCTCCTCCGAGGCCGGTTCGGCCTCTTCAGTCGCGACGCCGACGCCGCTGTCCGCCGCCATCGCCGCTAGGCTTGCCTCATCCAGCGAGCTCATGATCGGAGCGCCCGGCACCACACCGTAACCGGAACCGGCTGGGATCAGCTTGCCGATAATGACGTTTTCCTTCAGACCGCGCAGGTGATCGACCTTGCCGTTGATTGCCGCTTCGGTCAACACCCGCGTCGTCTCCTGGAAGGAGGCGGCGGAGAGGAACGAATCGGTTTCGAGCGACGCCTTAGTGATGCCAAGGAGCACCGGCATCGCCGTCGCCGGTTCTCCGCCCTGCGCCAGAATCTCTTCGTTGATCTGGTTGAACTCGAACCGATCGATCCGCTCATCCTGGAGATAGTCGGTATCACCGGGATAGATGATGCTGACTTTGCGGAGCATCTGGCGGCAAATCACTTCGATATGCTTATCGTTGGTGTTCACACCTTGTGATCGATAGACCTTCTGCACTTCGTCGATGATGTACCGCTGGACGGCATCTCGTCCAAGGGTCAACAGTATCTGCTGCGGATCCTTCGCCCCATCCGTGAGCTGCTGGCCGAGTGAGACGTGCTCGCCGTCCTCTACCAGCACTTGATAGGTTACAGGCACCTGGTGCTCTTCTCGCTCCTCGCGCTCGTTTCGCACGTAAATCGTGCGGTCGTCGAGGAAGAAAACGCCGTCAATCTCGGAGTACTTCTTCTCCTCGTTCGCTCCAAGCGCAATGACGGTTTTGTCTTTGACCACAAAATCGCCATTGGAAAGCGCCGGCGTCCAGCCGCCCTCCAAGATGAATGTCCGCGAATCGATTTCCGTACTCGTGATCGCAAGGATGCGCCCCGTTTCGGTCTGCTCGACGGAAACGATCCCTTCTTTCAGCGCCAGCACTGCTGCGCCCTTCGGCACTCGCGCTTCGAACAACTCTTCCACGCGCGGGAGGCCAGTTGTGATGTCTGCCCGCGCCACACCGCCGGTGTGGAAGGTCCGCATCGTCAATTGTGTGCCCGGCTCACCGATTGACTGGGCGGCAATGATACCGACGGCTTCACCTTGATCGACGATCTCCCCGCTCGCCAGGTTCCGGCCGTAGCAATTGGCGCAGACGCCGTGAATAGCTTCACAGGCCATCACGCTACGGACATGCACTTTGTCGACGCCAGCTACGGTCACTTCGCCGACGATATCGCGCACCGTTCCGTCTTCCAATTCGATTCGATCTGAAAGCTCCTCGCCGCGATCGGCGATAAGCTTCCCGCCTTTCGGGTTGTGAATCGCCGAGGCGAGAACACGACCGGTGATCCGAGCTCGGAATTCCTCCTCGCTGATGGGCTTGCCCTCACCGTCAAGGCGATCGACCCACGCTCCTTGTTCTGTCCCACAGTCGTCGATCGTAATGATGACGTCTTGCGCGACATCGACGAGGCGCCGGGTCAAGTACCCCGAGTCAGCAGTGCGCAGCGCGGTGTCGGCAAGACCCTTGCGCGCGCCGTGCGTGGACAGAAAGTATTCGAGAACCGTCAGTCCTTCGCGGAAGTTGGAGCGAATCGGAATGTCGATGATCCGACCTTCAGGATCGAGCACGAGTCCGCGCATACCCGCCATCTGGCTGATCTGGTTCATATTTCCCTTCGCGCCCGAGTCGGCCATCATGTAGACCGAGTTCTGACCGCGAAGGCGATCTTCGACGTCGCGGGCGAGTTGATCGCGCGCTCCGTTCCAGATCAGCTCGAGTTCTCGGAGTCGCTCATCTTCGGTGACCAGACCGCGACGGTACTGCCGTTCGATCTTGTCCGCCTCTTCATCAGCGCGAGCGAGCAACTCGGCTTTAGTGTCCGACATGACGACATCGTCAACGGAGATGCTCATCCCGCCGCGCGTTGAAAACTCGAACCCCGTGCGTTTGATGTCGTTGACGACGCGCGCGGTCTCATCCGCGTTCTTGAATTGGCGATAGCAGTCAGCGACGACCCGACGAAGCTGCTTCCGATCCATGGTCGCGTTGTAGTATTTGCCGATCGTCGGTGGCAGGGCGAGATTGAAGATCGCACGACCAACGGTCGTTTCGATCCGCTTTATCTCGCCGCCGTCGCGCTCGGTGCGCGCTATGATCTGCGCTTGCAAATCGACGACGCCGGCGTCGTAGGCAAGCTTGACCTCTTCCAGCGAAGAAAAGATCTTGCCCCACCCGCGCGGCAGCGAGCCTCGCTCGAGGTCTTCCTCGTAGTTCCGCTCGCTCGTCATGTAGTAGCAGCCGAGCACGATGTCCTGAGTCGGCGAAACAATCGGCTCACCATTTGATGGCGAAAGTAGATTGTTGACAGACAGCATCCGGCTACGAGCTTCCGCTTGCGCGGCGCGGGAGAGCGGCACGTGGACCGCCATCTGGTCGCCGTCGAAGTCGGCGTTGAACGCCTGGCAGACGAGCGGGTGAATTTGAATCGCCGATCCTTCGATCAGGCGAACTCTGAATGCCTGAATGCCGAGACGGTGCAGAGTCGGAGCGCGGTTGAGCAAAACCACGTAGTTCTGGATGACTTCTTCGAGGACTTCCCATACCCGCGGATCGACTCGCTCAACCAGCCGTTTCGCCGCCTTTATGTTGTGGGCATAGGCCTTGTCGACCAAGCGCCGCATCACAAACGGCTTGAACAGCTCAAGCGCCATCCGCTTCGGCAAACCGCACTCGTCGAGCGCGAGGTCCGGCCCGACGACGATAACCGACCGGCCTGAGTAGTCGACGCGCTTGCCGAGCAAGTTCTGCCGGAACCGCCCTTGCTTGCCCTTGAGCATGTCGGAAAGACTCTTCAGTTTGTGCTTGCCCGAACCGGAAACGACGCGGCCACGGCGGCCATTGTCGATCAGCGCATCGACCGCTTCCTGGAGCATGCGCTTTTCGTTACGGACGATAATGTCCGGGGCGCCGAGTTCCAGCAGTCGCTTGAGGCGATTGTTGCGATTGATCACGCGTCGATAGAGATCGTTCAGGTCGGAAGTCGCGAAGCGACCGCCGTCGAGCTGCACCATTGGCCGCAACTCAGGCGGAATGACCGGCAGCGCGGTAAAGATCATCCAATGCGGCTTGTTGCCACTCTTGCGCAGTGCCTCGACGACGCGCAACCGCTTGACCGCCTTTTTGCGCTTGACTTCGGAGTCAGTCTGCATTTGATTGCGCAAATCGAGGGCGAGCTGATCGAGATCGATCCGCGACGACACATAATCATGGACCGCCTCGGCACCCATCGCCGCGCGGAAAACGCCCGGCGGCAACAAATCATTGAGCTCGCGGTACTGCGTCTCCGTGAGGATCTGCAGCTGCTTAACTTCGTTGATGCCCTTGATTGTCTCGTCGCGCTCTCGCTCAGCCTCTCGGACTTGCTCCGCGAGCCGCTCGTCGAGCCGCTTGCGTGACTCATCCAGTTCATTGGTGATCTGGTCGCGCTCGGCGCCGGCCATTGCCTCATTGCCAGAGGACTCGGATTCTGCTGTCGTCTCAATTTTCTCGGCTTCTTCGCGCAGCGCTTCCTCAAGCGATTCGAACCGATCGTCGTTCACGGCCTCGCCGGCCTTGACGATTGTTCGACCGCGGAAAGAAAGGTCCTCCTCAGGGCTCCCAGCCTTAAGAGAATTCAGCTGCTCTTTGGCCGCTTCATATTCCAGTTGCAGAGCATCGTGCTCAGTCTTCAGCCGCTTTTTGATTGTTGCCGCGAGATTCTTCTCACCTTTATTCAAGGTCGAAATCGCGGAGCCTTGCTGCTCATTGAGGGCGTCGAATTCGCCTTGCAGCTCGGCCCGAATTTCGGCAACGTTCTTCTCATGCTCTTCGTTGATATCATCGATCGCGGCTTGCTTCGCTTCTTCGTCGACGTTCGTGACAAGGTAGGACGCGAAGTAGAGCACGCGCTCGAGATTGCGCGGTGAGATATCGAGCAGCAAACCGAGACGGCTCGGCGTGCCTTTGACGTACCAAATATGTGCAACTGGCGCGGCGAGTTCGATGTGCCCCATGCGCTCCCGGCGGACCTTGGAGCGAGTGACTTCGACGCCGCATTTGTCGCAGATCGTGCCGGCATGGCGAATCCGCTTGTACTTGCCGCAGTAGCACTCCCAATCCCGAGTCGGGCCGAAAATGCGCTCGCAGAACAAGCCGCCATGTTCGGGCTTCAGAGTTCGATAGTTAATTGTTTCCGGCTTCATGACTTCGCCGAAAGACCATCCGCGAATTGCTTCCGGGGAAGCTAGGCTGATCTTGATGGCGTCAAAGTTGTTGACGTCCAGAACCCGCCCGCGATCGCCGCGCTCGCTTCGCGCATAGCTGCTCTGCGAGTCGCGCGGCAGTGTCGCGGTCGATGTACCATCGTTTCCGGAAAACTCCCGCAAGTTAATGCTCGACATTTTTCCTCCACCGAACGTTGTTGCTAAGACAGGCGAACTCGCAGATTCGAACTTGACGCCGAATCTTGAGTACCCGACCTAGTCCTCAGTTCGTTCAAATCCCTGCAGGTTGATCCGGCCAATATTCGTGAGCAGATCGCGCGACGTGTCTTCTGTGAAGTCGACGGTCTGCTCATCCTCATTAATCACGTCGATCGACAAGCCGAGACTTCGCAGCTCCTTGACCAGGACCTTGAATGATTCCGGTACCCCGGCTTCGACAATCTCGTCACCTTTGACGATCGCCTCGTATGTCTTCACACGTCCGACCACGTCGTCCGACTTGACGGTTAGCATTTCCTGAAGCGTGTGCGCCGCACCGTAGGCTTCGAGCGCCCAGACCTCCATCTCGCCGAACCGCTGCCCGCCGAATTGCGCCTTGCCGCCGAGCGGCTGTTGCGTCACGAGCGAGTACGGACCCGTTGATCGGGCGTGGATCTTGTCTTCGACCAAGTGCGCCAGTTTGAGCATGTAAATCACGCCCACCGTTACTGGCCGGTCGAATTTGTCGCCGGTCCGGCCGTCATAGAGGTCGACCTTACCGTCTTCAGGCAAGCCAGCCTCGACCAGAAGGCTTCGAATTTCTTCTTCCTTGGCGCCATCGAATACCGGCGTCGCCACGCGGAAGCCCAGCGTGAGGGCTGCCCAGCCCAAATGGGTTTCCAGGACTTGGCCGATATTCATCCGCGAGGGCACACCGATCGGGTTCAGAATTATGTCCACCGGCGATCCGTCCGGCAGATACGGCATGTCCTCAATCGGAAGAATCCGGCTGATGACGCCTTTATTGCCGTGGCGTCCGGCCATCTTGTCGCCCTCGGAAATTTTCCGCTTTTGGGCGATGCTGACGCGGACCATTTCGTTCACGCCGGCCGGCAACTCATGATCAGTGCTCTCGTCCCGGCGGAACTGCTTCACGTCGATGATCTTGCCGTGGACGCCGTGCGGTACGCGCAGCGAGGTGTCTTTCACCTCGCGCGCTTTCTCACCGAAGATCGCCCGCAGCAGTCGCTCCTCGGCGCTCAACTCGGTTTCACCTCGAGGCGTGACCTTGCCGACGAGAATGTCGTTCGGGCGAACTTCAGCCCCGATCCGGATGATGCCGTTCTCGTCGAGGTTGGCAAGGCTATCCTCACCAACGTTCGGGATGTCGCGGGTGATTTCTTCTGGCCCGAGCTTCGTGTCCCGCGCCTCGGTCTCATATTTCTCGATGTGAATCGAGGTAAAGACGTCGTCGCGGACGAGCCGCTCGCTGATCAAGATCGCGTCTTCGAAGTTTCCGCCTTCCCAAGGCATGAACGCGACGAGAACGTTCTGACCAAGCGCGAGCTCACCATTCTCCGTAGAAGACGAATCAGCAATGATCTGCCCGACTTCAATTTGCTGGCCCTTGCGCACACTCGGACGTTGATTGATGCAGGTGTCTTGATTCGAGCGGACGAACTTCCGCAGGTTGTACGTATGGTCGTTGCCATCGACATCTTTGATCTTGACCTGGCGACCTGTCACTAACGTGACGACGCCGGCGTGTTGCGAGATGAGGACCTGACCCGAGTCTTTCGCGGCTTGATACTCCACCCCCGTGCCGATAACTGGTGCTTTGGGCTGGATCAGAGGCACAGCTTGCTTTTGCATGTTCGCGCCCATTAGCGCGCGGTTGGCGTCGTCATGTTCGAGGAACGGAATCAGCGCGGTTCCAACTGAGACAACTTGCTTCGGCGACACGTCCATGTAGTGAACCTGGTCCGCCGGGACTACCGGGAAACTGTGGCCACCGCCGTGCCGCACGATGACGTGATCCGGAATTAACCGGTCGTTCTCATCGATCGGCGTGTTCGCCTGCGCAATCATCAATTGCTCTTCCCGGTCAGCCGGGAGGTAGTCAATGATGTGCGATGCGATCGGCGCAATTCTGATTTGCGCAACGTTCGCTTTCTTCAGCACCTTCACGTCGTCTGCCGAGATCACTTCGCCCTTCGCGAGCACGACCTTGCCGTTCTTCGGATTGACCGCGTCATCACGAAGAATCTGCCCTTCAGGTGTAATGATTGGGTCCTCGAGATTGATGGTTGACACAACCCGCCGGTAAGGCGACTCGATAAAGCCGTATTTATTGATCTTGCCGTACGTCGCAAGCGAGCCGATGAGACCGATGTTTGGACCTTCCGGGGTCTCTATTGGGCAGATCCGACCGTAGTGGGACGGGTGAACGTCGCGCACATCGAATCCGGCCCGATCGCGGCTCAATCCGCCCGGTCCGAGCGCCGACAAGCGCCGCTTGTGTGTCAATTCAGCCAGAGGATTCGTCTGATCCATGAATTGCGATAGCTGACTGCCACCGAAGAATTCGCGCACCGCCGCCATCACTGGCCGGGTCGTGCTGATGAGTCCCGCGGGGGTAATCGTCTCTGGGTCCTGAATTGTCATCCGCTCGCGGATACCGCGCTCAAGGCGCTGAAATCCGGTGCGGACGTGCATTTGGATTAGCTCACCGACCGCGCGAATCCGGCGATTACCGAGGTGATCGATATCGTCTGGATTCCCGATCTCGTTGTTGAGCCGGATCATCTCGCTGATGATTTCGATCAAGTCATCTTGCGTCAGAATCCGCGTCGTCAGCTCATTCTCAGATGACTGGCGCCCGGCATGAAGTCGGCCGTTGAGTTTGTATCGGCCAACGCGCGCGAGGTCGTAACGTCGCTCGTTGAAGAACAAATTTTCGAGGAGCGACGACGCGTTGTCGCGCGTCGGTGGATCGCCCGGCCGCAGCCGACGATAGAGCTCGATCAGCGCTTCTTCCCGCGTCTTCGTCGGTTCCTTATCTAACGTGGTCGCGATGAAGCGGTGATCGGGATTCGTGTCGACGTTCGCGAACCGTTCAAGCAATGCTTCGTCTTGTTCAATGCCGATCGCGCGCAACAATATGGTGACCGGCATCTTGCGCTTCCGATCAACCTTGACCGAAAGAACATCGCGGTTTGAAGTTTCGAACTCGAGCCAGGCGCCGCGGTTTGGAATCAACTTGGCGGTCGACAACAGCTTGCCTGTTGCCGGGTCCGGTGTCCGCTCGAAATAGACTCCTGGCGAGCGGACCAATTGCGAAACCACGACCCGCTCGGCGCCATTAATAATGAACGTGCCGTCCGAGGTCATCATCGGGAAATCCCCGAGGAAGATGCCGTCCGGGCCGGTTTCCTTGATTTCACCGGTCTCGCGCATAACCAAGCGCGCGGAAACGCGCAAGGGCGCCGCATATGTAATGTCTCGCTCCCGGCAATACTGTTCTGCCACCCGTGGGTCAATCTTTGCCCGCTCTTGCTCGTCGCCTTTCGGCATCCGCGACCATGGGGGATCAAACCGAGGCTCGAAGATGGACAGTTCCATCTTCTTGTGGTGGTCGGTAATCGGCGAAATCTCGTCGAGCAATTCCTTGAGGCCTTCGCGGACAAACCAATCGAAGGACTCGAGTTGAACCTGCACGAGGTAAGGCATTTCCAACACGGTTGGAATGCGCGAGAATGTCCGCCGGTCGATGCCTTGATTTGAAATGACTTGCCGTGGAGCGCTGATAGCCGTCGTGTCGCCGGTCACCGCTTTCGTGTTGACCATCAACCGTTCCTCCGTCTCAACTTTTCCGGCAGAGGCGCCGTTTCACCATGTATTCCGGCTTCACTCTTGACGTGGCCTGAACCGGATTGCTCCCACTGGCCTCGTGAGGCGAAGTTATTCTGTTGTGGAACGCCCGATAACGAACGACTGGCGTCGATTCAACGCACAGAAACAAACGATCCCGGTCGAAACCTTCGGATCGCTTGCTGCCGACGGGTTACCAAGTGAATGGGATCGCACAAATGCCGAACCGGGAGGGCAGATTTCTCCCCTCCCTAAATAATGGTGGCTTCTGGGCAAAAACTCGCACGCATCGTCCGTCTGGGCTTGGCTCACGGTCGCAGGATAAACCACCCCGCATCATCGCGAACGAGTACGATACCATGCCGAGCTGCGGAAGTCAAGGAATCCCAGCTCCACTGGCAAGACGGTCGTTCCGCAGGAGCCGGGTCGGCGAACAGATTTGGCTAAGTCGAAAGGTTTAGCTCGGTTGCGTGATTGCTCCGCCCTGTACTCCTGCCGGCCGCTTCTGCGAATCACTCTCATCGGCATCCGAACCGTAATAGTAACCTTGGTAGGCATAGCCATCGAACCCTCGGCTCGATTGCTGATTGACGACAACCCCAACCAATCGGACGTTGCCCTGTTCAAGTTTTTCCGCCGAACGCCGGAGCGCTTCGATGCGCGTTCCGCCGGCTCGGCAAACAAGAAGCACGGCATCGGAATTCGTCGCGACCACCAATGGATCGCTGACGGCGAGGACTGGCGGAGTATCGATCACGACAACGTCGACCGATTCTTTGATCTCTTCCAGCAGTCGCCGCAGCCGATCAAGGCTTAAGAGGTCGGCCGGATTAGGTGGGATAGGCCCGCTTGGGATCAGCCAAAGATTCGATTGAAGCATTTCGACGGCTGCCCACTTCCAAGGATGCTCCGTCCGAGTCAATAACGTCGTCAAGCCACGTTCGTTGCGCGTGTTGAAGATCTTGTGTTGGCTCGGACGGCGAAGATCGGCGTCAATCAAGACGGTCGAAAAACCAGCCTGCGCCATCGTCGCCGCCAGATTCGCGGCGATCGTGCTCTTGCCTTCGCCCGGCCCTGGACTCGTAACAGCGAGCGTCGCGATTTCTCGTGCCGTCGCCGCGAACTCGACGTTCGTCCGCAAGAGCCGAACTGACTCGGAGAGGTTGGAGTTCGGTTGCTCCAGCACGAAAAGTTGATCGCCGCCGTGGGTGCCGCGCAGTTTTGGTTGAAGTCCTACGACGCTGAGCAACGGCGCCCCAACGAGCGCGAGCATGTCGAGATCGGCCTTCACCGTGTTATCTAGATATTCGATCAGAGAAACAAGTCCGACGGCGATACAAAAGCCGAGGAAAATGGCAAACGCTGAGTAAAAGCCGACACGAGGCGCATAAGGCGAACTCGCCGCCACCGCTGGGATCGACACAAAAACTGTCGACTGTTGTGACTTAGCGTTGACTTCCATCTCCTGCTGGCTGACGAGGAGGTCGGCCTGGCGCTGCTGCAATTGGGCCAGCTTTGTCTGCAAGCTAGTAACTTCCGAAGTTTTGTTCGGATCGGCTGTGGCCGCGGAAATTTGCGCTTGAGTGTCAGTTATCTGCTGCCCGATATCGTTTACAAGTCCTTGCAATGCGTCCCGGGCGGGCGAGTCAAAATCGGAGGCTTGCTGGGTAATGAAACCCGCGAAGTGATCGGCGACGGAGTTCGCAATGGCGGCGGCCCGGTCGGCGTTGGTATCGCTCACCGATATTCTGATCAGCGACGTGTTCCGCACCGTCGACGCAGAAACCATGGTTTTCAACTGGCCGATAGACAACGGCAGTTGCAATTCGTCGTGCACGGGCTTTAGAACTGGTTCCGAAACGACGAGCTGCTCATAGGTCGCCGCGGCGGTTTGACCTGCCCGAATCGCATTCATATAGTCGCCACTCGAACTCGAGCCCGGAGTCACCATCATGACCGCGCTGGCCGAATAGAGGCGCGTCTGGCGCGAAGCGATGCCAAACGCCGTCGCTCCGGCCACGATCGGCACGATTGCTAGTAGCCACCACCAACGCCGGGCATAGGCCATGAGGCGGCGCAGATCGAGATCCAATCTCTTTCCCCCTTTTGCAGCCGATCAGTTGATGTGAAGAGCGGACCTGCGGGCTACCGAATTTGCTTCGAATCGGGATAAGACAAGGCTAAACTCGTGAACGTTCACGGAAAGCGACTGTAGTCGGGATTTAGGTACTCGTACATAGGACATTTGGTGAGTTTTCAGGCATGATCGACCTTCATTCACACATTCTTCCGGGCATCGACGACGGCGCTTCCACTCCTGACGTGAGCATGCATATGCTCCAGATTGCGCAACGTCTTGGGCTGACAGCGATCGTTGCCACACCCCATCTCCACGAGCGACTCGATCCCACATACCAATCGAGGGTCAACGAAGCGCATGCAACGCTGCGCGAGATCGCCTCGACCTTCAAGATCGACCTGCTGCTTGGGTTCGAAGCCTCGCTGACCCCGGACCTTGACCAACGGTTGCTCCAGGGCGAACTTTCGACCATAGGGAAATCAACATCGGTATTAGTCGACGTGCCGTTCGTCGGTTGGCCGCTCCATGCCGACGAATCGTTCTTTCGTGTCCAAGCTGCGGGATTTCGGCCGGTCCTCGCTCATCCCGAGCGCTACGAAGAGATTCAGCGCAATCCTGAGCGTGCGCTCGATCTCGTCGACCGGGGCGTCTTGCTCCAGGTCACCGCGGGAAGTTTCGCGGGCATGTTCGGGAAGCCGGCTCAACGGACTGCGGAGATGCTTCTCCGCGGAAATGCGATACATGTTGTCGCAAGCGACGCCCATTCCGCGGGACAACGTTTCATGGCAGTCAAACCGGGCCTCGGCCGCCTTCGCGCGCTTGCCGGAAGCGCCGCCGTCGAATTGCTTACGGTTTCCAATCCCAAGGCAATTCTTTTCGACGGCCCGATTCACACGACAACGGCGGTCCACGAAAGGACCGGGAGCTTCAATTTTATGCGAGTGTTTCAACGACTGGGATCGTCGACCGGTTGATGTCAAGGCTCAAAATTTTCATCGCCTCAAAGCACCTATATGCTACACTCGGCGCTGCATTGGAGAGGCATCGTTCCCCGATAGCTCAACGGTAGAGCGACCGGCTGTTAACCGGTAGGTTCTAGGTTCGAATCCTAGTCGGGGAGCCATAAAGTCGGTATGACCGCAAGGTTGTAGCGACTTTCTTGATTTCTGGTCTACGGGTTCTATTCTGCGAGGCAGGTTCGGCGGAGCGCAGCGAAGAAGGTGAAGTCGCTTTCCAGCCCAGGGAGTCGAGATTCGAACAAAATTAGCGGAGATAAACCACCTCCATTTTCATTTCGGGTAGAGAAGCGGGCATGTTTAAGACTCTTCGATTTGATATTACGAAGCAAAATTGGAAAATCAGCTCAATGCCGTTGAAAGGCATCCTCTATGCAAACGGATTCAGCTCCCGAGCGTATCAGCAAGAGAAGCAAAGAGCTAAACGACTGGAGGGGCGAAACACTCGCTCGCGTACGTGCTCTGATCAAAGAAGCGGACCCAGCAGTTGTCGAGGAATTGAAGTGGAGTAAGCCCTCCAATCCCTCGGGAGTTCCGGTCTGGTCTCACGACGGAATGATCTGCACCGGAGAGACGTACAAGGACGCCGTGAAACTGACCTTCGCGAAGGGTGCCCAACTGGAGGATCCCCATCGGCTGTTCAACTCGAGCCTCGAAGGCAAAGCGAGACGGGCCATCGACATCCGTGAGGAAGACAAGATCAACGAATCTGCCCTCAAGGACCTCATCCGCGCAGCCGTTTTGCTAAACCACGAAGGCAAGTAGCCTCCATAAGGCCCTTCCTCGAACAAACTGAACATTTGCTCTGCCCGTCAATAACTGCAGGAGAAAGGATGCTTCTATGCAAGAAGTTGACAAGAAGGCGACGAAGAAGTCCGCCAAGAGCACTACTAGCAAGGCGTCCAAGGGATTCTCGGACGAAGAACGTGCGGCGATGTTGGAGCGTTCCCAAGAATTGAAGGCGTCCGCGCGCCGCGGCCCGGGCACAGGTAAGGCGGACGGGGAACACGACGTGCTTGTGAAGATCGCCGAGATGCCGGAATCGGATCGCGCCATGGCCGAGCGGCTCCATGCCATCATCAAAACCAGCGCACCAGATCTCTCGCCGAAGACCTGGTACGGGATGCCCGCGTATGCCAAGGACGGCAAGGTCGTCTGCTATTTCCAAAGCGCGCAGAAGTTCAAGACGAGGTTCGCGACGGTTGGCTTCAGCGACACGGCGAATCTTGACGAAGGCTCCCTGTGGCCGGTCGTCTTCGCGTTGACGGAGTTAACTGCCGCCGAAGAGGCGAGGATCGGCGCTCTCGTGAAGAAAGCGGTGAGCTGAAGTCGCGCTGTTTCGTTTGGTTTGAAGCTCACGAATAGATGAAGCCCGGCACCATGAGCTGGTCTTTACAACTTCAAACGTTGCCGAAGCCCACGAGGACCCCAGCGCAAAGGGTGCTGACGTCAATGAAGAGAAAGATGACCTGTTCGGACTAGGCCCAGGCGCAAATTGGTTGAATCTTGAAGATCCCGATGGTAATCAGGTCGTACTGGTACAGGCGAAATGTTAAGAGCGCTATTTGCAACTCGTCATGTCTTGCCCGCAAGTCTAGAGTCCGAAAATCGTCTCATCGGGCAAGCTAATTTTTCGGCGAGCGTGTTGGGTCGTCTTAGACCAACGATGCATTGACATGATGCAATTGCCTCGCGTCTTAATTACTCTCAGATTCTTGGTTATCAAGACGCTGCCAGGGCGAACCAATGACACTTCTTATTCGCCAGGCTGAGCTTAAAGATGCCTTTGCACTCGCCGAGGTTCACGTACGCACCTGGCAACATGCCTATCATGGACAACTCCCAGACCAATTCCTCGCCGGACTCTCGATTGAACAGCGCACAACTCAGTGGAAAGACTGGTTATCGTATCAATCCCCTCTGAGCTCAGTTAGCGCGGCAGTGAACGAAGGCTCGATCGTAGGATTCAGCTGGGTCGACCGCTGCCGCGATGATGACGTCCCGGTTCACACCGGTGAGCGTTATGCGATCTACGTGCTCCCGATGGTCCAAGGGAAGGGAATCGGCAAGGGACTGATCAACGCCGCGGTCGATCGTCTAAGAACTGTCGGCTGCCAACTCGCGACATTATGGGTACTCGAAAGCAATTCGACCGCTCGCAGGTTCTATGAACACCACGGATGGTCGCCGGACGGATCTCCCAAGACAGAGCAATGGCAAGACGCAAAACTTGTCGAAATGCGATACCGGATAACGCTCCGCGGTAAAGAGTGAATGGCGACCTCGCAAAACCATCGTCCGTGGCAGACATTGGATTTGGCGCATTTACCGGAAAAGCATGGCGTCACTTCGAATCCTGGCTCCCTCTTCGCGCCGCTGGTAGACTCGCTACGTGCCTTTCCTGTCTCGATTCAGCGAGGTTTCGTCAGCCGGACGGCTCACCACGGAGTTCAACGATGGGCGATCTCTTTAAAAACTTCATCGACGGCAAATGGGTCGAATCCAAGAGCGGCGAGCGTTTCGAGCGGCGCAACCCCGCGAATGGCGAGCTCGTCGGGACGTTCACGAAGAGCGGACATGAAGACGTCAGCGCGGCAGTAGCTGCCGCGAACAAAGCGTTCAAGAGTTGGCGTCTCTATCCCGCACCGAAACGTGGCGAAATCCTTTATCAGGCGGCGCAACTGCTGCTCGAGCGCAAAGAACAACTTGCCCGCGAGATGACCGAGGAGATGGGCAAGGTCATCAGCGAGGCTCGCGGTGACGTCCAAGAAGCGATCGACATGACCTTCTACATGGCCGGAGAGGGCCGGCGCATGTATGGCCAAACCACACCGTCTGAGTTGCGCGAGAAATTCAATATGTCGGTCCGCAAACCGTTCGGCGTCTGCGGAGTCATCACGCCGTGGAACTTCCCAATGGCAATCCCGTCCTGGAAAATGATGCCGGCGCTTGTCTCAGGCAATACGGTCGTTTTCAAGCCGGCGACGTTCACTCCGCGCATGGCAATCCGGTTGGCTGAGGTTCTCGAAGTAGCCGGTCTCCCTGCTGGTGTCGTCAATGTCGTCCTCGGCGACGGCAAGAACGTCGGTGACCCGATCATCGAACATCCTGACGTTCCGTTGATTTCGTTTACGGGCTCGACCGCGACCGGCACCGATGTTGCCGTTCGCGCCGCTCGTCTCAACAAGCGGATCACCCTCGAAATGGGCGGGAAGAACGCGATCATTGTCATGGACGATGCGAACCTTGACCTCGCCACCGACGGCATCTTATGGAGCGCGTTCGGGACTTCCGGCCAGCGCTGCACCGCTGCCAGCAGGGTCGTCGTACACAGGAAGGTTCAACGGGAGTTGTTGGACCGTCTCGTAGCTCGTGCCGGTGGGATGCGACTCGGCAATGGTTTGGACGAGACCGTTCAAATCGGCCCGGTGGTCAGCGAAGGACAGCTCAAGACGATCCACGAATACGTCGGCGTTGGCAGCACTGAAGGAGCGAAGCTCGCCGTTGGGGGCGCGGTCAAGGCAGAAGGCGATCTTGCGAAGGGCTTTTTTCACGAGCCAACGATCTTCGACGACGTGCGCGCCGACATGCGGATCGCGCAGGAAGAAATCTTCGGCCCGGTGACAGCAATGATTCCGGTTGATTCACTCGACGAGGCGATCGAGGTCGTGAATGGCGTCCAATACGGTCTCTCGGCATCGATCTTTACCCAGGATGTCAACCGCGCGTTTCGCGCCATGCAGGATGTCTATACCGGCATTCTCTACATCAACGCTGGAACGACGGGCGCTGAGATTCACTTGCCATTCGGCGGCACCAAATCAACCGGCAACGGTCATCGCGAAGCCGGCACCGCGGCGCTCGACTTTTACACCGAATGGCAATCAATCTACGTCGACTTCAGCGGGAAACTGCAACGGGCACAGATCGACCCAGTCGAAGGCGCCTAAAGATCGTCAACCTGAGCGAAGTCGAAGGATCTAGCTCTTTGTCGTGGGCACGATGAGAGAGACTAGGTTCTTCGACTGGCTTGGAATGACGGCTCGCCTTAAATGCTGTAATTCGGCGTGGGTTGAGCGGAGTGCGCGCGGTCGACGAGCGTTTCCAGCGTAATCGATTCCAGGTATACGATCGATCGGCTTTGGAGCTCGTGCCACGTCTGGTGGACGGGATCGTTTGTCGACACGTGGTCGAGATGTGGATGCGCGCGGCGGTCAGGACCGTCGAGGACATTGAGCACGTCCCAAAGTGTGATGTCTCCCGGATCTCGCGCAAGCTCATGGCCGCCGAGTGGTCCGCGCGTGCTGCGCACGAGCCCTGCACGATTCAACGCTCCGAGCACTTGATGCAGGTACGCCTCGGGTACACCTTGCCGAACCGCGATATCGCGGCTCTGGACGGGTCCTTTGCCGTATCTGAGCGCCAGGTCAAACAGTGCCCGTACGCCGTAATCCGCCCGGCTGGAGACGCGCATGCAACACCTCGTTCAAGCTGCCGGCCCTGTAGCCTTCCAGATCGAGCGCAACATATTGATAGCCGGCTGCTTTTACGCCTGCTACGATTTCTTCGCTGTATTCAAGTGCGGTAACCATTTGCTCGCGAGGCATTTCGATGCGCGCGGTCGAGTCCACATGTCGAACTCGGAAACCCTTAAACCCAAGTGAGCGAATGAACGACTCGGCCGCGGCCACCTGGCGCAGTTTCTCGACGGTGATCGGATCGCCGTAGGCAAAACGGGACGAGAGGCAAGCGGCTGCTGGTTTATCCCATGTGCGAAGACCGAGCTTCGCGGAAAGCTCGCGAATCTCGCGTTTAGTGAGACCGACCTCGAGCAAAGGGCTGCGCACACCGAGCTGCTCCGCGGCGCGCATGCCCGGCCGGAAATCTGACCCATCGTCGGCATTGGTTCCATCGACGATGAACCGTACACCGAGCTGCTTCGCGATTTCGCCGAGTTTCGTATACAGCTCAGTCTTGCAAAAGAAGCAGCGTTGATGCGAATTGTTCGCGTACCTGGGATCGGTCAGCTCCATGGTCGAAACCATGATGTGGCGGGAACCGATTTCGGCAGCGATCACGCGAGCCTCTTCCATTTCCTCGTCCGCATACGTCGCCGAGAGCCCCGTGGCGGCAACAGCGCTTTCGGCAAGGGCATCGTGCGCCGCCTTCAGGAGCAGCGTGCTATCGACGCCTCCCGAGAACGCGACCAACACCGAGCCGAGTTCTCGGAGAAGCGCGATCAAAGCCTCGTACTTCGCATCGCTTCGGTTCTGAGATGGAACGTTATCGGTCAAGGTGGTCACCAATTGATTGCGTTGGAGCGCGACGAAGCCGCGCTAGCGCCATGCTAGCAGCCGCCCGTCGCCGACGGCAACCCACATTCGCGGCCAGACAATCGGTAGCGTGCGCCCTATCAATGTGTGCGGGGACATGTATCCTTATTGTCAAGGAACAATCTTTCCGTTGACGGTCGCACGTAGTATCCGTATAGTCCCGGCCCGAGACGCCGAGAGAACTCGGCCTTCTTCGCCAGGAGAGCGGTTGTTCAGTTGCTTGATCGTTCGCTGCGTCATTTTCCTGGCATAATGACGTACGACTTCGGGCGGCTCGCGTAAGGCCAAAGCGGCCGCATGGCGACCGCTGAGTAAACCAAGTGACAAGCCTGCAGTGTTGGAGGGAGTCGTGGAACCAATGGAAAAGGATAAAAACGAAGTCTTCGGTCTCGCGAAGCGCGTCGGTGGTCGAATAAGCCGGCGCGATCTTGTGCGTGGTTCGGCGGCGTTTGGCGCCGCGACGTGGGCCATGAAGCTCGGCCTCGCCGGTGCGCAAGACGCGTCGCCCGAGGCATCCCCTGGGGCATCGCCCGTTGGCCCCGGCGTTGTCCTCAAGTCGATGACTCGCGAGGAATGGGACGCAAAGTTCGCTAAGGACTTCCCCATGACCCCGCCCGAGAAGAAGGGCGGAACAGTCGTCCGGGGTGACTCGTCAGACATCAAAACTCTCAACGCGATTCTCGCCGATGACTCGCCGACCCTCGACATCATCGCTCTCTTGTTCGATTCACTCGTCGGCAGTGATCCGAATACCGGTCTGCCCGTGCCCGGTGGACTAGCGGATTCATGGGAGATCGCCGCGGACGGGGTGACTTACACGTTCCACCTGACTGCGAACGCCAAGTGGCATGACGGCACGCCACTGACGGCGGATGACGTCGCGTTCAGCTTCCAGGTTGAGAACGATCCGAAAAGCGGTAGTAGCTATACTGGCACGTTCAACGAAGCCGTCGAATCGTGGAAGGTGATCGACGATCATACTTTCCAAGTCGTTTCTAAGGGCATTAATGCCGATTTCCTTTTGGATGCCTGCGTCTACGGCATCATGCCGAAGCACCTCTGGGAAAATGTCGCTCTTGACCAATGGAAGACCGACCCCGGTAGCACTGGACAGGATCCTTCTCGCGTCATCGGTTCCGGTCCCTTCAAGTTCAAGGAGTGGGTCCAGGGCGACCACGTCACGCTTGTCCCTAACCCCGATTACTTCCAGGCATCCGCCGTGCCGGCAATTGACGAGTTCATCTACCAGGTCTTCCCGAATGACGCTGCCGCCGTGTTAGCGCTCAAGAACGGCGATATCGACATTCAGGACCGAGTGCCCGCTCCAGATGTCGAAGATGTGCAAAAGAGCGACAACGCGGGCGTGCTGATCTACCCAACTTTCTCATTCGACTTCTACGCTTACCAACTGGATACCGCGAAGACCGATGTCTTTCAGGATGTCGAGGTCAGGCAGGCGTTGATGTATGCGCAGGACCGCGAGTCGATAGCCAAGGACATCATGCTTGGATACAACGAAGTCGCCAACGGCACGCAACCATTGCTTTCGTTCGCGTATGCGCCTGACGAGATCGAGACGGTCTACAACTATGATCCCGAGAAGGCGAAGTCGCTGCTCGAAAGCGCCGGTTGGGTCGACAGCAACGGTGACGGTATCCGCGAGAAGAACGGCAAGAAGCTCAGTTTCAAGGTCAGTTATCCAACCGGTTCGCCGACGACCGATCAAATCATCGCTTACTACCAAGAAGCGTGGAAAGCGGTCGGCGCCGATATGGAGCCGGCCGGCGTCGAGTTTCCGCAACTCGTCGAAATCATCACCAGCACGTTCGACTTCGACATTGCCTTGCTCGGGTTTAACTGGGACGCGACCGGCAACCAGGGGGCGATGTACAACTGCGATCAGTACAAGGTCGGGTTCAACTTCTCCAAGTATTGCAATCCGAAGGTCGATGAGCTCAACAAAGCGGCCAAGAAGGAATTGGACCTGGAGAAGCGCAAGCAACTGCTGATCCAGTCCATGAACATCGTCAACAACGATCTGCCCGTGGCGATCACGCATTTCGTGAATGACAAGACCGGCTATTCCAAGCGGTTGCAGAATTACACCGCGACCGGTGGCAGTAGTAGTATCCTCGCCTTCCTTCCGTATGTCTGGATCAAGGAGTAGTCAGGGCGCGGGGTTTCTTGCGAAACTCCGCGACTCTCTCGCGCGGAGTATGATTGCCATAGTCCGCGCGAGGCTAACGCTCGTGCTCTATGCTTCAATCTTGCGAGGTCTTTCGCGATGGCTGGCCTGATCATCCGCCGCCTGCTCCAGATGGTTCCGCTCCTCATCGGCATCACGTTTCTCACGTTCGCCATCGTCAATCTGGTGCCAGGCAGCCCGGTGTCGGAATTGCAATTCAATCCCCGCATGACAACGCAAGACGTCCAGCGCCTCAAGACACAGCTCGGTCTCGACAAGCCCTGGCCCGAGCGTTACTTCATATGGCTGAGTCACACCGCGCGCGGTGACCTTGGCATTTCGTTACAAAATTCAACCCCGGTTCGCGAACGTCTCCTTGGCGTTTTGCCGAACACGATTATCTTGAGCGGAACCGCCCTCGTCGTCGCCTTGCTGATCTCGATTCCGGTTGGAGTTTATGCCGCGGTCAAACAAAACTCATGGTTTGACCATATATCGACGATCGGAGCTGTTGCGTTTTACGCTATGCCCTCGTTTTGGCTTGGCCTACTCTTTATCATCCTATTTGCGGTGAAATTTAAAGAATGGGGGTTGCCGGCACTCCCAGTCGGCGGCATGAGGAACTTGCGAGGCGATTCCGGTCCCATGGATCGAATCGCGCACTTGATCTTACCTGTTGCCGCGCTTGCCCTGGTTCAGATAGCGTCCTGGACGCGCTATATCCGCTCGTCCATGCTTGAGGTCATCCGCCAGGACTACATCCGTACCGCGCGGGCAAAAGGGATGAAAGATCGGCCGGTTTATTATGCCCACGCGTTCCGCAATGCGTTGATCCCGCTCATTACCCTTGTTGGCTTATCGATTCCGGATCTTTTCGGCGGGGCATTTCTGATCGAAACCATTTTCGCTTGGAATGGTATGGGCCGTCTCACCGTTCAAGCAGTCCAGCGCAGCGATTACACACTCATTATGGGTTCAACCTTGCTTTTCGCGGTCCTGACCATGTTCGGAAATCTTCTCGCCGACATCCTGTATGGTGTCATCGACCCGCGCATTCACTATGGTTAAGAGCCACGTCGGCCCATTGCTTGATCTTCGAGCGATGAAAGTTGCCGAGGAGCTAAGGGAACGATGACACAACAAAGCGACGTCATAGCGGGAACGAGCGCGGCGGTTGAAACCGTTGGCGGAGCGACAACGGCTGGAGCACTTGAGCGCGCGAAGCTGCGATCGACGCCAGGGTTCTATACACGAGCCTGGCACCGCTTTCGGCGCAACAAGGTTGCAATAGTCGCGTTGATTTTGAGCTTTGCCATCGTGCTCTTCGCTCTCACCGCCGGCTTGTTGTCGGAGTATGTGACGGGTTACACCTATTCCGAAAACCACCTTAGGACCAAACTGTCCAACCCGGGCGAACACGGGTACATCCTGGGAAGCGATGGGAATGGGCGAGATATCTTGACGAGACTTGCGTACGGCGGCCGGGTCTCGCTTCTCGTCGCGTTTTTGGCGACGCTTTCGACACTCTTGATCGGCGGATCAGTAGGTTCCGTTGCCGGTTACTTCGGGGGATTTATCGACACGGTTCTGATGCGTCTGGTTGATGTCCTCTTGTGTATTCCCACACTTTCGCTACTCATCCTGATTTCCGCGCTCTATCACCCCGGTTATGTTTCGCTTGCGTTTTTCATCGCGACAGTCAGCTGGGCGGGCGTAGCGCGTCTGATTCGAGGCGAAGTCCTCTCGTTGCGCGGTCGGGATTACGTCGACGCTGCCAGGGTAATAGGCGCATCCAATCGCCGAATTATCTGGCGGCATATCATTCCAAACATCATTCCCACGATCGTCGTTTGGACGTCGCTCGTCATCCCAGCGTTTATCTTGACGGAAGCTGCGTTGAGTTTTCTGGGGCTCGGCGTCCGCATTCCGACGCCGTCGTGGGGGAACATGCTTCAAGAAGCGCAACCTTTCTATCAAAATAACTGGATGAATGTCTTCTTCCCTGGATTCCTGATCTACATTACCGTACTCTGCATTAACCTCGTCGGTAATGGCTTGCGTGACGCGCTAGATCCCCGGCTTAGCGACTAGTATCGCCCCGAGCAAAGGTAACTCCGTGCGGCTTGAGCTTTCGTGATGGCAGACGCGCAATCGCCAGCGCCGGCGTCTTCACGAGCCACGACAACGAAAATCGTCGGCGGGTTGCTGTTCGCGGTGGCCGTGCTTACCGGTCTGAGTCTTTTTGGCGATATCGGCGATATTGGGCGGGCCTTCCGCGCTTTCAATTGGTGGCTAATCGTCCCGATCCTCCTCCTCACGATCTGGAACTACGCCTGGCGCTTCGTGAAGTGGCAGCTGTTTGTCAAGCGACTTGATATCGGCCCGATTTCGACATCCACAAGTCTGCTCGTCTTCCTCTCAGGGTTTTCGATGTCGATTACGCCCGGCAAGGTCGGCGAGCTAATCAAATCGGTCTATCTCAGGCGCCTGACGGGAGCGCCTGTCAATCGGACAAGCGCGATCATTGCCGCCGAGCGGGTCACTGACGGCATGGCGATGGTCATTTTGGCTGCGATCGGGCTCATCGAGTTTACCTACGGTCGCACGTTGGTCGCCGTGCTCGCGATCGGGATTGCGGCTGGGCTCATTTTGTTGCAGCGTCCGGTCTGGGTGCGGAGATTTATTCTGAAGCTTGAAGATCGGCGATTTGTCGGCCGAGGAGTCCCGCACGGACTTGCATTCCTCGACGCCTCCGAATCCCTCTACAAGCCGCAAACGCTCGTCCGCGCCGTCGGCCTCGGCGTCCTATCCTGGATAGCGGAATGCATCGCGTTTTATCTCGTCTTGATCGGACTTGGGATCGACGGCAACTGGAAACTATTCCTCATCGCCACGTTCGTCCTGGCCGTTTCGTCCCTTCTTGGCGGGATTTCGATGCTTCCTGGCGGCCTTGGGGTTGCAGACGCCAGCGTCGCTGGTATGCTCCTCGTACTGGTCGACGACGAGAAGATGACCAGAACGACGGCTGCGGCCGCGACACTTATCATCCGCTTCTCGACGCTCTGGTTCGCGGTGTTGATTGGCGCACTCGCCGTTTCGATTTTGGAGCGCACTATTCGCGCCGGGACCGTGCCGTCTCCTGCCTTGGAAGAACCTCGGCCGATAGCAAGTCAGTAAGTGCGAGGACGCCAAACGATGAGGGATTGGGGGAATTCGTGATCAAGTGTCCAAATTGTGGTGTAGAAAACGAGCTTGGCAGCCGTTTCTGCGCTGAATGCGGAACTGATCTTCGATCATTTTCGTCAACCCCACCTTCGGCCCCAGAGCCACCGCCGCCGATTCAAGAGCCGAGCGCGCCGCCTCCGCCTTGGTCTTACGCTCCGCCGCCAGCGGGCCAACCTGATCAGGCACCGCCATCTCCACCTTGGGCTCCTTCTGCTCCTCCGCCACCTCCTCAAAAGGAAGGCCGCCCAAAGTGGCTCATGGCTGTGCTGGGCGTGCTTGTCGCATTTTTGCTCTGCTGCTGTGTCTTTCTGATTTGGGGTACTACAACAGGCCAGGGTCGATTAGAAGACTGGGGCACCCGCGTATCTGATTGGAGCACCAGGCAAGCAGAAAAGTAAATGTCGGGAAGCGATGAAGAAGACAAACGGGCGGCGTTATCGCGCCGCCCGTTCATTCATAACTCGAAATAAGTGAGTTCGGTCTAAAACTCTTCCCGCCGAGGCGGGCGCGGCCGGCTGTCGCCGGGTCGCGCCTGGAATCCATCGCCGGAGCGCCCACGGCCACCCGGTCCATCGCGGCGAGGACCACGATCCCCGCCCGGTCGCGGACCGCGCTCAGGCTTCGGTTCCGGCAGCTCCCCAGTCAGGGCAGCTCGCCGAGAAAGACTCACCTTTCCGTTCGGCGCGACGTCGGTCACCATCACGGTGATCTCGTCGCCAACCTGAAATAGATCTTCTACGCGCGCAACCCGAATCGCCGGATCCTCAGACAGTTCGGAAATATGAACCAACCCGTCCTTGCCCGGCATCAGCTCGACGAACGCGCCGTAGGGCATGATGCTCACGATCTTGCCGGTATAGAGCTCGCCGCGCTCGATCTTGATCTCCTGAGTGAGACCCTGGACGCGCTGAATCGCGCGTTCTGCGCCTTCCGGATCGGATGACGCGATTGAGACCGTGCCGTCGTCGTCGATATCGATCTTCGTGTTCGTTTCTTCTTGCAGCGCGCGGATGTTCTTGCCGCCGGGACCAATGATCAGACCGATCTTTTCCGGGTTGATCTTGACTCGCAGCACCCGTGGCGCGAATCGGGACATCTCTTCGCGCGGCGTGGATATCGTCTCGAGCATTCTGTCCAAAATGAACTGACGACCGATGTGCGCCTGGTCGAGCGCCTGGCGCATGATCTCAGGCGTGATGCCTTTGACCTTGATGTCCATTTGAATTGCGGTTACGCCTTCCGATGTGCCCGCAACCTTGAAGTCCATGTCCCCGAGCGCGTCTTCGATACCCTGGATATCTGTCAGCACCGTGAAACGGTCGCTGTCCGGATCAGTGACCAACCCCATCGCGACACCCGCGACCGGCGCCTTGATCGGCACACCGGCGTCCATCAGCGCCAAGGTGCTGCCACAAACGCTCGCCATTGAAGTGGATCCGTTCGAGCTGACGACCTCGGACACGAGGCGCATTGTGTACGGGAACTGATCCTCGTCTGGAATGACGGCAATCAGCGCTCGCTCCGCGAGCGCGCCGTGGCCAATGTCGCGGCGGCTTGGTCCACGCAGACGGCGAACCTCGCCGACGCTGAACGGTGGGAAGTTGTAGTGGTGGATGTACCGCTTGCTGTCCTCTGGGCTGATCGAATCAAGTCGCTGCTCTTCCGCTGTAGAGCCAAGTGTGACCGTCGTCAGCGCTTGAGTTTGACCACGGGTGAAGATAGCCGAGCCGTGCGTGCGGGGCAGGTAGCTGACGAGACTCCAAATCGGCCGAATTTCTTCCGGGCGCCTGCCGTCGGGACGAATCCCTTGGCTGAGAATACCGCCGCGAACCTCGGCCTTGAGTAGGGCTTCGAACGCCTCGCCAATTGCCTTCGGCGTGTAGCGCTGTTGGCCACCTTCTAACGATGCAAAGTGGGCGAGCACGCTGTGCTTGAGCTCGTCGGTGCCTTCGAGACGAACGACTTTGTCGGGATTGTGCACTGCCTCGCGCAGGCGGTCACCTAGTGCTGACGTAAGCTCGGCATAGAGTCCTTCATCTTTGGCTGCAGGGTTGAAATCCCACTTATCCTTGCCGGTGGATTCCCGCAGCTCATGCTGCATGGCCGTGATGCGCTTGATCTCTTCGTGGGCCCGGACGATGGCTTCGAGGAGCGTCGCCTCTGGAATCTCACCGGCCTCGCCCTCGACCATCATGATCGCGTCTTCGGTCCCGGCCACGACCATGTCGAGGCGGCTGCGCTCCAGCTCCGAAGATTTCGGATTGATGACGAGTTCGCCGTCGAGCAAGCCGACACGTACCGCGCCCACCGGTCCGTCGAACGGAATCGGCGAGAGTGTGAGCGCCGCGGAGGCGCCAATGATCGATAAGAGATCTGGATCGTTCTCTTGGTCCGCCGAAAAAACGGTGTTGATAACCTGGACCTCGGCCTTGTAGCCCTTGGGAAAGAGCGGCCGGATTGGCCGATCGGTGAGGCGGGCCGCCAAGATCGCGGCCTCAGTCGGCCGCCCTTCGCGTTTAATGAAGCCGCCGGGAATCTTGCCCGCGGCGTACATCTTCTCTTCGTAATCAACTGTCAGCGGAAAGAAATCGACCGACTCATTCGGCTCTTTTTCGCCGACGACAGTCGCCAGCAGCATCGTCTCGCCATAACGGACGACGACGGCGCCGTGGGCTTGCTCGGCGAGCAAACCGGTTTCGAGCGAAAGCGTTCGCCCTGCTATCTCTTTCGAAACCGTTTTTGAACGGCTCGCAATTTCAATTGCCATGTGGTGTTGTCCTCCAACGATGTCGCTGGCTGCGGCCTAAAGGTATGCACATCATCCTTGGGCACGCGCCAAATAGGGCAGGTCGCTGCGGAGGTATGAGGGACTGGAGTGCGCCGGCGCCGGCTGTCCCCGGCGCGCTCCAATTCCTCACCCGTCCGCCATTAAGCGCCTGATCAGGTCATCTGAATGTGGACACCTCCTCTTGAGAAATCCGCAACTCACACGGAAAGGCCCAGGATGTAAGATCCTGGGCCCGTACGGTTTGCTTCTCCGTCCAGAAAGCGGGCTTCGTTGTCAGTAAAGATTGATCGCTAGGAAGTCTCAGTGGACGGCTCGCTTTGTGGATTTGGCTATTTGCGCAACCCGAGACGGGAAATCGTCGCTCGATAACGCTCGACGTCCTTTTCGCTCAAGTAGGCGAGTAAGCGGCGACGGCGACCAACCAATTTCAGGAGGCCGCGTCGAGAATGATGGTCATGCTTGTGCTCGCGGAGGTGATCCGTGAGCAGGTTGATCCGCTCGGTCAGGAGCGCGATCTGAACTTCCGGCGAACCCGTGTCCGCTTCATGAACACGAAAGTCGCTGATGATCTCTTCTTTCTGGACTTGCTGCAACGCCATTCTGGCGGATACTCCTCTCCCGGCACTCCGCTGCGCACTGCACGAAAGCACCCGGACAACGCACAATCGCCCGCGAGTATAGCATGCGGGCCGAGCGCTCAGCCACGCTCAGTCGTCCATTGGCAGCCGGTTCTCGCCTCGTTTTACTATGGCCCGCGCAGGGAGGAATGAGCGGCGTGGCGCAGCAAAAGCTTGGCGTAATAGGCGGAAGTGGCATCTACAATCTTCCAAACCTCGAGATCACCGGCAAAATGGACGTTGAAACGCCCTTTGGTCGCCCGAGCGATCATCTCACGATTGGCCGAATTGCCGGGACGGACGTTGTCTTTCTCCCGCGACACGGGGCCGGACATCGGCACACGCCAACCGAGTTGCCCTATCGCGCCAACATCTATGCGTTGAAAGAGCTCGGCGTCACGCACGTCCTCAGCGTCAGCGCCGTGGGTTCCCTTCAACAAGAGCTCGCACCTTTGAGCATCGTCCTCCCCGACCAGATCATTGACCGCTCATTGCTCCGCCCGCGCACGTTTTTCGAAAACGGCATTGTCGCCCACGTCGGCATTTCCGAACCCTTTTGTCCAGTTTTTCGCTCAACTTTGCTTGCATGCGGGGATGCGCTCGACCAACCGGTGTTCGATGGCGGCACGTATATCTGTATCGAAGGGCCGCAGTTCTCAACGAAGGCGGAGTCGAATCTCTATCGTTCGTGGGGCGCGTCGGTAATTGGGATGACGGCAATGCCCGAAGCGCGTCTCGCCCGCGAAGCTGAGCTTTGCTACGTCACCGCGGCCATGGTTACTGATTACGACGTTTGGCATGCTAGCGAAGGCCACGTGTCCGTAGAAATGGTCCTCGCAAACTTGCATCAGAACACGGACACTGGCCGGGCGCTGATCGAAACGCTCGCAACGCGCGGACTGCCTGAACGCACCTGTTCGTGCAGCGTTGCCCTCTCCAATGCGATCGTGACTGCGCCGCTAGCCATCACCCAAGAAACCAAGGATCGGGTTGGCGTCATCGCAGCGAGATATCTCGGGACGCCGGGTTGATTTCATGATTGCTGCCGTTCGCGCCCGCCTGCGATTCACCGAGACTGAACTGCTACTCGCGCCCTCAT
The DNA here is from genome assembly GCA_045804965.1 of Thermomicrobiales bacterium. Classification (GTDB taxonomy): domain Bacteria; phylum Chloroflexota; class Chloroflexia; order Thermomicrobiales; family UBA6265; genus CAVTUU01. The sequence continues at coordinate 98,262 of JBJMMD010000026.1, read as the reverse complement.
TGATGGCCATTGTCGGCCTGCTAACGATCTTCCTCGTTCCGCGACACACGCTCGACTGGACCTGGTCCGACATCTGGATCAGCTTCGCCTTCGTCGCGATCATCCTCGGCATCAATATCAGTTTCGGCGTGCTCGGGGTCCGTGGCGACCAGGTCCTCTTCCCCGTGACCGCGGCGCTCTCCGGTCTCGGTCTGCTCATGATCCAGCGCCTCTATCCGGCACTAGCCTCGATCAACCCCTACTTCAACACGCTGGCGCAAAAGCAGTTCGTGTTTCTCGTCGCCGGTCTCGCCGTCCTCTGGCTGACGACGATGTTCTTCCGCGGCCGGATCAACTTACTGCGCCGCTACAAGTACACGGCGCTGGTTCTCTCCCTTGCGATGCTGGCGGCTACCTTCGTCTTTGGAACTTCTGTTAACGGCGCCCGGATCTGGATAAGCGTTGGGCCAATCCAGATTCAGCCATCTGAGATTGTCAAGGTCACGCTCGTGGTCTTCCTGGCAGGCTACCTCGACGAATATAAGGATCTCCTCGGGTCGACCTGGCGGGTGGGATTCCTTCGGCTGCCGCCGATCCCCTACCTCTTGCCAATGATCTTGATGTGGCTGGCTTCGGTCCTCGTCCTGGTTGTTCAAAACGACCTCGGCACTGCGCTGCTCTTCTTCGGCATATTTCTGGTCATGATTTACATGGCGACCGCCAAACCCCTCTACGTCGTGATCGGACTTGCCTCGTTCGCAATCGCCTCATACGGGGCATATGTCGCCTTCGACCGGATAGGAGATCGGGTTCAGAATTGGCTTGATCCCTGGCAAGACCCCTTGATCGTGGGGTACCAGCCGATCCAATCCGACTACTCACTCACGGCGGGCGGGGTCATCGGCACCGGACTTGCCCAGGGCCAACCGTGGCGTATCCCGGAAGTTCACACTGACTTCGTCTTTTCGGCAATCGGCGAGGAGCTGGGCCTGCTTGGTTCGGTCGCGGTGCTCGCGCTCTATCTTCTGCTGGTGATGCGCGCGTTTGGCGTTGCCGTTTCCAGTCGATCGGGCTTCACTCGGTTGCTCGCCGGCGGACTGGCGGCGACGCTCGCATTGCAAACGGTGATTATCATCGGCGGCGTCTTGCGAGTGATCCCGCTCACCGGAATCACCCTCCCGTTCATTTCATACGGCGGGAGCTCGTTGCTTACGAACTTCCTCATCGTCGGACTCTTGCTTGCTATTTCAGACCAGAATCGGGCTTTATGAGCGTTCACTCGTCTGAGCTACTGCTGTGAAGCGATTCGTCTCCTCGGTTGCCTTCGTTCTCCTGGTTATGCTCTCCGGATACGCGCTCTGGATGAATGATCGTTTGACCGACGGGCGCTGGCTTGTGCTCCTCGCCTGTGGGTGGGTTCTGCTCCTGCTCGCGATCTGGCCGGTAGCGCCGAGACCCGCCGATCCTCAAGACCGCGCCATGATCAACAGCGCGATCGTGTTCGCCACGATCTTCGCTGTGCTCGCCGTTCAGTTGGTAAGGATTCAACTCCTACGCAAGAGCGCGATCGCCGAAAAAGCCGGTAAAGACGCCAAAACTGGCGAAGTCCTGGGAAATCCTCGACTTGTCAACGAAGATCTTGAAACTCTCCGTGGCAGCATCCTCGACCGCAATGGCGAGGTGATCGCGAAGTCAGTGCAGAATACCGGGATAGTGCGCCGTCTTTATCCAGACGAGGTAACCGCGTACGTCGCAGGCTATTTCTCGCCACTGCTCTATGGCAAAACTGGACTCGAAGCTTCGTTCGATGATGAGCTGTCGGGACGTAAAGGCGCCAATCCGGCCCAGGATGAATTCGACGATCTTCTCAATCGTAATTACCAAGGTTTCGACCTCCACTTGACCCTCGACTCCGCCCTACAAAGCTACTCAAGTGATCTTCTCAATGACCGAAACGGGGCAATCGTGCTGTTAGATGTGCAGAGCGGGGCGGTTCGAACTCTTGTCAGCAATCCGCATTTCGACCCGTCGAAGTTGTTCACCGCCGATTCGAACGATCGCGAAACGGCGGCAGCGTATTGGAAAACCCTAACCGAGAACCCCGACCGACCGCTCGTCCTGCGGGCCACGTCTGGTCTCGTGCCGCCCGGTTCAACTTTCAAGACCGTTACCGCGTCTGCCGCAATCGATTCCGGCACATCGAACCCCGACAAGACCTACACCGACAACGGCCAGCTCGAGGTCCAAGGTCACGTTATCGTCGAGTACAACCGGCCAAAAGACTCGATCGACACCTGGACGCTGAGTGAAGGCATCGCCTTTTCTCTGAACGTCGTTATGGCCCAGGTCGGGCTGGAACTCGGCGCGTCGAAGCTGAAGAAGTACGCGGACCGGTTCGGTTTCGGATCATCTCTTTCGTTCGATATGCCAATCGCCAAGAGTCAGTTGGCCTCATCCGACGATTTCCTCACGACGAAACCCGCCCTCGCCGATACTGCATTCGGCCAAGGCCAATTGCTTGTCACCCCACTGCAAATGGCCGTCATCGCCGCCACGATCGCGAATGATGGTGAACTGATGCGTCCATATCTGGTCGAGCGCGTCGCGAAACGACGTGGCAAGACGGTCCGCCATATCGAGCCCGAAAGCATTCGGAGAGTCATGACAAGCACAAGCGCCGGCGAAGTGCGCGACATGATGATCAACGCCGTGACGAATGGTTATGTTTCGAGAGTCGCGCTTTCGGATTATACGGTCGGTGGTAAAACCGGTACAGCGGAAGTCGAAGGCCAGGAGCCACATGCTTGGTTCATTGGGTTCGTCGGCGACCCCACGCCTCGATTTGCGATTGCACTCATGCTGGAACATGGCGGCACTGACCTCACGGTTCCCCTCGATGTCGCCCGCCAGATCCTCCATCAGGTGATGACGACGGCGTCGTAATATTTTCCGCAACGGTATCCAGAAAACGTGCGTACGTACGCAAAGATCGACCGACTCTTCACTTCGCAAAATCAGGCTCAAAATGGTACAATTTGGCATGCGCGATGTGCGGGCTGCTCGACTGCGACGCGTCAAACGACGCAGGTTCGAACTTCTCGTGCGCCGTGGGCTGAGATTGCTTCCAGAACCGGTCCAGCGGAAGCTGGACAATGTGGCGATCGTCGTCGAAGACGAGCCCGCGAACGATCGAAAAGGCCAACCTGAGCCATTATTTGGGCTATACGAGGGCCAGCCCTTGACGGAGCGCGGCGGCGACTATTCGATGATTCTGCCGGACAAAATCACGCTCTACCGCGTCCCGCTGGAAGATGCATTTCCCGACCGGTTAGAGCTCGCTCGTCAAGTCCGGATCACTTTGATTCATGAGTTGGCGCATCACTTTGGCATCGACGAGGATCGCATCGAAGAACTCGGATGGCAATAAGTATCGAAGGGTTGTCATGAGGCCGTTCGCCCAGGGGAACAACCAGTCACAGAAGGCGCCAGGCGTGACCGACACCATCGCTGCCGGTCTTACTGAGGTTCTCATGCGGCCTTGGCTGATGGTATTGCCAATACTGCTTGACCTGTATTACTGGATCGGATGGCGGCTTTTGCCGTCGGCGCTGACTGCGCGCATCGCTCGCGTAGCCAGTGACGAATTGATGTTCGACAAGCGATCCAATATGAATTGGTTACGAGACGTTGGAAAGCTCGATCTGTCAGGCATGTTGGGATTGACCGTGCCGTCGATGCTCGTCGGCATCGATCGAGAAAACGTCTACGAGATTTGGACGCGACCGACAATCGTTCCCGATTCGTACTTGATCGTTGGCCTCATTACCGTCCTCTTCTTCCTCGCGGCGTCACTTTGCTCGATGACATTCCTGGTGCCGCTAGCCGACGTCGTCAGTGGTCGAAAACGTCCTTGGCGGCAGTTGCCGAGGGCCGTTGGGGTCGCCTGGCTACGCGTGTTGGGCCTGCAAACGATCGTATTCGGGCTCATTGCGCTCGTCTTTGGTCCGATTGTCGTGATGACAGCGGTGTTCGCCTATGGCGGGGTCGATGTTACAGGGTTGGCCCAGTCGCTCGGCGTCATGAGCGCACTGCCGGCGATCGTTTTTCTGTGGTTCGTCCTGGCAGCGATTGCGGCGGCCGAAGTCGGACCGTTCCGTGCGATTTATCTCAGTGTCAATGTGGTTCGCCGGAATTTCTGGCAGACGGTCGGTCTCATCACCGCTTCGATCTTGATCGGTTCAGGTTTCTTCGAGATTTTAGTGAGAATCGGATTGCCCGAATTGTGGGTGAAAATTGTGGACACGCCGCCAGGATTATTGGTTGCCGTAGTTGCTCACGCTTACTTCGCCGTGAGTCTTGCGATTGCAAGCCTCATCTTTTTTACCGACCGCTTGCGGCTGCTGCGATTTGATGCCGCACCGCGAGCGTTTCCAGTCACTCGTCGCAGCGCCATTTAACTGAGAGGAGCAATCATTCGTGCCAACGACGACCCAGTCAACGTACACAGCACAAAATATCCAGGTTCTGAAAGGCCTGGATCCGGTTCGCCGGCGACCGGGCATGTACATCGGCAGCACCGACCAGCGCGGGCTTCATCACCTTGTCCGGGAAATCGTGGACAACTCGGTTGACGAGGCATTGGGCGGACACTGCGATGCGATCATCGTTCGCATTAGCGCCGACAATGTCGTCACCGTCAGCGACAACGGTCGGGGCATTCCGGTCGACAAGCATCCAGCGGAGCGCACCTCCGCGCTCGAACTCATCATGACCACGCTTCATGCCGGCGGTAAGTTCGGCGGTGGCGGATACAAGGTGTCTGGCGGTCTGCATGGCGTTGGCGCCTCGGTGGTCAATGCACTTTCAGAGTGGTGTAAGGTCGAAGTCTGCCGGGGTGGAAAACGATACCGGCAGGAGTACGAGCGCGGCGTGCCGAAGGCGCCAGTGAAGCAGGTTGGCACCTGCGATCTAGTAGGTCACGGAACGACGACGTCGTTCCTCGCCGATAGCAAGGTCTTCACCGATGGCGTTGACTACGACTTCGATGCGCTTGTGCAGTGGTTTCGCGAAACCGCATATCTCACGCGCGCGCTTCGCTTGACGCTCATCGACGAGCGCTCCGACCGTCACATGACGTTCTATTTTGAAGGCGGTATCGTCTCATTCGTTCGCCACCTCAACCGGAATCGCGCCGTCGTTCATGATCGCCCGTTTTATGTCTTGAGTGAAATGCCCACGTGCCTTGTCGAAGTCGCGCTTCAGTACAACGATAGCTATGGCGAGTCTACGCATACATTCGCCAACAACATCAATACAATTGACGGCGGCAGCCATCTCTCGGGCTTCAAATCGGCGCTGACCCGGACAATCAACGATTACGGCAAGCGCAATGGTTTCCTGAAAGCGGATGAGGCGCTCTCCGGTGAGGATGTGCGCGAAGGCTTGACCGCTATCGTCTCTGTCAAGCTCGCCGAGCCGCAGTTCGAGGGTCAGACCAAGGGCAAGCTCGGCAATGCCGACGTCGCCGGGGCTGTGCAGACCGCAGTCAATGAAGGACTCGGCGCGTTCCTTGAGGAAAACCCCCAAACCGCTCGCAAGATCATTGAGAAATGTTTGACTGCGGCACGGGCGCGCGAAGCGGCCCGCAAGGCCCGCGAGCTCGTGCAGCGCAAAGGCGGTCTCGATAGCTTCAGTCTTCCGGGCAAGCTCGCCGACTGCACTGAGCGCGACCCCAGCCGGTCCGAGCTGTACATTGTCGAGGGTGACTCAGCCGGAGGCACGGCGAAGCAGGGCCGCGATCGGCGGTTCCAGGCGATCCTGCCGCTCCGGGGCAAGATTCTGAATGTCGAGAAGGCCCGCCTCGATAAGATGCTGCAGAACGAACAGATCCGGACCCTCATTACCGCGCTCGGCACGTCTGTTGGTGACCAGTTTGATATCTCAAAGCTGCGCTACCATCGGGTGATCATCATGACCGACGCCGATGTCGACGGCTCACACATTCGGACGCTGTTGCTGACGTTCTTCTACCGCCACCTTGAACAATTGATCGTCGACGGGCGCATCTTCATTGCTCAGCCACCTCTCTATCGAGTGAAGAGCGGGAAAGAGGAGCGCTGGGTTTACAGCGAGGAAGAGCGCGACAAGGCCCAGAAGCAACTCGGCGACAAGTCCGAAGTGCAGCGTTACAAAGGTCTCGGTGAAATGAACGCCGACCAGCTCTGGCTGACGACGATGGATCCGGTCCAGCGCACGCTTCTTCAAGTGACTATTCAAGACGGCGTCGCGGCGGACGAAACGTTCGATATGCTCATGGGTGCGGCAGTCCCGCCGCGGAAGAAGTTCATCCAGACGCACGCCCGCGATGTCCAAAATCTCGACGTCTAACCGACGCGAATACAGAATATTGAACGGCGCCCCGGGAACGTGTTCCCGGCGCGCCGTTCTCTTGTAGGACCAAGTAGACAGAGGATGCGTGCTGTAGGAGTGAACTCGATGCGCATTGCTGTTGATGCGATGGGTGGCGACGCAGGGCCCGAGGTTGTTGTTCCGGGCGCTGTCCAAGGAGCTCGTGCAAGCAACACGGAGCTTCTGCTCGTCGGCAAATCGGCGAACATCGATCCACTCGTCTCCACCATCGACCATGCACAAGTCAAAATACAGATTGTCGACGCTCCCGATGTAGTTGAAATGGGCGAGCACCCAGTCCAAGCCACACGCAAGAAACGGCACTCCAGCATCGCGGTCGCGTTAGGTGAAGTGAAGGCAGGCCGAGCCGACGCTATGGTCTCTGCTGGAAATAGCGGCGCGGTGATGACGAGCGCGTTGATGGTCCTCGGCAGAATTCCCGGAGTGCGGCGTCCCGCGATTGCCGGGTTTCTTCCCGGGAGCGCCGGCGCGAGCCTCGTCCTGGACCTCGGAGCGCTCACCGATCCTCGCCCGTCGCACATGGTGCAATTCGCGGGGATGGGTTCCATTTATGTCGAGCGCGCATTGGGGAAAATCAATCCAACTGTGGCGCTGCTCTCGAACGGCGAAGAACCGAGCAAAGGTAACCATCTCGTCCAAGAAGTTTTTTCCCTGCTCCAAAACAATCCAGGGATCAATTTCGTCGGCAACATCGAAGGCAAAGACATGCTGAAAGGCAACATCGACGTCATCGTGACCGACGGCTTTACCGGGAATGTCGCGCTGAAAGTGGCAGAAGGAACCGCGTCGTTGCTAACCGCGGTATTGCGCGAAGAACTAACGAAGTCTTTCGCTCGAAAGCTCGCCGCGGCTGTGCTGAAACCGGCTTTTGACGCCCTGCGCCTCAAACTTGACTACGCCCGGATCGGAGCCGCGCCCCTGCTTGGCGTCGACGGCGTTGTCCTCATCGCCCATGGCCGCTCGTCGGAATTGGCGATCGCCAGCGCGGTGGCGAGAGCGGTCGAAATCGCGGAAACAGACATGGTGGACGCCATTCGCGCCAGCTTTGCGACTTCGAGAACGACGGCCTAAGAGGCCGCCCGACCGGAGACGGAGCGTTTGAGACGCGCTCCTGGTCGGAATACCGGACTCTTGCGGGCGCTTATTCGAATCGGGCCGCCTGTTTGCGGATCATGGCCGGGCCGGGCCGGACGCTCAACGACGCGAAACGCGCCGAATCCGCTGATGGCAACCTCATTGCCTGCTGCCAGGTTGGATTGTATGGTGTCAAAAACCGCGGAGACAACGGCGGCCACATGCGACTCCGGCTGAGCGGTCTGGCGCGCAACGGATCTGATCAGGTCCTGTTTTCGCATGAAACTGCCCCTTTCGCCCTCGTCTCGAGCTCACCCGCTGGGTTCGTCCTATCTATGCCGTGAACCCTGGTTGCTGCGTCGCCGTTGACGGCTCGCTTCAAAAAGCATGACCGCGCCAGCAACGGCGACGTTCAAGGATTCTAGACTGTTTTGGACGGGAATTCGGGACCTCACCGTCGCCAACTCGAGGATTTCTTTGGAGAAGCCGCTGGTTTCAGGTCCCAGCAGCAATGCAGCCGGCGTCGACCAATCGACGCGGTCGTAATCAACGTCTCCGCCGGCATCCGCTAGAACCCGGGTCCGACATTGCGCGATGACCCACGCCCTCGTCGACGCGTTCAGCCCCAGGATTGGGATGCGAAAGTGCGCGCCCAATGCGGCGCGCACGACCTTCGGATTATATGGATCGACGACGCCTTCCCTGAGAACCACGGCATCCGCACCTGCGCCGACCGAAACGCGCAAGAGCGTGCCGAGATTTCCTGGATCGCGGATTTGGTCAGCGACAACGACCAGTGGTAGCTCGACTTTAGGAATCTTCGGCATTGGGATGGGAACCACCGCCATGACGCCCTGCGGCGTCACTGTTTCGGCGAGCGAATCGAACAGGCGCTGGTCGAAAACCTTGATCGCGAGCTCGGAGATCGCTCGCCGATTGAGTTCCTCAATGAGAACTGTTTGATCCTCTCGCAGAATCACGTATCTCGGTTGGACTCCAAGCGACAGGGCGTCGTCTACTAAGAGTTGACCTTCGACCAAGAAAACTCGCTCCGCCTCACGCTTCTTGCGCAGGCGGAGCGAGTGAATGAATTTGACAGTGGGATTTTCGGGGCTACGAATGATGATGGGGTCGTCGCCTGAAAGCGCACGTTCCATCACGATTCGCTTAGGCGACGTGCTTCTTCGCGACTTCAGCCACCGCAGTGAACGCGGCCTGATCCCGCACTGCCAGATCGGCGAGCATCTTGCGATCGACTTCGACGCCCGCCGCCTTCAGGCCTTGAATGAACCGACTATAGGGCAAGCCATTCGTGCGAGCGGCCGCGTTGATCCGGATGATCCAGAGTCGACGGAAATCCCGCTTACGTGCCTTGCGGTCCCGGTAAGAATATGCCAACGCGTGCATGAGCGACTCGTGCGCCCGCTTGTACAGTCGATTGTTGGTTGCGCGGTGCCCCTTCACCTGCGCCAGCACTTTGCGGTGGCGGCGATGGGCGGCAACTCCCCGTTTAACGCGGGCCATTCTTGTTCCTCTTTCCCCTTTCGGGCCTCAACGACGAGCGCGAACGTTCTGCGAAATGCCTAGAGGCCGTTTGGGAGCAAGCGCTTCACATGCTTCTTATCGGCGTCGTGAACTTCGAGCATCCGGTCGAACTGCCGTTTCACGCGCGGCGCCTTGCGGCGGCGGAAGTGACTCTTCATCCCTTTCGCGCGCATAATCTTGCCATTTGCGGTGATTTTAAATCGCCTCTTGGCTCCCTTGTGCGTTTTCAGCTTTTGCTTCGTCACGTCGGTGCCCACCCTCTTTCTCGTGTTGACTCTGCTTCGCTCGAAGCGGATTCATAATCATTGACATAGCGCGCCCTTCTAAGCGCGGCGGTTGTTCGATGTTCCCGTGCGTTCGAAGCTGATCTGAGAGTTGATCGAGCAGCCCTTTCCCAATATCGGTGTGCGCCATTTCTCGGCCGCGGAAGGTGACCGTCAATTTGACTTTGTCACCCGAATCAAGAAACTTCGCGGCCTGACGCCCTTTCGTATCCAAATCGTGATCACCGATCTTCGGCTTCAGTCGAACTTCTTTCAGCGCGATCACATGTTGATGTCGACGTGACTCGCGTTCCTTTCGGCTCTGTTCATAACGGAACTTGCCGTAATCCATGAGCCGGCAAACGGGCGGTATTGCGTTGGGCGCGACTTCAACGAGATCGACTCCACGTGTACGCGCCATTTCGAGCGCGTCTCGAGTCGGGATGACCCCGACTTGTTGCCCTTCTTCGTCTATGAGTCGAACTTCGCGAATACGTATGCGTTCATTGACGCGGGTCTGGACTGGTCTGGTAATGATTTGCCTCCTCTAAGGCCGTATGTTTTAGAAGCGCCATAACACAGAAACGCCGCAGAACGCCTTCCGCGCGCGTCCAGCGGCATAGCCGCAGAATCTTAGCACGCTCCAGAACGACGGGTCAATCTCAAATCTTGCTGCTCAGCTGCGTGAAAAACGACCTTGCCGCCTGTTCGTCCTTTTTGAGTTGCGCGACTAACGGATCAACTCCTGCAAATGTTTGATCACCGCGTAAACGCTCCAGAAAGTCGACCGCGAAGGTCTGTCCGTAGAGGTCGCCGTCAAAGTCAAAGACGTGTGTTTCGATCAGTCTCGCGCCGGTGTTAACCGTTGGTCGAGTGCCGATATACGTTATCGCTTGCCGGCCTGACAGCTCGTGTTCCAAATGTGCGCATGAGACGTAGATGCCATCCGCGAGCCCGACCAATTCGTCCGGCGGGACGACATTGGCGGTTGGATAACCGATCGTCCGACCAAGGTGCGCCCCGTGGATGACCTCGCCAGCGATGCGAAAGGGGTAGCCCAGCAGCTCGCGTGCGGTACCCACCGCGCCATTAAGCAGTGCCGAGCGAATCGCGCTGCTGCTGACGACTTCACCGCCGTTGCTCAGCCTTGGCATCGCCACAACCTCGAACCCTAGCGTCTGGCCAGCTTCTCGGATTCGGGCAACATCGCCGACTCGGTTCTTGCCGAGCGCAAATGCTTCGCCCACCCACAGCTCTTTCATCCAAGTCGTTGTTGCCAGCCACTCCAGAAATTGCTCAGGAGATTGGTGGGCAAGCTCCATGTCGAACGGCACAATCATGACGTCGTCACATCCGCTTGCCTGGAGTAGCCTGAGTTTCTCTTCCGCTGTGCAAATCCGGCCGGAAAACTGCGCTGACCGCAGGACCATCGCCGGCAGCGGCTCGAAGGTCACCACGGCCGATGCAATCCGCAACTCGCGAGCGCGATCGACTGCCCGCTGGAGCAGCAATTGATGTCCGCGATGCACTCCATCAAACGATCCGATCGAGACGATTCTCGGTCCGCCCGGCAAAGGCCGGAGGTTGTATGCCGTGATTCGCGATCCATCTGTCATCTTCACGCGCTCACTATGACCTTCTGCGGCCGCCATTGTGACGATACCGTATCGAACGCGGCGATACCGGCCCAGTCGCCCTGAGCATTGTAGACGCGAGCGCGGCCATCTTGATGTGGTCGCCCGGCAATGGACCGCCCGGAGTCCCAGCGCGTCGTTGCATCTTCGTCGAGGAGAAGCACAGGCAAGTCGAGAACTGCCGCATCGGGGTGGATCGCCACGTCGGACCACGCCATTCGCACATCCCGTTCTTCGAGATCGCCAAGAGTCAGGGCTTCGCAAAGAAAGAACGGCCCCGTCCTCAGCCGAACTAGATCCGATAAATACGCACCTGTCCCCATGCGTTTACCGACATCCCTGGCCAGCGACCGCACGTAGGTACCCTTCGAACAGTCGATTGCAACTGTGGCCGTCGGCGAGGACCAGTTCATCAGGATCAGGCTGTAGATTTCGACCGCTCGCGCAGCACGTTCAACGGTTTCACCTGCGCGCGCAAGTTCGTACAGCTTTTTGCCTCCGATTTTGAGCGCAGAGTGCATCGGCGGGATCTGCTCGATCTGGCCGCGAAACGCGGTTAGCGCCGCTTCAACCTCAGATGCGGTTAAGTGATACGCGTCGCGTTGTTGAGTTACCTGGCCATCAGCATCGTAGCTATCAGTTTCTACGCCGAACGTGATTTCCGCTCGGTACGTCTTTGACGCTCCCGACAAGTATTCAAGCGATTTGGTGGCGTGTCCAATAGCGATCGGCAAAACGCCGGTCGCCGCCGGATCGAGCGTGCCGGCATGCCCAACATGTCGTTCACCGATCAGCCGGCGAACACGAGCGACAACGTCATGACTCGTCCAGCCTGCCGGTTTGTCGATTATCAGAAAGCCATGAAGCGAGGTCGCCTCGTTTTTTCGTTGGGGCATGAGTCTATGCGGACTCGCCAGCGGATGCGAGCTCGCCAACTCGGCGCAAGAAAACTTGCTTTTCGAGGTCGCCGCCAACGATGGAACAACCCGCAGCTCGGGGATGCCCGCCTCCGCCAAACTCGGATGCAATCCTGGCGACATCCACGCCGCTGGAGAGACTACGCATGCTGACTCGCCAGCCGCTCTCATTTGCATAGAGAATCGCGGCCGCGTTTGCGCCCTCGGTGCCGACGAGGAAGTTCACGAGTCCTTCTGCCTCACTTGGCTGAGCCTTGCAGGTCGAAAAGACTTCTTCTGTCAATTCTGTCCAGATCAATCCGCCCGTCCATTGCACGCGGTGAAGAGCTCGCTCCCAGAGGCAAACGGACGATTTCGGTTTGAGGCGGAAAAGCGCGTCGACGATTGGGACCGGATTTGCACCCGCGTCGACAAGATCCGCGGCCGTTCGCATGGTCCTCGACGTCGTCGCGTCCGTGCGCAGGCCAAGCGTGTCGCCGTAGATGCCAGAGAGCAAGCACTGCGCGATTTCCACATCGAGGCGGGTCCCCCAGAGTTTCAAGAGATCGGCAACGATTTCCGCGGTAGATGCGGCTTTCGGCTCGACGATGTTGACCACTCCAAACCGGTCGTTGGTAACGTGGTGGTCAATGTTCACGATCGGCGTTTTGCCCTCGATTCGAGACTCGTCGTCCGTGTAGAAAGCGCCCAATCGTCGTTTGTCTGAGCAATCGGCCAAACAAATGACGTCATAATCGGGAAGCTCGTCTTTGCCGTACACACAAATTCGATCGATTCCGGGCAGGAACTCGAGGCTGCGTGGGAATTGCCCGTCGCTAATCACTGGCGTCACATCGACACTGCACTGTGCGAGCGCATGCATCATCGCCAGCGGCGAGGCGAGTCCATCGGCATCGACATTTTGGTGGGTAGGCATGAGGACCCGGCGAGCCGACTTGCACAAGTCGAACGCGGCCTGCGCCGCGTTCGCATCAAGCGACCAATCATCGCCGGTCACGATTCTGACTCCGGGACAGTTGTTTGGGGCGATGGCTCTTTGTCCAAGTCCTGAAGCGTTCTCGAGATGCTGACCGCGTACTCCATCGACCGATCGTCACGGAAGTCGAGCTCCGGAACTTGTCGCATTTTCATGCGTGGCTTCAGATGGTGCCGGATAAAACCAGCGGCGCTACGGAGCGCTGCGAGATTTGCCGACCGTTCTTCATCTGTGCCAAGAACGCTCACATAGACATGAGCAAGTCGGAGGTCGGGCGACATTTCGACATGCGTCACGCTCATGAAGCCGACGCGAGGGTCTTTCACCTCTCGACGGATAATGTCGACCAGTTCCTCACGAAGAAACTCACCGACCTGGCGTGTTCGTCTGCTCACTCAACAATCCTCACGAGAAGCGCCGCACCAAGGTCAGTCCAAGCTTGAATGCAGTGCGACGCCAACGTGATTAGGTCCGTGCGACTTCCTCGCGGTGATAGAACTCAATCTGATCCTTCACCTGCAAATCGTTGTTACCATCGAGACCAAGGCCGCATTCGTAACCCGCCGCGACCTCGCGCACATCGTCCTTGAAGCGTTTGAGCGACTTGATGGTTCCCTCATAAATCACCGTGCCGTCGCGCATGACCCGTGCCTTGGAGTTGCGGTTGATCTTGCCATCCAGTACGTAAAGACCTGCGACGACATCTCCATTCGGGAGCTTGAAGGTCTCGCGGATTTCCGCGTAGCCGTCGGTGACGTCCTTGTGGATCGGCGCGAGAAGACCGCGCATCGCCGCCTTCACTTCATCGATCAGGTTGTAGATGATGTTGTAGAACCGAATATCGACGTCAGCAGTGTCCGCGGCGCGCTTCGCCGCTACGTCGGGCCGGACATTGAAGCCGATGATGATACTTCTTGTCGCTACCGCGAGGCTCACATCCGATTCCGTAATCGCGCCCGTACCAGCATAGGTAATGCTGACCAACACTTGCTGATCGGTATCGTCATTGAGTTTTAGAAGGGCTGATTGAATTGCCCCCAGCGAACCTTGAACATCCGCCTTAAGGATGAGTCGGAGTTCGGCGGTGCTTCCTCCAGCTTGAGCCTGGCTGTAAAGGTCAGTCAACTTGACCGCGCGCTCCGCGCCAAGGCTCTCGGCTCGTCGCTGAATCCTGCGCTCCTCGACGAGCTGTCGGGCAATGCGCTCGTCTTCAAAAACTTGGAACGTGTCTCCAGCTTGTGGGACCTCAAGCAAGCCGAGGATTTCGACCGGCGTGCTCGGTTCAGCCCGGCGGACCCGCTTGCCGCGATCGTCGTACATCGCTTTGATCCGGCCCGACGTCGTGCCGGCAACGACGACGTCGCGAAGATTCAGCGTGCCACTCTGCACAAGAACCGTCGCCACAGGGCCGCGGTTTCGATCGACTTTTGCTTCGATCACCACGCCGCTGGCAGGCTTATAGGGATTTGCCTTGAGTTCATGCACGTCAGCAACCAGGAGGATGACCTCGAGCAGGTCATCCAGGCCCAGTTTTTCTCGTGCTGAAACTTCGACGACCGGCACATCGCCGCCCCACTCTTCGGGAAGGACATTGTTCTCGGCCAATTGTTGTTTCACTCGATCGGGATTAGCCGCCGGCAAATCGATTTTGTTGATCGCGACCACGAGGGGAACACTGGCCGACCTGATGTGGGCGATCGCCTCTTTCGTCGTCGGCATGACGCCATCATCTGCTGCGACGACGAGAACCGCGACATCGGTCGCCTGCGCGCCGCGAGCACGCATCGCCGTAAACGCCTCGTGACCCGGCGTGTCGAGGAAGCTGACCTTCCGGCCTTGCGTTTCGATTTGATACGCGCCAATGTGCTGCGTGATACCACCAGCCTCGCCTTCGGCGACATTCGTCGACCGAATTGCATCGAGCAATTTTGTCTTCCCGTGGTCGACGTGGCCCATGATCGTGACCACCGGCGGCCGCGCCGTGGCGCCCGGATCCGTTTCACCTTCGAGACGCCGGCTTTCAAAGTCCGCGGTCGCCTGCTGCAAGATCTCGGAAACCGTTGCGTTAGTTTCCCAACCGAGCGCTTCGGCCACCCTTGCGGCCGTGTCATAGTCAATCTGTTGGTTAATGTTGGCCATGATCCCGAGCTTCATCAGCTCTTTGATGACTTCAATACCAGTCGTTTGGAGCTTCTCAGCCAGCTCGGCGACTGTCAGGACAGCGGGCAGTGAAACAGGCTCGCGAACGACTGGCGCCGCGCGACGAACGGCAACGGTTCTCGCCGCGCCTCCACGGCCAGACTTGCCACGACGGCCCCCTCTCGTCGGAGTGCGGGTACCTCGGGCTGTGCCCCTTCCATAAATCGTATCTGTCATCCGGTAGTTCCTTCCTGCAACGGCACGTCCGGAGCCGGGTTGACGTCGGGCGTCAAGCCAGCGGCGTACCGCGCCAATGTGTTTGTTGTTTCCGTGTCGATCGTCGCTTTCAGTGCTTGGGCGAGCGAACCTGATTTCAAGGAGCGTGCCCAGCACGCTGGATCGTCACATAAGTAAGCGCCACGTCCGTTTCGCTTCCCGGTCGGATCGATCTCAACGGTCCCGTCCGGCGTGCGCACGATCCGGATGAGCGCGCGCTTCGCCGATCGTTCTCGGCATGAAACGCACATTCGCTGTGGAATGTGCTTCGGCCGCGGACCCTTTGCGCGATGCGGCCGAGCAGTGTTTTGACTCATTGCTCCGGCCCTCCTCGCCCTTAATCATCTCCCGGCGTTGCACTCGAAACCGAATTGGCTTCCTGTTCGACTGTATCGTCAAGCGACAATTCCTTGCCACTCTCGAATTCGTAGCGAACTCGCAACTCTCGGTTGTAGTAAACATCGAGTTCGTTGCCACGAATTTCGACATCGACACTCATGCCGATCAATTCGAAGGGCAACGGTCCGAATTCGCGTTCGCGCACGTTGATTGTGCCGTCCTGACGCACGAGTCGCGGTTGGCGACCGGTCCAACCCATGTCCTCAGGCACATCAGCTAGCGCCGCCCGTGCTTGTCGCAGCAGCTCGCCGTCCTGACCGCGAAGTGATTCCGGATCCTTGATGTCGATTCTCCACCCGGTCAACTTGTACGCCAGTCGGGCATTCTGGCCCTCTTTGCCAATTGCGAGTGACATCTGATCCGACGGTACGATGACCGTCGCAACTTTCTCAGCCTCATTCAGGGCCACATTTGTCGGTTTCGCCGGACTGAGCGCATTCGCGATGAACGCTGCCGTATCGGGCGACCATTCGATCACGTCGATCTTTTCGCCATACAGCTCATTGACGATGTTTTGAATGCGAACGCCTCGAATGCCAACGCACGATCCGACCGGATCGACCTTCTCTTGGCGCGCTGCGACCGCGACCTTGGAGCGTAGTCCCGGCTCGCGGGCCACTTCCATGATCTCGACTGCGCCGGAGAAAATCTCCGGCACTTCCATTTCGAATAATCTGCGAATCAAGTTTGGGTGTGAGCGTGAAACAATCAACTGTGGACCGCGCTGATCGCGGTTCACCTCGACTAAATAAACTTTCACTCGTTGGCCGGCGCGATATCGTTCGGTGCTCACCTGCTCGCGCACCGGCATGACTGCCTCGGCCTTGCCGAGCTCGACAATCACGGCGCGAGAATCCGCGCGCTGGACGATGCCGTTCAGGACCTCCCCTTGTCGATTCTGAAATTCTTCGTAAACCGTATCTCGCTCGTAATCCCGGATTCGCTGAAGCACAACCTGCTTGGCTGTTTGCGCTGCGATACGCCCAAAATTTTCCGGCGTCCGCTCGATGCGGATCACGTCACCAATCTGGGCGTCCGGCGAATATTGAAGCGCATCGTCCAAGAGAGTGTCGTTTATCGGATCTTCGATCTCGGCAACGACGCGCTTAATGACATACACGTGCATCAAGCCGGTGCCAGAGTCGAGTTCGACTTCGACCTCTTCCTCGGAATTCGCCATTTTCTTGTAAACGGTCTTCAGGGCATGCTGCACGGACGACAGCACTGCATCGCGGGGAATGCCTCGCTCGTTGGCAATTTGGGCGATCGCGGTATAGAAGTCACTCTTCATTCCGCGCACCTCCTTTTCTCTTCAATTGTGTGCGGTACCGGCCACGATCGAGAGGCAACAGCCTCACGTGACCAAACAGCGCTAGAACAACAAAAAACGCGGGCCGGAGACCCACGTTCCCCACAGAGCATTGGTTCCGCTGCGCTTAGTATACCGCGTTTCGCAGCCTCAGAACAAGGTAAATTGGCCTCTCCGTGTAGCCTGGAGCCAATCTTGCGAAAGATGACGACCAGAAAGCGGATGCGATTCCAGCCGCGGTCCGATGCTATACTCTGGCCCGTCTTGCCATCATTTTCGCTCCGCATGACGGTTTTGCGCGGGAGGCACAACTCTGCAGTTCTGGCGAATCTGGCTTCGACCCGGCATGCACATTAAGCGCTGGGTCGGGTTGTTCATGCTCAGCATCATTTCGACCAGTTTGGCTCTGGCAATGGGTCTTGCCTGGATTTACAGGCATTACGAGTTTCCGGAGCGCCTCACGGGACTGGTTCAAACTGTCACGCTTCAGTTCATACCGCACCCATTTCGCGAAATCATCATCCTTACCCTTGGCATCGGTCTGCTGGCATTCTCGTTCTTCAAGATGAGCAGCTCGGTCCTGCGGCCACTGATTGCTCAGACGTCGGGGAATCTTGCGCTTGCCCAAATCGTCGCCGAGCACCGATTCGGGCCCGAGCGGCCCGCCCTCAATATTGTCTCGATCGGCGGTGGCACGGGTCTCTCGACGCTTCTTCGCGGTCTTAAACACCACAGTGTCGGCATCACCGCGATAGTGACCGTTTCGGACGACGGGGGCAGCACCGGTCGCATTCGCCGCGAATTCGATATTCCAGCGCCGGGCGATATTCGAAGCTGCATCGTTGCCCTCGCCGATGCGGAATCGACCGTCGGCAAACTCTTTCAATATCGCTTTGACAAAGAAGGTTCCGAGCTTGCCGGCCACTCGTTCGGGAACCTCTTCATTACAGCTCTCGCCCAGATCACGGGCAGTTTTGAACAAGCCGTCATCGAATCGGCCCGCGTGCTAGCGGTCCGCGGGCGAGTCTTGCCTTCGACGCTCGAAAACGTCAACCTTTGCGCCGAATTGGTCGACGGTTCCGTTGTCTGCGGTGAATCGACCATTGTTCGCAACAAGCCGCCGATCAAGCGGATATTCCTCGACCCCGAGAATCCGAACCCTTACGAGCCGGCCTTGGCCGCGATCTTGGGCGCCGATCTCATCGTGCTGGGCCCGGGCAGTCTCTACACCAGCGTGCTCCCAAATCTCCACGTCGATGGGATCACGCAAGCGATCCGGTGGTCGAGAGGGACAGCGGTGTATGTCTGCAATGTGGCAACCCAGCCTGGTGAGACCGATCACTTCGCAGCCTCCGACCACATTCAGACAATCATCGATCATCTCGGACCTGGCGTCTTAAGTTATGCGCTCGTCAACAACAACCGAGCGGTGGTCAGCGCGATCAAACCGGAGTGGAATGTCGATCCGGTCACTGACGAGCACACGGAATCACTGGAAGGCAAGGTTACCGTCATTGCCCGTGATGTCATCAGCGATCAAAATCCCCTCAGACATGATCCTGAAAAGCTCTCCCTGGCGCTGCTCGAGATTGCTCGGCGACCTCGATCGAATGGTGTTGCTCGCAAGCCAGCGGCAGAACTCGCAACAGTCGGGGCCTAGCATAGAATCTGCACGTAGCTTATCCGCGTTCGTTAATGCGAATGGGGATGATTCGAGTTGAACGGGGGATTAAATGGCGGTTCGCGTCGGAATTAATGGCTTCGGCCGCATCGGCCGGCAAGTGCTCAAAGCGGTCAATCAAGGCGGCTTCAGTGACCTCTTCGAAGTCGTAGCTGTCAACGACCTCACTAGCCCCGGAACGCTGGCTCATCTTTTGAAATATGACTCGACATACGGGCCGTACGACGCCGACATCTGCGTCGAGGACGGTGGAATTCGCGTCGAGGGAAATCTCGTCAAGGTCTTTGCCGAGAAAGATCCGGCGGCACTTCCTTGGGAAAAGGAAGGCATCGACTTGGTGATCGAGTCCACTGGCAGATTTACAGAAGCCGAGAAGGCTAAAGCCCATATTGAAGCAGGCGCTAAGAAGGTGATCATCAGCGCGCCCGCGAAGGGAGAAGATATCACGATCGTCCTCGGTGTAAATGAGGACAAGTACGATCCCGACGAGCACGTCATCATTTCGAATGCATCGTGCACGACGAATTGTCTCGCCCCAGTCGCCAAGGTTGTGCTCGATCGCTTCGGCATCAATCGTGGTTTGATGACGACGACCCATTCCTACACGAACGATCAGGTCATCCTCGACGGCCCACATGAGGATCTCCGCCGTGCGCGCTCGGCCGCGATCAATATCATCCCTACCTCGTCCGGCGCGGCCGTCGCCCTTGCCTTGGTCATTCCCGAGTTGAAGGACAAGTTTGACGGCTTTTCATTGCGCGTGCCGACGCCGACAGTTTCGATCGTGGACTTCGTCGCCGAGACTGAACGGCCGGCGACCGTTGACGAACTCAATCACGCGTTTCTCGAGGCATCGCAAAGTGAAGCGTTGACCGGAATTCTTGGGTTCACCGACGAGCCGCTCGTGTCGTCAGATTTTCGTCACGATCCTCGCTCGGCAATTGTCGACGGCCTCTCGACGATGGTTATCGGCGGGACGATGGTGAAGGTGATCGCCTGGTACGACAACGAGTGGGGCTATTCTTGCCGCGTTGCCGACCTCGCCGCGCTCGTTTGCGAGGCAGGCATTCCGGGCACCGCCTAGCGCCCGAAACATGACGATTCTTGACGCAGGCGGCTAACAGGCCGCCTGTACGGTTGTCAAAGGTGGCGTCAATGGCGATTCGATCGATTCGCGACGCTCAGGTCTCGGGCAAGCGCGTACTTTTGCGCGTTGACTTCAACGTTCCTCTGCAAAACGGGCGAATCACCGACGATACCAGGATCATGGCCGCGCTCCCGACGATTGACGATCTCCTTGATCGTGATGCGGCAGTCATCCTGATCAGCCATCTTGGACGGCCCAAGGGCAAACCGGCCGGTGAGTTCAGCCTCGTCCCGATTGCGCAGCGTCTGCAGCAATTCCTCGAAAAACCAGTGCAGTTGGTTAAAGACGTCGGGGGTCCAGACGCCCAAACCGCCTCAGACGCATTGCGAGGCGGTGAAGTGCTCCTGCTCGAAAATGTGCGCTTCGAGCCGGGTGAAGAGCAGAATGACCCGGAGTTCGCCAAGAGACTTGCTGCCTTGGGCGAAATCTTTGTCAACGACGCATTCGGCGCTGCGCATCGTGCCCATGCGTCGACTGTTGGCATTACAGATTACCTTCCCGCGTACGCCGGTTACCTGATGCTTCGCGAGGTCGAGGCGCTGCGCCGCCTTTTCTCCCAACCGCAACGTCCGTTTATCGCAATCCTGGGCGGAGCAAAAGTGTCAGACAAGATCGGCGTCATCGAGAACCTCTTGTCTCGAGTCGATGGGATTCTTCTCGGTGGCGGTATGGCGAATACGTTTCTCTTCGCTCAACAAGTTGAGGTCGGAAGTTCCCTTGTCGAACGAGAACTGGTCACCGAGGCGCGCAGCCTGCTGAGGTCGGCGAACGGTCGCGGGGTCGAAATCGTGCTACCGGTCGATGCCGTAATTGCTCCGACTTCCGACGACCAGGACAAGGCCGGGTGGGTTCCAATTTCCGCAGTACCCGCTGATCAATCAATCCTCGACATCGGCCCGGGAACGGTTCGGCGGTTTGGCGAGAAACTCGACGGTGCCAGGACGATTTTTTGGAACGGGCCGATGGGCGTCTTCGAGTCCCCCGCATTCGCCGCGGGCACGAAAGGCGTTGCCGAACTTGTCGCCGACAGCCAAGCCTTCACCGTCGTCGGTGGTGGCGATTCGATCGCGGCTATCGAGCAAATGGGCCTCGCGGATCGCATTTCCCACATCTCGACCGGGGGCGGCGCTTCGCTTGAATTCGTTGAGGGCAAGACATTGCCAGGACTTGAGGCTCTGGACGAGAACAGCAAGAGGTTCGGATGATCCGAAAACAATATGTCATCGGTAATTGGAAGATGAACACAAGCCATCATGAAGCACTCGCGCTGGCCGAAGCGGTGTCTGAGAACATCCCCGAGAACGTCGATCTTGCAGTTTGCCCGCCATTTCCCTGGCTGATCGGCGTAGGTGACGTGCTTGTCAACACAAAGGCGCGCCTTGGCGCTCAAAATTGTTGGATCGAGGAGGCTGGTGCCTTCACTGGGGAAGTCTCTCCGACAATGGTTGCGGAAGTCTGCGATCTTGTCATTGTCGGTCACTCGGAGCGGCGGCGAATCTTCGGCGAAACCAATGACCTCGTGTTCTCGAAAGTTCGTGCCGCCTTGAGCGCGGGACTCGAGGTCGTTGTCTGCGTGGGCGAAGACCTCGAAACGCGGCAAACCGCTAGTGCGGCGAATTTTGTCGAGGCGCAACTTGCATCGGCAATGGGAGGCCTCGACTTCGATCAAATCAAGTCCTGCTCAATCGCGTACGAGCCAATATGGGCGATTGGCACTGGAGTTGCAGCGGAACCGGGAGACGCCCAAGAAATGGCCGAGAGAATCCGGATGTTTATTCGCGAGCGCCACGCGCCTGCCGGGGATTGGATGCGGATCCTTTACGGCGGCAGCGTTACGGGCGAGAACGCCTCCGCAATTCTCTCGCAGCCAGACATTGACGGTGCCTTGGTTGGCGGAGCCAGTTTGAACGCGGAATCATTCGCCGCAATCGTCGATGCCGCGAGTCGTTGCGTCTGATCTAAACCTGGTGGTAGGCTTCGCACATGGTCGGTGGCGGCTGGTTCGTTTCGTCTTGAGGGGGCTTCAGACGCGTGGATACCGCAATCAACATCGCAATGATCATCGTGTCCGCCGTGCTGATCCTGCTGATCTTGTTGCAAACGAAAGGTTCGTCGTTTAGCGGCGCATTCGGCGGCGATACGAGCTCGATTTACAAGACGCGTCGTGGGATCGAAAAGACACTCTTTGAGTTCACGATCGGTGTTGCGGTCGCCTTCGCGTTGCTCGCGGCGATCAGCAGCATCGTTACTTAATCGCTTTCGTCGTCGATTTTGCAAAACGCGCCCCGCTCATGTGAGCGGGGCGCGCTGCGTCTACGGGCAGTTCCAGGTATCATGGACGCTTGATCCCCGCAGATAGATGCCCCGAACATCCGGCGTGACCTTTTTGTTTGGTGAGCTGATGACGCGCGTCGTCTGTTTGTTGCCCGCTCGAAACGCAGAGCAGGATCTTTTAGGATTCCTTGATTCCGCGAGGGATTTTTGCGATGCAATTGTGGCGCTCGACGATGGCAGTACCGATGACACAGCCCACCTGCTCGACTCCACGCCCTTGGTTCAAATCCTTTTCCGAAATCCCATTCGTCAGGATTTTCGCGGCTGGAATGACTCGGTCAACCGCAACCGGTTATTAGAAGCTGCCGCCGAGCTCAATCCCGACTGGATTATCTCTGTCGACGCCGACGAACGGATCGATCGTTCCGACGCCGTCGCGCTCCGCCGTTTTCTCGAAACTGACGCGCTGCCTGGCTGTGCCTATCGGTTCCAATGGCTACAAATGCGAGAAGACGCGAGTCATTACTTTCCCGAAATCATTTGGATCCCGCGCCTCTTTGCCTTTGCTCATGGGCAGCGCTTTCCAGAAAACCGCCTTCATTTCGCGCCCATTCCGACGAGCATTTCTCAGGCCGCCTACGTCAGAACGACGCTCCGGATTCAGCATTTCGGCGCAATGACCGATGAGCTGCGGCGAGCGCGATTCGAAAAATACCGGCAGGCGGACCCCGAGAGCGCCCACTGGTCAGACTATTCGGTGATCCTCGCCGAATCGGCTAAATCGCTGCTCCCCTTTCATCCGAGAGACCCAAACTTGCCCGTCCTCTTACTTGAAACCGAACGACAACAGATCTCGCCAACTGACCACGGGCGCCTGTTGGGAACGCCGATTTCTCCCGCCTCGGACGGTGAAGCTGTCACCTCAATCGAGCTCCTCGGAATCGATACGATCGAGGGCTTCGAGCGCTCTTCCGTAAAAGGCAGCGACTTTGTGTTCTCCACTGAAGAAGGCATGGGTTTTTCGGTCGAGGCTCAAAACGCAATCATGAGCGCCCATCGTTCGGGGTTTGCCGTCGTTGCTCCTTCGATTCGGTCAAATGCGGTGACTCGACTGGAGAAAGCAAGTTATCTCCTCAGTTTCCATCCACAGCTACCCGGATTAGGCTCAGCAAGCCTGACTCGCCTGCCGTTGATCTGTTCGTACGCGCAACCGGCGCTGCGCGAATTCGCACCGACGTTGAACCCTACATCAAGCGCAATTGAAAAACGGCTGACGATCAATCACGCGCTTGAAGCAGCGGGATTCATTTGCCGCCGTGAGCAAAATGTGGAGATAGCGCTTGATGTGTCCGGTGGCCAGCTCCGAGACCTGGTAGCAAACGCATTCAACGTTGGCAAGTTCGCCACCGGGCACTGGATCAAAGAGCAACGTCCTCGCGGACGATTGCTCACTCCGAGGAACCTCTGGGGGAGGATTATTGGGCAACCGCGGGCGAAGCTGAGGGCTATTCGCGCGGCGGCGGCCCAAGCGGAACCGCACCATACAGGCTGGTTGGACGAATCATACCGCTACGTCAAGTTCGGACTGACATGCGAAGCGTTCGGTTCACTGGTCGAGCTGTTCCGACCGGAACGAGGAAAACTCGCCCTGCTTTTCGGGCGAGCGACCGGTTTCGTCTTGATCGTTGTCAATCACGGCACGCAATCGGGCGCAGTGTTGCTACGGTTTGACGCCAAAGAACCGAATGCTCGCGGCGTCTGGTTTGGTTCAGACGCCCTTCACCGCCTCGAAGACGGTGAATCGAGACCTCTCTCCGACCTCTTCGCCGCCAGGGAATTCGCAGCCAAACATTGCGGTGCGCCGGTTGATGGTTTGATCGAGCTCAGTCTGCTGTGGAAGAGACCATTTCACCCGTCCAATTTCGTGGTCAAACGAGTGCTCGGCGAGCGCCGCTTGGATGAGTTCAGGGGATCAGAGTTTGGAGAGGAACCAGGTTTAAGGACGACCATTGCGGCCAGAGATTTCATGTTACTCGCTTGGACGCTGTTCCGAATGCCTTCACAGTCGATCTCGATCATCGACTATCCCGCCGGCGATAACTCACGGACGCAGATTGCGATCCACCTCGGACACGGCGGAGATGCCACGTCGAAATGGCAAGCTGGACCGCGACCAAAGCGCGCGATGTAACGAGTCCGTCAATGGGCGGGAGCTGCAATCTCCCGCCCGCTGTCGAAGGAGTTCGTATCGACACTAGTCCGCTGACGACGGCTTTCGCTTGAATCGGGCGGCAATCGCAGCCGCGCCCACGCCGAGGATGGCGGCCGGTTTCCACCAATAATCGCTTGAACTCGAACTCGCGCCCGATCCCGTGGATGGCAGACCCGTGACTTGTCCGCCGGTTCCACCTGTTCCACCTGTTCCACCTGTGCTTCCGCCCGGAGTCGTAGTTGGATCTCCGCCTGGTACTTGGGTTGGCACTTCCCCTTCCTGACAAAACGAGGTGGGATCAAAGGGGTCGCTTCCGCACAATGCCTCGTCAGCGTCCGAAACGCCGTCGCCATCTGAATCGTAGTCGCTGGCTTGATTGAGGCGTTGATAGCCTTGAGGGGAGTGACTTATGCCGCGCGCGGCCGCTGGCGAGCGCAAGCTGACGGCGTACGCGCTCGCCGCACCGACTGACACGCCCGCGACCGTTAGCCGCTTCACAAAATCGCGGCGGTTGATCCGACCCTTGAGATAGGCATCGACGAGTTCTTGTTTTGACATGCTTTCCTTCCCTTGGAGGTTCCCGTCATAAGATCAAACTTGATCCGTTCTTCGGATCCGTAGCCCAACGCTCAGAGCTTGCGGGATGACCTGGGGCGATGGTACACGCGAAACGGCGTTCAATCGCCCATGAGAACCCGTACTTTGGATTGAATCTGCTCGGGAGTCACGACGTTGTAATACTCTTTTCGCTTCAACATCGGATCGGGCTGCTGCTGATCGTATGGCGTAACGAGCTGGCCTTGCAGCACGTCCATTTCGACATCGGCATTTGCGCAATACTTGGTGTACTGATGGGCGAGGGACAAAGCAGTGTTTGTCTCAATATCGGTCCGGATGTGCTGTTCGAGGGCCGAGAGCAGATGGCCAGGATTGGAGAGCATGTCCTTGCCACCCCTTGCAGCCATCAGAGCCCGGATCAACTGCTGCTGACGCCGGATGCGGCCGATGTCGCCATCTGTGCCTCCCCGATAGCGAGCGAAAAGCAGTGCTTCATCGCCGTTCAAGTGGCGGCGCCCAAGTGAAAAGGTGACGCTTTGGTAGGAGAATGCTTCCTTCACGATTATGTCGACACCGCCAACCGCATCGACAAGATCTTTGAAACCTGTGAAGTCGATAAGCGCATAGTCGTCGATGGCGATGCCCAGCGTTTGTTCGACGACCATCCTTTGGTACGGTATTCCACCGACGAGAAGTGCATGGTTGATTTTCGTTAGACCATAGCCTGGCAAGTTCGTTCGTGTATCGCGAGGAATCGCCAGCAATCGGCACGAAGCACTCGATGGGTTGATATGTGCGACGATGAGCACATCAGACCGGACTGACACGTCAATAGGCGTTCCCGGGCGCGCATCGACGCCCATGATGAGAATCGTCAGGCTATCGTCCGCCCGATCTTTGACACCTGCCGCAACCGCCGCGCCTTTCGCGAGGTCCGCGCCGTCGCGCACCGCGTGTTTGATTCCGCCGAGCAGTCCGCCGCTGCCAGAGGTTTCACCCGCTCCGCTCAGGGCGTCCGTTGCCGGGCCAGTATCAACCGTCAGCGCTGCGTCCTCACCGAATTGGTCGCCAGAGATGGTTGAAGGCGGCCTACTTACGTCTCGAACCGTGGAAAGAGCATTTTCCGCACGATAGAAGGCGGCTCCTGAAAGCGCGAATGCCAAGAGGAGAATCGCTGAAGGGATCGCCGTTCGTTTTCGTCGATACCACGGACGGCGGCGCCTTCTGCGTCGCCGACGAACAGGCGCGGCCTTCGATGGCGCGGCAGTGATCGTCGGCGTTTGAACGGCATCCGCTGTAGTCGGTTGCCACTCCGTGCCGCCAAGTCGCCGGCGCTGAGCGACGAGTGCAATCGACTCCTCGGGCGAAAACTGAGTGATTCCCGCGCCGCAGGTTCCGCAGAAGCGATCAGCCAATCCAGCATCAGCGCCGCAATTTTGGCACTGAACCATTTGCGCCGCCGTTGTCATCCCGCTGCTCGCTCCATCCCGCGCGTGCTAATCTGTTGGGGTGTCCGTTCACATGATCCTAGCGGAAGCGATGCGCTGAATGCAGGTCAATCGTAGCCAAAATGTTCGATTTCGGGTTATTTGCTCGTGGCGTCTCTATGTGATTTTCCTTTTGTGTTCGGTGGCGGCCGCGGCCCCAACACGCGCTTTGGCTCAGGAAGATGGCCTTACCGGAAGGCTCGGCGGAACGTTGAGTTCGTTCGACTTTCAATACACTAGAACCGAAGAGTCGCGTTCTCCCGACACAATTTCGTTTCTTGGACCGGATCAGTCTACGCTCTTTGTGCAGTTCACCGGCGGCAAAGTGCCCCTTCCAGACGACCGCGCGTTTTTCATCCTCGTTCGCTCGCCGCGCCCGCCCGATTTGCCAGCATTGACCCGCTCAGATGCGGACTGGACAGTCGGTGCCGCAAAAACGCTCGCCGTCAACCTGCTTCCACCAGATGCTGAGATTGATCAACTTGCAGCGACGAACGACAACGAGTTGAGGGCCGGCTGTTCAAGTCAACTTCTCGCCGATGCAGTAGGCGGCTCGACCGAGCAATCTTGCCGGGTTGGGCTTTTGAAGTCTTCACCTGAAGCAGTCTCGTTTATCACGCTTACGGCGACGAATGGCGGAGTCCAGGTGTCGACTGCGAACCCCTGTGAAGGCGTCGCGTCGTGGGCGGCCGCAACTGCCGCCCGGCTCGATGCAGTGCATTTGATGCTTGACGCATCGTCGTCCGCGAGTGACGCCGATCCTTGGGCGGCCCGGCGATTGTGGCAATATGCGGCGCGGCTATCTGTTCTCGCCTCGGCGCAAGCTGCTTCAGACGCTCCGCTGAGCGTTGCCTGGCCATCCGATTTGTTCACTGGAGCCTTCAACTCCTATTCGAAGGCAATGCAACAAGTTGCTTCAGGTCTGGCATCGCGGGACCTCGGCAAGATCGATTCCGCAGTCGACATGATCAGCGGCGCCAACGCCGACATCGATCACGCTCAGACGCTTATGGAACCGCCGCTGAACGACTGCGGGATTTCGCCGTCGTGAAAAAGCATTGGCATCGTTTCTTTCTACGTGGTGAAATGAGCGCGGAGTCGCCGCGCGGCCATTCGGCCCGGCGCAAAAAATGGAATTGGCGGAGCGAAGATTGTGAGTGTGCTGTCCAGGAGCAAAATAGCACTCGGCGTCACCGGCGGGATCGCGGCGTACAAAGCTTGCGAGTTGACGAGTCAGCTCGTCCAAGCGGGCGCCCGCGTCGACGTCATCATGACCGAGAACGCACAGCACTTCATCGGTGCCGGCACCTTTCAAGCGCTGACCAAGCGCCCGGTTCATATCAGCGTCTTTGAAGAGTGGACGCAGACATCGACCGGGCATGTTTCTCTAGCACAGGAAATTGATCTCTTGGTCATCGCGCCCGCGACCGCGAACGTGGTCTCGAAACTCGCGTACGGCGCTGCCGACGACATGCTGACGACGACTGCACTGGCCACCACCGCGCCTCTGCTCATTGCTCCAGCTATGGAACATGCGATGTTTCACCACGCCTCGACTCAAGTCAACATCGACATCCTTCGATCGCGCGGCGCATCGATTGCAGGTCCGGAGACAGGGCGGCTCGCGTCGGGTGAGCAAGGAGATGGCCGCCTTTCGTCGATTGCTGTGCTGATCGACACCATCCGTGCGGTTCTTGGAAAGCATGGCCCGCTTGAGGGCCGACACCTCGTCATCACCGCAGGCGGCACACAGGAGGCAATCGATCCCGTCCGCTTTCTTGGCAATCGGTCGAGTGGGCAAATGGGATACGCGCTCGCGCGGGCGGCGATCGACGTCGGCGCTCGCGTGACCTTGATCTCAGCTCCGACGAATTTCGACCCTCCAGTAACCGCGAATGTCGAGCACGTTGTCTCGACAGTCGAACTCGACCGGGCGACTAAGCACGCGATCAAGGATGCTGATGCCTTGATCATGGCCGCAGCGGTCGCCGACTTCAGGCCGAGTGAATCGCACTCATCGAAGATAAAGAAAGGCTCCCCCTCCGAGCCAACGACGCTCACGCTCGCGCGCACTCCCGACATTCTCGCCTCGATCGACTGCCCGAGCCTGATCAAAGTCGGCTTCGCCGCGGAAACAGACAACCTTATCGAAAGCGCGCGCGCGAAGCTCCGCGACAAGCAGCTTGCGCTGATCGTCGCCAACGATGCGGTCGCGACGATCGGCAGTTCCACCTCCTCCGCGGTTATTCTGACTCCCGATGGGGTACCAGATCGCCTCCCACATATGGCAAAGGAAGATGTGGCCGCAGAAATCATCAACCGTGTTGTGACCCTAATTGCGAACCGAGCCCAATGAGAAATCGAACACTCATCCAAACAACACAACGACGCGAAGCCGCGAGCCAGGAGAGGCAATCCCAGGTCGCGCTCGAACTGCTGCTGAACGTGTATGCGATCGTCGGATCGCTAGTTATCATCAGATGCCTGCTTCTCCTGCTTCAGGTCGGCGATCGTATTTGGATCGGGCGCACGGTCTTTAGATTGACACACCTGTTTGTTTTGCCATTTACGTTGTTGCCGGGCTCGTCGCGGATCATGGTCGGCGATCTCACTGTGGGCGATCTCACGCTGCTTGCGATTGTGATCATGTTCCCGCTGGGCATTTACGCCTACGGCAATCGCCAGCAACGCCCTCGATAGAGGTTTAAGCCAACGGCCCAAACCTTGCGAAGGTCGCGTATGATCGAATAGACATGGTTGCCTCATCTTGCTCAATTCGAGCATTGGCGGCAACGGTGGAGGAAAGTCTAAATGGCTCGCAATACGATTCGCGGCGTTCTCGCGTTGGTCCTGACTGCAGCCGCGACTTGGTTAGCTAATATGATTGTTGAGCGGATCTTCGGGCCGGAAGAAGGCGCGGCCAGCGATCGGTAGAACATCGGACTTCCGTCCTCTCACGTCATTGAGCAAAGCCGGTCCGGCCCGACATGGCAGCTCGGATTGAGAGTCGCGCAGGAGTGCCGTGTCCGCGCCTTCGACGACACACCGGCGATATCTTGTCGTTGCCAATCCTGCGACGTACGGTAACGCCGAACGCCTCATTGAAGCGATAAAAGACGCTGCGCCGGCAAACGCCGTCATCGATGTGTGCTACACCGATCCCGTAGTTCCATTGACCGACGCTGCTATTTTTGACGCAGACGATCTCGTCTCCGTCGTCGCTGTAGGCGGCGATGGCACGGTCCGCGCGGTCGCGACCGCAATTGGAGACCGTGAACTGCCCGTCGGCATCATTCCGGGCGGATCGACAAACATCATCGCTCAGGAGCTTGGCATTCCGACGCAGCCTGCACGCGCCGCCGCGTTGATTTTTGGCCCGCACCATCTCTATCGAATGGATGTCGGCGTCAGTGGCAACGAACGTTTTCTCCATATCGCTGGGGCAGGACTCGACAGCCGGTTTTTCGCAGCTACTGATCCTGCATTGAAACGGCGCGTCGGATGGCGGGCATACGTTCGACCCGCGTTAAAGCAGCTCGCCGCGCCGCCGACGAGGTTTCAGATCAAAGTCGATGACGCGGTGATGCACGTCGCATCTCCTTTGGTCCTCATCGCCAACGGCACGTCCATTATGAAACCCGCGCTTCCGATTTATCCCGATGTTCGCTCAAACGACGGCTGGCTCGACGTGATTGTCTTTACAGCAGTTGGCAACCTCGCGATTCTGCAGTCAACGGCGGGGTTGGTCCTGAGGCGATTAGACCGCTCCCAACACGTGACTCGGATCAAAGCAAAGCACGTCGAACTTTCATCCGACCCACCCATTCCCGTGCAGTTTGACGGCGACGTCGACGGCGAAACCCCGATCAGCGTTGACATCAAACCGGGGGCACTTCAAGTCATTGTCCCGAACCAGGCTTAAAAATCAGCAGATATGAAACGAGGGAGCGACAAAGTCGCTCCCTCGTTCGTCATTGCCGGAGGTTCGGCTAGGGTAGCAAGTACGTGGAATCGGGATCGTACCCCATATAGAACGCTTGACCGTTGTCGTTGGTAAAGAGCGTGCTCGCCCCGTCCGAAGTCCAGATGTTGAACTCAGCCGCCGTATACCAGTCGGTCGACTGGCCATCGCCGAGCCATCCCTCGAACACCGTCTCGCCATCCGCCACAATACTAAGCTGAACATCGGCGCCGGTGGCAGTCACTTTGATTGAGTACATGCCGGCGGGCGGTTGGTCAGCCGGCTGATTTTGATTGCCGCTCGTGTCAGCTGCTTGAACGTCAGCCGTCTCCGTTGGATCTGCCGTTTGGTGCTTGTCAGCAGGCTGTGTTGGAACGCTTTCCTTGTTCGCCTGATCGGCAGGAACAATCGTCGGGGCCGTGGTCGGCGTTGGCGGCACAGGCGTGTCGGTCGGCTTAGGTGTCGCGGTCGGCGGTTTCGGCGTTTTGGTCGGCATAATCAACGCTTCGTTGTCGACCGGCGTCACCGTGGCCACGATCTCTGTGGGGGTCGATTGAACTTCGGAAGGCGCGAAATACGCGCTGTAGAGCCAGGCGAAAACGATTGCGCTCATGACCACCATGAAGGCGATGATCGCGAAGTTCGGCGCCCAATGGCTTGGCATGTCGAGCGGTTTTACGACAACGCCATATTCAGGCTGCTTCTTCGCGCCTGAAGCTTCTTCGAACAGGGAGAGCAATTTGTTTGGATCGAGGTCGAGATAGGTCGCATAATTGCGAACAATACCGCGCTGATAAATCAGTGGCGGCAGCGCCGAGAAGTTTTCCTCCTCTAGCGCCGCGAGGTGATATCGGTTGATTCGCGTTGCCCGCTCGGCTTCCCGCAGCGTCACGCCCTTGTAGGCGCGGGCTTGCCGGAGCGTATCTCCGAAGACAGCCATTAGTCTGTCATTCACCCCCCAAATCGCCAGGGCAACGCCTAGCGACCGCTCACGCCTTCCCTCGCTCTACTGTTCCAGTCCCAGCCATGACTGCCCACATTCGAGCCTGGTTCGGTCGTCCCTCATCGACCTTACCGTGACGTGATGGCAGAAGTCTACCAGATTCCTAGGAGTCAACGCCGCCTCGTCCCAGTTGCCGTAGCGACACCAACTTTGCGTTCGAGCCAGTGATCGACAAGCGGCGTCGGCTCCGTATGCGCCGCGGCGTCTGCTTCGGCCAGCCAAACCTCGTCGTGCGGTAGCCACCAACATCCCAAGGATGTTTCACATGGGAGCTCGTCGGAATCAACCATGCGTCGATGACTGAATGCCCATTTGTTGGTGCACCATCCGCGTCCGCCATTATCCGCGGGCCGGAAATCCCTGCAAGTTCGGCACATGCGTGGGATAAGCGGCGACGTTTCGACCTTCGCTTCGAACGGCTCGTCCGGCTCGCGCCAGTCAAACGCGGGATCGGGCAAGAACCGGACATCTTCGACGGCTCCGGCCAGAGCCTGCTCGTCAGAAGAGCTGTCGTCCCACTCGTCGACGACCCGTTCGACAACGCGACCTCGCGAAGGTCGCTCAAACCGAAGACTCGGTTGCCAGCGCCGGCGGCGTGACCGCCCGGCCTCCCAAACCTCACCCAGGTCGTAGTCTGCGTCTTCGGCTCCGAATTGCCAGTCGTCGTCAACTGAGGTCGAAGGGGCGGGCGGCTCGCCGGACCGCTGGAGCTGTATATCCGTCGAGTAGGCATTCGCCAGTTCGACGGCTGAAGCATCAAGGTCGTCGTCTCCGATTGGCCATCGCCGCGCCGTTCGTACTCGCGTGGGCGCAATCTCGATATCGTTCTCGTAGTCTCCGGCGACAGGGAGCGCACGTTCTTGGCCGCCCGCTCGCGGTAGCTCGAATCCGTCGACGAGGTCGGGCACGGATGAAAATTGCTTCTCTCCTGCCGGTGACGTCGCCAAGCTCAGTTGGTCTCGCGGCACTTCGTCCGGACGAACCGGCGCGACGTCACGGTTGTACCGCGGTGAAAAGGCACTCGAAGAAGACTGAAGGCCAACCGGAAAGCGTGTTGCCGGGGCCGACATCAATGGCGTCATCGACGAGCGGTTCGGCGCTGAGTCCGATTCGGACGTCGGGCTCGAAACGACTGATGTCAAATCGTCGGTGAGACTTCCAACTTGAAGACTTGCGAGATGTCGCTTGCGCGCGGCTTCAATCGCTGCCCGTGTGTCGTGGGACAGCAGGGTGGCACGGTCTTCCGCGTCGGACATGGCCGATGTTTCTCCGACGACGACATCAACCGGAGAACTCGACTGGCCCTTGCCGGTCGCCTCCAACCTCACATGGTTGGACGCCACGAGATAGGACATTTCTTCAGGCGAGACCGGGCGAACGGGACCGGTCAGCGGAGCTTCTGGTGCCCCGGCGACATTCGTTTCGCTGGCAGGCGCCCATAGGTCACGCGACCAACCGTCGCGACAACCAAGCTCTCCGCGGCGAACCATGATCTTCAAGTCGTGAGAAACCCGTCGTTGGGGATGGACACACCATCCCAATCCTGACATTTCACTTTCTTGGAAATACCCACAGGTGCCGCACGTGCGTTTCTTCACTCCGGCCCCTTACTTGGCTCACCCCACTGAGCCAACCCGCGTGCAGTCTACGTTCGCTGAGGTCAGGCGACTGTCGACTACCCGTCACATCCGTGCGGAAAGTGCGAAAGCTAAAGGTGACTTTCCCCCTTCATGGCCATTGTAGCAATCGAAGATCGGCTTGTCTATGAGGCACGATGACTAGATCGTAAACCTCTCGTCCGTTCGCGGTTTTCTCGGTGTCTTGCCTATAGGCAAGACGTGAACGGACAGTTCTTGACACTCACCGCATTCGGAGTCCCAAATGGTCACACGAGAGTCTCGCACATGCTCAAACAGAATGCCGTCGGCTACGCGTCCGGCTTACGTCAACTTGGCAGCCTGGCGATCGAATTACCGCCTCCAAGTCAACGCCTCCTCGGGCTCCCTTGCGTTGTATACTTCCGGTTTGTCGATTTTGAGCAGTTCGAGATTGTCCGCAACTCTTTCTCGGTTCGCGCGCATTCAATCATCCTGAGGTCACATGGCGCCCACACCCCCTGTCATTCAATTGCATCCTGCGGCGGCTCCCGCGAGCCTGGCCCCAAACGGGAAACGCTTTTTCATCTGGACTATTGGCTGCCAGATGAATGAAGCCGACAGCGCCAAAGTCGCCGCCATGTTGCAAGAGGTCGGCTACCGTCCAACGGATGCCGAAGACGATGCCGACATTGTCGTGCTGAACTCGTGCGTCGTTCGCCAAGCGGCCGAGGACAAGGTCGCCGGCAAACTGAATTCGCTGATTCGCCTCAAGCGACAGAGACCGGAAGTGCCGGTCGTGTTGACCGGATGCATGGTGACAAATCAGCAGGAAAAATTGAGAGAGCGATTTCCGCACGTCGATCTCTTTTTCAACCCGTCAGATTTCGACCAGCTTCAAAAGGTCGTTCCCGAGCTCAGCGAGCTCGACGATGATCTTGCCCAACTTCCGCATTACTACGTCCCGGAAGCTGGCACGTCTGGAGCAACGGCGTTTATCCCGATCATCTACGGCTGCAACTTTCTTTGCTCGTATTGCATCGTCCCATATCGGCGTGGCAAAGAGCGCAGCCGGCCTTTGAAGGAAATTGTTCGCGAAGTCGAAGAGTTGGTTGCCAGGGGAGTACGTGAAGTCACACTCCTCGGCCAAACGGTGAACGCATACGGTCACGATCTCGACAACCGCTCTGGTCTCCACGATCTCCTTGCAGCCGTGGATGCGATTTCAGGTCTTGACCGTCTGCGGTTCTTGACATCCCATCCGAAATACATGTCGAATGAGATCATCAACCACATGGCCGAACTCGACTCGGTCTGTGAACATATGAACCTGCCAGTGCAAGCCGGGGACAATGAAGTTCTGCGCAGAATGCGTCGCACATACACTGCGGACCTCTGGCAGGAGCGCATCGCGTATACCCGAGAGCAACTGGCAGATGTCACTATTGCGACGGACATCATCGTTGGATTTCCTGGCGAGACCGACGCGCAATTCCAACGCACGCACGACCTACTGCGCGAAACAAGATGCGACAAGGTGCACGTCGCGATGTATTCGCCGCGGCCCGGCACGCTTTCCGCACGCTGGGAAGACGATATTCCGCACGAAGAGAAGCAGCGCCGGCACCGGGCGATCGAGGACCTCCAAGTACGTGTCTGCACCGAGCTCAACGCAAAGCGGCTCGGCCAAACGCTCGAAGTGCTGGTCGATGGTCAAGCAAAGGGCCGGTGGAGCGGCCGCAGCCGCGGGAATACATTAGTTCACTTTGCTGATGACCGGCCACTCGCGGGCAAGATCGTCGACGTGAAGATCACGAAAACCAGCCCTTGGTATCTCGTTGGAGAAGCGGTCGGAGGACCGCGATAACACTGGCCGACTGGCAGAACTCATTGGGACCTTCGCCTCGCGAAGGGTCAAAGTCATGGAGCGAGAGGGAAAAGTGACTGACACAAAGCCGAAAACGCGCCGACAGCTGATCGAGCAAGCACGAGAGTTGGCCTTGCTCGGTAATTGGCAGGAGGCCGTCGACCTGAACAAACACTTGCTCGACCGCACACCCAGAGATGCCGAAGCGCAAAACCGCTTGGGCCGCGCCTTGCTGGAGCTTGGCGATCAAGCAGGTGCGATGGAGTCGTACACCTCCGCGCTCAAGATCGACCCGGCGAACATCATCGCCCGTCGAAATCTGCAGCGCTTGGACCTCCTGCGGCATCAAACGGCGTCGAGAAAGAAAAAGGTCAAAGAGGAAACCTCTCATGATATCCCGCGCACATCTGTGTTTATCGAAGAGGTCGGCAAGACCTGG
The DNA here is from genome assembly GCA_045804965.1 of Thermomicrobiales bacterium. GTDB lineage: Bacteria > Chloroflexota > Chloroflexia > Thermomicrobiales > UBA6265 > CAVTUU01. The sequence goes on along the minus strand of JBJMMD010000026.1, from coordinate 63,098 downwards.
GTTGATGAACTAGTCAACCCAGTTTCGATGGAAGAGCTAGCCGATGTCTCGTCGGGCGAACAGCTCGAATTGTCCGTGAAAAACAAACGCCTCTTTGTAAGCCGGCAGGGCGGCAAGCGACTCGGAGAGGTCGAAGCGAAAACTGCTGAACGGCTGATCGAGTTGATGGGCAAAGGTAATCGCTACGAGGTTTATGCGCTCGGGCTCTCCAGCCGAAGCCTGCGCATCATTCTGCGCGAGGTCTACCGCGATACCGCGAAGACGAACATCGTCTCGTTCCCTCGCCAAGTCTCTGCGACTCGCGCGTACCTTCGTGAGCGTGACTTGCTTCGTCAGCGTGACGAGACCGATTTCCTCTTCGCCGACGAAGACGATGAAGAGCTCGACGAAGAGGAAGCGACCGCCGAGCCCGGCGACGAAGACGAAACCGCCGAGCAAGAAAGCGACACGTTCATCGAAGACACCGTCGCTGTCGACGATGAGGCAGAGCGCATTTAGATTCTCATTTGCAACACGAAGACGAGGCCGGCGTGTATTTGCGCCGGCCCCGTTTGACGTTTCGAGAGACTAATCGACCACGAAGAGCAGCACAAGCATCACCACGAGCAGGACACTTGCAATCATAATCAGCCGTCGCAAGTCGGAGCGGATGAACATGAGTTCCTGCGCGCGGGACAACAAGAACACACGTTGTACCGGTTTCCGCCGGGCGCGGGCCGATGCGGCAGTTCCGGTAGCGACCGCGGTAGCTCCGCCTTCCTGAGGCTGGGGTTCGCCGAGCGCGGCGGCTGGATCGTCCCACCGCGTTTCGGCAGCGCGGACTTCCATCGCGCGCTGTTGCGCGCGATTGAGTCGCACGGGTCGCTTGGTGATCGGTTTTGTGCTTGATGAAGAGCCCTGACCTGAAGATGGACTACCTGGACGACTGCTCACGAACTGCCCCCAAAATGCTCTCAGCCTACGCGCGATCCGCGATGGTCCCGCGGCCGGGAGATGATGCGAAATTGCGCGTCGATAATGTCTTCTGAAGCTGACGAGGTCGCGGTTTTCGACGCTTCTCCTGATGACCCGCGGTCGGGGCCATCTTCAAGCAATGTTGCCCATCCCGCTCGCTTGACGTAGGCGAGGAGGAGATAGCCCACGAAGGCCATCACCCCCAGATCATCGACCTGCCCCAGCCCAAGAATCACGTCCGGAATCAAGTCGATCGGCGAAACCAGGTAGACAAAAGCAAGAATTGGAAGCAGCACCTTCGCGTATGGCGCAACCCGCGGATCTCGCAACATCCGCCAGGTGAACCTGAGGCTCTCCCACGCTCCCATTTGCGGACCGCTCGGACCGCGCGCGTTATTCCGATGTCCAGATGTCTGCTGCTTGCTCCCCATGTGCATCTGCTCCGTCGTTCGATCCGAGTATAGACGATCAATTCACTGAGAACGACTTGCCAATCGTGAAAAGCCGGTCGCTAAGCGAGGTCTCTTTTCAGCCAAGTTCGCGCCTGGGCAGCCGCTTCAGGAGAATTCGCATTGAAAAACGAACGAAGCTCGGGATCAAGCTCGCGAATCTGAGCTTCCGGGATCACCTGCACATTCACCTTGCCAAAGAACCCGATTACTTGGCGATTGCCGTCATTGAGCTGGTACTCAATCGCGGGCAGGCACCGTTTACTGTAAATCGCATGCAGCGTCTGATAGATGAAGTCGCCGCCTTGGCGGCTTTCGCCTGAGAGATGTGGAATCAAGACATCGTAATTTTTAGGCTGAGCTGCCATCCATTGCAATAGCCGCAGGTTGAGGAACGGCATGTCACAGGCGACGACAAGGCAAAAGTCGGATGCGCAATTTGAAAGCGCGGTGGCGATCCCGCCGAGCGCGGCCGATCCGGAGTAGCCATCAGGCACAATACGCACGCCGAATTGCGCGTACTCCGGCCGATCTGAGGCAATCAGGAGTACATCTTGCGCGATTGACTGCAGCTGGTTGAGGACGATTCGCGCCATCGGCGGGTCACCCGGCCGCAATGAAAGCAGGGCCTTATCAACGCCCATGCGCATGCTTTTGCCGCCTGCGAGCACGGCCGCGCTGAGTCGTTGATTCGTGTCTCCACTTGCGGTCATTCTGCCTCCAAATACGTCCTCAATCGTCGACAGCGTCTAGTCATGTTCATACAATGTTGATATACTCCAGTGCCAAGACAAGCTTTGGTTGACGCGATCGCCTCGATAGAATCGTCGGAGATCTCGACTATGAATAGGGTCAATTGCCAACAAGGGCTTTGGTGAATCAGCACCGCGATGCATTCGCATCCGGTGCTGGTTCGTTTTAAGGCGTTTCGCGCCACTGAAATCAGGTCTCGTTCGATTCCATCACGTGCTGACAAGGAGTGACTGCATGAACTCCAGCATGATCGGCAAGATTGAAAAAGCACACCGTTATGCTCGCGAACCAGAACGGATACGAGTTGGTGAACTTTCCGCCACTTTTCATGGCGGCCATGACGATTACACGATTCGTCTCGTAGAAGGTCGTTGGACCTGCACGTGCCACACCTTTGAGTCGCACGTCGTTGGCACATGTGCGCATGTAATGGCGATGCAACAAATTCTCGGCCAGATGTTGTCAGAGGAAGCTCGTTACTACAACGCGGAACCGGAGCCGGTCGAGGTCGCTTAACGACAGATAAGCTCTAAAGGCGGCCGTTTAGTCGGCCGCCTTAGGCCACTCAGTTCAGACCGATTTGAACTTCACGCCGCTGCATTGAGGGCTCTGTTGGCAAAGGGAGCGTGAGCACGTAACGCTTGCCGACGATTTCGCGCGAATCGAACAGTCCGACACACGTATCTTCATAAACCTGTTCAATGACATGTGGCCGGCGCAGCCGGCCCTGCGGATGCTCACCGAAAATCCGCATCGTCATCACGACCGACGCGCCAAGTGCGGCGAACCGTTTCGTCAGCCTGTGTCCCAGTGATTTCGAACGTTTTGCCCGCGACTCACCGATGTTCATTTCCCAGTTCCATCCGCACGAATTTGCTTACCACCGCGACAAATACGACAGCGCCCCCTATCGTCACTTCAGCGACGGCGGCGGGATTGCCTTCGGCAATCTCGAGCACGAGTTCGTCGGGCGCGCGTTCTACCCTTCCTTGACAGCAGCCTCTTATTTGCTCGATGCACGAATCGACTTGGTCGTCTTCAACGCCCATGAACACAGTGGTGTTGCCGGTCCGCAAGAAACCGCCGGTGCTGGCAATCCGCGTGGCTCCGTACCCAGCACTGCTAATCGCGTGCAGGAGCCGATCGCAATCGTAATCTTGGACAATCGCGACAATCAGCCTCATCCGCTTTGTCCGATCGACCCACGACAAGACGAGATCGCTTTCAGCCGCCTTGGGGTTATAGCACAGGTCTTCAAGGCCCGGGCACCGCAGCGTGCTGGCCACGTGGGCGACTCTTCAATCCTACGAATCGGATCGATGCCCGGTTTCCGGCCATGAATCATGCTCGTCGAAACAGAGATGCGAAAAGGTGAACCGGGAGTCGGCGCTTGCCTGCCGACTTCCCGGTCCGCTCATTGCCTGAACCTAGTGAATTACGCTTGGCTGCCAACTCCTACGACTTCGCCGATCGCGACCGCGGAGGCGAGCGCCTCGGCCTTATCGGTACGCTCCCACGGCGCGTCGAGATCCTCGCGCCCGAAGTGCCCATAGGCCGCTGTTTGCCGGAATATCGGGCGGCGGAGATCGAGGTGCTCGATAATCGCCGCTGGTCGGAGATCGAAATGCTCGCGAATCAAACGCTCGATAACGTCGTCCGGCACCCGGCCAGTGCCGAAAGTCTCGCAAAAAATTGAAACCGGATGCGCGACGCCGATAGCGTAGGAGATTTGTAGTTCAAATCGATCGGCCAGACCCGCGGCGACGACATTTTTCGCCACATATCGCGCGGCGTACGCGCCCGACCGGTCGACCTTGGTCGGGTCCTTGCCCGAGAAGGCGCCGCCGCCATGGCGAGCCATGCCGCCATAGGTGTCGACGATGATCTTACGACCGGTGAGTCCTGCGTCTCCCGCCGGTCCGCCGAGCACGAAGCTGCCACTGGGGTTGACGTAGAACTTGGTCTCGCTGTCGAGGAAATGAGCTGGAACGACCTGGCGAACCACGCGATCAATGACGTCCTCGCGGATGCGATCGTTGTCTAGACCAGCCGCATGCTGCGTCGAGATCACAATCGTGTCGACCCGTACTGGCTCACCCTGGTGATACTCGACCGTCACCTGACTCTTCCCATCAGGGCGCAAATACGGCAATTCGCCGCGCTTGCGGGCCTCGGCGAGGCGGCGGCAGATGGCGTGGGCGAGCGAAATTGGCAACGGCATCAGTTCGGGTGTTTCGTTGCACGCGTACCCGATCATCATACCTTGGTCGCCGGCGCCGGTCGCATCGAAGGCATCGGACGCATCATGTCCACGGACTTCGAGCGCGGTCGTTACGCCTTTCGATATCTCCTGGCTCTGCTCTTTGATCGAAACGATCACGCCGCAGGTGTCGGCATCAAAGCCTGAACCAGAATCGCAATAGCCAATTTCGCGAACGACATCGCGAACGAGTTGCTGCACGTCGATATACGTGCTGGTCGTAATTTCACCGAAGACCAGAACCAAGCCGGTCGTTGCAGCCGTTTCGCAGGCCACACGGCCCTGGGGGTCGGCAGCGAGCACCGCGTCCAACACGGCGTCCGAGATCTGGTCGCAGACCTTGTCGGGATGGCCTTCAGTGACCGACTCGGACGTAAAGAAGGTCCGCTCCGCCGTGCCAAACGTCAAGCCCATTGGTTGTTTCTCCCTTTGTCCGGTTGCCGGGAACCGGCTCGAATCCGTTTCCAAGCGAAGTTCATCGAAAATTTATGTCCCCGCTTCCCACGAGTTGAGATAGATCTCTTGTGCTTCGGTGAGTCCGTCGATTTCAATGCCCATACTGGCGAGTTTCAAGCGCGCGATCTCGCGATCGATCTCTTCAGGCACCGTGTAGACCCGCGCTTCGAGCGACTGCCCTTCGCGCACAAGGTAACCACTTGCCAGCGCCTGGTTCGCGAAGCTCATATCCATCACACTCGCGGGATGACCTTCGGCCGCCGCCAAATTAATCAGTCGGCCTTCGCCGAGCACGATCAAACGTTGGTCCGGGCGAACCTGGAACTCTTCGACAAACGGTCGCAGCGTGCGCCGGCCCTCGCCGGACATCTCCTCGAGCGCCTTGATGTTGACCTCGGCATTGAAGTGCCCGGAGTTCGCCATAATGGCTCCGTCCTTCATTTGCTCAAGATGTTCTTTATCGATCACGTTGATATTTCCGGTCGCCGTCACGAAGAGGTCGCCAAGCGCCGCCGCGCGATCCATTGTCGTCACCATGAAGCCATCCATGGCCGCTTCGAGCGCGCGAACCGGGTCGATCTCGGTGACGACTACACGCGCACCCATGCCGCGCATGCGCATGGAGATACCTTTGCCACACCAACCGTACCCGGCGACGACGACCGTCTTTCCGGCAAGGAGGATGTTCGTCGCACGCAGGATGCCGTCGATCGTGCTCTGACCGGTGCCATAGCGATTATCGAAGAAGTGTTTGGTTTGCGCGTCGTTGACGGCGACGATCGGGAACCTGAGGACGCCTTCCCGTTCCATCGCCCGGTCGCGTACAACGCCGGTGGTCGTCTCCTCGGTTCCGCCGATCACGTCGGCCAAGAGCTGTTGGTATTCGCGATGCAGCATCGTCACAACGTCGGCGCCGTCGTCAATTACGATCTGGGGTTTGTGTTCGAGCGCCGAGCGGATGTGACGATAGTACGTTTCATTGTCTTCGCCTTTGATCGCGAAGACGGAAATGCCCTCAGCCACTAAAGCCGCAGCTACATCATCCTGGGTTGACAGGGGATTTGAGGCGCATAAAACTGCATCCGCACCTCCTGCCTGAAGCGTAAGCGCAAGGTTGGCGGTCTCAGTCGTCACATGCGCACAGGCGAGGACCCGCACCCCGGCCAGCGGCCGCTCGCGCGCGAAACTCTCCCGGATTTGGCGCAGGACCGGCATTTCCCGGCTGGCCCAATCAATTCTTCGTCGTCCATCATCCGCTAGTGAAGGGTTCTTAATGTCGAAATTTCGAGAACCTGGCGCGGTCGCCACCATGCGGGTCATTCCTTCCCTGCTCGCCTGTTCGGCGCCTTATCTCACAACCGGCACTGGCAATTGAAGCTGATCGGCTGTGATCGCTCCAGCGCTTTCCGGATAGTTCGCGTTGAATCGGTCAATAAAGTCCTCGGGCGTAAACGTGTGTTCTTGTGTGCCATGCTGCTCGATAGCATAAGCGGCGACGACAGACGCGAGCTGACCCGCGATCTGCAGATCATCGCTGATGAGGATGCCCTTGATCAGGCCGGCGCGATAGGCGTCTCCTGCTCCAGTCGGATCGGAAACTCGGTGAATCCTCGTTGCTTGAATCCGCGCGACTTCTCCCCCTCGCCGTAGCTCCGAACCGTTCTCGCCGTATGTGATGACAAGGAGTTCGACTTCATCCGTCAGTTGATCGGCAGTTCGCCCTATCTTTTGCTCGAGCATTGCGTATTCGTAGTCGTTGCTGATGAACGCCCAGGCGTCGTTGATCCCAGCGTTAAGATCGTCTGGGGACAGTGCGACGATCTGCTGCGATGGATCGTAAATGAGCTTGCATCGTGTTGCCGCGATTTCGCGAGTGTGCCGTCGCATCGCGTCCGGCGCCGCGGCGCCGACAAGTCCAATCAGCGCGTTGGCGGCGCCGTCAGACATCGAGAGCCCGCCCGCATGGTTCGAAGCTCCGGGATAGAAGGCGGCTATCTGATTGTCATGCAAATCCGCCATCATGAATGCGGAAGCAGTCAGCTCGTTGGGAATTTGGATGACGTTGGAAAGATCAATCCCAAGCCGTTCGAAGGTGGTCCGATACGAATCGAAATCCATCCCCACGCCGCTGTAGAGCGCCGAGCGCACTCCGAGCAGCGCGAGATTGTAGGCGATATTGCCGGCCACGCCGCCGCGCTGTCGCCGCAGCGAATCAACCAAAAAGCTGACCGAGAGCACAGCCGATTTCTCCGGCAGAATGTGGTCCCCAAACGAGCCGGGAAACGACATGATGTAATCGAACGCAATTGAGGCACTCAGAACGACGCTCGGTGCGTCTAACGCGTCGGCGCTTGTTTGCAATGCAGTTATCCAGGCACGACTCATGAAGGCCAACAGCCGGCGTCGTGCACGACGACGGGCACCAAACTGGTCTGGAGAATAGCACGTGGCCTCGCTTGGATGCTATTCAGACGCCACAGTCGAAGCAATGACAACCCGATTGACGACCGACTCGACCACGGATAGGGACACGTCATCGCGAATCGTAACGCCGCCCCCTGTCGTGGGCAGCACCCAACGCAATTTTCCAGCCGTTCGCTTTTTATCGCTGCCGATCAATGCCAGCACGTCAGCGCGATCAACGTCTGCGGAACTAGGCAGACCGAACTCACCCACAACCTTTTCGATCCGGTCGACCGATTTGCCGTCGAACAGGCCAAACTCCGCACTGATCCGGCTTTCAGCGAGCATCCCGACCGCGATCGCTTCTCCATGTAAATAGCGATAGCCGGCAGCTTCAACCGCATGGCCCAAGGTGTGGCCAAAATTGAGATAGGCACGGATACCCGCTTCCCTCTCATCCGCCTCGACCACGGCCGCTTTGAGCGCGACATTGCGCCGGACGACGTATGAGAACGCAGGTTCTTCCAATGCCCGCAGCCGCTTGCCGTTGCGCTCGAGGATTGGCAACAAATCGTTCCAGTCTCCGCCCGGCGTGGAACGTTGAATCACGCCGTGCTTAATCACCTCCGCCCATCCACTCGCCAATTCGCGCGGCGGTAGCGTCCGCAAGAACTGACTATCGATGACCACGAGCGGAGGCTGATAAAACGCGCCGATCAGATTCTTGCCGGTTCGGTGATTAATTCCGGTTTTGCCGCCAACGCTGCTGTCGACCATCGCCAGCAGGCTCGTCGGAACTTGGACGAGTCCGACCCCGCGGAGACACGTGGCGGCGACGAACCCGGCAAGATCACCTATGACTCCGCCTCCTAGCGCGACGACGATGTCGCCGCGTTCGATCCCCCTCGACAAGAGCCAGTCGTAGAGCGTTGCCGCCCCTTCCAAACTCTTGCTTGTTTCGCCAGGCGGAACTGCAAAACCGTCGAAGTTGAATCCCGCGTTTCGCAGAACTTCGAATACTGATTCTTGGTGTAACCGGCCCACATGCGCGTCGGTGATCAACCAAACACGATTCGCCGTCGGCCACCGCTCCTTCATGAGCGCGCCAAGTCGCTTGACTGCGTCTGGCGCAATGAACATCTCCGATGCGCCCGAGGGCGTTTGCAGCGTGACGTTCGGTGCGCCGTCGTTTCCTTCGACAATCGAGGCGAGTTCGGCCGTCACCTCATCGGGCGACAATTGATCGACGACCAGCGTTAAATCCGCGCGATCGTATGCGGCCTGTCGGGAACTCTTCAGCGACTGAATGCGAGCCAATGGGTCGTTTCCGGCAAGCATCGGTCGCTCGGCATCTTCCCCCTCTGCTGCGCTCTGTTCCCGCAAGCGTGCGAAGACGATCTCAGGCGACAGGTCCAGCGCGACCACAAGCGTGCCTGGACTCCGAAGCAAGTCATCGCTCCACACGCTCGGGTCGATCACAGCGCCGCCACCAGTCGCAATCACGACTCGTTCAGCGCTGAGCGCTCGTGAAAGGAGGCGCTGCTCAGCAGTCCGGAACTCGACCTCACCATGTTCGGCAAAAATCTCTGGAATAGATTTCGTAAACTCGGCGATAATATGTTCGTCGATGTCGATCGCCAACCAACCAAGTCGTTCGGCGAGGAGTCGCGCGACGGTCGATTTTCCACCCGCACTGAATCCAATCAGGACTATTCGTGCAATTCCACGCATCTTCTGCCCCGTAAATATGCTTCCGAAGACTGTCCGCGCCTTTAATGGGTTACTGCAGTACGAGTTGAACGGTACTTGTATACTTTCTCTGCGGTAAGATCCAACGGCATATTTCGCTTCGATGAGCGAAGCGGTTCGACCGCCTGGAAGGTTAACGGATCGATGCAGCGAATTCTGGTCGCCGACGATGATGCTGCCATTCGCGGCGTCCTTCGTGATTACCTGGAAGACGAAGGATACGAGATCTCCGAGGCCGAAAACGGGCCTCAAGTGCTTGCTGCGCTGGGCAGCGAAAACGGTATCGGCCCCGATCTCGTGCTCATGGACGTGCGTATGCCGGAGTTGAGCGGACTCGACGTGCTTCGGGACGCGCGTAAGTCCCCGGGTGAACAACTTCCTGTCATCATCATGACCGCTTTCGGCACGTCGAACATCGCGATCGAGGCGATGCAGCTTGGCGCCTATGACTACATTACAAAACCTTTCGATCTTGACGACGTTCTGCTAAACGTTCAACGGTACTTTGAGCGCGAGGCGCTGAGCGATCAAGTGATCGCCTTGTCATCGCGCTTGGGCGAGCGCGATCCAAACGAAGTCATGATCGGCAACAGCCCGGCCATGCAAGAGGTTTATAAGACCGTTGGACGGGTTGCTCGTTCTGATTCAACGGTGCTCATCTCAGGAGAAACCGGCACCGGGAAAGAACTCGTCGCTTCAATTCTTCACAACAATTCCCACTACTCACGGGGCCCACTCGTCAAGGTGAATTGCGCCGCGCTCCCGGAAACGCTCCTTGAAAGCGAACTCTTCGGGCACGAAAAAGGAGCGTTCACCGGCGCCCTTGCCCAGCGCAAGGGCCGCTTCGAGCTCGCGAACAAGGGCACGATCTTCCTCGACGAAGTTGGCGAAATGACCCTGGCGACGCAGAAAAAACTTCTGCGCGTGCTGCAGGAACGGGAATTCGAACGCGTCGGCGGAACGATTACGGTCAAGGTCGATGTCCGCGTTATCGCCGCCACCAACAAAGTGCTTACGCAGGAAATCGAAGAAGGCCGCTTCCGTGAAGATTTGTTCTACCGTCTTAATGTGATCTCGATTTATCTGGCGCCGCTTCGTGACCGCAAAGACGACATTCCGCTCTTGGTCGAGCACTTCCTCCACAAGCATCGCTATGCTCCCGGTTCCGGGCCGTCAAGGCTCAGCCAGGGCGCATTGGAGATGCTCATGGAGTACAGCTGGCCAGGTAACGTCCGGGAGCTGGAAAATATCATTGAACGCGCCACCGTGCTTTCTCAGGGCGGCGTCATCACCGAGGAACACATCTCATTTTCCGGCACCGACAACCGCCGGTTTGTTGATGTCGGACAACGCTTGCGCAAGGGCACGTCGTTGAACGAACTCCTAAATGACGTTGAACGCATGGCGCTCCTGGAAGCACTCGGTCAAACCGAAGGGGATCGGGTTGCCGCCGCTGGACTACTAGGCGTTCCCATTAAGGAACTGCGCAGCCGGCTAGCGGAATTCGGTCTCTAATCATTGCCCTCGGCTTCACCAAAATATCTTCTCGCAATTGATCAGGGAACGACGTCGAGCCGCGCGATTCTTTATGATGCTGAGGCGGCTCCGCTCGGCCTCGCGCAGCGGCCGACGACTCAACTTTATCCCCAGCCGGGATGGGTGAATCAAGATGCGGGCGAAATCTGGCGCACGACCATCGACTGTTGCCACGAAGTTATCACCCAAACCGGCATTGCTCCAGAGCAAATCGCTGCAATCGGCGTCACTAATCAGCGCGAGACAGCGATACTTTGGGATGCGCGAACAGGCATGCCGGTCGCGCCGGCGATTGTTTGGCAAAGCCGGCAATCGACGCCACAAGTCGATGGCATCGCCGGGCGAGCGATGGCAACTGAGTACCAAGCCATCACTGGTCTCGTCCCTGATGCCTATTTCTCGGCGACAAAGATCGCCTGGCTGTTCGAGCATCAACCTGAATTGCGCAAGCGAGCGGAAGCGGGAGAGATCAGGTTCGGCACAGTCGACAGCTGGCTAATGTGGAATCTTTCGCGAGGGCAAGTCCATATCACAGACGCGTCGAATGCCTCCCGCACGCTGCTCTTCGATATCCGGACCCGCGAGTGGTCCGATAGCTTACTAGCCGACCTCAACATCCCGAAGCAGATCTTGCCGTCAGTTGTCGGAAATTGCGGACACCTCTTCGAAACTGATGCGAGTCTGCTTGGCGCGTCAATTCCGGTGTCCGGTTCCGCCGGAGATCAGCAAGCAGCGTTATTTGGCCAGGCCTGTTTTGCCGCGGGCGAGGTGAAAAACACGTACGGCACGGGTTCATTCCTCTTGATGAATACCGGCCCCGAGGCAATGAATTCGCGACATCAGTTGTTGACGACAATCGCCTGGTCCATCAGCGATCGCGTGACATACGCCTTGGAAGGCTCGATCTTCGTCACGGGCGCGGCCGTGCAATGGCTACGCGACGGCCTCGGCATGATTAAGACTTCTGGCGAGATCGAAGCGCTTGCGGCGTCAGTTCCAGATACCGGCGGCGTCGCCTTTGTTCCCGCACTTACCGGCCTAGGAGCGCCGTACTGGGATGCCCGCGCGCGCGGCGCAATCATTGGTTTGACTCGCGGTACGACTGCGGGCCACATCGCGCGGGCGACGCTCGAAGCGATCGCGTTTCTGACCTGCGATGTTCTGGACGCAATGATGCTTGACGCTCAGCTCCCAATTCATACGCTCAAGGTCGACGGTGGCGCGGCAGCAAACGACGTCCTTCTCCAAATCCAAGCTGATCTTCTTGGAATTGCGGTGGTTCGCCCCAAAAACCTTGAGACGACCGCCATCGGCGCTGCATTTCTCGCGGGCCTCGGCTCGGGTTTCTGGCGTGATCAACGGGACGTTGCACACCGCTGGCACGGCGACCGCGAGTTCGAACCATCCATCTCACAAGATGAGCGCAAGAGTCGGCGTCATTTGTGGCGCCGAGCCGTCGAACGGTCGCGCGATTGGGCAATCGACTAGGAATTCGCGCTCGGATCGCCGGCGCCGTTCTTGGCTCCGGACAAGATTGGCAAATGATGCGCGGCCTCTGACGCCTGTTTCATGTACTCGCGTACTTGCTCGTACGAAGGCTTGCGACCTTCACGGTAGTAGAAATCGGCTGCCCTGCCAGCCGCGACCGTTCCAGAGAAGGCGATGGCAACCTTCGGGATCGTGCCTGCAGCAAACGGCAACATCGTTGCCGCCTCGCGCGCGATGGTTCGCCAGACAAATCCAGCGCCAACAATGGGCACGAGCTCGCGCATGATTTCCAATTGGCTGTTGATGTTCTTGTCATGAATCGCTGCAACTTTGAAGACCATCATCAGTTGATTCTTCGTGAGCACCACCATGTCAGCTCCCGCCGACAACAACATTCCCAAAACCGGAACGATCGCGGGGATGTTCGCCACCAAAGCGAACTGGGCATTGGCCAATGACGTCTCGTTAACGACCGATCTGACCGCGGCCGGGCGAAAGGCAGGATACGCTCGGCCAAAGGCGGTCGCCCTCTCCGGCATTGCGTCGGTGATCGCCTGCCTGAGCTTTTCGGCGGCATCGTTCTCGACCTGGGAGCCTTCGAGAATTTCGAAGACTGGCGTCGGGATACCGGCTCCATCGACTCGTGATCGTAACGTCTTCGCGGCGCCGGTCTTTTTCGGATCGTAGACCAAAATCGTGTCGTATTGGCCGAGATCACGAGCATCGTTTGCGGTTTCGATGAAGGTAAATGATTCTGACCCCTCGACACCGGTCAGCAACCACATCGTCGAATTGGCAAGTTCCGCGTCGGGACCCACAAAGAGCACTCTTGGTTTCCGCAGCGCTTCAGTTCGAACCTCGTCGAAACTGATCTCGCGCATCAACGAAAAGGTCGAGTGAATCGTGCCGAGCATGCCGGCGCCTTCATCCGAACGTCTAAAGATCGGCATGCCAAACTCCTCAGTCAGCGAAACTTCGCAATCTAGCCAAGGTCCCAGTCAATCATCTGCACTGGCAGCACCATCCCGGGCTCAGCGACATCAATCTCCTCTGGAATTACCAGAAGACCATTTGCGCGCGCGAGTGAGCTCAAAACGCCCGCTCCCTGGTTCCCCGCGGAACGAACTGTATACCGGCTGTTTCCGTCACACTCGACCCTCGCACGCACAAAGTGCCGCCGGTGACCCCGGTTGTCGATTCGCTCGGTCAACGTCGCGTGAACGCACGGAATCTCAAGATCGGCTCGACCGAGCATCTTCAGAATCGCGGGCCGGCCGAACTGCTCGAAACTGACCGCCGCCGCGACCGGGTTACCGGGCAGACCAAGCAACGGCTGCCCGCCCAGTCGCCCGAACGCAAGCGGTTTGCCAGGCTTCATTCGAACCTGCCAAATCGCGATCGTACCATTGGCCGCGAGCACATCCTTCACGACATCGTAATCTCCGAGCGAAACACCTCCCGATGTGACAATCATGTCCGCCTTCGCACCACCTTGCAGTCTTTTTTGCAAATCACGGGTTGAATCGCAAGCCACTCCGAGCAGTTGCGGCACGCCCCCGTATCGTTCAACCATCGCCGCCAAGGTGTAGCTGTTGCTGTTCCGAATCTGACCGGGCTGAAGATCACGCCCGAGATCGACGACTTCGTCACCAGTTGAAAGGATAGCGATGAGCGGACGGCGGTGAACCGAGACCGTTCTCTTATTCAACGAGGCGAGAATGCCAATCTCCGCCGGACGAATGCGTGTCCCGTGCCCCAATATGACCCTTCCCGCCAGGACATCCTCGCCGGCAAGCCGTACATTGTCGAACCGTTTCGCCGCGTGGTGGATTGTGATCGTTTCAGATTCCGTTCGCAGGTTCTGCAAGCCACGAACAGGCTCATCGGTCTCCTCAAATCGCACAACTGCGTCCGCTCCTTCGGGCAGCGGCGCCCCAGTCATGATCCGCACAGCCGTTCCCGGCTCGACTGATTTGGTTGACGGATACCCGGCCGCAAGTTCGCCTATCACCCGCAAACGAATGGGATTATTGCCGCTTGCGCCCGAGGTGTCCGTGGAGCGCACGGCGTAACCGTCCATAGCTGAGTTCGTGAAAGGCGGAACCGAAACGTCGGCGATCACCTCCTCGGCCAGATTAAGGCCAAGGGCGTCTGAGATAGCGACATCGATTGCGGGCAACGGAGCAAACGACGACAAGATCTCCTCGCATGCTTGATCGACATCGAGCATTCGCTCGACATCCTCCCAAGGTCGCTCCGACAGCGGGGTATCTGGTTCAGGCATGCGGGTTCCTGAGTGGATACGTGCTCAGACGTTGGTCGCTATCTTCAGCCTCGCCATCGCATCGACGAGATCCTTCACGGCCGCAGCCGACTTCTTAAGTGCCGCTGATTCCCCGCCCGACAACTTGAGCTGAATAATCTCTCGGACTCCGCCGGCCCCGAGCTTCACCGGCACGCCGACGAACAGCCCGTCGATGCCATATTCCCCTTGCAAGAACATGCTGCAAGGCAGGATTCTGCGTTTGTCGAGCAAGATCGCATCAACCATCTCGACGACAGACGTCCCCGGGGCGTAGTACGCGCTGCCCGTTTTCAGCAGTCCCACGATTTCGGCGCCGCCGCTCGCAGTCCGGTCCTCAAGTGCCGTCACGGTCTCAGCCGGCAGCAATTCGGTGATTGGAATGCCGGCGACGGTCGAATAGCGGGATAGCGGCACCATCGTGTCGCCGTGGCCGCCCAACACAAAGGCCGATACGTCCTCAACCGAAACATCGAGCTCTTCGGCGATGAAGGTCCGGAAGCGCGCCGAATCGAGCACACCGGCCATGCCAATCACGCGTTCCCGCGGGAAGCCGGCGACGTCAAACGCGGCGTGACACATCGCATCGAGCGGATTAGAAACCACAATGATAACGGCGTCCGGCGACTGTGCGACTACCTGCTCGGTCACTGAGCTGACAATACCCATGTTGGTTTTGAGCAAATCGTCACGACTCATCCCCGGTTTGCGCGCAATGCCGGAGGTGATGACCACGAGATCGGAATTTGACGTTTCGTCGTAGCCATTCGATCCGGTCAGACGGGTATCGAAACCAAGAAGGGGTCCGGACTGCATCAGATCGAGCGCTTTGCCCTGGGGCATGCCTTCGACGATATCGACGAGCACAATATCCGCGTAATCCCGAAGCGCGAGCATCTGGGCGACCGTGCCGCCGACCATACCGGCGCCGACCACCGTGACCTTCGGGCGCGCGGACGTGAGGTCAGCCGGAATCGTCCCCATGATTTGCTTCCTCCTGGTCCAAAGACGGCCGATGCGGCGCGTCCACTTCGCTATTTGAGGCGGCTCCAAACGGCGCTCGATGATAGCATAGCAACGCACCGACTCAGCGTACGTTGCCTAGACCGGGGGCGATCTTGAGCTCGTCGCATGACCAGCAGTTCGAAGTTCCATTCGGGCGAGGAACCATCTCGTTTAAGCTCCCACCCGGCGTTGAAGGATCAGTTGTCCGTTCGAAATCCATGGCCACGATTTCCGATCCTGAGCAAGCCGCGCGGGAAACGATTCAACATCCCCTTGGCACGCCTCGACTCCGGGAGCTAGCGGCTGCTAAGCAGAGCGTCTGCATCGCAGTCACTGACGCCACGCGCGCGTGTCCCGATCATCTTCTCGTTCCGCCCATGCTCGCAGAGCTTTCCGAAGCCGGCGTTCCCGACGATGCGATCACCATTCTTGTCGCGGTCGGCACGCACCGGCCAAGCACAACCGAGGAAAAGATCGAAAAGCTCGGTGCGGAGATCGTCGCTCGCTACAACATTCGAGATCATGACGCATCAGACTCGGGCAATCTCGTCAAGGTCGCGGACGGCCCTGGTGGCATCCCGTTTCTCCTGAATCGGATCGCGGTCGAAGCCGAACTGCTGTTGTCCACAGGGCGGGTCGAGCCGCATCAATATTCCGGTTACAGCGGAGGCGGCAAGACCGTGGCCATCGGTTGCGCCAGCGACGACATCATCGCCTACACGCACGGACCGGCGATGCTCGACCTACCAGGCACTCGCCTTTCGAAGCTCGCTGGTAACCCTTTTCAACGAGCGGTTCGTGAAGTCGCGCGCGCCGCGAACCTCGCTTTCGTCGCAAATATCGTGATGGATGACGACGGCTTGCCGGTCGCGATCGCGTACGGAGCACCGGCCGCGGTCCAGGATCATCTAGCGCAGCTTGCATCAAGTCTCTACACCGTCACGATTCCGCGGCAGGTAGATATCGCCATCGCCGGCGTCGGTCATCCGAAAGACGCGAATCTCTATCAGGCCAGCCGGGCCGCCAGCTTCCTTCAGTTTGCGCCAACGCCGGTTGTGCGCCGCGGTGGAGTCATCATCATCCCTGCCGAGTGCCCGGAAGGTGCGGGCGAAGGCGCCGGCGAGCACCGGTTCCGCGCGGCGATGGCCGAACCAGGCGGCCCGCGGGCCATCATCGCGAGAGCGCGGAAAGACGGCGTGCGGCCTGGCGAGCAGCGTGCCTTCATCATGGCGCGTGTCCTGGAGGATGTCGCCGTCATTGTCGCCGGCGCAAAAGATCCAACTGAGGTCGAGGCGATCGGTTTCATCGCTTGCGAGTCAGTCGAGTTCGCGCTCGCTCGCGCGGTGGAACTCACAGGCACACCGGCAGCCGCGTTGGTGGTCCCTCACGCGCTGCTCACCCTGCCGATCGTGACCTTAGAACGGGACCAAAACGAGCCGCCATTCAGTTGACGAGGTCAAAGCGCGGCACCTATACTTATTTGCGCCAAATTGGCAGAGGCCCAGGTGGCGGAACTGGCAGACGCGCTAGCTTGAGGGGCTAGTGCCCGATTAGGGCGTGGGGGTTCAAATCCCTTCCTGGGCACCGTGATTGGCACAGCGGGCGATTAGCTCAGCTGGGAGAGCGCCACGTTTACACCGTGGATGTCAGAGGTTCGAACCCTCTATCGCCCACCGGCACCAACCCTCGGGTCGCTCGAATCGCGCCAAGGTAGCTCAGCTGGTAGAGCTCACGACTGAAAATCGTGCGGTCGGCGGTTCGAGTCCGCCCCTTGGCACCAATTTAGAGGTGCTCTGGCGCTCCACGAGGAGCGCTTTTTGGCCGGTTACGGGTTCTCCGAAATCTCTACTGGCAAGTCGAACCGCTCACCCCATTCGTTCCACGAACCATCGTAGTTCGCGAAGTTCTCGTGCCCTGTCCGATAGAGGGCAAAGAGGACGGCGGTCGCCGTCACGCCGCCGTTGCAATAGGCGATGACGTTCTCTCCATTGTGAACCCCGCCAGCTGCGAGAACCTTCCGTTGCTCGTCAAGAGATTTCCACGTACCGTCGTCATTGACCAACGATCTTGCCGGAATGCTCACCGCGCCCGGGATATGCCCCGCCCGGCTTCCCCGGCAAATCGCGCCGGTGTACTGCCCTGAATCACGAGCGTCGACAATCGTCGATGTTTGCTCCTTTGCCGCCTCGAGCACCTGGTCAGCTTCTACGCGGATTCCCGACCGCACGTGGGGCGTGAAAACGGCCGCGCCAGGCTTTGGGACTTCAGACGTCATCGGACGATGCTCGGCAGCCCACTTGTTGAAGCCTCCATCCAGGACTGCGCACTTGTCATGGCCGTAATACCGAAGTGCCCACCATAACCTAGTCGCAAAATGTCCTCCGGTGTGGTCGACCACGACAACATTCGTCACATCACCTATTCCTCGCGTCTCCATCGCCCGCTTAAATCGGTCGGGGGCCGCGATCTGAACTTTGACGGGGTTATTGGGATCAGTAATATCGGTCGTCCAATCGATGTAGAACGAGCCCGGAATATGCCCTGCGTCGTATTCATCGCGCGCGCCTACATATTCTGCTTGCTGCTTCCCGCCGCCGAGGTCGGTCGTTTTTACATAGCCGCGGATGTCAATTACCTGAAGCCCAGCTTGACCGAGGTGTTGTGTGAGCCATTCGGCAGAAACCAGCGAGTCGGGCAGCGACACCTTCGAAAAAGACCCCATGCATCCGTCCTTTCGACTGAGCGGTGAGTGCAATAACCAAAACCGTCGCCGTATTGAAAAAGCGGTCCGGTGCAGTGCAGACGCTTCTCATGCGTAACGTACAGAGGGCCGAAGCGGCTTGCAGTGTCGGCTTTCATATCGCTTGCTGGAGCGCGGCTTCGCAGTTCTTCGTGCCTCGGACCGCCCAAGCTCGGGCAATCAGCGAAATCGAGCCGTCGGAGGCGATCGGCAGGGTGGCCTGGAGACGGTCTCTCAGTTGCGCCCGCTGCGTCTCCCCCAGCGAAGCGACATAGCGCTGAGCATTCCCCGAGCCGCCGAGGAGATGGGGCCGCCAGTAGTCATCGAAGTCGCGGAACGTGGTCGGTTCGTCGATTGCCTCTACGGCAACGGTTCCGAGGCCAGTAGCGCGAAAGAGGGTCGAGAGCGGCTCGGGCTCGCAGATCGGGAATTGTCGGCCCTGATCCCACGCGGCCGCCGCGGGATCGAGGGCAATCGCGGCTTGCCAAAAAGTGCGCACCATCTGCATCGCACCCGCGTAATCCCAGACGTAGGCCCCGACTATTCCCCCGGGCCGGGCTACGCGCACCATTTCCGCAACGGCCACCGCCGGCTCGGGCACGAAGTTCAGCACAAGCCCGGCCACGACCACGTCGTAGTTGTCGTTCGTCATCGGCAGCGCGCGGGCGTCCCCGACCGCAAAGCGGACCCGAGGATCGGCGATCCGTGCTCTCGCGGAGCCGATGAAATCGGCGGACGGATCGACGCCAAGCACTTCGCCCGGGTCGGCGGCGACGAGAATCGCCTGGGTCAGCGCGCCAGTTCCGCAGCCGACATCCAACCACCGCCGTCCTGCCGAGGGTGCTAGCCACGCGAGGAATGCGTCTGCGGCCGGACGGCTCCAGCGCCCCATATAGGCTTCGTAGGCCTCAGCGTTTCCCCAAACCTGAGCCCGAGTCACTTCGGCCATCGCAGCCATCCCTCTCCGTGCATCAGGTTGTGTGCCCACGGCGTCGCCTGCAGGTACGCGAGGTCGGTAACGGATGTGTTGTCGCAAGCGCCGGCGCAGTTCATCGTGCCGCTGGGGCGGAGCTTCGGAAGCGGTCGTATGTATTCGCGGAAAGGTACTACAAGCGGCGGTGTGGGACCAAAGACAGGTTGACAGCCAGCATTCAGTTTCTATACAATTTTGCTCGTTGGCCAACAAGGCGGTCCTTGCGGAAGTGGCTCAGTGGTAGAGCATCTCCTTGCCAAGGAGAAGGTCGCGGGTTCGAATCCCGTCTTCCGCTCCCAGAGTCGCCGCCCTCTTCTACGAGAGGGCGGTTTTTCGTTCGCTTCACGCCTGCTCAATCGCATAGGAAATCGGGCCGATCGTCGGCCCACCGTCAATCGATACCGCGTCCTCGGTGAAATTTGTCCAAACGCGAACATCGCCGCGCTTCGTGACGCGAACGCCTTCCGGCATTCGGCGCGTGGCAACGCCCGCCTTCGTGAGCACGCCCTCCAACAGTTCCTGCACGAGCCACGCACTCCACGCCCCGATCGTCGTCACCTTGCCGGCGACTGCTACCGCAGGCGTTCCAGCCAGCGGACCGGACGTGTAGGCAACGAGCGCCTCCGCGTTATTAAGCCGGTAGTTCTCGGCCCACGTCGTGACCACGTGGTTACCCGCGGTCACGGTCATGCCAGGCATCAGTCCATCGAAATTGAGCAGAGCGCAGCCAAGCAGCGGCGTCAACGGTCCGGGCTGTCCCGTTTCGTGCACTCTGCCTGACATCGTGCGATAGCCCGTTCTCGGGCCGAACACGAGATTCGCATCAAAAGCATAAGACGAAAGATGATCCGCGCGGGCCTGATCCACTAACTGCAATGCCGGGGCGACGATGACTCGATACCCGCTCAAATCATCATCCGGATGACGAATATCGACGTCAACACCGAGCGACCGCAACACGCGGTAGTAAAGCTGAACCTGTTCCCAATAGCTTGCATTTTCAGTGTGCGGCTGCGCGTCATACGCCCACAAACTTTCGTAATCGTGCAGGAGCACAACCTCTGCCCGATCCTCGGGTATTGGCAGACCCGCCAATGTTAGCTCGGCGATCTCCTGGCCACCGCGGTCGAGCGTTTCGTCGTGCCTGAGTAGACCAGCGTGCATCAACTCCTGTGCCACCGTCGCCGCCCGCCATCGGAAATAACTGACCGTGCTCGCTCCGTGCGCCCACGCTTGCGCAGTCCACAGCGTCACCGCTCCAGCAAGTGGCAACGGATTCGACGGCGCCCAATTGATCTGGCCCCCCGGTTGTTGCTCCATCACCCAAAACGAGCGCCCCTTGAGCAGCCCTCGGTAGAGATCGTGGTTGAAACTGATCTGATCCGGATGTCCTTGCCGCGCCCAAGCGGGTTTCTCCTCAGCCGGCAGCGAAGAAAGCGCCAAACTGCCGGTTGGGTAGGAGTCCCAGGAAGCAAAATCGAGCGGTGCGGCCGCCTTGAAGTGGTCGAAATCGAGCTGCAAACGCATGAAGTTGTGGGTAACCCAACGGCCGGGCGAAAGCTCTCGCAAAATCGCCGTCTGCCGGTACATGAAGGCAACAACCTGATCGCTCGAATACCGAAAAAAGTCGAGCACGTGCGACGGGTTCGGCTGCGCCACCGTCAGTATCGGCAGCCCGATCTGATCCCACGCCGTATATTCCTGGCTCCAGAAAATGTTCCCCCAGGCTTCGTTCAGCCGTTCCAGCGTCTCATATCGATCGCTCAACCACGCTTGAAACTTCGAACGGGCCGACGGCGTGTAACTTCGCGCGGTGTCATGGCACCCAAATTCGTTATCGATCTGCCAGCCGACGACCGCCGGATGCTGCCCGTATCGTTCGGCCATCGCGCGGACGATCTTATCGGCATACTCCATGAACAGATCGCTTGAAAAGTCGTAGTGCCGCCGCGATCCGAAGTTCCGCGTTCGATCTTGGGCATCGACCGGCAGGATTTCGGGATGCGCACGAATCAGCCACGCAGGCGGTGTGGCGGTCGGAGTACCGAGCACGACCTTCAGGTCCTCGGCAGCCAGGATATCGATCGCGCGGTCCAGCCAATCCCAGGTGTACTTGCCCTCTGTCGGCTCCATCCGGCTCCAGGCAAACTCGCCAATACGGACGTAGGCCAGACCAAGTTCGCGCATCTGCCGCGCGTACCCCGCCCACCGATCCTCCGGCCAATGTTCCGGGTAGTAGCACACGCCGAGCGCAAACGATTCCTGCCGATCGATTAATTTGACCACGTTGGTTCCTTTGGTTTTGGCAAAATTTTCAGGCTGGCATCATACCGTGGTCGCGCCCAAACGGAGTATTCTTTGCAATGCACACGGCATGCGGACGTGGCGGAATGGCATACGCTGCGGTCTTAAACACCGCTGGGGCAACCCGTGCGGGTTCGAATCCCGCCGTCCGCACCTGTTCGATTTCGTGCCAAGAATGGTCAAATAATAAGCCCGGCCCCATTAAGAGCGGTCGGGCTTCAAACCGTATGACAGCAATACCGACAGCTACACGCGATTCCGGCGATCAGAATCCCGAGTGCGTTGGCCGCACCAATAATGTGAGAGGTGACGGCCATCTCGGCCGTCACCTCTTACTTTTCCTCAAAATCCGACGGGATGATTAGGCGAGATAGTCGTCGTGGATCCAGCCCTTCGTGCCGCTAATGGAGACTTGGCGGAAATCATTCTCGAAGATGTTGGTCACTTCGACCTTTGTGCCGGGCTGCAGGACTTTGATGACGCTCTGGTCGAGACCTGGGCCAGACCGGAAGTTGACGAAATCGGTGGTTTTCGCCGTGCCGGATGTGGCGTACCCGCCGTCGTTATCCCCAGTCAAGTACACGTCGTAGATCCAGCCGTCGGCCCCAGCGTGCCAGACATAGCGGAAGCCATTTTCGACGATGTTGGTGATGGCGACTTGGCCGCCATTCTCGATCACGGACTGAATGCCGTAGTCGAACCCAGGACCCTGCCGGAAGTTCACATCAGAAGTCGCCACCGCGACGCCGACAATGTCCTCGGTGCCACCGCCCGAAGGAGTGTCGCCACCCGTGTCAGTATCGCCGGCAGCGAGGTAATCCTCGGACGCCCACCCGTAGTTGCCGTTGTACCCAACTTTGACAAAACCATTCTTATGGAGATCAGGATTCGTCGCTGCCTGGACCTTGGCGCCTTGAGGCATCACCAACTGCACGTCGTAGCTGGTGCCCGGTCCACTGCGCAGGTTCAGGGCGCTCGTCGTCACTTTCGTCTCACAGCTACAGGCGGAGGGTGCCGCATTCACCTGTGCAGCATCGAATAGAGCCCCAGCGCCTAGCGACCCGACCATCACGAAGAACCCTAGCACCATCGTAAATACGGTTGTCTTCAATCCACTCATTGTCGTCCTCAACTTACTCTTCTCCTCTTGCAGCTACTTCACCCATTACCCTCGCGCTCACTCGAGCACAGAAACATCATGCTGCGCGCAGGGCCGTCGCACATTGGGAAGATCACTTATTCCTAACTCGCGATGTCATACGTGAATTCACCAATGGGCCGTGCGTCTGGCTGGATCACTTCGCGCGATGCCCGCAGCAAGGCAGACGAAACGAATGTCGAGTCACACTGATAGATCTCCCCGGTCGGTTGATCGCTCCCTTGCACGCGCCGTAATCCGATGCCGGGGCCAAAAGAGGACGCCCGCGTGGACTGGATGACGTCATCCTCGCCTCAAATCAGTTCATAGATATGCGGCATGCCAATTGACCCTGTCATTACGAGTGGCTATACGTGTTCAATGTCAGACTGATCTGGGAATGCCCAAGCGTTTCCATGACGACTCGGGCTCCACCATCTTCATACGCGGCTGTCGTCCAGCCATGAACGGTTAAGCTTGAGTTCAATCCACGGCGCACGCTCTGTAGCAGTTCTGTAGCAAACGCCGTGGATCTCGGCGGATGTAGGTAGACGGGGAATGACCTAAGACGTGCCCAACGGCGGACGTTTTGAACTGTTGTGGACGACCTTGGACGGAGCGGAGCCGGTGTTTTAACACCGCAGGGGCAGCCCGTGCGAGTTCGAATCCCGCCGTCCGCACCATGAGCAAGTCAATATTGAAACGACTGATCGTGGGTCGAGGGCTGCAAGGAACCGCGACCTGTAACGAGCACGAAGGGTTACAGCGCGCCAGGGGCGATGATTCTCCGGGCATGAAGTCTGTTAGAGTCTCTTGTCAGACACGTCGCTCATTTCGCGGCGGCGAGCATCAAAACGTTTAGGCGGGAAAGCTATGGACTCAACTGCTGACAATACC
Source organism: Thermomicrobiales bacterium (assembly GCA_045804965.1). Lineage (GTDB taxonomy): Bacteria > Chloroflexota > Chloroflexia > Thermomicrobiales > UBA6265 > CAVTUU01. The sequence continues at coordinate 39,691 of JBJMMD010000026.1, read as the reverse complement.
AAGCAAGGTCTTCGGGTCTATGTGGACCCGAATCGGTGCGTGGCAAATGCGAAATGCACGACGGCCGCGCCGGGAATTTTCGTGCTGGACCAAGAGACCGGGGTTGCGGTGATCGAGAACGAAGACCAGGCAACGGTCGAGCAGCTCTTCGCCGCGGCACGAATCTGCCCAACCCAAGCGATCATCATCGAGCAATATGGACGCCGAGTGTTTCCGCGGATTTTGACGCCGATGTTTGGCGAGAGCGAGGAGCCCGAGTCCGAGATCTAGCGTGAACCGGTGAAGATGAAAAGGCGGCCGCAATCCAGCGGCCGCTTTTTCCTATCATTAGAGAACCAGCCCGGCGCACGCGCCGGGCTGCTTCGCAAGTTGTTTTCGCTGAGGCTCGGACTAGTAGTCCATGCCGCCCATCGGGCCGCCCGGCATTGCCGGAGCCTTCTCTTCCGGCTTGTCGGTGATCAGGGCCTCGGTGGTCAGGATCATTCCGGCGATCGACGCGGCGTTCTCAACCGCGGAGCGGGTGACCTTCGCTGGGTCGATGATGCCGGTTTTGATCATGTCCACGTACTTCTCACCCAGCACGTCGTAGCCGACATTCGTGTTCTTCTGGTCATTCTGGGCGCGGCGGACCATTTCGATGACGACGGCGCCGTCCATCCCGGCGTTGCCGGCGATGCCGCGAAGCGGCTCCTCCAGCGCCCGGCGCAGGATATTGACGCCGGTCTTGACATCGCCTTCGGCCTTGACGCTCTCAAGCGCGGAGATCGCGTTGATCAGCGTGACGCCACCGCCAGGAACGATGCCTTCCTCGACCGCGGCACGGGTCGCGCTGAGCGCGTCCTCGACTCGGTGCTTCTTCTCTTTGAGTTCGGTCTCGGTCGCGGCGCCAACCTTGATCACCGCAACACCACCTGAGAGCTTCGCCAGCCGCTCCTGCAGCTTCTCGCGATCGAAGTCGGAGGTTGTGGTCTCGATCTGGGCCCGAATCTGATCGATGCGGCCCTTGATCGCGGCCGAATCGCCGTAGCCTTCGATAAACGTGGTGTCGTCCTTGGTTGCAACCACGCGGCGGGCGCGGCCGAGATCCTCAAGGGCAGTGTTCTCGAGCTTGCGGCCGACCTCTTCCGAGATCACCTGGCCACCGGTGAGGACGGCGATGTCGCGCAGCATTTCCTTGCGGCGGTCGCCGAAGCCGGGGGCCTTGACCCCGAGCACGTTCAGGGTGCCACGCAGTTTGTTGACGACGAGGGTCGCCAGGGCTTCGCCGTCGACGTCCTCAGCGATGAGCACAAACGGCGCTCGGGCAGTTGCCACCTTCTCGAGCACCGGCAGAATGTCCTGGATGGACGACACCTTCTTGTCAGTGATCAGGATGTACGGATCGTCGAGCTCAGCTTCCATCCGCTCTGTGTTGGTGACGAAGTACGGCGAAATGTAACCACGGTCGATTTGCATGCCTTCGGTGTACTCGGTTTCGAAGAGCAGTCCCTTGGACTCCTCGACCGTGATCACACCGTCCTTGCCGACCTTCTCCATGACCTCGGCGATCAGGTCGCCGATTTCCGGATCCGCGGCCGAAATCGCGGCAACCTGCGCGATTTCTTCTTTGCCTTGTACTTCAGTCGAAATCTCACCGATGCGCGCGACAATCGCTTCCGTGGCGAGATCGATGCCCTGCTTCAAGAGCATCGCGTTCGCGCCGGCGGCAACGTTGCGCATGCCTTCGTGCACAATCGCCTGCGCCAGAACGGTGGCGGTCGTGGTGCCATCACCCGCGACGTCATTGGTCTTGGTCGCAGCCTGCTTCAGCAGTTGCGCGCCCATGTTGGCGAAGTTGTCTTCGAGCTCGATTTCCTTTGCCACGGTCACGCCGTCGTGGGTGACGGTCGGCGCACCGAACTTCTTGTCAAGCGCGACGTTGCGGCCCTTCGGACCGAGGGTGGTTTTCACCGCATTTGCGAGAATATCGACGCCCTCCTTGAGCGACCTTCTCGCTGTTTCATTGAATTCAAGTACCTTTGGCACTGCTCATTCTCCTCTTCACCACTTGCTGATGGCTACGTTCACTGCGCCATCGCTCGGCATGTCGAAAGTGTTTGCGTCGTGTGGAACTCGGACTATCCTTCGAGGACCGCCAGAATGTCCTTTTCGGAAAGAATCAGCAAATCATCTTCGTCGAGCTTGAACTCGGTGCCCGCGTACTTCGCGAAGAGCACCTGATCGCCAACTTCGACGTCGAGCGGAATCCGGTCGCCATCATCATCGCGGCGGCCTTCGCCGGCCGCGACGATCGTCCCGCGCTGCGGCTTCTCTTTCGCGGTGTCAGGCAGAACGATGCCGCCCTTCGTCGTTTCTTCTCGGCCAAGCGGTTTGACCACGACGCGATCTCCGAGCGGCTTTAACTTGGTCGCGGTCGCGGCCGCACCATTGGTTTCCTTCGCCATCGGTCTTCGAACCTCCCTCGCGCTGAATGCCGTTGCCTTGTGTCACTTCCGACACAAGACTTCTCAAAACGTTGCGGACCGAATCCTATCACGACATTTAGCACTCTTCAAGATGGAGTGCTAACAATCTCGTGGCAGCCGTTCCGGCCAATTTCTGTCCGCAGTCATGGTAAAATCCGGCCGCTTATGCGATCGCTCAGTCGTCACGTCGTCCTAAACTATCACGGCACATTGAATCGCTGGTCGAACCGGCTCGACGCTAACCGTTCCTGGGCCGCGGATGTTGGTGTCTGTCGCGAACTTATTGAGACGAGGAGGCTTCAATGCAGACTCAGCGCCGACCGGCGGATTTCATCGCCACTCGCGTCCGCATGCTCGCGCCCTCGCCCACGATCGCGGTTTCTGACAATGCGCGCAAACTTAAGGCCCAGGGCATCGACGTCATTGACCTTGGCGGCGGGGATCCTGATTTCATCACACCCGAACACATCCGCCGGGCTGCCACCGAAGCGATGAACGCCGGCGAAACGCATTACGTTGCCAGCGCCGGGATTCCGCAGTTGCGCAAAGCAATCGCGGCCAAACTCAAGCACGACAACGACATCGACGTCGATCCGGTGACTGAAGTCGTCGTCACTCCCGGTGGCAAAGCTTCGCTGTTTCAGGCGATGTTGGCCCTCGTCGAGCCAGGTGTCGAAATCCTTGTGCCCGAGCCGGCCTGGGTTTCCTACGTGCCGATGATCGAGATCGCAGGCGGGACTGCCGTCCCAATCGCACTCGACCCCGACGATAACTTCCGCTTGACGAGTGCGAAGCTCGAAGCGGCGATTACCTCTCGCACGCGCGGCTTGCTCGTCAATTCACCGAACAACCCGACCGGGCGCGTGCTCGATCAGTCGGAGCTAGGCGCTATCGTCCATGTTTCGCAAAGGCACGATCTCCTCGTTTTTACCGATGAGATGTACGAGAAAATCATCTACGACGGACACAAGCACATCAGCTTGGCATCGCTGCCCGGTATGCATGAACGCACATTGACGTTTAACGGGTTGTCGAAAGCCTATGCCATGACCGGATGGCGCCTCGGCTACGTGGCGGGCCCACGAGCATTCATTGACGAAATAAGCAAAGTGCATAGTCACTCGGTAACGTGCGCCACCTCGTTCGCGCAATACGGCGGCGTAGCCGCACTGACAGGACCGCAAGAGTTCATCGGCGAAATGGTGACCGCGTGGGACCGCCGCCGGCGTTACGTCGCCGCCGGTCTCAATGCGGTCAAGGGTGTGCGGTGCCCGGTTGTCGAAGGCGCGTTTTACGCGTTCGCTGACATCCGCGGTACGGGCATGGATTCGGTTTCGCTGAGCGAACGACTACTGAACGAGGCGCACGTGGCGGCGACACCGGGGATTGCGTTTGGTCAGGCAGGCCAAGGGCACATTCGCTTGTCGTTTGCGACCAGCGATGAGCTACTGGAAGAGGCGATTCAACGCATCGGCGCTTGCCTCGGCCGGGACCAATAACGCCGGCGACTTTTTGGCAAGTGCTTCGGCAATCTGAAAGGGGAGTACACGTGCGTGTTGAAGAGCGATTGCAGGAACTCGGGATCGAGCTACCGGAGCCGGTCAGTCCCCTGGCGACTTACGTTCGCTACGTGCAAACCGGCAACCTGCTCTTCATATCCGGCACGGGTATCGCCGACGGCATCAAAGGCAAGGTCGGTACCGACCTCACGATTGAACAGGGCTATCAAAACGCACGCGAGGTTGGTCTCCAAATCATCGCCACCGCTAAGCAAGCGCTTGGCAATCTCGATCGCGTGAAACGCGTCGTCAAAGTCTTAGGGATGGTCAACTGCCCTCCCGATTTCGGTGACCAGCCCAAGGTGATCAATGGGTGCTCTGATCTCTTTGTCGAAGTGTTTGGTGATGCCGGTCGCCACACCCGATCGGCCGTTGGCTTCGTCGCCCTCCCGATGCAGATTCCGGTCGAGATCGAGTGCACACTCGAAGTCGAGTAGCCTAGCAGCAGTAGCGGCATCAGGCGTGCGGCATCCTACTTGCGGACCCGCCTGATGTTGCAGGCCATGAGGCGATTTCACCAGCCGCATCGCGGCAGAAGTTCGATATCCAGGCGGAGCACGAGACAATGGGCAACAAACGAGTTCCGGTGACACGAGAAGGGCTCGAACGCTTGAAGGCGGAGCTCGAAGAACTCAAGAATGTTCGTCGGCCGCAGATCGCCGCGATTGTGGCCGAGGCGCGTTCGCATGGCGATCTGCGCGAAAACGCCGCCTACGACGCGGCGCGGCACGACCAAATGATGAACGAAAAACGAATCGGCGATTTGGAGGCGTTGCAGCGCAGCGCCGTCATTGTCGACCTCGACGACCGGCCGGAGAATCCGGATGTGATCAGTGTCGGTAGCACCGTCGTCGTCGACTTGGAAGGCGACGAAGAGCGGTACACCATCGTCGGCGCAATCGAAGCCAAGCCCAAGGACGGCCTCATTTCGAACGAATCGCCGATCGGGAAGGCGCTCCTCGGCAAGCGAGTTGGCCAGGATGCGATCGTGGCCACACCTGGCGGTCAGACACGATTCACGGTCAAGCGCATCGAACGTTGACATGATGCGCCGCGGCGTCCGGCGAGAGGGTGAGGACGACGCTGGTCAGATTGTTCCCCGTCAGCTGGCGGGATCGACGAGCTGCGCGTAGGCAAGAGGCCGCATACCGGCAAATCTGGCAATCCTTTCGCGCGTTCAAAACCGTCGAAGACGGGCGACACGACACCGCGGAGTGGCGTGAACACAATGGCGTGTTTGCCGTTTGTGCGATTCGCGTGCCTGCTCCGGCGCTGCAACCTTCGCTCGACGAACTTCGTGACGCCCTGGCCTCATACCCGTTCACCCGGATTCACCCGGATGGATTTCTTCACGTCATGCTCCAGGAGCTCGGGTTCGTCTGCGACAAACCGGAGCGGCGCGACGAAATGTCTCCTGCTCGCCTTGAGGAATTCGTCATCAGCGCGACGCCTGCGCTTGTCGACGCGACCGCATTCGAGATCCGTGCCGGCGGCGCCAACGCGTTCCAAGACGCGGTCTTTCTCGACATCAACGATCGCGGGCATTGCGCCCGATTGCACGCCCGCTTGCGCGAGATTGCTGCGGTTCCCAGCATTCCTCGCTTCGCCTTTCTGCCACATACGACCGTGGCACATTTCACCCAACAAGCACCGATCAACAATCTCCCGGCGACCATCGCCCGCTGGCGTGACCGTGAATTCGGTTCCTTCACCGTGGAGCAGATCGAAGTCGTTGCCCTCCGCCTCGACGAACCGTATCCCCCGCTCGAAACCTACGCAGTCTTGCCTCTTGTGTCCTAGTCGAATTCCAGCCATAGTGCTCATGTCGTGAGACTCTGCCCAAGCAAGGAAGCGATGTGAGATGAGTGGACGATTGCGTGTCTTCGCATGCGTGATGCCGCTTATTTCGCAAATGGTTATGTCGCGTGTGCAAGGAGTGGCGCAGACCCCTCCGGCGTCAGTTCCCGACACGCCACTCAGCGATCAATTGCGGTGGGTTGTTGACACGCTCAACTCCGGCGCTGGCGATCTCACTCTCGAACAAGCCCAAAATCACTTCGCTTCGAGCTTTCTCGAGCGAGTGCCGGCAAAATACTTGATCGAAAACTTGCAGCAGATCGCCACGAAGAATGCCCCATTCACCATCATTGACATCGACGGCGCCGATACCGATCCCTATTCCGTGGCGGCGGTCACCGCGGGCAACGGATTGCACTTCGCGATCACGATTGCGGTCGAACAGGGTCCACCGAACAAGATCTTGCCCCTGGTCTCTCCGATTCCACCCAACGTACCCCTGCATCAACCAGAAAGCCATCAAGCCGCGGACATGTTGGCGAACACATGGTCCCAATGGGACAAATTCTGGTCCTCGAAGGCCGAGCACGCATCATTTCTCGCCGCCGAGTTGACCGGTGATGTTTGCATTCCCGTCCATGCTCTCGCACCTGACGATGAACTCGCGGTTGACTCACTTTCGAAGCTCATCGTCCTCGCTCCCTGACCCACTACATAGACCAGGGCGGCTCGTGGTCTGAGACGCTCAAGATCCACGAGAAGTGGAAGAGCCGGCCCCCCGGTTCGTTCCAAGAGAAACCCGCCGGAGCAGAATTCACCCTCGATGAATACGCGAGGCAAATGATTGCGAACAACGACAACACGGCTGCCGATCATTTAATCCATTTTCTGGGCCGCAAGAGGGTGGAAATGGCTCAAAAGGAGATGCGCGTAGCCCATCCTGAACTGAACGTCCCGTTCCTGACTAACAGCGAGTACATCGCGTTCAAGGCATCCGCACCGGGCGACTTGGTTTCCGACTACGTCGACGGATCAACGACGGATCGCAGGGCAATTCTGGCTAATCAGGTGCCATCGATCTTCGTCGACGATATGGATGTCGCCATGCTCACGATCCCAAAGACCGTCGGCACTATCGGCTGGTTCGCGTCGATGACCGACCTCTGCAATATTATGAATTACCTTCACGTGCAGAGTATGAAACCAGGTATGGACCAGCTCACAGACATCCTTTTCACTGACGCCGGGCCACTCATACGTCCAGACCAATGGGCGCACGCGGGCATCATGATCGAATACAACGATCCCGGCGCTTCAGGCGCGGTCGAAATTCTCCAGAGAATCGACGGTCGCTGGTTCGTAATCGCCGGTGTACTGAACGACAGCACAAACGCGATTCAAGTCAACCCAATGGGGATCGATTTCATTTCGCCGTTACGACTGCTCGCAAAAACGCCATAAACCACTGGCGATCCCTACCCGTTCGTGATCGACCCCGCCACGGCGGAGCCGAATTCCGACGTCGAAACAGGCGTCGCTCCAGGGTCCGCGATGTCATGGGTGCGAATGCCTCGCTCGATAATCGTGGTCACTGCGGATTCGATGACGGCGGCTTCGTCCGCGAGTCCAAGCGACAGTCGAAGCATCAGGGCGCCCGAGAGAATCGTGCCGGTCGGGTTTGCGCGTCCTTGGCCGGTCATCGCCGGGGAGCTGCCATGGATCGGTTCGTAGACGCCAAGCGGCCCTCCTTTGCTGCCCGTGTTGTTCGCGCCGATGCTGGCCGACGGCAAGAGTCCGATCGATCCCGCGAGTACCGATGCTTCATCGGTAAGAATGTCGCCGAACATGTTTTCGGTGACGATCACGTCGAATTGCGCCGGACGGCGGATAAGCTGCATCGTCATCGAGTCGACGAGCGCGTGCTCCAATTCGACATCTGGATAATCCTTAGCAACTTCGCTCACGATGCTTCGCCAGAGTCGTGACGTCGACAGGACATTGGCTTTGTCGACGCTTGTTACTTTTTGTTTCCTGCCTCGCGCAAGGTCGAACGCGAGCCTGACAACCCGTTCAATTTCGTATTCGCGGTAGAGCAGCGTATCGACCGCGACTCGCCCGCGACGTTCCTGCCACTGGCGAGAGGGCCGGCCAAAGTACAGGCCGCCGGTGAGCTCGCGAACGACAATGATATCGACGTTCTTAACGATATCCGCCTTCACTGGCGAAGTGTCGGCAAGCGGAGCCATCACCGCGACCGGGCGCAAGTTCGCAAAAAGCCCGAGCGATTTTCGTAACTTCAAGAGACCTTGTTCCGGCCGAACTTTTCCGGTCGGGTCGTCCCATTTGGGACCGCCAATCGCGCCAAGCAGCACTCCGTCCATCGCGAGGCACGTTCCGAGGTCCTCGTCCCGCACCGGAACGCCAAAGGCGTCGATCGCTGCGCCGCCGATCAAGACCTCTTGATAGTCAAACTGATGACCGAACTTCTGGGCGACAGCGTCGAGCGATTTCTTCGCTTCCACCACGATTTCTGGTCCAATTCCATCTCCGGGCAGTAGCGCGATCTTTACGGTAATCCCCATGAGCTGTGCGGGCCTCCAACATTCGCGGCAAGGGCCGAGAGCGACTTCGCCGCGCTCGGCCCCAGACGGTCAATAGTCTTCGGATTCAATCCGCTACGCGTTCGCAGGCAACGCCGGCATCCACGACGGTCGGCTTGCTTCATATGCCGTAACATCGTCTTCGTGCGTCAGCGTCAAGCCGATGTCGTCGAGGCCCTCGAGCAGACGGTATCGCGTGAAATCGTCGAGCGGGAACTCGATATCGATCCCCAGCTCGGAAACGATGAGCCGCCGTTGCTCGACGTCAACCGTGACTTCGAGCCAGGGGTTCTCGTCCGCCGCCCACAGCAGCTTTTCGCCGACCTCTTCGGGAACGACAACCGGCACAAGTCCCGCTTTTGTCGAATTATTCCGGAAAATGTCGCCGAACCGAGGCGAGACCACGGCCTGGAAGCCATAATCCATGAGTGCCCACACCGCATGTTCGCGTGATGAGCCGACGCCGAAGTTTGGGCCGGCAATCAGAATCGGCGCTCCCGCGTACTCCGGCTGGTTCAGCACGAACTTCGGATCCTCCCGCCAAGAGGAGAAAAGACCTTCGCCGAAGCCGGTCCGTTCAACCCGCTTCAACCAATGCGCGGGGATGATCTGATCGGTATCGACATCGCTGCGTTTGAGCGGCAGCGCGTGTCCGCTGATCTTGCGTACAGGTTGCATGATCTAACCTAAATCCGATGGTGTGGCGAATGTGCCGGCAATGGCCGTCGCCGCGGCGACCGCTGGGGAAACGAGGTGCGTGCGACCGCCTTTTCCTTGCCGTCCTTCGAAGTTGCGATTGCTCGTCGACGCGCAGCGCTCGCCCGGCGAGAGCTGATCGGGGTTCATGCCGAGACACATCGAGCAGCCTGCAGCGCGCCACTCGAATCCAGCGTCTTGGAAGATTCGGTCGAGACCTTCAGATTCCGCGGCCGTCTTCACGGCCATCGAGCCGGGAACGACCATTGCCCGCATACCTGTGCGTACCCGACGGCCGCTTACCACTGACGCGGCGAGCCGGAGGTCTTCGATCCTGCTGTTCGTGCACGAACCAATAAAGACCGTGTCGACCGCGATGTCACGGATCGGCGTGCCTGGTTGCAAACCCATGTAAGCGAGCGCGCGCTTCACCGAATCTTTCGCATTCGGATCGTCGACCTCGTCGGGGCTCGGCACCGCTGCGTCGATCGGGACCACTTGACTGGGATTCGTGCCCCACGACACATGCGGTTGAATCGCTGCGGCCTCGATCTTCACCTCGCGATCGAAAGACGCGCCGGCGTCGGTCGCGAGCGAGTTCCAATCGCCAAGTGCTCGCTCCCATTCGGCGCCTTTCGGCGCATAGGTTCGACCTTCGATGTAGGCGAATGTCGTCTCGTCCGGCGCAATCATCCCGGCCTTTGCCCCGGCTTCGATCGACATATTGCAGATTGTCATACGGCCTTCCATTGAGAGCCCGCGAATTGCTGAACCACGGTATTCAATGATGTGCCCGATGCCGCCTCCGGTTCCGATCTTGCCGATGATCGCGAGGATCACGTCCTTCGCGCCGACACCAGGCTGCAAGCCGCCCTCGACAGTGATCGCCATCGTTTTCGGGTTGACTTGCGGCAACGTCTGCGTCGCCAGCACATGCTCAACTTCGCTCGTGCCGATGCCGAATGCGAGCGCGCCGAATGCGCCGTGCGTCGAGGTATGACTGTCGCCGCAAACGATCGTCATTCCCGGCAACGTCATGCCCTGCTCGGGTCCGATTACGTGCACGATGCCCTGTCCGGGGTCGCCCATTGGATGCAGGCGAATACCGTACTCCTTGCAGTTCTTGGTCAGCGTTGAAACTTGCAGCGCCGAGATTGGGTCGACAATCGGTCGATCGATGTTTACCGTCGGCACGTTGTGATCCGCGGTAGCAATCGTGAGGTCAGGGCGGCGCACGCGGCGACCATTCATCCGCAAACCGTCAAACGCCTGCGGCGTGGTGACCTCGTGAATGAGGTGCAGGTCGATGTACAGCAGGTCCGGCTCGCCTTCAGCAGAGTGGACGACATGCCGATCCCACACTTTTTGACTGAGTGTTTTCGCTTGCGAATTCATTCGTTTCTACGACCTCATGTCGACTAAACCCGCATTTCGCGATCCATGTCAATCGTTATGTCCACCTCGACACTGAAGAGCCGGCGATGACCGTCGACGGGCGGGCTTGTTCCACCCGGCTGAGCGCCGCGAGATACGCCCGCGCGCTGGCTTCGACGATATCCGTCGCGAGACCGTGGCCGGTATAGAGCTGATCCCCGACCCGGATCCGCAGGTGAACTTGGCCTTGGGCATCTTCGCCCGGCGTGACCGCTCCAACCTGGTAATACTCGAGTTCGCCGTGGATGCCGGTCGCGGCATTGATCGCTTTCATCAGCGCGTCGACTGGACCATTGCCCTCTGCCTCACCGACGACGTTTTGGTCGCCGTGCGCCAGCACAACAGATGCGTTTGCTGGCTCGCCGCTCGCGATGTCCACACGCCACTGTGCGAGATGGAACGTGTCGCTTGCGGTTTCGATCTGATCGTTAACCAACGCGATGAGATCAGCCGCGGTGACTGTTTTCTTACGGTCGGCTAGTGTCAGGAACCGAAGATAGACTTCATTGAGCTGATCATCGTCGAGTTTGATCCCCAGCTCGGTGAGAGTGTTCCGGAAACCAGCCCGGCCCGAGTGTTTTCCCAGCACGAGCTTGGTCCCTTCCCAACCAACATCGATAGGGTTCATGATTTCATACGTCGTTCGCTCTTTAAGCATCCCGTCCTGGTGGATGCCCGCTTCGTGGGCGAACGCATTCGCGCCGACAATCGCTTTGTTGACTTGAACTTGCAATCCTGTAATGCCGCTCACGAGCCGGCTTGTCGGCACGATCCGTTCTTTATTGATCTTGGTGTATCCCGAGAATTGGTCGCCCCGCGTAGAAAGAGACATCACCACTTCTTCAAGGGCGGTATTGCCAGCTCGCTCGCCGATGCCGTTCACGGTGACTTCGACTTGACGCGCGCCCGCGGCAACCGCCGCTAGCGTGTTTGCTGTCGCCATCCCGAGGTCGTTATGACAGTGAACCGAGATGATGACTTCGTCGATTCCCTCGACGTGCAGTTGTAAGTGCTCCATCAACTTCGTGTATTCCAACGGGGTCGTGTACCCCACCGTATCGGGCACGTTGAGCGTCGTCGCGCCCGCTTTTACTGCCCGCGAAAAGACCTCGACCAAGAAATCCCAGTCCGACCGAGTCGCGTCTTCAGCTGAGAATTCGACGTCACCGGTGAAGCTCTTGGCGAGCTTCACCATCTCAGTCACGCGTTCCAGCACCTCTTCACGAGACATTCGCAATTTGTGCTTAAGATGAATGTCCGACGTGGCGATGAATGTGTGAATCCGCGCCGACTCGGCCTCGCGCACAGCCTGCGCGGCTCGCTCGATGTCCGACTTATTCGTCCGTGCGAGGCCGGCGACCGTCGTCCCTTTTGCTCGCTGTGCGATCTGGCGGACTGCCTCGAAATCTCCGGGAGAGGCTGCGGGGAAGCCGGCTTCGATGATATCGACTCCCAGTGCCACTAAAGCATCCGCGACTTCGAGCTTCTCGCCTTCTGTCATGGTGGCGCCGGGCGACTGCTCGCCGTCTCTGAGCGTGGTGTCGAAGACCAGGATTCTCCGCCCTACGCCATCTTCCTTCGTGGTCATCTTAGTCTCCGTTCTGGCCGCTCATCTGCGTCGTCGGACGGCCCTTCTTCAGCCAAGGCATCATTGCGCGGAGACCTTTGCCGACTGTTTCAATTGTCGTTCCTGCGTGCTCTTCGCGCATCCTTAGGAAGTCTTTGCGGCCGGCTTCATTCTCGGCGATCCACTGCTTGGCGAACGTGCCGTCTTGGATATTCGCAAGCAGGTTCTTCATCGTCATGCGTGTCTGATCGTCGACAATTTGGGGCCCCGCGTAATAGTCGCCATATTCGGCCGTGTCGCTGACCGAATACCGCATATACGAAAGGCCGCCCTCGTAGATCAGGTCGACGATCAATTTCATTTCGTGCAAGCACTCGAAATACGCGATTTCAGGTTGGTAGCCGGCGGTGACCAGCGTGTTGAACCCCTCTTCGATCAGCGCCGAAACACCACCGCAAAGCACTGCTTGCTCGCCAAAGAGATCAGTTTCGGTCTCTTCCTTATAGGTGGTCTCAAGAACGCCAGCGCGCGTCGAGCCGAGGCCCTTCGCATACGCCAACGCCACTTCCTTTGCCTTGCCTGACGCGTCTTGATGGACCGCGACGAGCGCTGGAACACCGACACCTTCCTGGTAGAGCTCACGCAGCCGGTGACCGGGGCTCTTTGGAGCAATCATCGAAACATCGACATCTTGTGGCGGCACGACTTGGCCAAAGTGGATATTGAAACCGTGGGCAAACATCAGGGTCTTACTGGCAGTCATAGACTGGGAAATCGATTCGTCGTAGACCTTCCTGGCCGTCTGATCGGGCACCAGAATCATGACGACATCGGCGGCTTTGGCCGCATCTGCGACTGTTTCGACGCGGAGTCCATCGGCTTCCGCTTTGGGCCGGCTGGAGCTTCCCTCGTGCAATCCGACCACGACATCCAAACCAGAGTCGCGCAGATTCAATGCGTGAGCATGACCTTGGCTTCCATAGCCGATAACCGCAATCGTCTTGCCCAGTAACGGTTGTAGACTGGCATCCTTGTCGTAATAGATCGTCGCGGGCACCAGATTCCCCCTTGCTTCCCTATTGCTCTCGCCCGAGAGCGCCTCTCCATCGCCACTAACAGAACGGGGAGTGATGCTCACTCCCCGCCTTGAAATTGCTCTTAGTCCGCGGCGAATTCGCCGTCTCCTACTACGACACGATTGGGATGTTTCGGCGTCAGCGAACCGCTGCCTCGCATCATTGCCACGGGTCCAGTGCGCACCAACTCGCGAATCCCGAATGGCCGGACCATTGCCAGCAGTGAATCGATGCGATCCTGCGGGCCGGTCACTTCCAATAGCAGCGTGTTTGGGCTCGCGTCCACGACGCGCGCGTCATAAATCTGGGCAACGATCAAAATCTCGGCTCGTTGCGCCGGCTTCGCGGCAACTTTTACCAGGGCCATCTCGTGAGCGACGCAATTGAGGTCGGTCAAGTCCGTGACCTTCAGCACCTCCATCAGTTTGTAGAGTTGCTTACCAGCCTGCTCGACTTCGTCCTCTTCGCCATTGACGACAAGCGTCATCCGCGAAACCCCGGGCTGCTCGGAGTGCCCGACAGTTATCGAGTCGATGTTGAACGAGCGACGCCGCAGTAGCGAGACGACACGATTCAAAACTCCTGGATGGTCTTCGACGAGAACGACGAGCGTGTGCGGATTTTTCATGGCCGTCCTCTATTCTGTATCGGGATCTTGATAACGATTCTGCATCATTTCCGAGTTGCTCGCACCCGGCGGCACTATCGGCCAGACATTCGCTTCCGGTTCGATGACGAAATCGATGACGACCGGCCCCGGCGTGGAGCGAGCGCGATCGATTGCGGGTTTGATCTCCGCGGCAGTGCGAACCCGGATGCCCGTGGCGCCGTACGCTTCAGCGAGCTTGACGAAGTCGGGCGCTGAAATCTCAACCTCGGAATAGTTCTTGGCATGGAATAGGTCCTGCCACTGGCGAACCATGCCCAAATAGCCGTTGTTAATGACCGCGACCTTCACGTCGGCCTGTTCTTGAACCGCGGTCGCGAGCTCATTCAATGACATCTGGAAACCGCCGTCGCCGACAATCGCCCACACCTCGCGATCCCGACAACCAAGCTTCGCACCAATCGCGGACGGCAACCCGTAGCCCATCGTGCCGAGACCACCCGACGTCAGCCAGCGATTCGGGTAATCGAGGCCGAGATGTTGCGCGGCCCACATTTGGTGCTGACCAACATCTGTGGCGTAAATCGCTTCGCCGTTGGTTTCTTCGGCGATTGCTTTGATAATTGAATACGGCTCCGGCCAGTCCGGGCGGTTCTCGAGCGCGGTTAGCAGGACGACATTTCGCTGTGCGTTGATCCAGTCGAGCCAGCCGTCATGGCGGCGTTCCTCGACCTCGTGAATGAGCACCTTCAGCACTTCTCGCGCGTCACCAACGACAGGGACATCGGTTTTGATGTTTTTGCCGATCTCCGCCGGATCGATATCGACATGAACGATCTTTGCCTTCGGAGCAAATCCCGCCACTCTCCCAGTCGCGCGGTCGTCGAATCGCGCGCCGATGTTCACGAGCAAGTCTGCCTCGCCGAGCGCAGTGTTGACGTGGAGATGTCCATGCATCCCCATCAGCCCGAGCGCATGCGGATGTGATTCGGGAAACGACCCTTGACCGAGCAAAGTGAAAATCACCGGGACGCCGGTCTTTTCCACGAACCGGGCGAAGACGTCCTCGCCGCCGCTAAGCATGATGCCGTGGCCAGCCATAATCAGCGGTCTCTTCGCGTGATTGATCAAATCAGCTGCGAGTTTTACCTGCCGCATATTCGGCAGCATGCTCGGCTGATAGCCTCGCCGACCGACCGAGCCTGGATAGTGGAATTTTCCTTTCGCTTGAAACACGCTCTTTGGAATGTCGACAAGCACCGGACCTGGTCGTCCCGACCGCGCCAGGTAAAAGGCCTCCTTAATCGTCGGCGCGATTTCTTCGACCGACTGCACCAAGTAATTATGTTTCGTTACGGGAAGCGTGATACCGGTAATATCGACTTCTTGAAATGAATCGCGTCCGATGAGCGGTTGCACGACCTGTCCCGTAATTGCGACCATCGCCACCGAATCGAGCATCGCGTTGGCGAGTCCGGTGACGAGATTCGTCGCGCCCGGTCCTGAGGTCGCAATGCAGACGCCGACCTTGCCTGTGGCCCGCGCGTAACCGTCGGCGGCGAGCGCCGCCCACTGTTCAAATCGAACCAGCACATGATGGAGATCGAAGCGCGGGAGTGCGTCGTAGAGTGGAATGACCGCCCCACCCGGATACCCAAAGACGGTTGTCACGCCTTCCGCTTCAAGGCTCGCGCAGGTGATCTCCGAGCCGGTCATGGTCGGGCGGTCGGTTCCCCTCGCCGGCTTATCCTTCGCGTCCTGCTGCGCTGACTTGGCTTGGGTCAGCATCGCGGGTTCTGAAACTGCCATCGTCTCGCTCCGTTCCCGCGCTCGTCACGCGGCTGACCATCGTCTGCCCGCCGTGAGTTGAACCTAAACCGCGACCGCGCGGGGTTCGGTGAGCAACATTGCCCAATTGTTCATCGTTCGGCTGTTCCCGGATCGAGAGACACTAAAAAAGCCTCCCGACGTTGGGAGGCCCTGTTCACTCGTTCTCGTTCGATTCGTTCTACGCCATGTCCAGGCGCCGGCCTCCACAACACCACACGCTCCCGACAGGGAGCGAAATAAGTACGAGGCCAATAATGCTGATCGGTTGCGTCGGCATCGACATCGTTGGTACCGCTGTCTCTAAGGACGAATCCTCGAACGATATTGCCATGATACGCGGTCGAAATTATGCCTGTCAACCTAACATATTGCTAAAACATGGCAAAAAAGTCCTGCCGACGGATGTTCATTTTCGCCGGCAGGACCTGTAATCCCTATAACTGCTCGGTGGCAATCGAATGACCCCGACGATGGAGAGGTTCGTATCAAAGTTCAGGTCGCGAGGAAGGAACTACGGGGAGTCATCGATTTCGGGTTCACCATCGATGCCGAGTTCGTCCACGGAGTGCGGGAGGTGACCATTTTGCTCCGGACAAACGTGAGGTTCCTGCCCCATTGGCTGTCCGCACAGGGGGCACAGAGGTCGGCCCGCGGCCACAACGGCAGCCGCTTCAGCGCTGAAATCGCGTGCCTGACCGCGCGTGAGCCGGAAGGTGAGGCGCGGGCCCACGTCTTCCATTTCGACGTCGTGGGCGATGATGACGAGGCGGTTGCGGCTCTCGTCAAATCCAAGCTCCATACGTCCGGCTCGAAATTGCTGGTTCGTTGCAGGGTCGAACGAAGCGATTGGCGGAACGTCGTTCAGCTCGGGACCTAAGTCCGGCAGGCTCTCGAGCACTTGCTCGATTGCCCGGCCGAGGGCAAAAACTTGTTGCTTTTCAAGCCAGATGATGTGGGTATCACCGCTGACGACTGCCAGCAGCCGGAATCGCCGATCGCCTGGTTCGCCGAGTGCTTCCACCGACAGGCGTTCTGCGTCACCTTCGACTCGGTCGACGAATGGATCGTCCGGCATGGCCGATCACCTTTATCCGAACTGCTCAGGTTGCCGCTGCCCTTCCCGAGGCGACCGGAAGCATAGCACGCCTTTCAACCGCAACTAGAACCCAGATCAAACCTCAAAACGTGCGCAGGGTGGTTCGAACGACCACCCTGCTCATCGCCATTTCATTTCGGCGTTTGGAGCCTATTGACTGTCCGATTCCTGAGGCGGTTCCTGGACCGCGGTCGGGGCTTCAACCGCCGGACGGGGGCGTGGTGCGTCTCGCCCGTTCGCCGGGTGTGAGGCATCGCGAATCTGCGGAACTTGGTTGAGCAGATCGCCAATTTTCATACCGGTCAGTGTCTCAAACAGCGCCGGAACTTGCGCGACCATTGTCGTCAAATCGGACGTGATCTTGTTCACGCCGGCGCCCGAGCCGTTGCCATCTGCTCCGGTCGAGACCACGGTAATTTTGTCGACCTTCGTCAACGGCTCAGCGAGGGCACGGACAACTTCCGGCAACCCGGTCAGCAGCTTGTCGATGATCGCGGCCTGATTGTACTCCTGGTACGCGCCGGCCTTGACGGTCATCGAATTCGCTTCCGCCTGACCTTTGGCTTTGATGATCTCGGCCTCGGCCATGCCGCGAACCTTGGTGACCTCGGCCTGAGCCTGGCCCTCAAGTCGAAGGGCTTCTGACTGACCGGTCGCTTGCAGCACTTGTTTCTGCCGCTCGGCATCAGCCAACGTTTCAATCCGCTGCTTTTCAATTTCCGCGGCGCGAAGAACGGTCGCGATAAGTTCCTTTTCACGGCGGAGGATTTCCGCCTCTTGGACGGCAATCTCCCCGTGTTTCTTTACTTGATCGATCTTGACGAGCTCTGCGATGACGCGCTGCTGTTCGACGTTCGTCTGAATTTCGTACGCTTTATCGGCTTGCGCTTGTTGGGCCTTGACAGTCAGCAGGTATTCCGCACGCTTGACATCTAGGTCCCGCATCGCCTCGGCCTGACGAGTCTGGCTGGCCGTCTCGGCGATAACGCGCTCTTGGTCGGCAACCGACTCGGCGACCTTCGCTTCCCGCAGAGCTTGCGCCCGCTTGATCGCAGTATCCCGCTCGGCCTCCGCTGTCGCGATGTCAGCCTGGCGCCGCACCACGGCGACATCCGGCCGGCCCATGTTCAGAATGTATTCGTTGTTGTCGCGGACCTCTTTGATTGTGAACGAAATAACTTCGAGGCCCATTTTGCTCATGTCATCGGCGACATTGGCGCGCATACGGTCGGCGACCATCTCGGGCTCCTTAACGATGTGTTCCACCGTCAATTGCCCGACAATGCCGCGGAGATGACCTTCCATGACCAGCCGGATCAGCCCCTCGCGCTCTTGAGGCGACTTGTTCAGAAATTGTTCCGCGGCGGTCTGGATGCTCACCTCGTCTGACTTCACTTTGATTTGCGCGACCGCTTCAACGTTGACTGCAACGCCCTGACTCGTATAGAGGTCTTGTTGTGGCGCCACGTCGAAGCTCATGAGCTCTAGCGATAGTTCGCGCGATTGCTGAACCATCGGCCAGATGACCTTGCCACCACCGACGACCACGCGAGTTCCGCCAAAACCATAGACAACGAGCGCCTGATTCGGCCCGACCTTGCGAAACATCGTCGCGACGAGCGCCAAGACGAATACAAGAACCAGCGCTAACCCACCAACGATAACCAATAACTCGGTCATTGACTCCCCCTCTCGAACCTTGATTTTCGTGAGCGAAGCGTATGTGCTATCCCATGTCCGGCAATGTGAAGCAGCGTTGCCTCATCTCCCTTCTTGGTATCGACCATATCCATAATTTACACCCGATCACGAATTGCCTGGTGTTCCTCAGGTTGAAGTTCCTCGTCGCGGGCGAGGTCGGCATGTCGATCGCCTAAAAATGACGCCCAGGGTTCGACGAGCGCGACGCCGTGGGCGCGATTGACAATGACGACCTCGACGCCCCGCGCAATCGGCTCGCCGTTCGACGATCGCGCGGCCGAGACCTGTCGAATACCTCGCTGCTCGTAGATGACCTCGCCAGTTCCGCCTTCGCGGATCGATGAGCTGACCCGGCCGATCACGCCTTCAATCCGGAAATCCTCAGCACTCAGCACGACTTCACCCGATTGCAACTTCCGGAGCAGGCGGAATACGACGTAGCCCGCAAACAGACCGGCGAAGATGCCGACGAAGAGGCTGAGGATGCCCCACAGACCGGCGTTGTGTCTTAGTAGGTAGGAGATGCCGCCGAACCAGGTGATAAACGCCAGCACCGTCGCAATGTTGACCGGCTGTACGACATCAGCGCCACCGTGTCCGCCCTGATGACCATGGGCGTGCCCGAGGTGCCCAAAATGACTGAAACTCGCGTCTGCGACTCCCAGCGAAACCGCGAGACCAGACATGATGAGGCCGAAAAAAAACGCGCCCAAAAGGAACGCATCCAGTGCATCGTTAATCTGCATTGATTACTCCGCTCCCACCGGCGACTCAACATCGAATCTCCGGATCGCGCGAACACTCCGTTTCGAGCTTCTGCGAGCGCTATCTTATCAAAGAGAAACTCGCTTCGCTCGCACACCCGCGCTTACTTTATGTACGGCAAGTGTAGCGCCACGGTTTCTTCGGCGAAACCCGTGCGTGGTGTCGTGGGCATGTCGATGAGTTGCCTGCCAAAGAGCGCGAAATTTCTTGCAATTCGCGTAGCCCAAGTGGCAGGAACATTGGCCTCAAGATGACAACGACCTTTATACTGGGTTGATTAGCATCTAGGAGCATCGACCATCAATGACTGAACGACGCGTTCCTGCTGTCGCGACAAGCCCCACGGCCGAACGCCTTTCCTCTGAAGAAGAAGTGCTCGATTCACTTGGCACCGATCTCCGGATCGGCAAAACAGATGTCGCGCCGGAAACGGCCGCGGCTGCCGCTCGCACCGAGCCAAGCCTGCTGCTCGAAGTGGTTCGCGAAGATCCCGAAGTCCAGGCATATATCCGCCAGGCAAATAGGAACCTTGGTGTGCTCGGCTTCACTGAGCATGGGTTCCGCCACGTCGGCCTCGTTGCCAGCATCGCGCGCAACGTTATGCGCCTCCTGGACTATGACGCGCGCCATCAGGAATTGGCGGCGATCGGCGGATATCTGCATGACATCGGCAACGTGATCAGTCGCCACGGTCACGCATCGACCGGCGCGACGCTGTCCTATACCATTCTCAACCGACTCGGAATGGTGCCGGAGGATGTTGCAGTCGTGCTCGGCGCCATCGGCTCGCATGGCGACGATACGGGCAGGCTCGGCGAGCCGGTCCATCCCGTTTCCGCGGCATTGATTCTCGCCGACAAGTCGGACGTCCACCGTTCGCGTGTGCGCAACACCGACCCCGCGACCTTTGACCAACATGACCGCGTGAACTACGCGGCCACGTCGTCATTCCTGCGCGTCGCTTCCGAGGCGAAAACGATCACGCTCGAATTGACGATCGACACGGAAATGGCACCGGTGATGCAGTACTTCGAGATCTTTCTGCCTCGTATGCTGATGAGCCGGCGAGCTGCTGAGCTACTAAACTGTGTATTCCACATCACGATCAACGAAGTCACGGTTCTCTAAAAGAAGGGACGTCCTACCGCTTCGATGTTACCGTTTGGTTACAGGTGGAAAGACTTCGACTTCTATATGCTCATCACGACCTTCGTCTTGATGGGGTTCGGTGTGGTCGCGATCTGGAGCGCGACCGGCGAAGATGTGCTCACGGTCGGCAATCTCGGGGTCAGACAAGCGATGTTCGGTCTGGTCGGGGTAGCCGTCATGCTCGTGTTTGCCAACCTCGATTATCGATTCTTCGTTTCGTTCGCATGGGTTATTTACGCGCTCGGTATCGCCATCCTTGGGACCGTGCTAGCGATCGGCGTCATCGTCGCCGGATCGCAGCGCTGGATTTACGTGGGCCAAATCTCGTTCCAGCCGTCTGAGTTCGGGAAGCTTGCAACGATCATTGCGCTCGCCGCCTTTATTTCCTCCCGCGACGCCGCCATGCGCGAGTTGGGCAATTTCTTCGTCTCGCTCCTCATCGTTGCGGTGCCGATGGGTTTGGTCTTTCTCGAGCCGGATTTCGGTTCCGCGATGGTCTATGCGGTGATTTGGGCCTCGATGATGACCGTAACGAGGACGCGATGGCTATATTTCATCGGCATGGCCCTCATGGCAATTCCGGCATCGCTGATCGCCTGGCAATTCGTTCTGCACAATTATATGAAGGATCGGTTCTACATCTTCCTCGACCCAGAGCGTGACCCCTCCGGACAGGGGTTTAACATCATTCAGGCACGGATTAGTATTGGCTCAGGCGGCCTCTTCGGCCACGGATTGCATGGTGGCACGCAAAGCCAGTTGGAACTACTTCGCGTGCGCACCACCGACTTCATCTTTGCCCACGTCAGCAGCATGTTCGGCTTTATCGGCATGTTGGCGCTCTTCGCCTCGTTCGTGATTCTGCTCTGGCGCTGCTTGCGTGTGGCGGAAGCGGCGCGCGATTCTTTCGGTCAGTGCTTCGCTCTCGGCGTGACCGGAATCTTGTTCTTCCAAGCCTTCGTCAATATCGGTATGAACCTTGGCATCCTTCCAGTGACCGGTGTCACCTTACCCTTTGTCAGTTATGGCCTTTCATCAGTGTGGACATTTCTCGCCGCCGAAGGCATTCTGCAAAGTATCCTCATGCGCCAGCGCAAACTCGCATTCCAGCCAGAATGACGTTCCGTCATTATTCGCCTGCGCTCTTCCCCTTGGAAATCGCAATTGCCAACCGATAGAGGTCCGACCGCGAACCGCCGGTCAGCGACGTCGCTTCTCGCGCCGCCTCGCTTGGCTTGAGTCCTGAGTTCAGGAGTTGCCCCACAACCGATTCAACGTCTTCATTTGAGGGCTGAGGTCTGTCGTCGCCTGCAACAACAATCACGACTTCGCCTTTCACCGTTTCGCCCTTGTACTTCAATGCCAAGTTGCTGACATCGCCCCATCGCAATTCTTCGTGCAGCTTCGTCAGTTCCCTCGCCACGAAACAACGCCGATCTCCGAATGTGTTGGCGAGATCACTCAACGTTTTAGCAACTCGGTTTGGGGATTCGAAGAGTACTATCGAATAGGACGTCGCGGCTGCTTTGGCCAAGATCGTGGTCCGCTCTTTCCCCTTTCGCGGCAAGAATCCGAGTGCCAGAAACGGACCATCGACCAGTCCCGACGCACTGACGGCGGCGGTCAGCGAAGACGGTCCCGGAATGGGGGATATTCTGAATCCGGCAGCAATCGCTGCGTTGACCAGTTCATGCCCCGGATCGGCGATCACAGGCGTGCCCGCGTCCGAAACCAGCGCAACATCACCATCTGCAAGCGCAGCTAGGAGGCGCTCACGCCGCGTTCGCTCGTTGAAGCTGTGATAGCTGACGAGTGGCGTTTTTATGTCGAAATGCGCAAGCAACTTGCCGGTATGGCGCGTGTCCTCGGCGGCGATCAACGCCACGCTGCCGAGCACGTCGAGTGCCCGCGCACTTATGTCGCCCAAATTGCCGATCGGTGTCGCGACGATATATAGGGTTCCCAAAATCGGCTCCAAAAATGGTACTCAAAAGTATTGAAGAACGGGCGTTCGGATGCCTATACTCTCGGAACCGGCACTTTGTTGCGCCGAAGTGCTCCTCCTCTACTGTCCGTAAAAAAGGCCATGCGAATGGGATTCCCGTCGCTCTTCAATTCAGATGAGGCTGCCGACCATCAGTCTCCAGCGTCGGACTCCAACTCGACCGGTGCCTCGCCAGAGCGACAGGGTCACACGCAATCACTCTACAGGAAATACCGTCCACAGTCGTTTGACGCGGTCGAGCTCGTTGGCCAAGAGCACGTCGTACAAACGCTCCGAAACGCGATCTTACTCGGTCGTGTCGCCCACGCGTATCTCTTTTGTGGTCCGCGCGGCACGGGAAAGACGACGACTGCTCGGCTGCTGGCAAAGGCGGTTAATTGCCTGGATCCCGATCCGCTCGAACGGCCGTGCAATGCCTGCGTCAGCTGCCAAGCGATCAATACTGGATCCGCAACTGATATTATCGAGATCGATGCTGCGAGTAACCGCGGCATCGACGACATTCGCGAACTCCGCGAGCGGGTCAAGTACGCACCGACGCAGCTCAAAACAAAGTTCTACATCATCGACGAAGCGCACCAAATCACCGGCGCGGCGGCCAACGCGTTCCTCAAAACGCTCGAAGAACCGCCCGCGCACACAAAGTTCATCCTCGCTACAACTGACCCCGAGGAGCTTCTGCAGACGATCGTCTCCCGCTGTCAGCGTTTCGATTTCCGGCGTATCAGCGTCGGCCCGATCGTCCAGCGATTGCGCACTGTCGCCGAAGCCGAAGGGCTCGAGATCGACGACGAAGCACTAGATGTCATCGCCCGCCACGCCACGGGCAGCTTACGGGACGCGCTCGGCCTGCTCGATCAATTGTCTGTCTACCGAGAAG
This sequence comes from Thermomicrobiales bacterium, assembly GCA_045804965.1. Taxonomy (GTDB): domain Bacteria; phylum Chloroflexota; class Chloroflexia; order Thermomicrobiales; family UBA6265; genus CAVTUU01. The sequence continues at coordinate 16,464 of JBJMMD010000026.1, read as the reverse complement.
CGGAACCAGACGACCGAACGAAACTAATCGATGCTGCCGCCGTCCGCACGCTGCTTGGAGTTAGCCGCAACGACCGAATAGAAGCGCTGGTCAATGCGCTCGCCGAACGCGATCCCACGCTCGCACTCGAAACGGTTAACCGCGCGGTTGAAGCCGGCGAGGACCCGCGACAGCTCAACCAACAACTCGTTGGCTATTTGCGCGTCTTGCTCCATCAGCGCGCCGGCGGTTCAGCGGATGCCGATGAAAACGCAAAGGCGTTGGCGACGCGTTTCGAACTGCTTGAGCTGGCCCAGCTTGCGCGCCAATTCAGCGAAATCGATTTTCGGATTCGACACGCATCGTACAGTCAGCTCCCGCTCGAAGTTGCGCTCGTCGAAGCGATACTCCAGCAACCGTCGGCTCCACAGGCGCTAAGTGTCGCTTCGGCCGCGCTAAGTCCGCCACGTGAACGCTCGGCGCACGTCCTCCAAGAGCAGGCAGGCGACGAGGCGCCGACCACTCGCCTCCGCGACAAAGTTCGCAGCAATGTAGCATCGGTCAAAGAGATAAAACCGGCGGCCACCGTGCCGACTGCCGTCGTTTCCAACGGTGCAAACAACGTGCAAATCCTCACGGTAGCCCAAGTTGCTGATCTTTGGGAGCGGGTGCGCGCTGACGTGAAGGCCGTCAATCGCCGAGTCGAGGCGCTACTCAGTACAATCGACCCAGTTGCCGTCAGCGGAGACGAGATAACGCTGGCCTCACCCTATGAGTTCCATAAGAACAAGTTGAACGGCGACGACGCGCGGCTCGTCGTCGAAGATGTCATTACCCGCCTTACGGGTCGTCAAGTGCGCGTACTCTGCATCCTGCGCGAGGAAATTCCTGATCCCCGCCGCCAGGAATCAGTTCAATTGCCAGAACGGACGGGATCGGTGAACTCAACTGAGGCCGCTCTCAACGATGACGATGACGTCGACGCGGTGATATCCACGCCGATCGACTTGCGGCCCGAGGACGAAGCGAACCAGCAGCGAATCAACGCCGCCAAGAACATCTTCGACGCGGAGGAAATCCGAGACTAACCCTGCGGCGTCGATGTCGGGGGGACTTGGGTCGGCGTTGAGCTTATCGGTTGCTGAGTTGGTATAGCCGGGTTCGGCGTCTGACCTACAGGAGACGCGACTGGCGATGCCTCCGGCGTGCCCGGCACGAGCGAGCCAGTCGCGTAAACCTGTCGCCTCGTCTGATCCGGCCCCACGATATAGACGCCAAGCGAATCCTCCTCGCCCTTCTTCGGCGAACTCGGAGCGGTGCGGTAGGCAATCCCATTCGATACGAACCAGACTTCAGTGATCGTTTCATCTGGCGGCGTCGAGATCCTCGTCGCCCGATTCGTGCCCAGTTGCTGAACCCATAGACTGTGGAATTCCGGTTGGTCAGGTCCGGGCACGACGACCGTATAAGCGATCGACCGACCATTCGGAGAAGCGATCACATGCTCAATGGCAGCTACCGGGGCCGCGCGGGCTGAACTGGCGACGAGGGTGGCGCCGCCTCCTTTCGCCGGCACTCCGAACAGATCACCGCCCTTCGGAAGCTCGTCCTCCGGAGAGGTTCTGGTGAACAAAATCGCGGAGGCATTCGGCAGCCACTTCGCCTCCACAACCGATGAAGTTGTTGCAGTGTCTTTCGGGTAAAGCTCGACCGGTTCGTTGCCTTGTCCGTTCACATTCACGGCGAAGAGGCGAGCTACGGATGCCGAGTCGACGCGACCGACGTAGGCGATCGCATCGCCCGCGGGTGACCATTGCACGTCAAGTGGCCCGGGGGCCTTCGCCCTTCCGAGCACGACCGCCGGATCGCCGTCCAACGGGAGCCGGATGATTCCGCCGCTGGCGAATGCCGCAAGCAATTGATTCCCCTGCGGCGACCAATCGATGAGATCGCGGCCCGCGCCGGACACTGGTGTCGGCGTCCCCGGCTCCAGCACGTGATGAACGTCGTTGAATGTTTTGAGCTTTTTGCCGGAACTATCGACGACGACAACGTCATAGCGATCTTTAGTGCGGGTCAGGATCGCGGCGCGATCGCCATTTGGCGAGCTGGTAACTCCGAGCAGCTCGCCCTCCTTGCCTTTCCAGACTGTTTTCCGCGACGCCCCATCGGCGGAAAAGGCGAGCAGACTGTTTCCTGATCGAACGTAGAAATGCGCGGGAGCGCCACGGGAAACGATCAGCGCTTCCGGCGAGAGGATGACCGGTCCAGCCGCGGCCGTGATCGAGGACGGGGCGAGCGTCGCGGTCGGCGTAAACAACGATGCATCGGCCGTCAGCGGCGTCTCGTTGGCGAAGCGGCGATCGCTAGTATCGTCGGCGCATGACGATAACACGACACAAGTGAGCACAAACGCCGACACCCAAATCACAAGTCGATTTCGCCCAAGGCCAGACCTGCCCCCAGGACGTTGCACTCGCTTCGCGCTGGGGTAAATGGTGCGCTTCATTGACGCTTCTTGGACATGAATCGACCGCGGCAGCCCGGAGGTCAGCCCGTTCAACAAGCCCTAGATCGGTACCGCGTAGAGGCAATATATACCATGACCGCCCGCACGAAGCACACTGCCGTGCATCACGGCCATGCTTCGTTCTAGTGCCCGGCAGCGCCTATGCTAGACTCAAGTTTCGCCTAATTCGGCGCTCGATTGATATACGCTGGCGAACATTCGGGAGTCTTCAAGATGGCACTAACAGTTGATGAGGTCAGGAACGTGGCCGAGCTTGCCCGGCTCCACCTTTCGCCCGAAGAGCTCGAACGAATGCGCGATCAACTCTCGTCGATCCTCGACCATATCGCAGCCCTCGACGAGCTTGACACTGCCGCGATTTCACCCACGGCCCAGGTTATCGACCTGACGAACGTCATGCGCGACGACGAAATCCGCCCTTCGCTGCCCGTAGAGGCCGTGCTCGCAAATGCTCCTCGCAAAACCGACGGATTCATCGAAGTCCATGCGGTCCTGACCAGCGGCGACGAGATTGAGTCATGAGCGCGACCCGCTCCGGGACGTCCACCGAACTCACGGACCTCACAGCAGCGGATGCACGCCAACGCCTCGACGACAAGGAAATCTCCGCGGTCGAGCTGATCGAAGCGCACCTTGCCCGCATTCAATCAGTGGATAACCGCCTCAACTGCTACATCACCGTTATGCAGGATGTCGCGCGGGAGCAGGCGAAAACTGCCGACGCTCGTATCGCTGCCGGCGAAGCCTCCCCGTTGACTGGAATCCCCACCGGACTCAAGGACATCCTCTGTACAACCGACGCGCCGACGACCGCAGCCTCGAAAATCTTGGCGGGCTACAAGTCGCCGTATGACGCGACGGTTGTTCGCAAACTGCGTGAACAGAGCGCGGTTTTTCTCGGCAAGCTGAACACCGACGAGTTCGCGATGGGCTCCTCGACCGAAAACTCCGGCTACTTCACAACCAAGAATCCGTGGGACGTGACTCGGGTTCCCGGCGGCAGCTCCGGCGGCTCCTCTGCATCCGTCGCCGCCGGTGAGGCGATCGTCTCGCTTGGTTCCGACACCGGCGGCAGCATTCGCCAGCCCGCCGGGTTCTGCGGCATCGTCGGTTTCAAACCCACGTATGGACGGGTTTCCCGGTACGGACTGATCGCCTTCGCCAGCAGTCTCGACCAGATCGGTCCGTTCGCCCGTACCGTCGAAGACGCCGCGATCCTGCTCGAAGCGATCGCCGGCCACGATCCGCTTGACTCCACTTCCGCGCGGTTGCCCGTCCCGAACTACCGCGAGGGCCTTTCTACCGATCTCAAAGGCACCAAGATCGGCATCGCCAATGAATACACCGTCGAAGGCATGGAGCCAGGCGTCGAGTCTGCCGTTGCCGCTGCCATCAACCAACTCGAAGCGCTCGGGGCGGAGCTGATCCCGGTCAGCCTTCCCCACACGAAATACGCGCTGCCAACCTACTACATCACCGCCCCCGCCGAGGCCAGCGCCAATCTCGCCCGCTTCGACGGGGTGAAGTACGGGCTCTCAGTCGAGGCGAACTCGCTCCGAGAAATGTATGAGCGGACGCGCGGCGAAGGATTCGGCCCTGAAGTCAAGCGACGCATCATGCTCGGCACGTACGCCCTCAGCAGCGGCTATTACGACGCGTATTACGTCAAGGCGCAAAAAGTCCGGACGCTAATCAAACGCGACTTCGACGAGGCCTTCGCCCAGGTCGACGCGATCGTCGCCCCGACCTCTCCGACTGTCGCCTTTCCCATCGGCGCCCGCACTGACGATCCGTATCAGATGTATCTCGCCGATGTCTTCACGATTCCGGCCAATATGGCCGGGATTCCCGGCATCGCGGTGCCGTGCGGGTTCTCAGATGGGCTTCCCGTGAGTTTGCAAGTGCTTGGTAGATCGTTCGACGAGCAGACCGTTCTTCGCGTCGCCCACGCCTACGAACAGGCCGCCAGCTGGTTTAAAGAGCGGCCAAATCTCCCGCGAATCGAGGATTAATTTTTGACACATAGTCGACGACTGGGTAAAATATCCGGCGTTATGGGCCGTTAGCTCAATTGGCAGAGCAACTGACTCTTAATCAGTTGGTTGAAGGTTCGAGTCCTTCACGGCTCACTAGGGAAAAGCCCGTAGCTATGGGAGAAATCAAAGGCGCCGGTCGAATCTCCGACCGGCGCCTTGGCGTTTGATGCCCTATCTGATGCCCTATCCGCCTAAAGCGCGGTCCATGCGCTCAGCCACGTCCTCGAGCAGCGCCGGCAGCGCGTGCCCGTAGAGATCGGCTGTGAGCGCGATTTGCGAATGCCCGAGCACCTGCTGCACGCGGAAGAGATCGCCGCCATGTGCGAGCAAGAGCGAGGCCGCGGTATGGCGCAGCGTGTGAAAGTTTCGATACGGAATGCCGGCGACTTTGAGCGCCTGCGTGTAATGGCGAATGAGGTTGCGTGCGTCGATCGGACGCCCGAGTCCCGTCGTGAAGACGAGGCCATGATCCTCCCAGGCCGGCCCGAGCCGCAGCCGTTCCTCAAGCTGCCGAGTTCGATGCACCTTCAGCGCTTGCAGTGCCTTATCAGGCAGGATCAAGAGGCGTCGACTTTTCTCCGTTTTGAGCGGAGATGAAACCAACTTCCCGCCGATCCGCTGCATTTGCACTTCGAGCCGAATCCGGCCTAGGTCGACGTCGACGTCCTGCCAGCGCAACCCGAGCAACTCCCCTTGTCGCAGTCCAAGACTCAGCGCTAGGACGTAGAGCGCTTCAAGGCGCCCGGTCTTAACCTCGACGAGCAACGCGCGCACTTCGTCGATTGCGAATACGCTCGCATCGGAGCGCTTGACGGCCGGCGCCTGGACTAGCCGAGCGACGTTCCGCGCGACAAGATCCCACTTCTCAGCTTGCGCGAGGGCATGACGTAGCACCGCGTGAATGTGCGCCACGGTGCGCGCGGAGAGTTTCGTCGCCTGCTTGCGATCGATGAGGCGTTGCACGTCTTGCGGGGTCAGGCGCGCAATCGGGATGCGCCCGAGTTCCGGGTTGATGTGATCACGGACCATCTGCGCATAGAGCGCGTGCGTCTTCGGCCGAAGCTGCGAGCGTTTGGTGCCAAGCCACGACGCGAGGAATTGCGCTACGGTCAGCTTTTCGCTGGGAAGCGGGATGCCGCGATCTGTGTCGACGAGGGCCGCATTGAGCTTGGTTTGGACGGCTTTACGCGTCGAGCCATAGAACGCCTTGCGCACGCGCTTGCCGTTGACATACCCCAGGTCGACGCGCCCCTGCCAGCGCCCATCGGCGAGTTGGGTGATTGAACCTTCGCCTTTACCGCGACGTCGTGTCATCGGGATTCTCCTCTTCGGTTTTTTGCTCGCCTTTGCTTTCCACGGGGTCCGCCCCGTCCGTTTCGTCCACATCGGCGGGACCTAACCGCTCTTGTTCTGATTTCAGCGTCACCGACCACAATGTGCATTCGAGGTAGACATCAAGCGCGAGGCGGCCTCCCGCATTGATAAAGCCGCTTTCGTTGGTGATGAGTCTCAGTGGCCCGCGCTCCCACACCCTGCTCGCCAAAAGCCAGTCGAGCGCTCGTGTTTCGAGCAGTTGTGCGTCGGACTGCTGCGCAGCGGCGGCTTGATAGGCGCCCGCGAAGACATATGCGATCCACGGCGGGATTGCCGGCGCCGCGGTCCTGAGGCGTGAGATCCACGATGCGAGCTCGCGGCTGAACCACACCCGCCCATCTGTTCGCGCAAACACATATTCGAGTACCGGCAAGACAAGGCGCGCCTCCTCAGGATCGGCGTCCCTAAACGACCACGGGTCCGCGTCATTGACGGGAGGAATTTGCTTCACCCGTCGCTGGATTGTTTTGAGGCTCGGGGAATCGTTCCGGATCAGGCCTTTGTCGCGCATTTCGAAGCGGATTTCCTGGGCATCAAGGCCCAGACGACGGAGTCGTTGGACTTCTGCAGCCTGCTCCTCGTCGAGCGCCCGGGGTCTTGCCACTCCCGCCTCCATTTGTCCGAAGTGTCTTCGGTTTTGTCCTGAATGTGTCCTCTTAGTCTATTGAATTGTCTCGTTCACGGTTGTAAATGTCAATACGTGGTTATTTGTAGTGTGTCCGCGCGTTCGTTGAGGTGAGAGATGGCTGAAGCCAAACTGCTCTATCGGGTTCCAGAGGCGGCCGCGGCGCTTGGTCTAAGCCGCGTCAAAGTCTACGAGTTGATGGGGAGTGGCAAGCTCGGCTCCGTCAAGATCGATGGATCGCGGCGCATTCCGGCGCAGGACCTCGCGCGATTTGTCGATCGGTTGCGTGCGGGCAACGGCGACGGCGCAAGCGACGGCCACAGCCGGCCGGGCGAATCCGCCGCATAGCAAATTCGCCGCTGGGCGGCAATCCAGGCGGCGACTTCAGGAGCACGTGATGAACACCAGCATCGTAATCGATATGACCACCCACCGCAACCGGCGATGCCTTCGCACGCTGAGCGTCGACGAACTCAAGGACGAACGCCATTACTGGGGCGCGCAAGGCCGCGTCGCGGCCGCGAATAACGACCCCAACTACGAAGAGGTTGCGCACGAATTTGTCGTCCTGATCGAGGACGAACTCGCCGCGCGGGAAGGCGCTGCGCGATGAGCGACGTGAGTGCCGAACTCCGGCGCCAGTACCGTGACCTCACCATGGCCGCGCTCTTAGCCGCCAAAGAGATCACTGCCGCCCATCTCGCCGATATCGCAGCGCACCCCGACGAGTGCGACTTCGCGGACGGAACGGCTGCGGTCTTCCGCGAACAACAAGCAGCGATTGATGCGGTCTTGCAGCGACGGCAGTCGCTCAAGCTCTCGCCGAGCGCGCATGGTGGGCCCAGCGCGGACGCCGTGAAAGCGCGCGTTGACATCGGTGTCGTGATCGAGCGGTACACCAATCTCCGGAAGGCCGGCCGCACCTACCGCGGTAAATGCCCGGTTCACGACGGCCTCTCCGACGGTAGCCTCGCGGTCTATCCCGACTCCCAATCGTTCTACTGCTTTGGGTGCGGCATTGGCGGCGACGTCTTCGATTTCCTGATGTGGGCGGCCGGTTGCGACTTCCCCGGCGCGCTCCACCTGGCCTGTATCGAGACGGGGATACCGTTTCCGAAAGATTCCACCCCCCGTCAGATGCCAACCGTTCACCGCGTGCGGGTGGCGTGATGGGTGATTATGAGGTGCTGCGCATTCCCCACGGCTGGACGGTCAAGAACGGTGTTGCAGACTTTGACATACACAGTCCCCACCTTGATCGTGGCCAAATTCGTGGCGTGCTGACGATTCGCCAAGGCGTTGACGATGGTGTTGTGATCCTCTATCGCAACACGGTCAACCTGACCAGTGAACGAAGCCGGCAGAAAGTCGTGCGAACGCTCGCCGACAAACACGTGACGGTCGATGAAAACCTCCTAATTGCGCTTGAAGATGCTTGCCACCGTCCCCCGCCCTCAGCGCAAGAAAATGTGTATCGCGGGGGGGGCAATGAATCGGAAACGGTCCCTCACACGCTTGCCGAGCTTGAAGCGGTCTTCCAGCAACACCTGCTGCTCGTCGATCGCGCGTTATTGCCAGTCCTCACGGGCGCCATCCTTGCCCATCGGCTCGATGGCGAGCAGGTTTGGCTCCTGATCGTCGCACCGCCTGGCGGCACCAAGACCGAGCCCCTCCGGTCGCTCTACGGAGCGCGCGGCATGTATCCGCTCTCAAAGCTCACGCCGCGCACATTTGCCTCAGGGCTCGATGTGCCCGGCAATGATCCCTCGCTTTTGGCCCGGCTCAAAGACGAAGTGCTGATCGTCAAAGACCTCACGACTGTGTTGGAGATGCAGGGCGATGACCGGAGCGAGATCTTCGCGCAACTGCGCGAAATCTACGACGGTCGCTTCGACATGGTTTGGGGGACAGGGAAAGAGTTGCATTGGGAGGGACGCCTCGGCTTCATTGCTGGCGTGACTCCGATCATCGATCGTCATCATTCCGCGCTCGCCGTGCTTGGCGAGCGATTCGTGATGCTGCGTCTCGCGATGCCGAATCGGCGCAACCTTGCGCTCCGGGCGCTTGCCGGGGCAGGCCGGGAAGTGGCCATGCGCGAAGCCCTTGATGCCGCAATGCGTGGGTTTCTCGCCAGCCGTGGCTCCGTGGCACCGCAGGTGTCGCAGGACGTTACGGAGATGCTTGCCACCGTCGCCGATTTCGTCACGCGTGCCCGTTCTGGCGTCATTCGCGATGGCTTCCGCCGTGAATTGGAATACGCGCCGGAACCTGAGGCACCAACTCGCTTCGCCAAGGTGTTGCGTGGACTCGCGTGCGGAATCGCCCTTGCTCACGACCGCGGCGACGTCACCACGGAAGACCTTGGATACGTGCTCCGTGTTGCGCTCGATTCACTCCCCGACGTGCGCCGCCGCGTCATTAAGGCCCTCGTCGAACAGACGGTCGTTGACGCCGGCGCCGGCGAACTCGCGACTTCAACGATTGTTGGCATGACGCAATTCTCATCGGCGACGATCCGCCGCACCCTCGAGGACCTGCAGGCGTTGCGAGTTGTGCACGTCGAGAAACATGGGCCGGGCAAGGCGGACACCTGGACCATTGACGAAGAATGGCGCGACGTTTTCACCGAGCTCGGTGATGCGGCGCTGCGCACGATTGTCGCTGACGACGAAGCCGAGACCGTTTCCGAAAACTTGGACCCCCCGTCATACACACAAGAGGAAACACCGACACCGGGAGCGCCCGGCTATTGCCCCGACTGTGGCGAGCCGCAGCCGTACGCGCAGACGGACCGCTGCGTGCGCTGTTGCCTGAAGGCAGCCAGAGAGGGGGTAGGGGTATGACCGTCGAAAACCTCACGCGCCAACAGCGCCGCCATCTCGCGCGGGTCAAAGCGAAAGCGTTTGACCGTCAGCCATACATCGCCGCTATCGCCGGGGCAACGCCGGCGGGCTTCCCTGCGGGCCGCGTCACGATTGCGCATATCGCGCACGAGCCGCATTGCCCTCTGCTGAATGGCGGGTTGTGTCGCTGCGCGCCGGAGATCACATTCGAGACATGGCCCACGCGAGCAGAGGAGGCCAGCTAATGGCTCATTAGCAACCTAGGCCGCGGTGCCCTCTCTGTGGCGGTTTGCCGATGTCGAAAAAGACGCTGTGCCAACGCTGCGCCTTTCCGGGCCGGCCGGTGCCGCGTTCGCTTAGCCCTGCGGCGGCGCGCCGCTACGGCCGGCGCTATGGCGCCGGAATCCGGAGGTAGCCGAACAATGGCCGACCGATGCCAAGCGAACGCCCGGAGCGGCAAGCCGTGTTCTGCCTTAGCGGTGGACGGCGTGCACTGCCCTTGGCACTCGGCCGCGCCGGAATGGGTCGAGAAACGCCGGCAATGGTCAGCCAAGGGCGGCGTCGGGAAGTCGAATCGCAACCGCGCCCGCAAGCAGCTCGGCGACGTGCTGACGCCGGACGACTTGCAGGGCTTGTTATCGCTCGCGCTGCGGTCCACACTCGCCGGCCGCTTGGAGCCGGGGCGGGCGAACGCCGTGGCCAGTCTTGCGCGGGCGCTGGTGACGATTCGCGAAAGCGCGGAACTGGAGCAACGGTTGCACGCCTTGGAAGCAGCGGCTGGCCTTGCGCCGAGGAGACTAGCATGAAGAACGTCGACCTCCGTCTGATGCGCTTAGAAGAGCACCTCCGCCCACGTGGCTGCGCTTACTGCCAGCGCTGGATCGGCGCGGTCGTGCGCGATGAGACCGGCGCGTGCAGCCGCCCGCAGATCTGTCCGAGTTGCGGGCGCGACGTGCCGTATGAGCACATCGTCGCCTTGCACGGCGTTGCGCTGGCGGAGCTCTAGCGCGATGAGCAGATCCGGATGGGCCCGTCGCCTCGACCGCGTCGCGCCGCTCGTACAGCAGCCGGCGTCATGTCCGACCTGTCGCGGCTGGCTCTACCATCGTCTCTGCGATCCATCCGCCACCTTTTGCCTTGATCCGAGTCCCTGTCCGACGTGTGGGAAGGATGGGCCGGTCACCGACATCACCATGATTGCCAGTTGGGGGCCATATGGTGAGGCCACGAGCGCCGACCCAACCGAGGATGAGGCGTTCGCGGCGATCGTGGCCGCGCGCACGTTTGCCGACTACTACCAGTTAGGGCCCACCCGATCAGTGGGCAAGCTGGCCGCCTGGTACGAGGCTCGTGCGGCCGCAGAGCAGAGCGGTCGGCCGGCGAGCGGTTAGGAGATGGCCATGAACACCAATGGCCGACTGGCCGTGCTGGAACAGCACTTCACGCCGCGCTGTCCGACCTGCCGCGCGTGGCCGGCGCTGACGACGTGGTTCTCCGGACCCGGCGAGGAACCGGTCCGGCCGTATCCGGCGCGGTGTTCGGATTGTGGCCGGTCCGGCCCGCTCGTGATTGTCTTCAGCCAACGCCCCGACGGCCCACAGTAGCTGGGCTGGCCCTGCCTTGTTGGCGCGGCGAGCAACCTGAGCGCCGCGTCCGCATGCGCTAAACGAGCAGACACCGTGAGCACGCCGCAGCGGAGGGCTGAGATGGCAGTGGCAGGTGCGCGTCCGCACGAAAACGGCCGCTTCCCCCGATTAGGTGATTGGCCGCCGACGCTGACTCCCCTACGATGGTCGTGAAGATCAGTCAGTGTTCGACTTGCTTGCATCGCAGTTGCCGAGTCAGGGGAACCGTATGCGCCGCGTCATCGCGCTCGTGCTCGTGGTGGTCTTGTTGGCCGGGGCCGTGCCGGCGTCGGCGCAGGAACCGACACCGACGCCGGTGCCGTTGCTCGTACCGGAAATCAACGGGGTTCAGGACGCCGCCATCCGGTCGTTCATCGCGACCGGATTTAGCCTCGCCTCGCCGATCTATCTCACGTCCGCGGTCGTTGAGTTCGACTCCGACGAACATACCCATGATGCGATGCCGATCGTCCGCGATCGGTACCTGCAAAGCATTGGGCAGAATGGCGACGTATCCGGGATCAAGAAGACGAGCGCCAAGAAAATCGGGGACGAGACGATCGCCCTGAGCGGCCCGTTGAAGGTTTCAGATCCCGACGTACCCATCACCGAACTCGCATGCGGTCTCGTCGTTGTTCGGCATGATCGCTACGTTCTCTTGGTGGGGGTGGGGTCGATCGGCGGCGACTCGATCGGCGCTGCTCTCGGGACCGCGCGCGCGATGGTCGAGAAGCACAAAGGTGGGGACGTCACGCCAACCGATGCCGACGGCATGCGCACCGGCGGGCTGTGGGCCATGCTGCCGACGCTCGACGACATCCCGGAAGGCTTGACGTTCGCCGAAGAGCGCGTGCCCGTGCCGTTCGCTCCCCTGCCCGGTCAGGACACGACCCCGACGCCGCTCCCGACGGAGCCGGCGGCTGCGCCCACATCGCCGACAATCGAACCGATCGCCTTCCGGCATACCGGGAGGGTTGCTCAGACGTGGTCCGTCAAGGTGCTGCGCACGTTCGATGACCCGCACCAGATCGACCCATCGGCGACGTGGTTCAGCGATTGGCTCGACCACTATCCCCTTGCAGCGGGGAAGCAATTCTTCACCGTGCGGCTGCACATCACGAACCGAGGAGAGGAAGCGGCCCGGCTCAGCACATCCGTGGCGTTCGGGCTCAGCGGCCGGGCTGGGTACATCTACGACAGCTCCTCCAGCTGTGGTTCCGTCCCTGGCCAGGTTTCGTTCATGGACGACCAACTCCGACCAGGTGAGGCGCTCGACACCAACCTCTGCTGGGTTGTCAGCCGCGACGATATCGGGTCCCTCGTCCTCTATGGCGAGCCGTGGGCCTCTTACAATCAGAACGACCGCGTGTCCTTCGCCCTCGCATGACCGCCCGTGGTGTCTGGCGGCGACGTCCCTGCGCACTCGGCACGGGCCAGCGCCCCTGCCCACAGCGCGGCGCCTCGTAGTGCTGTTGCTTGGTTAGGCGCGCCGCCTCTCCGCAGCCTGCCCTCGATTGCGGCTCACGATCGCCCTGACCTTATCCAGGCCCCTGCGGAGGAGGCGCACGAGATCCGGGACCACGCCCGCGGTTCGGTCAGCCGCGGGCCACCAGTACATGCCCGGTTCGAGTTCCCGCGGCTCATCCCCGATCCGTTGGACCCCCGCCTCGTCGGACGCCGCCATCTCGTCTCAAGCACCTCAACCAGGACAATTGCGTGCCACGCAGCCTCCCTGCATCCGTCACCGGCCCAGAGCGCACATCCCATGCCTCTGACTCGTCAATCACCTCGATCCAGCCGAGATGCCGCCAGCCGTCGTCAGCCGGCTCGCACTCTTCCGGCGCGAGTGGAAACTCGGCGATGCGCTCGGGAGAGCAGGTGCGTCCCCAGGGCGAGCGTCGCTGCTCCGCCCAATGGCCCCCGTCTTGCGAAGTACCCGCTGCCGATCGGTGCTGATCGGTCATAACGGACGGCCCCCCGGGCATCGCTCGCACGTGGGGTTTCGTTCTTGTTGCCTGGTCCCCGCCGACGCGGCGACCACCAAGGACAGCGGAGGCGTAAATGGCAATCTGGCGATCCTGGCGCGGCGAGCGCGGCGTGGGCCGGGCCTCATCATGAGGCCGGCAGCACGATCGCTCTCCCGGTCTGTGCTTTACCTCCTTGCCCTGATGCTGCTCACCAGCCCGGTTGCGCTGCGGGCGGCACCCGCGACGCCGGCAAGTCCCGCCACGCCGGGGACGCCCGCCACCCCCGCCACCCCTGCCACGCCGGTCGCTGCCCCGCCGTGCCAGACCACGACGGTCCCGCCCACATACGAGGACGTCGTGCCCCTGACCCTGGCCGTCTGCCTCGACGTTGGCGGTGGAACGCAGCCGCTGGCCGGCCGCGTCGAGGTGCGCGTCACGTACGCGGCGCAGCGGGGCCCGTTTCCCGGGGTGCGCTCCGTGCGCTTTCAACTCGACGGGCACGAGCTGCTGACCGACTTCGACGAGCCGTTTCAATTTCAGTGGGAGACGCGGCGCTGGCGCGATGGCGCGCATCGCTTCACCGCTAAGGCCCGGCTCCGCACCGGCGAGGTGGCCACCACGTCGACCACGATCGCACTCGACAACAACGGCGAACCGCCTCCACGGGTCAAGCCGTTCACGCCACCGTCCGTGCCGCTACCGGCGGGCAACCGGCCGCTTGTCCTCGCCGCCGTGGGCGATGGCCCGGACGGCGGTCCCGGGGCGGCTGCGGTCGGCGACTTGATTGCCTCCTGGGATCCTCAGCTCCTGCTTTATCTCGGTGATGTCTATGAGCACGGGTTGCCCGACGAGTTCGCCAACTGGTATCAACCGGTCTTTGGGCCCTTCGACAAGATCACCTTACCGACCCCGGGCAATCATGAGTTCGCGGAGGGGGACGCCGACGGCTACTTTACCTACTGGGGCAAGCCGCCGCCGTACTATGCCACCGACGCCGGCGGCTGGCACCTCGTCTCGCTGAACTCCTCCAGTCCATCACGCGATCTGGCACCAGGCGGGGAGCAGTACGAGTGGCTCGCGGGCGAGCTGGCCGCCCATGCCGACGCCTGCACGATCGTCTTTTTTCACCATCCCCGCTTCAGCATCGGGCCGCAGGGCCACAATGAGCGGGTGGATGCGGTCTGGCAACTGCTGGCCGCGTACGGGGTCGAGCTGGTGCTCACCGGCCACGACCACGATTACCAGCGCTGGCAGCCGTTGGATGCCGCCGGCCAGCCTGATGACCTGGGGCCGACCGAGTTTGTGGTCGGCACCGGCGGGCACGGCATCCAGCCCTTCGACAGTGACGATGCGCGGATGGTGGCCGGCGTGGACGACACCGGCGCCTACGGCGCCCTGCGCCTCCAGCTCTTTCCGGATCACGCCGCCTTCAAATTCATCACCGTGGACGGCAAGATTCAAGATCAGGGCACGGTTCCCTGCGACACGAGCGCGCTCTAACGGCATGACGGGAATGCACGACGAGCTCCGACGCCCCGTGGAAACTTGGCGATGCGATCGGGAGAGCGGGTGCGCTCACGGGCAGCCCAGGCGGCACGCTGCATGGCCGCGGTGATTTGGTCGGCGATAGGAGGGGCCGGCATGGCGCTGCCCGCAGCCCAGGCGACATCAGCCCCCTGGCGCTCCTCTGTGAACATGCACGCAAACCGCACGAGCGCCCGGACCGCTGCCTCGCGCAGGTCGCGGGCTACCAGCGTGATCAGTGCCTGCCGGGCCGGGGTCAGCGGGAGGTCGTCCCCGAGCAGCGCCGCGACGGCGCCGGGACAGCCTGCGCGCGCCAACAGCTCAGCCGGCGACAGACCGAGGGCCGTGGCCAGCGAGGTGAGGCGCCTGGCCTGGGGCAACTGCACGTGGCCGTGCTCGAAATACAAGAGCTTTGATTGTGACATGGGCGACTCGACTTGGGCCGCCAAGGCTGCCTGAGTCAGCCCCAGGGCTGTGCGCCGTGCGCGACTGACGGCACCGAGTCCCGGCTGCATGCGGATCCCTTCCTGACGTGCATGCACCCTATCCTCACGCAGCCCGGGCATGGGGCGATCCCTTGCCGGTACGAAACAGCGACGCGACCAAGCTCATGTGCGACGCAGATGAGTCCGCTCCTTCCTTGGCTTACCTCGTTTTCCTGGCATCCATTTTGCATGGCTGTGCCTCGCCGACACGCTGAGGGAAGCGCTAGGCATTGAGGGCAACACTTGCCCAATCAGTACAAGCGAATGTGCGAACGAGCCG
Organism: Thermomicrobiales bacterium; assembly: GCA_045804965.1. GTDB lineage: Bacteria > Chloroflexota > Chloroflexia > Thermomicrobiales > UBA6265 > CAVTUU01. The sequence goes on along the minus strand of JBJMMD010000026.1, from coordinate 1,196 downwards.
ATGTCGCGGCGTTGGCCTGGGATTTTGCTTGGTCAACGCGATCCAGCCCCGGAGGGTTTTGGTGTGGGTAAGATGCGCCTGTCGATCGCTCTCTTTGCGTTGTTGACGCTCTTGGTTGGCAGCTCGGCGGAGCTGCGCACCTCGCACGCGCAAAGTGCGGACCCGACGATATCGTTGTCTACTAGCAGCGGCGTCCCTGGTGACGCAATCGTCGCGGTCGGATCCAATTTTGCACCCAGCGAGTACGGAACGCTCACGTGGCTCCCCTCGGGCGAACTACTGACCAAATTGAAGACCCGACCTGATGGCGGCTTCCATCGGCGCTTCCTTATCCCTGATGTGCCAACCGGCGACTATATCGTCCTCGCGCAGCTTGGAACTCAAACCGCCCAAGCATCGATCCACGTTGACGCGGTACTACTGCCAACGGACACGCCGGTTCCGACGGATACGGCGGTTCCGCCTCCGGCCGCCACCGGAACCACAAATCCGACGAACACCCCGACCGTGAAGCCGACTGCGACACCAACCCGGACGCCGACGCCGACGCCAACCGCAACACAGGGCACAGGACCCGATGCCGTGCTCTTGGCGGCAGGCGACATCGCCTCGTGCAGCAGTTCCGGCGATGAGGCGACCGCGAACTTGCTTGATGGCCTAAAGGGGACCGTCGCTACGCTCGGCGACAACGTCTATGAGAATGGCAGCGTGACTGACTTTGCGAACTGCTACGACCCGACTTGGGGCCGCGCCAAGGCGCGGACGAAGCCGGCCCCCGGCAACCATGATTACAACACGCCGGGTGCGGCAGGATATTTCGCCTACTTTGGCACTGCGGCCGGCTCGCCAACGACGGGCTATTACAGTTACGACCTTGGCACCTGGCACGTGATTGTCTTGAACAGCAACATCTCGATGGCGAACGGATCGGCGCAAGAGAACTGGCTGACCTCCGACTTGAATGCGCATCCAGCCGATTGCACGCTCGCCTACTGGCATCACCCGCGTTACAGCTCTGGCGCCGAGCACGGGAGCGATCCGATGTCGCAGGCGATGTGGCAAGACCTCTACGACGCCGGCGCTGAGATCGTACTCAGCGGGCACGATCACGATTACGAACGATTCGCGCCGATGGACGCGAGCGGCGCGGCTGATCAAGCAAATGGCATCCGGGAGTTCGTCGTCGGCACCGGCGG
>JBJMMD010000025.1:0-250964 GCA_045804965.1 Thermomicrobiales bacterium | reverse complement strand
CTCACCAGCTTTCGCGCTCGGCCCACCCGTGAGCTTGATCTCGTAGAAGATGGGCGGGAAGCCTTGCGGCGACGGCGTTGCCAACGTCTGCATCATCTCGTCCATCGTTTGGCCCGCTTTGGGTGCACCGAGGGTGACGCTGGCATCGCTGCTCGATTGATTCTCGATGGTGAGGAGGGTCAGCCCCGCTGTTGCCTGGGCAGGCGCTTGAAATGCTGTGTCCGTGGCGATGATGTGCAACTCCTGATACCCCATGCCGGCGAACGGCGTTGCGGCGGGGGTCGCTTGCTGCGCCAATACGCCACGTGCCGGGCCAAGCATGAACATGAGCATGAACGGGCCAAGCATGACCTTCCGCATACAAGTCTCCTTTCCATTGTTCCCCGCAAGACAACCGGGTCGGTGCAGTCTAAGGGTGGGCATTCGCCAACGCAATCCCACCACTCCTAACGGTCGCTACCCGACCATCACTTGCGTGAGCACAGCCTTTCATGAACGCCGTTCCTCCCGGATGGTATGGCACGTCCCACGCGTCCGGCTCACCAATCACCCCGATCCCAACCGCTATGAAACCAGCCGACTTCCTGGCGCTTCGAGACCGTCGACTCTACGCGGAAACTCAACGATGCGGTCAGGGTAGCGCGTGCGTTCGAGGACAGCCCAAGCGGCACGGTGCATAGCTTCGGTGATTTGCTCGGCGGTCGGCTCGGTTTACATCTTTCGGCCGATGCCACTAATCCCCCTGCTTCGGTACCATAGTTGCGTCACCGATGCGCGGCCCAACGGCGTCGGGCCGCCTCAGCAGTTCCCGAACCTGTCGGGCTCGTCCCCTCGGGTCCGTCGGTCGCGCGCCCGCTGCACGACCGAGGGTGCCGACGAGCGGGCGATCGCCCGGCGCACGTGGCCGCGACGTCAGAAGGAGGACTCCCGTATCCTGGTGGGAATGGATGCTCTGATTCGGTCTGGTCTCGCTCTACATCATGTGTATCTTCACGGTGTGCGCGATGACCTTCCAGAAGGGACGCACCGTGCTGGGGATCGTCGGCATCTTCGCCTCCTGGCTGTGGTTGATCGGCGCGATCTTGCCGGCCAAGCGGGGGTCGCGCTACGAAGTTAATCGAGAAATCGCTTACCGGCAGCAGGTAGAACAGTACTCGCAATAAGCGAGTAGCCCCGTCGAGACCGGACCGATTCCGTCTGCGCAGGAGGTCCTTGCCGTGACCGGAGTGATTGGGGCTGTCGTCATCATCGGGGGCAGCCTCCTGCTGACACTGCTGGCGGTCGCCCTCGTCCGCCGCCTCGTCTCCCACCAGACCCTCGCCCGGCACAACGACGTCGCCGGCTTCGTCTATGCCACCACCGGCGTCACCTACGCGGTCGTCCTCGCCTTCGTCGTCATCGCCGTCTGGGAGAACTATGCCGCGACCCGCGAGGTGGCGGACCACGAGGCGAGCGCCGTGGGTGCGCTGTACCGGCTGGCCAACGGCTTCCCGGCGCCGCAGCGGGGAGCGGCCCAGGAGGCGCTGCTCGGCTACGCCGCGGCCGCGGTCGACGAGGAGTGGCCGGCGATGGCGGATCAGGAGGCCCCGAGCCCACGCACCTCGGCGGCGCTCGACGAGCTGTACGCGGTCTACGCGCAGCCCGATCTCGTCGCCGCCGTCAACCCGGAGCAGTACGGCGAATCGCTGGCGCAGCTCGACGTCGTCTCGGCCGAGCGCCGCGGGCGGGTCCTGGCCAGCAACAGCGGCCTGCCCAACATCCTGTGGCTGGTGCTGGTGGGTGGGGGGGTCCTGGTAGTGGCCTTCGCCTTCCTCTTCGGGGTGGAGAGTCCCTACTCCCAGGCGGCGATCATGGGGGCGCTGACGGTGACCATCTCGCTGCTGCTGTTCGTGGTGGCCGATGCCCAGCACCCGTTTCGGGGCGGGTTCAAGGTAGAGCCGGAGGGGTTGGAGTCGGTGCTGGAGCAGTTCGGCCACACGGCCGCCCCGGCCGCCACCCCGACACCGTGACGTTGGGGTTTGTTACGACTCCGCATGCCGCGCGGATGCGACGAGGTGCAGGACAACTTATGTGGTTACGCGGTGAGCAGAGACCGAATGGCGTCACCCCGATTATGCCCTTCGCATCCAAGAAGCGGTGCGCGATGAGGCTGGCTCGGACGATCCTCTTAGTGATGGTTGGCTGTGTCATTGGTCTTGCTTCGGTCGATATGGCGATGGCCCAGCAGGCTTCTGGCTCACCCGAACAGCAGCTTGCCGACAAGTACGCGCCGGTCGCCGAGCTTCGCCAGCAAGAAGAAAACTGCGATCGCGACGGTGAGGGTTACTTTCCCGCTCCGGTCGAGGTCGTGCTTGGGAATCCTGAGGTTGCACTTAAGCAAGCAACAGGTGAAGACTCCAAAAGCGATACAGTCGTCAAGATGGGGCCGACCGCGCAAGACCTTGCCGGGAAGGACGACACCTATTACCTCGACTTTCCCGGCGATCCTCACCATGCCAAATGTACCTACGAAACCGACTTCAAACGATTCGCTTCTCAACTCGGTTTGAAACCGACGACCTATGCCCACATCGTCGTCGACCAGGCTCACGGCCAGCTCGTGCTGCAATACTGGTTCTATTATTACTTCAACGACTGGAACAACACGCACGAATCGGACTGGGAAATGATGCAGCTCGTCTTCAACGCAACGAGCGCGCAGGGAGCGTTGAGCCAGGAACCGGTTAAAGTCGGCTACGCCCAGCACGGCGGTGGCGAGATCAGCACATGGGACGACACCAAATTCGGCCGGGATGGCGACCACCCAATCGCCCATCCCAGCGCTGGTTCGCACGGCACCTACTATGGCGAGGAGCATTACATCGGATGGGGTGAAGAGGGGACTGGATTCGGTTGCGATACCACGAACACGCCAGTCAACACGGTCCCGCTCACCCCAATCCTGGTTCCCGACAATCCCGATCCCAACAGTCAGTTCGCCTGGCTGCTCTTCAACGGCAGGTGGGGCGAACGGCAGAAGTCGGAATGGAACGGTCCGAAAAGTCCGAATCTGGGAAAGAAGTGGACTGACCCAATCGGCGCCATGGACAACTGGCGGACATCGAGCTTAAAGATTCCGGCCGCAGATACTGCTGGTCCAAGCGCGACCGGGCTCTTCTGCGGCCTGACGAAAGCCGGGTCGAGACTCGTGACCCGATTGGGAGAGAATACTAAGCTTCTCCTTACAACGTTCCTGGCTGTCATCGGCGGGATCATCGCACTGTTTGTCCTCAAGCGGCATGCGCTCGGCGAGGCGTTCGGCATCTATTTCACGCATTTCGGCACGTTTCTCGGAATCGGCGTCTTTACAATTCCGATCGGCATCGCCTTTAACGGCCTGGCGATTCTCGTAATCGAAAATCCGCCCATGGAGTGGGTCATCAAGTGGTTCAACGACACCGCGGCCGCACGATTGACCGCTGCCGCGCTCGTCGGCGCCGTCCAGCAACTCGCCATGGTTCTGCTCATTGCCCCACCCACCATTTGGGCAATCAAAGATTTGCAACATGGCCGCGGGCCCGAAATCCGGCGTAGCTTTGGCCAAGCGTATCGACGCCTCTGGCCGCTGGCAGTGGGGTTGGTGATCGTAGGCGTCGTCACCGGCGTACTGACCTTTTTGATCATCGGCATCCCGATCGCCATCTGGCTGCTGGTGCGCTGGTGGTTCTTTGCCCAGGCGATCATCCTCGACGACACGTCGTCCGGTATGGAGAGTATCCGTAGCAGCGCGCAGGCCGTGCGCGGTCGATGGTGGCAGGCATTGAGCGACATTTTGGTTTTTGGAATTTTCTCGTTCGTGCCCGGACCATTGGTCGGGGCGCTCCTCATGATCCTTGGCAAAGCCACAGTCGAGTTCGCCAACGCGTTCAGCAGTCTCCTCTTTGCGCTCACCGTGCCGATAACGGTCATCGGATATTCACTGGCGTATCTTCGCTATCAAAAGAGACGGGCACTGGTTCCAACGACCGAGCTGGCTGTGGAACCCGTGCCCGGTGCGGAGACGACTCCCGCCTGAGAGATTTGGTCGATAACGACCTGCGGCCCTCATTCACGTGAATTCTCGTTCAGTCGCCCTTAACGGCGCGGTAGCTTGGAGTTCCACCCAATACCGTAACGGCTTCGGGTATGACATCCAAGTCCGTTACGGTATTGGGCAGGCCTACGCTGCTCGGTTTCGCTGCTCGCTCATGCGCGAAATCCCTGGTTCTGCTATGATTGTACTGCCCGAGGCAGTACATTAATGTAACGTGTGCTTGAGAATGGAGAAGGCGCTATGGGTAGAGCGAAAGCAAACACTATCCCGACAACATTTCGACTGACGCCCGAAGCACGGAGACTGTTGGTGGCGTTGGCGGAGCGCAAGGGAATCAACCGCACCGCGACGCTCGAAGTGGTGATTCGCGACTTCGCGAAACGGGAGGGCGTCAAATGAGCGACCGCGCCGTGATCTATGCGCGAGTCTCCTCCGATGAACAGGCGCGCGGGAGTAGCCTGGAAACGCAAGAAGCATCCTGCCGCCGATTTTGCGCCGAGCGTGGTTACGACATGCTGGCCGCGTTTGCCGACGCCCACACCGGGACGGAACTCGACCGCCCTGGTCTGCATGACCTGATCGAGGCGGTCCGGACCGTGAAGCCGGATGTGGTTGTGCTGCATGACGTCGACCGCCTCGGCCGCGACGAATATGTCCAGGCCGTGGCCCAACACGAATTGACCCGGCATGGGGCGCGGATCGAATACGTCCTTGGCGGAAGTGACGAGCTGACGGTTGGGCTGCGCAAGCTCATCGCCCGCTATGAGAACCGGCAACGCGGCGAGCGCACGCGCCGTGGCATGGTGGGCCGCGTGAGCAAGGGCTTCCCGATGGTCGCCAGTCGTCCGCCCTACGGCTGGATGTACGTCCCGGGTGATCGCTGCGGCCAGTTGCTGCACGACCCCGACGAAGCCCCAGTGGTGCAACGCATCTTCGCTTGGATTGCCCACGACGGCTTGACGCTCTTTGAAGTGGCCCGCCGCCTCACCGTCGAAGGTGTGCCGACGCGCGCGGATCGAGACGGCTCGATCATCCACAAGGCGGCCGGGTACGGCCACTGGGATCACCGCGCGTTGGCGAGCATGGTTCGTGCCGAAGTCCACAAAGGCCTTTGGCACTGGGGCAAAACCAAGCAGGTGAAGCACGGCGACGGGCCCGCCCGCCGCGTGCCCCGGCCCCGGGAGGAATGGGTGGCGGTGCAGGTGGAGCCGCTGGTCGACGTCGCGACCTGGGAGCGGGCCCAGGAACGGATTGTCGCGAATCGCACGAACGCCAAGCGCAACGCCAAGCGGGATTACCTGTTGCGGTCGCTGATCTTCTGCCCCTGCGGCCGGCGATGGGTCGGACATAGCCGGAGCCCAGTTGACCCGCACCCGAGCTACCGCTGTGCGTCGTGGCAATCGCCCAACGCGGCCTGTGCCCATCGCTTCATGATCCGCCAAGCGACGCTCGAACGCGCCGTCCTGGACGCCCTGAAAGCATTTCTCTCGGATCCGGACGTACGAGGCGCCAGCCTGCTGGCCGAACGCGACCGGGTGGCCACGGCCCGGGATACGGCCAACGAGGAATTGGCCACCGTCGATCGTGAGCTTGGCAAGGTGGAACGGCAGTTGAGCAGGCTCCTGGACCAGAGCCTGGACGGCCTGTTTCCGACCGAACAGATTGCCACGAAGTCGCGGGCGTTGACGGCGGAACGGGCGCGACTCCTGGCCAAGCGCGAACGGGAGTTGGCCGCGCTGGCCGCGCCGGTCCTGGATATTGACGGCGCGATTGCGGAACTGGCGCCGATGGTGGAGGCCGCGTTCACGACGGCGACGCCGGCGGACCTGCGGCATCTGCTCGAATTGCTCCGGATCGAAGTGCATATCATCGATCGGGAAACCGTCCGGCTCACCGGGCTCGTCGGTGATATTGAAACGCATCTATCAAGAGTGACGAATTCACACTCGAAGGCGTGAAAGCTGGGCGAGGTTACTAGCTAATCGGGGAGTAGCAACCCCTTGCTTGGATGCCGTACTCTGTCGCGGGCGCATGGGCTTGTCAGTCGAAAGGGTCCCACCCCGTGACGAACAGAAACCAGTTACTCGAACGCAGGCTCGACAACGGACTTCACGTGATCTTGCGCGAGGCGCACGATGCCCCGCTCGCCTCATTCTGGGTTTGGTACCGCGTCGGCAGTCGCAACGAGCTGCCGGGCCTGACCGGGTTGTCCCATTGGGTCGAGCACATGCAATTCAAGGGAACGCCGTCGCTGGAAAAGGGCGCGATTTTTCGCGACGTCTCCAAAAACGGCGGCACGCTCAACGCCATGACCTCGTCCGATTGGACCGCATACTTCGAGACATTGCCTGTCGACCGGCTCGATCTAGCGCTCCAGATCGAATCGGACCGCATGGTCAATTCGCTGTTCGACCCGGAGGAAACGGAATCGGAGCGGACGGTCATCCTCTCCGAGCGCCAGGGCGCAGAGAACAGTCCAACCTATTTGCTGTACGAGGAGGTTGTCGGCGCCGCATTTCATGCTCACCCGTATCGGCACATGGTTGTCGGCTACGAGGCTGATTTGCGCCGTATCACCCGGGATGATCTCTACAACCACTACCGCGCCGCGTATCGCCCTGCGAACGCCTTCGTCACCGCGGTCGGCGATTTCGACGCGGAGGAGTTCTTCGCTCGAATCGAACGTGCCTTCGCCCAGATCGAAGCCGGCGATCAGTTACCACCCGTCAAGGCAATCGAACCACCACAGCAAAGCGAGCGCCGCGTTTTGTTGCGTCGCCCGGCGCCGACATCGTACTTGCGGATAGCGTTCCACACCCCGACTGCGAAAAACCCGGACATGGTTTCGATCCTGGTCGCCGATGCTGTTCTCTCCGGCGGCAAAGGACTTGGCCTCGGAGGCGGAGGCCCAATGGGCAGATCGTCTCGCCTCTACCGTTCGCTGGTCGCCTCCGGCCTTGCCCGGTCGGCGGGATCGGACTTTGACGTCACCATCGATCCTTCTCTCCTCGTCATTGGCGTGACCGGGCTGCCGAGTTCCGACCCGGCAGAGCTCGAGGATGTCGTGAACCGCGAACTCGAACGTCTGCGGACAGAACTTGTGCCCACGGAAGAACTCGAGCGCGCGGTCAAGCAGGTAAAGGCGCAATTCGTCTACTCAAGCGAAGGAGTGACGAATCAGGCGTTCTGGCTCGGGCAAATGGAGATCGTCGATAGCTACCGGCGGGTCGAATCGCTCGTCGAGGAGATCGAGCAAGTCACCGCCGAGGACATCAAGCGCATCGCGACGACGTATCTGATCGACACGAACCGGACTGTCGGTTGGCTCCTCCCCGAAGGAGCAGGCGGCGGGATGGAAATTGATGAAGGTATGGCGGCGTTCGCGCCTCGCCGGTGGTATTTCACTGGGACGTCAACGAAATCCGCGAAAGCGGTCGAGCGCCCACCGTTTCAACGGGAAGTGCTCGACAACGGGATTGTCGTGCTCGGGCAGCCGCAGCCGGCCGATCCGGCGGTGTCGGTTCGTTTCCGGTTGCAGGCGGGAGCGGTTCACGATACGGATGATTTACACGGGTTGGCGACTTTCACGTCGCGGATGTTGACCCGGGGCACGCCGGATCTGACCTACGAGCAGTTCAGCGAATTGACCGACAGCCTTGGCGCGACCGTCAGCGTCGAGCCCAGTCGGCGCTTTACCGAAGTCGCGGTGCGCTCGTTACGCGAGGATTTGCCCAGGTTAATGGCAATCGTCGCCAGCTTCCTCAGGCAGCCGATCTTTCCAAAGGTCGAAATCGAGAAAGTTCGGGCGGAACTTCTCACGTCAATACTCGAGCAAGACAATGACACGCAATCGACGGCCGATCGTGTGCTGCGCGAACTGCTTTACCCTCAGGATCATCCCTATCGGCACCGCGTTCTGGGCGAAGAATCCTCGGTTTCGCGAATCTCGCAAGACGATCTGATGTGGTTTCATGGGAACCGTTTCGGACCGCAAACCATGGCCGTTTCTGCGGTTGGTGGGTTCGACTACTTCGCAAACATTGTGGACTTGATCTGGGCATGGTTCAGGGACTGGTCAACCGAGGCGACGCCAGCCGTTCCGGTCGCGCCGCCATCGCCGCCGGCGTCGCGTGCGCGAAGGTTTCAGGGAATCCCGGGCAAGAGCCAAGCGGACATCGCCATCGGGTTCCCGACGCTCGCGCGAAACGATCCGGATTACTACGCCTTCGAATTGGCAAACCTGATCCTCGGTCGCCTTGGACTTTTTGGCCGGCTCGGAGCATCGGTCCGCGACAAGCTCGGACTCGCCTACTACGTCTTCAGCGCGATCGAGCCGGGTCGAGAAGCGAGCGTGTGGATGAGCCGCGCCGGGGTCAATCCGGAGAACGTCGAACGTGCAATCGAGGCGATCTTCGCCGAGGTCGATCGCCTACGAGACGCGCCGGTCACCGTTGAAGAGCTTGGCGATGCCAAAAACTTCCTGACCGGTTCCCTCCCGCTCGCATTGGAAATGAACGACGGCGTCGCCGGCTTACTCTTGAATATCGAGCACTACGAGCTCGGGCTCGACTATCTCGAACGCTATCCCGGCATCATCAACAGTCTGACGACGGATCAACTTCAGCGCGCGGTCGAGGATCATCTCGATCCAGGAGCCTTGGCGATCGGCGTTGCCGGTCCGGAAGAGCGTAAAGCGCCGCTAGCTAGCGCTACCATCGCCTGAAGCGACGTCGGAGAACGTCACATCTGGGGCGTTTTCTTCGGCGTAGCGAAGATCCCAGGGCGTCGTGAAGAGAACGACTGGATTGCCGTCGCGGTCTTCCGCGCGCATCCGGCCACGGCCATCGCCCACGTCAGCAATCGCGCGATCATCACCGCTCAACCAGCGAGCCGCGGAGTAGGAGAGCTGCTCGATCGTGGTTTCGACGTTGTATTCCGACTCTAATCGATAGCGAACGACATCAAATTGCAACGCGCCTACCGCAGCCAGAATCGGCTCGCGCCGTCCGCTCGCGACCGGATAGAAGAGCTGAATCGCGCCTTCTTCTTCAATTTGCGTCAGGCCTTTGAGGAACTGTTTGTAACGGTCGGCTTGTGGCGATCTGAGCAGCGCGAAATGTTCTGGTTGGAAGCGCGGCAACGGCGCGAACTGGCCAATATCGCCTTCGCTCACTGAGTCGCCAATCGCGAACGCGCCCGGATTGATGAGTCCGATGACATCCCCGGCGAACGCTTCTTCGACGACTTCGCGCTCCTGACCGAAGAGCCGAAGGGGCGAGGCTAGCCGCATTTTCCGCTTCAGCCGAGGGTGCCAAACCTCCATGTCGCGGGTGAATTTGCCGGAACAAACGCGCAGGAATGCGACCCGATCTCGGTGCCGCGGATCCATGTTCGCTTGAATCTTGAACACAAAACCTGAGAACGCAGCATCGTCGGGGCGAATCGCTCGTCCCGACGCTTCGCGGGGTCCTGGCTCTGGAGCATGCGCGACGAACGAATTCAGGAACAGCTCGACGCCAAAATTGGTGAGCGCACTGCCGAAGCAAACCGGCGTGAGGTCACCCGACAACACCCGTTCCTGATCGAACGCGGCTCCCGCGAGTTCAAGTAGTTCGACTTCTTCGCGTAACCGCGATGCTCGCTCAGCTCCGAGCAACGCGGCCAAATTGGGATCGCCAAGCCCAGCAATGTGCACCGGTGCCCGTTTCGCGCCATGCTGCGTGCGCTCGAAGAGGTGGACCGAATGCGTGGCCCGATCGTAGACGCCGCGGAAATCGACGCCGTCGCCGATCGGCCAGTTCAACGCATACGTCTGGATGCCGAGCACGCGCTCAATCTCGTCCAGAAGATCAAGAGGGTGCTTGGCGGGTCGGTCGAGCTTGTTCATGAATGTGAAGATTGGCGTTCGCCGCATCCTGCAGACTTCAAACAACTTCAGCGTCTGGGGCTCGATTCCACGGGCGGCGTCGAGCACCATCACCGCGCTGTCGACCGCGGTCAACGTGCGATACGTGTCCTCGCTGAAATCCTGGTGGCCCGGCGTATCGAGGAGATTGAGCTGGCGCCCACCGTATTGAAAGGAAAGCACCGTCGACGAAATCGAAATCCCACGTTCTCGTTCTAGATCCATCCAATCGGACGCGGCGTGGCGCTGATTTCGCCGCGCGGTGACCGCGCCGGCGAGGTTGACAGCGCCGCCGTACAGCAGCAACTTCTCAGTCAACGTGGTTTTTCCGGCGTCCGGGTGGGAAATGATGGCAAAGGTTCGCCGGCGCGCGACTTCGCGCCGCAACTCGCTACTGGCTTCGGTTGTTACCGACGACTGCGTGGGAGCGTCGAGAAGCGCGGAACACATGAAAAACGGCTCCGATCTGCGTTGGGCATGACGACGGCGGCCGTTTCCGACCGCCTTGCGCTGAGTATACAGCCAGGAAAACGACTTCACAAAGAGCGAAGGATCCCTGTCCGATGACTCCCAGGCTCAAGGACGGGAGGATCGCCGTATCGAGCGGTCCTAGGCAATGTCAGATGTGGGCTGGATTGCACTTCCTCGGAGGGACGGCGCGCGACGCAACGACCTGTGCGGTTCAGGCTACGGCTGACGGGTGCCTGCGGAAACCTCTTGATTGAGCAGGGGTTTCAGATAAATAAGGTATTCATTTAAACCGACCCGAAGCACGCGGGAGATGTTGTATCGCGTGTGGTTGTTGTGGTCGCGGTAAACCCCACCGGGACGAAACCGCCCGAGCCGCATTTCACGCGCCGTCTTCGCAACCAGTTCATACGTTACTTTGCCACACGAGTTGCATGTGAAATATTGATCGACCTCATCAGTCGGACCCGTGTAGCCACGCTGGATTAGGCGGGTATCATAGCTACCACACCAAGGACAGCGCCGTTCATATTGCGGCGGCTGAGTCATGGCCATGACGTCGGCTGGTCCTCCGCCTCCTGATTCCATCACATCCAGTCAACCTCCATTGTTTCATTGTAACAGGGGCAGTATGGCAGCGCATTCGACGGGGAATTCACAAGAAAGCGTTCGGCATTTGTTCAAAACGTATAGATTGCGACGACCCAGCAACGGTGGAAAGGCGCGATAATAGAGGCGAGCGTCGAAGCCTACCACCCGTCAATTGCCCCCTGTACATGCAATAGTGAGCGGATGTTCCCGGCTGACTTATCGCAAAGCGTATCGAATTCTCGGAGGTTATTGTCATGACGCAGCGATCCCATCGCGATCATGTTCAAGATCACGCTGACTCAGAATACGTCAACGCTTTGCTTGCGAATCGAACGTTGATCTTGGTGTCGAATCGCGGCCCCGTGTCTTTCACAGCGGCCGCAGATAGCACCTTCACGTCGAGAAAAGGGAGCGGCGGTGTGGTGACCGCCGTGAGCGCTATTGCCAAGGATCGCCAGCCGGTTTGGGTCGCGGCCGCGATGACCGACGGTGACCGGGCGCGCGCCGATCTTGCCCAAAAGCAGGGCGAGGTGCTTATCAGTCCACCCGGTGACCGTCCCGACTTTCGCCTTCGCTTCGTGGTTCCAACTCCTGAGGAATACAACCAATATTACAACGTGATTTCGAATCCTCTTCTGTGGTTTCTGCAGCACTATTTGTGGGATACGCCACGCTCGCCCGATATCACCACCGCAACCTGGGACGCCTGGAACCATGGATATAAACGGGTCAATGAGCGCTTCGTGGAGGAGATCCTCGCGGTTTGCGCTGATTGCGAAGACGAACCGGTCGTCATGCTTCAGGATTACCACCTCTACCTGTGTGGGGGCATGATCCGCGAACGCCGGCCGAACGCTGTTCTTCAGCATTTTGTCCATATCCCCTGGCCGGACCCCGATTATTGGCGGTTGTTGCCGCTCGAGATGCGCCGGGCAATTTGCGAAGGCATGCTCGGGAACGACATTGTCGGTTTCCAGACGTGGGAGCATGTTCGCAGCTTTATGTACACCTGCGAGTCTTACGTTCCGGACGTGAAAATTGACTACTACGGCCGGGGCATCTTGTGGAATGACCGCCGGATAGAAGCGCGCGCCTATCCGATTTCCATCGACGTCGAGGCCGTTCGCCGCGCCGCGTATGGGAAGGAGGCGCGGAATCACGACCGCTATCTCCCGAATTTTTTCAATGAATACACGGTGCTGCGCGTCGATCGGCTCGAGCCAAGCAAGAACATCGTGCGCGGATTCAACGCCTTTGATCGATTCCTGGAGTCGCATCCGGAGTTTCTGGGCCGTGTCAACTTCGTCGCGGTGCTCGTACCCTCCCGATTGGATGTGCCTGAGTACATCGACTATATGAAGGATGTGAGCGCAGTCGTCTTCCAGATTAATGCGAAATACGCGAACACCGAAACCGGCTGGCAACCGATTCATTCGATGATGGGTGAGGACTATCCCCGGGCGCTTGCAGCGATGAAGCGGTACGACGTATTGCTGGTGAACACGATCATTGACGGCATGAATCTCGTCGCCAAGGAAGGTTGCTTGCTCAACGAGAAAAACGGGGTTTTGATCCTCTCCGAAGGTGCCGGGGCAGCGATTCAACTCGGCGAGGACGCACTGACCATCGCTCCCGCTGATGTCGAAGGCACGGCTGAGGCACTCTATCAGGCGCTGACTATGCCTCTGCCCGAGCGCCGGCGGCGAGCCGAGCGGCTGCGCCACGCGGTCGAGACCGACAACGTTGCAGTTTGGTTCGAGGAGCAATTGCGCGACATCGTCCGGTTTGCAATTCCGGACGAGCGGGTTCTGACCTCCATGCGCCCAGGAGAGAATGGACCAGCGATGGATGCCGAGAGCGGCGGCGAGAACTATCCGCGAATTGTCTCAAGCTAGGCTTCTTCGTTACCATTGCCAATCATAGTTGAACGACGGTGTGCAGATCGCCTTCCGTATAGATGAGATCGCCGCTGCATTCTGCTTGCCCTGAGTGTACGTACATCTTACAATGGCGCAGAAATCCGCAACGGTGGAAGCAGGCATAATTGGACCACCGCGTGCCCGGCCGCGCCGGATACGTCTCGACCTATTGCCCCCAGGAGGGCCAACACGTGACCACGCAGCCCTGGATTGACCCGGAAGCCGAACCCATAGCCTCCGTCCAACTTCCCGTTAGAACCGTGCCCAACTTGCTTCCTCAACGATTCGGCCGGCGAGAATTGTTGTTTGGGACGGCGGCAGCGCTTCCTGTCTTGGCGGGCGGAGGCATGATTGAACGGCTCGCCTCATCGTCAAATCAGGCGAGTACTCCCCAAGCGGGCATCACTAACTCGGCAACTCCGGTCGCGGGCGCTACCCCGGTGACCGGCGAAACGATCGGCCGTTTGCGCGTGATTCGTGATCAACGCCCCGAGTACGATACGTCGCCCGAACCGAGCGGTCACCTCCAACTTATGCTGACCGCCGGTGACAATCTGAATTTCAATCCCGCGGCGTTCGCCCAAGATTTCCAAATTCCGATTAGCTATCTCGATCCCCTGGTCTGGATCGACGAGGTAACGCTCGAACCCGAACCCTGGCTCGCGAAAAGCTGGAAATTGGACCAGAGCAACCGGATCATTACCTTTGCCCTGCGAGCGGACCCAAAATGGCACGACGGCAGCGGGTTCACTGCGAACGACGTCGTGTTCTCTTTCTATGTCTATCGGGATGATGTCGCGAGTAACGTCCGCAACTTCTTCGCCGCTATGGATCGCGCCGAGGCCGTCGACAAGCACACGGTTCAGGTCGTGCTCACCGAGCCTGACAGCAACTGGCTGTTGAACGCGGCGAGCCAGCTTATTTTTCAAAGAAAACAGTACGAAAAGCATTGGAACGCTCGCCCAGAAGGCGAGCGCACCCTTTCCGGCTTCGACTGGACCAAGCGCACTCCGATTGGAACCGGTCCGTGGAAGATCGCCGACGCCGGCAACACCTCGATTTCATTCATTGCCAACAACCGCTCTTGGGGAGAGAAGCCTTACTTCGACGACCTGACGTTGCGCTGGGACGTTGACCCGCTGAAACGATTCGACGCGTGGAAGGGCGGACAGATCGATGCCTTGTGGCCGGTTCGTCCGGCTGACATTGCGTCGGCGTCAGATTCAACCGGTTTTCTCTACGTCGCGGACGCCCCATCGGTCATGTTTGCGGCTTTCAACTTCGACAATCAGGGACGCGAACAGCACGATTTACTGGCCGACCTCAACCTTCGAAAGGCGCTATCACTTGCTATCAATCGCGACCGGTACGCGAAAAAGGCTTTTCAGGGCTTTATTCACCAAGAACGTGCCGGTACCGTTGCTCAGCCTTGGGCCTACGATGCGAGCGTGACCAATCCCGCGCGGGACGTCACCAAAGCCCGCGAGCTGCTGCGAACTTCCGGGTGGGTCGACCGCGACGGCAATGGCATCGCCAAGAAGAACGGAACAAAACTCGAACTCACCTTGATCGTCGAGAACGACGCTCGACCCGAGCTCTTGTCCGTTCTTGGCAGCATAGTGGAGGATCTCAAGGATGCGGGCGCCGCGCTCGAAATCCAAAAGCTCAGTCCTGACCAGTTTCAGGATCGATGGACCGCACGACATGATTTCGATTTGATTGCGTTCGCCTACAATCTCTATCCTGGGTTTACAGACTTTGATCTGTACGGTTCAGCCTGGGACATCCGCGTCAACAGTCAGGGATTCAACCCCGGCGGCTATCACAACAAAGATGTCGATTCTGCCATCAAAGACTACTTCGCGGCGGAGAACCTTGACGGCCAACGCAAGGCAATGGCTAATCTCCAGCAAGCGGCCAACGAGGATCTCTTCGGACTCTGGTTCGGCTTTCCACAGAACCTGATCCTCGTTCGCCCGGATGTCCTCGGCTATCAGCCAAACATGCAATGGGAAACCTGGGACACCCGAAAACTCTGGCGCATCGCGAATCCCGTTCAAACCGATCAACCGCAAGCGCCGGACTCGACTGGGTAAGGAATGGTTCGTCCTTGGCCGTCGGAGACAACAAGTTCAAAACCCGGGAACCGTCCACTCGACGACACTCACAGCCTACTTCACGGCTCCCGCCGTCAGCCCTTTAACGATGTATCGCTCGAGGACGATGCCGATGACGGCGAGCGGGGCGATCGCGGCGGTCGAAAGCGCGGCCATTGACCACCAGCGAATGCCCTGAGAACTGGTTTGCCCGGCGATCAGGTACGGGAGTGTGACGGCTCTCGTCGAAGTGAGCACGAAGGCGAAAAAGTATTCGTTCCAGGCAAAAACCATCGAGAGAATGAAAGCGGCCACAAACCCGGGGCCGGCAATCGGCACCACAATCCGGAAGAACGCCTGCCAGATCGTGGCTCCGTCGACGAGCGCCGCGTGTTCTAGCTCGATCGGGATCGAATTGAACTGGTCGCGCATGATCCAAATCACGATCGGCAAGTTCATGATCATGTAAATCAAGATCAGTCCGGTGCGCGTGTCGAGCAAATTGAGTTCGCGGTAGAGGATCAACAGCGGCATGGCGAGGGCGACGGGCGGCAGGATGAGCTGGGAGAGGAACCAGAAGGAAATGTCGCGATTCCGCCATGGGCCGAATTTGTAGTCGAATCTTGTCAAGCCGTACGCGGCAAGCGAACCGATCGCCGTCGCTAGCGCCGAGGACGTGACCGAGATGATGACGGTATTCCTGGCATGTTTGACGAAGTTTTCGCGCTGCCCAGCTTGCAGAATCGAGTCCCAACCGAGCGAGCTTGGTTGGTAGTCGCGCCAGGGAATGATATGCCGCTGGTAGATGTCGATCGCCGTTTTGAACGAGGTGCTCACGACCCAAAAAATCGGGAAGAGGCAAATGAACGCCCAGAAGAGCAAGGCGCTATAGATCAGCACCCGGCCCGCGATCCGCTTGATCCGGCGGCTAGTCCAGGCGTTCTGTCTGGTGGCGACTTCTCGTTGTGGAACCGCGATAGCCAAGATTCGAGTCTCCTCGCGAGCTAGGCGACGTCGCGAACCTTGCGACCGATCGTCACCAAAACGAACGCGACGAACAGAATCACGATGATGAGAAACACCTGCGAGAGCGCGGTTGCATAGCCGACATTCGTTTTTTCGATGCCTTCGCGATAGATAAAGTTGGTCGCTGTGTCGGTCGACTCACCTGGACCGCCATTGGTGACGACACGAACGATGTCGATTAATTTGAACTCGAAGACAGCGCGCAAGACAATCGCGGTCAGACTGACCGGCAATAACAAGGGGAAGGTCATGTGGCGAAAGGTCTGCCACGCGGTTGCGCCGTCGATGCGCGACGCTTCGAACACTTCATGCGGCAACGCTTGCAATCCCGCCAGGAGTAACACCATGATGAAGGGAATCGAGTACCAGGCGTCCATCGCCATGATCCCCAGAAACGCGGGGAACGGCTGGTCGAAAAAGGAAACATCCTCGAACCCGATTTTGGCGAGGAGCGGTGTCACGACGCCGTATTGGGCGTCGAGAATCGATCGCCCGATCATCCACCCGATCGCCACAGGACTCAACATGAAGGGCAGCAAGAAGACCACGCGAAAGAACTTTCGGCCCCGGATATTTTGATTGAGAAGCAACGCTAATCCGAAGGCGATCACGTATTGGATCAGGACGCCGATAAGATATTTGAAATTGTTACCGATCACGCGCCAGTAGTCGCCGTCGTGCACCAAGCGCCGAAAGTTATCGAGCCCGTTGAAATGGCGGCCGCTGACGGCGCTGAGATTCCAATCGGTGAACGCTATGTAAATACCGAAAATCGTCGGAAAAATAACAAAAGCGAAGGTCAGCTCCACGGCGGGAAGGAGAAAGAGCGCCCGTTCGCCGCGCACCCCTCGTAGCAGCACCACACCGACATCGATGGCGACAAACCAGAAGAGCACTGCTAATGCAACCGGCCGCCAGGATCCGAAGCCGGTATCGGTCCAACCCGCCGAATATGCGATTTGAAGAACGAGAACCACAACCAACGCGATGGTGGTCAGGATCAGAATCGCACGCGCGACCGCTCGCCGACGCGGGGAAACTCCCCCTGCCGTGAACGCCGGAACTCGTGGCGCGACATCGGTCTGCATGAAGGGAACCTTAATTGGGCGATGCTTGAGGCGCCCCGGTTCTCACCGGAGCGCCTCGACCGCCATCCTCAAGTCACGATTGAGCGGTCACAAGCCTAGCGCGGCCTGATAGAGCTTGATCTGATTGTCGCGGCCGAGCTGATCGGTGGTTTGCTCCCACTGGCCGGCGACCGTGTCCAGGGCGTCCTGGGCGCTCTTCTCGCCCGCGAAGGCCTTGGCAAGTTCCTCCTCGGCCGCGACGTAGTACTGGAAGATGCCCGGAATGCGCGGCTCGATCGCCGCATTCGGGTGGTTGTACGAATCGGACTCTGACTTCAGATAGGCCGTTGCGAAGTCTTCGGGATAACCGGTCGCCACCCAGTCCTTCACATCGAAGTGGCTGGTCCGATAAGGCTGGAATCCCGACGGATAACACGCCATCCAGAGCGAGAGGTCCTTGCCGCCGAGGTGAGCGGCCAGATCCCACGCAGCGTCGCTGACGCCGCGTTTCGTGGACTCGTTCATGACGTAGAGTCCCCATCCAAGGTAGGCGTCGTTTGGGGCAAAGTTATTGCCCTGAATAGTGTCCCACTTTCCAGTTTTGCTGTTGAAGACATCGGGTGATCCGGGAAGGATGCTGAACCCAGCCTTGAGCTTGTCATTGCCTATGAACACACTCTGGCTGTTCGTGTAGACGTTCGATCCGATGTCGCCCCACCAGTGGCAGATTGTTCCTGTTCCGGCGAGGAACTGACCGAGCGTCTTCAACAGATCGGCGTTCAGCTGATCGGCCGGTTCGCTGGGTAGGGCATCGATCACGTCCTGCGCCGCTCGCACAAAGCCAGGGTTGTTGATGCGCGGTTTCATCGTCTCGGCGTCGAACAACCAGGCCTTGTCGTCGGGGTGCTTGACGTAAGCGGTCGCTCGGCTGGCGAAGAAGTACCAGCTAAACCCGCCGCCGGTCTTGCAGACGTCGATGATGCCGTAATTGTCGAGTCCGTTCGTCTTCGTGCCCTTCAAGAACTTTGTATAGGCCTGAACCTGCTGCCAAGTCGTCGGTACGCCCCAGTCGCCTTCGCCGCCGCTGTTTTTCCATTGGTCGGCGAGGTCTTTATCGCTGAACACGTCCGCGCGATAGTTCAAGTTGTGAGCGTCGCCGTCGATCGAGACCCGGTAGGTCTTTCCGTCCCAGGTCCCCACGGGCGGTTGCAGGTATTTGACGTAGTCGTCGATCTCGATCTGCTGCTTGACCGAATCCGGCATCTCAAGCGCGAGCCCCTTGCCGAGGATATCGCCTTCCCACGGTGCACCGCCCTCGAGCACGTCAAACTCGACGGTGCCGCTGGCGACGCCTTGCTGGACTTTGGAGAAGACCTCGGCCTGGGGGACATCAATCCACGAGATCTTGGCCCCGGTTGCCTCCTCCCAAGGCTTTGAGAGAGGCCGGAAGATATTGTTGTGGAAGCCGGTGTTGTTCAGGCCGATGAACGTGACCGTCTGGCCTTTGAACTTATCTTTGTTCTGGGTTTTCAAGCAAAGCTCGCCTACCTTCTCCATGTCGGAATCAGACGGCTGCTTATTCGCGCCGGGTATCTTGAGGATCTGGTCCTTCACGCTGTCTTGGGCAAGCGCGCGCTGATACGACTTGCCAAGGACGCCGGTGGCGCAAAACGCCGCCGCGGCGCCTGTGGCGACTTTAACGATGCGTCGCCGATCGGCGCGACGCCCAAGGATCTCATCGCTATTGCGGAAAACCACTGCGACTCCTCCTCTGCTAAAGCTGACTCCCGGAAATCTGACGCCGTTTCATCGCGAGTGTTTGGGCACTCGTCGAAGGAGTCTTCTCCATCATTTCCGCCCGTCTCCAAGCATGATGCCCACACGAGGCGGAGAGGCCGACTTGGACGCGCGATGCAACGGAATGCCGAGAGCGATAGTAGTATGCACCCGGCCTTAGTGGTGTCAACCGAATATGCAAAAGATGAGGAACGAACACACGGCTGGAATAGTTGGACAACTCCGTAGCGCCTTGGCAAAAGGTCTGCGCACGTAAACACCCAAAACTTCCTATACTAATCACCACATTCGGGCTGATTATCGAATGCGATTACGCTACAGATGATCTTGTAGCACGAAGCACGTGATCGAGAGCAACGAGTGACAGAAAAGGTAACGTGTCCCCATTGCCACCAAGAAGTCGAGCCCGGCGAAATGTGCAGCAACTGCGGCCAACCACTTGCCGCAGACCTTGAAGCCAGCGAAGCCTCGGGCACTGCCGATCCGACACTCGGGGTTGAATCGGAGACCACGATTGACGCTCCCGCGGATGAGCCTCCACTCGACTCGCCGATCGTTGCCGAAGCAGAAGCGCCAACCGATGCGGAGCAGCCGCAAGAGGACCCGATGAGCGCGCAGGGAACACCTGCAAGTGAGGAGCATCCCGCGCGCGAAGAGCCAACTGCGACGACAGCCGGACCTTCGAGTTTTGCCCGTCCTGACGTTCCGACATTTGGCGAGGCTGCAGATCGCGTCCGGCGCTTTTTCTCGTTTTCCGGAAATCGGCCAGAGGTCTACTTGCGGATCGCGGCGACCGGACTAATTCTTGTCCTCCTCTCGATGCTGGCGGACAGCGCTGGTTTAGCCATTCTGGTTGGGCTCTTTATCATTCCCGTTCTCATTCTTCGCTACCTGTCTGCGATCGATCTCTTCGAGAGAGAACCCTGGTGGGGAATCGGCGGGGCTGCCGGCGCAGGCTTATTGGGCGGCTTGGTCATCGGCGGCCTCGGCCACTACCTCGTCGATCAGTTATGGATCGATAATGCGCCGCTCCGAGTTGGAGCGGCAGGGTTCGCTGGCACGCCGGCAGATAAGGCCGGCGCTGCACCGTTCTCCGTCCTCTTTCTCTGTGGTTTGATACTTCCCGCGCTGGCCGAGGTCGTCAAACTCGCGGTGCCAGTTTACATGCGGCAGTGGCCGGTGTTTCGCAACGAAGTCATGGACGGCATCACGCTTGGCGCGGCTGGCGGTGGCGCGTTTGCGGCTGGGACAGCCATCGTCCACTTTTGGCCGGTCATTGTGCGCGGTGATTCAGTCGACGTCGGGCTTTCTGAATGGACCGGGATGATCCTGGGTCTGGCCGTCGTCAGGCCGCTGATCCAAATGGCGATCACAGCCTTGCTCGGCGCCGCCATCTGGCAATATAGCCTGAGCCAAAGCACTCAGGGATTGACCTTGCCGATTGCGGCCGGAGCGGGCGGCGCCATTTTCTACGGCTTGTCGGACATCATCGTGCAGCCAATCGGAACGACCTTCGAACTTTTTTGGTCCTGCCTGGTCGCCGTCGTGCTGCTCTATTTCCTGCGTGTCGTGATTCGGCAAGCGCTTTCTCATGACGCCATGGCCCTTGGCGCGAGCGGGCAGCGCGTGGTTTGCCCGAATTGCCACCGCGTGACGCCGGTCGGCGCTTTTTGCGCGATATGTGGTGCACCGCTGGGGACTTCTTCGCCTGCCGCGGCGAATCATGCGTTTTAGAGCAGGGAGGTCGATCTTCTAGGTTCGACTCATCGCGAAAATGGCGAGGACCAAGAACACGATACAGATCACGAGCAACCCCCCGGCAAATGATAGCCAGGGGTTTGACTTTGGTTTTTTTGCTTGATACGCCGGTCCGGCGAGGAGGGCGGCGATTTCCGGCGAGAGTGGCGGTTCTGCGCCGGTAAATGGCGGCACGCCAGGCGTGAGCGGCGTGGCCAAAGGTGTGTTAAGGGGATTCGGTGGGATCGATGGCGGTGGGCTGGGCTGGGCGAGCCTGGCGCCGACCACTGCGATCTCTTGATGCTGCTCGTCGTACCGTTTGATCAGCTGGCCGTAGATCGAGGCCATAGCTTCACCTTCGCGGCTCTTCGCTTCGAGTGCGACAAACGCGAGGTTGTCCGCGGTCGCTTTGAGCGATTCCTTGTAGGCGGCCAAAAAGGCGCTCACCGTCGGATAACGCTGGTTCGGATCTCCGTCGAGAGCTTTGACGATCACGAACGCGACGAACTCGGCCAGGTTTCCCATTCGCTCGCGGACAAGCGAGATCGCAAGCGATTTATCCGGACCCCGAAGTTTGTCGATGCAGAGGTGGGCCGGATCACCTTGTCCAGAGAGCAGGAGGGCCGTCAAGATCGCCAACTGAAACTGCGCCGCCCCCTCGGAACCGCTCCCCGGACGCGGATTCAGGCACATCGACAGGGCGAGACTGACCTGCGCTCGGCCGTTGTCAAGCATCCGGATCGTGTCCGGGGCAATGACGAGGTCGACGCCTGCTTGCCAGGCGGCGTTCAACGCGGAATGAATATCGTCCAGGATGGCCGAAGTTTGCGCCGGCGTCGTTTCGATACGACGGGCGAGACGTTGTGATACGCGTTCACCGGCGGTGACAGGTTCGGTAAACGAGGCGGTTTGCCCAGAAACTCCGGCTTCGAGAACAGGAATCAACCGGTCATAACGGACCGCCTGAGCCCGCTCGAACCACCCGGCGGCGGCGAGCGCACTTGCGGATTCGGGCGAGACTTGGCGACAGTAGCAAATCGCAGCGTGACCTGCATATGGCGAACCGGCGGCGCCCATGGAATGAAGGGCGATGGCACCTCCCTGCTCAGCGACGGTTGCATCGCGGGCTCCGATTTCAAAAGAACCAACTCGTAATCGAGCCGGTCCCAATTGCGAACGTTGCGCTGCCGGTTCCGCCATGGACCCCTCGTTTCCACTCTGGGCGCTGCTCAACGGCCCTCATGTCTCAGATGTTGGTTTCAGCATCGACAGTCGCCGGGGCCAGAGCCATCATCCAAACGTCACAAATAGCCAGGACAAAATGATCAGACGCCGCGCAGAAGAGCGGCGTCTGAAACAGATCAGGTTGAACGGCTGGAATGACTACTCGTCTGTACCGGCTTCGTCGGTGTTGAAAACTGCGTCGTTCAAGCGGTTGAACGCATCGTGTAGTTCTTTGATCGCGTCGAGTCGACCGCTGATATCAAGCATGGAGTCAATGTCGCGCGGTTTTGCGCTCGCGGTCTCGACCGCGGTCCGCAGTTCGGTGAAGCGAGCGATTTCTTCCGCGCTCGGTTTCACGTCATCATACGAACGTGTCGCGACGGGAGGCGCCTCGACCGGCGCCGGCGACGCCGAGAGACCGGCGATGACGCCACGAAGCTCGTCGAGCAGCTCATTCGCGCGATCGACCGGCATCGTTGAAGGCGCGAGCTCTGCCAGGGCAGTTCCCGCTTCAGGCTCGGCGACGACTTCCGTGGCTGTCTCGTCGACGACGACATCGGCCCCGTCCGGCGCGGCACCTGCTTCCTGCTGAGGTGTCACTGCTTCCGCGGTCGCTTGCTCTTCGGCGATTGGCGCCGCTTCCGCGGATGGCGCCTGGTCTCCGGCCACCGTGCCCGCTTCGCCTTTGAGCTCGCTCTCGATCGATGCCCAGGCGGCCGGATCGGGCTGCTCGGGGAGACTGAGGAAATCAGTTTCGCCAGTGCGCGTTCCCCATTCGCTGCTTTCCGATTCTGTAGCGTCGGCCCCTGTGCTTACTTCGGGCTCCGCTGTCGTGGCTGTGTCGTTTCCCCAGCTCGTTGGCGCATTCACGACATCGTCGACGGCCTGGGCGTTCGTATCGCTTGGTGCAGTCCAACCTCCCCACGTCGAGGTCGTGGTTGGTTCGCTTGCAGCATCGGTCGCGTCCTGATCCGCCGGTCCGTTAGGTGCGTCCGCCACGGCGCCATTTTCCGCCGTTGCCGATGTCTCGGATGGAGGCAGTTCCGTTGTGCCATAGATCGAGCGAGACGGCCATCTTGAGGCGACCGTCGACGTCGAGTCGAACGGCGAACGCGAAGCCGTTTCAGGAGTTGAGGCAGCCGCTGCAGATTCCGGCAGCCGCATTCCACAGGTCGTACAAAATTTGGCGCCAGCTCGTACTGTCGCGCCACAGTTTGGGCAGCGATCCATCCTATCCTCCGCAGTCGTCGCACATAGGTGCCGTACCGCAAGATACGCACTGAGTAGAGTCCAAGTATTGCACACCTCGTCCAACGCAGGAGACCAAATTGCCGAATGGATTGACCGGATTCCACCTAATGCGCTACGTCGATCAACGCCGGACCGACGGGGCAGGGTTTGCGGCGACGGTGCTCCACGATCGCCGCATCATTAACTTCGATCTAAGGAATGTATGCAGCGTCGCAGAGCAGCCTCAGCAGGCGGTCACCGCTCGAGATGAATCGATAGCTGTGACGAATCGCAAACGGCGA
The DNA here is from genome assembly GCA_045804965.1 of Thermomicrobiales bacterium. Classification (GTDB taxonomy): domain Bacteria; phylum Chloroflexota; class Chloroflexia; order Thermomicrobiales; family UBA6265; genus CAVTUU01. Next base: position 227,530 of record JBJMMD010000025.1, on the reverse strand, counting down.
CAACTAGCTTCGCCTTTGCACCCTTATCCGGTATCGCAACCACTCGCCGAGATCGCGGCCCGGTTTCCCGGGACCTCGCCGCCTCTCCGCTAGGGGGCGGGTTCCGTCGCGGACGGCCGCTGAAGGCGGTCAAGCGGCGAAACCGTCGGCGTTTCAATGAACTCTTTGCCCGCGTTGTTGACGGTCCGCTTTGGGCGTGGAAACGCATGATCGGTCCGGCGGCCAAGCAGTCCCTTCAGCTCAACTCCCGCGAACTGCGACTTCACGTACGGAGTTGCCGAGCTGCTGCGCTCGACAAACTGGGCTCGATTGACAGTCAAGAACAGAGCGCTGCCGGCTGACTTATCGACAAAATCGGGCGAGAGGACGATGTATTTACCGCCGCCATCAACCGCGACGACGAGATCGACGACTTCGCACGATGATTCGTCGACAACGACCTGCTTCAGTGTGCCAACCTTGCCGTCGGTCGCATAGATTGCGCCGCCGCGCTCGTAGCGGACGCTCGGATCGCGTTGGAGCAGGAGTTCTGCCGGAATGCTTTGCGTCTCATCGACCGCAGCTGATCGTTTCCGCTTCTGCGCTTTCGTCTGGGCCTTCAGATTGCCGGTTCCGGGCATGGTCTGGGTCTGCATCGTTTCTTAGCGCCCTTCCGTGAATCAATAGTCTCGTCCGCTCTCTCGTTGTTAAGCCGTTACCCGTTTCACAATGAACGGCTCGCGCGCCGGCCGTTTACTCATGAGCACGATGCCGACCGGGATCATCGCGAGAACAGGAATAAACAGCAGGAACTTCGCAAACTTGTCGGCCATGCCAGGCGACGGCACATTCACCGACATTGAAACGATCTGCGTTCCGCCGTCGATCGTCGCCGTGACCTTGTCGCCTTTAGCCACATCGCCGAGGCCAATTGCCGAATCTCCGCGCAGAATCTTCGCGTCCGCCTTAATCTTGTAGGAGGTTGGTTCCCCCGACCCTCCATCGATCGTGATCTTGCCCCCGCCGATGTTCGTGACGGTGCCGCTGACAGTTGACGGCAGCGGCGTTGGCGTCGGTTCGCCTCGCCGCGCGCGGGCGGTGGCGGTCAATGCCGCTTTCGCCTGGGCAGTTGCCGTCATCGCGTTCTCGGCCCTCGCGGTCATCTCGCGCGCGGCCTGGGCCGTGGCTGTGAGCCGCGCGTTGCGGATTGCGATCCCATCACCGCGCATCTTGATCTGCGTGTTGTCCGCGTTGTACTCGATCGTCCAGCCGGCAGAGAAGGTCGACCAGTCGATCTTCTGCTTAGCGAGCCGCGCAAAGAGATCAACGAGCTTTGAGCGCTGATCGGCCGGGATTGTGATGCCGAAGGCCGTTTCTTGCGTTTGAATTGCGTCGGATATGTCGTTTGACTTCGCCAGGTGTTCGATCACGATCGTCTTTTGCGATTCGAGCACCACGTTGCTCGCCAACTGGACACCATTAGGCACGCCAACGTTGATCAATGCACTGCCGATGTCCGCTGTCAATGCGAGTTCTTCGAGTGCGAGATGCTGGCGGGCAGAACTGGTTTGACCGCTGTCGCATGGCGCAATAGCCCACGTCTTGAACACGCCGGTCAGCGCGGTCATGCCTTGAGCCTGGGCATCGTTGGGCGCCGCCACCACCAACTTCGCATCGCCGATGCCGGCCGTGACCAAGGCCATCGCGAACATGCTCGGCGTAACGACATAAATATTTCTCGTGCTGACATCGAGACCATCACCGAGATCTCGGCATGTCAAGGCTGTAGACGAATACGCGCCCGAGAACGCGGTTTCGATGATGCCCTTCATCGCCTTCTCAGTATCCGCGGCCGTTACCTTTATGACTTTGTCACTCGACTTTGCCCCGAAGTAGTCAAGCAACTCTTGCTTTTGCGCGTCGCTGAGACTCTCCCCGAGCGTGATCGTTTTCTTTGAGCTCGCGGCGTAGCCAACTGATCCAAAGAGCGCCGCGAAGAGCGCGACGATGGCGAGCATCGCCGCAATGCGATGCCCCACGACGCGCGATCCCGTCTTGGCTGAGGTATTCGAGTCTGAGGTCATGCGCGGTACACTCCTCGTCCGAGCGCAGGAAGAGATCGCCAATCCATGCGGCTGCTCGGACGCGTTTGGCAGGCGTCATCCGGGCGGCCGCCATCGGTGCCAACATCGTATCCGCCAGACACGCGGCGAGGGCTGACCTGATAGTCCCGATTCAGAGGAAGAGATCGCCTACGAACGTAGCATTCATGCAATGACGTTGAAGAACAAACCGGCGACCGCGCCGAGGAAGAGGAGCCGCGTTGAGCTCATCTTCCACCTGAAAAGCAGGAACGCCGCGAACACGGCGATGACCACCGTTTGGAAGTCGACGAGTGCGTCTTCGCCGAGCTCGATCATGACGCCAGCCATCAGTCCTAGGGAGGCGGCAATGACTCCGCCGAGGGCGATCATCAGCCACTCGTGCCTAGTGAACAACCTGAGCAAGCGGCTCGCCGCGAGCACAAAGATGAACGAGGGAAGAAAAATTCCCACCGTGGCGAAAAGCGCGCCAGTTGTACCGCCCGCGAGATACCCGACAAACGTCGCGGTTGAAAAGACCGGACCCGGCGTGATCTGGCCAAAGGCGACCGCATCCAGTAGTTGCTGTTCACTGATCCAGCCGAGCTTGACCACGAACTCGCTGCGGAGAAACGCGATCAACACGTAACCTGACCCGTAGAGCACCGCGCCAATCTTGAGAAACGACCAAAACAAGCGCCAACTGCCGTACGAAACCCCGTCTGACGCAATAGCGCTAAGACTGAGTACGCCGGTCTTGAACGCGAAAAGCGAGATGGTCGTCCGTTTCATCGCATCCGCGCGCCGCTTCCCAAGCCGAACGACGACCGCAGCGCCGCCCGCGATCGCAAGCAGCACGAGTTCGTTGACGCTGGCGAGGTAGCCAATCATCGCTCCGCCCGCAATCACGAGGGGAATGAGACCCATGAGCTGGAACTTCGCCATTCCCCAGAGAGCGTGGACGACAATGACGATAATCACCGGTTTTACACCGTAAAGCATCCACGCCATGCCGGCCCTCGTGCCGTATCGGACATAGAGCACGGCAAAAAAGTAGGTGATGAGCACCGCGGGGGTGATGAAGCCAACGGCCGCGGCAAGGAATCCCCGGAATCCAGCGCGCGTTCGACCCGTGAGCAGGATCAGTTCGGTCGAGTTGGGACCGGGAATGAGGTTGGTCAAGCCAAGAAACGCGGTGAACAACTCTTCGTCGATCCACTTTCGCTCCTCGACGACTTCCCGCCGAAGCATCGCGATGTGCGCCGCCGGACCGCCAAACGCGGTGCAACCGAGCTTGAAGGCGAGCCGCCCGACCTCACCCGGACCACCACTGGGTGGATACTCGGATAACTGTATCGATTCATCATTCACGGCTGCTTCACTCACCGTCCAGCCCTACCTAGACGCCGCTCGTGTCCGCATCCTACCCGAAGCCGAACGGCGAATTGTGAGTGTTGAGGTCCCCGATTCGTGAGGAGACGACCATTGAAGAAGACGCTTCTGGCCTGCGACAATGGGATCACGAATGCCATCGACGACTTGAGGGGAGAACCGCGTGAGTCAGCTCTTGGCCGGCCGGATTGCCATCAAAGCCCAACAACTTCGCCCTGGACAGGGGTTCGCGGCGGAAGTGAGGACCGGTCACTATCTTCAGATCGCGACCGTCGACGGTAAGCAAGTATCTGATTTCGTTGCGTTCAACGCCGAGGATACCGCTGAGCATCTTTCGACCGCCGTGACACGATCGATGAACAACACCATCATGCTGCAGCAAGGCATGAAGCTCTATTCAAACCGTCGGAATCCGATGTTCGAACTGGTCGAGGATCGGGTCGGCCGTCATGACATCCTCTTCGCCGCCTGCGATCCGCGTCGATACGCGGACGACTATGGGCTCGAAGGCCACGCGAATTGTCGCGAAGCGCTCACGGAAGCGCTCAACGGACGCGGTATCGACTACGATCAGATTCCTGATCCGGTGAATTGGTTTATGAATGTCGCAATCGGGCAGCGAGGCGTACTCGAAATCCGCGAGTCGCTCGCGGAGCGAAGTGATTATGTGCTCCTCGAGGCGTTAATGGACGCCATTGTTGCGATCACCGCCTGTCCGCAAGACCAGAACGCAGTCAACGGCCACAATCCCACTGATATCCTGGTTCGAATTTTCAAATAGTCGATTTCAACACGTGAAAAGCGGGCGCCGCGATGGCGGCGCACGCTTGTTTTTCCCTGCTGATCAATCGATTTAGAACAGGATGACGAGCAGCAGGATGATCAAGATTAAAGCGAGCACTCCGCCACCGATATACATGCGCTCCTCCTTTCAGAGCGGCTTCGCCCTGACACAATCGGCCCCATCACCGTCGTTCACTGCGACAAAAGTGCCTTTTGGAGGCCAATGAGGTGCCCTCAAAAGCCTGAAACGTTCTCGAGAGGCGTATGTCCACCTGGAGAAGGCGGCGGTCAGAAATGGCACACCGGGACGAACAAGATTGTGGACGTACGCTTCTCAGGAGATGAACGACGAGCGCGGCGCAAGCGGTAACTCTGCACCAACTCCTCCGTAGAACCAACTACGCAGGGACCGTGCCATCTTCAAGGCAAGAGCACGTACAGACTCGTTGTTATGTCAAACATTGAATCACTGTTCATCGAGTTTCCAGAACCTTTCCGCGAGAAATTCGCCTCCGCTCACTTCGCGCGCGTACGTGCTCAAAGTGTTGTCGATCTCATCTCTTGAATGGCCACATTCAACGTATTCAAAAATGACGGCCAACTGCGACGGGTAGGCCATAATTGCCTCGATTTTTGTTTCCCATTGTTCGCTGATATCGACAACCGCGCCGACTGACAGCGCATCGCCCGAGGATCGCAGTCGCTGATCCACCGCGCCTTTTCGCAGACCGTATGGCAAGTCCTCGAAGAACCAGACCGGCCAACCTCGGTTTGCGAGTTCGATGCCGGCGCGGAACGCGATTTCGTGGTCGACATGATTTCCGACCGCGAGTGGCGCGTAGATTCTGCTGCTGTCGTCAGGCGCTCCCGGCAGATTCAGCCAATCGATGATTGCGTCCGGCAACGCCGCATCGTCTGCGCCCGGTGCGCCAAAGAGCAGCTCATTGCCTGTGTATTGCGTGCCTCGATAAATCGCGTCTTGGAAGGGCGCGAAGACATCATGTGTCTTGAGGACTGCCGAGGCGGCTGCCTCTTCTTGCCGCCGGCCGGCGATGACCTCGTGTGCCGCCATGCCCCACTGACGATGGAGATCTTGGGCGAAGGCTGACAATGGCTGACTCGGATCGGGCTCAGAGCCAAACAGCAAAACCACCAGGGGCTCGCGGCCATGCATCGCCAAAAGTGCGGCGGTGCCTCCGCACGACAAGGCGATGTCGTCGTAGTGCGGCGAGATAAAGATGTGGCCTGACGGTCGAACGACCTCCTCGATCGATGTTTGCAGATCAGTCACCCGTCCCATCTCCTCGCCCGCTTCCAGCAAACCGTACCCGTTCGTCGCCGATCCGCCGTGTGATTCGCCGTTGATCGAGATATTCCAATGTTGCCTGCGCGTATTTTCGGCTCGTCGCGAAGTGATCGCGAAATTGGGCCAACGTAATGCTCCCTTCGCGGTCGATCGCCGCAAGCACCTCGCCTTCGATCTTGGCGTAGGCCGACGGGGCAAACACGACGCCTTCCGCCACTTTCACGATTTCGCCGAGGTCGATCAGCGCTCCGAGCGTTTCCTGATCGATGCCAAATTCTGCGGGCGACGGCGGCGAATACGCCGCGGCTTCGAGCGCGCGCAAATATCGGTCCGCCAAACCGCGCCGTTCCGAGTCAAGCACGATCGCAAAACTGGGCAGGCGGATCGTAGCCCCTTCGTCGACGATAGTGTCCTCAGATGCGGCCCTCGCCAGAACGTCGTCGAACAACCGCTGCGGACCGCCGAGCTTGAGGCGACTGCGCAATTCCTCCGCGGGTATCCCCCGGCGCAACGGCTGCGCGGCGTGAAAGTCAGCGAGTGCGCTGGTCATTTTCGCCGAGATTGCCGTCCATGCGGTCGTCGCAACCACATAGTCGCCGGGGCGCAAGCCGTCCTCTCGGCCCCGGGTTAGGGCACGTACCTCGCCTTCCGCAATTAATTCTTGAATCGCCGCATCGATTTGCGCCTCGCTCAATCCGCCCGGGTGTTCTGCTCGCAGGGCACGAAGCTCACGCGGCCCCGCCTCGAGCGTATGTAACAAAATTTCGTCCGGGTGGCCCGCGGCCAGCGTTTCCAGCGAGCCGACGACGTCGGTTCGAAATCGCTTGTGCCGGGGCGGATTGGCGTCGACGATCTCACCGCCGCCGATGGTCATGCTCGGCGACGGCCGCCGAATGATGAACCGATCGCCATTCAAGACCGCCACATGCGAGCGAAAACGCATTTGCACCCACGCGGTCTCCCCCGGTTCGATCCGCTCGCGGTCAAGCAAGGTGACGCGGGCGGGAACCTCGGCCGCACCGACGAAGAAATCGACCTCGTCGTTTTGTTCAAGTGTGACCGGCGAGGATGGCAATAGGCGGACGCGAACATCCACTCGATGGGTGGGGCGCAGTGCTCCAGGTGAAGCGAGCACATCGCCGCGATGCACGTCCTCGACCGCGAGGCTCGCCAGATTGACGGCCACGCGGCTTCCCGGCCGCGCCCGCTCGACCTTCTTGCCATGCGTTTGAAGTCCACGCACCCGCGTGGCCCGGTCGCTGGGAAAGACGCGCAGATCCTGGCCGGTCACGAGCTCGCCGCCGAGCAGCGTACCAGTAACGACTGTGCCGAAACCGGAGACCGTGAATACACGATCGATGGGAAGGCGAGGACGCCGGCCCGCGGGCCACGCGGAAGCCAAGCTCAGCGTTTTGTCAAGCGCCTGCCGGAGCTCGTCGAGCCCGGCGCCGGTTTCCGCCGAAACTCCGACGATTTTTGCATTCGCTAGGGTCGTCGCCGACAGCCGGTCGCGCACCTCCTCGGCGACGAGATCGAGCCAGTCCTTGTCGACGAGATCGGTCTTCGACAGCGCGACGACACCAAGCGGAATCTGGAGTAGGTCGATGATGGCAAGGTGTTCTTCGGTTTGGGGCATCGGCCCTTCGTCGGCAGCAATCACGAGCAGCGCGACATCGATCCCGCCGACACCCGCCAACATGTTCTTGATAAACCGCTCGTGTCCGGGGACATCGATCATGCTGACTTGGCGTCCACTGGGCAGCGTCAACCAAGCGAAACCAAGATCGATTGTCATCGACCGCTCTTTTTCTTCCGCTAATCGATCCGGATCGATCCCGGTTAGGGCGCGGACAAGGGTGGATTTGCCGTGGTCGACATGGCCCGCCATGCCAACAACGAACGACCGCTCTTGATCAATCATGCCTTTTTCCGCTTGTCTCACCGTCACTCTGGGGCGCCCCTGGGCCCGCTTTCCCGGCGCCGACGAAAGTCTACCGAGAAAGTGAGATGCGTCGCTCGTCTGACAATCAGCAATGAAGGCGGCCGATCGGCCGCCTTCGTTATGGATTGAGGCGAAGAGCGATCTACGCGACCAACCCAACCTCTTCGATCAAGGTCAGCGCCGGCTCAATCTCGTCGTTGAGGGCGGCATGGAGGAGATCGGCTCGGCGGCGGATAGAGGCGAGCTCGGACGGCGTGATCGTTTGCGCGCCGTCGCACATCGCGGCTTCGGGCTGCGGATGAACCTCGATGATGAGACCGTCGGCGCCGGCGGCAAGCCCGGCGAGCGCCATCTGGGCCACGATCGATCGTCTGCCAGTGCCATGACTCGGATCGACGATCACCGGTAAGTGGCTCAATTCCTTGGTCAGCGGCACGACGTTGAGGTCGAGGGAGAATCGGGTCGCTGGATCAAAACTGCGAATACCCCGTTCACAGAGCACAACATTGGAATTGCCACCGGCAAGCACATATTCAGCGCTCATTAGCCATTCTTCAACCGTCGCCGAAAAGCCGCGCTTGAGCAAAACCGGCTTGTTCGCCTTGCCGACTCGCCGCAACAGCGGGAAGTTCGCCATATTTCGCGCGCCAATTTGAATCATGTCCGCATAGCTCGCAACCAATTCAACCTGATCGGGTTCCAAAACTTCGGTGACCACGGGTAACCCCGTCACCTCGCGGGCCGCAGCCAGACATCGCAACCCTTCCTCACCCAGTCCTTGGAACGCGTAGGGTGAGGTTCGGGGTTTGAATGCCCCGCCACGGAGGATTACCCCGCCCGCCGCCTTGACCGCGCGAGCCGACTCGATCAACGCCTCGCGACCTTCGACAACACATGGGCCGGCCATGATCACTGGCCGGCCCGCGCCGATCTCGACGTTTCCTACGCGAACGATGCTGGCAGTACGGTGCTCGCGGCTTGCCAGCATGTACGGTTTGTGTGTCTGATGAACGGCAGTGATCCCGGGGAGTGCAAGAGAGTCAACCGGCAAGATACCATCGATGCCGACGACAGCCCCGCCGTGACCGTCGGGCATCGATCTGGCGACTAGGCCGAGACCGCCAGCAGTGGCGGCGATTGCGGTGAGCGTCGATTGCGGGGCTTCGGCCGAAAGTGTGACGATCATTTCGTTCCTCTCCTCAGTCGGCGGCGGGCGATTGACTGGCAAACAAAAAACCGAGGCTGCTTGGCCTCGGTCCCCCGGTCGTTGCTGGTTTCTGTCTCTGGACGTTCTAACGCATACGCGCCTCACGCCCCACCAGCGACGCCGGGGGTCGGAAGGTAAACCAATACGCGTAGAACCATGACGATTTCGCCGTCATCCTCGCCATTCGTTCACTCTGCAGTCGCGCATGCAATGTTTCCATGATCGATACGCTACCGGCTGCGCATCCCGATGTCAAGTAGCGCTAGGGTAAACTGGCCGCCAATTATTGAAGGGATCGAAAATCGGCACGCCATGCGCAATAACCTACCGATCAGCCACCCGCTCAGTTTGACAATGAATCCGCGGCTCGACAGCGCGCTTCAAACCGGCTGGGAAGCGTGGGAGGAGGCTGCCCGCGCTACCGGCGTGCCGGGAGTGCTTGCTTGGCTCAAGGCGCGGCTCGAGCTTCCACCCGACGGCGGTGATATGACCGGCCCGCTCACCGATCTCCTCTCAAACGAAGACCTGGAAGAACGAACCGTCGCTCGCGTGGAGCTGGCTGAGCTATTTCAAGGGCAAGACGACGCACTCGCCGAAGTCCTTTGGGATGGCGTGCTCGCCTACGGGCTCGATGCGTCCGAAGCCGACTTCATCTTCGAAGCAACTTCGCATCTCGCCTCCATTGGCGAGGAGTTGGGCGACCCGCTCGCCGCCGCAGAGTTCTACATCGATTTTCTCAATTGGCGCCGGCAGCCGGACCATGCTAGCGAGAGCGAACAGGTCGAGGTCGCGTTCGAGGAGATCATCCGGTTGGCCGAGCTTGATAACGAGTCCCGCGCCGCTGCCCTCTTCGCTCATGGCCAGGCCGCTTACACGCGGCTAGTGGAAGCAGACGACGAACGCGCTTCAACCGGAGATTGGGAATCCGATCCACAGCCTTATCGGTCGTGGGAATAAATCGATTTTCTGCCGATGAAATTTGCATATGGTGGCGGTGGCACTCTCTCTGCGATTCGATTTCTGATACGCTGCGCCGCCCAGCCAGTGGTGGCTGTGGCTTCGCATCGTAGCGATTCACAGGCGAAGGAGAGGCAATTTCAGCTTACGAGGAGGGATTGCGAACGATGGCATTCGAGCTTCCGCCGCTGCCATATGACTACTCGGCGCTGGAGCCGCATATCGATATGCAGACTATGCAAATTCACCATGACAAACACCATGGCACCTACGTCACGAACGTCAACAATGCGGTCGCCGGCAACGCTGATCTCGAGGCTATGAGCGCAGAGGATCTGATCAAGAACCTCGATCGCGTACCCGAAGACAAGCGAACCGCCGTTCGCAATAACGGCGGCGGCCACGTCAACCACACGATGTTTTGGCAGATCATGGGTCCGGGCGGCGGTGGCGAGCCAACCGGCGAATTCGGCAACGCGGTCAAAAATGCCTTCGGAAGTTTCGACGCAATGAAGGACGCGGTCAACAAAGCAGGCGCCGGGCGGTTTGGTAGCGGCTGGGCTTGGGTGGTCGTCGGCAACGACGGCAATCTCTCAGTCACCAGCACGCCCAACCAGGACAATCCGCTCATGGATGGCAGCGGCATTCCGGTCCTCGGCGTCGACGTCTGGGAACATGCATATTACTTGAAATATCAGAACCGGCGGCCCGACTATCTTGCCGCATGGTGGAACACCGTCAACTGGTCCGAGGTCAACAAACGCTACCTCGCGGCCGGCGGGAAATAGCCTGAGTCACTACGAGAAATTCCGTGACTCTGAAGAGTTTCCTCAACCCCTTCTCCCATGCATGGGAGAAGGGGTATTTTTCGGCGCGGCGAACTTTGTGCTCGCACCTCATGTCCTTGTTCTAACGCGTTCGCGGCACGACGCCGGTTCGATAATTTAGGAATCGAAGCTACCGCCTTCGAAAATGTCGCCAGGGGCCGCGATGTTCCTGAGGTGACGTCAACCGTTCGGGCGGGACGGCGGCCGCGTCCACCAATGGCTGCAGCACACCGATCAGCCGGGCCAGCCGTTTCGCAGTCCGCTCAGTCTGAAAATCGGTCAATTTCCCAAGTTCGACGACTTCGTAGAGGTGTCCCCAGCTTGTCGTCCAACGTTCAAGCTCGATCGTGGGGCCGAGCTCATGTTTCAGCTCGACAATGAATCGATCGAAATACGCCAGATAAGCAGCGGTGCTGATCGGCCCATCCTCGAAATGCAGTCCGATCTCGGTGAGATGCCGGCTCGTGCTTGTCCACACCTCGTAATGCACGCGCTCGTTGTCGTAGTAGATCTTCACTAATTGCGGCATCAGTTTGACCTGAAAATTGGCGAGCTCCTCAGGCAGTCCCACGCGTAGATGTGCGGCGATGCCCGCGAGGAACTCTTGGCGCCGGAGAGTGGCACCAGGACCTTCCTGGATTGGTTCCAGCTCAGCGCTCAATGGCGCGCCTTCGCCTGAAGGACGAAAGACGCGCTTCGAACGTGATCTTTGGGGGATGGTCGCCGTCTGTTCCATAAGTAGGATGGAATCAGATCCGAACCACTCGGGAACGTGGATCGGCTCAAGTTCCTCTCTCTCCTCTCCTTGGGCCGCCCTCGCCCGGCGGCCCGCCCCATTTCTTGAGCCCGGCGAGCGGGCTGGACTACAACGCTAACCTCGTCAGTCCGTAACAACCCAAGACTACGACGAGCATAAGCGCCATGATCAGGATACTGACTAAGAGCCAGGCGAATCCATGTCCGAGACAACCATGGAGCGATCCACCTTCGTCTCGGCGCGATACTTTGTCAATCATGCGTTGACTCCCATGTTATTGTCTTATTGATACGCAAGTTGCGCGCTCGTGCCTTACGGGAAATTCACATTTATCAGCGTCTTCAAACTGAGTGCAAGAAACTTGCGTACAACTAAGTGACGGATGAGCCGTCAAGCACGAATGGAGTCTTCAATGGGTACCTCGCAATATCGCCCTTCGTTAATGGTCAGAGTGCGCAACCTCATCGCAAGATTCTTCGGCCGGCAACCGCTTCCCGCGCCGGTGCCGGTTCCAGTTTCAACCCGTCGCCATCATCCCACCCATCGTCTCTAGCGGGGTTTTTCTCATTTCGGATCCACATGGCAGTGCCGGCCGGCTGAGAAGAGGGTCCGCTGGCGCCTCGTGGTCAACAAGACGTTGGACGCCGCCAATTGTGGCGGCGTTCGCGTGATTCTCCCCGGTGCTTCCCGCGGATTGCAAGCCGCTTGACGGAATTGCCAACACTGAGTGCCATGCCCGCTCATCACGATGAATTGTTGTAAACTTCACAAATCACAATTCAGCTTTCAAGGTCACGGTTTGACCGGCGGCAACAAGCGGTGGGAGTCGCGCAAAGTGCGCTCTCCTGAGAATGCGGCGGTTCTTGCCAAGCGCGTACGCGCTTCTCGAATTGGAACGCCGGTTCGTTTGAGTGCACCCATGATCCGATAAATGTTTGTCTGACCTCGCGGCTCAACCCGAGGTCCAGGATTGGGGAGGCGTGCGCAGACAATGGAAGGTTCCGAACCAGGTGAGAAGAAGTCAACCCTCGGCGTGCCCAAAGAAACCGGTGAAGGGGAGCGCCGCGTTGCGCTCGTTCCCGACGCCGTAATGAAGTACGTGTCGGCGGGATTGGCCGTTTTGATTGAAACTGGAGCGGGCGAGCAATCGTTTTTCTCCGATGCGGCGTATGCCAACGCCGGAGCAACGATTGCACCGAATGCTCGTGACGTGTTGAGCCAGGCGGACATTGTCCTCAAGGTCCAAAGTCCCACCACCGATGAAATCAATCAAATGAAATCCGGCGCGAGCCTCGTCGCCTTCCTCTCGCCAATGACCTCGCCTGATCTCGTTAATCAACTCCGCGATCACTCGCTAACGAGCTTCAGCATGGACGCAATACCACGAACTACACGGGCGCAAACAATGGACGCCCTGTCCTCAATGGCGACGGTTTCTGGGTACAAAGCAGTCTTGCTCGCCGCCGATCATCTCGCGAAATTCTTCCCGCTCCTGATGACCGCTGCCGGCACGATTCCGCCGGCGAAAGTGCTCGTCATTGGCGCTGGTGTCGCCGGATTGCAAGCGATCGCAACCGCTCGCCGGTTGGGCGCGGTCGTCGAGGCCTATGACACGCGCCCCGTCGTCAAAGAGCAGGTCGAGAGTCTCGGCGCGAAGTTCGTTGAGATCGACACCGGAGTCACCGATACCCAGGATGCCGGCGGGTATGCCAAGGAAGCGACCGCGGACGTCATTCGCCGACAGCAGGAAGTGCTCGCGGAACGCGCGTCGCGGGCCGATGCGGTGGTCACGACCGCCGCGGTGCCAGGACGTCCTGCCCCGCGACTTATTTCCGAAGAGACAGTCAAGAATATGGCGAATGGGTCAGTCATCGTCGATCTCGCGGCCGAAACCGGCGGCAATTGCGAGCTGACCGTCCGCGGCGAAACGGTCGTGCGCCACGGCGTCACGATCATCGGCACGGTCAATTTGCCAAGCGCCATTCCCGTTCACGCGAGTCAAATGTACAGCAAGAACATTCAGAATCTGCTGGCGCTGATGATCGACAAGAACGGCGCGTACGCCGTCAATCTCGACGACGATATCGTCCGCGGCACGATCATTACGCACGAGGGCGAGATTCTGCACGAGGGCACGAAGGCCCGAATGCAGCCGCCGGAAGCGGTGCCTGCAACGCCGCCCACTGACGAATCAACGGCGACCGCGGCCACTGCGGCGAGTGTGGACCAAAGCGTAGACATCGATGATGCGCTAGCTCAACCGATTGCCGCGGACGAAGACGGTTCTCAAGTTGCGAGCGTTGAAGAAAGCCTGGCCGAATCCTCTCCAATCGCGATGCCCGAGTCATCGAATGGCGCGGATCTCAGCGATGTCTCCGAGTCGGCGATCGCAAACGATTCGGAAAGCATAGGAAGGGAAGGCATTTCAGGATCTGAAGGCGACGCCTAATCCGTCGTTTTCCAGGTGTGTTCATCAAAAACGGAAGGGGAGTCAGAGCGTGAACGGTTCGCATCTGGTCGGGAGGAAGTGCTGATGGACTCGGGGGTCATGGCGGGCGCGTACATCTTCCTGCTCGCGATTTTTCTCGGCGTTGAGCTCATCGGACGCGTCCCCTCGACGCTTCACACGCCCTTGATGTCAGGGACTAATGCGATCCACGGCATCGTGTTGTTGGGCGGGATGACCATCCTCGGAGAATCCGATCACTGGTGGCTGACGATTATCGGATTCATTGCGGTCATTCTTGGCGCCGCCAATGTCTTCGGCGGTTTCGTGGTGACGGACCGGATGCTCCAAATGTTCAAGCGAAGACCGACAGTTGGAGCGGAGCAGAAAAAATGATTGACAATTGGCGAGACGCGTTTGTCGATCTGAGCTACTTCGCGGCTTCGATCTGCTTCATTCTCGGTCTCAAATTCCTCAGCACGCCGGCCCGGGCTCGACGCGGGAATCAAATTGCCGCGGCCGGCATGGCCGTCGCGATCCTCGCGACCTTCGTGAGCCGCGACATTAACCAAAATCACATTCTGATCATCATCGCGATGATCATCGGCGCGGCCGCTTCGACCTACGTTGCCCGTCAGGTCAAGATGACCGCGATGCCGCAGATGGTCGCGATCTTCAACGGTATGGGAGGCGCGACCGCTGCGCTCGTTTCAGTCGGGGAGTTCAGCAACAGATCCACGATCGGGCACGGTGAAGCGCTATCAATCGTGCTCGGCGCCATGATCGGCTCGATCTCCTTCACCGGCAGCATGATCGCCTTCCTGAAATTGCAAGAAAAGCTCTCGGGCCGCCCGATCGTTTTCCCGAACCAGAAGCTGTACAACGGGATTCTGTTCGGGGCGATTGTCGTCCTCGGTCTGCTCGCTGTAATTCTGGGCGACGGCTTCACCGCGAAGTTCTTCGTGTGGATGGTCTTCCTCGCCGCGCTCGCTCTTGGCGTGCTCCTCGTCCTCCCGATCGGTGGCGCGGACATGCCGGTCGTGATCGCCATTCTCAACTCGCTCACCGGTCTCGCCGCGGCTCTGACCGGTCTCGTACTGGATAACGAGGCGCTCGTCATTGCCGGCGCACTCGTTGGCGCGTCTGGTTCCTACCTGACGCTGTTGATGGCGCGGGCGATGAATCGTCCTGTAACGAATGTGCTCTTCGGCGCGTTCGGCGCGGTTTCGGCCGCAGGGCCGGCCGGGGCCGGGACCAGTGACGAATTGCCCGTCCGTGAAACAACCCCCGAAGACGCGGCGGTGCAGCTCGCCTATGCCCAGCGCGTGATCATCGTTCCCGGCTACGGCCTCGCCGTTGCTCAGGCGCAGCACGCGGTCCGCGAGCTTGCCGACGTGCTCGAAGATCGGGGAGTGAACGTCCGGTACGCGATCCATCCCGTCGCCGGCCGCATGCCCGGTCATATGAATGTGCTCCTCGCTGAGGCTAACGTGCCGTACGACGACCTCTACGAAATGGAGCAGATCAACGACGACTTTGCTTCGACCGATGTTTCACTGGTCATCGGCGCGAACGACGTAACCAATCCCGCCGCGCGCAGCGACAAGAGCAGCCCCATCTACGGGATGCCGATTCTCAACGTCGATGAGTCAAACAGCGTCATCGTGCTCAAACGCAGCATGAAATCGGGTTTCGCCGGTATCGAAAACGAGCTCTTCTACAGTCCGAAGACAGCGATGCTCTTTGGCGACGCGAAGGACTCGATCACGAAACTCACCCAGGCGGTCAAAGCCGCGTAACCCCGAGCCACGCTCGATCGCGCCGGACTCCGCTTTCGGAGTCCGGCGTTTCGTTGAGCAACCGGCGTAAGATGCTCTCCAGAATGTCATGACCATGAGGTGAACGGCGCATGAATTCGAATGTCGAGGCGTCAAAACGGAAGGTCATCGGCGCGGACGAAGCGACGAAGCTGATCGAGCCTGGTTGGAATCGACTCCTCAGCCTGCTTGAGGTCATTCCTGAGGACTTGGCAGCGGAACAAGGTGTTGTCGGGGATTGGTCAATTGACCTCGTCATTGGGCACATCGCGTTTTGGGAACGCCACGCCGCGCAAGTGATCCGCATGGAGAAGACCGGCGAGGCAATTGCGCCGATCGATGTTGACGCGTTGAACGCTCAGGCTGCCGAAGAAGATCGCAAACGCGCTCATCGCGACCTGTTGGAGTCGTTGCAAGCGGACCATGAACTCTTGCTGGCGACGCTGAACGAGGCACAAACTGTCGTTCGCGACCGCCTCGGCGGTGACACGTGGGACCACTATCCCGAGCACATCGAACAGATTGAAGCATGGCGAGCGTCCAAGGGAATTTAACCCGCAAACCCCTCGAGGAACGGCGCTGCCATGACCCGGATCCAGCGACTCGTCATTGCCCTGGTACTCTTCCTCGCGGTCGTGATCGTCATCGCGCTGGTGCTGCCCGGAAGTAACGATAACTCCCCGACCGCCACGGCCCTTCCGAAACCGTCAGCGACGAAGACGCACGTCGCCCCACAGGTGACCACAACACCCGCGAGCACCCTCGAGCCAGGCGCGACGGGTCTCTTCATCGAACCAGACGACGGGCGGGCCCCGATATTAGATGAACTTGCCAGCGCCAAGATATCGATCAAATTGCAGATCTATTTACTCAGCGACCGCGAGATCATCGACGCGCTCAAAGCCGCGAATAACCGCGGCGTCGATGTCCGCGTTCTGCTGGAAGCGCATCCGTTCGGCGGCAATGGAGACCAGCCCCAGATTTACAACGAGCTCGACAGCGCGGGAATCAATATTCGCTGGAGCAGTCCCGTATTCACCTTTAGCCATATCAAGACGTTCGTCATCGACAACGACGTCGCGCTCGTAATGAACTTGAATTTGACCAAGTCCTCGTTCACGCGAAATCGCGAATTTGGCATCATCACCACCGACCCGATCGCCGTCCGGACTGCGGCGCAAATCTTCGAGGCAGATTGGGCCCGGACGGAAGAACCCGATCCTGGACCGCTCGTCGTCAGCCCAACGAATAGTCGAGCCAAGCTACTCGATCTCATCAATGGCGCGACCGGAAGTCTCGACATCTACGCCGAAGTCATGCGCGACCGCGAGATCATGGACGCGCTCATCGCGGCGCGACGCCGCGGCGTCGCCATCCGCCTGATCATGACCGATGACAGCGCCGACGGCGACGCGGAACGTCAGAAGTTGACAGACGCAGGAGTTCAGGTGCGGATCGAACAGCATTTGTATATTCACGCCAAAATGGTGTTGGCTGACGGTAAACGCGCCTTCGTCGGCTCCGAAAACTTTACAGCGACCTCGCTCGACCAAAACCGAGAATTAGGCGTGATAACAAGCGAACCCACCGTCATCGCCCGGATCAAGCAGGTCTACAACGATGACTTCCGCGGGGCGAAGGTGATGTCATGACCTCTCGCTGGCTCCTGGATGCACAGTCGATCAAGACTGTCCTCGAAGAGCACGGCTTTGAGATCCTCAGCTCCGAGACAACGCCCGAGGGCGGCGGCAGTTTGAGCGCCCGCCGAGACGCGGGCGACCGCGCCACCGTGCTCAACATCGACGCCGGCGGCCGCTTGCAGATCCGTCGCACCGAAGTCCTCGTCGACGAGGCCGCGAAGCCGGTCTTCGTCGACGAGGTCAAATTGACTATGACCGAGCGCACGACCCGGCAGCGCACGATACGGGGCGTTATCACGTCGATCGATCAGCTTCGTTCCGCGTTAGCAGCGGTAGCGGAAACTACAGAGTCTGCCGACCTTCCACAAGGATGATTGTAACTGGCATCACAAACGTCAGTGAGGATCCCAGGAATTGCCCGCGAATTGCCCGGCAAACCCCTTGACAAGCGGTCACTGTACGTTTAGAGTGTTCGTACAGTCCCGAGGAGCCCACAGCTCCCGATCACAAATCACCGGAACCAACAACGGCGGGCGAGGCTGCGGGGCCTAGTCCGGGACCGAGTTGACTTTCGGGTCGGTCAGCAAAAGCGCACGCGTTGCGGGGCGACGTGCGACGGCGCGGGGCGACATGAGGAGGGTTGGGCCTAGTAGGTTCGTCGGGACAGTTTCTTTTTCAGTTGCCGTTGCCGCCTTCGTCCGAATCACCTACAAGTTCGTCATCAGTCCTTGACCTCTGGCAATTCGACCTCATACACAACTCACCTCTCATTGTAGTTTTACGCGGACGAAGGTGGCATGGCGGTCGGAAGCGACCGCCTCGCGCCACTTCTAGCACCGGTGCAGCCCAGGCAACCATCCCGTTGTCTTGAGCGTCCCCAACCCCGTCCTGCTGAACGCGACCTTCCCGTCATGCTAAGCGCTCCCCCTCTCGTCATGCCGAGCGCTCCTCCTCGTCACTCTGAGCGAAGTCGAAGAATCTGTGCCTGCCCAAGACCGTCTTCAACAGAACAAAACGCCTCGGCTTCGCTCGAGATGACCACGAAGGCGCGGCGTGACGAATTGCGGCGCGGCAGGACGAGACGGCCCACGTCCTTTACGCTTTCATCACCTTTCTGCCGTCGACCTCACAAGGAATTGAATTGGAAGCAGCACCGGATCGATCACACGGTCAAGTTACGGGCGGAACAGCTTTATTCCTCGAAAAACTGACCTCGCCGCGTTGGCTCCTGCGCATTGAGCCAGCGGTGGTCGTCATCGCCGTGCTCGCGCTCTATGCCGCACGTGGCGGCACCTGGTGGTTGTTTCTTCTCGTCCTCGCACCCGACTTGAGCATGCTCGGTTATGTAAAGGGCACGGAAGCCGGCGCGGTCGGATATAACCTGGCGCACACGTTTGTATGGCCTGCCTTGCTTTGTCTTATCGGTTGGGAATGGAGCACCGTCGTTTTTTCACTCGGGCTGGTCTGGGCAGTCCACATCCTCGTTGATCACGTGCTCGGTTATGGCCTCAAGTACCCTGAATCCTTCAAGACAACCCACTTGCAACAAGTCTAGTCCGGGTCTATTTGTTCATTATTGGAGAGTAGCCAACCACGACTGGCAGCTCTGGCGGCAAGTATTCCGGTCGAAGTAAATACGCTGTCAGTCGCGTGTGACCTTCGAGAACGATCAGCGGCGATCGCTCGTCATTCGCGACCAGGATCGGCTCCGGCAACGACGCGCCGGCCGAGACCAAGCTGGCAACATGCCAAATTCCGCCATTGCCGACTCCAAAAACCTCGATCCCGCGCTTGATCCGCGCGGCCGCGTCCATAACAAGCCGCGATCCGCCCGAAAGCTCAACCTAGTAGTCATAGTCGATATACAAAGTGTGAAAGAGGTCTTCCGGCGTCGCCATCGCCCGAAACCATGACACGTCTTCTGGAAAACCCGTGAACACATTCGCGTTCCGTCCGAACCCACGATACGAAGCGAGGATGGTACGACGAGTGTCGTTTTCGGCGGCACTCGCAACATCGGGCTCATCGATGATGCGTGTATTCAATCCCGCACGACGAACGAGGTTGAGGATCACAGGTCCATAGCGGGGCGATCCAAGCTCCCCGCGAAGAAAGACCGCACCCATTACGGCTTCGCTGATTTGTCGCACAAGTTACGCTCTTCCGTCTTGCTCGATCAGCGGGAAAACAAAGGAACCACAGTCAAATAACAGTTCCTCACATATGTTTCCATGCCAGGTGCGCCAAGATGCCATTGAAAGCATGGCACGTTATCTGCCGTAAACATGCAGGTCGGATGGAATTTGGGGTCGATTCAATCCCGACTTCATCCAAAATTAGTCATACAGCCGCATCGTAGTAGCAGAGATTCACGACCAGCGGAGGGTGCCCCACTGGAAAGTGTACGAATTCACCACGCCGTGATAACCCCGACTTTCCGCCCTTCTCCACAACCATGGTTTGAGAACGATCGCGTTCCCGGCGATGCGCGAAACGAGGTCTGGTTCAAGCTCGCAATCGTGCTCAATCTCGGGTTCTGGTTCGTCGCCGTCGTTCATGAGTGGTTGGTGAGAGGACTCTTCGTCGACGTCGGCGGTGATTGGGCGCGGTTCTGGGGCGCGGCCCGCGCCTTTGACTCCCGGAAGCCGGCGGCGGCCTATCGCCTCCCAGATATCGCCTCTTATATGCAACCGCTTTTCCAATATGCCCGTCCTGGCAGTGCCGGAGTTCGCGTCGGTCCCGCTCCGTATCCACCGATCTTCATGAAGCTGTTCGACGTATTTACCGAGCCAGCTCCGCCAGTAGGGTTCCTCTTGTGGACTGCGTTCAACCTGCTGCTCGCCGCATTTGTCGCACGTCGGCTCGCGGGTGAGTTCGACACCGCGTCTCCGTGGTTAGTCACGCTCTTCTTCGTTGGCTCGTTTCCGCTCATGTTGGCGCTCTTCGCGGGCCAGGTCGTCGTGCTGTTGCTCGTCTGCGTCTTTTTCGCGATGACCGATTTTGAGCATGGTCGCGAGTTTCGGGCCGGCGTTTGGACGGGTTTGCTCATCCTCAAACCGCAATATGCAATTTGTCTCGTGCTGGTCTATCTCTTCAAGCGACGCACCGTCGCCGCCCTAGGTTTCGCGAGTGGCGCGGGAGCTGTTCTTATCGGTTCCATCGCGGTTGGCGGAATAAGCGGTGTCGTTGCCTACGGGCGAATGTTGCTGACGTCCTACCCGACCTTCACCGGCAATACCGGTATCGACCCCAACGGGATGATCGGCTGGCGAGAACTTGCCTTGACCTTCTTCCCCCGCCTCGCGACTAAAGAGAGTCTCTTGCTTGTCGCAACACTATCGCTTTTAACGTTGGCTCTCTTACCTCTGATTTGGCGCGGCGAGTGGAAACCGTCCGATCCACGATTCGCGACTCAAATGACCGCGACGTTCGCCGCCACACTCCTTGTCGCGTATCACAGCCAACCGCACGGCGCGGCTCTTCTCCTGGTGCCCGGCGGTCTTGTCCTCGCGCGCAAAAGCGCCCCGCCCAGCGCTTGTCGATTGTTAGCCGGCGCTGTGGTCGCCGCCCCGATCCTTGGGGCAATCTCAGCTTTCACCCGCGGCGACTTATCACTCGTGGGACTGACAACGAGCGGGGTGCTCATTTTGCTCTTGCTGATGCTCGCGTACGACGCGCTCACGCAAGCGAGAAGTACCGGCATAGCAATCGCCGGCACGTAACGGTTGAAGCTTTTCAATTGCAAATTCACGCGGTCACGATTTCGGAAAATAAAAACCCGCGCATGAGCGCGGGTTTCGATGTTGTTGGTAGCGCATAGGGGATTCGAACCCCCCTTCGCAAATCGCCCGTCGTGGCGCGGTTTTTTGCCCTCTCATCAGACAAGTGGTGCCAAAATGGTGCCGCCTTCAGGCGGTCCGTTCGGCTTCGGCGTCGCTCGTCGCAGCGTCGATCACGGCGTCGATCGCGTCGGCCGCGTGGCCCTGCATGTCCGCCGTGACATGGCTGTAGAGGTCGAGTGTCATGGCGATGTTGGCGTGGCCGAGGCGTTCCTGAACAATCTTGCCGTGCACGCCTTCGGCCAGCAAGAGCGTGGCGCTTGTGTGGCGGAGGTCGTGGAACCGGATCGTGGGCACGTCGGCGCGGTCGATGAGCGCGTCGAAGCGACGATAGAGCACGTTCGGGTGCAGGTGGCCGCCAGTCTCGTTGGCGAAGACATAGCCGCGATCCTGGTATGCCACGTCGGCAGCGATCCGATGTTCCAACTGGCGGACACGGTGCCGCTTCAGGCTCTCCACCACGGACCGCGAGAGCGCGATCCGGCGGCGGCCTGATTGCGACTTTGGCTCGCCTTCTTCGAGACGGGCGGTCTCGCCGCGACCGAGCGACCGTTGAACCGACAGCCCGCCGCCGTCGAGGTCGAGGTCGCTCCACTTAAGCGCCAGCAGTTCGCCGCGCCGCATCCCCGTCGAGATCGCGAGCCGCCACAGGGCTTCCAGGTGATCGTCTGCGGCGGTCCGCAGTACGCGTCCGACTTGCTCAGCGTTCCAAACTTTCATCTCCGTCCGTGCCTCTTTGGGCGGTTCTACGGCATCGGCGACGTTGCGGATGAGGAGCCCCCACTTCACGGCGTCGTCGAGCGCGTGATGCAGCACCGCATGGATGTAGCGGACTGTCGTTGGCGAGAGGGGCTTTTTTGGCGTGTCTTTGGTCTCGCCGCGCCTCCGACGGCGCGCGGGCTCTTGCAGGCGGTTGGTGTAGAGACGTTGGACGTCAGCGGCCGTCAGTTTGCCGAGTTTCGTGTTGCCGATCACGCCGACGATGTGCAGGCGCACGAGGTCGCGGTAGCGGCGGACGGTGACAGACCGCAACGTCGGCGCCGTCGCGTCGAGCCAGCAGTCGAGGAATTCGCGGACAGTGAGTTTACCGGCGTCGGTGAATCCGCCGTTCCTCGACTTGTTGATGAGTTCCGCGACCTGCAATTCGACCTCGCGCTTCGTCCTCGCCGTGATCCGTTTGCGTCGGCGCTTGCCGGTCGCCGGATCGGGCGGCAGATCGACAATGGCTGTCCAGGATTCGCCGCGTTTGGTGATGTGCCCGCGCATCGATATTCCTCCGTGCTACGCTCGTGTGGTCTCCCTGCCGCCTACCGGCAGCGAGGCGCTTCCGGCTAGCGGCCTGGCTCGTTCAGGCCGCTAGTTTTCCCCTCGGGCTTCCCCCGAAATCGATCTCGTCCATGCTCACGCCAAAGGCATGCGCCATCGCCCGCAACTGCGACGCCTTCGGCTCGTACTTGCCGCGCTCCCAGTTGAATACGGTCGCCGGCGTCACGCCGAGCCGGTTGGCGAACGCCAGCTGCGTCCACCCGCGTTCCTGCCGCAACACGCGGATAGTCTTCACGGGTCCTCACCTCCTCTCAACGCCAGTATAGCATACGAATACGTGTTTGCGAATACTTATATACTGATATTTGTAGCTTATTAACAGTTCGTTATTTGTTTGCTACTATGGATTCGGTAGGTCACACGGAGGGAGACACGACCATGACATACACGGGCATCGAGATCATCGACGGGGATTGGCTGGATGGGGTGGCAGACATCCTCGACGACGTGGCAGCGGCAGCGATCACATGCCCGGAGTGCCACGGGCGCACATCGATCACCGACTACAGTCCCGGCCTCGGCTGGATCGACCTGCCGTGCCCGTGCTGTGCGGGGTACGGGACAATCCTCGCCAGCAAACTCGACGGCGGCGATGGGCAGCCGGCGCCGCCTACCCCGGCGGCTCCCGCCGTCGCTGTGGTGATCCCACTCTTCCGGTGTGCGACGTGCCGCGATGCCGGGCGCGTGGTCAAGCCATCCGTATGGTTTCCCGGCGAGACGATCGAGGGATTCTACCCGGATTGCACGCCGCAATTCGACTTCGCCTTGCGCTGCTTTGTCAACTGCGGCGCGACGGAACAGCGCACGGGGGAAGCGACTCCCCCAACTGCCCCGATCCCGTTCGACCGCACTGCGCACTGCCGAAAGATCGCCAGCTACGGAGGCGTCGGCACGGTGCGGACGCACGGCCTCGCCCACATGCGCGCTATCGGCGACGCCGGCGCCCGTGTCACGATCGCGCGGCATGGCGCCGCGTATTGGCGGGGACGGGTCACGGCAAAGGGCTGCGACGGCATGCGGCGGCCCGATCTGCCCTCCGATCTCGCCGCCGGGCGCACGCTCGCCGACCTGGACCGCGCCGCCTGACCCACAGCTCACAGCGCGCGGCGAAGGCGACGTTGATACGGCGACCCCGGCGGAGTCACGTAGCCGTCGTACCGGGCAGAGGCGGGGTCCGCCCTGAGGCACGGTGACGCCGCTTTCGACGGGCGGCGCGAGGGGCAAGGTGGTCGACGCTCCCGTCAAGGCTGCCCTGATGACCGCCAACAGCGCAGCCAAGCGAGGATTCGAACGATGAACCCTTCCGGAGGATCGGGCGTGCCGACGGAAACTGAAGGTTCTGCAGATGCGGCAAGCACTCGATCAAGAAAATGCCGCGCAGTGGCCACGGCGATTGATGGGGCGCGCACTTGTCAGGAGTTTGCCTCGCGCGTTCCCAGTGTTGTCGACAACTCGGGAGAGCCGTCATTCCATGTGGGCATCACGTTGGGTATCGCTTGGGAAAGCACAGGCGCTCGGCGAGCTGATCTCTGACCACTCCGTGAGCACGTCGGCGAACTCAGCCTCCGCCTCTGCCTGGCTCATGTCGCCGTCGAGGACAGCGCGCGCGATGAAGCGCAAACGCTTGGACACGCCATCCTCGCCCGAGGTTGATGCAAAGACATGACCCGCTGGCAGGGTGAGGAACCGGCGCCCTTCGCCGTCCGGTCGAATGGAGATCCATTCGGGAACCCGGGGGAGCGGGTGTCGAATCACGACCTCGAGAGCGCCAACGTCGGGCGATCGCCGCACCTGGACTCGCATTGCTTACCTCCTCACAGTAGCGATGAAGTAATGAGTGCATGCGTCGGGCCGATCTTCATGTGCTTGCGTGGGGCTAGGACTTGGGTGTGCAGAGCAAGGCGTGGAGTTGCTGGGCCTCATCACCGAGCCCACCGGTGGTGCTGGCCTGCGCGGCAAGCGCGGCGCCAAACGCCGGACCAGGGGCGGGTAATCCGACTTCTGGCGCCCGTGTGGCGCCGCCAGCGCAGGACGTGTGGGGGGGACCGGTGGCCGCCGCAGGCGCGGCCTGGCTCCCGATGACGAGGGTCACGGCAACCACGGACGCGAGCAGCACGGAACGAAATGAGCGAGGCAACATGACGAAACCTCCGTTTGCGGCGGGTCACCCAAACTCGCCGCAGATGCCGATCATGTTGCGAGTAACGCGCGGCCATGATAGTCCCGCCTGGCGCGGTGTCAATTGTACGGACGGGGTGCCATGTGGGCCCGAGGCTGTTTGCTTGTTCTCACCGGTAACCTTGCCTCCGACGCTTCATTGACGAGCACACGGGCCAGCGCGATGATCGTCGCGCCCGTTCGTCCGGGAGCGGGACGCGTCGTCGCCAGCGAAAGGAGCAATGGATGTACGCCCGTATCGTCAAAGCCGCGGTTCAGGCGGGCCAGCTCGACGAAATGGCCACACGGTGGGAGGCCAATGTCGGGACCCGCATGCAGCAAGCGCCAGGCTTCCGCCACGCCTACTTCGTCGGGAACCGGGAGTCGGGTGCGGTCACTGGCGTCACCCTCTGGGACACGCCCCCGGACGAGGCGGCGCTGCGCCAGGTGATGCAGGAGTTCCAGCCCAAAGTTGCCGACATCATGACCGGGCCGCCCACCGTCGAGGATTACGAGGTGCTCGTCGAGCTCTAGACGTGACGCAGTCCCGACTTACGAACGGCCTCGGGCTTCGGCTTGGGGCCGTTATTCTCGTTGCTTCCACTTATGGAGGAGTCGGGGAGGTTTGGGCTCGAGCACGTGCCACGACCGCGCGATCAACTCGTGCGCGGGCCAGACGTGCCCCCGTCGCTTCAATGCGGGCCAGCAAGTGCGTCACCGGCGTCGGTCCGGGGCAGTTGTCGGTGTCGCGGTGCCTCGCGTCCCAGCGCATCCTCTCTTACCATGCGGCGTGTTCGGCGACTGCTCTTTGAGAACGGCTCCGGGATTTACGCGGGGGACCGGAGCCGTTCGCGGGGTGGCCACCGCGTGCGAGATGGCAGCCGCATCAGTTACCGCAGAGGATGTGCCACAACGAACGGGCTCATCGGCCCACGCGTCGAAAGGTCGACAAATACGGCGACCGACGAAACTGTCGGTCTGGGGTTTCGGCGCGGGGCCGTTTTGTCCGACGCCCCTCTTTCTGATGCGCATGAAGCCTCGACGACGGGCCTATCATGGCTTTTCCCGCGGGTTGCAGCCCAGAGGGAAGGGGGAGGCAAGCGGCCGCGGGCGTCGGCTCGGGGCCGTGTGCGTCCGGCGCTGAAGGCAACGCCAGCTTCAGGCAGGGACGGTCTGGACAAGCAGCGCCAGGATGGCGGCCAGCTTGGCGGCCAGGCGCTGGAAGCGGGGCCGGTCCCGTTCGTCCATCTGCTGGATGGCAATCGAGAGGGCCGCGGACAGTGCGAACACATCGTCGGTCGTGAGATCGAGGCGAGGATCGTGGATGCACCACGCCATCGTTCGGCTCCTTTCCACCCGCGGCCGGCACCGCGCGGAACCTCCCCCCAAGACGGCCGGTACGATAGCACACTGCCCGACAGCCCGCGCGGGGCTGTTTGCTTTGGCCTGCGCCCTGCGATGCCCGCAGGTGGCGCAGCCGGTTGCAGACCGTTCCCTCCGTGACTGCGTCGCCGCGGCGCCGGACCTGGTCACAGGCGCCGCGTGCGTGTCTGGCTCGGAGCGCACGCGATGGTCGACGAGTCCGAACCCCGCACCGATCGTCAAGATCTCGGAACCCTTCGCCGCCGCCTTCGCCGGCAAGGACTTGTCCTGTCGAAGTCCCACGTCCGCCGCACGGCGCCAGACCAGCCGCCGGGCTACACGATCCGGGATGCGCAGACGAAGCTGGTCTTAGCCGAGGACCTCACCCTCGAGGAGGTCGAGATGTGGCTCGACGAGTGAGGGTGATCCCTGGCGCCCGACCGACCGCTGACCAAATCCCCGCGGCCATGGAGCGCGCCGCCGTGGCAGCCCGGGGCCGTTTGCTATCATGCCGGACATGCCGCACGTCTTCATGAATCCGATCGCTCCGCCGATTCTCTTGGCCCTGTGGGCGATTGGTGCCGTCACGATGGTACTTGGCCGTGCATCGGCCCTGAACGGCTCACGGTGGCGTCTGGTGTTGCCCTTGGTCATGCTAGCAGCGCCTGTCTCGGGTTAGTTGTGCATGGCACGCCGGGGCGCGGGATGTAGGCTCGAGGGGGGTGCAGCATGGCCCGCTTTGATCTTGCCGGGCAACGGCTCGCTAAACAGTTCCGCTATCGCGACCAACAGGATTCGCGCGATACCGTCTACGTCGGCGAGACCTTCGTGCAGGAGGTCCGCACCTCAGGCCGCGAAGGAGAGCGCCGCACTCTGAGTGTGCATCAGGATGACTGCTTCGTCACGGTGACGGTCGGTCCGTATGTGCCGCTCGATGAGGTCGCGCAACTCTTGCGCGCGATCGCCGACGCCATCGAGCACGAGAACCTGACCGGCCGGTCGACGCAACCGCTGGGCTGAGGGCGAGAGCGCAGGCCCGCGGCCGGCTGCTATCGGCGCGCGACCAGCTCGCCCACATCTTCGTGGCGGTGCGCGGGACCGACGGGATCGAATTCGAGCCGGATAGGCCCCGGCCAAGCAAGCGGATACATCTCGGCAGCCAGGCGCACGTCCTCCCGGAAGCTTCCTGTGGTCACGTCGTTCCATGATTCCCGGCCGATCGGGGCCACGACGACGACTCGCGGCCAGCCGTCGACGCGCATGACCGCGGCGTAGGTTTCGCCAGGGCTATCCTCGCCGTAGCCATTCATGCCAATGGCATCAACGCCGATCGCGGCGGCATCGAGAACGTGATAGTTGGGGATGCGGTGCATCGGCTGCCATCCTCCCGTTCGCTCAATGTCGCGGGAATCTAGCGGGCCCCGCGCCGACTGAGAGCGATGGCCCCGTGCCGCGCGGTTGCCCCGGGATTGCCCGTTTGCTAAACTGTCCGGACTGGATGAACGTCCAGCCCCCACGAGCGAGGCAATTTCCCGGGCGACTAACCACCGCCTTGCGTCGCTCACGGCGCATTCCCCCGCGCCACGGCGCCCGCCCGCCTCAGTGGCGACGAAGCATGAGCATCGCGGGCCTGCTTCAGCCACCGGGCCCGCGATGCTCGCTTCCCGCTTCGACCTGGGGCCGCTTGCATTGGCACACATGCCTTCTGGCGGACAGTACCGTGCTCCCGCAGTGGTCAGGACGGCTCGGTCATCGTCTCGTGCGGTCGCCACGACCTATGCTGATGTGAGACCGGCAAGCATGCGCTGCGCGCCACTTCGGGTAGGAACCTCATCCCATCGCACACCGACCCGCAGTCACTCCTGGCGACCTTCGGCTGTACGCCTCCTTGGTGGCGTGGCGCATGCTCTGCCGGTCGCTCCCCAATGACGCTGGCTCGATCTTCCGGCCCAGAAGTGCGGCCCCGACGCTCGAGCAGATCACGGCGGCCATGCAGCGCGCCGCCTGGGCTGCGAGAGAACGCACCCGCTATCCCGACCGCATCGCCGAGGTTCCGCTCGCCCCGGAGGATTGCGCGCCGGCTGATGATGGCTTCTGGCATATGGGCTGGATCGGGGTGAGCGGCGAGTCCGAGGATTGGGAGGTTCATTACAATCCCGAGACGGACGAGGGGCGGTTGCGAAAGAAGCGATGACCATTGAGACGGAGGACCGATGATGGAGGGAACCCCAGCACTCAGCCAGACTGAACGCGCGCGCTATGAGGAGGCCAAGAAGTTCCTGCGGGAACGTGGCATCGCTTCTGATCCAAAGACCGGCGAGATCAGCCGAAGCACGCTGCTCCAAGAGCTCAAACGGCGAGATTGGGATTGGCACTATCGTCCGGTCAGCAAGGGCTACGAGGTGATGATTCACCGAATCCATGGGGAGAGCGATCGCGGTGTGACCGGTTGGATCGAAGGGCACACCCCGGATACTGCCCTCGCGCGCGCGCTCATGATGGCGATTCGTGACGATGAAGCATCCCCGCGCTGAGGATGGGGCGCTGGCCCGTGCCGTGTGCAGCTTGGTTCACGCGGCCAGCGCCGCGCGTGGGCCATTTGACGCCGCATTCTATGGCATGAGCGCGACTACGCAGTCACACTCATATCGACCCAATGGAGCACGGTGGAACGCCGAAGTCGTCACGCTCCCACCGATCGCTCCAAATTAAGAGCGAGCAACCGGGTGAGGATGCCCTCGTCGGTGGTCGCGGCGGGGTCAAGATCCTCCCAGCCGTAGGCGATCCAGACGGCGCGGTCGAGCGCGGCGTGCAGATGCGCCAGCCAGGTGGGGCGCTCGTTGTAGAGGTTGGTCAGGGTGCGCTTCTTGAGGGTCACCTCGTCGGCGTCAGGCGGGTTGAGCCAGGCGGTTCGGGCCTCGTCCAGCTTGCGCGCGGCCTCGGCGATGGCGTGCAACCATTCGTCGCGCCACGGTTCCTGTCCCGGCGGCCACGGCAGCGGGAAGGTCTCGAAGCAGGTCGTCGGCGTGTAGCGCGGCCGATCTTCCAACGACGTCCCCATCCGCAACGACCACACCTCATGCGCCCGCGAATGCAGCACCCCGAAGAAGTAGTCGTCTTGGCGGGCGAAAACGATCAGCGCGTGGTCCGGCAACACTGTTGGATCTAGCCACACGAAGATCCGGTGCTTGGCGTGAATTGTTGTGGCGATATATCGATCCAATTCGGCGGTCGCCCTGCGAAGTCCGGCACGGGGCTCAACATGTAGCTACCAGCGGAGCCGGTAAGAGTCACGCCGGTTGGCGTCCCGGAGAGGTTTAACCTGCTTTCGTACGTACTCAAACGGAGATTCATATAGCGCCGCCTCGGATTCAGGCATATCAACACCGAAATCGATGACCCATTCATCACGCGGACGACGCAATAAGTCATGGCCATTCGCACGAGGGCGAACCACGTCGCTGTTGGGCCGGCCATTTGGATTTGTCGGCATAGCGAGGAAAGCTCGGGCTGTGTCGCAGTCAATGTTAAACGGTCCGCCCAAGGTGTCTCCCATATAGGCAATGAAGAAATTTTGCGGAAGACGGGCGGAATTAGTGATGTCCAGCGAAGCACTCAAATTAGAGCTTATCGCTATGACCGGATTGCCATTCAACTTGCGGTCGATTTCGCTTCCATCATCGAAGCAGACGATCGAGATGCGCACCGCTGCCCCGTCGAGGATCGAAGGTTCATCGGACCATGCCGAGAAAATGTCGCCCGATTTCTTAATTCTGGATAACACGTGTCGATTCGCTCCGCCTCGAATCGAGTTAGTGGCAAGTAGACCGGCACGAGTCGCAATACCATCGGCGAGCTGCTTCCTGGCCTGTTCAAAGAAGTAACAGACGAGATCGGCTTCTTTCGGGACCTTATCTTCGAAGAGGTCAAAAAGAGTGTCGGTATAACTATCGCCTAGCTCAGTACGGATTCGCTTTCCACCCAAAAACGGCGGGTTGCCGATGATGAAATCGGCTCGCGGCCATTCGGCTTCCTTAGGGTGCTCCGGATCGCTCAGGTCGAGCAACGCGTCTTGCAGCCGGATCGTCTCCAGCGGCTCGAGGATCGGATCGCGCCGCCCGGTGAAGCCGGCGGCAATCATCCACTGGAGGTAGCCGATCCAGACCGCCGCCTGCGCCAGCTCGCGGGCGTAGCGATTGATCTCCAACCCGAGCATCTGTGCTGGGTGTACCGCCGGCAGCATCCCGCCGATCCCGCGCGCCGCCGCCCACGCCAGCACGCGCCGTTCCAGGTCCAACAAGCCGACCAGGGCGATGTACAGGAAGTTACCCGAGCCGCACGCTGGGTCGAGCACGCGCACGTCGGCGAGCCGCTGCTGGAACCGGCCGAGTTCGGCCCGCAGTCCCGCCTCGCGGTTGCGCCGGGTCTGTGTCGTCGGCGCCGCGTCGCGGGCCTGCACCAGCGATTCGAGGGACGGCCGCAGTGCGTCCCAGTCCCGTTGCAGGGGAGCGAGCACCACGGGCTCCACCACGCGTTCAATGTCGGCCCGACCGGTATAGTGCGCCCCGAGCGCCGCGCGCGTGTCGGGGTCGAGCGCCCGCTCGAACAACGTCCCGAAGATGGCTGGCTCGACCTTGGCCCAATCGAGGTCCGCAGCCTTGGCGAGGTCGGCCAGCTCGCGGGCGGTCAGGTCGACCGGGTCCGACTCAGCAAACAGCCCGCCGTTGAAACGGGCGATGACGTCGACGCCGAACACACCGCCGTCCCGCATTGCCGCAAAGAGCGTCGCCGCTTGCGGCGCGAAGGCGGCCGGCCGCTCGGCTCCCAACCGGAGCAACCGCCCGAACAGCCCGCGCGGAAGCAAGCCCACATCTTCGGCGAACAAACAGAATAGGATTTGCACGAGGAAGTGCGCTGCCCGCATCGGTGCGATGCCGCGCGCCCGCAGCGCCGCCGCGAGATCCCCGAAGCGCGCCGCCGCCTCCTTCGTCACCGCTTCCAAGTGCGAGGTCGCACCGAACGACCACGGGTCAGTAAACACGCGGCGCAGGACGTCGAGCGTTTCGGGATCGCTCAGGTCGTGGACGGTGAAGCGGACCGTCTCCGCCGGCCGGCCGGTGAAGTTGGTGTGCACGTCAAACCGCACGAGGTCGCAGCAGACCAAGAGCGGTGGGTTGGCGAGGTCGTCGACGTAGCCGTGGAGTTGGACATAAGCTGCGTCGAGATCGCCGCCCGGCCGCTTGTACTCCCAGGCGAACGCGCTGCGCTTCCAGACGTCCGCGAACCCGGCCCCACCGCCGAGCTTGCGCACGCCGCGCTCGAAGGTGTAGTCGGCGTCGGGGTCGTCGGTCGGCTTCGGTTGCCCGAACAGGGCGCACAGGTCGTTGAAGTGCGACTGCGCCGCCGCGCGTTCGGTCAGGTGCGCCGGCGGGTCGCCCCATACCCGTTGGAAATCAAGGACGTTCACATGCACGCTTTCCGCGACTGAGTAGCGAATGGACTTGGAAGCTTACCCGCCCGTGGATAACTCGTCACCATTGGCAGCATGGTTGCTTGTCCGCCTGCGTTGTCGATTCCGTCTCACCGCGCCCGGTTTGCTCCTCGGTGCCGCCGGTCGCGCGATATTGACTTGCTGCTCACCAATGTTGACCTGGCCACCGGCAACAACGAGGGCACCAAACAAGCGCCGATTGTCGCGAAACGCCTTCATCAGGCGCAGGAACGCCCGCTGCGCCCGATCGGCGAGGATCGCGGCCTGGTCCAGGGCCTCGGTTTCCGTCAGCCGCGGCGGCAGCCAGCCGTGGTTCTCCTGGTAGCGTTCGCGTTCGCGCAGACTCATATTGTCCAGCAGCCGGCGCTTGTCCCGATCGGCCTGCCAGACCTCCTCCTCCATCCGCCGCACGAGGATGGCCTGCCAGCGCAAGTGCAGCTCATAGGCGGCGGCCATCTGCTGGATGAGCAGGTCTTCGAGGGCGTCGCGCGGCGCCAAGGCGTTCCGCAATCCCGCGACGATGGCCGCGAACGCCGCCCGCTCCACAGGCCGACTCGCGAGCGGCCGTTCCAGGGCGCCTGCCGTTCGGATGCCCGCGGTCAATTCGTCGGACGCCTCGTCTTTCAACCGCTGCCAAAGCGCCTGTGCGCGCTCGGCATTGTCCTCGGCCAAGGTGGATAAATCGAGCCACGAGACTTGGTCGGCTTCGATCGCGTCCGGGTCGTCGTGGAGAAATCCACGGAACCGCTTCCGGGCCTCATCGGGCGACAATTTCAATTGTTCGACCGAGAACTCGATCTGGTGGACGACCGACCGCACGAGCTCGTGCCGCGACGCAGCCAGTTCCCGGAACGTGCTTTCCTCTGCCGTCAGGGCCACCGTCCCGCGTCCAACTCCTTCAGCCATGTCCGTAACCTCCGTAACTCCGCACGAGCCTCGGCGAGGGCGCGCCGCTCCCCGCGTTCGTGGCGCTGCCGCCCTTGGATCACGGCGCGGACCGCTTCGACGTCGGCGCGGCGGACGTAGCGCCGGCGCTGGACGCCATCCTCGCGCCAGCGCAGGAACCAGTAGGGCCCGTGGCCCTCGCCGGTCACACAGCGGCAGTTCGGCCGCCCGCAGCGGACCCGATACGCCACGAGCGCCGGTGTCTTATGGAACGTTTCGGCGAATTCGAGTGCAGCGGACACGCGCCCACCTTCCGCTAAACAATCCATTACTTGCTCGGCGCCCGTCATGTCGCCGTGCCCGGAACCGCGCCTTCTGGTGGCGGATACGACGCCGCAAGGTGCCCTCCGGGTCCCAGTTCCGGTCCACGGCACGCCGGGCACACCCGCCACACCCCGGGTCCCGCAAAAACGTCCACTCGATCGGCGGCAAGGACCGTCTTGCGGCGCCGCCATGCAACCGCGATGCTCACACGTTCGCTCCTTTCGCTTCGCAGGCAGCGCACCAATGCATCCCATTCGCCGGCGCCGCTCCACCGCAGTCGGCGCAAACACCGGGAGGAATCAGCCCGTCGTACCGCTGCGGCAAAGCACTGGTCCACGGGCGCAACAGGGCCAGCATCCCCGGCTTGTTGTTCCGCGCCAGTGCCAGCAGATCCGGCGTCAGACGCGAACCCGGTCGAATGATGAGTTCGCCGCCGTCCGCAGTCACGGTGAATCCGGCGGTCCGCAACGTGGCCAGCGCCGCCGTCGCGCTCACAGCCGCACCTCATCCGGCACGGGTTTCATGGATTCATGTGCTGACCGCCGGGAAGTCGTGGAGGACAGCACTTCGCCCGCGTCGCCGTGGCCGTTCGCGGATGGCGGCGACAGATCGTCGCCGTCGATAACATGTCCGCGCCGTGCCCTACGGTCGGGCTGTGAAGGTGTGAAAGTCTCGTGTTCGTCGGGGTTTTCGATGTGAACGTCGTGTGAAGGGTGTGACAGTCCCGTAAAAGCCGTTTCCACAGCCTCCGGCGTCGGCAGGCCGACCGTCTCCGGCATCGGTTCGCCGACCCGCAATCGCGCCGGTTTGTTAGGTTTGTCTTCATCGTTGAAGAGCCACTCGTGCTTGATCGCGGTCTGCGCGGTGCGTTTCGCCTGTTCGGGGTGCATGCCGATCTTCCGCGCGACGGCAGCGTAGGTGATCGGCGCGCTCTGGACGCGCTCGGTATGGGTGCCGCCTTTGCTCAGCTCGGCGACGGCAGTCACCACCTTCCGGATGGCCTCAGTGTTGCCGGATATCGACGCCTCGAACATCGGCCCGACCAGGTCGTAGACGGCGCGGTAGTCGTCGATCGTCGCGACCCAGCGGCCAGCCGTGTTGCGCTCGCGGTGTCTGTGGCGGATGATGGCAACGGCCTTGACCAGGCTCAACAGCCGTTGGAAGTCGCGCAGAATCCGGCTCGCGTTGGCCGTCTCGGCGATGGCGCGAGCGAGCTCTCGCGCGAACGGCACCACGACATCCCACGGTGCGAGGGTCTGGACGTAGCCTTGGAGCGCGATCAATGCCCCGTTTGGTTCGGCGGCGCCGTCCAGTTCGATCCCGGCCTGGGTGTCGAGCGCCTGTTGCAGCCGTCGCACGTCTTCGGGGACCGGGAGGGAAAAGAGCCGGCTCATCATCTGCGACCCGAGCGATTTGACCGCGGTCGTGACCAGCAGCGTCGGCCCCGGCTTCTCGATCTCGCGAGCGACGAAGCGGCCGGTCTCTGGGTCACGCTCGGTCACTTGATAATGCAAACGATGGTCCTGCAAGAGGTTGCGGACCGCGCTCGCCGCCGGGTTGTCCTCGCCGGCGGGCAGGCTGTCGGCTTCGGCGAAGATCAGCACGCGGTGTTTGAGGCTCGCATCGTCGTAGATCAAGACGCGCGGCGATCCGGCGTCGATCGCGTGGTGGGCCTCCGGCGGGAAGAGCAACAGGACGGTTCCAAGGGTGTAGGACTTGCCGGCGGACGGCGGCCCGAGCAACAGAAGGTGGCTGGGCATCGAGCCGCGGCGCATCGCCAGCAGCCGCGTTGTCAGGCAGAGATAGGTGATCATCGCCGGCGCGACGTCGCCGCCATAGCCGAGCCGCTTGATCTCGGTCTCGACCAAGGTCAACGGGTCGTCGTGCTCCAATCCCACGGCCGCGGCGGTCCAGAACCGGCCGCGAGCGCCGCTCAGATCGGCGTCCCGGACACGGCTCGCCGGCTGAGCACCCGCCTTCAGTTGCTCGACCAGGGCGGGCACATCGTCGCCGCGGCAGTGTGCTTCCGAGACGTCCTTGGTCCCGTCTGGTGCCGTGATAACGCGGACGTCGGGCAGGTCCTTCGCGACCTTTGCGGTCAGGTCGGCGGCGTCCGCTTCTTGCCAGAGGAAGACGGTCAGGCCGTTGAAGTAAAAGCGCCATTCCGGCTGCCAGGTCGATTTGCCGGGGACGCCGAGCGCTGGAATGCCGTAATGCCAGCACGTCCAGCAGTCGGACTCGCCCTCGACAAGCACGACCCAACCAGCCTTGCGCTCGTCGCCGAGCCGATGCAGCCCGTAGAGCATCACCCGGTCGCCGCGCCGCCAACTGAACCGCTGCCCATTCGGGGTAAGGCGGTGCCGATACCGAATGGACGCTTCCTCGCCGTCTGCGTCCAGATAGGGGACAACGACCGCCGGACGTCCGTGCCGCTTTTGGTCGCGAACCCCGTGATTGCGCAGAAAAGCAACCGGGAGTTTCTTCGCCTCGGCGAGCGCCCGGAGCGTGAGACCACCGTCGTCGACCTTCCCATCGCCTTCACTGGTTTCACGGTCGCCTTCACCGTCGCCGTGAGCGCGATTGCCCTGTCCCGATGCACTTCCCTTCGCAGGATTCACAGTTTCACGCGGCGACCGTTTAGAACGCGCTGGAGGTTCTTTCGGCAGCAGCCCGCGGGCGATCAACGCGTCCCGCACCCGATCTTGCGGGCAGCCGGCAAAACACCGCCAGACCACGCGGATCCGTTCGCCCTGCGCGAGACTAAGTGATGGGGTCGGATCGGCGTGCGCCGGGCAATGGACGTTGCCGTTCGCCCGGCGGCAGTCGCAATCCAACCGGTCGCAGCGGAGCGCGTCGCGGATGCGCTCGACATCGAGGGCGGCCATCAGGACGCCCGATCGACACCATCCAGCCGGCGCACGTCCTCGCCGGCGAGGATGCGTTCCACCAGCGCCCGCGAGACAAAGATGCGCTTGCCGGCACGGATGACGGGTACGGGGAGCCGGTCTGCTTTGGCGAGGTCGTAGGCGGTGCTTCGCGCGAGTCCGAGAACCGCGGCGACTTCCTCGATGGTCATCGTCGCCCGTGCCGATTGCTGGGTTTCCATCGTCTATCCTCCGACTGTCCGTGCCGTCGTGACGCGATGTCCGACAGTCGGAGGATAGCGAGCGATTCCGGGCCGCGTAATCCCAAGAATAGGGTTCGGCGCTTTTGTGCTTACACGATTAGCCCGACCCCTTTTCTTGGTGGAGGAAGCGACGTCCTTCGGCGACGTGCTGGCGCGCGGTCTCGCAACGCGGTTTCTGCTCGGCCGGGTACTGGATGTCCCAACCGAACCGCTTTCCGATTTGTTCGTATGTCCGCCCTTCCTCGTCGTGCCAGATAGCGCACTGGACGCAGACGAGCGGATCGCGCTTTGGTCGCTTCGGGGTCGGACGTTTGGGGTGCGTCGACCGCACGAGCTCGAATGCTTGGATCACGTCCGCTTTGGTCACGTCCGCTCGGGAGACATCGATGCACCGTTTCCACGGCACGGCGCGGAGACGGTCGCGGGCGTGCTCCATGAGTTCCGGGCGTGCGATCGCGATCTGGGCACGTAGCGCCCGAAGGTCGATTCCCATCGGCGCGAGGGCCTCGCACAGCGCCGCGAACACCTCTTCGTGGAACTCCTCGAACGCCTCCTCTAACACCCGCTCGTCCCGGACTTTGACGAGCGGCGCGTGCATCATCAGGTCGGCGTTGGGATCGTCGGGATCGGCCGCGTCGAGCACCATGACCGCGGCATCGGCGATTGCTAAGGCGTGGGTACGGGGCGGGTTGTACAACAGGCAGGCAGAAAGAAAGGTCGCCCAGGAGACGGCAGGACACGGGCCGTGGTGGCGGCACTCAGGGGGAATGCACACGTCGTGGAGCCGCCACAGGTCCTTGAACCACCAGCGCCGCCACTTGGACTCGTCCACTCCGGAGAGGTCGGCGTCGGGCGAAGGATCGGCCCCCAGGTCGTCAGCTTCGGGCGACGCGTCCGCGAGCGGCGATGGTGGCAAACGATCCGGCCACGGGTGCGGGAAGTAATGCTCGCCCTCCCAGGGGTAGATGAGAACCTCCGCCGGAAGGGAAGGCGGAACGCGGACGGCGGGTTCGATGGCCCAACGGTGCCGGAGGGATTGGACCACCTCCCAAAACGCCCCGTGCTTCGTGAGCAGTTCAAGCACCAGACTCCGCCTGCACGCGCGGACGCGGTGCCGCGCCGACGATTCCCGTACGCTTCCCACGCGCTCGACCCCCAACGAAGTCGATTGGCACGCACCTCGGCCGCGCTTTTGGGCCGGGGCGCGCACCCACCCAGGCGAACTTCCGTTCTATTCGCTCGATTCTACCAGATCCGCTTGCGTGCCGACTCGTCCGGTTCGGTCTGGACGGCGACTGGCCTTCGCGCACCATTGTCCGCGTTTCTGAGACGCTCATCGAGCGATCCCACCGACGGCGGCTGTGGCTCAACCGCGCGCTGTTCTCTCGGTCACCTGAACGCCGCACGTCTGTGGCGCGATGGAGCAGCGCGGCGGCTGATCAGCGCGTCAGGTCTTCGAGCATCGGCCGCACCCGACGGACGAGCGCGGGCATGGTGGTCCGCGCCTCGTGCAATAACCCGGTCATCGCCACCGCGTGCGCGCGCCGCAGCTCATCCACCGCAAGCTCCCGCACCAGGGCGCCGTGCAACGGCTCAGAGACATCGGCTGGCAACTGGCCGAACCCGCGGCCATAGCGCACCTCCAGACCGAGCCGCGCGCAGGCGAGGGTGAGCGCCTGGTAGCGCGCCTCATGGATCCAGTGTTCCGCCTGCAACAGCCGTCCCCGTTCGATGCACACATAAGCGTGGGTGAGATACTGCACGCCCAGCCCGAACAGCTGCTCCGGCGCCGGGGGCGGTGAGGCGGGCCGTTCCACTGCCTGCCCGAAGAGGAGGCGGAAGCGGGGGCTGCGCGCGCCAAACTCGGCCTCCGCCGTGAACGAGAGGTCCACCTGCAAGGCACCAGGGAGCAGGAAGACCCGGTAGATCGTCGAAGCGACGGGAAGGTCGTAGAGCACGACCGCATCGAACTCGGCCACGACCTCGCGGGTCCACTGCTCCAGGACGGGTTCAATCGGCACCCCGCGCGCGACCCCGAAGGTGAGATCGAGATCAGACCAGCGATCGCCGCCGGTCACGGTTGAGCCCACGAGCGCAGCAGAGACAATGAGCGGATCCGCGCCCGCCTTGGCGATGAGCAGGTCCCGGATCCGGTCCCGGTCCTCGATGCGAAACATCACCCTTCGTTGCGCTTCCTTGGTCCCTTGTAGAATCCCGCATCCGCGTCGAAAATCTTATCAGGGTATTGAAAAATCTCCTGGCAATTGACGTCGAGGACTACACTTCCAGCTCCATCCCGTCGTGGGCCACCTCCGCCACGGCGGAGTCGACCTCACCACGGCGGGCCAGCAGGTCCGCGCTCGCATGCGTCAAGATGATCCGCCGGCAGGTGAACCGGTCGCGGTGCTGGCGCAGTGTCGCGTAGCTGAGATGGGACTTGACCTCCTTGTCGAAGCAATACGCCTCGCAGACGAAGAGGTCGGCCCCGCGCGCCACTTCCGGCAGCACCTCCGTCCAGGCGGTGTCGCCCGAGTAGGCGAGCACGCGCCCGCCGAGCCCGACCCGCAGCGCGTAGGCCGGCGCCCCGCTCGGGTGGTCCACCGCGAAGGCGGTGACCATGCCGCCGCCGACCGCGGTCGGCATCCGCGCCGGCAACTCCCGGACCTCGACCGTGAAGGCTCGCCTCGTCTGCGCGGAGCCCGGGAACAGCACCTCCTGCGCCTGCGCCAGGCGCGCCGCCAGTCCCGGCGGTCCGGCCAGCACCAGCGGGCGGGTGCGGTGGGCGAACTGGGCGTCGAGGAGGAGGAAGGGCAGGCCGCCGAAGTGGTCGCCGTGGAGGTGGGTGACCAGCACGCCGTCGACGGTGGCCGGGTCGATCCCCTGTTGTCGCATTGCAATCAGCGAGGAGGCGCCGCAGTCGAGGAGGATGTGGGTCGTGGCGGTCTGCAGCGAGAGGCAGGTTTGGAACCGGCCACCGCTGCCGACGGTATCGCCGGTGCCGACAAACCGGACGGTCACGCCCGCCATGGCTGGCCTCCCCCTGCCTCATCCGCGCGAACCTTGCCCCGCCTTCTCGGTGTATCGTACCGCGAACGTCGGGGCGATCCTCGTCATCGGGAGCCCGCCATGGTTGGCCCGCCTAAACCTCGCCACTGACCTGTCAACGTGACAACGTGCTCGCGTGGTCACCGACGAGCTTCTTGGGTCCGATCAATCAGCCCTTACAGGAACCGCCCCGGCTCCTCCACGATTCCCCGTCGGAAATCCTATCTTCTACGAAGGGAAATGCTGCTCCTTCGATTTGCGTGGCCTCCTCCTCCACGGTCTCGCCTCGGGCACCACGCGTGGGGCCGTTTGCTTGTGTGGGCTGAGCAATCAGCGATGGGGAATTGGCGTTCCTTGGATTTCTCCGAATGCGTAGTCGAGTGTCATACCAGCATGGACATCGCCCGGTCCGGGCAAGAGATCGAATGCTCCCCCAGTTGTGATACCGCCTTGTGTCGTTGGCGTGCTAGCAGATGGACGGCGCGATAAGACGTTTCGTGCAGTCTTGGCCGCATCGTTGATGATCTCGTCCACACGGGCGCTGTTGGCCCGCGCATGCTTGGTTGAGATTTGATAGATGCGGATCCAGCGGTCGACCCGTACGAAAAGAAAAACATAGAGCACCATCGAATTTGGATCGATGGTGACCTGTTCCTGATACGCGGCTGATTCATCCCCTAAGCGCGGCGCCGCGATGGCCTCCCACGTCGGATCCTTCCAGGCATAACTGCCGATCGCGTTCACGAATGCGGGCCATTGTGGGAAGGCGGCCTGCGCATCGCCGTCTGAGTCATAAAGCCAAACCGTCGTGTAGAAGGTCCCGTACCCGGAACCTTCGGGCGCGTTCCAAGCGCGAATTGCACTTGCTGCAGGCTCTGGGCTGGGCCTAGCGGGCGGAGTCGCTTCCTGTGCCGACGCGAGAGTAGGAACGAAAAGGAGGGCGATCGCGGCGGTCAGCGCGAGTCGCTGAGTTTTGCTTCTCCACCTCATCGAAACCTCACCCCAAGAAAACTCCTTCACTCAATCTCGCCGATGCTGTTCGTGGGTATAGTCGACACATGCCGAACGCCCTCATGGATCTGATTGGGCTGCCGGCCTAGTTGGCCTTTCCACCTGCCCCGGTCACTGCTCGGCGTGCGGTTCCTTGCTCCGGCCTCGGCGAGCGGTCCCGCTCGCCGGCGGTGCAACATGACCGGGTGACGAGCCTTGCCGGCCTGGACGAGCCGCGTGCCGACGTGCGCGGTAGCGGCGCATCTTCGCGACACTGCCGCACCCCTCCATGCTGCACCACCGACGGCTGGCGTTCTTGCTCACGTCGTAGAAGAGCCAGCCGCAGCCGCCGTCTGGTCCCCGGCACTCCTTGATGCGAGCCGAGTCCCTGCCCACGAGCAGATCCACCGCCGAGCGCGCCACGGGCCAGAGGACACGGTCCAAGCTCGGCTCGTCGTCAGACCATGCCAGGTCGACCCCGGCACCCGTCGCGACGAGCCGCGCGCGCGCCAAAGCTGCGAGGTGCTCCTCGTGCACCGTCGCAAGGTCCCCGGGCGCTGGCATGTCCCCGTGCGCTACGGCGCGGAACACTCGGTAGATCGCCTCGCGGAGGGCGAGGGCGCGCGCGAACGTCGCCACCGCGATCTCCGGGCGGCATTCCCCTTCGGCGAGCAGCCGCCGTGCCTGGGCCGCCGAAAAGACTCCAACGTGCCGGCCCCACCCGACAAGGTCGGAGTAGTCCCGCAAGAACTCCTCCGGCGAGGACCCCGTCCGCGGTTCGACCGTGTTGGCGAAGTCCAAGCAGAGCCGCTCCCCAAGCAATCGCGGGAAGACCGGATCGCTGTCTTGCCAAATCCGGCCGCGGTTCGTCTCGCTTGACCCGCCGTTCCTTTTCATCGTTACCATCTATCACTGTTTGAGTGGTGGCATCGTCCTTGCAACCTTGTTACCAGTATACCTCGTGTAGCACGTAACCAGGTACGGTAAGGAGATGAGCCGGTGACTAGTAACGCAGCCGCTGCGGCCAATCGGGCGGATGTCGGCCGGCTGTGGCGCGACGCGGACTTTTTCAAGCTGTGGGCGGCCCTGAGCATCTCGCTGGTGGGAACGGAAATCACGGCCCTGGCCCTGCCCCTCATCGCGGCGCTGACGCTGGGCGCCTCGCCGCTCCAGATGGGCCTGTTGGTTGCTGCCGGCCGGGCTCCCTTCTTCCTGGTCAGCCTGCCGGCCGGCGTATGGGCCGACCGCGTGCGCCGCCGTCCGCTCCTGATCGGCACCGACCTCGGGTGCGCCCTGCTCCTCGTCTCCGTGCCAGCGGCCTCGATCCTGGGCACGGTGCACTTTGCTCAGCTCTGCGTCGTCGCCTTCGGGGTGGGCGCTCTCGGCGTCCTCGGCGAGGTGGCCCACTACGCGTACGCGCCGTGGCTGATCGGCCGGCAGCGCCTCGTCGAGGGCAACAGCAAGTTCCAGATCAGCCACTCCGCGGCGAATTCGGCCGGCCCCGGCCTCGCCGGATTGCTGATCCAACTCGTCTCGGCCCCGTTTGCTGTCCTGGCGGACGCCGCCTCGTACCTCGCATCCGCATTCCTGGTGAGCACGATCGGGCGGCGCGAGCCGCCGCCCGAGCAACCCACCCAGCGTGAGCCCTTGACGCCGGCGATCGCCGCCGGCCTGCGGGCGCTCCTCGGCCATCCGCTGCTCCGCCCGATCGTCCTGGCGTCGACGATGATCAGCTTCTTCGGCGATGCCGTCGTCGCCCTCTACCTGCTGTATGCCACGCGGCAGTTGGGCCTTGGTCCGGCGACCATCGGGCTCATCTTTGCGGCCGGCGGCGCCTGTGCCATTCCCGGGGCGATGCTGGCGCCGTGGTCCGGTCGGCGGTTCGGCGTCGGCCCGGCGATCGTCACCGGCTGGACCGTAGCCGCCCTCGCCGGGCTGCTGGTCCCGCTCGCCGCCGGCCCGCCCCTCGCCGTGGTCGCCATACTGACGGCAGCGCGGGCCCTGGGTGGCGCCACAGACACCGTCGCCAACATCCATCAATGGACGCTGCGCCAGGCTGTCACGCCAGACCACCTGCAGGCGCGCGTGACGGCGAGCCACCGCTTCATTGTCTATGGCGCCGGCGCGTTCGGTGCGCTCCTCGGCGGCGTGCTCGGCGCCGCCCTGGGATTGCGACCGGCACTGCTCGCGTGCACCATCGCGACACTGCTCGGACCGCTCGTGGCGGCCGCCTCGCCGCTGCGCCGTCTCCGACACCAGCCGGCCGACGCGGTCATGCCGGCTGGATGAGGAGAGGGTTGGGGGCTAGCGACCACTTCGGCGTCGTCACCGACCTCGCCGTCCCGACCACAGGGCAAGGTGGCGACCTTCTAGGTTCGACGGAGAATCCAAGTTCTGCGGCGAAACTGGGGGGCGCCCTTTTTGCTCCTGAGAACCAAAAACTCAACGGGGGTTTCCTCACCCGTGTGGCGCATTCCCTGGTTCCGATAACAACCCTTACAGGAACCGCCGACCCCGGCTCCTCCTCGATTCCCCGTCGGAAGTCTTATCTTCTGCGGCACGAGGGTCATTGTGTGTCCGGCGCCACGTACACTGACGCTACCCCAACCGCAGGCCCGCGATCCGCGTAGGAACCGAAGAAGGAATCCGCACTCGCAGCGAGGAGGCTGGGATGACCGACCGGATCCGACGCACCCTGCTTGTCCTTGCCGCGGCGCTCTCGCTCGTCGCGGCCGGCATTCACTTGTGGGTGATTCCCGAGCACTTCGACGAGTGGTGGGGTTACGGCACGTTTTTCCTGGTCGTGGCCGTCCTGCAGGTGCTCTTCGCCCTCACCTTGGTCCGCTGGCCACGCCGCGGGCTCCTCGTTGCCGGCATTGTTGGTAACCTAGCGATCATCGTCCTCTGGGTCTGGACCCGCACGGTCGGCA
Source organism: Thermomicrobiales bacterium (assembly GCA_045804965.1). Taxonomy (GTDB): domain Bacteria; phylum Chloroflexota; class Chloroflexia; order Thermomicrobiales; family UBA6265; genus CAVTUU01. The sequence continues at coordinate 184,920 of JBJMMD010000025.1, read as the reverse complement.
TCCCGGTCTTCGGCCCCGGCGCCGGCGAGACGGAGCCGGTGGGCGATCTCGACCTCGCGTCCAAGGTCGCCGAGGGGGGGCTTGTCCTCCTCATCGCGGTCGTGTTGTGGCGATGGGAGGCGGTCTGGTCTGACGCCGTCCGGAACGGGCCGCAGCATCGGTCGTACACCGATGCGCAGACCGGCGCCTGATCACCGCTCCGCTGAGCCGCGCAATGCTGCGCGCGCTGAGCGGAGGTGAGCGTCAGTGCTGTCTGCCCGGCGCCTGGGCCGCGTGGTCGACGATCGCGTCGGGCGGTGTGCGCTCAAGCTGCAGCGTTGGGTGGTGACGGGCGAACGCTTCCTGCTGGGGCGTGCAGCCCCTGACTACCGCCTCGGCGGCGGTGCGGCTGGTGCGCTACGTGCCGGCCGGATTGCAGAGCGAGAAGCCCTGGTGGTGCCCGGGGATGTGCCCACCGGCCCCGAGCTCACCCGCGTGCGCGAGCGCCACGATGTGATACGTGGCAAATTCAAACCCGCTCGGTGCCCCGTTCGCGTCGAAGTCGTTGCAGGGCGGCAACGCCTCCGCCGACCCCGCGTGCGCGCCTGTGAGCATCAGGGGTGCGGCGACCATCAGTGCGAGCAGCCATCGCCGAAGTGATCGCATTGAGTCCTCCTTGCCGGTGCGGATTCCCTGCCGCAGTCCCTACTGCGCGGTGTTTCCTACGTTTTACGAGTCAAGACGGATGTGCCACGCAATTTCGACCAGAGCCAAAGGTGGGATGTTCGGAGAGAAGAAGTGCCCCGGCCCCGTGAACAAGACGGTCTTAACCTTATTGCGTACCACATGGTTACTGTTCGGGGAGCGGGTTCATCGGCCAATCAGCTGTGCTGGCTGCAGATTCGGACGCCACGGTGGTCGGTATCCTGAGATGCAGTAGCTTACGCCGCATGGGCTCAACAGAACAGTCGCCGTGTGTAACCGAGGGGCTCCGGTGTGCCCCGTCGCTCAGTCTCCCGCCAAACCGATTGCCGCTGAAGGATGCGCCCGGTAACATCTTCCCGCCGTGCTCCGCTGCCCAACCCTCGGTCAGAGCGGATCTCCCGTCGCGCCGCCCGCAGTCGGCGAGCAACGACTTAGCCAGGAGTCTCCATTGACCGAGCCGCTGGCGATGCCTCCGGTGTCGCTTACGTGCTCGGGTCACGGACTGCGTTGACGACCTCGTGCGTCGCATCGACGATGAAGGCGGGTCGGTCCGTTTCGATGTAGTGGCTACTGCCCTCGGCGACCACCAGCTTGCCGTGCAGGGCCTCGGCCAGCGCCGTCTGTGCCTGTTGCCACCACGCTTCCAACTCATCAGCTGGGTAGTCCGGCGAGCAGGGACAGATCGGCGGGTAGCCCACCCCATGGGTGAGCAGCACAACCGGCACGGACGTCGGGAGGACTGGAGTCTCGACCTGGCGTAAGCTGGCGACGAAGTCGAGATGCTCTGGATTGGGAACCCCGTTGGCCAGGTCAGCTTCCGGCGAGTCTGCTGGAGCGATCTCCAAGGCGCGGTCGATGAAACCAGGGGGCGGCGGATCGAGCAGAACCAAACCGGCGATATCGTCGGGGTGGGTCGCGGCCAAGATCAGGGTGATCGCCCCGCCCATGGACTCACCGACGAGCACGCAGGGACAAGCGAGCTCAGGGCTGCTCAGGAGGGCATGCAAGTCGGCGGCACTGTCGCGGAGGGTACGGGGACCAGCGGGAGCAGGGTCGCTGGAGCCCTGGAAGGCGCGGTCGTACGCGCAAAACCGGGTTAGACCAGCGATCTCGTTGGCGAATCCCAGCGCGCCGACCTTCGTACTGGCGCCGACGTCATCGGGGCCGCCCTCCTCGAAGACGACGGTCGGGCTCCCTCTGCCGGCACAGCGCACGTGCAGCATCCGGCCACCGCCGACGTCGATTTGGCCATCGAAGGTTATGGCCGACGCGGTGGGCGATCCTGCCGGAGTCGGGAACACGTCTGGTGTTGCCGGCGAATTGGCGTACGCATCTGACTGGACTGTCAACTTGTACGTGATCGTCAAGGTTTGGCCGGGTCCGCCAGGAAAGGTAATCACGACGACATGATCCCCTTCAGGAAGTGGGTTGAGCATGACCTGGTAACCATCGGCCACGGAATTGGCAACCATCTTGTCCGAACCCAGAGCATTGCCTTTGGGAAGCCATAGGGTAAACAGCGGTGTCGCGGCCCGATACGCCGAGAGGTCGTCGATCGCCTGACCGTCGACCGTGAGTTGCATGACTGACATATCGAGTACGCGCTCTGCCATGGTGACATTACCCGTGGCGCACCGCCGAAGCTCGGCCTCATCGCGTCCAAAAAAGGGTGGGGGCTCAACGGTTGAGCACTCCGATCCGATAATCGGCACGAAAATGTTGACTCCCAGCGGGACAACGCACGATCGCGCGACGCTATGATCCGCCCCGGCCAGGAAAAAGACTGGCCCGGATTGTCCAAAGCCACAACGCTCCCCGGTTTCATCGGAGAACGGATTGGCATCGTTGGGGAAACTGAAGGACCACTGCCACGAGCGCGCGCTCCACTCACCAAGGCTCAGCCCGTCTACTTTGGCATCAGGTGAGAGGACCACACCGGCTGCGGAGGGTGTTGCATTCTGTGCGACGACCGGCGCGCTGCACGACCCCGAAACGAGGATGACCGCAAGAAAAAGGACGTTGAGCAGAGATCGGAAGCGCATAGTCCGTTCCTTTCACATGCCTGCCACAAAGCGCACGGCGTCAGCGTCACGCCGACGTGATGATCGGTGATCTCGCCCAAGTTACTCACAGAGACGTCGGAGAGGATCATAGCAGTTGCGCCAGCGAGCAATTCCCTCCGGCCATCGCCGCATCAGATCGCGACTTCGTGCCGGCAATTGGATGACAAATGCGGCGGCATCCGCGATGAACCCTTCGGCCCTTGCCACGTGAGGTTACGAGAGCCAGGCGTAGTCTGGACGACCCTGAGCCGCAACCGCACCGGCCACCCCAACGTTGCGGGCCTGGTAAGCACATTCTGCCCTACGCCGCTGGCACCAGACTAAATCCACACACTCCCACTAGTGAATACTGCAACCCAGTTCAACAACGGAGTTGCACGAGTCACTCGTGGCCGGACGTGCAGACGAAGCGGGCTTGCGGCTGAGCGGACGTTTCGCGCGTGCTTACGGTCTCGAGTCGATCCGGCCGTGGCATGCGCCCTGTGGTCTCAGCCTCGGGGCGTTCCCTGGTCATTCAGCTCCTCACTGGTTCGACGGAGAATTACTGTTCTGCGGCGAAACTAAGTCGTGCGCGCTCTTTTGCTTCTCAGAACTAGGACTTGACAGGTGATTCTCCGACGGCTCACCCGGGCGCCCCTAATAAGGAGTCTTGAGTCTGTTCTCCCACTAACGATGATTAGTGGGAGAACGGTCCCACTTTCGATCCGGTTTTCCCCACACCAACGATCCGTCCTGTCTTCTTTCTAGATTGCGCTTCTGGTTCCCATAACAGCCCTTATGGGAACCACCTTCCCCGAATTGCCGCTTGACAGCCTGTCATCTTCAACGATTTCTGTCTTAGGTCTTCAGCGCTATTTGTCGTCCTCCATGACCGGCAAGTCGGCGGGCCGTCTGCCCTCACCGCCTCTCGCGCGATCCGTCCGGGCCGGCGGCGCGCAGAATGCCCGAGACCGCGGTCGAACCCGCCGTCGTGCCCCGACCGCCCCGCCGACCGGGCGGACTTGACAGTGAGAAGATATCTTCCTATAATGCCGACATGAAACGCAAACCGGGCAGCCTCCTCCCCCTCGAAACCAGCATCCTGGCCGCCGGACTGGCGTTCCGGCAGCGGGGCCAGTCCGAATTCCACGGGTTCCTGGTCGCCAAGGAACTCCAAGCGGACACCGGCGCCCGCCGCCTGACCGCGCACGGCACGCTCTACAAAGCGCTCGACCGCCTGGAGCAGGCAGGTCTGGTGCGTAGCCATTGGGAAGACCCCGAGCTGGCGGCCCAAGAGGGTCGCCCGCGCCGCCGGCTGTACGAAGTGACCCTGACGGGCGAGCAGGCGCTGGCCGACGCCGGTCACGCCGCACGGCTGTCGGCGACCCGGCGCGGGACATTGGAGGGGGCATGACCGATCTCGCCGAACGCCTCGCCCGCGGCTGGGTCTGCCTCTACACGCTGGGACTTCGCCCCGAGGTGCGGGCGGCCCGCCGCGCGGAGATCGCGTCGGACCTCTGGGAGCACCGCCACGACGCGGCGGCGACCGGCGCGCCGGGCCTCGCCGCGGCTGTGCTGGGGCGGGTCCTGGCGGGGATGCCGAGTGACGTGTTGTGGCGCGTCGAGGCACGCGGGTCGGCGCCGGGGGCCTCCTGGAGAAGTCAGCGGGGGCTCCAGACCGCGATCGTGTGGGGCACGGCGGTTTTCGCCGCGGCGCTCAGTTTACTCGACGCGGCCGGCATGCCGGTCCTGGCGTTCGTGGGGCTGGGCGTCGGCGGCGTCCTGCTCGTGGCCGGTCTCCTGCGCGCCGTGCTGGGGAGTCCCGGCGGGCCAATTTCCGCATCGTTCGAGGAGGATCAGATGGACGTCGACACCTACCGTGGCCGCCGCGTGCGACTGCTCGTCGTGCTCGGGGCATCCGTGGCCATCGTATTGGCCATGTGGGCCTACGCGGTCTCCCTAGATGACTGGGGTGGAGCGAGGACCGTCGTCTTCACCGTCGGCGGCCTCGTGTTCCCCGTCATCGCCCTAGGGGCCCTGGTGCTCCTGATCGCGGACCTCCTCCGGATGCGCCGGGTCTAACGGCGTGGCGGCCGCCGGGTGGCAACGCCACCTGCGGTGAGCGCAGTGGAGCATGCCACCAATCGGGCATCGTTCGGTTCACGCTTCTGCTCGCCCGCGAAGTTGCCGCATCGGTAGGGTTGTGTCTATCTGCCGGGTTCTTGCGGTCACGGAACAGTGCCGGATGATGCCGGCTCCCGATCGCCGCGCGGCGATCGGAACCATCGATGGGGAGGGGATCATGCGCCAGAGACGGCTGGGCTCGTTCATCGTCGTTGCCTTGGTCGCCGTGACGGTGGTCGGGTTCCGCGCGGACGCCGACGCCCAGGACACCGCCACCCAGGGGCACCCGCTCGTCGGGACCTGGCTCGCCGACACCGACCCGGAAACGCCCGACAACGCGCTGGATACCTTTATGTTCGACGTGGACGGCGGCTACGTCCAAAGCGAGGCGGGCGGCGGCTCGTTGCTCGGGGCGTGGGAAGCGACCGGCGACCGGACGGCCATCCTCACGGCCGTTGGCGCCGAAGCCGACGAGGCGGGCACGAATGTCGGCTCGATCAAGATCCGTGCGTCCATTGAGGTCAGCGCCGACGGCACCAGCTTCACCGCCGAGTTCACCATGGAGCTCATCGAGCCGGACGGGACCAGCTCGGGGCAGGCGGGCCCCGGGGGCGCCACCGGCGAGCGGCTGGTCGTCGAGGCGCCCGGCACGCCGGTGATCACGTTCGAAGAGCTCTTCGGGCAGTTCGAGGGCGAAGCGGACGAGGCCACACCGGCCCCGTAACCGGTCACCACACACGGGACGACGGGGCGGGTGGGCCGTCGCAAAAACGGAGGTTTTGGAGACTTGTCGCGGGTCGTCCACGAGTGCGCAGGTATATGCGGGACGGCTCGTCTCGAAAGCCGTCTCAGAATCAAGATCTTGCTCCTTCTGCCGCGGCGTAAGTGTTGAGGCGGTGCCGACAAACCGGACGGTCACGCCCGCCATGGCTGGCCTCCCCCTGCCTCATCCGCGCGAACCTTGCCCCGCCTTCTCGGTGCATCGTACCGCTGACTTCGGTGCGATTCTCGTCTTAGGGAGCCCGCCATGCTTGGCCCGCCCAAACGCCGCCACGGACCTGTCGACGTGACAACGTGCTCGCATGGTCACCTACGAGCTTGTTGATTCCCGTAACAACCCTTACGGGAACCGCCCGCCGGCTCCTCCCCGCTTCCCCGCTTGAGTGCGCCGGAGGCTAGTTCCCTAGAAGAGCCTGGAGACCCAGCTCTCCTTCCTCGGGCGGGCTCGACATCGAATCCCGCTTCCGCGTCGGCAACCTTCTCGTTTGCGACACATAGGACCTCCTGCGTTCCGATGAGCGGTTGACGGGCATCGAAGCCCGCTTGATCGTCCTCGAAGAGCAGGTGGCGAAGCTGGATCGGCTGGTCGACAAGCTCTTCCAGCGGCTGCCAAAGGCAGAGGCATCGGCGAACGGCGGGGACCACATCGCCTAAGCAGGGATCACCTTGCCCCGGATCGGTCGACCTCCCGTCCGGGCCGCGCGCCGCGGTCGGCGGCGATGCCGTACTCCTCAGGATGAGGAGGGCAGGGTGGACGCCGTCGCCAAGGGTGTCGCCATCGCCGATTCCTCGGCCCGCGTCGGTCTGCGGCTGCGGCCGGGTTGACCGTGGCGCCAAACACCGACGAAGTGCCCGGCGCTGACATTCCCGTCCGACGCCGAGCCAACCTGAGCCGACCCAAACCGATGCCCGCCTCGGGAACCTCCTGCGCCCGGGCGGTGTATTTCTCAGCGAGGAGGAACAGACATGGCCAAGTTCGGCGGACTCGGATGGCTCTCGGCACTGCTTGTCGTCACCGCTCTCGTCACCCTGGCCTTCCCCACCGTGCGGGCCACCCAGGAGGCCTCGCCGGCGACAGGGGACGCGGCCACGCCGGCCTCGCTCGGGGGACGGCTCGTGGCGACGATTCCACTCCCCGGCCCTCCCTGGCGAGTGGCGAGCGGCGCGGGGGCGTTCTGGGTGCTGACGCGGGGCGACGACCCGGCGCTGGTGCGCCTCGATCCGGCAGCCAACCGGGCGGTGGGCGAGCCCATCCCGCTCCCCTTCGATCCCTGGGATCTGGCGGTCGGCGAAGGGGCGCTCTGGGTGACCAGCAACGGTGGCGATGGGGTGGTGGTCCGGATCGATCCCGCGAGCGGCCGCATCGTGGCCACGATCGGCGGCGGGGCGAACGTGCTCGGACCGTTCGTCGCGGTCGGCGCGGGAGCGGTCTGGACCGGGAACGGGGACGAGCGCGCCGCCGGCGGGCACACCGTCTCCCGCATCGACCCGACAACCAACACGATCGTCGGCCCGTCGATCACGATCCGCGGTCACTCCGAGGGAATCGCCGTGGGCAACGGAGCCGTCTGGGTCTGCAGTCACGACGTGGCCGAATTGACGCGGATCGACCCGGCAACGAATCAGGTCGTGGCCTCGATCGCGCTCGGCAGCGATCCCCACGGCGTCGCGGTTGGGGACGCCTCCCTCTGGGTGGGGCTGTACCACGACGGCACCTTGGCGCGCGTTGATCCGGTCACGAACCGCGTCGTCGCCAAGATCCCGCTCGGGTTCGGTGGCACGAACATCGCCGTCGGTCCGGGGGGTGCGTGGACCTACGCTGCCAACCCCAATTACGGCGCGGGGCACCCGGCCGACGACCGCATCGCGCGGGTCGCCCTGCGCACGAATCGGGTGGCGGAGACGCTGCACGTCGGGGGTGTCCCCGCCGGCATCGCGGCGGACGAAGGAACGGTCTGGGTTGCCGTCCACGATCCGGACGCGGTGCTCCGTATCCGCCCGTGAGATCAAGGAGACTCCGGCCATGGCCCTCGGTGATCCGCTCCTGCTCTGGCGCCGCGCGTAGTTGCGGTGGACGAGCGTGCTGGGCACGGTCGGGTCTCCACGACCCGTATCGCCTCCCGCACGTGCCGGGCTGTCCAGGCGAGATGGAGCGCGCAGCGCCCTCGTCCCACGACACGACGGGCCGTCGTGGCGGACCCGGTTCCGGTGGATGCGGTGGCGGCGATCACCGCGGCCAAGGCATCGCCTATCCCACGGTGCCGCGCGGCCAAGCGCGGCTCCGGACGATCGTAGGCGCCCACCACACACGTGAGCAGCTGGCGCTGGCGCTCGATGCCATCGCCGAGGTTGGTCGGAAACTAGGAATCGCGTGATGCCAGCGGCGAAGCGCCGCTTGACCGTCGGTCGGTCGGCGCGCTCGGCGCTCGCTAGAGCCTGTTATGAACTTGGTACGCTCACGGCATGGAAGAGAAGCCGCGCTCGACGTTGGCCGCGGCCGCATCTCAGCAGGGACGCGGGAGAGCCAACCTCCTTGACATCTGCGTGTACCCGGCCGTGGCAAGTGTTGCGCCTTCTTCACCACCGGCCTTGCGCGGGATTAGCCCGGCGATGTGGCCCTCGCGCACGGATTCGGCTCTCTCATGGTGCTGGTCGTGTCTGAGGATGAGGATCGCCACGGTGCCTCGATGTGCCCGTGGGGTACGATGCAAGGCAGACGGTCGGTCCGTCTGCCGCCGTGGAGGGGTGTCGCGGGTGCTGGCGTTCCCGAATGGATTGCGCCTGTGGCGGAACACGGATGCCTCCACGCCAAGCGGAGGGCAGATGGTCTCCCAGGTCGGCCGCCAGGCATCGTACGTGGGCAGTCGTGTGAGCTGGATCAGGCAGGTTGCCTGCAGCGCGTTAGGGAACCGGAAGGAGCGGGATGGCCAGGCACGCGTTCACACCGGAGCGGTACTACACCACGATGGGCTCCCATCCGCCGGCGCTGCGGATCGCGCCGGGCGACACGGTCGTGACGATGACCGTCGACTCCATCGGGCAGGACGCGACCGGGGAGCCGATCACCCCAGGGGGCAATCCGATGACCGGTCCCTTCTTTGTCGAGGGAGCGGAGCCGGGCGACACGCTGATCGTGCGCCTGGATCGGCTCGTTCCCAATCGCCCGACTGGCTTGTCGGCACCCGTGCTCGCGCCGAACGTGGTCGATCCGGAGTTCGTCCGACACCTGCCGGAGCGGCCGCTCGTGGTGTGGACCGTGGACCTCGCGCAGGGCGAAGCGTCGCTGCGAACGCCGGTTTCCGGGCTCGAGACGCTGCGGCTGCCGCTGGATCCGATGCTGGGGTGTTTCGGCGTGGCGCCGGCACGCGGGCAGGTGATCTCGACGGCGACCTCTGCGGAGCATGGCGGCAACATGGACTACCGTGGATTCCGGGCGGGCGTGACCGTGTATTTCCCGGTCTTCGCGCCGGGGGCGTTGCTGTTCGTGGGCGATGGCCATGCCACCCAGGGCGACGGCGAGATCGCGGGCACCGGGATCGAAATCTCGTTCGACGTCGAGTTCACGGTCGATCTGCGGAAGGGCGAGCAGATCGGCTGGCCCCGCGGCGAGAACGAGGAGTACATCTTCACGGCCGGCAACGCGCGGCCGCTCGACCAGGCGCTGCAGCACGCCACGACCGAAATGGTGCGCTGGCTGGAGCGCGACTGGAAGCTGGACGTGGTGGCGGCCAGCACGCTGCTCGGACTGTGCGTGGAGTACGACGTCGGCAACGTCTATGACCCTGCGTACACCATGATCTGCAAGCTGCCCAAGCGGCTGCTGCGACAGTTGGCGGAGGCGAGATGATTCGTAGTTGCCGCGTCGCTCTGGGGTTCCACGGGCACACCTCGCCATGAACCCCGAGACAGGGGCGGGGCGCATCGGTGGCCGAGGCGGCGCTCAGCTTCCTGACGCCTCCTGCTCCGCTCGGAATAGGCGTTCCTGCACGCCTTCCGCCTCCCGTTTCCGACGCGGCCGGTAGGGGTCTAGGCGCTGCGCCGGCCGCCATTCAGTCTCGTCCAGCGGCGACAGGAATGGCTGCGGCGAGGCGACGATGAGACGCAGTTGCTGCCAGTCGTCGGTCGGCTGGCGGTGTGGGCGCGCGGCTGCCGGCATCGGTCATCCCCGGGCGAACGCGATCCGATGCGGGGCTGACCGCTGTCTTAGCGCACCGGTGTCACGCTGTCAATGCTCCATCCGGCGCCGATACTACCCACATGCGTACCCCATGTCGTGACGAGGCGTGCGACGCACCCGCTTTCTTCGAACCTGACAGGACGACGAACTCAAAGTCTACCCGGGGGCAGCCAGGCCCGGGCGGATCGAGAGTACCGAGAGAGCTACCACCCTCAGACCCCTACTCCCCGGCCGTGTCACCGTATCTGTTGAGGATTGCTACGGAATCGGCTCGACGGTAGATTCCGAGCTCGGTTCCCATAACGACCCTTATGGGAACCACGCTCCCCGAATTGCCGCTTGATAGACCACGGACTCGGTTCCAGATAAGAGAGCCGCTGTGCGGTTATCGGAGCCAATTCCTGGGGCCTAAATTAGATTCTTCGTAAAATCGCTCTTGGGTAACCCGTCCGCACAGGCAGCGGCTCACGACCGCGGAGGACGACTGGTGGAAATCTCACGTCACGCCGGGCGTTTTCGTCGATGTCCGTGGTTCCAAAATGGTGACGAGACTGTCCCAAACGGGCCGGATTGGGCCGGATTTGCCGGACAGACAAATTGAGAAACGCGCGTACGTACGCGCGTTTCTCGGACTCACTGGATTGGTCGGATTAGTGGTAGCGCATAGGGGATTCGAACCCCTGGTCTCCGCCTTGAGAGGGCGGTGTCCTAGGCCGCTAGACGAATGCGCCGAGCCTCTCAGACCTGAACTCGAGTTTACCACCGGCCGTTTGGACCGGTCAAACGTTCGCCGGGCTATATCGCGCCCCGGATTTCTATGCCCGCCTCTATCGCATACCTTGTCCCTGCTAAATCGAACGAGTAGTGCTACCAAGATAGGCCCAGGCTATGCGACCCGCCTAATATTCGCTGGTCCCTAACCACCCCGTGAGTCGAGCCGGGCGCCAACGCACTTCGGCAACGGGGTGCGCACTCAGCGGCGAAAACGGCCGACTTTCGCCACTCATTCGCGGATAGTAGATTGACGTGAGTTCGGACCAATGAATCCATCGATCAGCCAATGCCTCATAGTGCCAGATCACCGATCTCGCCCGCTAATGCGTGGAGTATCTTGCATATTCTGCCGTTGCCACCTAATGTGGGAAAACGCTCGATTGGATCGAATTTCTTCGTCGGACGAGGAAGTGCCAATATGACATTGGTGCGTGCTGATGTGTCGACGGAGAATGCGCATGGATCCCATTACGCTCATCGTCACTGCCCTCGCCTTCGGTGCCGCATTTGGGCTTAAGGCTACCGCGCCACCAGCAATCAAAAACGCGTACGCAGGGCTCAAGCAACTCATCCAGGATCGGTACGCGGCGGCCTACGACAGTGTCGAGCATCTCGAGAAATCCCCTGAGTCGAAGTCGCGTCATGACGGTGTGGAGGAGGAACTCGAAAAGACGGGAGCGGCGACCGATGCCGATCTGGTCAAGCAGGCCCGGGCACTAGTCGAGCTCGTCATGGAGCACGACCGGGAGGCGGCGTACCGGTCGAGAATCGACCTGGGCGACCGTGATGCCGCCCTCCTTCTTGGGAACCTGCTCGAGGAGCAAGGTCGGCTCGACGAGGCCGAGGCGGTGTATCGCACCAGAGTCGACCTGGGTGACGGTGCGGCCGCCTCCTTCCTCGGATACTTGCTCAAGGAGCAGGGCCGGCTCGATGAAGCTGAGGCGGCGTACCGCACTGGGTACGACCTGGGCGAAGGTGGGCCCGTCTCCTATCTCGGGATGCTGCTCGAGCAGCAGGGCCGGCTCGACGAGGCTGAGGCGGCGTATCGCATCAGAGTCGACATAGGCTACCTCGAGGCCGCCCGCCTTCTCGGCGACCTGCTCAAGAATCAGGGTCGGCTCGACGAGGCCGAGACGCTGTACCGCTCCAGAATCGACCTGGGAGAAGGTGACGCCTTCTATCTTGGAAACCTGCTCGCGGAGCAGGGCCGGCTCGATGAAGCCGAGCCGCTGTATCGCACCGCAATCGACCTGGGCTTCAGTGAGGCCGCCGTCAATCTCGGAGTCCTGCTCAAGGGCCAGGGCCGGCTCGACGAGGCCGAGGCGGCTTTTGAAGCAGCCAGAAGCCTTGGTTTCGAGGATCCAGCTGGCGACGCCGCCGCCAAACGAGCGTAGCCGGTCGAACTGGCCACTCGCTGCATTGATCGAACGATTCGCAACTCCCGCCGCTTCCAGTCACTTCGAACGGCCCGTCGAACGATCGATAAGAGCCGCAACCGGTGGTACTTGTGCGGTCTCTAGTTTGCCCCGATGGATGCGTGAGCAGTACCGCCGCGAACCCGGTTGTCAACGAGCTTTACGAACCGATGTCGCGCCTGCACCTCGCGCAAGGCAGGCGCGACACTGACTGGCAAACGGGTGCAGGCGCGACGGATGGGCGACTGGGTCGACGGAAATGAGTATCTGCTGTCGACTCGCTGCGCCGCCTCAAGCCCGACGTGCTCTTCGAGATCCCGCCCCGCATGATCCGCGTCCAAGATGTTACCCCCGATGCCGTGCTGCTCGAGCGGATGCGCGCGTTTCTGTCCCGGAGCCGGCGCACGGTCGCCGCCCAGCTGGCCGAGTACCGCCGCCTGGCGCTCAAGGCCAAGCTGGACTGGATTGCCGGGACCGTGCAGGCAAACCTGAGGTCAACGACCACCGAGGGCTCCCCCGACCCGAAGATACTCGTGCTCTGCTACAACGTTGAAGGTGTAAGCCGAGCGGTCTACGTGCGCCTCGAGGCGGCTGGGGTAGTTGGGCACCCGTCGCGGCCGAGCAGGCGGAAAATTCCGTTCCTTCGGGCGGCCTTTTGCGGCCAGTGCTCAATTCAGGAGCAACTGCATGCTGGTGACCTGGTCGTCAGCAGAATACTCCATTGGGTGGATGACGTTACGACCGTCTTCCAACGACGATGGCTACACCTCGAATTGAACAGCAGTATTTTCATGGCGGATGCGAGCCCGTCCTTCGTTTGCTCGCTGCAATCGCTTCCCTTCCTGCAACGAAAGGTCGAAACAATCATCAAGGTGTGGACTTCAACACTCCGAAGGCTCTTCGGACAGCGCCGATTCGGCTTCGGCCCGACAAGGCCCATGGTCCCCGCGCCAGCGGTCCTGTCTCGTCGCACTCCTCGTCGTCAGTAAGGTAAGCGTCGGTTTCCCTCGTCATTTGCGTTGCACGACGCTTTGTCATCCGCTGTGAACCAGGTTACTTGGAGCAACTGTGAGTGGGCTCGATTTCACTGAAAAGGCCGTTCGTGCCGTCCTGTAAAGCTCACATACAGGTGCTTCCATCGGCAAGAACTTCGATCGTTCGCAAAGAAATCAAAATGTAGCCATCAACTGTAAGACGGTTCGTAGGAGGAAGCATCCATGACTGACGCGACCGCGAATTTCTTCGAAGAACTCGGGCGGCGCCGACACGAACCCTTGCTGGCGAGGGTAACTGGGACCATGCGCTTTGATCTGAAAAAGGGAAACCGCACGGAACGATTCTTAGTTGCCATGAAAAAAGGAGACGTAACCGTTTCTTCGGCGGATGAAGAGGCGGATTGTGTCGTATACGCGGACCGGCAGCAGTTTGATGCCTTTGTCCTTGGCGAGTCGAATGCGATGACCGCGTTCTTACGGCGTGAAATCACGTTTGACGGGGACCCACGCCTCTTGGTGACGTTTCAACGTATTTTCCAGGGACCGGAGACTTCGACGAGGTCACCAGTTGCAATTGACAACGAGAGGAGGCACGCATGAGCGATGGGCTCGTGAAAATACTCGACGGTAATACATTCGTCGTCAGTGATGCGCGTGGCGACATCGAAGCATCGCTGACGGACCCGACTGGGCTCTTTTCGTACGACACGAGGTTCTTATCAAAGTGGGTGCTAACGATTGATGACCAGCGGCTCAACCCGCTCTCGGTCGATGACCTGCAGTACTTCGAAACTCGCTTCTTTCTCGTGCCCGGTACTGGCACTGTCTATGTTGACGCCAAGATCTCGGTGATTCGATCGCGCGAGGTTGCAGACGGTTTCCACGAAGAGGTCATGATTCTCAATCACGACGAGAAGCCGGTTGACCTCACGATCAGAGTCGAAGCAGAGAGTGATTTCGCCGATCTCTTTGAGGTTAAGGACGCGCTCAAGAAGAAAGGATCCTACGACTCGAACGTAGACGATGGTCAGCTCCGGCTTGGCTACAAACGTGGCACCTTCGAGCGTGAAACCACTATCTCAGCGACGGCTCCAGCCACGATTGACAAACGCGGGCTGACATTCAAAGTCCACATTGAACCGCATGGCGACTGGGCCACGAACCTCGATGTTAGTACGAGACTGTTTGGGCCACAAGCGCTGCATGGCTCGGCGCAAGACAGTCAGGCTCGCAGGCGCGCGCAGCAGAGTATGGAAGAGAATCTAGATAAGTGGCTCTCTGAGGCGCCGCGAATCGAGTGCGATTGGGAACCACTCAAGACGACGTACAAGCGAAGCCTGATCGACCTCGCCGCCTTGCGGTTTTCGCCTTCCATCGCCAAAGGCAAGAGTCTGCCCGCCGCCGGCCTGCCATGGTTCATGACTATGTTCGGGCGTGACAGTATATTCACGAGCTTGCAGGCGGTTCCTTTCACTCCGGAACTGGCGGAAACCACCTTGCGCGTGCTTGGAGAATGGCAGGGGAGCCGCGTAGACGACTTTCGCGACGAAGATCCTGGTCGAATACTTCACGAAATGCGATACGGGGAAATGACTGCTTTTGAAGAGCGGCCACACTCACCCTACTACGGCTGCGCCGACGCCACAGCCTTGTATGTCATCTTGCTTGACGAATATGAACGCTGGACCGGCAACACGAAACTCGTGCGCGATCTTGAGTACGAAGCGCGAGCTGCGCTCAAATGGATTGACACGTATGCCGACCTGATGGGCAACGGCTACGTCTCGTACAAGCGCCGCAATGAAGAGACCGGCCTTGAGAATCAGTGCTGGAAGGACTCGTGGGATTCTATTTCCTTCCATGACGGCACGTTGCCCGGTTTTCCGCGGGCCACGTGTGAACTCCAAGGCTATGCCTATGATGCCAAAGTGCGGGGGGCGCGCTTAGCACGACTTATATGGAAGGATCCCATCTTTGCCGATAAGCTTGAAAGTGAGGCCGCCGATCTCAAACGACGCTTCAATCGCGATTTCTGGGTCGAAGACGGCGAATACTTTGCGCTTGCTCTCGACCCTGACGGGAAGCAGGTTGACGCGCTCGCGTCAAACAATGGTCACTTGCTTTGGAGCGGAATCGTCGACAAATCAAAGGCAAAAGCCGTCGTCCGCCACCTCATGGGACCGAGGCTGTTTTCAGGGTGGGGCGTACGCACGCTGGCCGAGGGTGAAGGGCGATTCAATCCAATTGGATATCACGTTGGTACGATTTGGCCGTTCGACAATACATTTATCGCCTGGGGCTTGCGAAAGTATGGTTTCAAGGAGGAAGCCGCGCAAATCGCATCGGGAATTCTCGACGCTGCCGAGTTTTTCGATGGTCGCCTGCCGGAAGCCTTCGGCGGATACCGCCGGGAACTCACAAAATATCCAGTTCAGTACCCGACCGCATGCAGTCCTCAAGCCTGGTCAACCGGCGCGCCCTTGCTGTTGCTCCGGACAATGCTCGGCCTCGAGCCGTTGGGCGATCATCTCGTGGTCGATCCGGCGCTGCCCGAAGGCATCGGCCACCTCGAGCTGCTCGACATTCCGGGGCGTTGGGGCCGCATCGACGCGTTCGGGCGAGGGCGGGTCCACGTCGACGAGAGGCCGCAACAACGAGCTCGGCTCGGCGGCTCAACCCGTCGGACCTCAAATGGCCGGACGAATGGCCATAAAAGAGGAGAGACGCCTACGGCATCGCGACGTGCTTCAAAGCGATAGATTGCTGTCAGGGCGATGGGACAAGAGCAAGAGCCCCGCAACCGACAAAGGCAACTATTCGCAGTTCGCGGGCTGACAATTACGAACAAAACGACGTATTTGCGGCAATCCGAGGCTCCCGGCGTGAGTCATAGACGTCGTTGGTGGGCGCGAGAATTCCTTCAACGTGGAGTCCGAGCACCGCCATAATGCAAGGCGCGGTACCTCATGTGACGGACCGAGCCGATGACTGCATGCGTCGGAGAAGTCGGGCCTTCCTTCGGAGCGCGGGCGACATCCGATCGCTGCACATCCAAATCCATTGCCCCCCGCGTTCGTCATCGACTATGGCGTGACACAAAGGGCCGCTATTGTGCGGCCGAGACCTCGTCTCTTATGCCGCTTGCATACTTGCGGAGTCCCCGGTAGCGTATGCAGACTTTTCGCCGCGGGTTGAGAAGCGCTCCCACCCACTTCGCACGTCTCCAGGAGGAGTTCGCATGCGCGCCGTTCTCGCTATTCTCGCTGCCTTGCCCCTTGTGCTTGTCCTGCGCGGGCGCCTCGTCGCCGCTGCCCCCGTGCTTCCCGACGCCGCCGAGTGCCAGACCGTTCCCCAGCGCTCGCTCGTGGTGCTCTTCGCGACCCCGGTGGCCGCGAATATGCCGGCTGCCGCGACGCCCGAGATTCCTTCGACCGGCACGCCAGCCGACGCCGCCACCACGGCGGCGGTGACCGCGACCGCGCACGCGGTGATCGCCTGCTTCAACGCCGGGGACTATTGGTCACTCGTTACACTGGTTAGCGACGATTATCTCCGGCGATCGTTCGTCGAGGGCACCCCGGTGGACCCGCTCGCCATGGAACTGGCGCCGTTCGTCAATGCCGTGCGTGGCTGCCAGAAATGCACGATTGGGCCGCGGGAAGGCGAGGACCGGTTGGCCATCGCCGAGATCGCTAACGCGCGAACGCTCCCCAACGGCCGGATTGGGATCGATCTCACGCTGGCAAGCCCGTCCGGCGCCAAAATCCTCCCGCTAGTGGTGGCCTTGGTCAAGATAGACGACCGCTGGCTCGTGGACGAGATCATTGCCGTTAAGGGCGAGGGCACGCCGACCCCATCGTAGACGACTCGGCCCATCGCGACGACCGGGCGAGGCGTTTTCCTCCCGTCGAGCTTCGGGATACGGTAGCGAAGGTATGTCAATCCCCGGAAACCGTTCGCTTCTGATCGCCGGCAGAGCATTTGGATACGCCGCGCCGCAATGCTATAGCAGCGCTGCTAGGGAGCTTGAAACGAACTCAGTAATACGGCGGCCGATCGTTTCAATCCGACGCTCTTGGTCCTTTGCGTCCTTGAATTGGTCGGCATTGTCCGCATCTAAACCATAGAAGCATGTCATCTGTCGATTGGCTTCATTTACGCCATACATTTCGCGAGCCATTGCATAAACAACAGAGCAACCATATCCGGGCATCAACGTTCTCCTTTTCGAAATCGCGTCGCATCACGACGCGGTGCGCAACACATGTATCGACGACGCTTATTCGCCTTCCAACGGGCCGAACCCGGGCAACGCGCTGATGACCCGCGACTCAGCGGAGCTTCCTTCCCGGTTGACCTCCTAACCTAGATCATCCCAAAAAGATCGATTCTCAATGTCCGGTCAATGAATCCGGTACGGACTCATCGTCTTATCACCGGCTCGCGATGCCATGCGTGATTTCAACTATTCCTGGATCTGCGCATTAACCAACACCTGCAGTATCTGCCAAGATGTTTCGGTAGGTGAACGCTCGCGTGGCTTGCTACCCTAATGTGCCTAGGTCTGCAAGCAATTGATCTCCCTGTATCATCACCCTGCTTTCGGGCTGCTTCGCTCATGAGTGAAGCGATCCGACAATCCTTGTGAGGGAAATGCTCCTGCTTCATTATGCTGCCGCAGAGTGCAGCAGGAGCCTCAAGCAACGCGGTCTGGAGTAGGAAGTCGATGTCGGACGCTCTCTCAACAGGCGAACGATTGATCATTTCCGCGGCGTTGGTCGGTTCCTGGACGACTAAGGAACAGAATCCCGCGCTGCCCGTCACCGAGCAAGAGATCGCGCAATCGGCTCTCGAATGTTGGCGGGCAGGCGCGGCGATCGTGCACATTCATGTGCGCGACGACGCAGGCAAGGTGACGTGTGAGCCGGCCCGGTACGCCAGAGTACGCGAGCTGATTGCCGCGGCCGGCAGCGATCTCATCGTGAATATGAGCACCGGAGGTGGCGCGGGCCAAACGACCGATGAGGAGCGAATGGCGCCGGTCGATCTCGGGCCGGAGATCGCCTCGTTCGATTGCGGATCATTGAATTTCGGTCAGCGCGTGTTCGTCAATTCACCTCTCTTCTTAGAAGAGCTTGCCGGACGCATGGAGCGAAACGGCGTCTTGCCGGAGATCGAGTGCTTCGAGCCGGGACATGTCCAGAACGCGCTGCGGTTGATCGACGACGGCAAGTTGAAACCACCGTTCTGGTTTCAATTCGTGCTTGGCGTGCGCGGCGGTTCGCCGGGTTCTGTCAAACAATTAATCCACCTGATCGACATGATTCCGTCCGCTTCGCAGTGGTCAATCTGTGGCATTGGCCGCGCCCAGTTGCCGCTCGGGATAGCGGCGATAGCGATGGGCGGTCATGTCCGCACCGGGCTCGAAGACAACATCTACTACGCGAAGGGCGTGCTCGCCGCGAGTAACGCTCAGCTTGTCGAGCGTCTCGTCCGGCTTGCCGGAGAGCTCGGCCGGCCGGTGGCACCACCGGCGGAAGCTCGCGAGATCCTTGGGCTCAAACCGCGCCAGACCGCATGAGACGGCCCCGCGTCGCCGCCGCGCAAATCTCGCATGAAACGAACGTGTTTAGCTCAGTCCCGACCGATCTTGCTGCGTTTGAAGCGTCCAGTCTTCGATTCGGCGATGCCATCCTGGAGGCGGAAGTTGGGACGAACTCCGCGTTCGGCGGCTTCATCCCTGGAGCCGAGCGCAACGTGCTCGATCTCATGCCGGTCATTTCCGTCTGGGCCACACCTTCTGGGATGGTTACTATGACTGCAATCGAGTTCCTGAGGGACAACTTGATCTCAGGCCTCAAGCACATGCTTGTTCATGGTGGTCTGGGTGGTGTACTGCTCGCGCTTCATGGGTCGATGGTTACCGAGCTCGATGACGACGGCGACGCCTTGATCTTGGAAGCAGTGAGACAGGTGATTGGGAAGGAAGTTCCGGTCGTTTCCACGCTCGATCTGCATGCGAATATCTCGCGGCGCATGGTCGACGCGGCCGACTTGCTGATCGGCTATGACACTTATCCCCACGTCGACATGGCTGAACGAGCGGAAGAAGCGTGCGAGTTACTCGCCCGCCTCATCCGAAATGAAGTCAATCCAACACCCTGCCTGGTCAAACCGCCGATGCTTCCAACGTCGCAAAATATGCCGACCGATCGCGAACCGATGCGCTCGCTGATCGCGCGTGCCCATGCGATGGAGCGCGATCCACGGGTCCTGAACGTCACCGTCGCCGGCGGGTTTCCGCCGTCGGACGGTCCGGACACTGGTTTCAGCGTCCTCGTCACCACTGATGACGATCCTGCCCTCGCCGAACGACTCGCGAGTGACTTGGCCAAGCACGCGTGGGAGACGAAGGACCTCTTTCTCGGCGGGGTCAGCACGTTTGAAGAAGCGACGCGAGCGATCCTCGATGCGGAACCCCGAAGCAAACCGATCGTTCTCGTCGATATTGGTGACAATCCCTGGACCGGGGGACCAGGCGACAGCGCCGAAATCGTCCGGTTCTTGATCGACAAGGGGATTTCAGGAGCGGCAGTGGCGCTCATCTGCGATCCAGAAACGGTGCAACAAGCAATCTCTGCCGGCGTCGGCGCGACGATCGATATTCGGCTGGGCGGCAAGACCGACCGGCTCCACGGAAAGCCCTTGATCGCAACGGCGATTGTTCAGCGCATTACTGACGGACATTACGTCAACGAGGGCCCCATGATGGCGAGCGTCCAAGTCAACCTCGGTCCCTCAGTTGTGCTTCGATGTGCTCCGGCCTCGCCAGGCAGGGGAGTCGACGTGCTCGTCACTAGTCGCGCCGAGACTCCGATCGACTTGAACGTGTTCCGGAGTAACGGGATCGAGCCAACGCGGCTCAACGTGATCGGTCTCAAAGGTAAGGGGCATTTCCGCGCCGCGTTCGAACCAATCGCGGATCAGGTCATTCTCGTCGAAGGGCCGGGAATCACGGGCGCGGACTTGAGTCGCCTGCCCTTCATGAAATTGCGGCGACCGATGTGGCCGCTTGATCTCGACGTGACATTTCCGTAGCGGTTGCCAGCCTGCGGGTAAGCCGAGGTCCTTTCTGGCGTTCATCGCGGAATGCGCTCGTCGACAAGGCGGATCGACAGTGCAAGGCAGGACTGATGAGAAAGGTCGACGGCAAGGTCGCGTTCATCACCGGGGCAAGTAAGGGGATTGGCCGCGCGATCGCGCTCGCCTTCGCGGATGAAGGCGCGATGGTCGCGGGGACGTATCTGCCCTCCGAAGCGGCACCCGACGCGCTAACCGACGAGTTGGTGCGCCGCACGGGCGCAGGCACACTTCTCCCGGCCGATGCCGCGAACGAAAGCGATGTACGCGAGTCGGTCGCGCGAGCGGTTTCGCTTATCGGTCCGATCGACATCCTCGTCGCCAATGCCGGTTATGCAGAACTGAGCTCCGTCGCGGAAATGAGCGTCGGAGCCTTTGACCGCATGATCGCCGTTCACCTACGGGGCACCTTCTTGAGCGTGCACGAGGTCTTGCCGAGCATGATCGCGCGCGGTTCCGGCACCATCATCACCATCTCGTCGCAACTCGCGTATATCGGCGCCGAAAACTTGGCGCATTACGCGGCGGCCAAGGCCGGCATCCTCGGGTTTACGCGCTCGTTGGCGCGAGAAGTCATCCGCGACGGCGTCCGCGTGAACTGCATTGCTCCAGGCGCAATCGCAACCGGCATCTTGTCTTCCACCCCGGAAGAGGACGCGCGTCTCGCGGACCACCTTCCCATCGGCCGCCTGGGCCGTGTCGAAGATGTTGCGCCGACTGCTGTTTTTCTCGCCAGCGACGAAAGCGCTTTCTACGTCGGGCAAGTGCTGAGCCCGAACGGCGGCGAAGTGATGCTTTAGCAAACCCGAAAACTTTTCCAAGGATCGCATACGGAATTTCCGTCGAAACTGAGCACGCTGGCGGCCACCTGTTGCCGTGGTGTTGCCGTGGTCACCATGCGGGCGTGCGCCACAAGCCCCTACGAGTCCGGCATGGTTCCAAGCTAGCAGTCGGCTTATGTCAACCTCCGGTAGGCGGCGGGGTGCTCTTTGGGCCTTTTTCCCAGTCGGCGCACGTACCTCAGTGAGTCCATGATTGCCGTCATGTCTAAGACAATCGTTAACTAAAACTCGCCCCAATAGGTAACGCCCTCGGTATCGCCGAGCGCGTCGAGGAGCTCGCCGGCAGTTTTGCCAAGGGTAGGCACGACGATGTCGGGGACGATTTCCGCCAACGGCACGAGCACGAATGCGCGTTCGTGCATTCGTGGATGTGGAATGGTTGCTTCGGGGTCGTCTTCGACGACTTGGCCGTAAAGTAGCAGGTCGAGATCGATGGTTCGGGGCGCGTTGGGAAAAGGTCGTTCACGGTGGAGGCTGTGTTCGACCGACTGCAAATGAGTCACCAGGTCGATCGGCGTTTTGTCCGTTTCAACCTCGATCACCATGTTGAGGAATGTCGGTTGATCGAGGCGTCCCATCGGATCGGTTTCGTAGATCGACGAGGCGCGATTGACTCGTTCGGTTTTGGCGATCATTTCGATCGCGGTGCGCAGATACTCTTCTCTGCCGCCAAGATTCGAGCCCAGTCCGATGTATGCCGGCATGCGATTATGTCGCCGGTGCACCCGGCCAGCTCTTCGCTTCGGCCGGAGCTCCGCGGGCGACCGCGTCCGCCATCAACACGACCCGCGCGTTCGCCCACACGTCGTGGACGCGAATGATATCGGCGCCATTCGCGATCGCAAGCACTGTCGTGGCGAGCGTCCCTTCCAGGCGGTCGCTCGCGGGAAGTCCCAGCACCCGTCCGATCGTGCTCTTGCGTGAGAGGCCGACCAGGATCGGCCGACCGAGCACGCGAAACTCACCTAATCTCCGCAGTATCTCCAGGTTCTGTCGCCAATCCTTGCCGAAACCAAATCCGGGATCGACAATCAGCCGCTCCCAGGCAATTCCGGCCCCGATCGCTCGATCGAGGCGACGGGACAGCTCGCGAAGGACGGACGTTACGAGATCGCCATATCTGTCCGGTGGGACATCGTGCATCAGCACGGCAGGCACGTGAGCTTCAGCGACGACAACAGCAATCTCCGGATCGGCGGTGAACCCGCGCACGTCGTTGATCATGTTTGCGCCAGACGCAATCACCGCCTCGGCCACGCGCGCCTTACTTGTATCGACAGAAATCGGAAGCCTCACGGTCGCCCGAACTGCGCTCAAAATGGGCAGCACGCGATCAAGTTCTGCCGCGGTATCCAGCGGTTCGTGTCCGGGCCGTGTTGATTCCCCGCCGATGTCGACGAACGTCGCGTGCTTAGCCCCTTCCTTTGCCAATTCGACCGCCTTAGCGACATCGCCAGCGACGCCATCGCCGCTGAACGAATCGGGCGTGGCATTAACGATCCCCATCAGGTGTGTTTCCAGTCCCCAAGGAATCGCGTACCCCGGCCAGACCATGGGTGGATACGTTTCATGCCGTTCACTCATCGCGGTTGCGGACGATGGCGAAGAACTCGGCTCGTGTCTCCGGGCGCCTTATGAATCCGCCGCGTACGGCCGAGGTGATCATGGTCGCGCCTGGCTTCTTGATCCCTCGGATGGTCATGCAGGTGTGCACCGCTTCGATCACGACACCGCAGCCGTTCGGCCGCAACTCCTCCATGATCGCGTCGGCAATTTCGCTGGTCAACCGCTCCTGGACTTGTGGTCTCCGCGCAAAACCCTCGACGAGCCGAGCGAGCTTGCTCAGCCCAACCACCCGGCCTTCGGGAATATAGGCGACATGCGCTTTGCCGGTAAACGGCAGCAAGTGGTGTTCGCACATTGAGGCGAACGGGATATCACGGAGAACGACCATCTCCTTGTGGCCTTCGTCGAAGGTGACGTCGAGATGATGCTTCGGATTTTCCTTTAGCCCGGCGAACATCTCCGCGTATGCGGAAGCAAACCGCTCCGGAGTCCGCAGGAGGCCTTCTCGATCCGGATCCTCGCCTAGCGCGAGCAATATCTCACGCACCGCCCGCTCAATCCGCAGAAGGTCGAACGAATCGATCGGCACGATCGCCTCTGCTCTCTCTGCATCTGTCACTCGCTGGTCTGCTCCCGCTTGCGAAAGATCTGCACCCCAGCCGCGTCGAGCATGGAACCTTTAATAGCGACCTCTGGTTTACGCACAGTGACGTCGACAGCCTGCGCGAGCGGGAACTCCGCAAGAATTATCCCTGCGATCTCTTCCGCGACCGCCTCGATCAAGTTCCGTGGTTGCCCTTCGACGATTGCCTGAACACGACGATAGACCGCGCTATAGCTGATTGTGCGCTCCAGGTCGTCTGTTTGTCCGGCGGCCCTGAGCTTGGCAGCGATGCGGACGTCGACCAAGAACCGCTGGCCTTGCACCCGCTCTTCCGGGTTGTTCCCGTGGTAAGCGTAGAAGCGAAGTCCTTCGAGAAAGACTTCGTCCAGCGATTCTAGGTCGTGCGTCATCCTCAACGTCGCCTATGCTTTGACGATCGTCTTCGGCACGGTAATCTTAATGAGCTTCGGCTTCTGATCGACGATTTCAATGACCGCGACCGACTTCGAAGGAATCCGGACGCCAGGCTCGTAGGATATTTCGCCGGTCGCGCCTTTGAAGCCCTCTGTCGCCGCCAAGGCATCCCGTACTTTTGGTCCCTCCAGGGTACCCGCTCGGTTGATAGCATCCGCCATCAGCTTGATGCCGTCGTAGCCGAGTGCAGCGAAGACTGAATCGGGCGCCTTGCCGTACTTCGTTTGATAGTCGGTGGAGAACTTTTTGGCCGCCGGGTCGTCGCCATAAATGCCTTGGTGCGTCGTGAAATAGACATCGTGCGCGGTATCGCCGGCCAATAGGACGAGCTGCGGTGTGTCATATCCGTCGCCGCCTAGAATCGGCTGATTGAGCCCTATTTCGCGCGCTTGCTTGACGATGGTGCCAATCTCTCCCGGATTGGAAGAGACGTAGAAGAAATCGGGTTGCGGATTGATGTTCTTGAACTCGGTCAACTGGCCCGAAAAATCGGTATCGCCGATCTGATACTTCTTCTCGGAGACGACTTTTCCGCCGATGTCGTCCATCGTGAACCGGTCTTTGAAGTACTTCGCCAGGAACTTCGTATAATCCATTGCCTCGTCGAGCAGCAGCGCGCAAGTCTTCCAACCCTTTTCTTGCGCGAACTCTGCGCCCTCGGAAGCCTGGACGTTGTCGCCAAACGGGAGCATGAAGATGTAATCGCCGATACTGGTAATGATCGGCGCCGTGCCTCCAACATCAAGAAATGGAATCTCGTTGTCCTGGGCGACGGGACCCGCGGCCCGCATGTACGACGTGTCAGTGAGTCCAACGAGCACGGGAACCTTGTCCTCTTCGACAAGCTTCTTCGTGATCGAGGTGATGGTCGTCAAGTCGCTCTTACCGTCGTAGACGATGAGCTTAACCGGCCGGCCGAGGACGCCGTCGCCGGCGTTTAGCTCGGCGGCGGCGAGATCTGATCCATCACGAGCGGGATTGTCGATGGAAGCGTAGTCGCCAGTTAAGTTATATGGGCAACCGAAAACAACGTCCTCGCCACTTGGGGCAGCGAGTGCATTTTCCGGCGCGGCGACGGTCGTCAGCGCGGAGAGCAGCGGGAGCGAGAGGCCGAGGGCCGAACCGCGGCGCAGAATTTCACGCCGGCTGAGCCGGCCCGCCATCCCTCCCCGAATTAGGCTCGAGACTGAATCGAACTCTTCATTCCGATCATCAGACATGGTCGTCCTCCGTCTTGCATGCGGCAACTATGGTCGACGTTTCCAAGTCTCTGGTGCGGCGATTCATCGAGCATCATACCGCCGTTGGCGGCTTGCGGAAAACGCGCGTGTCACCTCCCTCAATCACTCGTCGGCGCGGTGGCCGGCGCAATCGGCGCCCGCGTGCGCCGCCGGGATAAGAATTTCAAGCTCAACTCGCGATCTCCAAAGAAACCGCGCGGGCGAAAAATCATGACGAGAATGAAGCCGACCGCCATGATGATCTGCGACAATCCGAAGAGGTCTCCGAACGCGAACACTCCGAGGTTGACGCCATCCTCGACATCGCGCAGATATTCCGGAGCGAGCGTTATGATCGCGGCTCCGAGCACCGCGCCCGAGACGCTCCCCATGCCACCCAGAACGACCATGATAACGACCGTGAAGGTGAACGTGAAGTAATACGCCTTCGGGGCGACTGTGCCGATTTGATGCGCGAGGAGCGCACCGGACACGCCTGCGAAGAACGCGCCGGTGACAAACGCGACCATGCGCGACCGGTGAACGTTGATGCCGACCGCCCGCGACGCGACAAGGTTTTCCCGCGAGGCGATCATCGAGCGACCATAAGGCGAGTGTCGAATCCGTATCGCCACGTAGACGGTGATGACCATCCAGATGTACGCGGCCCAGACGTTCGTGTAGGTGGGAATTTGCGAGAGACCGCGCGCGCCGCCTGTCACTTGATCCCAATTGACGCCGACGGTTTGCACGATGATCAGGAAGCCTAGTGTCGCCACGGCGACGTAATGACCTGACAAGCGCATGAGCGGTGTTCCGACGACAACGGCGACCGCCGCCGCCAGTGCCCCACCGACTAGGCAGGCGACGAGCAGTGCAAGTTGGGGCGGCCAGGAGGTGGTGTCGAGCGTCGCCAACCAGCCCGGCAAGCCGGGGAGGAGAATGTCTTCCTTCCAGAGAGGCGGGAGGTTCAGCAGAGCCGCGGTATATGCGCCAATGGCCATGAACGCGATTTGTCCGAGCGAAAAGACGCCCGTGAAGCCACTCGTCACGGTCAGGCTGACGGCGACAATGGCGTTGATCGCGATGAGGGTCACGAGCTGAATGCGATAGCCGTTAAAGTTGTTTTGCGCGAAAGCAAGGAACGCCGCAAGCACACCCAACATTACCAGAACGGCGATGACCTGCGGCCAACGTGATGTCGTTCTCGTCGCCATCAAATCTTCTCCGGTTCGGTCGAACCGAGAATCCCTTGCGGCCGGACCAAGAGAATCAGGATGAGCGCTCCGAAGACGAAAGCATCACGATAACCGGTGAGATTATCGGGGAGCAGCGCCACGAGAAAAATTTCCCCGAAACCGAGAATGAAGGCGCCGATCACCGCCCCCGGAATAGATCCGAATCCTCCGATCACCGTTGCAACGAACGCTTTCAAGACCGGGATGAATCCCATCAACGGTTCGATGCGTCCCACCCGCGCTCCCCAGAGCACGCCCGCGACACCCGCCATTGCCGAACCGATGATAAACGCGGTCACGACAACCGTGTTGATGTTGATCCCCATCAACCGCGCGGCCAGTCCGTTTTCCGCAGCCGCGCGCATCGAGATCCCCAACGTTGTGCGCGTGACGAAGAGCGTCAAGAAGACCATCAGCGCGAGTGCCGTGGCGATGGTGACAAGGTTAGTGACACTAATTTGAATCTCGTTTCCGAGGTCGAGTTGCTTCTCGAAAAACGACGGCGTTGGAAAGCGCTTCGGTTGAGGATCGAAAATGAGGATCGCCGCGTTCTGAATCGCAATCGAAACCCCGAGTGATGTCAGCAGCAGCGCAACATCCGGCGCTCCCCGGATCGGCCGGTACGCTACACGTTCCATCGTCAAACCGATTGCCACGGTCGCGGCTGCGCCGAGGAAGGCGGCGGCGAGGAACGGCACACCTGCCTTTTCGATGTAATACGTGGCGAAGGCGCCGAGCATGAGCAGCTCGCCGTGGGCGAAGTTGATCAGCCGCAAAATGCTGAAGACCATCGCCAGACCGATCGCGACGAGCGCGTAGATGCTCCCCAAACTGAGCGCATTGACGAATTGCTGGCCAAATTCCGAAAAGCTCATCGTTTCGCCTTCCGCTGGCTCATCTTGTTATCCGCCGAGGTATGCCCGCTCCACGTCAGGATTCGCCGCCAGTGTCTTGGCATTGCCGCTAACCGCAATTAACCCCGTTTCGAGCACGTAGGCCCGATCGGCAACTTCGAGCGCCTTTCGCGCGTTCTGCTCGACAAGCAGGATCGTGACGCCCTCAGTGTTCAGCCTCGAGACCACATCGAAAATCCGGCGCACCATCAGCGGTGCGAGACCTAGGGACGGCTCGTCCAGCAGCAAGAGCCGCGGTCGCGCCATCAGCGCCCGGCCGATCGCAAGCATTTGCTGCTCGCCGCCGGAGAGTGTTCCCCCTGACTGGTTGAGACGCTCCTGCAGTACAGGAAAGAGGTCGAACACCCGCTCGAGGTCATCAGCGAAATCTGCCTTGTTCGAACGCCGTACCCCGCCCAATCGCAGATTCTCGCGAACCGTGAGGCCCCCGAAGATTTGCCGGCCTTCGGGCGCTTGCGACACGCCGGCTGCCACAATTTGGTGCGGTGCCATTCGTGTCAGGTCCATGCCGTCATAAATGATCGAACCCGTGCGCGGTCGAAACAGACCGGAAATCGTGCGCAATGTCGTGGTCTTGCCGGCACCGTTTGAACCAATAAGCGCGACTAACTCCCGGTCATTGACCTCGAGTGAGATCCCCTTGACCGCTTGGATCGCGCCGTAATAGACGCGGATGTCGTCAAGCCTGAGCACGGTCGGCTCCTGATTCCGCCTCGTCGGTGCCGAGGTAGGCTTCGATCACCCTAGGATCGGCCCGGACTTGGGTCGGCGTTCCTTCCGCGATCACTCGGCCGTAATTGAGCACCTGAATGCGCTCGCACAGGCGCATAATCACGGACATGTCGTGCTCGACGACAATGACGCTCAACCCGAATTGACGATGAATGTTACGGATGAATTGAACGAGTTCGGACGTCTCTTGTCGGTTCATGCCAGCGGCAGGCTCGTCGAGCAAGAGCACCTTCGGTTCTGTGGCAAGCGCCCGCGCGATCTCCAACTTGCGCTGAAAACCATAGGGCAACGAGGTCGCGAATGCGTCTTGAAAATCGGCGAGACCAAGCTGATCGAGGTGGTCAAGTGCCCGTTGAGTAAGCACGCGTTCTTTTCCGAGAAACGAAGGCGCGGTGACAACTGTCTCAAAAAACCCTGCCCGACCGTGCAATTGCTGCGCCGTTTTGACGTTGTCGAGCACGGACATGCGGGCAAACAGGCGGATATTTTGAAACGTGCGGGCGATGCCGAGGCTTGTGATCTTGTGTGGCGGCACTCCGTTGATTTTGCGATCGAGGAAAGCGATCGTGCCAGTCGTGACCGGTAAGAACCCGGTCATGACGTTGAAGAGCGTCGTCTTTCCCGCTCCATTCGGTCCGATCACGCCGAGGATTTCGCCGTCGCGCAAGTCGAGGTTGTAATCAACGAGCGCCTTCAGGCCGCGGAACGATCGGCCGACTCCGCGTGCTTGCAGGACAACAGGTTTCGTCTCTTCCCCAGCCATGATCGGTTGAGCCTGCTCGATCATATCGGCGGCTCCAATCCATACAGCCGATAGGCATTTCCCCGCAGAATCTGCTCGGCGATCTCGAATTGATCCTCTTCGCCGATCATGCCTCGGTCGACAAATCCGGTCAGCACGCTCGCGAGCGCGCGCCGCCCGTGCACGGCGGCGAACCAGTGATGCTCAGGAACCGCAAACCCATCCGACGAATACAAGACGCGCGAGGTTGGCGCGAGTGCCAGCGCTTGCCGCAGGATCGCTTCGTATTCGCTTGCGACAAATGGAATCGCAAGCCCGAAATCGAGATAGACGTTCGGATACACGCTGGCGAGATAGCTCAGATCGCGCACATAGGGATACGATGCGTGGAGGAAAACGAACGGAACATCGCGATAGGTCTGGTCCTGCAAAACGTCGCGGAGGACCAGCGGATTCCCAGTTATCAAATAGACATCCGGATCACCGAATCCGGTGTGGAACTGGACCGGAAACCGCTCCTCGGACGCCCACTTGAGCGCGAGTCGAAGGAAATAATCGAGAAATGCCTTGTCGTCGATCCGAACGTGTCCTTGCACTGACGTGATCGATTTCGCTTTTGAAAAGTATTCGTACGCCTCGTCTTTCTCGACCTTGCTCACCTGCAATCCGGTGCGATAGGCGATGATGCTCTTGAGGGAAACAACACCCTCCGCGAGCAAACCCTCGCGATTGAGGCGAGCGCGAAATCGATCTTCGACTTCGCCAGCGTCGGCGGAATCGACGATGAGTGATTCCAGCAACGACTCGAGCCGGAGCGCGCTTTTCGTCCACGCGCCGCCGAGCTGTTCAGTCATCTCTTCGACGGTGTAGAGATCGCTACCGCGGCCGGTGTACCAGTAATCGATCACTGCGCCTTCGATGTTCGCTTCACCCATTAGCCTCGTCGCGAGGCCCTCGTGCCCGATGTCCGCGCGGACCGCGAGAACAGCTTCTTCGTTCGGATCACATGCAAGCACACGGGCAAGCTCGCGAATCGTCCAGCGATAGTAGATCGACGTCGCCGCGCCCTGGCCAATCCGTCCATCGCTGCCCTCGGTGAAGAGCGGCTGGTAGGTTTCAGGGGTATACGGAGGCGCCGCTTTTCGCCACTGGTGGCAGTGCTGATCGACGACGCGAATGCCGCTGAGATCGATCGCCATTTTCTCCTCTCGTCAGCCGGCTCCTAGTACCGGCGGAAATGGCTTGCGAACTCGAATTCCTCTGGTTGATCACGATATGTGGCCGCCTCCGACCTGCGTACGGAGATGAACGCCTGGGCAAGCGTTTCGCCCATTGCTGCCATTAGGAGCTTGTCCTGCTGCAAATTGTCGAGCGCTTCGTCCAACGAGCGAGGCAGCGGCCGCAGGCCGCGGCCTTCACGCTCGGATTCCGGAACCAACCCCGGGTCGATGTCGAGCGGGGGACCGGGATCGAGCTTCTTTTCCAGGCCATCGAGGCCGGCAACGATGATCGCGCCCAGCGCAAGATACGGGTTGCACGAATTGTCAACCGTTTTTAATTCAAGATTCGACGTCGCTTGTTCGCGACCCCAAAACGTCGACGGCACGCGCACCGCGCCCTCGCGATTGTCGAAACCCCAGCAGACAAACGCCGACGCCCAGGCGTGCGGCTGCAGCCGGTGGTAAGAGTTGACGCTCGGGCAAGTGATCGCGGCTAACGCAGGTAAGTGGTGCAGGATACCGGCCGCGAAGTGACGCCCCGCTTCGCTGAACCCATAGGGCTGAGTCGCGTCATATAGCAGGTTGTCACCGGTGATCGTGTCCCAAATTGACAGATGGCAATGCGCCCCGGAACCAATCTGGTCGGGAAACGGTTTCGCGGCAAAGCTGGCGACGAATCCATGTTGAGCGGCGATCGCCCGCGCGGTGTCTCGCACGCGCAATTGATTATCAGCGGCTTTCAGCGGCGCGGCATGACGGATCGAAATCTCCTGCTGACCGCTGCCATACTCCGGCAACGCCAGCTCGAGCTGGATCCCTTGCGCTTCGAGAGCGGCAATGAGATCGTCGGTGAATCTGGCTGCCGAGTCCATGCCAATCGTGCTGAAACAGAGCGAATCGTCGATTGGGACGAAGCCGGTATCCGTCTCTCGCGCCAGGAAGAACTCGATCTCGAACGCGGTCTCGACCCGAACCCGCCGCCGGCTCGCCGCATCGACCATGCGCCGAAGAAAGAGCCGGGGACAGGCCGGCCACGGCTTGCGGTCGAGTTGCATTAAATCGCTCATCATACTGCCGGTTCGAGGAGCGTATGGAACGATGACGAAAGATTCGGGATCGGGAACGATGCGGACTTCACCGACAGCGGTCATTCCCGGAATCACCTGTAAATCGTCGAGCCCGTTCATCGCGAGTTGGCCAGTGACGAGCGCGATCCCTTCGTCGAGCCGCTTATTGAGGTGAGCAAGGTGCGTCGCCTTGCCCCGGATCGTGCTGCCGTAATCGCAATAGAGGAAGCGGACGAGCCGGAGATCGGCAGCGGTCGCCTGTTCGATCACCCAGTCTTTGGCTGTAGAGTCCCGAGACGTCATAGACGTAGCTCCCTAGAGACGGGCGACCCCGCAAGAAGCGTTCGGTGTTGCACGGGCCGAATCCTTCGGTCAAACTCCTTTGAAATCGATTCAACGGTGCGTGTTCGAGTCTTGGTAGCTTAGCGCAACCTGTGGCGACGCGGAGGTGCGGTTCGACAATGCGAATGAGCTTCTCGGTCGCAAGCCGATGTGCATTGGGCATCGTTGTTATCGCGCTCGCGGTGTCACTCGTCCGTTCATCTCCTTCGCAGGCACAGGCGACGCGTCACGCCGCGGCCCCCGAGATCCCCGCGCCTTCTGAATGCACGATCGCGCCACGAGCCATACCTTCACCACCTTCCACAATTGAAGCCTCTCCTTCGCCGTCTCCACCGCCGGACTTGAGTGGTCAACCCGCCGACGACGAAACGGTTAACGCAATCACGGCCGTCGTGCGTGGCTCAATCGCCTGCTCGAATGCCGGCGACATTCTCCGCTCCCTCGCCTATTTCACGGATGCCTATGTTGCGCGCATGTTCAGTGGCGAAAACGGCGTCGACTATGAAGGTTTCCTCCAATTTGTGGCGACTCCGCCCGCGCCGGTCCGCAAAGGTCAGCGATTGGCACTCATCGCAATCAAGGACGTACAACAACTCGAGGACGGCCGCGTTGCCGCAACGGTCGTCACCGGTGATCCCTCAAACCCGTTTGTCGACGAGATTGTCTTTGCCAAGAGCGATGGCCAATGGCTGATCGACGGCTCGACTCCTCTGACCACGCTCTCAACCACTCCTACGGCGTGACCCTGTTTCAACGCAGGGTCAGGTCGTACCATTAGTCAAGGAGCATAGCGCCGGACCACGTATGCGTCAGTGAGGCTCGCTCATCAAGGAGCAGTTCATGGCAGTTCTCCAAGCTCCGAGCGCCGCCTCGGAGACCGCGATCCCTCCTGAGGAACTCGCGACGCTACAAGAGATCGAGCGTCGCATACTCTGGCTTTCGACCCAGATCGTCCACCACGCGAATCATGTCCGGCCCAGTCCCGACAAATCGAAGGTCGGTGGGCATCAGGCCTCGTCCGCCTCGGTCGTCTCGATCATTACCGCGCTTTACTTTCATTTTCTGCGCGCGGGCGACCGTGTCTCGATCAAGCCGCATGCGTCCCCTGCCTACCACGCGGCGCAATACCTACTCGGCAAGTTGCCACAGAAGTACCTGACCACGCTGCGCGATTTCGGTGGACTGCAGGCATATCCAAGCCGGACGAAGGACCCTGATCCCGTCGATTTCTCGACCGGCTCGGTCGGGCTCGGCGCTGTCGCACCCGTGTTCGCGGCGCTGGCCGATGCCTATGCCGGTCTTCACTTTGGCGAGGTAACATCAGATCGGTTCATCGCGCTTCTTGGCGACGCCGAGCTGGACGAAGGGAATGTCTGGGAAACCGTCGCCGAGGAGGCGATCCAAGGGCTCGGCAACGTGATCCTGATCGTCGATCTCAATCGCCAGAGTCTCGACCGAGTCATCCCCGGCGTGCGCGCGGCCCGGTTGAAGGCGCTCTTCGCCGGCGCAGGCTGGCATGTGTTCGAAGCAAAATACGGCACCCGCCTCACCTCGGCAATGTCGGGTCCCAACGGGGCGGCCCTGCGCGAGCGCATCGACGAGATGAGCAATGAGGAATATCAGGTGCTCATCCGCCTCAAGGACGGCGCCGAACTCCGGCGCCGCGTCAGCGACGTCGCCGATTCGACCTTCCGGAAGAAGATCCAGGCCGCGATTGCCTCGATCTCGGACGACGAACTCGGCGCCGTCATCGGCAATCTGGGCGGTCACGATCTTCCCTGCCTGCTCGATGTCCTGGCGCAGGCCGACGCCATTTCTGACGGTCCGGCGGTGATCTTCGCCTATACGATCAAGGGACACGGGTTGCCGATGGCCGGCGACCCGTTGAATCACTCTCAATTGCTCAGTCAGGCGCAAATGGACGCGCTGCGCGAGTCATTTGGGATTGGCGAGGACGAGATTTGGTCGCAATTCGATCCCGCTACTCCAGCGGGCAAGTGGTGCCTCGAGGCTGCCACCAGACTCGAAGGCGATGAGCGCCCTGCTCCACTGGTTGATTCCGCGATTATTCCGACGAGCCTAGACACTCGTCATCCCCAGATGACCTCGACTCAAGAAGCTCTTGGCCGATCGTTGGCCCGGCTTGCCGATTTCCCCGATGTCAGCGAGCGCTTGGTGACGATGTCGCCGGACGTCGCGACTTCGACCCATCTCTCTGGTTGGATCAACAAGGCCGGCGTGTTCGCCCGTGAAACCGCGCACGACTTCGAAGAGGGGGCGCAGCGGCTGCTCAAATGGCAACCGGCTCCGGCCGGTCACCACATCGAGCTCGGCATCTCGGAAATGAATCTCTTCATGGCGCTCGGACAGTTCGGACTTTCCTACGAGTTGACGGGCCAGCATCTGATTCCTCTCGGCACGGTCTACGACCCGTTCATCTGTCGCGGTCTCGACGCCCTGATCTATAGCCTCTATACCGGCACGCGCATGATCTTCGCGGGAACGCCGGCCGGCGTGTCACTGAGTCCGGAAGGCGGCGCGCACCAGAGCACCGTCACGCCATCGCTCGGTATTGAGCTGCCCAATTTGGCCTTCTACGAACCCTGCTTCGCCAAGGAGGTCGAATGGACGCTGCTCGAGGGGATGCGCCAATGCTGCGACCGCGAGCACGGTCTCTCCACTTATCTGAGATTGTCCACGAAAGGGATCGATCAGTCGCTCTTCGAAGAACCACTTGCTCGGCTCGGGGAAGAAGAGTTGCGCCGGAACGTGCTCGCGGGTGGCTACCGGATCGTCGATCGCCGCATCCACGCGCCCGAATTACCGGTTGCGGACACTGTGCAGATCTTCTCCGGCGGAATCATGATTCCGGAGGCGATTGAGGCTGCATACCAATTGCATGAAGAAGGTGTGGCTGCCAATGTGATCAACGTCACAAGCGCGGGCCGCCTGTTCGGCGCGCTGCGGCGCGCTCGCAGATCGCAATTGCGCGATGCGCACGCCACGCTCGATCTTGGTCATTTCGCGGCATTGATCCCGAACGAGGAGCGTCGTGCGCCGATTGTCACCGTCCAGGATGGCGCTTCCCACTCGCTCGCCTTCACCGGATCGGTCTTCGGCGTCCCGGTCGTCCCGCTCGGCGTCGACGAGTTTGGACAATCCGGTTCACGCCAAGCGCTCTACGAAGCCACTGGAATCGATGCGCAACAGATTTTCAATGCGGGCATGCTGGCGCTTGAGTTGGCTTCATCCTAAGGGAGAATGAACTTAGGGAACCCGAGCAGCCGGACAGACAGAAGTCGTCCGGCCGTGTGTCATCTCACGTAAATACAGTGCGCGCCGCGCCTTGTGCAGCCCAGCGGCGACTGATACGATCAGGTTCCAAGCGTCGACACGATCCCTCGATCCCCGTCACGGGGACTGGAGTAGTGCCCATGAAACGCTCCATTGTCCGCGCGGCGGTTGTCGCGGTGGCCCTCATTCAATTCCTCGCGCCATTCGGCAGTGGAGTTCGAGCCCAGCTTTCTGACAACGGATACACCGGAACTCTCTACCCGTTTTCGATCACGTGGTCGAACGATTGGACCGTTGAAGACCAGCCGAGCACAGACGGCGGAACTGAGTCGTTCTCGCTTCAAGACGGACCTTGCCTCGTCATTTTTCAAGCGACCGACTCGCCTGGCTCGACTTCACGATTTCTGGCGGCGATAAAGGCCACCATCACCGGTGATCAGACCGTCTCAAACCCCGGACCCGTCAATGACAGTAACGGCGATCCGATCAAAATGACTTCGGCGGAGCGTTCGTATGAAGCGATCCGCTACGATCAAGAAATTGATGGGACATCGTATCAAGTCGGAGCAATGCTCGACGTCTGGCAGATCACGGCCGGCGAATCGGTGCTCGCCATTGTCGAGTTCTGCGACGAACAGGACTTTGTCAACGATCTTCCAAACTACATTGATCTCGTCAAGAATCTCCATGTCGGTGCAGATGCCGTCACTCCAACCCCAACCGCTCCTCCCGAACCGGCGGCGTCGCCAACAACGCTCACCCAGTCCGCGGCCGTACCGCAAGTCTTCCTGTCGAGCAAGTGGCGCATCACCGTAGTCGGAGCAAGGCAAAGTGCCGCAATCAATTCAGTTGGCCTTAAGCGGCGGGACGGCAAAGAGTGGGTCGTTGTCGTCGCCGATATCTCGAACTGGTCTTCGAAGGTCGGCCGCATATCGCCAGACGAGCTCGTCCTCCTCCAAGGCGACGGGACTGAGGTTGCTGTCGATGCTACATCGACCGCCAGTGTTGCCGAAACACTGAAACTCGACATCTCCGACACAACTCAGCCAGTGCGGTTAGCTGCGAATGTGACGAAGCGTTTCGTGCTTGTCTACCTCGTTGACGAAGGAGCATCCGATTTCAGCCTGGCCCGGGGCAAGAATACGTTGCCACTCGAGTCGACCTTGCTGAACTCACTGGATCTCAATGACTTGCCGGACGTTGAAAAGGCGCCCGCGCTCGTCAAAGCAGACGTCGACAGCGTCGAAAGCGGCTCCACCATCGCTGTCTTTTCCGAGAACGATCAGCGGGATCACGTCGTCAAGCTCATCGGCGTTGACGTTCCCGATTGCAATGCCGATCAGGCGATGGCGGCGCTCGAAAAGCAGGCCGGCGACACCGTTTTTCTCGAAGAGGAACTAGGAGCAACCAGCGAGCGCGAAATTGACCGCTATGTCTGGATCGAAAAATCGAATGGCACCCGGACTTTGCTCGACCAGTCGATGATCCTGACCGGCAACGCCCACCATGCGGCAAACGACACCGGTCGCTACTCGACCTGGCTCATTGAGAGCGAATCGGAAGCGCAAGCTGCGGGTGCTGGCCTGTGGACCGCGTGCGCCACGCCAACAGTTGAGCCAACCGCGACCGCGACCGAAACGCCCCAAGCAACGGAAACGCCAGCCGAGACGCCGACCGCAGAAGCAACTTCGGTCGCGAGTCCGGCCGCGAGCCCCGTGTCGCTCGAGGTGCAATGGACGTTCCGCGGCAACGCTGCCAGGACTGGTGAGCTTCCAGGTCCGGGATTGGGAGAGCCGGCCACATTCCCTTGGATTTTCCGCGTTGGATCGCCAGTCATCTCTTCACCAGCGGTCGCCAATGGTGTGGTTTACGTCGGCAGTGACAACAGCAATCTCTATGCATTAGACAGTTTCAGCGGACCCGCTAAGTGGATTTACAAAGCGGAGGGTCCGATCGAGTCCTCACCCGCGATCGCCGGTGGAACCGTCTACTTCGGCAGCGACGATCACAATCTCTATGCTGTCAATGCCGACACCGGCAAAGAGCGCTGGAAGTTCGAGACCGGCAACACCATTTCGTCTTCCCCAGCAGTGGCGGGCGGCGTCGTCTACTTCCAAAGTGACGACGGGAACATCTACGGGCTCGACGCGGCGACATCCGAGCAGCTTTGGAAAACATTCGTCGGGCAGGCGTCCTTCTCCTCACCCGCAATCGTCGGCTCGACGGTGTATGCCGCCGGGGGACGCGATCTCGTCGCCCTCGACGCGGCGACCGGCAAGCAAATCTGGCAATTCGATCTGCAAGGCTTTGTGGCCTCATCGCCCGCGATCGTCGATCGCGTCGTCTTCATCGGCAATGCGAGCGGCGATGTCTTCGCGATCGACGCTGCCACTGGTGATCAGAAGTGGCAATTCCAGGCTCAAGATGGCGTGATCGCCTCTCCAGCGGTCGCCGGCGGTATGGTTTATTTCGGATCGCTTGACAAGAACGTCTATGCACTCGACGCCGAAACTGGGCATGAAGTCTGGAACTTCGCGGCCGGCGACCAAATCGTGTCGTCGCCAATCGTTTCCGACGGCGTCGTCTACGCCGCCAGCTTTGACACGTATCTCTACGGTCTCGACGCCAAGACCGGCGATGAGCGGACCAGAATCCAGGTCGGCATCACTCTCGCCTCGCCGGTCATGGTCAACGGCGTGATCTACACAGCGAGCGCGGACGGCAACGTTCAAGCCCGCCGTCCGTTCGATCTCTTTGGCATTGGCGGCACTGCGCCGGCGACTCCTGTCCCCGTGCCCTCAAAGACGCCCGAATCGGAGCAAATCGTCGCCATCCAGATGGGTCCAGGAAAGGTGTTCACGCCGAGCGAGGTGACGATCAATTCCGACACCCCGGCAACGATCGTCCTCGAAAACCAGGATAGCGTGCCGCACACTTTTGTGATCGACGAGCTCGACGTGCACGAAGCCGTCGACCCGGGCGAAATCACTACCGTTCAAATCTCACCTGATCCCGGCACGTACACGTTCTACTGTGAGTTGCCTGGACTTCGCGAGGCCGGCATGGAAGGCACGCTCAAAGTCGAATAGCCAAGCCCGGCCTGGAATCAAGAGCATCAAGGAGAAAAACTGGACGATGGCTATTGGTCCGGGTATCGCGACCTATCCGGCGCTCTTCAGCCCGCTCACGATTAACGGTGTCACGATTAAAAACCGGATCGTGAGTACCGCTCACGCTACCGCGTATGCCGTCGGCGGCCACCCCAAGGAAAAGTACCGTCGCTACTACGAGCGCAAGGCCCGCGGCGGCGTGGGGTTGATTGTCACGTTTGGCTCGGCTTCGGTCCATCCAAGCTCGAGCGTCGCCGAGTGGAGCGGCGTCGCGGTTTGGGACGACGACGTCATTCCTGACCTCACGGCCATGGCCGAGGTCGCCCACCGCCACGGCGCCAAGATCTTCTGTCAACTCACTCATATGGGCCGGCGCGGGACCTCGATCAACTCTTCTCGCCCCTTGATGGCCCCGTCGCCGGTCTCGGAGCCTTCCCATCGCGAACGTCCAAAGCAAATGGAAATCGAGGAGATTCGGGAAGTCGTGACTGCCTGGGCCGATGCCGCCGAGCGCGTCAAGCTCAGCGGGTACGACGGCGTCGAAATCACCTCGTACGGTGGCCATCTGCTCGAACAGTTCTGGGCGCCGCACGTCAATAAGCGCACCGACGAGTACGGTGGCTCATTGGAAAACCGAATGCGCTTTTCAGTCGAGGTCATCGAAGCCGTTCGGGATCGCGTTGGACCCGACTTCGCGGTCGGATTTCGCATGACCGGCGATCAATTGCTCAAAGGCGGTCTCCGTCACGACGCGATGAAAGAGATCGCTGCCCGCGTCGCAGATTTGAACACTATCGATTACTTCAACATCTCCGGTTCGACCGGTGAAACGCCGGAACTTCAGGCGAAAACGGTACCCTCGCTCGACAGTCCACTCGGCGTCTTCAACCAATATGCAGCGTCGATTCGCAAAATCGTGAACGTACCTGTCCTCGTCGCCGCTCGCATCGTCGAACCGAGCATGGCCGAAGCCGCACTCCAGCGCGGTGATGCCGATCTGATCGGCATGACACGAGCATTGATTGCCGATCCTGACTTGCCCAAAAAGGCGCTCGCCGGAGAGCCAGACGAGATCCGGCTCTGCACCGGTGCAAACGAAGGTTGCATCGGCCGCTTGTTTCAAGGACTGCCAATCCGTTGCGTGCAAAATCCGCTCATAGGTCACGAGGATGAGCTCGACGCGCTGGAACCGGCCACCGAGGTCCGGAAGGTGGTGGTCGTCGGAGGCGGTCCAGGCGGGATGGAAGCGGCGAGAGTCGCAGCCGAACGCGGGCATCAGGTCGTCCTCTTCGAGCGAAGCGACAAGCTCGGCGGGCAGGTTCGGGCAGCGGCCTTGGCGCCGAATCGAGCCGAATATGGCCGCGCGATCAATTGGTTGGTGCACCAAATCGACCAGTTGGGTGTCGATGTTCGACTTTCAAGTATTGCCGACCGCGAGAAACTGCTCGCCGAGCAGCCGGAGGCTGTCGTCGTCGCCACCGGCGCCACGCCTCGGCCACCGAGCTTTCCGGTTTCGGACGCAGCCAAGGTCGTGACCTGCGACGATGTCCTCTATGGCAATGTGCACATTCAGTCAGGGATCCGGGCGCTCATGATCGACGAAGATGCCCACATGCGCGGACCAGGCGCGGCTGAAGCGCTGCTCAATGCCACCGCGGCCGTTGAGATCATCACCAAAGAGATGACGGTCGGTCTCGACATCGACCCCACCCTCAAGCCTGCGCTCTTCCGTCGGCTGTTTGAGAAAGGCATCATCATGACGCCGCATACCTCAACAGTCGAGGTTCAAGCCGACGCCGTCATCGTCGAACATATCTATTCGGGAGTTCGGCGCGAGATTCCAGTCGATCTCGTCGTTCTTGCTCTGGGCGGCGAGGCGCGGGAAGAGCTCTATTTCGACCTCAAGTCGCATGCGCCTTGGCTGGATCTGCACCGGATCGGCGACTGCGTCGCGCCCCGGCAGCTCTACGATGCAATGCTCGAAGGCACGCGGGCAGCGCGCGCAATTTGAGGAGAGACTATGGACCTCGGGGCGAAGAAAACGGTGCTTAGGCAGTTCACGTATGGTCTGTATGCGGTGACTGCGCACCACGACGGAGAGCGCGGAGTTTTCACCGCCAACTGGCTCACGCAAGTTTCGTTCGAGCCGCCGTTGGTGGCGATTTCCGTCGAGCGAGACAGCTCGACCTTGCCACTCATCCGCGCCAGCAGACGGTTCACGATCTGCCCGTTTACGTCCGAGCAACGTGATCTCGCCGGCGGCCTCGGCCGGCCCAAAGCGAAAGCCGGCGACAAGTTCGACGCGCTCAACCTTGCCGTGACCGAAACTGCGAACGACGACCTCGCTCTCGACGTCACAACTGGCTATGCGACTTGTGCGGTGCAATCAGAAGTCGAGGCTGGCGATTCAGTTGTCTTCATCGGTGAGGTGGTCGACGCGGGCGTCTTTACGGAAGCGGAACCGCTTACCATGCGCGACGCCGGATTCCGTCACGCGGGGTAGGCTGAGCTGCGATGGTCGCTCACTCAGGCGGCGGCATCTCGATGCGGACGATTCCTTTTTCGTTCTGTAGGTAGAACCAATGCTCGTCCGCGTTCCAGCCGCCGATCGGATCGATTCCGCCTCCGCGATAGAGATTGATCTTGCGCGACGCGTTGCCGTAGGGCGAAACCCGAAAATCCCAACTGCCAAAAATGAACCGCGACACTGCCTGACCGTGCGATATGCAGCCGACCCAGGTCGCGCTCGGGGAGACGGCATCACATCCAATTGCGGCCGTGCCGGCTATATCTGTCTCCCAGTCGCCGGGAATGCCGGGATCAGTCTTGCCGGGAGGCAGAACCCGGACGGCACCGGTCTCGATAGTGACGAGCACGGCCGTTGCCTTTGGCACCGTCGTGTGATCCACGAACAGGAGCGCCGAATGGTCGTCAGATACGGAAACCTGATCGTAGGTCACGAGGGGAACGACGACGTCTCGGTCGCGATTGAGATCGTGGAGAAACGTTTGCCCGCCGGCGCGCTCGGTGATATAGACCGCTGTGTATCGCTTTTCGGGGAGCGTGAGTTGGACTGGCACTTCCTTGACGAGAACGATGAGCTCGACCGGATCTGAGCCGGCGTAGAGTTTCTCGGCGTCCTTGCCGGGAACGAGACCGAGTCGTAATCCAAGGCTCAAGCGGAAATCAGGGAGGAACACTAGCGTGCCGCCGACAATGAGCACAACGGCCAAAATCGCCGCAACGATGAATTTCGCTCGACGTTGCTCTTTTCGATAGTGAAATTGCATCGGCTACGCGGCAGTGGGTCGGAGGCTGCTACGAGTCATTGCGCGACGGCTCTTGGGCGAGGTTTTCCTGCTCGCTGGTCGCTTCGACCACGTCGTATTCCTCCACATCTTCATACTCGAGCTCATAATCGCCGCTCGCTATGATGTAGAGGTCTTGGAGCGCCTCGAAGACTTCAAACGTGATATCGGCAAAACTGGCTTCGCCGCGGACGAAGTGAAGGAAGAGCTCTTCCAATTCGTCGGCTAGCGTCTGCGCCAATCGTTCTTGCTCGGCAGGATCCTTGCCGCCTTGACCAGGTGTTGGCACGAAATCGCCCTTCTCATCCTTCGCCATCGTCGACCTCCCTGCCCAGCAAGTGCTTGGGTCCCAGGAGATGATCGCACGTTGCTCGTTAATCGCCCAATGCGGCGTACGAGGCAACCGCACAATTCAAGCGCCGGGCGGTGATTCGACCGCCCGGCGCTTCGCCGAGAACGCCCATTCGCGATAGTACGAAGCAATATTCAGGCTGGCGCTTCTCCAACCGCACGCATCGGCGCACGTTCGGGCACTTGCTTTTCCCCGGCGCTGGGTGCGAAGAGCCAAGCAAGAATAAGCACTGCGAAGGCAATTGCCGCGATTGCAATCATCTCGATCCTCCTTCGAACAAATCCGCCGATCGGATGAAGTCCTAGAGCTGGTAAGCCAGCTCGCCGTGTTGTGTCGAGTCGAGACCGAGCACTTCGTCTTGTTCCGGGACCCGCAATCCAATCGTGAGGTCGATGGCCTTGAGAATCGCCCAACTGGCCGCGCCGGCATAAGCAATGACGACGACGACAGCTACGGCCTGCTTGAAGAACTGGTCGAAACCGCCGTAGATCAACCCATCGGAACCAATGCCGTTGTATGCCGCGTCGGCGAAAATACCGGTCGCGAGCGCACCCCAAATTCCGCCCACTCCGTGGACCGCGAAGACATCGAGGGCGTCGTCAACCTGGACCTTCGCCTTTAACAGTTCGACCGCGAAGAAACAGACCACGCCGGCGCCGAGACCGATGACGATGGCCGAACCCGGCGTGACGAAGCCAGAGGCCGGTGTGATCGCCACAAGACCGGCGACCGCGCCCGCCGCGGCGCCGAGCACGCTCGGGTGACCATGCCGGTGCCAGCTCACGGTCAGCCAGGTCAATGCGCCCATCGCCGCCGCCACGTTCGTCACCACGAAGGCATTCGCGGCCAGCCCGTTGGCCGCAAGGGCACTACCGGCGTTGAAACCGAACCAACCGAACCAAAGCAATCCAGCCCCGAGCACTGTCAGGGTCAAATTGTGTGGATCCATCGGCTCTTTGCCGAGCCCAACTCGCTTGCCGAGCATCTTGGCGGCGACGAGCGCCGAAACGCCGGACGAGATGTGCACGACCGTGCCGCCGGCGAAGTCCATCGCGCCATAATCGCGCAGCCAGCCGCCGACACCCCAAACCCAGTGAGCGATTGGATCGTAGACGAATGTGGCCCAGGCGAGGGAAAAGACGACGAAGGCCTTAAAGCGCTTTCGTTCCGCGAATGCGCCGGTGATAAGTGCAGGCGTAATCACCGCGAACATGCATTGAAAGATCATGAACGCATTGTGAGGAATCGTGGGCGCGTAATCCGCGTTCGGCTCTGCGCCGACACCTTTGAGTCCAAACCAATCGAGCCCGCCGATGAGTCCGCCCTTGTCAGGACCAAATGCGAGCGTATAACCCCAAAGCACCCATTGCACACTGATCAAGGCCAGAATGAAAAAGCTGTGCATGATCGTCGCGAGCACATTCTTGCGCCGAACCAGACCACCATAGAAAAATCCGAGCGCCGGTGTCATCAACATCACCAGCCCAGCGGACATCAGTACCCAAGCGGTATCGCCCGTGTTGATCTTATCCATGCGCTCGCCCTCCCCCAAGTCCAGCTCGATCGCTATTGCTAGTCTAGGAAGAAGCGACACCACGCGATACGTGCGAGCCAAACCAAACGCGCATGGGGTTTTGTCGATTCTGCACAATTCGCGGAAATGGCAGGGATGGGCGTTACTGAATGACCATTCAATGTGTCTGACCAATTGACGGAAGGAACGGTTCGCCGTGCGGGGAGACGAGTGAGTCACGATCAGCGCGAGCGCGACCACATTGCGAGTCTTGCCGCGAGGGCCGCGAGCGATCGAGCCGCGTTTGGCGAACTGTATGACCGATTTGCAACGGCAATCTTTCGCTATTGCTACCGGCGTACTGGTAATCGGGAGTTGGCAGAGGACGCAATGAGTCAAACCTTCACCCGCGCGTTCGAAGGAATGTCGGGTTTTGGCGGCGGATCGTTTCCGGCCTGGCTCTTCACGATCGCGCACAACGTGGTGATCAATCAGGCCCGGCGGCCGCGGTTTGAGCCGTTGCCGGAAGACATGCCGACGGCAGATCCGCAACCAGGACCCGAAGCGGTCGCCCTAATGCAGGACGAACGGGCTCGCATCGTTGCGCTGCTCGATTGTCTGCCCAGCGACCAGAGGCGTGTCGTGGAGTTTCGGCTTTCCGGTCTCAGCGGCGCGGAGATCGCCGCGGTTATGGAGCGGTCCGTGCCGGCGATCAAGATGCTGCAATTGCGCGCCATGCGGCGTTTACGGTCCGAGCTCTCCGCTTGCGAGCCAGGAGGGATCAATGGCGAGCAATTCTGACGAAGTTCGCGCCGCCGAAGCGCTCAATTCCGCGTGGGATCGACGAGTCCTCGGCCCCCCGGCAGAAGAGCCCGCGCTCGACACACCTGAACTCAAACAGCTGGCACAACTTCTTGCTTGTGACGATGCGCCGGATCCCGAACCGACGTTTGTGGCGCAACTTCGCGATAACCTCCTCAGTGAAGCCGTGAGCCGCAGGCTATCCTCGCGGTCCTCGTCAGCCAGTCTTGGCATCACAAAGACCTCTCCTACGCTCTGGACGCAGCTCTCTTGGCGCAGGGTCGCGCTGGCGGCGGTGATCGCCGCATGCTTCACGCTCGCGATTTCGGCTGGGAGCAGTTTTCTGCGCGACGAAGCGAACGCGCCGACTGTTGCTTCGGTTCTGGCAAGTCCGGCGGGCACACCAACGGCCGGGCCAACCACAACCGCTTGGGTCATCTCGACCACGGCCATATCGGTTGGGCACGAAGTGACGCTGCTGCCCCACATCGAGGCCACCGCGACCAACGATCCACCGAATCTTGTCGTGCCCACCACCGGCCTCACCGTGCTCGATTCGGCGACGGATGGAACCGGGCAGCGCTGGCTGCGCGTTCAAACCAATGATGGGCGGGCGGGTTGGCTGCCGCAGTCAGATACCCGATCACCTCAACAATAGGCTCAAGCACGAGCACAAGCATTCGCTGGAAAGCGTCGTGGTCTATGGAAGCAGAGGCATCGTATACTCCTGCAACCCGGGGAACCGATGGCAAGAGCCGTTTCTCGGATTGGCGAGAACGGCGACTAATTCGCCGCGAGGACAGCTTGCGCGAACGTAAACGCACTCCGCGAACCCAGCGGGACCAGCAGCATAACCAAGATCTTCCAGCCGGCGCAGCATTGAGCGCGGCTGGCGGAGGCGTTGCCGGCGCGACCACCTTGCCGAGACCGGGCACCCGGCAACGACCAAGTGCCGAAGAACGGCGTCCAGCAGATGGCCATCACACGGCGCTTCTTTCAGAGGAAGGGACGGCTACTAGGCGCGATCTTGGGATTTTGAGTTCGGCCGGCTGGACTCCCCGGCTCACCGTGGAATCCGGGCTCTACGTCCTGTTCATCTTTCTGGCGGCGATCACGAGATTTTGGGATCTTGGGTCGCGCGCGCTGCATCACGACGAGAGCCTCCACGCTTACTATTCCT
Organism: Thermomicrobiales bacterium; assembly: GCA_045804965.1. Classification (GTDB taxonomy): domain Bacteria; phylum Chloroflexota; class Chloroflexia; order Thermomicrobiales; family UBA6265; genus CAVTUU01. The sequence continues at coordinate 140,270 of JBJMMD010000025.1, read as the reverse complement.
GGGTCTATGAGACGGGCGGCGGCTACCGGCACCATCCGCTCATGCACGGTCCGTTTTTGTTCCATATCGAAGCGCTGATCTTCTTCCTGTTTGGGGACAGCGACGCAACGAGCAGATACGCGCCGGCAATCTTCGGCGTCATACTGGTTGGTCTCCCCTACTTCTTGCGCGGCACACGCTTTCTTGGCCGCTGGGGAGCGCTTTCGGCGTCGTTCTTTCTCTTGATCTCGCCGTCACTCTTTTACATGAGCCGCTACATTCGGCATGACATTTTCACGATCGTCGGCACCTTGGCGCTCTTCACCTGCATCGTGCGCTACATCGAGATGCCCGAACGGCGTTGGTTGATTGGTGGATTCGCCACGACTGCGCTCCTGCTCACAAACCACGAAGTCATCTTCGCGATCCTCTTCGCCTACTTTATCTTTCTCTATTGCGCCTTGATTTGGAATCGCGCCAACTACTGGCGAACGACTCGACCTGAGGCGGCGAAAACGGTGATCGGCGTCCACGTCGCCGGTTTCGTCGGTTTCGCCGTCGTGTACCTGATCATGCCTCAGAAGTACCACACAAGATTTCTCGATATCCCCTGGCAGAATCCGACACGCCAGCAAGAGATTGATTATTACGTCCACAACGTCTTCGAGAACCCGCTGATCATCGGTCTCGCCCTGGTCTTCGTTGGGTTTCTGGTTGCGCTTCGATTTGCGCTCCAGTCTGCCGCGGAGCCAGAAGTGATGCAGGAGGAGGGAATCGTCGCGGCGACGCTGGAGGGAGCCGAGCCTGGCTCGGTCGATGACGCCGTGCGGCGTGCGTGGGCCGACCGCTACGGGCTGCTGGTCGCGATCATCGTTGCAGCCATTCTCTTCACTGCCCTCTTCACCAGTCTCTACACGAACCTGCACGGTCTCGCAACGTCGACCTACGCCACAAATGGCACGCTCCTCTACTGGCTGGGCCAGCACGATGTTCGCCGCGGCGATCAGCCTTGGTTCTATTTTCTGCTCCTGTTTCCCCAGTACGAGTTCGTCGCCGCGACGTTAGGCCTGCTGGCGATCGTTGCCACGCTCTGGCGTTCCCTCGGTGCCCTGACCGGGCGTTGGGACGGTGGGCGGAATCTTTTCTTTCGGCTCTTTCTCGTCACCTGGTTCGTGATCGTGTTCGCCGGGCTTTCCCTGGCCGGCGAGAAGATGCCCTGGCTTGTCACCCACATCGCCCTTCCCGGCATCCTCCTCGCCGCGGTGTTCGTCGGCGGGATGATCGATCGGGCGATCGAAGTTGCCCGCGCCAAGCACGCGGAAGGTCAAACCGCTCGTCTTTTCGGCGCGGCGGATTGGGCCATTGCCGGTTCACTCATCGCCCTCGCGTTCGGCTGGTTCTTCATTGCCGGGCGCCTTACGGAAGGCCAATTCGTCAAGAACGGCTTGAATCAGTGGGAACGCTCGTTGACTAAGTACGACGTCGATCACTGGTGGTGGCTGGCGATCGCGCCGACGCTGGCGATCCTTGTCTGCGCTGCCGGCTTCATATGGCGCGGTCCGCGCCGGGCCGGGCAGGCGGTGTTGGTCTCGCTCGTCATCCTGCTTTCGCTGTTACAGGTCCATGCTGAATGGCGACTCACCTACCTCGAAGGCGATGTGCCGAAGGATATGCTTGTCTACACCCAAACGTCGCCCGACGTCACCATGATGATGAACGATATCGACCGACTCTCCGCGGAATTAACCGGCGGCAACGGACTCGCAATTTGGTACGACTCGGGCGTCTCGTGGCCAATGCAATGGTACCTCCGTGATTACCCCAACAAGCGCTTCTTCGGGACCACCCTGACGACTCCGCCGGGCGATGTCCCGATTGTGCTGGTCGCCAACGATAACAAGGCTCAAGTTGAAGCTCAGCTTAAGGACTACACCCCGCAGGAATACGTGCTCCGCTGGTGGTACCCGGAGGACCAAACCTATCGCGCATTCGCGATTGCTCCCGAGATCGAGCCTGGGCGCTCCGCGTGGAAAGACCCCGCGGCGGCTCACGGTCCGATCCAAGTACTTGGATCGGTCGCTGACGCGGTCGGGACGCTCTTCACGCCGGAAGGCGAGCAAAAGGCTTACCGGCTAGTAATGTACCGCGATCTTCCGGCCTCGATCGGGCAGTATCGATTCACGATGTACGTGCGAAATGATTTGTTGCCCTATTTCAACGGAACTCGCTATTAGCGATCGCCTTCGTTCACGGCTGGACCGCGCCAATGTCGATCAGCGTTGAGGACGTCATGTTTGAGGAATTGAATGGCTGAGCACTCTGAACAATCGCGACCAGCGCTGCTTGACCGCACCATCGACCTTACGGTGGTGAACTGGACAGCGATTGCTTGGGCTGTCATCGTCGTCTTCGCAGTCGCGGTGCGATTCCTCCAACTTGACGTTTGGGCGCTCTCGCCCGACGAGGCCCACCGCGCATTCAACGCCTGGTCCCTCTTCCGCGGCGCGGCCAGCGACCCTGGCCGCAGTATTCCAAACACGGCGCCGCTGCTTACAGTCTTGCAAGCGTTTGCGTTTTTCCTGTTTGGCGCGACCGACTCGGTTGCCCGGGTCATGTCCGCGCTCCTAGGTCTTGGTTTGGTCTTGCTCATCGCTGGATTGCGGCCATACGTGAGCCGAGCGGGCACGATCGGCATGGCCGCGCTCGCCGCCTTGTCGCCGACGCTCGTCTATGCCTCGCGCGTAGTCGATCCGGCCATTGGTGTTGCGTTCGGCGCGATGCTCCTGCTCGTTTCGTTGCTAAGACTTGGCGATGTCGAGCGAACCGCCGGCTCTCGGCTTGCCTGGTCGCTCTTGTGCGGAGTCGCGGTCGGCATCATGCTCGCTTCAGGCCCGCTTGCGATTACCACGCTGATCTCACTTGCGGTTGGCGGTCTTGCCGCCTCGATGTTCGACCGCACAGGCGATGGCGCGATTCGCAGATCGATGCGCGGGTTCTCGAGCACACCGAGTGCGATGTTGATGGCCCTAAACGGCTTCGTCGTCACCATCATTTTGCTCTTCAGCCGGTTTCTGAGCGATCTCAACGCCCTGCGCGGCATCGGCGAAACGTTCGCCGACTGGGCTCGGCTGATGACGACAGCGGGGAGCAATACGCCGACCCAATTCTTCGTCCTCGCCTTGCTCGTCTATGAAATCCTGGCCCTCGTTTTCGCGGTCGTCGTCATCAGTCGCGAGAGTACAAGCGAGCCCGAACAACTCTCCTGGACCTTCTTTGCCGGCTGGTTTGCCGCGTCGCTCTTGCTGGTCAGCTTCAGCTCCGGTCGCGCACCCGACCAAGCCGCGATCGTTGCGCTTCCGCTCATTTTGCTCGCCGGCATTGGCCTTGGCGAAACGATCGCGGCCATCGATCTGAACGAGACTCTCTACGGCCGCGGAGGTGCCCTTCTGCTCTCGTTGATCGGTTTCGTGATTGCATCCGTCGCATTCGTGGTCTTGATCAAGCGCATCGATAATGCGGCGAACCAGACTCAGGCGATCCTCGAAGCGGCCATCGTTGGCGTCTTGGTTGTCATCCCGCTTCTGTTCGCCTGCGTCTCCCTGTTTCGTGCCGAATTGGCGACCGGAAAACAGGCGCAACCGATCGTCATGATCCTGCTTGTGCTCGCGCTCTTCTTCGGCGCATACACCCTTCGATCAACCGTGCTTTCGAGCTTTTTTGATGCCGACGAAGGCACGGAAATGCTAGCGGCCGAGACATCGACTGCGGCGGTGAAACCGCTCGTTGATCGCCTGATGCGGCTGTCGCGTGACGTCACCGTCACCAACACCTCGGTTCGCGACCCGACCGGCGGGCATGGGCTTTCGGTCGCCATCGATCGCCGAGTGGAATCACCGTACCGCTGGTATTTCCGCGAGTTCCCGGATGCCGGGCTCGTCGCCGAAGGCCAGGCAACGCAGAGCAGCGCTCAGATCGTGATCGCCCCCGATGATGCGGGAATGCAAGAGGCGGGATACACCCCGCGTGACTACAATACGGTCAATCGGGTGCCGGGCTCGTACTCGGGGTGGGTCACCGATCTCGATTACATCCTGTATCGCGAACCCAACACTCCGCCCGCGCCGGCCAAGATCGCCGTCGGTCTCAACCAGGAGTTGACGGCGAAGGTCTATCCGAACACCGGGCCCTTCAACTTGTTCGAGCGGCCGGGATCGGGTACAGGCCGCGGCCAGTTTGACCAGCCCCGCGGGATCGCGGTCTCGCCGACCGACGGCTCAGTTTACGTTGTCGACAGTGGCAACAACCGGGTTGAAAGCTTCAATGCGACCGGCGAGTTCGTGGGGATTTGGGGCGGTGAAACCGGGGGCAACGTCTCGTTCGCTCAGACCGACGCGGGCGGACCGACCGGCATCGCGACCGGACCAAATGGTCTGATCTATGTCTGCGACACCTGGAATCACCGCATCGTCGTGTTGGACAGTTCGGGCCGCAAAGTGAATGCGTTCGGTGAGTTCGGGAATACGAACGACTCCCCCAACGCGAGCGATCAACCCGGCAAGTTCTTCGGTCCGCGCGGTGTCGCCATCTATAACGACGAGATTTACGTCGTCGATACCGGGAACGAGCGAGTGCAAGTCTTCGGTCTCGACGGCGCGTTCAAACGCGCGTTCGGCGGCAACGGCACCAGTCCCAGCCAATTCATCGAACCAGTTGGCATTGCGATCGACGAGAAGGGTCTGGTTTACGTCGCCGATACCAACAACGGCCGGATCAGCGTTTTCTCGGTCGATGGCTCGCCACAAGCGCAATGGCCGGTAGACGCCTGGAAGAATCAGCAGTTCTTCCAGCCGTACCTGGCGATCGGTTCGGATGGCAACATCTACGCGACGTCATCTGCCACCGGCACGGTCGAAGTCTTTTCGCCGGCGGGGCAGCATCTCTCGTCAATTGGTCAGATCGGGAGTGAAAAACTCACCCAGCCATTCGGCGTCGCGGCGGCGACCGACGGATCAGTGTTGATTACCGACGGTGGCAAGAGCGCGGTCTTCCGCTATGTCCCCGAACTGCCCCCGGCTGGAGAGGGGGCACCGGGCCAGGGCACACCGGCGGCAAATCCGCCTTCGAGCCCGGTCGGCAGTCCGGAGGCGAGTCCGACGCCAGGGAACGGTTAGTTCCCAGCGTGGATGAGCTCGGTGTCTATTTCGCCGAGGACACCGACCTCAACGTTCCGCTCGATGAAAGAGATGACTCTCGCCAGCATCTCGTCGACATGGGGTGAGCTATTGCTCACACAAACGGCGACGATGCTGGCGACCCGCATATCGTTGAGATCGCCGACTTCCGCAATTGACACGTTGAACTTATTTCGGACACGTTGAATGATCGAACGAATGACGTGGCGCTTGTCCTTCAGCGAAAAACTCTCGTCCAAATAGAGCGTGATTCTGGCAATCCCGATGGTAATAGCCATTTAAGCGCCAGCTGCGGGCTTGTCGACCGAAATCCGGGTCCGACCAGCGTCGTCGAGATCCCATGACCACGTCAGGCCAATGTCTCGGGCGATGGCCGCCGAGGCATCATGGAACTTAGCGACCGTGGCCTGATCGACCTCAAACAGCGCGCAAAGATCGGGATCGGGAAAACCCTCGATCACGGCGCGCGCATGGTCGTTGCCCAGATCGGCTTCGACCACGTCGGCGCCAATCGCGCGAAGGTTCGTCAACATCGAGTCGAGAAACTCGCCGGCGTCGTCCCAACCCTCGGCCGCTTCCCATCCCAGGGCGAAGGTGTGTCCGATCGACTCTGTCCACTTTTCAACTGGGATCCCTTGCTGCTGGAGGAACCTGATCGTCGCGATCAACGCCGCCTGGGCGTTGGCTCGAGCTTGCTCGAGGAGTTCCTCGGTACCGTATTCGTCAAACTCTCGCACTCCCCCACCCGAATCGCCGTCTGCCACACCTTACCTCCCGAATGGCCCGGTCCTATATCACATTGTGTTCCTGGGCCAACGCGCCTTCCTGGAAGCGCGATGGGCGGAACGGACTAATATCAACCGTTTTCGCCTCTCCTTCGAGGATCAGTTCCGAAATGCAGGCGCCGATGGCTGGCCCCTGCATAAATCCGTGGCCGCTGAAACCTGCAGCTACCGCCAGACCTTCGAGCTCGCCCACGAAGCCGAGCACCGGATTGTCGTCCGGCGTGATTTCGTAGAAGCCGGCCCAACCGCGCATCACGTTGGCCTCAGCAAACGCGGGAGCGCGGTTCACGAGCGCTTCAACGTTTGTGATCATCCACTCTTCGTCGACCGTCTTGTTGAACGTGCTCGGCTCGTTGCGATCAGCCATGCCGAAGAGGAACCCTCGGCTTTCAGGATGGAAATACAACCCTGAGGCGAACTCGATCGTCATCGGCAATGTCGGCGATAGCGCCCAAAACGGCTCGGTGATAAAGCTCATCCGGCGATAAGGATCGACGGGAATATCAACGCCCGCGAGTTTGCCCACGAGCCGCGTTTGCGGACCGGCGCAGATAATCGCGAGCGGGGTCGAAACAGACTCACCGTTTGCCCGGACCGCGGTCACGCGGCCGTGATTCAGGGTGATTCCAGTCGCCTGGGTTTCCTCGACGATTTCCACACCGAGCCGCCGCGCCGCCTGGGCGAAGCCTACAGTCGCGCCATAAGTGTCAGCCCAACCATCCTCCGGGCAAAACGTGCCGCCAATTACGTCGTCAAGCACGATGTATGGATTGATCTCCGCGATTTCTTCCGGTACCACCCATCGTGCCGGAACACCAAGACGCTGTTGCAACGCTAGATTGGCCCGGAATATGACTTCTTCGGCCGGATCCGTGAGGAGAAAGAGATAGCCCTGTTGGCGTAGACCGATGTCGATCCCGAATCGCTCTTTATAACTCTCCCACACCCGCACGGAATAGGTCGCTAACTTGATATTGGTCTCGGTCGAAAACTGCTGGCGAATACCGCCGGCTGCGTCCGCGGTCGCCCCGCGACCGATCAGATTCTGTTCCAACACGACAATATCGGTCAGACCCTGTTCGGCGAGGGCATGGGCGATCGCGCATCCCATAATCCCCGCGCCGATAATGACGGCATCCGCCGAAGTCCGCACGTTTTCGCTCCTCATCCAATGTTCACGGCCCTAAGGCCAACGTCACTTTTAGCAGCGTTCAATCTCGATGTCCGGCCGGGCGATTATCGCCTCCATTGCGACCACCTCGCCACAGTCGGCCCTTGCGGGTTCATGCGTCACCGATTACTCTCACCGTTGCACGCGACCTACCCACGATTTCACGCTCGACAGCTCAGGCTGATTCGAGTGTGTCGCGTTTCTGGCGAACATGTGCGCCTGGAGAAGGTCGGTTGAAGCAGTACGACGCGATTGTTATCGGCGCCGGCCACAATGGACTGGTCGCTGCGTCATATCTGGCAAAGGCCGGGTTTGGCGTTTGCCTGCTCGAGAGGTATCACACCGTAGGCGGGGCGGCGATTACGGAAGAGATCGCGCCCGGCTATCAGTTGTCGATCGGTTCGTATGTGCTTTCACTCTTTCCGCGATCGATCCTCGACGACTTGAACGCGTGGGAGCATGGCATCGAGCTGATCAAGCGCAACCCTCGCTTCTACATGCCCTTCCCTGATGGCCGCTCGCTCATCGCCTGGGAAGATGAAGACCGCTTCCTCGAAGAAATCGCGAAGTTCTCGCGGAAGGACGCGGAGAATTACCCTCGCTACGATGCCTTCGTCGAAGAAGCGGCTCGGGTGATGGACAAGTTCATCCTCAGGCAGCCGCCTTCCTGGGCGGAAGTCGCCGCCGAATTCAAGACGCCGGAACAGGCGGCTGTATTTCAACGGATGTTCCTTGGCTCAGCCGCGGACATCGCCGAGTACTTCTTCGAAAGTCCGCAAATGCAGGCGGTCGCCGTCGCCTTCGGGCTGATCGGTACGTTCCGGGGACCGCGGGATGCCGGGACCGCTTATGTCAAGCTCTACCACTCCATGGGCAACGTCACCGGCAAGCGTGGGCAATGGGCCTACGTCAAGGGCGCGATGGGCGCGGTGACTCGCGCCTTAGCCTGCGTCGCGCAATCGCTCGGCGTCGAAATCCGAACTACCTGCGAGGTCGAGCAGGTGGTGATCCGGGACGGCCGTGCGACCGGCGTCGTGACGACGAGCGGCGAAGAGATTTCCGCCAAAATTGTGCTGTCGAACGCCGATCCGAAGCGGAGTTATATGGTGCTGATCGACCGCGCGGAGCTTCCTGACGATTTTGTTCGTGCCGTTGAAACAATTCAAATCGATTCACCCGTCATGAAGATGAATATCGCCGTTGAAGAGTTGCCGCACTTCGTCGGTTTAGCACGGGAAGGACGCGAACAGCGGCTCGCCCAAACCGGCGGCATCTTCATTGGCCCTTCGATCGACTACCTTCAGCGTGCATACGAAGATGCGCGAAACGGCCGGCCCTCGGATTATCCGCTCATGAGCGTGCATATGCAGTCAGCCGTCGATCCAAGCGTGGCACCTTCTGGCAAGCACACCGTTTCAATCTTCACGCAGTATTTCCCGTACACGCTCGCGGAGGGCACCTGGGACGAACGGCGCGACGAGATCGCGGATCACGTCATTAAGCGCTTCAGCGAGTATGCTCCGAACTTCCCGGATGCGATTGTCGCCCGTCAAGTGCTCGGACCGCTAGACATCGAAGCTCGATTCGGGTTGACCGGTGGCCATATATTCCAAGGCGAGCTCGTACCTGAGCAGGCGTTCGATTTGCGACCGGTTGCGGGTAGCAAAACCTACGAAGGTCCCATTCGAGGATTCTATTTATGTGGCTCTGGCGCATGGCCGGGTGGTTGCGTGATGGGCGCTCCTGGGCATAATGCTGCTCAAGAAGCGATCTCAAATTTGCGGGGTGGGCGTCACAATTGACAAATGGGGACCCAGACGATCTCGGACAAAACGGCAGCTCGTATTCAAACGATGCGTCGACCAAGCCGAAACGTCCTGAAAACATCTTCTCAGAGGCCATCATCTCCGACATGAACGAGTCGCCACATCATGATTCGGTCGACGGTGTGCTCAGGCGGTTGAGTTCGCAAGCGGTGCGTGTGCTCGACTTTGGCCGCGCGGAGGCGGTTGCGCTCGATGCGCCCGCACTTTGCACGCATCATCTTCTGCTCGGCATGCTGCAGCAGCGGGCATGTTGTGCGGCGCAGATTCTGGGCGAACTCGGTTTCGAGTACGACGAAATCAGACGCCGAATCGTGTTCATAACTGGTTCGCAAACTCACGAACAACGCGCGCCCGAAGACTTGGAGTTCTCGCCGCGTTTGATCCACGCCCTCGACTTGGCCAGCCACGAGGCAACGAGACGTGGCCACAAGGAGGTCGGCACAATCCACCTCCTGGTCTCGCTGCTGCGCGCCCGCGAAGGGCTCGTGGTCACCGTTTTGGACACTGCTGGACTGGGGCTCGAACCGGTCGGCGCGGCGATTGTCCGCGCGTTTCGCGCGGACGCCGCCCAAGATCCCGTTGACGGCTAGGTCATCACCGTCAGCTCGCGGGTTGCTTCATTCAGGCGCTCCCCGCCCGTTTCGGTACACACGACCGAGTCTTCGATTCTGACCCCAAACTTGCCTTCGATGTAGATGCCCGGTTCATCACTGAAGACCATCCCGACCTGGAGTGGCAGGGTATTGCCCTCGACCAGGTACGGTTCCTCGTGAACGTCGAGCCCAAGTCCGTGTCCGACCCGGTGAATGAAGTAGTCGCCGTACCCCGCGTCTGTGATGACGGCCCGCGCGGCACGATCGATCGATTCGCAGGCTGCGCCGGGTCGCACAGCGTCGAGCGCGGTTTGGTTGGCGCGCAAAACGACATCGTAGACCTTGCGGTACTCGTCGTCCGGGTCTCCGATGTGCACCGTCCGCGTAACATCCGAGTGATAACCTTCGAGCGTGCCGCCCCAGTCAAAAATGACGGTGTCGCCAGGCTGGACCATCCGGTCGCCCGTGTGATGATGGGGTGATGCAGAGTTCGGGCCGCTGGCGCAAATGCCAAATGAAATCGCTAACCCTCGCTCTCTCATGGGCTTGCTCAACTGTTCGAATGCTTGCGATTCAGTGAGTCCGGTGATCGAGGTGGTGATGAATTCGTGCCATGCCTCATCCGTGCGATGTGAGACCTCCCGCAAGAGTGCGATTTCCCGGCTGTCCTTCATCGCCCGCAGCGGCCGCATGACTTCCGCCGCCGGCGTCCAATTCGCGCCTTGCATCTGCTCTTGTAGACGTAGCAGGAAGACGCTCCACAACTCGTTACTGACGGCCACGCTCTTTCCTTCGACGTCTCCAGCCAAATTGGCGACGAGCTCAGAGGGCGAATCGGTCTCTGCCCAGGCGTGGACCGGCAACTCCATCAGCTCGCTGATCGACTTCATCAGCGGCGCTTCGAGTTCGGGCATCACCATTTTCGGTTCGCCTTGCTGGGGAACGAGCAACAAGTTCATGCGCTCACTCTCGTGCGCTTCGAAGCCGGTGAGGTAGAAAAGATCGGACGATGGTCCAACCAGAAGGAGATCGACCGCTTGTGCCTTTAGGTGGTCTTGCGTCCGGCGCAATCGATCGACATACGTTCCAACTACCGCTGGATTGACCGTAGTCACAAGCTCACTCCTCGCGTACGCTGAGTACCACACCAAGTTGGCGATTCTAGCACTGCCAGCATGCGCCTTTAGGCGAGAACAGAAAGGGCGATTCGGATTGCAAGTTGAACGGCCAGACGAACGGCGTGTCGTCATCATGATTACTTCGCCGCTCGAACAAGAGCATGCGAATCGCATCGCTGCAGTCAATCCCGCACGTATCGATCTGATCTACCGGCCCGATCTCATGCCTGCTATGCGCTACGTCGGCGACCACAACGGACTGCTCGACTGGAGGCGCCCGGATGACCAACAATCCGAATGGTTGGCGCTGCTTCGCCGCGCCGAAGTGCTCCTCGACTTCGACTGGCGATCCGGGCCGCCGCCGTTCGAGCTGTCGCCGCATCTGAAATGGGTGCAAACGAGTTCGGCCGGCGTCGGACAGACCGTCAAACGACTTGGCCTCGCGGACTCAGACCTGATTGTCACCACCGCGAGCGGCGTGCATGCCGGCCCGCTGACCGAGTTCGTCTTCGGTGCCTTGCTCTATTGCGTGAAAGATTTCCCGCGTCTTCTAGCCGATCAGGCGACCCATCACTGGGACCGCTTTTGCTCAACCGAATTGAGCGGCAAGACAATGGCGATCATCGGACCGGGCCGGATTGGCCGCCAAATTGCCAGGGTCGCTCGCGCTTTCGAGATGACGATCTGGGCGATGGCCCGGAGCAACGATCCGACGCGGGCTGCCGAGCTTGGCGTCGACCGCCTCTTTGCCCGATCTGAGTTGCGCACCATGCTGGCTGGGTCTGACTGCCTCGTGATATCGACACCGCATACGCCCGACACGGAAAATCTCATCGGCGCCGGCGAGATCGCGGCGATCAAGCCCGGCAGCGTTTTGGTCAACATCTCGCGCGGAGTTGTGCTCGACGAGGAGGCGCTGCTCGAAGCCCTAAAGACGGGGCACATTCGCTTCGCCGCGCTCGACGTGTTCCGAACCGAACCGTTGCCGCCTGACTCTCCGCTTTGGGATATCCCGAATCTCTTGATCAATCCCCACTCGGCCAGCACCGCGGAATCCGAAAACGGAAAGATCATCGACATCTTCGCGCGGAACCTTCGCCATTATCTCGACGGTCGCTACGACTTGATGTCGCCAGTGCTCGATAAGCAGCGGCTCTATTAGTCGGCGTTGTGGGCGGGAATCACCCCAGAGCGGACCGTGGTCGTGCGAGTGGTCCGTTTCGCGGGCCAAAGGGCCAGCGCTGCAGCGGCAAACGCGAACAACGGGATGCCGACGCCGAGCGCGGTGTAACCACCAAGTGCAATCAGCAACCCACCGGTGGCCGCTCCCGCCGCTGTGCCGAAGTTGAGGAGCGAACTATTCAGCACCATCGTGGTTCCTGAACCGGCGGGACTCTCGCCTGCGAGAATCGTCGCGATGAGGACCCCGCTGATCGCTGAGGCAAAGGAGGTGATCAGCAGCAGCGGCAACGTCGCCCACAACGTCGCGCCGATCAGGATCGTCCCGATCGCGAGACCGGCGACGACGTTGGCGGCCGCAACTATGGCGCGCGGCGACAGGCGAAGGAATTGGCGTCCGGCGACGATGCTGCCCACGGCAAATCCAGTTCCACCGGCGGTGTAGACCAATCCCGCTTGTTTCACGCTCAGTCCGAGTTCGTCTTGCAGAAACGAGCCGAGATAGGTCAACAAACCGAGCCAACAGGCCGCCCGAAGAAAGCTCACGCCATAGATGCGCAAAGTCGGCGGGTCCTTGAACAGAGGCAAATACGACGCGAGCAATTCATGGTCGCTGGACGGCTCGTCGATTCTTGGCAAGTCCCGCGGGATGGCGAGGGCGACGTACCACGCCGCTGCGATGGCGCCGATTCCGGAAGCGATCAGCGCCACTCTCCAACTCGTACTCCCGCCAATCAGTGCCAGTAATGGGACCCCAACAATCCCCGCCCCGCTCATCGAACCCCACGACCAACTGATGGCTCGTCGCTGCGCGGCGCCCGTGAACCAGGCGCCCGCAATTGCCATTGGCATGCCGAATACCAGCGCGTCGGCAAGACCCCCGAGAATACTCAAGCCGAGCAATGGCAAAAAGGACGGCGTGAGACCGGCGCCGATCAAATTGATGGCGATCGCCGCCAGCCCCGCGACCAGCGGCTTTCGATACCCATAGCGATCCGAGAGCGGTCCAACAACAAGGCCAAGCACGGCGCTGATGACGACCATGATGGTGACAACTTGCCCGAGTCGAGACACTGAAGAATGAAGATCAACGGCCATTTTCGGATAGAACGGGCTTGTCGCTATAAAGTTGATGACCGCAAAGAATGAGGCTACGCACAACGCGACAATGACGCGCGTCCCCGGGTTGCGGTCGCCTTCAGTAGGTTTTGGCAAAGTGACAATTGATGGAACAGCCATACGTCCTCTCAGGTCTTTCCACATCGTCGCTTGCTAACAACTATTAAACGCGCTTCAAATGGCGAATGTAAGTACGTAAGGACCGCCGATTTTAGGGATATTGCGTGTTCAACTCGTCTCCACCTCGACGCTTCGAGCCTATTGTCGCAGCGGCGAACGTTGCTCGCGCATGATCGCTTCGTTGTCGGGGACAGCGGCTCGTTGAATCGGAGTCATACCGATGCTAACCTCTGTCCATCATCGTGCCTGGCAGCGCCGCCGGCGAGACCGCGATGTAACGGTCTCTGAAAATGAACGAAACACGCGCGCTTGCCGCGTGATCACCAGTACGTTGGGAGTGTTCTTTGCATTCAGCGACGGCCGATCGTTCTCCCTCTCCTGAACTCAAAATTGCAATCGACATTGATGGCGTCTTGACCGAGCATCCGCGTCCATTGGCGAAAGCCGCGTCGGCACATTTCGGCGTCGATTTACCGGAAAGCGCCTTCATTGATTCGGCCGGACTTAATGTCCCGGTTGAAGTCCGGGATTGGGTGTACGCGTCCGACGGGCCGGCCGCCGGTCTGATCCCCAACCCAAGCGGAGCCAACTTCCTGATCAAGGTGATCGACCTTTTCGGGAAAGACAATGTGCTGCTGATCACGGCGCGACCTGCCGCTGCCGCCGAGATGACATTTGGCTGGCTTCGCCGGCACGGATTCCCGGAGTGCGAAATCGTCTTTGCGGATGACAAGGCAACGATCGCGACTACTCGTGGTTGCCACTATGCGGTCGAGGACAGCGAGCGCCATGCCCGCAACTACGCGAGTGCCGGCGTAACTTGTTTTCTCCTCGCCGGCGATGGCGAACACTCGCACTCATCCTCCGGCATCGAGCGCTTCCACGATCTCGACAGCGCCTTGCAAGGACTTGAACGAGTGATTCATCAATACTACGACGGCGAGGAATATGAGCCGCCGAAGCGACCGGTCATCGTCGTCAGCGACGCGATTCATCCCAACGCCCGCGACTATCTCGGCCGCTATGGCGAGATTGTTGATGTGGATGGAACTGACAAAAACGCACTGCTCGCGGTCTTGCCGAATGCGGACGCGCTCATCGTCCGTAGCGAAACGCAGGTGACCGAAGAGGTGCTGCATGCGGCGCCGAAGCTGCGCGTCGTCGGGCGAGCCGGGGTCGGCGTCGATAACGTCGATCTCGAGGCCGCGACGCGGGCCGGGGTGCTCGTCCTCAACGCGCCCGGGGCCAATAAGATTTCCGCGGGCGAACATACCGTCGGTCTTTTGCTCGCGATCACCCGCCAAATCCCGGAAGCGAACCAATCAACACATGCCGGATTGTGGGAGCGGAAGAAGATCAAGCCGACTGACCTCAAGGGCAAGACCGCCGGCATCGTCGGGCTCGGCCGAGTAGGCACAGTCGTGTCCAAGCGCCTCCTCGCCTTCGAAATGAACGTGATCGCCTATGATCCGTACGTGTCCGCCGATCGTTTCACGGAGGCTGGTGTCACCTCCGTTGAGTACGAAGAATTGTTGCGAACGTCGGATGTTGTGACGTTCCACGTCCCCGCGACCCCCGACACCCATCACATGCTCAACGCGGAGACGATTGAGCTGCTCAAGCCGACTACTATTGTGCTCAACGTAGCTCGCGGCGAAGTCGTCGACGAGCACGCGCTCGCTGAAGCGCTCGAAAGTGGCCGGATTCCAGCCGCCGGCGTCGACGTTTTCCCGCACGAACCGTGTCATGACAGCCCGCTCTTTGGCTTGCCGAACGTTGTGCTGACCCCGCACACGGGCGGTTCGAGCGCGGAGGCGTTGGCGGCGGTTGGCGAGATGATCAGTATGACGACAATCGCCGCGCTCGAGGGCCAAGCCGTGCCAAACGCCGTGAATTTGCCACCAGCGACCTTGATGGCTCCCGAGTTGCAGCGCCTGACGACCGTAGCGGGCGCGGCTGGTCGCCTCCTTGCGGTGCTCCAACCCGTTTTGCCGGAGAGTATGCGCGTGACGACGCAAGGCCTCGTTTCACAAGATGTCGTCGAGCATGTGACCGCGGCGGCACTGAGCGAGTCGTTGAACCGGTGGACGGTGCGCCGCGTAACTCCGGTGAACGCGCGGCTGGTGGCGGAAGAAGTCGGCATCGAAATCAAGACAATTACCGGCACCCCGGACCCTGACATCGAACCTTCCTTCGCGTTCGAAGCGAGCGGTGAGCCAGTCCGTCTCGTACGCGTCGCTTGGGACCGCACCAATGCCGGCATTGTCCAAGTCGATCGCTTCTCGCTCGAACGCGCATTGGCGGGGGAGGTCCTGATTACGCATCACCGCGACCAACCGGGCGTCGTCGGGCGGATCGGCACTGTGCTCGGCCGGCACAGCGTGAACATCGCCGGCATGCAAGTCGGACGTCACCAGCAGGGCGGCGAAGCGATCATGGTTCTCAACGTCGACGACGAGATTCCGGACGCGGCGTTATCCGAGATCAGGACGATCCCAGGCATTAAGAACGCCTATAAGGTGTCGTTGCCCCCGGCCCAACCTCGACCAGCGATCCAGGCCACCGCGTCTGCCGGTCGATAGCAGGTGGGTCGGCCCCACCAGCTAGACGCGTCGATCGCGGAACGACCTGCGATTGCTCATTCACGGTCGAGCGCCGAGTCGCTTGGCTATCTGTTCGGCTTTCTCGGTGTCCTCGGTTTCAGCGTCTCGCTCCCGGCAATCCGGGCTTCGGTTCCCGAGATGGGCACGATCTTCGTCGCTCTCGGTCGCACGGTCGTGGCCGGCGCATTCGCCGCGACACTGCTCTATCTCCGGCGCGAAAGGCGGCCCGAGCGCCGCTATTGGCGGGGGCTGGCGATCTCTGCCTTTGGTATCACCGTCGGGTTCCCCGTCTGCACCGCGATCGCGTTGAAGCATGTTCCCTCTACCCACGGCGCGGTCATCATCGGCCTTATGCCGGCCGCAACCGCGATCTTCGCCGTTCTCCGTGCCGGCGAGCGTCCGCCAACCGCTTTCTGGGTCGCCTGCATCGCGGGCGTCATATCGGTCCTCGTTTTCGCTGCGGTTCAGGGCGCGGGCCGGCCTCGGTTCGCCGATCTCTTACTGCTCCTCGCAGTCGTTTCGGCCGCGCTTGGCTACGCCGAAGGCGCGCGGATTGCCCGCGATCTCGGCGGATGGCGTGTTATCTCCTGGGAGCTCGTTTTGGCCGCACCAGTGCTCGCCGTGCCGGTAGCAATCGACATTGCGCTGAACGGCGTTCACGCCGGTCACAAAGCCTGGGCGGGATTCATCTATCTCAGTATCGTCAGCATGTTCCTCGCGTTCTTCGCCTGGTACCGCGGTCTCGCCCTCGGCGGGGTAGCAAAAGTGGGCCAGATGCAACTGCTCCAACCGATCCTCACCCTGATCTGGGCCTATCTCTGGCTCAGCGAAGAGATTGACGCGTGGACCATCGCCGCCGCGCTACTCGTCGTTGGCAGCGTGGCGTTATCGAGAAGGTCTTGGGTTACGTCTAACGCCGCCTTGTCGCTGTCGGACTAAGGCGCGGCTTCGGCCCACTCCGCCAGTCCCCAAAGATCCCGCCATTCGTAATCCGGGATTTCCGTGCCGGGGCCGGGTTCGGCGTTGCGGTTGATCCATGCGGTTTTGAACCCAAGCCCCTGGGCAGGCCCGATGTCGTACTTGAAACCAAACCCAACGTGCAGAATCTGCCCGGCTGGTACGGCGATCCGGTCCAACGCTTGGGCGAACACCGTGGGCGATGGCTTGTACGCGCGGCAATCTTCGGCAGTGATGACGTCATCAAAAGGCACTTCGAGCTGGCGAAGCGAGTGCGCGATGATCGCGCGATCAGTGTTGGATATGATGACAAGGCGCAAACCCGCGGCTCGCACTCGTTCCAGTGCCGGCTTTGTGTCGTGAAACGGCTGCCAGGTTCGCATCCAGCGGACGAGGTCGACGCCGAGTTGCTCGTCCCACGTGTAGTCTCGCTCGTGGCACAACTGTCGTAGGCTCTCGGCCAGGATCGCCTCGTACGATTGGTACGGGCCCTGGATTAGGTCGAACTGGATCGCTTCCCATTGCTCACGTAGCGCCCGACCGATCGGCGGGTCCGGCTCGCCATTCTGGACAGCGAGATCGTAAAGAAAGGAGCCGAGACCGCCTTCCCAATCGATCAAGGTGCCATAGCAATCAAAAGTGACCGTCGAGAACCTTTCCATAACACCCTCACACAGCATGCACGGTTGATGGCAACCCGAGATCAGCAGTCACCGCCCTTAAACTGTCGTCCAGAATTGCGATCAATTCACCAACTTGCTCGAGGGTGATCGACAGCGGAGGCGCATACAACATATGATCGCCGAGCGCACCATCGACGGTCCCGCTTCCGGGATAGGAGACAAGCCCGCGCTCCAGTGTGGCGGCGCCCAGCCGTTTCGCGACTTGCCATTCAGGCGGGAAGGGCTCCTTCGTCCGGCAATCTCGGACAAATTCGATGCCGAGCAGTAGTCCCTTGCCCCGCAGATCGCCAATCATCTCGTGACGCTCTTTGAGCTCTTCGAGTCGCTGCAAAAAGTGCGCGCCCACAGCCTCGGCGTTTCGGACCAAGCCGTTGTCGCGGATGTGGCGCAACACCGCCGAGCCAACCGCGCAAGACAACGGGTTGCCCGCCGCGGTGTGGCCGATGACGAACGAGCGGCCGCGTTGCTTCACTTCGCCGACGATTTCGGGTCTGACGATCACCGCACCCAGCGGTGCATAGCCTCCGCTGATGCCTTTTGCACAGGCGATGAGATCAGGCGTGACGCCCCAATGCTCAATCGCAAAGTTGCGCCCGGTCCGGCCGAAACCAGTCATCACTTCGTCGGCGATGAAAACCACTCCGTAGCGATCGCAAATCTCGCGAATCTCCTGAAAATACCCGGGCGTCGCCGCTACCGCCCCCAGCGTCGCGCCGACAACAGGTTCAGCGATGAATGCGGCCACATTCTCCGCCCCCACTTGGCGAATGACTCGTTCCAATTGATGAGCGCAAGCAAGATCACACTCAGGGCAGCTGGAATTCGCCGAGCAGCGATAGGGAAAGCACGGCGCGATGTGCTCGGTTTGGAACAGGACGGGCGAATACACGCAGCGGCGCCCAGCGTTGCCGCCGTACGCCAATGCGCCCAGTGTTGCACCGTGGAACGAGCTCCAGCGCCCAATCACCAAATGCCGCGTCCCTTGTCCGCGATCGCGCTGATACTGCAATGCCATCTTGACTGCATTTTCGGTCGCCTCCGAGCCGCCGGAAACGAACCACACGCGGTCCAACCCCTCGGGCGCGAAATCCTCGACGATGATTCGGGCACACTCTTCGATCGCTTCGGTCGAAAAGGCATGTGTCGGGGCATACGCGAGCGCACGCGCTTGCCGAGTCATTGCCTCAATCACTTCTTCCACGCCGTGCCCAATCGACGTCACAGCCGCGGAGCCGCCCGAACCGTCGATGTATCGCTTGCCGTCGACATCAAAGAGATAGATGCCTTCTCCCCGCACGACGGTCGGGTAGTGCTTGTGCAAATCTCGATAGATAGCGTTCGTAAGGTCCGGATCCATAAGCACGACTCCCGCGAGCAACGGCGTCGAATTCTGTGCGCATTCTAAGCGGCAAAACGAAGGCCGGTGGGTCGAATCCAGCCGCCGACGTTTCAGCGTCGGATCCGCCTCACTAATGGGCAGCGGTCGACCCGGCCACTGAAGGTCGCGGCGTGCCCTCGACGCAGACGTACCGTTTCTTCCTATCACATGCGCGATTTTCGGCACCTGCTCCTCTCCGCCATTCTGAGCGAAGGCGACGAATCTTCGAGTGCCAACCACCGCCCGTACGAGAGTCAAATGCCCCGACGTCGCTTGACACGAGACCTTAGCTGATCTGTAAATCTTACCGCTGGTGTTACATTTTGCCGCAATATTAACTACAATTCCGTCTTATCATCGCAAAAAGCTTCTCTGCCGCACACTGCAAGCGATAACATGGACGACATCGATCTTCACCTGCTCGATCTCTCGCAAAACGATGGGCGACTAACATACGGGGAACTTGGCGCCGCCGTTGGGCTCTCGATCTCGGCGGTCAATGAGCGGATTCGTAAGTTGTATGCCCGCGGCACGATTCGCGCGACCGTCGCGATTGTCGAACCGGCTGCCGTTGGACTCGCGTTGACCTCCTTCATCCAGGTGTTGCTTGAACGGCCCGAGCATGACGCACCGTTCATCGCGGGTGTTCTCGCCACGCCGGAAATTCAAGAGTGCCATCACATCGCCGGCGACTATTCCTATCTGCTCAAAGTCCGAACCCGAGATACGGCACACCTCGAATCGCTGATTTCAAACGGCATCAAACGACTGCCGGGCGTCGTGCGCACACAAACGACCATTGTCCTTTCGACGCCGAAGGAGACGACCGCGTTGCCAGTCCAAATCGAACGATCGTAGGGCATGGAAATCGGCCTGTTCCCGCGCGGAATCATCATCGGCCTTTCGGTCGCGGCGCCGATCGGACCGATGGGTGTGCTCTGCATTCGGCGCACCCTCATTCGCGGCAGCGCGGTCGGGTTCATATCCGGGCTCGGCGTGGCGACTGCCGACGCGTGCTTCGCGTCCATCGCCGCATTCGGTCTAACATCGATCTCGAGTCTCCTCGTCGACTCTCAATCGTGGATTCGCCTCGTCGGTGGGCTCTTCCTCTGCTACTTGGGCATCAAGACGCTCAAATCGCGAGCGTGGAGCGGCGACCCGGCAAATGCAACCGCGGAAAGCACCGGGTGGATAGGCGACTATTGTTCGACCTTCGGATTGACGCTGACGAATCCGACGACGATCATTTCGTTCGCCGCGATCTTTGCGGGGTTTGGCGTCGCCGAACCAGGGCTTGGCTCCGTCAGCCTGGTTCTTGGCGTCTTTCTCGGCTCTGCCCTCTGGTGGCTCATATTAGCGCTCGGTATGGGAAAATTGCGCTTGCGGTTCGGTCCGCCCCAATTGACCTGGGTGAACCGGCTAAGTGGCGCGGTGATTCTCGGTTTTGGTAGTTTGGCGCTGGTGAGCTTAGTGGCATAACACAAAGGATAACCATGGTTCGCGACACCGTTTGGCAAAATGAAGAACTCGCGGAAATGTTTTTAAACGAGATCAGAGGCGGCATTCCTTACGCGGCCGATCAAATCGAAATCATGCTCCGCGTGCTGTCGGCTGCCGATCGCCCAATCCAGCGATTTCTCGATCTCGGCTCGGGCGACGGCACAATTTCGCGGGCCGTGCTGTCGCGATTTCCGCGCGCGGAAGCCGTGTTGGTCGACTTCTCGGATTCGATGCTCACGGCAGCACGCGAACGGCTTGGCGATTCAGCTCGTCACGTGATCTACGCGGATTTCGGCACACCTGCTTGGGTCGAGGCCCTTACCGCTTTTTCGCCGTTCGATGCGATCGTCTCGGGATATGCGATCCATCACCAGCCGGACGAGCGCAAGCGAGCGGTCTATCAAGAGATCTTTGATCTGCTCGCACCGGGCGGAATGTTCGTCAACGTCGAGCATGTCGCGCCGGCGACCGCACGCGTCTCCGAGATGTCGGATGAACTCTTTGTTGATTCGCTCGCTGCGTATACTGGAAATCGAGGCGGGACGAAATCGAGAGAGGAAGTTGCGAACGAATATGTTCGGCGACCGGACAAGGCGGCTAATCTCCTCGCACCGGTCGAAGATCAAAATCGATGGTTACGAGAAATTGGCTATGCCGATGTCGATTGCTTTTTCAAGGTCTTTGAACTAGCGGTGTTTGGCGGTCGCCGCCCACTCCGGTAGCGGTTAAACCCGGGTTTGGCGCCCAATCACCATCGCGATCGCGCCGCCAATCATCAGCGCAAGACCGAACCAGAATGGGCCCACATTGTTCGCCCACGCTGAAAATCCGAAGATCAGCGCAAGCGTTCCGCCCGCCACGATTCGCCATCCTAAACCGCTTGTCCGCACGCGACGCTCCCCTTACCGCAATCGAAAACCGCCGCGATCGACAATGACCGCGACCAAATAGCGAGTGATACTGTCTAGTTTGACAGAAACCGGTCGGTTCGTGCGAGGAATCTCCTCCGGTGAAGGCTAACTTTCCTTTAAGCGGCCATCGCGAACCTCGATGACGCGATTCGCGATGCGCTCGATCGCGTAGCGGTCATGTAGCACGATCAGTAGCGTGCCGTCGAATTGCGCGAGCGCCTCTTCAAACCGTTCGCGCGATATAAGGTCGAGGTGATTCAACGGCTCGTCGAGCAACAGGAAGTTCGCCCCTTTCAGCACGAGCAGGGCGAGCGCCAGCCGCGCCCGCTCCCCATACGACAGCTCGGCGGCCCGCTGAAACACCATGTCGCCGCCGAAGAGAAAGCGATGGAGGAAGGTTCGCGCGTCGGTCTCAGTGAGCGGCGCCATAACCCGCGCTTGCTCCAGCACGGTGGCATTGGGATCGACCGTTTCCTGCTCCTGGGCATAGAGACCGGTAACGACACTTGGCCCAAGCCTGACCTCGCCAATCGCCGGCGGCAGGAGACCCATCGAGAGCCGAATCAGCGTCGACTTGCCCCCGCCATTTGGGCCGGTGACCGCAATCCGATCGCCGGCAGCGACGTGCAAATCGACGTCCAGCAGAATCAGACGTCCGCCTAGCTCGACCGAGGCGTGCTCGACGACCGCGACATCGCGGCTCGAATCCGCCCCATTGCTAAAGGTGAGCGCGAGCCCCCACGTTCGTTCCGGTTTGTCGATCCACTCCGTGGACTCGAGCATCCGCTCCAACTTCCGTTCGCGTACCTTCGCGGTGCGGGCCACCTTCTTGGAACGGCCGCGCAGGTAGTCGTTTTGCGTCGATTTTTCGGTCTTCATCGCGTGACCGGCGACGGCGCGGACGTCTTGCTCGATACGGGCGATTTCCCGTTGTTGCCGCTCATAGGATTCCGCGCGGGCCCGTGCTTCCGCTTGCTTGGCTGCTTGGTAGGCGCGGTAATTGCCGGGGTATGCGGTCAGGCGGTGGGTATTCGCGTCGAGCTCGAAGATGCCGGTCGCAATCTTATCGAGGAACGCGCGATCGTGCGAAACAACCAAAATCGCGCCCCGGTAGGACGTCAAAAGTTGCTCCAACCAAGCGAGGGCATCGATGTCGAGATGGTTCGTCGGTTCGTCGAGAAGCAGGATTGACGGTTGACTCGCCAGCAGTGCTGCGAGGCCGGCTCGCGTTTTCTGGCCGCCGGAGAGTTCGCGTAAGGGTGTGCCAAAGTCGATGTTCCCGACACCGAGCTTGCCGAGAATGACCTCAAGCTCGTCCACAGCTGCATATCCGCCGCTATCCTCGAACTTCACCAGCGCTCGCTCGAACGTGGTGAGCGAATCGTCCTCGGGAGCGCGTTCCAGACGGGCAGTCGCCGCTTCGAGGGCAACGTGCGCGGCCAGCAAAGCGTCTAGCTGATCGTCGAGAAGATCAGCCAGCGAGCCCTTGGGCAACTCAGCGAAACCCTGACGCAGAAAACCGATTCGGTCGGTAGGACCGAGCTGGACGCTGCCTTGATCGGGTGTCTCGAGTCCAGCTAACACGTTGAGCAAGGTCGATTTGCCGGCGCCGTTCGGTCCGACGAGTCCGATACGCTCACCGGCATTCAGTGCAAATGAGATTTGATCGAGGACAAGACGGTCGCCAAACCGCTGAGAGATGCCACTGACGATTAACATGTTTCCCCCGACGATGATGTGAGCAGGTGTGCATGGCCGCGATCGAGACGGACCGATGCACTGAATCTGGGCTGGTCAAAGCCCGTGTGGGTGGGGAAACTATTTATTAGTCAATGGTGGTCCTCATTGAGCCGCGAAGCAACGCGATCGGTCGGCCCGCGGGCGCGTGAAGCAAATTATTGATGCCCGGAATTATATCAGAGCGGTTCTAGCGCTCCCGACTACGGAAGATCGTCCTCTTCGGCGATGATGTCCTCAACCTCGGCTTCAGATTCGAGCGCCATCAGCGCGTAGTTATCGATTTCCGCCTGAATCGCGTCCCGCAAATTGATGAGATCGACGAGATCGAGTCCAGCAAGAACGGCATTCGATTCGGGATCACCGTCGTCGCTGCTGTTGGGCACGACCCGAAACTCGACCTCGACTCCACCTCCGTCACCGTCCAGTTCGCTCCCTGCCGGGGTTTCGTCCATGTAGACGTTGTACGTTTCCATAGAGGCGCGTTCCCCTTTCGCAGACGCGGACAGTCCGGCGCCGACCACAGCTCGACCGCTTTCAAAACATGGCGCAGTCGTCCGCCAATTATTGCACAGTCAAACGCCAATCCCCGGGGAGGTCGTCAAGGGGCCACAACGGCCGGTTCAACCGCTTGAACGGAAAGCGGGTCAAGTCCATCGATGTGAGACCAGGTGTATCGACTTCGATGATCCGGCTCGCGATCGGGCCGAATCCACTGCGGAAGTGGACCATCGATTTCACGACAAGAATCCCCTTCGCGGTCGGCTCGATCCCCTGCGACCGGAAGACCGCGGCGTCATAAGGCTGGACGCGGTGCTCACAGACGATCACTTCAACAACATTGCCATGGCGCCCTTGGCAAGCGAGCACCGCGGTTCGACCCAGTGACTCTTCAGCCCCTTGGTTCATCGGTCCCTCGTAGACGAAGTGGCCATCGCTGAGGGAGTGGACCCGGGCTGTGATCGGGATTGGATAACCGTGGAGATCGTCCGTTTTGGCGCCGAGCATCGTCTCCAGCTCACCACCAACGCCGACTGCGAATGCCTCGGCAACGACGGTCGGATCGGCGATCAAGGCAAACGCGGCGTCCGGTGCGCCAAGATCGAGCAGTCCCCAAAGCAGCGCCGTCCCGTCGCAGGCAGATCCGCCGCCGGGGTTATCGCCCAGATCGGCGAGGACCACTGGTCCCGCCGGTTCTTCGATGGCGGCGTGAACCGCCTCCTCGACCGTCATCAGGTTCGGGCGGAATGCCTCGCGCCGGTCCCAAATGAAATCCGCAAGCTCCTCGGCTAACCGTCCCGCTTGATTTTGGTCGCCTTCCGTCGTCACGGTGACCGCCATGCCAATGTGAGGAATGTCGGCATACGCAAAGGCAAAGCAAACACCGGCGTTGAGCAGGCCGTCCCGACCCTCGATCTCGAACGCTTTGGCCATGATCGAGCGTGTAGGCTCGACTCCAGAGAACTGCTTCGGCGTCACCGGCATAATCGGCAGTTTGACGAACCCGGTTGCCGGTCGGATGTCGCCTTTGGCGATCTGAGCACAGAGCGTCACCGCTTCCGCGCCCCGTTCGGCGGTGTCGGTGTGCGGATAGGTGTTGTATGGGAGAAGGACGTCGGCAACTTGAACCATTTCGCGGGTGACATTGGCGTGGAGGTCGAGCACCGCCACAATGGGCACATCCGGCCCCACGACCTCGCGGATTCGACCGAGCGTTTGGCTTTCGCCATCGTCCGAGAGCTCAGTCACCATCGCCCCGTGGAGGGCAAGTGCAACCGCGTCCGGCTCAGTTCTGCGCAAACCATCGAGGATTTCCCCCTCGATGCGCTCGACCGCGTCGGCAGTGACGGTCCCGCCAGGAATCGCGCCGGCGACGAGGAGTGGCACGATCTCGAGGTTGCTGTCCGCGTCGATTGCCGCAACTGAACCGCCGGTCACGGTATTGGTGTCTCGAAGCTCGCGAATCGAGTCGCCTCGGTAAAACCAGTGACGGACGAAATCGTCGTATGTTGTGTTGAAGGACGCGAAGGTATTGGTCTCGTGCTCAAATCCAGCGACGGCGATGCGCAGACTCATTTCACCCTTCCGACATGATTTCAACCGGATCGTTTCAGGCCGGACAATGCTAGCATCCCGGCTAACAACAGGCGGGGGTGGAACGGAATATGAAGACGAACGAAACACTTGGGGCTTTGCGGCTAATCGAGCATGCCGAGCGGAGTCGAGGCATCTTGCTCTGGTGAAGAGTGTATTGAGCCGGCACAGATTCTTCGATTTCGCTCAGAATGACGGGGAGGAAATGCGCAGGATGACGCAGAGAGGGCGCTGAACATGACGGAGAGCACGCCGGCAAGGGCGCCGTCTCATTCCAGCGCCCGGTGGAGAGATGCTGGGATTTGGTGTCCGAGTTACTTTGTTTCGTTTGAGTTAAGCGCGTCGATGAAGGGATGATGCGACTCCCATCTGATGACAACGAACATTGCGGACGAAGGAGGTTTTCTCGCCGGGCGTTGTTCGGGACGTCCGCGGGAGGAGCCCTGCTGCTCGCGGGCTGTGGCGGTTCCGTGGCTAAACCTACCTCCGGTAAACCAACGCTCATCGCGCCCACCGGCACACCCGCGATTGCTGTCGCCGGCTTCGACGAACCAACGAGGTGGCAAGGCCAAACACTCAAAGTCGCAACGTTTCTCGGCGATCTTCAGGCCGCGCTGCGTACAGCCATTTTCGACCCCTTTTGCGCGGCGACTGGGTGCGCCATCGCCGAATACGAAACCGACTACGCCGTGCTCGCCGACTCCACTGAGAGCGGACACGTCTATGCTGACGTGCTGCTTGTCGATTCTGTTTGGGCAGCTAGCGGCGAAGCTTCAGCATACGTACAAGCACCGCTGGCCCAGACTATCGATCGCGCGCGGTTCGCCCCGATCGCGCCGACTGACTCCATGATCCCCGCGTACGCGTACGCGCTTGTCAGCGCCTTTCGGTATGATGCGGTGCTTCGCATCGGAGAACCGCAGAGTTGGCCGGAGTGGTGGGACACGCTGCGATTTTCGGGCGCCCGGGCGATGCCGCGGGGGGCACTGGGCAACTTTGAATTTGCCTTGATCGCAGCCGGGGCGCCGCCCGATCAACTCTATCCGCTGGATGGAGCGGCGGCGATTGAAAGCCTAAAGGCGATCAGCGGCAAAATCGTGGACCGGTGGTGGGACAGTGCGCAACAGCCCGTGGCATGGCTTTCAAGCGCGAAGACCGCCTTCACGCCCGCATGGCACTTCAGGGTCCAGTCGAATCGAGGAGATCGACCGCAATTCGATATGACCTGGAGCCAGGGACTGTTGCTTTACGATGCGTGGGTCGTCGCGAAGGAAGCTGAGCGCGTGGATATTGCTGCCGACTTTCTTCGCTTTGCTACCTCCGCCGAGGCGCAGGCGAAGCTGGCTTCGACGCTTCATCTTGGCCCGGTGACGCCTGATGCGCTCTCGCTGCTCGACTCGCGAGAACTCGCATTGCTTCCCACCGCGGACCAGAACCTGTCCAAGCTCATTGCGCTCGACACGGGGTGGTGGGCGACCAATAATGTCGAGGCCAACGCGCAATTCAATAGCTGGTTGTTAGGGGTTCCATTTGAAGGCTAGGGTGAAGAATCGGAACGGCTGGCAGAGCTTGCAAGTGGGACGTCGAGGCTTGCTGAAAGCGGCGACAGGTCTAGGCGTGACGTTCGGCTTCACCGCCTGCGGTGGCAATGGTGGTGGCGGTAGCAAAGATCCGACCGCGACGCTCGAACCCCAACCGACCGCAACCCAAGCCTTCATTTCCTCCCCAGTCGCTGGCTATAGCGATCCCACAAAGTGGGCGGGTCGCACGCTATCGGTCGCGTGTTGGGGAGGCGATTATCAAGACGCGCAGAAGCAAGCGATCTTTACCCCGTTTGAAGGAGCGACCGGAGTTTCGATTCAGGTTAAGCAAGCCGACCTCGGCCGGATCAAGAATCAGATCGAGAATGAGGAAGTTTCGACCGATCTCCTTACCGTGCCGACCGAAGATGTGCTGTCGCTTGCGCGCGGTGACTATCTGACCGCGATCGACTACAAGGTGGTCGACGCGACGGCTCTGTCTGACGACATCGTCCAGCAATATGGGGTTGGGCTCGCCTACTTTTCGACAATCATTGTCTTCCCTACAGGGTCAAGCTCGGCGCCACAAAACTGGGAGAGCTTCTGGGATGTGCCGCCCGTGACGAGCGGGGAGAAACCGCAACCGGACAACGCGCGCGCCCTGCATAAGAGTCCGGTTGGGACACTTGAATTTGCGCTGTTGGCCGACGGGGTTGCGCGCGACGAACTCTATCCGCTTGATGTCGACCGGGCGTTCGCAAGCCTCGATCGCATCCGAGCTAGCGTGGTCGACTGGTACGAGGACGGAAAACAGCCCGTGGAGCTCGTAGTTGCTGGACAAGCCGGCATGGCGAGCGCTTGGAATGTGCGCGCGGCCCAGCTTCAAGTGGAGGACGAAATTCGCGTTCAGTGGTATGACGGCATGCTTTCGGCGGACTCTTGGGTGGTGCCGCGGGGTGCGGAAAACGCCGAGGTGGCGATGGACCTGATTAACTACTCTACCCGAGCCACGCCCAATGCGAATTTTTCTCGCCTCGTGCCGTACGGGCCGGTCAATCCCGAATCGCTGAAACTCTTACGGCCTGATCGCTTGGCGATCTTGCCAAGCTCGGCTCCGAACCGGAGCGTACAGTTCGTCCAAAACTTCAATTTTTGGTCAGACAACAAGGACCAACTCACTGAGCACTTCGACGACTGGCTGCTCAATGAGCCAGTTACACCGGCAGGTTCGCCGACCACAGGCACCGCCGGATGATCGCGTCGTCGGCTGATGTGGTCGTCATCGGCGGCGGCGCGATTGGCGTAGCGACGGCCTATGAGCTCTCGCTGCGCGGCGTGAACGTTGTCCTCCTCGAGCAGGACGGACTCGCCCGGGGAGCATCCGGCCGCAACCACGGTTTCCTTTGGCTGCACACGC
Source organism: Thermomicrobiales bacterium (assembly GCA_045804965.1). Classification (GTDB taxonomy): domain Bacteria; phylum Chloroflexota; class Chloroflexia; order Thermomicrobiales; family UBA6265; genus CAVTUU01. Next base: position 112,388 of record JBJMMD010000025.1, on the reverse strand, counting down.
GCTATCCGGGAACAAGTCTCAATTTGTGTTTGGCGTCTGCCCAGCGTTATCTCACGCTTCAGGACGAGATCGCCTTTGATTTCGAAATGAGGCGATGTGGCGGGCTTGTGACTGCGACGAGCGAAAGCGAAGTCGAGATTCTGCGTGAGTTCGTCGAACAGCGCCGGGCGCTCAGTCTCGATTTCCAGTTGCTCACCGGTGACGAAGCACGCCGACTCGAACCAGAACTCTCCCCTGACATCCTTGCCGCGTCCTACTTTGCGGACGATTGCCATGTCTATCCGTTCCTGTTGGTGGCTGGCCTGGCAAAGGCCGCTCGTAGTCATGGCGCGAAGATACTCACGGGTTGTCGAGTGGAGCAGATTGTGGCGAGAAGCGGCCGGGTGAAGGGCGTTCGCCACAGCACTGGAACGATCCGCGCCGACTGTGTCGTGCTCGCGGCCGGCGCATGGTCGCCGCTCGTCGCCAAAACCGCCGATGTCGAGTTGCCAATCGTTCCCACGCGGCTGGAAATGATGGTGACGGTTCCCATGTCGCGCCGGGTCAACGCAGTGGTCGAAGATCCGCTTGCCATTGCCAACTACCCGGTCTTTCGACGCTGCCAAAGCTGGCGGCGCGACAAGATCGTCGCCAATCCTGTGGAAGACCGTGGAAAGCGATTTACGTTGCTTGTTGCGCAAGCGAACTCTGGTCCGGTCATCATTGGCGAAACTTCGGACCGTGTCGGCTATCGCGCCGATGTCACGCCGACATCAATTCGCGCCGTCGCTCAACGCGGTCAGCTGCTCTTTCCGTTTCTTTCAAAGGTGCCCGTGGTGCGGACGTGGGCCGGTTGGTTACCGACGACGCCCGACGACTTGCCGCTCATCGGCCGCGTTCCCGGCATCGATGGGCTCGTACTTGCCACCGGCCACAATGGTTACGGCATCATGCTAACGCCGGTGAGCGGCGTCCTCGCGGCCGACGCGGTGACAGGTACCTCGAATCCGATGCTCGACACGATACGGCCAGATCGCACGTTTACTGAGCTGGCTGGACCGTTTTAAGTTCGAGACTTTTCGGCAAACCCCGAGCAACCACCACCCGGCCCTGGCGGGCCAGCCTCCTCCTGGCGCGCAGGGCGAGGATCTCAAAGAGTCCGCCCCTACTTCCTTTTGACGAGCGAATAAGGCTAAGGGTGAAGGTTGCTCCGTGGTCGGGGTTGAAAGTAATTCGCCCGATCGTCCGCGCGGGTGGCAGTCGTCTAATGCTCTGCCGAACTAGGTCAAGGCACTCGTGCCCCCGCCAGTGATGCGACCGCGCTGAGTAATATGTTCGGAGCGCGCGCTTCCTCTTCCCCTTCTTCTTTGCAGCGCACGGCCGCGCGCACGACGAGACCGCCGAAGAAACGGGCAGGCTCGGGCGGGTAGAGGATCTTGGGGCCGGTGTTGAGCCGGCAGGAGGACCACTCGTCGACGCGTTCGAGAGCGGACGACGCGAGAATTCGTCCACCGATCACCGATGGAGCAACGCCGGTGCCGGAGTAACCGACGCCGTAGAGCACGCTTGGGCTGTCGGCAAGGTGACCAAAGACAAGGGTGTTGGTGCGGCTGCGATCGACCGCGCCAGCCCAGCGATGCGTGATTTCGGCATCGGCGAGCGCGGGATAGAGACGGCGAAAGCCGCGGGCGACGACCGCGGCCCGCGCCGCGCTGTCATTGAAGGCTGGCGTCACCCGTCCCAGGTAGGCGAGCGCGCCGCTCCCACGGCCGATGGCGATTCGGCCGTCGTGGGTAGTTTGATAGTAATGGACCATCAACCGCGAATCGGTGATGCATTCGCCACCGGTCCAACCAATTGCCTGCAGGCGATTTGCAATCGGGGCAGTAGCGACCATATCGCTCGACAGCACGACGATCGCCCGCCGCAACTCCAGCAGACTCGCCGTCCAAGCGTTGGTTGCCAATACCACCTTGTTGGCGACGACGGCCGCCTGTGGTGTTCGCACAACCGGTGGTCTGCAAGGGTCGAGGTCCGTTACCGGTGTGCCTTCGAAGATTCTGATCCCTCGCTCAACCGCGACGCGGCGCAGACCACGAGCCAAGAGCGCGGGCTGAACGGTCGCGGCGTCCTTTTCCAGCACTCCGGCGAGGTGGACCGGCGACCCAGTCCGCGCCGCAACCTCTTCTGGCTTCAGGCGCTGATAAGCATCGATGCCTCGAACCTCGCAGGAGCTGACCGTTGCTTCCCAGGAACCGTCGTGCAGCGGCGTGGTGGCCGTGTGCAACCAACCGGCCTTGCGATAATAGGCATTGATCTTGTTGGCCTGACAGAACGCGCCGATGTGGTCGACCGCGGCCGCGGCGGATCGAGCCAGCCTGACGCCCTCTTCCTCCCCGCAGATCGCGATCAGATTCTTGAGCTTGTACCACCATCCGAGAACGAGCCCGCCATTGCGGCCACTGGCGCCGCCCCCACAGATATCGGCCTCTAAGATCATCACATCGACCGAAGGATCGAGTTCCTTGATCCTCAATGCGGCCCATAAACCTGTGTAGCCACCGCCGATGATGCAGATATCAGTCTTGTGCGATCCAGTTAACGGCACGGTCTTCTCGGCGTCCGGTTCGAGCGCGAGCGCCTCTTGCAGCCAGAGCGATCGCGTTTCTGCCTTGTGCACCGGTTGCAGGCGTACCATAATGCTCCCTGTCGCACTTGTCATTCGGGCATGATCCTGGATTATCACCTGAGCGCGGGACCTGCGGAAGGTCGGCCCCGCCGTGCCAGTTCTTCGCTGACCGCCGCGGCGAGATCGGCAGCGACCTCCGAGGCGTGACGAAGGGTCATCTCGGTCGCGTCGAGCAGAATGTCAGGCGCGAACGGCGGCTCATTGTTGCCAGTCAATGCGATCACACGAACTAATCGTGGCCGTGAAATGCGCGCTAGTTCGGCCAACACGTCAGACGGCGTGTCGTCGAACACGACAACAGCGTCAGCGTCGGCCAGCTCGCGGCCAAGCCAAAGCGTGCGCTCACGCCTCTTCGGCAATTCATACGTGCGGTAAACGAGATCGGGATACTCTGCGGCGAACTCCCGCAATGGACCCGCGCCGCGAGCGCGCAGGAGCTCGACAGTGGGTTGATTCCGCCGTTCCTCGAGAAAGCGAGTTTCGTGACCGAGGTGATTCAAGGCGCGGAGAACCGCGCGGCTGGTGAGAGCTTCCGGATTTTGCCAATCGGACACGATCGACCGCCCGAAGAAGACAAACCGCAGCGGCCGCGTGCGTTCTGTCGCGGATTCTTCTCGCGATCCGTTCAATCCAACTTCCAATACGGCTTCAACGTGTCGATCACGTCCTGGATTCGTTGCTCATGGCTTTTTCGCATCGGCCGGGCCGACTTTGGCGCAAATGAGTCAACATGATCGAAGGGAAGATCGCCCATCGCCGCGGCGATGCCGGTGACAAGCCAGGGGAGCGCGTGCTGGTTATAACCACCTTCGAGGGCGAGCACATAGCGCCCCTGCGCATGTTTATCCGCGATGCGGCGCACGGCGCCGGTCATCCACTGAAATCCATCGAGCGTGACGAGCGCATCGGAAAGCGGATCAGAGGCGTGGCAGTCCTGGCCAGCGGAAACTAGGATCAGATCCGGACGAAATTGGTCGGCAATTGGTTCGATGATGCGCTCGAATGCGGCCTGGTAGAGGGCGTCGCCAGCACCGGGCGGGACCGGGATATTGACGTTCGTTCCTGCCGCCTCTTCGAATCCAACGTCCGTGAACCATCCGGTGCCGGGATAAAGCGGCCATTGGTGCAGCGAGGTAAACAGCACCGACGGATCGGCAGCAAAGATGTCGTTTGTGCCGTTGCCATGATGGACATCCCAATCGACGATCATCACTCGCTCGATGCCATACGTTTGTTGGGCATAGCGCGCGGCGATCGCGACATTGTTGAAGATGCAAAAACCCATCGCCCGATCGGCACTCGAGTGGTGTCCGGGAGGCCGGACGACGGCGAAAACAGAATCCGGCCGGAAAAACGCGGGCATCATCACATCGTCGACAGCCGCGATGACACCACCGGCCGCAAGCAGCGCGGTCTCATACGAGCCGGGTCCAATTCGTGTGTCGGTATCGAGCCAACCCGGTCCAGATCCCGCCGCTCGTTCGACCATAGCGATGAACTTCGGTTCGTGCACGAGCGCGATCTGTTCGGCAGTCGCGTAGCGTGGAAAGAAGCGCATGACGCGCTCGGCGATCGACGAATTGAAAAGCACGTCTGAGATGCGATCGATCTTGTAGCGATTTTCGGGATGATCGCCAGTATCGTGGAGACGATAGTCGGGATGGTTCAACACGCCGACCAACGGCGTCGAGCGGTTGTAGTAGTTCATCGGCACGCTGCCGGGCGCGGGAGCGGGCAATTGCTGAGGAACCGTCACAGGTGCGTTTCCTCCCTGCCCCGGACCAAGCCGCCGTAGATCGCCGGTCGACGCATGTTCACTGGATCTCCCCGGCGTCGGAGTTCCCGTTGCTCGGCGAGATCGATCCTAAAGGACCGCTGATCGTCCCCCTCCGCGTGCATAGTCACTGGGCGACCGAGCGGATCGAATACCAGCGTCTCCTTGCCGCGCTTGGCGAGCAGACAGAAGCAACCGTTTTCGATGGCCCGTGCGGTGCCCAAGGTATCTGCTTGAACTTCGTGATAACCGAAGATGCCGGACTGAACAATGATGATCTCGGCGCCATTCACGGCGAGCAGCCGCGCCGCCTCCGGAACCCAAAGATCGCTTCCGAGCAAGAGTCCGATCCTCGCGGCGCCGGCTTGGAATACTGGAAATCCGCCGGCAGTGCCCGGTTGCACATAGAGCTGTTCATGCCAGCCGGGGCGGTTGAGCGCGTGCGCCTGCCGGTATGTGCCGATCACCGAGCCGTCCCCCGCAACCACCGCGGCTGTTGCGTAGAATGTGCCCTCTGCGGCGGCTTCATAGTACGAAACGACGACCGGAATGTTTCGATGTTTCGCGGCTCCAATCGCTGCCTGCAGCGTGGAAAAGGGTGAGCGCTCGGCGTGCGCATATCCCTTTCTGTCGGCTTTATCCATGAACCATGGCGACGTGCCGAGGTAGGGCAAGACGACCAGATCAGTACCTGGCGGCACCGATTGAACCGCGGCTTCAATACCTACTTCGATCCCAGATTCGAGGCCGATCCGCGCAACGACCGCAACCGTGAAGAACGTGCCATCCTGGTTGGGCCTAGCCAACAAAGATGCCTTTCGGCAGGAAGGCGCTCACCAGCCAATTTGGTTCATCGACGATCTCACTAATCTTGAGATCAACCGCGACCGAACAGAGGCAATAGGCCTCCTCACGAGAGAGACCATAATTCTCAGTCAAGACGCCGATCATTGCGCGAATTGCGTCTTGCGACGCGTGATAAAGGTCCGGTCCGATCCCAGTCGTGCCGATGTAACCGCTCGTGTTCCAACTTCCCGGCAGTGTCTCGTTCAGGTCAAAACGTGGCCCCGACAGGCGCAAATCGTTGCGTAGCGTGAACCTGAGCGTGCTGACGCTTTCCATCTCAATCCCGCAGCCGCAAACTTCGCCGTCGCCCATTGCGGCATGCGCGTCGCCGGTGGAGAAGAGCGCGCCATCAACATGAATTGGCAGGAACAGCGACGATCCGGCTGTCAGTTGTTTGATATCGACGTTGCCGCCGACGCAGCGTGGCGGGATCGTGCTCATCGGCTCCCGCGTGCGCGGCGATACACCCATCACACCAAGGTGTGGCTCTAACGGCACGCGAATCGTATCACCGAGCGGCGCGTGGGTTCCGGAGCGCAAATCCCAAAACTGGACGTAAGGCTGAGGAAATTCGTCCGCGAGCAGACCAAATCCGGGTGAGATCGCCGACCAACCCCAATCGGCGGGTTTGACCTCGAGGACATCGATTTGCAGCACATCGCCGTCTTTTGCCCCCTCGATCGCGATCGGCCCCGTGAGGGCATGGCCCTCCGTCCGTACTTCGTGCTTGTACCGTTCCGCGCCTGCGGCGACCATGGTTCGCATCTCCTCGGGCAAGGCAGCAAACGCAGCGTCGGAGATGCGATCGCGGACCTTGCCGTTGGACGCATCCCTGGTCTCAATCACGACGGTGTCGCCTGAGGCGATCGTCAGTCGCGGAGGTCGAGTCCCGAGCCAATCGCCGTGGTATTCCTTGCGGGAGAGATAGTGCGTTGTCCCTATCACACTTGCGTCCCTTGTGATGAAGACAATAGCGGCTACGCAGTCAATCACGGAAGCCGGCGAGTATCGCTGGGCGCCCGCGCCGCGTGGAGCATGATACCAACGAGCGATCACGGTCCGAAGTCAAGGTCTTCACTAACCTTGTCACGGTCGATCGTGTAGCATCACGCAGCACGGCTCACTGCCACCCAATTGTGCGAACTTTTCGGAGGATGCACTCAATGAAACGCCGAGGAGTTTCTACCCTTTTCATGGTATCGCTGTTGTCCGTAGTCTGGATGCAGCCCGTGGCAGCTCAGAACGCAACGCCCCAATCGTCGGACGGCCACATCAATCTCGCGGCGATGGCGCTCCCCACCAAGGACCTACCCGACGGTTTCGCCCTGTCCATCGAGAACTACCAAAGCGGGCAAGCTTACGCCGAGAACATCTTTTCGGATCAGCGGGACGTGACCCGGCTGCTCAACACTGGACTCAGTGTCATTTATGACAGTCAATATACTAATGAGACGGGAGACGAAGCGATCAGGTCATACATCGAGCAGTACGATTCCGTGAACGGCGCAACATCGGGTTTCCGCATCCTCGAAGATGAATCGAGCCTCCAATCGACTTCCTCCACTTATTCTGATCAGCCGTTGGAAGGCGTTGGTGATAACCCAGGCGAGATCACGACTTACCGCCTGAAAGCGCAAAACGACAATCCGGCGACGGACGGCGTCGACGTCACTTTTCGGGTCGACACCTACATTGTGGGCGTCACAATCGAGAGCACGAACGGCGCGCCTCCCGCCCAGGCGGACGCGATTACCAGGGCCCGCGCACTCCAAACCAGAGTGCAGGCAGTCTTGAATGGCGACGAGATTCAGGGCATCGATCGCTCGCTGCCACTCAAACTCCTGGAATTCGCACCGGTCAATGAGGGATACGTCAGTGACGCGGACACCTACGGCCCAGCCGCCACCGCGGAACTTTTCAAGGCCTATCAAAGCGGCTACACGCGGGCGGGCCTGCTTGGTCAAGGTGCCAGTGCGCTTCCACTCCTGACCGACACGGTTTCTACCTGGGCAGCAGAGGATGGGGTGCTTGCTCTGATCAGCGGAGGAGACCAGTATCAACCAGCGTATCCTGAAACCGAAAGCGTCGACATCGACCCGATCGCCGGCGCGACGGCTGTCGCGGCATTCCACTTTGTTAGCCCGCTGGGCAACCGTAAAGCGATCGATAGCTATCGCATTCTCGCAACCGACGGCGACGACTTGATCACGATCGAAGTCCAAAGCGCCGAAAACGAAGCGATCGCCAAAGGACTCGCCATCAAATATGCCAAGGCACAATTGGCCTGTCTTGACACTGGAACGTGCCCGCAAATTGGGACGGGCTCGTAAAGCACGACCGGGAGGCTCCACATGGTGCAGCGATGGATTACAAAGTTGTTTGGGATGGAGACGTGGCCGCGCGAGGCCCAGATCCTGAAGAATACAATCGACGACGACACTCCGCCCCCAGGGGACAAGTTTGGAGCAGACACGCCGAAAGCGGAGCAACCCGCGCCTGGGTTCACGTCGCAGGCTGAACCTGAGACGCCGATCGCACACTAAATCACGTACGGTCGCTCGGGCGGGGTGACGAAAAATTCACAGCCGTTCTCGGTGACGACGATGTCGTCTTCCAGGGCGATCATCGCGGTGCATGGTTCGAGTGTGAAGACCATGCCAGCCTCGATTGTGCCGGCGGAGCGGCTGCCGTAGCGCTCGTTGCGCGGACCGAGGACCATGCCCCCATCGTGCGCTAGCCGGCCGAGTTGGTGGCCAAGGGCGTGCGTAAAGGCGTATCCTCGCTCCTCGACATACTGACGAACTGGCTCGTCGACTTCGAAACCCGTCAAACCGGGTTTGATCGCGTCCGCGGCCATCATAATGCCAGTGCGAACAGTGTCATAGGCGTGCATGACGTCGCCGGCAATGCCCGATTCGCCTGGTTTGCGGATGTACCATGTGCGCTGCATATCGGAACAGTAGCCTTCGAACGTGACGCCCAAATCGACGCGCAGCGTGTCACCGGCTTCGAGTTTGGTCGCGCCTGGCGGATTGTGCCCGGGTCGGGTTCGTGAGGTCGAGACAATCGGGCAATACGATTCGTCCCAGGCCGAGCCGACTTCGTACGTGGTCATCCGTTCCTTGACGATTTCGAAGATTTCGGCCTCGGTCAGACCGGGCTTCAGCATCCCGGTCAAGTCATCAAAAATGCGTCGCGTGATCGTACAGGCGCGGCGCATCCGCTCGATTTCGGACTCGGATTTGAGTGCGCGAACGCCCGCCGAAATCGGGGCTGACGAGACGAGGGCGTCGTCGAGCCCAATCGGCGCAAGTACACTGCGCAGGGCCAGAAAGAGGCCGTGGGTTAAACCATCGATACCATGATCGTCTTCACTGAAATTGACCGCGATTTGAGCGGGTGCCCGCTCGCGTAAAACGGATCGGACGGGCTCCTTCCAATCATTCGAGTATGGAATGACCTTTGAGAAAACGCCGTCGACCTGCCCTTGATCGTAATCGGCGACCACCGCCACGCTTTCACCCGAGGCGAAAATCATCAGTGCGCTCATGCCGACGATTTCGTCGCTGCCGATGACAAACGGGAGAAGGACATCGCTGCCCTCGCGGGCAAGGGTGAGCCAGCAATCGATCCCATGCTGATTGAGCAGGGCGACTGCTTGCGCGTGCTTTTCGGCGAGAAGCTCGCGGCGCAATTGTTCCGCTTCAGTGAGCGCCGTTTCGGGCAGAGTGGAAGCCGCCATGAGACGATCCTTCGCTGGTGACGAAAAGCAGAAGGGCGGCCGACGCCCCTCATATGCGCCGCTATCGACGGACAACCCGCCGAATTCGGGCGTCGATGCGCTCGTCACTCGGCGCGGCGCGCGGGCTTTCAGGATTGATGTCCGTTGTGACGATTGGAGCTTCTTCGAGGAGAACGTAAGAATAGAGTAATGCAGCGATGACGGCGCCAACAATCGGGCCGACCCACCAAATCCAAAAATCTGAATACTCACCGTGGATGACGGCTGGTCCGAACCAGCGCGATGGATTCATCGCGGCGCCGCTGACTGCGCCGCCGCCGAAGATGTCCATCGTGATCGTCAATCCGATCGCCAATCCGGCGATTGCGCGACTGCCACTCCGGCCGTCGATCGCCACGCCGAACACGACGAACATGAGAAAGAACGTGGTGACGATTTCCATGATCAACGCGTTTGTCGAGCTGAATCCCGGGCCAACGCTTGGCACGCCGAGCTTGACCGCATCCACCGCGTCCCTGGGAAAACAGGCCCGCGCCAACGCTGCCCCGGCAGTTGCGCCGATGAGCTCGGCGACGATATACGCAATGGTGCGCGCCGAATCGAGTTTCCCGCTGACCCAAAGTCCGATCGCCAACGCCGGGTTATAGACTCCTCCGGAGATGTGGCCCGCGGCTGCGACGAGCAGACCGATAGCGAGTCCGTGCGCCAAGGCGATGGCGACGAGACCGCTCCCTTGCGTGGCGATGATTGCGCTCACACCCGCGAAAACGAGGGCGAATGGGCCCAGGAACTCGACAATCAGGAGCTGCGTCCAGTCTCGCTTATCCACAGAAGCACACCCTTTCCAGCTCGATTCGCGTTGTCATCGTCAAGCATAAGGGCATGACTTCGACAGCGGTCGATTGTATGAGGAGGGTTATGTAGGTGCAATATCAACTCGAGCTAACTGGTTCGCTCTAACTCACCTGAAAAACAAGAGAGTTGAGCAGCCAGTCATCAACGTAGATGTAGACAACGTAATCGCCGCGGGGCAGCGAACCGTCGACGTTCCATTGAAACGGCAGCCACGCCGTCTCCGTATCTTGATGAATGGGGATTTTCGAGTTGTACACAGCGGTGCCGTCGGTGGTGGTCCAGACCGCCCTCGCGACCGCTTCCTTGGTCAAGTGATGAACGAGCGCATCGGCATACAACGTGCCGGAACCGGAGACGCCGCGCACTTCCTGTTGGGGCGCGTTATCGGGACCGAGCGCTGTCGTCAAGACGAGCGTTTCGAGGACAGCGATAGGCGTACTCGTCGGATCCGGGGTTCCAGGCGTGGGGAAGAAACGCTCGACGATCGCGGTTTCGTGAGCGCTCACGACGACTCTCGTCTTTTCGGCGTCTTTCGTCGCGAATGGTTCAGCTTCGCGAGCGTTGCCACTTGCGCAAGCGGTCAATGTCCCGAGCAGCAGGAGCAACGAAAATAGCGAGAACGGCCACTTTGCCCGTCCTCGTTGCACGGGTGCTGGAAGCGATTTGTCCGTCGGCGAGCTAGATCCTGCCTGCCGGTGGACGATAGGAGCCGAAGGCGTCTTGATATTCCTCTGCGACGTCGAGCGCGGTTTTATGAACATAGATCCGTGTTGTTGCCGGCGAGGCATGACCTAAAATCGTTTGGACTGTTGATTCACGGACGCGGCGGCGCACCATTTCAGTTGCCAGTCCGTGTCGGAACGAGTGTGGCGTAACATCGCTCTCAATGCCAAGCGCCTGACAAAGTTGAGCAACCACGTGCTCGACCGTACGCGGACTGATCGCGCTGCCCGCGATCCCAAGTTTATCCCGTCCACTAAAGGCGGGGAGCGCCGAGGCTCCGCGAAGCTCGTCGCCTCTCGCACTCCAATACGCGGCAAGCGCGTCCGCCGTTTCGACGTCGAAGTGGACCGTGCGGCTCTTCCCGCCTTTCGCCCGGTAGATATGAGCGGTGCCTTCGCCCAGCGCGACGTCGCGACGGCGCAGCGCGCAAAGCTCCGAAACGCGGACTCCACTTCGGAACAGAAACAGGATCATCGCCTGAACCTTCAAGCGCCGCAGCTCGAGATGCGGTTTCACTTCGCGCGGCTGGTCCCGGACGAAATCCACAATGCGTTCGAGGTCGCTGAGCTTGACATCGGGCGGAGGCGGCGTGAAGCGGGGCATGATTGCTGAGATGCGCACTCGTAGCCGGTCGGTCGGCAAATTCGGATGCAAATCGTACGCAGCGAGGTATGAGCAGAATTTGCGGAGAGCAGAAAGATTATTTTGCGCGGTTCGCATTTGCGAGACTTCTTCTGGCGTTTTGATGTCCTGAGGAACGATCAGGGACGCGAATGAGGTGACGTGGTCGGACGTGATGCGCGACACCGGCGAGGTCTTGGGATCGATGCCTTCGTGAGTTTCGAGGTGGCGAACGAATTTGACGATGCCATGGCGGTACGTCTTTTTCGACCGCGGCGCGAGCCTGAGATCACCGAAGAACATTTCAACGGCTGCCTCGATCGTGATGTCGTCGCTGCCGGGATCGACTTCGACCGGGAATTGATTGGCGGTGGGCAGAGGTTCGACGGTTCGCAGTCGCGAGCGGGTATCCGTCGAATCCGCCCGATCGAGCCGCTCGATAGGTGTTGCCAACCCTGAACCTCCTTAGCGCCGCCGCGCCAAGAGGCACGAACGAACAAAGCGAACCCGGAGCGGAACACGCGAGGGGTGTACGTACACTTTATGCGAAGTTTTCCGCATCGTCAAGTTCTGCTCGGCTGGGCCGGGACGCCGAGTCCAAATGACTCAGAGGATACCTTGGTAGGACGACCAAACGCCGGCGGGGGCTGAGCTCGGAGCGGGCCGTGAGGGTTCGCGAGCCGGTCTTTAGCCGACGGCCGGTTGAGCCTCGGGGAGGGGTGGTCCTAACCGCGGGCGCCCGGCGCGGCTGCATACCGCTGAATTAGTTCGAGTGCGTTGCGATGAAACTCGCTGTTGGAAACGACGCGGGTCACGCCGGCAGCCTTCGCTGATCTCAATCCGTCGACGTCCTTGTGCGGACCAAAAGCAAGGATCGGAGGTCCGGATCGGTCGTCGATGGTCAAAGTGTGGATTATGTCCCAGTTCGGATTAGTCCCAATGTCGACGACGATCAAGACCGGTGCGACCACTGCCTCTCGCAGGAAATCGACGAGCTCGTTCGCCGTCTTAGCGAACATCGCCTCATATCCAGCGGCCTTCAACAGGTTTCCGATCCTGACTCCGAAAAAGAGGTCGCGGTTGAGGACGACGATTGTGGGAGGCTGTCCGGTTTGGGGAAGAGCGTTCTCGAGGTCGCGTGTCATCGCTCGATTTTACGGGAGCATTGCCGGTTCGGTCCACGCGCACTGCGTCACGCCGCATCCCACCCCTCTTGCCGCCCCTATTCCTTCGTTATGCCGAACTCCCATCCCGTCATGCCTAGCGAAGTCGAGGCATATGGAACTTCTGACGACAGCGGTCGGCAGGCACCGATTCTTCGGATTCGCTCAGAATGAAGAAGGGGGCGTGCGCAAAAGAACGAGAGACAGAGTTGCTCTGAACATCCGGGCGCAGTTGACTCAACATTAGCCTTGGACGAGCTGGCAGGTCGGGGGCTTGGGAGCGTTTGGCTTTATTCGGCCCCGGACCCGTGGACTCCAATGCTCATATTCCTCTGGCGTCGTACACAACAACAAGTCATAAGTGCAGCATTTAGTTAAGTTGGCCAGACTTGATCGAAGACGCGCAGAAAGTTGCCGCCAAGTATCTTTTTTACGTCGTCTGCTGAATAACCACGCGCGAGCAATCCGCGGGTGACAATCGGCAGGTCCGCGATCGTTTGGAAACCGGTAGGGGCTTGCTCAAACCCGAAGAAATCAGTGCCGATGCCTGCGGAGTCGACGCCAATCGCGTGCACGATATAGTCGATGTCGTCCAAAAATGCCTCGACGCTCGGTTGTCCAAAACCGATGACGCCCATCACGCCGCCATTCTTGGCGAGTTCTTCGAGCAATTCCCGGGCTCGCGGCTGAACGAGGTCACCAAAGAGTGGGCTCGACTCAGGTTCGGCCGGGAAGTATCGACGTGGGCTGGTGTGCGACCAGACAACCGGTTGCTCGCTGCGTTCTAGCACCTCCCAGCACCCTGGTTGATTGAGGTGCCCCAGGTCGATGACGATTCCAAGTTCATTCATCCGCTTCACCGCATCACGTCCCAGTTCGCTCAGACCGCCCGTATGCACGCCTGGTTGCAAACCGTCCGCGAACGCATTCCGGCGGCTGTGCGTCAAACTGGCCATGCGAATTCCAAGCTCGAAGAAGATGTCGAGCAATCTGAGAATGGCCCCAAGCGGCTCAAATCCCTCAAGGGTCAGGAAGCCGGAGGTCTTGCCTTCAGCTTTCACCCGCCGGATGTCCTCCGCGGTCCGAACCACTTCAAAGGAGGACGATTCGTCGTCCTCGCGATGGAGCAAATAGACCATATCAAGCGCCCGTTCGAGAGCGCGGTCGAGATGTTTTGCTTCGATGTAGATGGCGCACGCTTGCGCGGTGAGTCCGCCCGCGAGAAAGCGCGGGACGTCATACTGCCCCATCGTTTGGAAGTAATCGGTGTGCGGCGAGAACTTGTAGTGCGCCGCTTCCGGCGAACCCTGCCATCCTGGCGGGGGTTGCCACGAGTTCGACGGTGGAATCTCGATGTGGTCGCTGAGCCGCATCTTGCCGTCGGCGATCGGCATCAGAATGTCACAATGCCCGTCGATGATGATTGCTTCAGCGTGAATTTTGGCCGCGAGTTCGCCCAGGTCAGACTCGTCGGCGTGCGTAGAGGTCGATGAATTTGCGGTGGACATCTACGCGCTCTTTCCCTGGCTTCGGCTTAGCTTGAACATATGATCCGTCCGCTTGCAGCTCGCGTGCGTTCACGGAATCACGCAGGTACGCGTTGAGGACCCGATCACGAAGATGCCTGCGCATTGCCGGATCCTCGACCGGTACGATTGCTTCAACTCGCCGATCGAGATTCCGCTCCATGAGGTCGGCGCTGCCGAGATAGATCTCTTCGTCCCCGCCGTTGTGGAAATAATAGATGCGGCTGTGTTCGAGGAAGCGACCGACGATGCTGCGTACGCGGATCGATTCGCTCCAGCCCGGCACGCCTGGGCGCAAGCAGCAGATGCCGCGGACGATGAGGTCGATCTCCACGCCCGCACGCGACGCCTCGTAGAGCGCGCGAATTATTTCGCGGTCGACAAGGGAATTCATCTTGAATATGAGATGACCGGTGCCGGTGCGCTTGTGGACGTCAATTTCGCGGTCGATCGCCCCGAGGAACCGGTTGCGGAGATGGATTGGCGCCACCCAGAGCTTTCGATAGCTGTCTTGCTGCGAGTAACCCGTCAGCACGTTGAAGAGTTCGGTGACGTCACTGGCGATGTCTTCACGCGCGGTCAGCAGCCCGAGGTCTTCGTACGTGCGGGCGGTGGTCGCGTTGTAGTTGCCGGTCGCGATATGCACGTACCGACGTAGTCCATCCCGCTCCCGCCGAACCACGAGCGTCGCCTTGCAATGTGTCTTCAGACCGGCGACGCCGTACGCCACGTGCACACCATGTTGCTCGAGTTGTTGCGCCCAAGTGATGTTGTTCTCCTCGTCGAAACGGGCTTTCAATTCGACGAGGACCGCGACTTGGGTATCGTCGTCCCGCGCGTCGATCAGCGCCGGAATCAGCGGCGAATCCTTGCCGATTCGGTAGAGCGTCTGCTTGATCGCGACGACGTCGGGATCAGTAGCGGCCGCCCGCAGGAAGTCGGCGACCGCGTTGAAGGTTTGATATGGATGATGGATGAGCACGTCACGCTCGCGCAGAATCGCGAAGATATCTCGTGGCGGCAATGGAACCGTTTCCCCGCTCAACTCATCTTCGATTTCGAGTGCAGGGATCGTTGAGGGAACGAACTGAGGAAAGCTCAAATCGGGTCGATCGATCCTCGGCATCGACATGAGACTTTCGCACGCCAGTGGCCCATTGACCACATATGATTCCTGATTCCCCGCGTGCAATTGATCGAGCAACCATGCGCGAACGTCTGCCGGCATGGTCGTATCGGTGACGACCTGAATCACGGAGCCGAACGAGCGCTGCGAGAGAAACTCACGCATCGTGTTCAACAAATCATGCGCTTCGTCCTCGTCTTCGTCGACATCGATGTCGGAGTCGCGAATGACGTGGAAGGGATAGGAAGCGACGATTTCGTTGCCGGGGAACAAGCGGGGCAGTTGATGGGCGATCAAATGCTCGAGGAAGACCATGCGGAGGTGAACCTTGCCAGATTCATCGCGCCGTTCGCTGCCCGGTACGACGAAGAGTCGGGGCAGCACCGCCGGCACCTTTATTCGGGCGAAACGGCTGCCGGCGGCCGTGGAACGAAGCGCGACAATGAGGTTGAGACTCTGATTGGAGACATGCGGGAAACGACGGGCACGGTCGACCGCTTGAGGTGTCAACACTGGGAAGACTTCCCGCTCAAATACGCTCGCCATCGCTTGTTGCTCGCTGACATCGAGTTCGTCGATGCCGACGACCGCCACGCCTTCGGCCGAGAGCTGTGGCAGAAGTTCTTCTCTGAGAAGCGTGCCGTGCCGCTCAAGCAACGCTTGCGTCACCTCGCGCACGGCGGCGTATGCCGCAGTTGGAGTTCGTCCATCCGGTCCCGGTTCGGTGATGCCGGCGATGATCTTGCGCTTGATGCCGGCCACCCGGATCATGAAGAACTCGTCGAGGTTGCTCGCGAAAATCGCGGCGAACTTGATCCGTTCGAGCAACGGCGTGGATGGATTCTCCGCGACTTCAAAAACGCGGCGGTTGAATTCAAGCCAACTCAGCTCGCGGTTAATGTAGAGTTCGGGAAGAAGCTGAGGGCGAGCGCGCTGGTCATGAGCTGAAGGCGCTGGCCTCACAACCGCGGACGCGAACATTCCGTTGCTGTCAAGGGCATGCGGATCAGCAGCAAAGCCACGTGTTTCGTTCAAAAACCCGGAAAGGGCTGATGGCTCGTCGGGCTGGCTTCTGGCCGGTTCAGCTTGGTGCAATGTCTCTTGCTGGGGTTGATGAGATTTCCGTTTGGCTGCCATGCACGGCCTCGGTGAGCAAGACGCCGGCCCGTGCGATCTGTCAGATTCCAGTGATCTGGCTTACCCCTTCGGGGTTCTCCGCCTCGACCACTTCTCGGATCCGCCGCAGCGCAAGCACCGGCACAAAATTCTTGACTTTGATGGACTCGCTCCACAACTCATCGACCGCACGATGAGACCAAGCTTCGAGGAACGAGTCGTCGACGACCTCACTGTATGAACGACGCGCGTCGGCAAGCACTCTTGCCGAAGCCGCCCCCTGCGTCTTCAGCGCATCTGAGTCGCCCAGCAACGTGCTCATCTGTTCTCCCTGCACCCGACCAGTTGCGGAGAGCAACAGGAAGGGTCTCATTGTACTGCGTCGACACCGCAGTCAAACAACAATTACGTCTTGATTTCGCGCTCGAAGTGGAGGATCACATTCCTAGACTTATGGTGCATCGGGTGAGTACATGGGCCAAGGCGGAATTGTTAAATCCTTGCGAAATTTAGAATTCATTAATAATTGACGGCGCGGCCCGTGTCGGTTGCGCGTTCGGATCGGACGTTCCACGCGTCGCTTGTAACCGAGAAATTGCGCCGAATTGTCGGCGATTTGGACGATGGTGGATGATGATTCGAATTGTTATCGAACCGCGGTTGAAGATGACGAGCAAACGGTCACGTCCAGCCGGGCGGATCGTCTGAAGCACGGAATCGCCGTGCCGGCGCCGACATTGATCGGGGGTTTTGCGCTGCTCGTCATTGTGACCGTGTGGCTTTCAGTACTATCGGCGGGCCCAGGGGTGCTCGCCGTCGATTTGACTGTTGCGCGCTTCGTGCAAAACCACCCATTCCTAGGATCCCACGCCATTGCCGTCTTCGGAAACACCATCGGCACGGCAAAGGTTGGCGTACCGCTTGGGCTCGGGATTGCCGCAATCTTCGCCTGGCATGGTCGACCGCGGGCCGCCTACCTCATGGTCGCGGCGACGGGGCTCCGGTTAGTCGATGGTTTGCTGAAACTGATCGTGGATAGTCCTCGGCCGTCTGCAAATCTCGTCCACGTCAACGAATCGGCGTCAGGGTTGGGATTTCCGAGTGGTCATGTCATGAGCGCGACGTTGCTCTGCGGGGCCCTTCTTTTGGCGCTCTGGTCGAAGACGGATCGGCGAGGCCGGATCCTGCTTTCGACCGTTGCCACGCTCATCGTGCTGGCAACAGCGTATGGACGCGTCAGTGTCGGCGCGCATTGGCCTTCGGACACACTCGGCGGGGCCCTTTGGGCGGTGATCCTGCTCGCATTGCCGGCCGCCCGATATTCCGGCGTTTTTCCCACCCGCGACGGGACTCCGAGAGCCAAGTAGAATGCCAGCCGATCACCCGAATTGAGTTCGATGTGCTGATGACCGACAAAGGGAAGGATCCCCATTCTCATGGCGTCTCAAACAACGACGATCAACATGGCAGATGGTTATGACCGCGACCGAGTGCGAGAGGCCATTCGCGATAACGTTTGGCTGCACTTCACCCAAATGTCGCATTACCGGGATGCCGAGACGAAGCCGCTCGTGTTGGTCAAAGGCGAGGGCTCGACCGTTTGGGACGACCAGGGCAAGATCTACCTCGACTTCCTAGCAGGTATCTATTCGGTGAATGCGGGATACGGTCAGCGCCGCATCATGGAAGCGATGATGGCGCAGCTCGAGCAGCTCCCGTTTGTCAATCCGTTCGGCTACGCGAGTGTTCCCACCGCGGTGCTCGCCGATCGTCTTGGGGAGCTCGCTCCACTCGGCGGAAACGCGCGTGTGTTCTTCACGTCGGGCGGTTCAGAATCGGTCGAAAGCGCGCTCAAGCTCTCCAAGCAGTACCAGCAAGAGCGCGGCTTTCCCAATCGGTATAAGACCATCTCGCGCCGGGGCGCTTATCACGGGACGACGATGGGCGCGTTGTCGGTCAACGGACTTACCGGGGCGCGCAACCTTTTCGGGCCGCTCGTACCTGGCGCTCGTCACGCGCCGATGTCGCACCGCTATCGCTGCCCCTATTGCAAAAACGAACCGGGTTGCAACCTCATGTGTTACGAAGAGATCGAACGTCTCGTCGACTTCGAAGGGCCGGATCAAATCGCCGCGATCATAACCGAACCGGTTCAAAATGCCGGCGGCTGCATCCCGCCGGGGTCAATAGATTACTTCAAGAGGATCCGCCAGCTCTGCGACCGGACCGGCATCCTGATGATCATGGATGAAGTGATCTGTGGCTTCGGCCGGCTCGGTGAGCTGTTCGGCTCGACGTATTTCGGCGTCGAGCCAGATCTCATCACGACTGCCAAAGGCATCACTTCGTCGTATGCGCCGCTCGGCGCGGTATTGGTGAGAAAGTCCGTAGCGGATGGATTCGACAGCGGTCCTGGCTTCTTGCACGGTCTGACCTTCGGCGGACATCCCGTATCGTGCGCGGCGGCACTGGCCAACCTCGACATCATGCTTGAAGAGGATCTACCAGGCAGGGCAAAGGAATCGGGCGCGTACCTGCGGAGTCAACTCGAAGCCGCGTTCGCGAACCATCCGAATGTGGGAGACATTCGCGGAGTCGGTCTTTTTCTCGGCGTCGAGTTGGTGAAAGATCGGGCGACCAAAGAGCCGCCTGCCGAGCCTGAAATGCTTCATTGGCTGACCGACCGCATGCGCGAAGAAGGGCTCATCCTGCGCAATGACGACCGTGGCGACCCTACCACCCAGCTCTGCCCACCGCTCGTGGTCAGCAAGGACGAGTGCGACCGAGTCGTCAC
Organism: Thermomicrobiales bacterium; assembly: GCA_045804965.1. Classification (GTDB taxonomy): domain Bacteria; phylum Chloroflexota; class Chloroflexia; order Thermomicrobiales; family UBA6265; genus CAVTUU01. The sequence continues at coordinate 93,434 of JBJMMD010000025.1, read as the reverse complement.
CATCCTCCACCGGTCCTTCGATGAGCTTGGCAAGAAGCTCGGCACGGTGCCAACTGTGCATGCGGCGGCGAGTGACTATGGTCAACCTGGCAGCGCAATCGACAGCTGGCCAAGCAATCCTCATCCGGCCTAGCAGTCCTCATTTTGCGCTTTGCTCCACCAACTCCGGCGCGGGAGAGCGGGACGGTCACTGCGGCCTAAAGAAAAGCTGACATTGCTTCATGTAACCACATTGAAAGTGCCCCTTCTTCCGTGAACGGGAAAAGGGGCACGGGTTGAGGAAACTCCAGACTGGAGAGAACTCTTACTCACCGCCGACCGCGGTTGCTGGTTGCCGCGGCGTGATGCCCGCTTCAGTGTCGAGCGGCGTCGGTGGACCGAATAATTCCGTCACTTCCGATGCATCCAAGGTTTCGCGTTCGAGGAGCGCGCCGACAAGTGTGTCGAGTTGGCGACGGTATCGACGATTGAGCTCGATCGCGCGCTCGAGGGCCTGATCGACGATGTCGCGCACGGCGTTGTCCACCCGCTGCGCGGTCGCGTCGGAATACGCTTTGTCCTGGACGATCTCGCGACCGAGGAAGACGTGCTCTTCGCCAGTGCCGAGATAGACAGGTCCGACTTCCTCGCTCATGCCCCAGAGCCCGACCATTCGCCGGGAGAGCGACGCGGCTTCTTTGAGATCATTCTCGGCCCCGGTCGTGACTTCGTTGTACATGACCATTTCCGCGGCCCGTCCACCGAGCAACATCGCAAGACGGCCGAGCAAGAAGGTTCGGCTGTAGTTGTGCCGGTCCTCCTCGGGAATCTGCACCGTCACACCGAGCGCCCGCCCGCGGGGCACGATGCTCACCTTGCGCAGGGGATCAGCGCCGGGCGTGAAATGCGCCACGAGCGCATGTCCGGCTTCGTGGTAGGCAACGACTTCACGTTCCTTCGGATTCATAAGGCCAGCCCGGGTTGTCCCGAGGAGCACTTTGTCGAGCGCCTCATCGAAATCGGCGTTAAGAATCTCTTTCCGATTCCGGCGAGCAGCGGTCAGCGCCGCTTCATTTACGAGGTTCGAGAGATCGGCGCCGGAGAAACCAGTCGTCGAGCGGGCAATCCCGGCAAGATCGACTTCGCGGGCTAATGGGATGCCGCGCGTATGGATGGCGAGGATTGCTTCACGTCCCTTCCGGTCCGGCAAGCCGACGACCACCTGCCTGTCGAATCGTCCGGGGCGCAAGAGCGCTGGATCGAGGACGTCGGGGCGGTTGGTCGCCGCCATGACGATGACTTCTTGATTGGTTTCGAAGCCATCCATTTCGACGAGCAACTGGTTTAGCGTCTGTTCGCGCTCGTCGTTCGACCCGCCAAGACCTGCGAATCGCTGCCGTCCGACCGCGTCCAGCTCGTCGACGAAGATGATCGCGGGCGCGTTCGACTTCGCGCGCTCGAAGAGATCGCGCACGCGACTGGCGCCGACGCCGACGAACATTTCGACGAACTCAGAGGCCGAGACGCTAAAGAACGGCACGCCCGCCTCTCCCGCGACCGCGCGCGCCGTCAGTGTCTTTCCAGTGCCGGGAGGTCCAACGAGCAGAACGCCACGCGGCAGGCGGGCGCCGAGTTGGTGATATTTCGCGGGATTTCTCAGGAAGTCGACAACTTCCTCGAGTTCTTGTTTGGCCTCATCCTCGCCGGCGACATCGGCAAATGTTACCTGAGGCCGCTCGGGGTCGTGTTGCCTGGCCCGGCTTCGGCCAAAGCCGAAGACGTTTTGCTGTCCCCGGGTCATTTGCCGGCCCATGAAGAGAATCAAGCCAAGGATGAGAATGAACGGCACAACACTGAGGAGAAAACCAGTCAACAACGAGCCGCTGTCGGTTTTGCCGGTGATCGTCACGCTGTGTTGAGATAGCAAGTCGATGAGCGCCTGATTGTTCGAGCGCACGGGCGGCGGAATCGTCGCCTTGACCTTTGACTTTGAGGGGTATTGACTCGCGTTTTGATCCGAGGCGACGATCACCTTTTGGTTCTGATCATCCCATCGAATCGCGGTCTTCAAGTCCGCGTCGATCGCCGAGTCCGTGATCGTCGCGATGGACACGTTATCGGACTCGACCTGATTGAGCACGACCGAGTAGGGAACACTCTGTCGGTTTCCACCGTCACGCGGCACGAGCCACTGATAGAAGTACCAACCGGCCAACACGACGAGAAGCGCGACAACTACCCAACCGGGAATGCGCGGCCGTCGCGGCGAGGAGCTTGGTCCACCAGGGCCGTTCTTCGGCCGGTTATCGTTGCTGCCTCCAGTCCCATTCAGAGGGTTTCGGGGAGGCGAATTCTTGTTCGGATCCTGCATGAATGTCTCTGCACTTTCTCATTGAGCGGGCATGCGGCATCGGCGCCGCGTATAGATCGGGGAGCATGTGAGCGGCTGCATGTGGCCACCAAGGCAACACGGCCGACCAAGGCAACGTCCGTCCAAGTCAATCGTAGGCTGGAATGACCATAAATGTCTATGGTGCTTTGGACCGAAGGAGCCCTGATGACGAGTCCGCCAAGGACTTGCTCAGTCGTCTTCAGTGAGCCGCCAGGCGTGGGAATAGACAGATCTCCTCGCGTCGAGCGCTCGTCCGACGACCGTGATCCCAGCAATTTCAGCTATATCAACTGCGTCGGCGGTCGGCAACGCTTGCGACGCCACGATCGGAAATCCGGCCCGCCAGGCTTTGTGCACAATGTCGGCGGTGATCCGGCCGGAGAGACAGAGCATTAACGAGTCTCGCGGCCGCTGCTCGAGCACGGTCCAACCGACGATTTTATCGACCGCGTTTTGGCGGTTGATATCGCGGCCGATGATGCAAACACCTTCGTCGTCTGCCGCCGCCGCGATGTGATAGCCGGCAACGAGATCTTGCTCAAGACGGTTGAACACGCGGGCGACAACACCGACAAAACGCTCCTTCGAGATTCGCCAGCGCGATTCGCACTCCTCACCGTCCATGAGCGCCGCCGAAATCGAGGCTCGGTTCGCTGGCACGAGCTCGGGATCGAGGTCGTCGTCCGCGGCTGCGACGAGCAGGGATGAACCGGCGACACCGCCCTGGGAAGGGTCTTCGACCATCAGCGAAATCCGACCGGGATAGACCGTGACTCGGCGCAGATCCTCGGCTCTAGAGAAGTATCCATTCGTGAACGCCCACCCAATCGCCATTTCCCGCGCAGCGACGGGCGAGCAAATGACGGACCCGACCGGTCGGCCGTTGATCTCGATCCCGACCAATTGCTCTTCGGGAAGATCGTCAACCGCAGGGTGAAAATTGAAGGCGGAAAGGCTTTTGGGCTCTGCCTCGGCGCTCACCTGGGCGCCGGGTCGCGGCGACAGTTGAGCAGGGAACTGCTCAACTGTCGTGCTCAACTTAGAGGATAAGTTTGCAGGCGCAGAAGCCCATGCGCTGTCGCGCATCGACCGGCGTAGCACGGAATCTGTTCTCCATCGCGGGATGCGATAGCGGGGGTGTACGGACACTCTTGACGTGAGGTCACTATAGCAGAATTTTGGCAAAAGTGAACCGCTTACGCGGTCTTTATCCACCAGGCCGGAACAGCGTATTCATCCGGTTCGCCGTGCGCGAACCCCGCCCACTCGACCAGCCCGCTCCGGCGCATGATCGTGGGAATGACCTGTCCGTGGATGACCATTTTCGAATGGTGCTCGTTTTCGCCCCAGCGCCGCAACGCTTCACGGTAGACCGCGTCCGCGCGTGGGTCGGTTTGCAGTACGTCGATGAACTGAGTGGTCGTAAATTCATCGGCCTCGACTCGCTCGAGGATGTCGATTACCGCCGGGGTCATATAGACAACCAGCTCGTCGACAAGATCAGGTTGTCCCAACCCACCGGGTTCGCTCATCGTTTGCATCCCTGCTCGTGCGCGACGCGGGGAAATCCGCAATCACCGGCATGATACGATCCTTCGTCTAGTCCGCCGTGCGATGAACATGGCGCGGGTTCGAGCACAAGGGACATACATGAACACGATGCTGGCCGCGGCTCTCTCGCCGGACGACCATCCGACTTCCGCGGACGTCGTCGTTATCGGCGCGGGCATCAACGGTGCTTCGACTGCATTTCAGCTTGCGCGGCGTGGGATGGGACAGGTGGTCCTGCTTGAGCGCCGGCATTTTGGCGCCGGGGCGACCGGGAAATCGGGCGCGCTCGTTCGCGCTCATTACCCTAACCGGCCAGAAACGCAGCTCACCTTCGAGAGCCTCAAGATCTTCAAGAACTGGGGCGAGGAGGTCGGTCACGGAGATCCGGGCTTCGAGGCAAACGGTTTCCTCCGTATTGGCCGGCCAGAAGCGGAAGAGCAATTCCGAGCTTGCGTCGCCGCCCATCAAGAAATCGGCGTCGAGACGATGATCGTCTCTCGCGACGAAATCCGCGAAATTGAACCATTGATGCGGACGGACGATATTACCTGTGCCGTTTATGAGCCTGGCTCCGGCTTTGCCGATCCAGTAGCCACGCTCTATGGATTCGTCCAAGCCGCCGCCGAGCTCGGCGTTGCCATCCATACCGAAACAGAAGCAACGCGCATTCTTACCGCTGGCGATGCGGTGAAGGGAGTCGAAACGAACCGGGGAACGATCGCGACCGAGCGCGTTGTGCTCGCCGGTGGCGCATGGGCTAACAACCTTTTATTGCCGCTTGGCATCGATCTCGGGCTCGTTCCGCGCCGGATTCAGGTCACCGTCTTTCGGTGGCCCCCAGAGATCGACGAGAAGCGCCGACACCCTACGGTCATCGATTCGATCAACCACTCATGGTTCCGCCCGGAGGGAACGGCTGGGACGCTTATTGGCGTCGAATTCGATGAGACCGGCATCGATCCTGACAACTATCGAGAAACAGTCGACGAGAAATATATCGACCTGGCGCGGCGTACGTTGGCGGTTCGTTTTCCCGTCTTCGCAAACGCCACAATGCGGGGAGCCTGGTCTGGTATCGTCATGCACAGTCCCGACAGCCACCCGATCATCGGCGAGGCGCCCGGACTGCGGAGTCTCTGATTGATGGCCGGCGACAGTGGCACTTCGTTCAAAACTGGGCCCGCGGTCGGCATATGCTTGGCTGAGTGGATTACTGAGGGAACGGCGCGATTGGTTGATCTCACGCCATTCCGCGCGACGAGGTTCGCGGAAGGCCGGCCATGGGTCGACGAGTTCGCCATCGACACGAAACCCAAGCTGACCATCTCGCGCTAACGCAAAATCTCAGTCGTCTCCGCGACGCAATGAACGGTAGCTTTCATAGCGCTCGCGGCTGATCTTCCCTTGCTCGATGGCTTCGATCACCGCGCAGCCGGGCTCATGGTCGTGCGTGCAATCAACATACGCGCACTGCCCAAGGAACGGTCGAAATTCGGAGAAGCAATAGTCGAACTCTTCCGGCTCGACGCCATGTACCGCCAGCGCCCGGATGCCGGGCGTGTCCGCGACGAACGTCTCGGGGCCGATTCGGCGGAGAATGGTCGCCGTGGTCGTGTGCCGGCCTTTGCCGGTTGCTTCGGAAATCTCGCCGATAACACGGTTGCCTTCGGGGTCGAGTTTATTGAGGAGACTCGACTTTCCAACGCCTGACGGTCCAGCGACTGCTGTGACCATGCCTTCCAAGGCGGTTCGCAACTCGCCCAGTCCTTCGCCGGTCGCGACGCTGACGTAGTGCACGTCATAGATCGCTTCATAATCGGCGAAGATTTCATGAGCGAGTGACCGGCCATCCTTTGATGTGTTAGGAAGAGCGAGATCGATCTTGTTGACGATGATGCCAGCGGGCAATTCTCGAGACTCGGCGAGCACCAAAAATCGATCAAGCAACCGCCGGTGTGGTTCCGGTTCGAGGACCGCGAACATAAACATGACCCGATCCGGATTTGCCAAAATGACTTGCTCAACATCTTGTGTATGGCGAGCAAGACGTGCTAACGCGCGAACTCTGGGTTCAACCGCCTCAATCGATCCCTCACCTTCTCCAACGTCGGTCACCCACACCCGGTCGCCAGGCGCGACCAGGTCCGTTCGCCGGCGTTCGCGCCTGACTGAGCCTTTCACCGTCGATAACAAGGTTCGCGGTTCGTTCTCAAGCTCGACGTCGAAGAACTTGCCATAGGCGCGGGTGACGACGCCCGGCATCGCCGAGACCGGGACGCTTTTCCGGGATGTCGACGTTCCTTTTTTCTCGGGCTTAGGGAATGCGGACGCAGGGCGAGTCCTCGCCGTACGACGGACCGGGCTCAAGCTATCGATCCGGCGAGAGGGGTCAGGCGAGAGCGGACGACGGTGCGGGAACCAATGTCAGTCATGCTGCCCTGAGGGTGAGTGGATACACCGCGGTCACCAACAACGATATTGAGTCTACTCACAGATCATCGAAGTCGCCACAAATCCGCGAACTTCTAGTAATCTTTTATGTCACAAGGTCTAATAGATTCCAGCGGCGCCCACTGGGGGCGGGACAATTCTCTTCCAGCGCGAGAGCGCTGAGACCATAACCGGAGTTTGAACCAATGGACACGCTCCTTCTCCTCGCTCGGCTTGTGCTCGCCGGTGTCTTTGTCGTAGCCGGCGTCGCGAAACTCGCCGATCGCCAGGGCTCGAAGAAGGCGCTCGAAGGCTTCGGCGTGCCCGCCGGCCTTTCGAGCATTGGCGGCTCGCTGCTCCCTATTGTCGAGCTGATCGTCGGCGTCTTGCTCATTCCTCGCGCGAGCGCGCCCTACGCGGCAGTCGCGGCCCTGGTGCTCTTGCTCGCGTTTATCGCCGGTATTGTCTACAACATGGCGCGGGGTCGCGCACCCGATTGCCACTGTTTCGGTCAAATTCATTCTGAGCCGGTTGGGATGTCCACGCTCGTACGTAACGGAGTCCTGGCGCTCGTTGCGTTGTTCGTCATCGTCGGCGGCTGGAGCGATCCCGGTCCAAGCGTCATCGCCTGGATTGGCGATCTTTCGACGAGCGAGCAAATCTTCGGCCTCATCGCCGTCTTAGCCCTTGCCGGCGTCGCGATTGAAGGTTGGATGATCGTCCATCTTGTCAGTCAAAACGGTCGCGTCCTCCTCAGGCTCGACAGTTTGGAAACCATGCTGGCCGCGCAATCTGGTCAGCAGCCGGCGAGCGCCGCGACACCTCCTCGTCCGGTCGTCGGTTTACCGGTTGGGACATTGGCGCCCGCATTCGAACTTCCGAATCTCAACGGCGAAACCGTCTCGCTGGACGCTCTGCGAGCGGCCGGTCGGCCGGTGTTATTAGTGCTCAGCGACCCGCATTGCGGTCCCTGCAATGCCCTTCTTCCCGAGATCGGACGGTGGGAGCGCGATCACCGCGAACGCTTGACGGTCGCAGTCATCAGCCGCGGCGATCCCGATGCGAACCGCGCCAAGGCATCGGAACGAACGTTGGGTCACGTCCTGTTACAGAATGACCGCGAGGTTGCCCACAGTTTCGGCACGACGGGAACGCCGAGCGGAGTGATCGTCACGCCCGACGGCAAGATTGGCAGCGAAACCGCAAGTGGAGCGGATGCGATCAGACAACTCGTATCTAAAACCACGGGCGCCGCTCCTCCGCCCCCAAGCACGAATGGCGCGGCAGCAATGCCGGCGAAACCGGCTGCGGGCGACGTTGCGCCCGCGATCGAGTTGCCGGACCTCGAGGGCAAGACCGTTCGACTCACTGACTACAAAGAACGGGAAACGCTCGTCCTCTTTTGGAACCCAGGCTGCGGGTTCTGTAGCCGTATGTTGCCAGAGCTGAAGGATTGGCTAGCGGCACGGCCCAGCGATGCGCCTGAGCTGCTCATCGTTTCTCGCGGACAGGCGGACGAAAACCGCGAGCAGGGGATCGACGCCCCGATCCTACTCGACCAGGGGTTCTCTGCCGGTCGTTCCTTTGGCGCCACAGGCACGCCGGCCGCCGTTCTTGTCTCCGCCGAGGGTCTGGTCGCCTCTCCGGTCGTAGCCGGTGCCGCTGCGGTTATGACGCTCGCCCGCGGCGGCTCAACAGCCCAGGCAGCCACGTCTTCCCAACCAGCCCAAGGCGGGAATGGATAGAGGGGACCCTCAACCATCCTCCACGGGCCATCTCACTGAGCACCCGTTAAGTGTGGTGCGCGCCCGTGGGGAGAACTTGCAAGGTAAGCTATCCATGTCCTCTCACTCGCGAGTGAGAGGATAGCCGCTAAATGGCGGGCGAGGGCTGCTCAACGAAATCACCCCTATTCCCCATCGTTCTCGGGCTCGACCGGAGGCATTGGTTGGGCTTCGGTTGACGCATCTCCCGCCGAGGCCATAGCTTCTGCCGGCACTTCGGCAGATGACAGCGGTCCGGTGGAGCGTGCTTGTTGGGCTGCGACGAGTTCCTGTGTGGCAACGTCGACGGCGGCTTGGCGTCGCGCGACCCGCTCTTGTGCTCGACTAATCCTTTCCTCCGATTTTGCCAAGCGCGCCTTGGCTTTCTCGAGCCGATTCGCCGCCCGCTCCTCGTCCCGGAGCAACCGCCGCTCCGCCCGCGCGGCGTCGGCGTATGCCTCGTCGTCACTATCACCCGATTTTTGCTTCGCCACGAACTTCCCTCCCTCGGTTTCCCACGTGCGTTGCCGGTTTGCGGCGATGTTCTGGCAAAATGGTACGCTTCACGAGCCGAACGGAATTCGTGATTAGAATAGCGGCTCGGTTTCGAGCGCGTTTCAGCATCGACTGGACTGCTTTCAGTGTCAAATGCCCACAACCATGAACAGGCGCGATCAGGAGCGATCGCGGCGTTCGACATTGGTTCCAACACGATCAAGATGACGGTCGGCCGCCTGCACCCTTCCGATGGCCTCGAGGAATTTCTGTGGCGGTCAGAGACGGTCCGGCTTGGTCAAGGCATCGATCAGTCTGGCCACCTGAGGGACGACCGAATGGATGCGGCAGCGGACACGATCGCTCGCTTTTCCAGCGAAGCCCGCGAACATGGGGCAACCCGGTTGATTGGCGTGGCGACCGAGGCGACGCGGATCGCCGCAAACGGTGAGGACTTTCTTGCCCGAATCCGCGCGGAATCGGGTCTCGAATTGGCGTCCATATCCGGTGATCGGGAAGCCGACTTGACCTTCCGTGGTCTTGCCGCTTCAGCCGATATTTCCGGCAGCGTGCTCGTCGCCGATATTGGTGGCGCCAGTACGGAGTTGATCGCGGCGGAAAGTGAGCAAGTCACGTTCTCGAAATCGCTAGCCATCGGTTCTGGCCGCCTAAGCGATCAATACGTGACGCACGATCCGCCAAGTACTGAGGAAATCCGCGCCTGCCGGGAGAATGCGCTTGCGGCGTTTCGCCCGCTGGCGGACACGCTCGGCAAACGAAAGCGCCTCATCGTGGTCGGCGGAACCGGCGAGTACCTGATGCCGCTTGTTCCACATCCCGCTCCGGTCACCGTCGCCGACCTCGACGATGTACTTGCTTATCTTGAAACCGTTACCTCGGTCGGGCTAAGTGAACGAATCACAATTCCGGTCGCCCGGGCGAAGGTCCTGCCGGCCGGGATCGCCATCGCCCGCACCCTCGCCGATATGACACAACCGTCTGCCGTCGAAGGCGCGCGAAGCGGCATCCGCACGGGGCTGTTGTTGGCAGCATTCGCTGGAGAGATCTGATGGCACGAAGCCAAGAATTGGCGCAAGGAGAGCCGTTTTGCGTAGCAATGCGCAAGCTGATCGCTACCCGCTTCGACATTCTTTGGAGGAATATTCCTGCCGCCGTCGTTGGCGAGGATATTGAGGGAGTTCACGACGTTCGGGTCGCATCTCGCCGTCTGCGGGCGGCGATGGACGTCGCCGTTGATTGCTTTCCGGCGGAGTGGTACCGCCCCCTCCATAGGAAAGCGAAAGAGATCACGAGCGCACTCGGTGCAGTCCGCGATCTCGACGTGCAGATCGAGGCGCTTGCATTTCAGCGTTTGAACTCGCCGCTCGAAGAATGGTCGGGGATCGATCGTTTGCTGACCCGGCTCGAAGGCGAACGCGAACTTGCTCGCCGGCAAATGGTGGAGTTTCTTGCCGACATGGAGGCGGGTGGATTCGCGAAGGACGCTGCCGAGCGCTTTGGGGTTGCGGCTGAGCGCGAGCGCGGTCGCTCCGAGTCATGATGCGGGCGTGGAACGTCGAGCAGCTCGATCCTGCCGGTTCGGTCGAGACGAATGCTCGTCGCATTCTGGCGGTCCGCATCGCGGAGTTTTATGCGCACGCTCCCGCGCTCGATGATCCCGACGCGGTTGAGGCGCTGCACGAGATGCGGATCAGCGCCAAACGCCTCCGTTACACCTTAGAACTCTTCGAAGAACTCTTCGGCGCACTCGGAGAACAACAGATCAAGCGGGTCAAACAGATTCAAGAGGAGCTCGGCCACATCCACGATCTCGACGTACGGATCGAGCTGATTAAGGAGGAGCTTTTCGCCATCTCCGCCGCTCAACTCCGTGAGCTCGACTGTGCACTCGCGACAACTGATGTCGACCAACACCGAGCGATCATTGTCTCCGCGCTGCGGCCACCGCCCGACGACCCCCGTCGTGGCCTGCTCGCTCTCCTCGGTCGCCAATATGCGGAACGGCGCAAACATCGCCTCGCGGTCGATCAATTGTGGCTGCGGTTCGCGACAGAGGAGATGCGCACCGATCTCGTCAGACTTTCGACCGTGACGTCGGTTGAAAAGAGGCACAGTTCCACCTGAGGCCGGCATTCCATGGTCTAGCCGCTAAGAGCCCTCGGGCCCTGTCCCACTTACTCGCCTGCTGAATCACAGGTTCAATGGACCGTGGCATCAGACATGCGATCAAACTCCTCAGGCAAATCACCGGCGCTGACTCATTGCCGGGGGTCTTTGTTAGGCAAAGTCAGCAGTCAGTTGAACCAACGACGACAACGGCTCGCCGGTGCAGCCGGTCCACAAGCACCAAAGCAAGCGTCCGCATAGCAAGTACCTGATGCCGGAATACGAAGACCGAGCAGGATTCATAGACTCGGGCTGGGGTAAATCTGTGATTCGTCCCTTCGGCGAAGAACTTCAGTGATGCGCAGCAACGACTTCCCGAATCCTGCTTTGTGGAATGTCGAACAGTTGAGGTTGAGGAGGAAGAGCATGAAGTTCGCCGCTCGAGACGGGTCCGCCGCCCGAACGTTGGCGATGACCGCGCCAAACGCGCTTGACGATTCCGGCGTTTACGCCGCCCCCGGCTGGTATTGCCCCTCCTCGACCGAGCGTGCGAAACATACCCCTGCCTCTCGGCCTTCCCTCTCCGCCGATTCGGGAGGCGCAACGATGGTCTCAAGCCGGTCTCGCAACGGACGCCAGACCACGTTGACCTTTTCCCGGGGCCAGGAGGTCTTCACCTCCAACCAAGGGAACGGAATGGTCTATATCGTGCGCACTGGATGCGTCCGCCTGTTTAAGGTACTGCCCGACGGTCGATCGATCAATCTCGGCGTTCTCGGTCCGAACACCCTTTTTACGCAAGAAGATATCTCAGATGGGATTGCCTCGGGCGCGGTCGCGGAGGCACTGGTTGACTCCACGATCTCTGTAATTGAAACTGAGAATTTGGCTTCGCTTATTACCGAGTCGCCCGAACTCGCCGCCGCGGTTGTGACCGGCATGACGAAACGATTCACGGAATTGCAAACGCTGGTCGAACAGCTTCTCGTCCGCGATACGGCGGTGCGGCTCGCGACGACCCTACTCAATCTCGCCCATCGCTTCGGACGCCCGACCGCCGACGGCATGGTAGCGATCGCGTTGCCATTGACTCACCAAGGCCTTGCCAACATGATCGGCTCGAATCGGGTCACCGTTACGCGCAAGCTGCTGGATCTTCAAGAGAGCGCCCATTTGCGATCGCTGGGCCGTAACGCGCTCGCGGTCAGCCCAGACAAACTCCGCGACTACATTCAAACCGCTGGCGAAGCGCGGTAGTCGCTCACGATTATCTTGCGACCAACGAAACGTCAGGCGTACAGTCCGAGCAGGTCGGGTGCAACCGCTAGGGCGGAATCCTGCATCTATCCATCCATCTTGCTTGAAGTCGCGCCATGCCAATCTTGATCACCGGCGGGACCGGTTTTGTTGGCGGCTCACTCGTTCCCGCCCTCGCCGGGCGTCCGCTTCGCTTGCTGGTCCGTGACCCTTCATCTTCACCGATCAAAGCCTCGCCGGCTATCGAAATCGTGCAAGGGGACGTCACCGATCTAACATCGCTCGCCGAAGCCGCGCGCGGATGCGACACCGTCATCCACCTCGTGGCCATCATCGAAGAACGCGACGGCGCGACCTTCGATCGCATCATTCGCGAGGGCACCGTCAACATGGTCGAAGCTGCCAAGAGTGCGAGTGTCAAGCGTTTCGTGAACATGAGCGCGCTGGGCGCAAGCGACCGGCCGGGGTTCGACTACATGCGAGCGAAATGGCGGGCTGAGGAAGCCGTGAAGTCCTCCGGGCTCGACTGGACGATCGTCCGGCCCTCGGTCATCTTCGGACCGGGCGACGGGTTCGTTAACGCCTTAGCAGGGGTTGTGCGCGGTTTTCCCGTGGTGCCGGTTGTCGGCGATGGAAAGACCCGATTCCAACCCGTTTCGGTGCGCGATGTGGCGGACGCGTTTGCCGCCATCGTCGACGATCCAATGACTGCGCGTCAGACCTTCGAACTTGGCGGACCAGATCAACTCACCTACGAACAAATGCTTAACCTCATCGCGGAGAAACTGGGAAAGAAGAAACCGAAGGTGCACGTCCCGGTCGGCGTGATGAAGACGATCGTCGCTGTCTCCGCGCCGTTGCCGAAGGGAATCCAACCGCCGGTGACGAAGGAACAGCTCAAGATGCTCGCGCTCGACAATACGACCGCGCAGTCGGCGACCGAGCGACTCATCGGCCGGCCACCATTGGGGCTACGAGACGGCATCGATTACATCGTGACAGATAAACCGGCGAAAGGCGAGCGCTGATGTGCGGGCAACGGCGAGGCGGTGTGTCGACGTTTCTCAGCAATTGGAAAATGTATGATGCATCGTTCGTCGCCAAACTTAGGATGCTGACGCGAAATTTTTGGCTGCGGATGCGGCATCGTACCACCTGCTGCGGCAATCACGGTCAGCCCGGATGTTGAATGGAGTGATAGGCGCTCGGTGCGGGCGCAAGTGATGATGAGTACGGTCACTGGCAATGCCAGTGACCGCGTCCGTTTCCAAACGAAGGGACGATGCGCCACAAGCCGGGAGCCAACCGCCCGCCATCTATTAGTCATCACACAGCACCAAACGATGGGCGGTTTGGCAGGCGCTCCGGAGCGCCTGCCGAGGGGGGCTGAGAATGCCCGCCGGGCTTGGGCACGGTCGCGACCCGATCGATCGCGTCCAACAGCAGGTTATCTTCTCAATCTTCCTTGCACTTATCAGTCAAGTAGTTAGGTAACATCTTTACGGTCAAACGCTCCAATTTGCTGTTCTCGAAAAGTGAAGATCTGGACGCGAACGGCGAAAGAGTAAATCCATGAGTTGCCGCGTTGCTTGTCGAAGAACGAGCGCTCAATTTGACGCAGCCGTCCACCGAAGAGCTGACCGCGTTCTCTCCCGCGCATTCCCTCTGTACAAGTTGATACGCAGCACCCGTAGCGAAATCGCGCGGCCCTGTACGGGCTTCGTTGCGATGAGGCTAGATCGTAAGGACGGGTACCGGCCCCGGTCCCGGAAGTTTTATCGATGGCTTGGTTCGAAGTGGACTATGGCTGTCTGACGATACTGCGCGAGGCGCTAGCCGCGCACGTTCCTATCCCGCCGCTTCAACCGTCACCAGTAGCCCGCGCTCGCGAAGGCGAATAATCGCGCGCTGTAAGCGCACGAGGTCAAAGTCGAGGGTTTGGATGAGGTCGAGGATTGTCGGTGACCGGCGGTTGATTGCCAGCGCAACCGAGAGCTCATCGTCATTGAGCTGAAGCGCGACGTCGGCAATCGCCAACGACAATCCGAGTCTCGCCGTCGGCGACGGCATCAGTTGACGCATCGTTTTGTGCTGTCGCCGATTGTCGATGCGCCGTATCGCCTCGTCGACGGCGAAAGTCGCGTCAATGGGGACGAACTCGATCTGGCGAGGCGCGGCCTCAAAAGCGTCAAACAGAAACGTGGCGTCGGGCATCTCAAATGTGCGCATGAGCACCGCCACGCATTGATCTTCGATTCCTAATGCCAGATCCTCACGACTGAGCGCGCCATCCTCGACGAGGACCGTTCCCAGCGACGGACGATGGGCGATCGTCGTTTGCAGCACCAGACTGCGCTCGAGTCGCTCCTTTGGCAGGGCTCCTCGGCGGACGAGGGTCTGTCCGAGGCGGAGATTGCTCCAGGTCGAACTCGCCATGAGGATCTTTCCCCGTTGGAGAAAGAAACTGCTCGTCTCGCCGGCGGCGATCACGGCCATCTTACCGGTTCGACGTCGCAATCCGAGCGAATCAAGAACCGCCAAGACGTCTAGTTTGCTGTTGGTCGATTCGCCTTCGGTTGGCAAGACTCATCGCTCCCCGACACGCCGCTCTCGCGCCGCCAAGACGTACTGGCTATCCTAGCCAAATCGTAGGGTGCCGCCGAGTCCGCCTCCAGGTGCGCAGGTCATAGTTAGGTCAGTACATAAGTACTTTTCGAGTCGGTCTATTCTCTTAGTGCTGTCGCTCACTGAAAAGTTCTGGCCGTTTAGCCTTCAAGCCACGCAGTCAAGCCGTCTTCCGCTTCTTCGCGGCTCAGTCCGCCGGCTTCAATGCCGTCGTCTGGTTGCTCGAGGACCGAACGGTAGAACTCCTCGCCGATGCCAAGCGCAAGGTCCTCCTCTGGCAGCGCCTCCCGGCGCTCCAAAAGAACGTTTTCAGCCCGCGCGTACTCGCCCGAATCCGTTAGAAAGCTGATCAGGTAGTCGAAAGTCTGAAACGAGAGCGCGGCCGCGGGAACCCGATCCACCAAGTTCTCGATCGCGGACGTCGAAACCGGCAATGGCGCGTCCTCTGGGTCAGGAAACGCTTCTAAATGCAGCCGGAGCGACTTGAGATAACGCGGCAGGGCTTGCTCAGGTTGACCTAGGTCTTCATACAGATCGGCCTCTTCGCGCAAAATCTCGGCAAGCGCCAGGCAGCGATCGGAGTCGATGGCGCCGCGCGCCCGCAGGAGGTTGATTAAATCGTCTTCGGAAAGCGCATGCACAAGGGACGCGTTGAGTCCACCCAACGAGCCAAACGCCTCGCCAATCGCTTGGAACGCCTCGCCGGTCTTGCCTTCGTGCTTGAGCCCGGCAACGCGACGAACGAACACCCCAAGTTGCTCGATCATCCGCAGTATGTAGTCCTGCTGCATGGTCACGTCGCTTTCATATGCCAGCGCCCAACTTGCCCATGATAGCCGCGAACGGCCAACTTGCGTTCGATACAATCTCGCGGCGATCGTGATCATTGTGCGCGTAGGGAGGTTCGCCGTGACTATTGACGATCTCTGTTTTGCGTCGGCGACCGAACTGATCGGACTGTATCAGGCGCGGGAACTCTCCCCGGTCGACGTGACCGAAGCGATCCTCAACCGGATCGAGCAATTGAATCCTGCGCTAAATGCGTTCATCACGGTTACACCGGAACTTGCGCTTGCGCAAGCGCGGGCGGCTGCGCGCGCTTATCTCGAAGGGAACGCCGGCATACTCGCCGGCGTGCCAATCTCGATCAAAGATCTGACGCTGACCAAAGGTATTCGCACGACCAGGGGTTCGCTTCTGTATGCGGATTGGACGCCGGACGAAGACGCGCCCTTTGTCGAACGAGTGAAGAGCGCCGGCGCGGTCATGCTTGGCAAGACAAACACGCCCGAGTTTGGTTGGAAGGGGGATTCCGGCAATCGTTTGGTCGGCCCGACACACAATCCCTGGAAGCACGGTCGCACCGCGGGCGGTTCGAGCGGCGGCGGCGCGGCCGCGGTCGCCGCCGGTCTCGGACCCCTTGCCCAGGGCAGCGATGGCGCGGGGTCAATCCGAATTCCGTGCGGGTTCTGCGGCATCTTCGGTCTCAAGCCGTCGTTCGGCCTCGTCCCTTATCACCCGCCTAGCTCGGTCGGCGATTTTTCGCACATTGGACCGATGACCAGAACCGTTGCCGATGCCGCGCTCCTGCTCAACGCCACGGCGGGCGAAGACCCTCGCGATCGTTACTCCTGGTCGAGCGGAGTTGATTACGTCAAGGCATTGGACGGCGACGTTCGCGGATTGCGAATCGGCTGGTCGCTTGATCTCGGCTACTCGCCCGTTGACCCTCAGGTGATACAAGCAACCGAAGCGGCCGTCCGCCGCTTCGAAGAGCTCGGTTGCACCGTTGAAGAAGCGCATCCCGGTCTCGAAGATCCCTGGGAGATCGTCCATATTATTTGGGCAAGCAGCCACGCCGGCACGTTGAAGGACCAGTTCGACGAGGTCCAGGATCGCCTCGATCCTGGACTCGTCGAGGTCATCGAAGCCGGGCAGCGATTTTCAGCAGCCGAGTTCACCGCCGCGCTCGCTCGCCGGAATGCCTATGCGCAAAAACTACGTTCATTCACGTCCCAATACGATCTCTTCGTCACGCCCACGCTCCCGATTACCGCGTTTGCGGCCGGCGCCGATCAACCCGGCTCGATTCAAGGTCAACCGACCGACTACCTGAGTTGGACCGCCTTCACCTATCCCTTTAATATCACCGGTCAACCCGCCGCCACTGTGCCCTGCGGTTGGGACAGCGCCGGACTGCCAATCGGCTTGCAGATCGTCGGCCGCTTCCATGACGATGCGACCGTCCTTCGCGCTGCCGCTGCATTCGAAGTGATCGCCCCGTGGCAGGACCGGCGGCCGCCGAGGCCTGCATGAGGACCTGCCTTCATCGGTCCCCGTTCTTGTCGCTCGCCCAGTCGGCATGTACGATGCTCCAGCGAGAACGAAGGGAGCAGTGACCGTTGGCGCCAATTGAAGCTGAACAACCCGCACCTGTTATCGACATCGAACTGCGGGACGCGGAGGGGGCGGTTCGGACCATCGACGGCGCGCTCAGCGCCGGTTCGGTCGTGCTCGGTATCTACAAAAGCTCGTGTCAGGGGAGCAAAGCGATGTTCCCAATGCTGGAGCGCTTGCACAAGCGATACGGCGACAAAGGGCTGACTGTCCTAGGCGTGGCTCAAGACTCGGCGAATGTCACCAGGTCCTTCGCTCGCCGCTACGGCATCACCTTTCCCATCATCATCGACCCGGACAACTACACGATTTCCCGTGCCTTTGACATCTTCGCCACACCGACGGTTTTCCTCATCCGGCCTGATGGAACGGTCGCGGCCACCATCATGGGGTTCTTCAAGGAACAGGTTAACCAATTCGCGGCCTCGGTGGCCGAAGCACTCGGACTGCCTGATGAACCGCTGACCTCGGAGGAAGAAACGGACGTTCCGATGTTCGTTCCCGGCTGACCAAGCAAGCATTTGGACTAGCGGGCCTGGTCCGTAGACGGTGACCGAATCCAACTCGACGCGCGATGAGTCATACGGTCATGCCGGCCTCGCTAACCGGGGCACGGACCATGCATTGATTTGGGACCCCTTCGGCCAATCGGAGCAGACAAATGACAATTAAAGCTGGCATCGAGTTGACCACCGCGGTACCAAAGGGCGCGGAAGAGATCCTATCGCCGGATGCGCTCGACTTCGTCGCAACATTGCACCGCACTTTCAACCCTACCCGCCTAGAGTTGCTTGAGCGCCGGCCAAGGCGACAAGAGGCGCTCGCCGCTGGCAGCAAGCTCGATTTCCTCCCCGAGACGAAAGAAGTCCGCGAAAGCATCTGGCAGGTTGCACCCGCGCCGGCGGCTCTCAACGACCGGCGAGTGGAGATCACCGGACCCACCGACCGCAAAATGATGATCAACGCCCTCAATTCTGAGGCGAAGGTCTTCATGGCCGATTTCGAAGATGCGCTCTCTCCGACCTGGGAGAACGTGACGCTCGGTCAGGTCAATCTCAAGGACGCGGTTCAAGGGACGATCAGCTTTGAGCAAGAGGATGGCAAGACCTACCACCTCAATCAGACGATCGCGACCTTGGTCGTGCGGCCACGCGGGTGGCATCTGGTCGAGCGACATGTCCACATCGACGGCGAGCCGGTTTCGGCAAGTCTTTTTGACTTCGGCCTTGCCTTCTTCCACAACGCGAAAGCACAGCTCGATCGCGGTTTCGGGCCTTATTTCTACCTGCCAAAAACTGAGAGCAATCTCGAAGCGCGCCTATGGAACGATGTGTTCATCCAAGCGCAGCAAGCGCTCGGCATCCCGCAGGGCTCGGTTCGAGCCACCGTCCTGATCGAGACGATCTATGCCGCATTCGAAATGGACGAGATTCTCTATGAGCTCCGCGATCACGCGGCCGGACTCAACGCCGGTCGTTGGGATTACATCTTCAGCTTGATCAAAGCGTTCCGCGACGATCCAACCAAGATCCTGCCCGATCGCAGCCAGGTGACCATGGGGGTCCCATTTATGCGGGCCTACGCCGAGCTGCTCGTCAAGACTTGCCACAGACGCGGAGCGCACGCCATCGGCGGCATGGCCGCATTTATCCCCACCCGCCGTGATCCCGTGGTCAACGAAATGGCGTTCGCCAAGGTGCGCGAAGACAAGGAGCGCGAAGCGGGCGCAGGATTCGACGGCACGTGGGTCGCGCACCCGGGTCTGGTTGCCATCGCGACCGAGATGTTCGATCACGTGCTTGGCATTCGCCCAAATCAAAAGGACCGTCAACGAGATGATATCGAGGCCGATGCCAACGTCCTCGTGAACACGGCCATTGAAGGCGGCGCTGTCACCGACGCCGGACTGCGGATGAACGTCAGCGTCGCGCTGCAGTACATCGATTCGTGGTTGAGGGGCGTGGGAGCGGCGGCAATCAACAACTTGATGGAAGATGCCGCCACCGCCGAAATATCCCGGGCCCAACTCTGGCAATGGATTCGCCACGGTGTGGCAACCGAAGACGGCGTCGCGATCACGCGCGACCGCTTCCTGACTGTACTAAACGATGAGGTCGCGAAGCTTGGCGGACGGGGCGCGAGCCGGTATGGTGACGCGGCGAACATTCTTGACCACCTGGTTCGCAATGACGACTTCATTCCATTTTTGACCCTGCCGGCGTATGACTATCTCGGCTCGTCGAAAGGCTGAAGCATTGCGCACTGTGGGCGATGTTGAACTCCTGATTTCCGGTTTTCCAACACCGGAAGGCCCGGCTTTCGACAACGAAGGAAATCTCTTCTTTGTCGATTGGGAAGCGTCGTCGATCGTCAAGTTGACGCCTGATGGTGTCGCGACCGAGTTCCTCAATACCAAAGGTATCCCGGCTGGCCTGGCCTTTCATCCCGACGGTTCACTTTGGGTCGCCGACGAAGGCGACAACATTCACGGTCTGTTGCGAGTCACACCTGATGGCGAATCAACTATTGTGGTCAACGAGTACCAGGGCAAACCGCTCAACGGCGCGAACGATCTCGTCCTTGATGAGAATGGAATCGTTTACTTTTCCGACCCTTGGGGTTCGAGCGCGGACAACCCGATCGGCGGTTTCTACCGCTATTTTCCGGACGGCAAGCTCGAGCAGATCGACGCCGGGCTTGCATTCCCGAACGGCGTAGCGCTCAGCGCCGATGGTCAATTCGTATATCTCGCGGAGACGTTCCGCAATCGCATCTTGCGGTATCAGATCAACGGGGACGGCACGACCGGACCGCGAGAGCATGTTGCCGACACGGACATGCCGTCGGGGCCCGACGGGATGGCGTTCGCGGCGAATGGGGAACTCTATGTCGCGCATTGGGGCGGCGGTCGCGTTGACATCTTCAGCGAGTTGGGCCGGCGCGTCGCCGAGATTCGCGTGCCCGGAGCCAACGTCACGAACGTCGCCTTCGGTGGTTCTGAGAACAAGGTGCTCGTCATTACCGAGGTCGAAACCGGCTCGCTCTATACGGTCCGCAGCGCCGTCGCCGGTCAACCCCTCCATGATGGCCGGTAGGGACTAGGGAACCGACGTTTCGCAATCGGCCGTGGCTCCGAGTTGGCGCAAGAGAGCGAGCCCATCGTACTGCACCCATCGTTCGCAGGTCTGCCCGTCCCGCACGTGGTCGATAACGATACCGTCGACCTTGATCCGCTTGCCTGTCGGGGCTACCCCCATGAACGGCCCTTCATGCGTCCCGTCCGCGACGAACCGGAACACGACCCGGTCACACTCCGCGACGAGGTCGAGGATGGTCAGCCGTAAATCTGGGAACGCCGCGCGGAACCCGGCGATGTCGATCCGCACTCCCTCCGGACCATAGTGGTCGCCATTTGGCAAGTGGCTGACGTGTTCCGGGGAGACCATCTCCGCCAAGAGGCGGACGTTTCCGCCGTTGAACACGTCCTCCACGAACCGGGTCACCAACTCCTTGTTCTCTTTAATTCCCACAACTCACCTCTCGACCGCCAAGGGCACCAGTGATTCTGAACGCGGAGGCAGCGAGCGACCTCAGCGCCTTCCGCCCAACAGTTCAATGACGTAATCGTGCACGTAGAAAAAGGTGCCGGACATCGGTCAGATAACGTATTCGCCCTGCAAATTGCCGCTGCTGAGGACGTACGTCGCGGGTCTCCGAAATAAGGGCTTGGTCTTAATGCGAGCAGATTACGAGCCGCCCACGGGGCTCGCGAAGGGCGTACCGCTCTCGATTACCGAGCGGACCGCGATCGCGGCGTCCTCAAAGGGGCGGTCGGCGTGGACGACTTCAGCGGCAAGGGCAGAGGTCAGACTATTACCGGCGAAGTCAATTGCCACCTGCGACAACACGATCCCGGCGTCGAATTGCTCAATCAAATTATCCAGATAGAGCTGATCAAAGTCCGCTGCCATAAAACAAAGGTCGTTAATAATGTTGTTGCCTGCGACGATGACCATCGCTCCGGGCACGCCGCCCTTGAGCAGATGCGAACTGGAAAACTCGTCGAGTTCGCGCATGGTTTCGGTCGTAGACAGTCTGGGCGATTCTGGAAACGCGTTGGAGCGAAGACTCCGAAGCGAGTCCAAGAGCGGCTCGGTTCCGGCAATGATGCGCTCCGACAGTTGTTGCAGCTCGCGATTTTCGGACCGCACGGCGCCGAGCCGCGCCATGTCCAAGGCTCGCTGTTGCTGCGTGATCATCAAGTCGAGATAAATCGGATCGAGTTCGGATCCAGTCGGCGACGGGGACGCGGCCGGACTTGACTGCGCGCGCGGCGTGGCAAAGGGCGGCGCGGTTGGCGTGGCGGCCTCTACACAGCTGACCGCGCGCTTCAAGGGCGTCTGAAATGCGACGGCGGAGCCGGTCGCTCGCACCGACGTCATAACCAACAGCAGCGACGCAACCCCAATTGAAAAGCGGACAAACCACCGATTGGACATGAAGCGTTCCTGATTGCGGAAGAAGACGTGATCAGGCCGCCGGTTCCTTCACCAACGACACTTGCCGCGGCCTGACGCGAAGGCGTTTCGAGCCGACGTCCAGCAACGTCAGCCGCTCGATGCCTCCCACCGCGATTTTGAGAGCGGTCCCGTCGACGTCAAGCGTGAGTCGCACGGTCGGACCCTCGAACACGATTTGATCGACCGCGCCTTCGAAAACTCCTGGTTCGTCCCGGCCTTCGCCGTCGGTGAGAACTTCGACATTCTCGGGCCGAAAGAACGCGAGCACGCGATCGCCTTGTCTGATCCCATCGCTCGCGAACGCTCGCAACGTCGTTCCCCCCGCATCGACGAGCGCGGTGGGCTCGCCTCCTGGTTCCTGACGGACCTCGACGACGTTGGCATGGATTGCATTGTTGTCGCCGACGAAATTAGCGACGAACTCACTGGCGGGTCGGAGGTAAATGTCCAGTTGCGTACCGCTTTGTTCGACCCGGCCCCCGTTCATCACGAAGATACGGTCGGAAATGGCGAACGCTTCTGATTGGTCATGGGTAACGTAGATCGCTGTTTTCTTCGTTTGCCGCTGCAGGCGTAGAATCGAGTATTTCAGCGTGTCGCGCAGATTGCGATCGAGGGCCGACAACGGTTCGTCGAACAGCAGGACCCGGGGATCAGTCGCCAGCATCCTCGCCAGCGCTACCCGTTGCTGTTGTCCGCCGGAGAGTTGTGATGGCATGCGGTCGCCATACCCTCGCAGCTCGATCATGTTCAACATCTCATCGACGCGGCTCTTGATCTCCCCTTTTTTGCGGCCCTTGACTTCGAGTCCGAACGCGATGTTTTTGGCGACCGAGAGGTGTGGGAAGAGGGCGTGACTCTGGAACGCGAGCCCGATATTGCGCCGGTGCGGCGGGACATTGTTCATCACTTGATCGTCGAACATGATCTGGCCGGATGTCGGATCGATCAGACCGGCGACCATGCGCAGCGTCGTCGTTTTGCCACAGCCCGACGGGCCAAGCAGCGTCACGAACTCGCCATCGACGATGTCCGCCGTGACGCGGTCGACCGCAACCGTCGGCCCAAATCGCTTCGTTACGTCCAGTAGCCGTACCCGGGACATGCGTTACTCCGTCAGATCAAATAGGTGCCTTTGAGATAACGCGAGCCGAAGAACTTGAAGAAAATGAGCACGACCATGAACGAAACGAACTGCATCGTGGTGGCGAGCGCGGCCGTCGACGGCTCGAAACCGGCGGTACGGGTCAAGTTATAGACCCGTAAGGCGGCAGTAGTGTTGCCGGTTCCAGCGATGAAGAGCGTGACCAGAAACTCATTGAAGATGATGACGAAGGTCAGCAGGATCCCGGCGCTGATACCGGGTCCCAGTAGCGGCAGCTCGATCCGGAAGAAGGTCTGCATCCTATTCGCTCCGAGCGTGCGCGATGCCTCTTCGAACACCGTCGGCAAGTCGCGGAGGGCGACAATGATCGGCAGCAGCATCAGCGGATAACTGCCGACAACGTAGGCGGCGACCAGTCCCTCCACTGTGCCTGGACGGTGGAAGAAATAGTTGTAGGCGATGACCAGGCTCAAGCCCATGACCGCGGCCGGCGTGTAGAGCGAGAGGTTGAGCGTGGAGAGCACGAATCGCTTGCCCGGCACGCGGAAGCGGACAATTGCATACGCGGCCGGAATCGAGATCAAGAGGTTGATGATGATCGTCGCCACTGTGGTCTTGAACGACAACCACAAATTGTCCTTGAACGTGCCGAAGACGTAATCGTAAGCCGCGAGCGAATAGCCTGAACCACCCTGCTTCTCCAACGAATACATCAGCGTCGTAATGAAGGGCATCGCGAAGATCAGCAGCCAAATCCAGATATAGGCGTGCGCGAGCACAGCCATGATCGACTTGGCGGTAAACCGGCGTTGCTGGGAGGCGGCAATCGAGCCCATCCTCTATGCTCCCAACGCGCCGCGGGAGAGCCGCAGCGACAACCAGGTCACGGTGAAGGCAAGCCCCATCAGCACGATACCGAGAGCGGACGCAAGTCCGTAATCGAACTGGCCCCCGAGCGCTTTCGTTTGGATGACGATCGCAAGTACACGTTGCTCTTTCAATGTGCCGAGAAGAATCGGGACGACGTAAACACCGAGGTTCCAGCCAAAACACATCAGGAAACCAGCCAGGATGCCGCTTCGGCTGAGCGGGAAGAGGACTCGCCAGAATGTTTGCCATGGGCGGGCGCCAAGTGTCGTCGCCGCTTCTTCCAAAGTTGGATCGACATTCGAGAGCGCCGCGCCGATGTTCATAACCATGAACGGAAATGTGAAGACGGCCATGCCAAACAGCACCGACCAGAGCGAATAGAGGAGGTCGACTGCTTGCAGGCCAAAAAAGTTGAGCACGGGAGTCACGACGGGATCAAACGGGCCGCCCGGGAGCAAGATGTAATGGAGACCGAACGATAAATAAAGCGGTCCGAAAAGGGGGAACGTCATCAACGTCCGCACCAGCTCGCGATATCGCACCCGGCGAATCAAGATGTAGGCAAACGGATAGCCAAAGATGAGATCGACGAACGTCGATAAGGCGGCGAGATAGACCGTCGTCCGAACCGTCGGCAAGTAGCGATTCCATGTCTTGGTGTAGTTGCTGATGGTGTAAATCGGGTTGTGAAAGAAAAATGTCGACTCTTGGGTAAAGCTGACAATCGCAACATAGATGAGTGGGATAAGCGAAAACAGGATCGTGAACACAATGGCCGGCACGATCAGCCCCGGCCCGGTTAGCATTTGCTTCCAACCGTGCCGCTCTTCACCGGCTTCGACCGCCTCCCGTTCAGCCGTTGCGACTGCGGTCGATGGCATCGCCATGTGTAGATGCTCCCGATCAAAGACAAGAGGTCAACAGGCGCGGGCGAAATGCCCGCGCCAATTGTAAAGCCGTTGGACTTCGTACTCGCCTTGGACTAGAGACCGATCTTCTGCAGCCAGTAATCGTTCCAGTCCTTCTCGTGAGCCCCGTAGTAATCCCAGTCAACCAACTTGTATTTGGTCTTGAGTTGGTCGGCCGTCGGATAGTAGTTGTAGTACTGGTCCTTGAACCAGTCGGGAATATCACCTTCGTAGGACGGCCCGAGGATTCCCTCCTGCAGTTCCGACCAGGCGCCCTTAGTGATGCCCCAGGCATCGATGTCCGGGAACTGCGCATCGTCGCTGAGGCGCCAATCGATGAAGATTTGCGCAAGAACTGGATGCTTCGGCTTGACTGGAATCCAGAGGTATCCGTTGACCATATATTGGCCGGAAGCAGCGATCAAGAACGCGGCGTCCTGGACGCCGTCAAGGTACTGCTGCCGCCCCATCGAGTTCCAGAAGGTGACCACGTCCGCCACGCCGCTCTTGAAGAGCTGCTGACTTTCGGAGTTGTCGGCGGTGTATTTGATCGCATTCGGCCCGATCTTGTCGGCCGCGAAGTCGATCGTTTGCTTCATCTGGTCTTCGTTCTTGTAGTCATAGCCAAGCGAGCCCGCCAGACCAAGAAGGATGCCGCCGCCTGTGATGTCACCCGGCATCCACATTAACAGCTTGCCCTTTAACCGGTCGTCGGCAAGGTCCTTCCAGTCGGCGAGATAGCCGGCTTTATCCTTGTGGTAAACAATCCCTGGCGTGGCTGAAGCTTGGAATGCGATCGCGGTCGGCGCATGCTTGAACGATTCGACGACGCGGTTCGCGTTCGGAATGAGTGGCGAGGGAAGATAATCTTCCATCAGCTTCGTGTTTTGAGTCTTTTGCTGCCCCTGTGCCTCAGCCCAGTAGCTCTCCTCAATCGCCATCACATCGTATGGCGACTGCTCCCCGGCACCGACCGCCGTGTAAAGTGCGGTTAGATATGTGCTCGGCGATTGCGAGGCTTCGTAATTGAGTTTGATGTCCTTGCCGTAGGTTTGCTTGACGTAGTCCTGGAACCGTTTCACGAGCTGGTCGTTTGCGGTGTAGGTCCAGTTGCCGACGGTGACTTCGCCCTCTGACTCAATCGCCGTCGCGATGTCATCAGCCGTCATCTCTTTGCCGACGATCGGAACGATAGTCGGCGCCACAGGTGAAGCGGCGGGAGAAGGAGTCGCCTCTTGCGCGAGAGTCGCGTTCGCCAGAATTTCGTTGACCGCCGCGGCTGAGAGTCCGAGCGCAAGCGCGCCAGCGATGATCTGTCGGCGGGTGTACTTCCCGTCCGCCGCCTCGCTGGCCAACCGTTGAAACGCCGCCTTGTGATCTGTCATTTCCCACTCCTTCTCAGATCGACGCCTGTTTGCAGGCTGCCGTTCTCAGGCCACTGACCAAGGCACCAACGCTTGGTATCTACTTGTTGTTGAACCCGGCGTACCCTATCACTCAGCTTCCGCCTGTCAAGCCGGTCGGTGCATGTTATTAAACGCCAACCGCCGTCAAAGGGATGAGTTTCGCGCGCTGATGTTCCGGCAGCACTGCCCAGAGGTGCAGCGGCCGCTCCTCCAACTGCGGCAACGCTTCGCCATCGATCATCGTCAGGGTGTTGACTAGACGGCGCGTGCCTTTCCGCTCGTTCATGTGAATGTCTTGGAACGTGAAGTCGCCTTCTTCGAGCGCGAAGAGCGCGACGTCGGCTTTGCTGCCCGGTTTGAGCGAGCCGAACTCTGGTTTGCGCATTGCCGCAGAAGGGGCAGAAGTCGCGCGCGCGATCACCTGTTCAATGGTCATACCCATCAACAAGAACTTTGACAGCGTCGTCGGCATGTCGAACATCGGGCCCTGGATCGCGAGTTGGTGGATGTCAGTGCTGATGACATCGGGCAGGATCCCCTGGTCGAGCATCCGCTCGGCGGTCTCGAAGCTGAACGATCCGGCCCCATGGCCAATGTCGAGGATCAATCCGCGGTCATGGAGGTCTTTGATGTTGGCATTGACCAAACCGTTTTCGTCGACGACTTTGTTTGCCTGCCCGGTGAAACAATGGGTCAGAATGTCGCCGGGCCGGAGATAATCGCAAATCTCGTTCAGCGTTGGCGGCGCAGTACCGATGTGGACCATGAGCGGCAACTGGACTCGATCGGCCAGTCCCCGTGCCAGCGCGAGCGGCTGGATCCCCGTGCCACGGGTGGTAAAGGCATCGATCCGAGCCTTGATGCCGATGATCAGATCGCGATTCTCTTCGACGATCTGCGCGGCGAGCTCGACGTCGCAGTAATCCAGATTCGCGAGCTCGTACGTCGGCGCGATGAGACCGATCGACGAAACGTTGAGGAGCGAGAACACGCGAGATTTGCTCGCCTCCGCAACGTAGCGGCGAAACCCAGGAAAGCTGAAGGCGCCGGCACTGCCCACGTCAAGCCAGGTGGTGACGCCGCTTCGGGCCGCGACCGGGTCAGGCTCGATGCCCCAATAGGTCGCGCCCCAATAAATGTGTGTGTGGAGATCGACCAGCCCCGGAGTGACAAACGTGCCGGATGCGTCGACGACCGTCTTCGCCGAGTCCGGCGGCACGTTCGCTTCAACCGTGGCAATCTTGCCATTCGAGATCGCCACGTCCAAATCGCCGACCAAATCGGAGTCGGGATCGATGACCCTGCCGCCTTTGATCAGGGTGTCGTAGCGCGCGCCATTTGGGGCAACCATGGATCTCGCAACCTTTCCTGCTTGCAGTGCTCGCGTTCCTTACTTCCAGCGGTTTATTTCCGGATCGTTCTCGAACCGGGGCAAGGCGCTAACCTCATCCCAGAGCGCGTCCGGAATATCGACCATCAGATAGTCAATGGTCTGTTGAATCCGTTCCGGTTTGCTCAGGCCGACGATCGTCGCGGTGATCCGCGGATCTCGCGTCGAAAATTGCAGCGCGACCGACGGCAACGGCACACCGTAGCGATCCGCGATCTCATTGAGGACCTTTGTCTGCTCCAAGAGCTCAGGAGGCGCCTGCTGGTAGGCGTAGCGCGGATAGGCCGCTGCTCCCTTGGCAAGCATGCCGCTGCCGTACGGCGCGGCATTGAGCACTGCTATTCCTTGTGACGAGGCGAACTCGATAAGCCAATTGGCGGACTGATTGAGGAGCGTATACCGGTTGTGCGTGATCAACGCGTCGAACAGACCGGTTTCGACGTATTGTGTTTCGACATCGACCGGTCCCGCGGCCACGCCGAGATATTGGATGACTCCTTGGTCGCGGTAGGTACGTAACACTTCGACCGGACCGCCGGGCGCCATCGCTTCCTCAAACGTCGTCCATTCCGCGTCGTGCAAATAGACGATCTGGAGCTTGTCGAGGCCGAGCAGATTCAAACTGCGCTCGAGCCGCCGCTTCAGCATCTCGCCGCTGAAGTCGTTCGTCGCAACTTCGCGACCCTCTTTGGTCTCTAACACCGCGCCTTGCGGCAGACCTCCGAGCTCTTTCAGGACGAGCCCGATCCTGCGCTCGCTTTCGCCGTCGCCATAATGGGCGGCGGTGTCGATGAAGTTGATCGGGCTCGCGAGCA
Organism: Thermomicrobiales bacterium; assembly: GCA_045804965.1. GTDB lineage: Bacteria > Chloroflexota > Chloroflexia > Thermomicrobiales > UBA6265 > CAVTUU01. The sequence continues at coordinate 65,404 of JBJMMD010000025.1, read as the reverse complement.
CGGTCTTGACCGTCGCGATCGCATCCTCCTCGGATACGGAGTACCCAAACGTGTCGGCCATGTCGCCGAGAGGGGCGCAGCCGATCGCGATCGGCGGCACCATCAACTCTGTGCTGCCAAATCTGCGCCTGGCCAGGGCCTGTTCAGCGGTCGTGAATGCCATGGCTGATTTCCTCCTTCAGCCTCAAGCAAATCGCGGAATCACTTCGCTCGCGAAATACCTGACTCGATCCTGGTTGTACGCGATATTCGGCTGGTAGACGATCACGTAGTCGACCCCGGCGTCGACGTGCCCTTGAATCCGCTCGCTGATTTGGTCAACCGTGCCGATGAGAAACGCTTTCTCGAACTCTTCGCGCGTCATCCCGCCCTGGACTTTAACCTTGGCAGGGTCCTCTCCCGGCAACAGCAAGCACGTATTCATCTCGACCGATTTGATGATCGAGCTGGAATCGCGGCCTTCGTTTTCACAGTGCTCCTTCAAAGTCTCGCGCTTTGGGCGCACGGTTTCAGGTCCAGCCGGCCCGAGATTGCAGGCATCGGCGAACCGCGCGACAAGCCTAAGCGTCACCTTGGGACCGCTGCCGCCGATCCACAATGGGATGTGCGGTTGCTGCAGACCTTTGGGTTCGTTGATCGGTCTGTCGATCTGGTAGTACTTACCGTGGAACTCCGGATAGTCCTCGGTCCACATCTTATGAACGATCTCGACTGCTTCCTTGAACCGGGCCATCCGTTCGGGAGTCTCGGGCCACTCGTAGCCGTACGCTGTCCACTCGTGCTGGTACCAGCTCGCGCCAAACCCGGCATAGAGCCGGCCATGACTGGCGACATCGACCGTCGACGCGATCTTCGCGTACAACGTGGGGTTGCGATAGCCGTTACAGTCCACCATCTGCCCGAGCTTGACACGCCTCGTGTCGCGGGCGGGCGTCGCCGTCCAGCATTCGAAGGTCGTTTCAAGTTCAGGTCTGGGAACCGTGTGGAAATGATCGTAGAGCGGATTTGTTCCCATCCCCCCTCATCCGCGGCTCTCGCCACGGTCGTCATTGCTTCGTATTGTTCGATGGGATCGTCGATCTCCGCCAAGTCCATGCGCCAACCTTGCGGCACCATCATCCCAAAGCGCATTCATTTCCCCCTTCGGCAGTCTGTTTTCGGTTCATTGCTTCATTAGTGCCCTTGAGTCGGCGAAACCTCTCGTTTGTGACTCTGAGCGCCAAGCCTCGTAGTCCTCAGCGCTCCGCCCATCGTGCCAAGCACTCCCTCACCGTCGTGCTACCCGCTCCTCACCCGTCGCTCTGAGCGCCCTCATACCGTCATTCTGAGCGAAAGCGAAGAATCTGTGCCTGGCATCTGCCGCCCTCATCAGAGCCCCAGATACCTTGATGCCGCTTGGCATGACGATTGGAGGCCCTACGCGAACCGGGGGATGATCTCCTTGGCGAATTGCCGAACCTGGCGCTGGTCGTAAGCGACATTCGGCATGTAGACGATCACGTAGTCGACGCCTACAGACCTCAGCTGCTCGATCTTTTCGGTGAACTGGTCGCTCGTGCCAATGAAGACGTTCTTTTCGAACTCCTCCCGTGTTTGACCGCCGGGAACGTCGATCGTGTGCGGATCTTCACCATCAGCCAGTAAATAGCCGAAGAGGCTGGTCGATTTTGTGATCGTGTCGATTTCGCGGCCCTCGTTTTCGCAATGGCGCTTGAGGACTTCGAGCTTCTGCTTGAACACTTCAGGATCGGAATACCCGAAGTTGCTCGCGTCGGCGAATTTCGCGACCAGTTTCAACGTGACTTGTTCGCCACCGCCGCCGAGCCAGAGCGGAATGTGCGGTTTACTTACGCCTTTCGGCTCATTGATCGGTTTGTCGATGCGGTAATACTTTCCATTGAAGACCGGATAATCCTCCGTCCACATTTTATGGATGATTTCGACTGCCTCGCGGAATTTCGCCATACGTACGGGCGTGTCGACCCATTCGTAGCCATAGGCCTTCCATTCCACCTCGTGCCATCCCGCCCCGAAACCGGCGTAGAGGCGGCCGTGGCTGGCGACGTCGACGGTCGATGCGATCTTGGCGAAGAGGGCGGGATTGCGATAGCCGTTGCAAGTCACCATCTGTCCGACGTTGACCCGGCTGGTGTCGCGCGCCAGGGTCGCGGTGATCGTCCAGCATTCGAAGGTTGCTTCCAGTGCCGGTTCCGGCACGGTGTGAAAGTGGTCGTAAACCCAAATCGAGTCCCAACTGCCCTCGTCCGCGACCTTCGCAACCGTGGTCATCGCTTCGAACTTTTCGACGGGATCCGGGATCCGGTCGAGGTCTCTCCTCCAACCTTGGGGCACGAACACGCCGAACCGCATCAGTTTCCTCCCTGCTTCTGAATTACGCGCCGTAGAGCTCGTCGACCTTGCCGGTGATGTAAGCGATGAACGGCTCAGGATCGAGCGGACCGCCCGCTACGAGCTCGATCGTCTCCTTTGCCGTGAACTTCCGGCCGTACTTGTGTAGGTGCTCTCGTAGCCATTCCCGCAGCCCGAGGAATTCGCCGCGCGCGAACGCGTCCTCGATGTCGGGCACGTCGGTTGTCGCCCGTCGCCAGATTTGTGCCGAAATTACGCTGCCCAGCGCGTAGGTCGGGAAATACCCGAAGTAGCCGTCCGCCCAGTGGATATCCTGGAGTACGCCTCGACTGTCGTCGGGCACTCCGATGCCAAGATAATCGCGCATCTTGGCGTTCCACGCCTCGGGCAGATCGGCGATCGCCAGATCGCCGTTGATGAGATCTTGTTCGAGCTCGAAGCGAAGGATGATGTGCAGCGCGTAGGTCGTTTCGTCCGCTTCAACTCGAATCAGCGATGGGCGCATCTTATTGGCGCCACGGTAAAGGGAATCCACGCTGGTGTCGGCAAAATGGTCCGGGAAGTGCTTCTTCAGCAACGGTGTCGCAAACTGCCAAAAAGGCCGGCTGCGCCCGACGATGTTTTCCCACAGCCGGCTTTGCGACTCATGGAGGGCTAGGGAAGCGGCATGCCCGATCGGCAGCCGGTCGAGCGCCGGGCTGATGCCCGCTTCGTACAGACCATGTCCGCACTCGTGGATCGTGCCGAACAAGGCGGGTTTGAGATGTGTTTCGTTGTAGCGAGTCGTCAGGCGCACGTCGTCGATCGCTATCCCGGACGCAAATGGATGCGGCGCGGGATCGAGTCGCATCGCCTCTGGTTCATAGCCAAAACTTGGGAGTAGTTCGAGCAGCATTGCTCGCTGCCTAGTTGGCGGGAACGACCCTTGGAATTCGTTGTCCTGAACGCGATCTTGGCGGTCGCGAATCCGGGCGACGAGTGGGGTTAGCGCGTCGCGCAGCCGCGCGAAGACCGACGCAACTTCGGTGGTCGTCATCCTCGGTTCAAAATCATCGAGCAAGACGTCATACCGGCAAGCGAAGTCATCGAAGCAATCGATATACCGCTGCTTGAGCGATAACGTGTGCTCGAGATGTGGCGCGAACAATGCGAAGTTCGAGTGTGTTCTTGCTTCGATCCAAACGGGAAACGCGAGGGCCGATGCCCGAGAAAGTTCAGTCGCGAGCTCGGCTGGAACGCGCCGCCTCTTTTCAAAGTCCCGTCGCGTCACTCGAACAACGCTTGCCTCGATCGATTCGGCCGGGTAATCCTGCTCAATTGGCCGGAGTTGCTCGAGCAGCTGGCCAATTGCGGGGTCGATAAAGCGTTCGTGGATGATCCCGGCAAGCGTCGCCATCTCTTCCGCGCGGGCCTTGCCTCCGCGCGGCGGCATCACTGTTTGCTGGTCCCAATTGAGCACAGCTAGCGCTCGATTGAGGTCTTCGATTTGTCCTAATCGATGCGTGAGCTGCTTGTAGGCTGCGTCCAACCGACTTCCCTTCCGCTACACCATTCGCGTCAACAGCGCGTCATTCGACTGGGCGGACGGTCGTGAGGTTTCCTGTTCGAACGACAAATCCTGGTGAATGAGGGCCGGCGCACGACACGCGTGCACCGGGCGGTAGTTTACTGTCGTTCCGCGTGCGTTCGCCCGGGCCTAACTCATGGCGCGATAGGTGCGTAACGCTCATCTTGACGCGCTCGGATGCAGAAACATCACTGGCTTGCAAGGCCCATGGTTCTGACTGTTTAGCGAAAGGTCAAAAGCAATGGCCAGCCACGAGGTACGTATCGGATCGAAAGTCCATAGCAATGACGACAAGACAATTGGTGAGGTCCACCGGCTCGTGATTGATCCCACCACGCGCCTGGTGAACGCACTGGTCGTCGGCAGTATGATCGGACCTGAACGGCTGATTGAAATTGAATTCATCGAGAGGTCGGACAAAGATGCCGTCTGGTTGTCGATTCCAGAGGCGACGGTTGAATCGCAGCCGCCGTTTGTACATGAGACGGTGACCCATGTCGGCGACTGGCGGAACGTCGCTTTCGGCGGCGGGCCGCTCACGTCGATGGGTTCGATCTCTGGTCCCGTGGCATACGGTCCAAGTCCCTATGCCCAGCCCGCGGCCGAGCCCTTCTTTTCAACCGCGCCCATCGGCACGGTCGTCACTGAAACTCTTGGCAGCGTTCCCGAAGCGGACATGGTGATCGGGAAAGGGACTGAAGTTCACGGCTCGGACGGTAAAAAAATTGGTCACGTCCACGAGATTCTGTTCGGCGAGGAAGAACAAGTCACCGGGCTCCTGGTGCAGTCGGGTTTCGTTTTCCACAAGGACACCGAGATTCCGATTTCGGCGATAGACTACCTCGGTCAGGATCACGTCCGGCTCAATATGACCGCGGACGAGGCGAAATCCCGATTTGGGTAGTAGTGTCGGGAGAAGGGTTGAGGAGCGCGGCAACGTATGACGTGATCGTTATTGGCGTCGGAGGCATGGGATCAGCGGCGTGCGCGGCCCTGGCCCAACGGGGAAAGCGGGTGCTCGGTCTTGAGCGCTTCGACATTCCGCACGCGATGGGCTCCTCGCATGGCGTCAACCGGATCATCCGCCTCGCTTATTACGAGGACCCCTCGTATGTTCCGCTTCTCCGTCGCGCCTACGAGCTTTGGCGCGAGCTAGAATCAGGATTCGGCGAGCAACTGCTATACATTACTGGCTCCATCGACGCCAGCGATCGAGACGGTGAGATTTTTCGCGATTCCCTGAAGTCGTGCGAGATTCACAATCTGCCGCACGAGATTTTGACGTCAAAGCAGCTTCGGGATCGCTTCCCCGCCTATCACTTGCCGGAAAACCACCTCGCGCTGTTGCAACCAGAAGGCGGATTTTTGGCGTCGGAGCGTTGCATTGTCGCGAACGTCGTTTCGGCGATTGAGGAAGGCGCGCGAATTCACGCCCGGGAAGCCGTCCAAACTTGGCGGACGACGACCAGCGGAGTCCGCGTCGAAACCGATCGAGGCGTCCACGAGGCGGAACTGTTGGTGATCAGCGCCGGAGCCTGGGCAGGCGAGCTCATCCCTGAGCTGGCCCTGCTCGCGCAGCCTGAACGACAGGTGCTCGCCTGGCTGCAACCGGGTTTGCCGGAACTTTTCTGTCCAGATCGGTTTCCCGTTTTCAATGTGACGGTGGAAGAAGGGCGCTATTACGGGTTTCCGATCTACTCGATTCCAGGATTCAAAGTTGGCCGCTACCATCACCTTCAGGAACACGTCGATCCCGACACGATGGAACGTGAGCCGAACGACGTCGACGAGGCAATGTTGCGCACGTTCGCCGGACGCTACTTTCCCGGAAGCGACGGTCCGACGATGGCGCTCAAAGCCTGTATGTTCACGAATTCGCCCGATGAGCACTTCATCATTGATGTTCTTCCTCGTGCATCGAATGTGCTGCTCGTTTCGCCGTGTTCTGGACACGGCTTCAAGTTCTGCTCGGTGATCGGTGAGATCGTGGCCGATCTGGTAAGTACTGGATCGACAGACCACGACATCTCGCTCTTTAAATTGGATCGGTTCGCCGAGGACATCAACCAACCATCGCCGGCGCCCTAACTACGCAATCGGATTTCGAGGATGATCTGGTCGTTCGCACTGCCAGGTTGCCGTAGTTCGTCGATCTGGGCGCACGCCTCGGTCAGCGCGGATAGGATCGCGTGCGCTGAACTCGAAGCGGCGCACAACTCCGCTGTGTAGCGGTTGCTCTCGACATCTCGGTCACCAAAGCGCTTGGTGTGCAGGTCGGCTTTCACCTGGAACGCCGTCGGCTCTGCCGGAACCGGTTGGCAATACGGCCACTCGACTACCTGCGCCAACTTGTCGACGACGGCCAATCTCGGCTCATGGCTACGAGTTTCGGTTCGGTCTTTCAGCACTGCAAGTCGCATTCCCATTCGCTCCTTCGTCGCTCCTGAGCCGAGCGCCTAAGCTCTCTGCCCACCCCTACCCTACAGAAGAAATTTCACGGTGCTTGTGCAAACTTGTCACAAAACCGTCACTTGTCTGGACACTCTGAGGCCTCCCGGGATACGCCGGGTCCGCCGAAAACTGCGTCCTACTTGTGTCGAACTGGTACGCAGAGCGCGTGGCGTTGTGTACGTACAGACAATATCAGAACATACGCTCTAATGCAAGAGGGATGTGTCAATCTGTCCACGGCATGAGGAATGCTTTTTGGACGAAAGAATCGAGGCAGCGATCGCACTCTTTCGGAGGTCGGGGATGACCATCAAGTCGGCAGAGATCCAACTCGATCGCCGGTTCAACCAACGCGAATGGGATCCGAAACGGCCCGAGCCAGACGAGCATCTCCCTAATGGAGAACAGGGACCGCTGGCGGAAGCGCGTCGCCTCGTCGCGGAGTGCTTCGGCGCGTTCGCCTTGACCTTTGTCGCGGCGGGCGCGGAAATGATCGCTGTCATCAGTAACGGCGACGTGAGTGCGGCGGCTCGTGCTATCGCACCTGGACTGACCGTGCTGGCACTCATCTATGCGCTTGGCGACGTCTCGGGCGCGCATTTAAATCCCGCCGTGAGCGTCGCCTTTGCACTTCGCGGCGCGTTTGCTTGGGTTCGCGTGCCGGGCTATGTGATTGCCCAGCTCATCGGAGCAACCCTAGCCGCGGTCGCGTTGCGCGGTCTCTACGGCAACGTCAAGCACACCGGCGCCACGTTGCCGAAACATGGGGATGGAACCTCACTTGTCATGGAAATGGTGCTGACGCTCTTCCTCGTCTTGGTGATACTTGGCACCGCGTCGAAGAAAGGATCGGTCGGTCCGAACGCCGCTATTGCCGTCGGCGCCACGATTTCGTTCTGTGGTTTGTTCGCGGCGCCAATCAGCGGGGCGTCGATGAATCCGGCCCGCTCATTCGGCCCCGCCCTTGTCGGCGACGCTATGTCTGACTACTGGATTTATCTCGTCGGTCCGCTTTGCGGGGCGGTTGTCGCGACCGCGTTGATTTGGTTCCTTCGGGGACCGGCCGACTATTCCGAAGAAGAAACGGCGACCGGAAAGGGCGAGAGCTGAGCTCACCGCCAGTGATCGGCTTGCCGAATGAGGTGCACGTCCAAGCCCAGCTCCTCAATTAGCGGCACGAGGCGATCGCGAAAAACGACCAATTCCGATCCGTCATGCGAGCCACTGAGCAGGTTCATCGATAACTTCGGCAAGAGCTCGGCGATCGCCGCACGGTTTCGATCGGCCCACTCGCCGATGTGCGGGGTCCACCAATGACCGGCTAAGAACATATCCGCGCCGAGTAGTTGTGCCGCTTTGAGCTCGCCAATGTCGTCGCCGCCGCCAGCTAAGATCGCGACCTTTGAGACCATCCGCCCGTTGAATCGAACTTGATTGGGCATGAAGTACGGGAGCTCGCAGACTCGTCGTACCCGGTCCGCAAATGCCGCGAACGGCTCCGGTTCCTGTTCACCAATGATGCCGGCGTACCCGCCAACGTAGGGCGCGAACACGCTGGTTCTTCGCAATCCCAAGCCATCGGCCAGCGCGCCACTAGTCGAAATCTCGGCGTGGCAATCCAATGGGGCGTGGAGCACAAAGAGGGCGATATTGGCATCCCGCATCCGGTCGAGCTGTTCATCAGCAATCGGCATGAAGCCGCGACCGCTCGTCTCCATGTCACATGGGTGATGGGTCAGGATCAGGGCACCGAGGCGGCCACGGGCAACTTCCAGCGCGACGATCTGATCGAGCAGTGAAGCCTCCGGGAAAACCACGAGATATGCGCGGTCGATGTGCCGCTCCCCTTCGCCATTCAGCAGGCCGTTGAAGGTCGAACGGAACGTTGCGCTTCCGCGTGAGATCAAAGATTCGCGTGCGCGCGGACTGAGAGCGAAGTCCCAATTCGCCAACTCGATGAATCGCTGCACGTTGAACCGCTCGTCAAGGCAGTGTGCGATCTCGCCCAGATTCATGCCCACGGCTTGGTTGCCTTCAATATGCAATCCTATGTATCGTTTTCGTTCGCCGGAGAGGGTATAGGTTAATGGATAAGTCGGTTCGGCCTTTGATCGCCGATTATCTCCGCAATGTCGCGGTCTGGCGCAGGCAGCGCGCACAGGATGACCTCCGCGATGCGCGCAACCTTCGCTCCGCGGCCGCGCTCGAAGCGCTCGCGGCATACGTGCTGAGCCTCCCCGAAGACGACGAACGCATCGAAGCACTATCACGCCTCGCGGTCGAAGGCGAAGCATTCGTGCCCGGCCAACAAACGGCATATGAGATTGGTCGTTTCCATTTCTTCAGCGAAGAGTCGAGTTTCGACGCCTTCCTGACCTGGATGGTTGAGTTGGCGGAGGCCGACCGCGGCGAGTACGGCCGGTTCGGTGGCCGCCAGGCGCCAGGCGACGACCCCTGGACGAATCGATAACTCCGTAAGAATTACGTCATCTCGTTTGCACTCAGGTCACGAATCAGCGCCAGACTGAGCCTGATCGGTGAACCGTGCTGTGAGAAACGAACCTGGTGTGTTATGACGTTGGAAATGACAAATGGCAACGGAGCAGCGGAAGCGGATGCCATGCCAAGCGTGCTAATCGTTGATGACGAAGAGATCGTCCGGGAAGTCGTCGCCAAGTACCTCCGGCAGGACGGCTTCGACGTGGAGGTCGCCGCCGACGGTCCGGCGGCGTTGAAGTCTTTTGCCAGTACGCGCCCCGATCTCGTGCTCCTCGATCTCATGCTCCCCGGCATTGACGGCCTCGAAGTCTGCCGCCGGATTCGCACGCAGAGCAATGTCCCGGTGATCATGGTCACCGCCAAAGGCGATGAAGTCGACACGATCATCGGTCTTGGCGTTGGCGCCGATGACTATGTGAGCAAACCATTTAGTCCGCGCGAGCTCGTTGCCCGCGTCAAGGCAGTGCTCCGCCGGGCGACGACGCCCTTGCCCGCAGAAGGCGACCCACTGCATTTCGGCGCGATTACGATCCGTCCTGACCGCCGCCAAGTCGAGGTCGCGGGCGATTCGGTTGAACTGACCGCTCGTGAATTCGACCTCTTGGTCTTTCTCGCCAATCACCCTCGTCAGGTCTTCACGCGAGACGAGTTGCTTGACAAGGTCTGGGATTGGGCGTACGCCAGTGACGGCGGCACCGTGACGGTTCATATTCGCCGACTCCGCCAAAAGATCGAAGCCGACCCCGAACGCCCGCGCCACATCAAAACGGTCTGGGGCGTCGGATATAAATTCGAACCATGATGCGTTTGCTTTCCATGGACTGGTTCGATCGCGCGAGCCCAACTCGGCAGCGCTTGATCCTCGCCGGCATGGCGGTCCTCGTTTCAATCGCGGGGGCGATGATCGTCGCCTTGACCGCCCTCGATATCTCCTCGAAAGACGCGGTCGAGCTCCTCGAGCTGCTGCTCGCATCGGCGGTAATCTCGCTCGCAGTCGGCGGCGCCCTCCTCTTCGTCTCGGCGAAACGCGGTTGGAACCGCCTTAGCACCCGGCTTGCCGCCGCCCATATAGTCGGTTTTCTTGTCGTGCTGGTGAATATCGTCTTCACCGCATACACGATGTTCATTTCGAGCCACGACCTCTGGTTGCTCGCCTTACTGCTCGGCTACTCTGGCGCGATCGCGCTGATCTACTCGCTGCTCATCAGCGCTGCGATCGGGGATTCGCTGCGCAGCTTGAGCGACGCGGCCGCGAGCATGTCGAAAGGCGACCTTGCAGTCCGTGTCCCTGAAACCGGTGAGCGTGAATTGGTTGAAGTCGCAAACTCGTTCAACACGATGGCCGCCCGACTGGACGCGGCATTTACGCGCCAACGCGAGCTTGAAGAAGCCCGGCAGAACTTGATCGCCTCGGTCTCGCACGATCTACGGACACCGCTCGCGTCGCTCAGAGTCATGGTCGAGGCGATTTCTGACGGCATCATCAACGATCCCCCGACAATCCGGCGTTATGTCTCGTCGATGGAGCGCGAGATCATCAGCCTCGGCAAGTTGATCGACGATCTCTTCGAAATGGCGCGGCTCGACGCGGGTCAGGTCGCACTCCGACTCGAGCCAAGCGCGATTTCGACCCTGGTCGAAGAAACGATCGATGCCATGGATGCCCAAGCCGCGCGGCAGGGCGTCGCCCTCCACGCCCAACTGGGGCCGTTCATTCCGCCGGTAATGATCGATCCCGATCGCATCCAGCGCGTCCTCTACAACCTCGTCCAAAACGCGATCCGGCACACTCCCGCCGACGGCTCGGTGATCGTCGAGGTGCTCGACCGTGGACCGGACATCCAGGTCAATGTCCGCGACAACGGCGAAGGTATCCCCAGCGTCGACCTTCCCCACGTTTTCGATCGCTTCTACCGCAGCAACAAAGCCCGCTCGCGCGACGGCGACTACAGCGGTGCCGGTCTCGGCCTCGCCATCGCTCGCCGGCTGGTCGAAACCCACGGTGGCCGCATCTGGGTTGCCCAACCCGCCGACGGCGGCAGCATCTTTTCGTTTACCTTGCCCAAGGCGGGGAGCGCGTAAGAGGCGCTTCAGGCATCGTTACTCCCCTGAACGGCGAATCAAGCATCTGTCACTTCGAGCTCGTTACCTCGTCATACCGCAGCCATTCCAGTGCGATGCCAAGCAAAGTCAAGGCATCTGGCTCTGAGCAGAACGGCAGTTGGATGACACAGATTCTTCGGCTCCGCTCAGTAGTCTGTTCACGCATTGTTGACGCGTTCGTGGTGGTTCCGGTCGTCAGCCCTGGAAGGGTTTCGTCAGGCGTAGCCCGGCCTTCTAGCCCCGGGCGCGGCAACGCGACAAGCAGGACAGGGACCTTGGCATTCACGATCGTGGAAAGGAACGTCACGTCCCCAGCTTGCGCACATGGACCAGATTCGTTCGCCCGGCGACGCGGTGCATTGGCAATGACCCGACCATTAGGGCGTATTCATCTTGAGCGGCGAGGCCCGCGTCGACGATCGCTCGGCCCGCGATGCGGAACATCTGGTCGGGATCGGTTTCGATCGGAACCACGACCGCACGCACGCCCCAAACGAGGTTGAGACGGCGCGCCACTTCTTGCTCTGTCGCGACCGCGATGATCGGCGGCCGCGGGCGGTACTTGGCGACGCGGCGCGCGGCCGCACCGGTAAGCGTAAAGACGACGATGTGTTCGGCGGGCGCGGTTTCGGAGAGGGCGAACGTAGCGCGCGCAATCGCATCAGCGAATGCAAGCGTGACGTCCTTGCCGGTCGGCAGCGGATGTTCCGCGGCGGCAGTACGAATCGGCCCGTCTCGTTCGGCTTCAACAATGATGCGGTGCATGGTCTGCACCGCCTCAATTGGATATTTTCCGACCGCGGTTTCGGCTGAAAGCATGACGGCGTCAGTGCCATCCCAGACGGCATTGGCGACGTCGTTTGTTTCGGCCCGCGTCGCCATCGGCTGGGTGATCATCGACTCGAGCATCTGCGTCGCGGTGATCACCGGCACGCCGAGGTTGTTCGCGACCCCGATGATTTCTTTCTGCGCCCGCGGCACACGCTCGGGTGGAAGTTGCACGCCCAAATCGCCGCGCGCGACCATCAAGGCATCGGCCTGCTGGGCAATCTCGCGCACATTCTCCAGCGCTTCCGAGCGCTCGATCTTGGCGATCAACGCCGGCGGGGTCTGGCTATGCGCACCAGCCACGCCGCGCGCCATCAGCAGATCGCCCGCGTCGTGGATGAAGCTCAAGCCGAGGAACTCGACACCGTGCTGACTTGCGAAGCCGACATCTTCGCGGTCGTCCTTTGTCAGCGCCCCGCCGGTGATCGGAGCTCCGGGCAGGGTAACCCCTTGCTTGGAAAGCAGGAGACCGCCACGACCGACCACGCAGACGGCGCGCTCACGCTCGATCCGATCGACCATGAGCTCGATCAGACCGTCCGAGATCAGGACCCGCGAACCAGGATGGAGCACGGCCAGCAGGTCAGGGTAGTCGATGCCGACTTGGCCTTGCTCCGTAGGGATCGGCGTTGGATACACATCGACCACCGATCCCCGCGCCACAGGCACCGGTTCATCGCCCGCAAGCGGCCCCGTCCTGATCTTGAGACCGCGCAAATCGAACAAGATCGGCACGAACTGGCCGACATCGTCCGAGGCGGCGCGGACATCTTCGATCAGCTTGGCGCGGTCGTCGGCCGAGCCGTGGGCCGCGTTGATCCGGACCATGTCCGCGCCGGCGAGCAGCAGCTCGCGCAGTCGCTCCCGGCCCGCCACTGCCGGACCGAGCGTAGTTACTATCTTGACGCGCCGGCTGAACGCAGAATTCACAGCTTCACCTCAAAGCAAAGAGGAGATTGAACCGGTTGCGTGTCGGCAAGGATGCATCCTGGCTTGCGAAACGCCTTATCCCTTTTCACCGTCGCGAGCGATATTCTTGCAGAAACCGTCGAGCATTTCTCGTCTTCTCTATAGACCAGGCTCATTATCAAACGATAGCATCAGGCAATTCGCCGCGCAGGATGAGGAGCACCACGTATGGCAAAGACGCATCAGGTCACGAACTCCCAGGTTCACTACCGATGGAATCGTGACCTCCCTCCCGTTGTCGAAATCGAGCCTGGCGACACGGTCGTCTTCGACACGCCCGAGATTACGCGCAATCAGATTACGAAGGATTCCACCGTTGCCGCGATCGAAACCCTGAATTTTGATTTAATTCATCAAATCTCGGGACCAGTGGCGATTCGCGGTGCAGAACCGGGGGACACGCTTGTCGTTGACATCATCGAGGTCAAGCCAAAAGAGTGGGGATGGACAGGAATCATTCCCGGTTTCAATCTCCTCGCCGAAGACGAGGCGTTTCAAACGCCGTACCTGAAAATCTGGGACTTGTCTCAGGGAAACAGGGCCGAGTTCAAGCCCGGGATCGTCATCCCATTCGAGCCGTTTTGCGGGGTGATGGGCGTCGCGCTCGGCGAACCCGGCGAGCACTCGACTATACCGCCAAGCCGAGCCGGCGGCAACATCGACATCCGTCAACTGACCAACGGCACGACCTTGCGCATGCCGGTGCTTGTCCCCGGCGCTCTCTTTTCATGCGGCGATTGCCATGCCGCGCAAGGTGACGGCGAAGTCTGCGGCACCGGGATCGAGATCGAGGCGCTCGTCACGCTCCGGTTCGACCTAATCAAAGGTCAGGACCTCCCGGAGCTGACCTTCTACAAACCAGGCGCAATGACCGCCTCATGGAACGACAAAGGTTGGGAATGCAGGACAGCGCACGGGCCCGATCTTTGGCAATCAACCCAGCAAGCCGTGCGCTACATGATCGACTACCTCGGCAAGGAACACGGACTCACGCCGCACGAAGCGTTCGCGCTCTGCTCCGTCGCGATGGATCTCAAAATCAGCGAGGTCGTCGACGCTCCCAATTGGATCGTCACCGCCTGCCTGCCAATGGGCATCTTTGCAGGCTAAGTGACAGACCAGGTTCAATTCCTTGTGCTCACGTGAGAAAATCTCTTCGAGGTTGAACACGAGAATTGCATGGCTTAATCCTCGTTTGAAGCATCGGAGAGGCTTTCGCCGGCGAGCCGGGAAGGGCAATTTTCAACCTAAGAACCATTATTCATGTGTTCAACAGCTCGCGGTCACCGAGACTATCTTGTCGGCGGCCGACTCGGCGGCCCAGATTTCGCCTTTGCGGCCAAGAATCTGGCGAACGCTGCCGTTCGGATCAGGCAAAGCAAAGGTGTCGAACGTTTCGGTCGCGGGATTGAAGCGGACCAACGCGTTGCCGCCGAAATCGCTGAGCCAAACGAGGTCATGCTCGTCGACATAGACGGCGTAGGTCTGCGGCGCAGCCCCGGGCAGCTTCCATTCCCGCCAATCACCGCTCGCGGGGTCGTAGCGCCCGATCTGGCCCGCGTTCCATTCGCTTGTCCAAATGATCCCCTTCGAGTCGCTCCACACGCGGCGCGTGCCGGCGCCTGAGGTCGGCGGTTCAAGGACTTCGATAGAGATCGCGCCGTCCTTGAACGTGGCCTTGCCCAAGAAGCTGCCGGCCAGCGAAGCGAAAAAGACGTCGCCGCCGACCGTCGAGGTAATGCCGTACGGACCGCGACCGTTCGTGTCAGTGGTAGTGGTCATCTGGCCAGAGCGGGGGTCGAGGCGGCCGACAACACCTGACTGACCTGTAAACCAGAGGATGCCATCGGCGTCGAACACGGCAGTGTTGAGATTCGCGCTCGGCACATCGACAGGAAACGTCTTTACATCATGGGTCTCGGAGTCGACCCGCACGATCGCGTTGAGCCCGCCATCGGTCACCCATGCGGCATCATCCGGTCCGACGATCACGCCGTGGGGCGCTGATCCCTGACCAAGCGGGATCAATTCGATCTTCCCCGTCTGCGGATCCAGCAATCCGAGTTGCCCGGCGGCTTGGGCGGTATACCAGACGTGCTGCCCATCCGCCGCGGGCGCCACGTCATGTGGATGCTCCCCAGCACCGACGGGATATGTCGTCAAGATCAGACACGACGCGGCTGGCGCGGCGGACGGTGTTTGGGCCATGACCGGCACCGCGCACACAAGTGCCTGAACGACGAGCGCCAAGCCAAACACCGCCGGCAACCGGAGAAGGTAGACAATGGACGCCATCTTCCGCCCTCCTGCATGCGGCTCGTGGGCGATGGCCTGCTACTCGTACCGAAGCGCCTCCGCTGGGGCGATCTGCGCCGCTTGCCGCGCCGGTATCCACGTCATCAGCAGCCCGATCACAAGCGTCACCGCCGCAATAGTCAAGATGATCGGCCAAGGGACCAGGAAGTTCGCGCTACTCGATCCAACTTCGTCGCTCGTGAAGAGATTTCGCGCCAATATGATTCCAAGCGCGGTCCCCGCGATCACACCAAGACCGACGACGAAGATGGTCTCGATCAGGAACGAGAGCGAGATCAGATCGCGCTGGAATCCAATTGCGCGCAAGACGCCAATCTGCTGCCTACGTTCAACCACGGATCGAAATGCGATGACGCCGATGGCGGCGATGCCGACGACCAAACCGAGCCCCATGAACCCCTGAACGATATACAGGAAGCCAGTCGATTGCCGCTGACTGTCCTTTAACTGGTCCTCAATCGAGGTCGCCTGCACGCCGTTCCGCAACATAGCTGATTCAATCGACTTCGCGACTTGATCAGCGTGATCAGGATTTGAAAGCGCGACGTAGTACGACGTCAGCGTTATTTTCGGGTAGATCTCGTTTACCGTGTTGGCGTTGGCATAGAGTCCGATCAGACTGCCAATCTTGCTATCGATAACGCCAATAATCTTGACTTGATGGGGCTGACCTGTTCGGGGATCGGCCAGCTCAACCATGATCGGTGGGAACACTTTGTCGCTCGACGACAGGCCAGTGAGGCTGAATTGATCGGCAGGACCACCGAAGTTCCCATTGCCGGGCAAGGCAAAGGAGTCGATGACGGCAACATCGGGTTCGGTTTGCAACGCCTTGATGATGTCCCCGTCGGTAGAATAACCCTCCGCCCGTTGTTGGAAGAACAGTTTGCTCTTCGTAAGAAAACCTTCGTCTCCGCCCCAGACCGGCCAGTTCTTCCACGCATCAGTGCCCGCGATTCGGATTTGCGAGGTAAACGTCGACGGGTTAGACGCGGAGCCGACCGCGGTCCACTCGGATGTATCAACGCCTTGCTGTTGCGCTGTTGATTGAAAGTCGCTTATCGGGTTGGCGCCTATTGAATCTGCACGAACGTGCCAACCCGCGTTCGCTTCATCGCCAAGGAACAGCGCGACGAAGTTTTGATTCATCGTCGCGATCATGACCAGCGAAAAGATGATGAGACTAAACATCGCGATCGTGAGGCCGGTCCGGCCGCGCGACGCTCCCGGATAGGCAACCGCGGTGCGCACCGCCGGCAGTTTGGAACGGAAAAGGCCGCCAAGTCTCGTCACCCCGGCAAGCAGCACGTCGTTGTTCTGCATGATGACGATGGTTGACCCAAGAACCATGAAGATTCCAGATAGGAAGAACATCTCGAAACCGCCGTCGAGCTTTCCGAACAACTTGTCCGCGGTCCCGCTTGGCAGCAACCAGAGCACCAATATGTAGGCGCCCACGGTGGTGTAAATTGCTCTGCTCGAGATTCCGAAGAACCTGAGCACGAGCGCCACGCCAAACGGCAGCACGCTCATGCCGAGATAAAACGGAAACGCCTTGCTTGAGCTAAGACCCGTGAGCGTCACCGCGATCCCAAAGAGGAGCAGCAGAGCCGCCCAAATGACCGTTCGCCAACGGCCTTTTTGGCGACCGACGTCAGGCAAGTCGCGAATGGCCGACACCACATTGAGCCGGCTGATCTTCCACGATGAGCCGATAACCGCGATGAACGTGATGACGATGCCGAGGCAATAAGCGACGACCATGCTCCGCAACGTCACGTGGGGAGACACCGGCACGAACTCACCAAAGAGCGCCTTGATCGCGTAGCCAATGCCATAAGCGGCGACAACGCCAAGCAGCGCTCCCACGAAACCGGCGATGATGGCATAGCCCGCGCCTTCACTGACGAACTGCTGAATCAGCTGCGACCGCTGAGCTCCGACCGCCCGCGCCATACCCATCTCGGAACGTCGCTCGGCCGCGAGCATGGTGAATATGAGGACGATCAAGAGGATGCCGGCCGCAATCGAGAAGAGTCCGAGAACGAGAAACAACCCGGTGAAAATGTTGGAAAAGGTTTCGGAATCATCGAGTGCGTTCGCCTTTGTCTTCTCGACGCCAAGCGATTGCCCCGTGAGCGCGGGCGTGAGCGCATCGACAACCGAGTCAGTCTTGTCGACGCCGCTACGAGAGTCCCCCGCGTTCGAAATCGCGATTGAGCTCAACAAGCCTTTCTGGTCGGTCAATGCTTGCACATCGGCCAATTTCATGACCATGCCAGGGATAGTCAGTCCGGTCGCCGCGCTCCGGCGGACACCTGAGAGATACGAATCTTTGGCGATCGCGGCGACGGTGAGCTGAATGGGCTTGTTGTTGTAATAGGCGATGATCGTATCGCCTTTCGCCGCCTCCAGTTTGTCGGCCGCCTCATGGCTGACAACAATTTCATTCGCGCCGAGGCTCGCGAGGTCAATCTCGTCTCCGTTCGCAGCGTGGATGCCGCCAAATTCGCCGATTCGCGCAGGGTCCGCGCCAAGCAACACAACGTCGGGCTCACCCTGATTTTTGGTCGCGTTGCCGACAGGCAAGTGAATTTGTAGGAGCGCCAACGTGCCGTCGACGTTTGGATCATTCCCCACCGCTTGATCGACCGCGTTCAACGCGCTGTCTGGAATCGTAGTTGTGCTGTCGGCCGCTTTGACGACCGGTTGTTGGCTATAAACGACTAATTCATCGATCTCGCCGAGATTTTTGTAGATGTCGACCGTGAACGAGTAGTCGATGGTATCTCCGGTTCCCAACGCCGCGGCGATGATCATCGTCGACAGCATGAGGCCAATCACGATCAGGATCGTCTGCGCCTTCCGCCGCGGGATATTGCGCACGCCGATCTTAAAAATCACCGGCCGGCGCCAGGCGATCCACGCGATCGCAAGGAAGCAGATCGCCAGCAACACGAGCAGAACGATCATGATGGTGTTCATTGGGATGCCGAAAATCTTTTCCATTTCGACCCGCTCCGTCAGACGCTAATTAACGCTGAAGCGCACCTTCGCGAGGGCGCTAATGTGGCAAGGATTGCGCCGGCGTGTCGAATATAGCAGTGGGCGTTTCGTCCATCCCCTCGCCGACGATCAGGCCGTCGCGCATCTGCACGACGCGGTCACAACGCGCACCAACACCCGGGTCGTGCGTCACGATGACCACGGTGAGTCCATTGCTTTTATTGAGGTCCTGAATCAATCCGATGATTTCACCGGCAGTGGTCGAATCGAGCGCGCCGGTGGGCTCATCGGCCCACACGATCGCCGGAATGTTCACCAGCGACCGGGCAATGGTCACCCGTTGGCGCTGACCGCCGGAAAGCTCCGCCGGCCTGTGCGTTGCCCATTGTTCGAGGCCAACGGTTCTCAGCGCCTCCAGCGATCGCTGTCGGGCCTCTTTCGGCCGCATTCCACCGACCAACAGCGGCAGCTCAACGTTCTCCACGGCGTTCAGAACCGGAAGCAGGTTATAGACCTGGAAGACAAACCCCATGCGCAACGCGCGATAGGACGTTCGCTCCTTGTCCGACATCTCGGCCAGATTCTTGCCTTCGAGCCAGACTTCGCCTGAATCGATATTGTCGAGACCAGACAAGCAGTTGAGCAACGTTGTTTTCCCGCAACCGGACGGTCCCATCACCGCGACCATCTCGCCTCGCCGCACGGCGAAGTCGATGCCGCGCAGAGCCTGGACGCGCGTGCTGCCGGTGTCGTACGACTTGTCGACTTGGATAGCGCGGATGATCGCGTTGTCGGCGTTCGACAGGCTCCGTCCATCGCTCGTCGCCGTCGCAATCGATTGCTTCTCCGTCATCGTTCCGTCCTCAGTTTCTTCATCGATCCGTCTCGAATCCTACCGATTTGGCCGCTCGCCTCGATTGGGCGAACTCATTTACCGGTTGATGGCACGGTACTTCGAAGCTCATCCACATGAAACAATTCGTATGAATCACACCGTATCTTATTATCTGATCGGTGGAAAGTTGCGAGGCAGGAAACGAGTCGAACTGTCGACTCGTTTTGAGCATAGGGTAGCACGGGCCGCGCGCCCGCCGCGGAGGATCAGGGGATGGCAACCGAACTCGTCCGAAAGCAGGGCTATATCGATGTTGGCCCGGGAAACGTTTGGTACGAAAGCATGGGCGAGGGAACGCCTTTGCTATTGCTGCATGGCGGACCGGGAGCGTCGTCCGATTACTTGAAACCACTCATGGCACTGGCCCAAGATGGCTATCAGGTCGTGCGTTACAACCAACTCGGCTCGTACATGTCGGACAGACCTGACGATCCTGAGCTCTGGCAATTCTCCCGATTTGTCGAAGAAGTCGAAGCTGTTCGCATCGCGCTCGGCTTTGACTCCATGCACCTCCTGGGTCAATCGTGGGGCGCAATTCTTGCCCTCGAATATGCCCTGCACTTTCAACAACATCTTCGCGGCTTAGTTCTTGCGAGTGGCGCGGCGAGTATTGCTGAATGTGTGGCCGGCATGAACTCGTTACGCGCGCAACTGCCATCCGAAACCCAGGCCATGCTTGCCAAGCACGAGGCGAGCGGGGAGACCGGAAATCCGGAGTATGTCGCCGCGATCGACGTGCTGTACCACCGCCACCTGTGCCGGCTCGATCCCTATCCTGACGTTTTCCAGGAGTCGAGTGAGCGCATGTCGATGCCGGTATATGAAACGATGTGGGGACCCAATGAGTTTACCTGTACCGGAAATCTGCAACCCTGGGATAGGACAGCCCGGCTGGGCGAAATCATGGTTCCGACATTGATCACCGTTGGCCGCTATGACGAAGTAACACCCTCATGCGCGGAAACGATGCGCCGCGGCATCAATGGTTCGCAGCTCGCGATTTTCGCAAACAGCTCACACAGCGCGCATCTCGAAGAGCCAGAATCGTACTTAAATACCCTGCGCGGCTTTCTTGAAGCGGTCGATCGGTCCTGTAGAATCTAGGTATATCTTCCTTTGGCAAGCCGACGTTGGCAACCAGAGTGACCCGCATCCATGCTGAACGCTAAACAGCCCGCCCGCCGCTCTGTTGGCGCAAGAATTGAACGAAGCCGCCGAGGCGACCGCGCGTGGCCGCACGTAAAGTCACCCGGTGCAATAGCGCTCTCGTTGCGGCCAGTGCTTCGACGGTTGACCCGCTTCGGGCCGATGATCGCGGCGTTGATCATCGCCGCCAGCGTGACTGTTGTGCTCGCCTACGTCGTGCTTCCCGCCAACAAGAACAGCGACCAGCAAAACGTCCGCCCGCCCGAGTGGAAGTCGATCGCCGCGCCGACCGTTGTCAGCTCACCCACGCCCGCCGGCGCCACGGCGACGTTCGAACCCGCCCGCCCATCCGACACTCCCGGCCGCGGCGTGGCGGATGTGGTGGAGACGCCGAACGGCGAACCGACGCCCACGCCGAGGGTCATCCGACCGCCAACACCAAAAGTGATCCAGTCACCCACGCCATCATCGGATACATCCGCGCCAACGCCGACCCCGATTGGCACGTTTGATTCATTCGTCCCTCCGAGCAATGAGGGTCCGACTCCTCCTCCCGTGGTCAACCCGGCTCCCGCCCCGACCAAGACGACGGCGCCAACGCCGGCGAGTACGCTCGTGCCGCCGACACGAACGCCGCGCCCGAGCCCGACAAGCACTCCGCCACCGACTGCACGCGCGACGCGCACGCAGACCAGGGTTCCGGCGACGGCGACCCAGACTCAACCAGCGCCCAATACTCCTCCGCCGGCGACAAGCACGCCGACATCTACACCAGTTCCGACGAGCACACCGACGAATACGGCGTTGCCACCGTTAACTGCGACGATGACTCCAACTCAAGCTCCGACGTTCACGCCGACCAAACCCGCAAATCCAACGAACACGCCGAGTGGGACGAAAACGCCGCGACCGACGAAGACGCCGAAGGTGATGCCGACCCGATCGCCGCCACCACTCGGAACTCCGGTTCCGTAATCGTCAGAGCGCCTTGGCGATCAGCGAATGACCGATCCGCTGGTTACTTCCCTCGAGCGCGAGAAGCACGCCTTCGACGAGTCCAAACGCCCCGGAAAGCATCATGTCGCCGTGGGGAGCAGCTTCGTGATAGCCGAGCGATCGTGCGATTTCACGATTCGGTCCGGTGACCGCGACAAACTGAAAGGGCTGCTCGCTTAGATAGGTTGGATTAAGCGCCGCGCCGTGCCCATCGAATTCCTCGTGAAATCGCGAGGCGTCGATCCGGCCGCCGCGGAGCAGCTCAACAAGCTCGTGAATGATCTCCGCGCTGATCCCGCCGGTGTGATGCTCGAACAGGCCGTACAGGCGTCGATTTTTGACCAGCGTCGCGAATGTATGCATATTCCCGACATTGATCAAAATCGCCCCGTCATCTTCTGCCGCACGCGCGACGACAGGATCGCCAAGCGCGCCGAGGACGGCCGCGGCTCCGGTGTCCATGAGGTAACAACCGGGCGCAGTTTCGGCGACGGCTTCCATCCGCGTCATTCCGGCGGGAGGAACCTGGTAGATCATGGCCGCGAGATCGCCGCCATTGTCGAGTAGTCCTTGCAAATACTCAAAACGAACCGCGTTGTTGCCCGCGCCCGGCCGGAAGCCATGGTCCTGAACGGCGATTGCGACGGTCGCCGGCAAGTCGACGTCGAACGTCGCAAGCGCATGCGCCAGCCCGTCGAGATCGACATCCTGCAGGCGAATCTCCACTGCGTCGGCCGGAGCTTCTTTGCAAATTTCGACCCCGAGCTTTGCAACACGCGCGGGATCGTTGTGCAGCGTGCGTGCCGCTTCGGCCGTCGACGTCACGCGCAACCCGTGCGCGAGGTGGTCATGGGCCGCACCACTTGACGCCCCGCCTCCCATCAATTGACCCGTCAGGTGGACGGGCTTGTGCGCCGCCGTCGCGGCTCTGATCCGACGAGCGACGATCTGCGTTTGCGACGGCAACACTAACTTGACGCTATTTTCTGGTGTTGTCCGGCTGTCGTAGACGAGCACATCCTGCGTCCCCGCGCCGACATCGATCGCCAGAATCCGCAGCCCATCAGAGCCGCCGGACTGCAAGAGATCGGGATGCGAATGATCCTGACCATCATGGGAATGCATGAACGAGCCTCACACTACGATTTACGAGCACACGCTGATCGGATCGTACTCTCTAGAAGCGTTTTCGGACCATTTTGAGGCTGGATTGTGCGCCAACATGCGGCCTGGCTTGCCATTTCCAACCGTCGTTGCCAGCAAGCGGGCACAGCTTCCCTACTGCGAGGCTGCGCCATCGGTCAACTCGCATTAGGACTCAGCCGGCCGCTCTGGGAGAACTGTTTCGGATGTCGTCGCGGCCTCGGTTGACTCTTCTGGTTGGGGTTCCCCCTGTGCAGCGTCGTCTTTTTCGGTGGGCTCTTGTCCATCTTGATGCCAGTTCGGG
This sequence comes from Thermomicrobiales bacterium, assembly GCA_045804965.1. GTDB lineage: Bacteria > Chloroflexota > Chloroflexia > Thermomicrobiales > UBA6265 > CAVTUU01. Next base: position 42,811 of record JBJMMD010000025.1, on the reverse strand, counting down.
TCCTCGGCCAGCAATCGTTCGAGCAGGCCGGTTTGGATTGGTTCATCGGAGTCGAAGATATTTGGCAAATCTGGAAAGCCCCATGACCCGACAGCCGGCGCTTCAGGAGGTTCTTCAATTCGGGCTGGTTGCCTTCTTAGCAGTGGCGCCGGACGTTGGTTCTCACGGGACGGTGAAGTCTCCGCCTTCCCGTTCGCGGACCAAGATTGCCGGGATTTAGCGGGCCGCGCTCGATTTCGTGGAGGCGGCGCCGGTCGGCGCGGCTTACTAAGCCGCTCGGTTTTCGGTTTCGCCCTCGCCAAGAGCGGCAGCCGAATGCCAACCAGGAGCAGCGCCCCCAACGACGTCGCCAGAACGAGCCGTCCGGCGGCGCGATCTGCCAGCTGGAAAAAAATGCCGGCGAATGTCGCGGCGATCACTGCCGCGCCGCCGATCATGATCGTTAGTCCGGCAAGGGGTACTAATCGCCGCAGCGTTGCTTTGCGCGACCCAGCGTTTGCGTCCGAAGATAAGCTCGACGATGCTTGAACTTTCGGCACCAAGCGTGGGCCGAGATCCCGCGCGGCCAATCCGAGCAGCAACAGGAAAGCTCCGAACCCAAATCCCGCTATGACGAAATCCACGTAGCGCCCCCCAACGAAACGGCGCCTCGCCCGCAACAGCTGCTTATTCGTACTGACCAATTATGTTTCATCGGACCGCAGATGACCGCGCCCGCTCCGCATGAACGACCGCAAGCCTGAGCGGGGCAGTTTACTGATCGCTCGCATTCTAGCCGCTCCTGCTTGGTTGTGTCGTTGTTGATCGCGTGAACATCCTCGTGGCGGTGACTGAGCGGCCAGACAATCGGCCAATATCAGACGAAAATCGAAACTGCCGTGCCTACCCTCTTGACAAGATGTCGGTGTACGTTTATTCTGTACGTACAGTCCCGAGGAGCCGAGCAGTGGCTCCCCACCGCGAAGATCAATGGCCGGAAGGCAAAATGCGGGGTAGCCTTTCGAGACCAGGTTTTCGCGGGACAGGTCAGGAATCCACGTCCGTTGCGGGGCGTTGACGTGGTGGAGCGGCCAGTCACGGGGAGCATGCGAAAAGCTTGTCGGGACTGTTAGTTTGTGTCCCGGACAGGACAGCTTTTATTATCGACCGACAATCTTTGGCCCGCCTCCGTGCACGGTCGCCGCGCTCCCGGCCCAGAGGACCCTTTCTCTGCTGTCCCTTTCTAAGCGACCCCTCAGGATTGAGCAAGCGGTTTCGCGCCCGGATTTCGCAGAGGAGCAAGGTCGGCGCTCTCGTCATGACAGCGCCGGTTTGCGATGGCGCCCAGGGTCGTGTGCGGGCTCAGGTGTACGGCTGTACGCCACCGCGGACTGCAGCCCTTTCACCACCATTCTGCCCCGCGGTTCTGCCTTGGACCGGCTTCATCATGGTGAGCCCCGGCCGAGAAGTGCGGAGATTTCTGTTCCTTCGCGGTGCGGCGCCGTAGCACTCGTTGGGAGAATGTACCGTCAAGAACGAACACCAACATATGAATCACTCCTGCTTTCTATGTGCCATCCGCAGTAACCATCCCCTCCCTCGCTGCGTCTATGCGATAGTTGCGGCGCGAGATGACGTTGTCACGGGAGACGATCGACGTCGCACTCAGTGACGGAGTGTGCGGGCATGCCGGGAAAACCGCGATTTCGCTTGGTGATTGCGTCCGATCGCTACGAGTTCGATTGGGAAGAAAGCGCGCTCAGCCAGATCCAGGACATGGACCTCGAGCTGAGTGGCGGCGCGGCCGAGACGGAAGATGACTTGATTTCACTGGCGCACCACGCGGACGCGCTCGTGATTAGCTCGCGGGAAGCGATCACTCGTCGTGTGCTTTCTAATCTCGCCAACTGCAAAGTCATCAGCCGCCGCGCCGTCGGCTTGGATCACATCGATCTCGACGCCGCTGCCGAGCTGGGCATCGTCATCACCCACAGTCCCGATTACTGCACGAATGAAGTCGCCGATCACACCCTCGCCTTGATCTTGGGCCTCAACCGCCGCATCCTCGAGTACGATCACGATCTCCGCAACGGCGCTTGGACCAATCATCAATACATGATGGACCGCATTCTGCGCGGCCCGATTCAACCACTTCGAGAACAGATACTAGGCATCGTCGGGCTCGGCCGGATTGGCCGCGCAGTGGGGAAGCGAGCGCTGGCATTTGGTTTGACTGTGCTCGCCGCCGATCCTTTTATTCCTTCAAGGACGGCCGCCGACGCCGGCGCCCAGCTCGTCGCCCTCGACGACCTGCTGCAAACCGCCGATATCGTCTCGCTCCATTGTCCTCTGACAAACGAGACTGAAGGCATGATCGGCACGCGTGAGCTCGGTCTGATGAAACCGAGTGCTGTGCTCGTCAACACCGCACGCGGTCCGGTCCTCGACCTTGACGCCGCTGTCGACGCCCTATCGAGTGGCACGATCGCGGCCGCCGCGCTGGACGTCGTCTATCCAGAACCGTTGCCGCTCGATTCGCCGCTGTACAGATTGCCGAACGTTATTTTGACCCCACACGCGGCGTACTACTCGGAGCGGTCTCGACGCCAAGTCCGCATCGATGCCCTTGAAGGAGCGCTCGCTGTCCTTCGCGGCCGCCAGCCGAGAACCATCGCCAATCCGAACGTGCTCGAACGTGTCGCCTTACTGCCGCCCGCGTAACGCCTTGTCGATCGTCAGGCGCGGTTAATGTTTCGATTTCGCCAAGCTCCATCGCCAGTCGCCGACTCGGAACGTGAGGCGATGAGCGATATCGAATCCGCTCAAGACGAGCGCTTGATGAAGGCGGCGCAGAGAGGTGATCTCCCTTCATTCAACGTGCTCGTCAGCCGCCACCAACGCCCTGTCTACGGGCTTTGCATGCGCATGTTGCGCGTGCCGGCGGACGCCGAAGATGCGACGCAAGACACCTTCATCAAAGCGTGGACCTCACTTGCCGCCTTCCGCGGCGGTCTCGTCCGGCCGTGGTTGTTCCGGATCGCGGCCAACACCTGCTACGACACCTTGCGCACCCGCAGTCGGCGGCCGGCAGGTTCGCTTGACGATGAGCAATTCGAGCGCGAGCCACTCTGGTCGAGCCAGATTGCAATCGACGATCCCGAGATTCACGCCGCTCAAGGTGAACTTGCCGCTCATCTGGAACGAGCGCTGGCAACACTGCCAGACGATCAACGGCTGATCGTGCTTCTGATCGATCTTTACGGGTACGACTACGAAGACGCGGCCGCGATCAGCGGCAGCGCGGTTGGCACGGTCAAATCTCGCCTCAGCCGAGCCCGAGGCAAATTGCGGGATACGTTGCGCGACGATCCCGCAACAATGGAACACTTTGCGAGGTATATCCGTCTATCTAACGAGTGAGGAACAGGCCCTGGCAAAGTGCCATGCCCTTTGGATGTGATGACGAACGACGAAATTGACCACAATCCAGGCACACGTGGCGACGGGCGACATTTGCCGTTTGAAACGCTGAGCGCCTATATCGACGGCCAACTCCCTGCTCGCGAGCGGGAGGCGGCTACCGCTCACCTCGCGACCTGCGCGATCTGCCAGGAGGAATTGCGTAGCCTTCGCGCGACGACGCTGCTGCTCCGCAGCCTGCCCGAGCCACAACTCGCGAAGTCCTTTCAACTTGGACCTGACTACGCCGTTGAACCGCGGAACAACGACAACCGGTGGTTAGACCGTCTCCTGGGCGGAATGCCGGTGCTGCGCACGGCCACAGCCGCGGTCACCTTGCTGCTCCTCGTCGTCATCGCCGGCGACGTGCTCACCAACCGCAATGAGCAGCCAAGCAACCACGATGTCACCGCACCTTCGCAAGCGCCCTCGACGCAGCCTGGAATCTCGGTTCCTCCAACGAGCACCGCCGAAGCCAGCACGCTGTTCCAGGCCGAACCGGCCGAACTTCAATCAGTCGCCCCCACTGCGGCCGCCCAAGCCGCGGCGCAACAGAAGGAAGCGTTACCCGGAAGCGGGCGCGAAACCAATTCCGCAGCCGACTCGGCTGCCGCAAATGCCGCTGAGTCAACGCAAACCGACGAGATCCAAGCAGCAGGCGCGGCTGCGCCCGAGGAAGCTCTTTCTTCCCCGTCGCCGCCAACGGCAACTGCCACCTCTACTGTTACACCGACCCCCACGCCGGAGCCGACTACGACTCCGCAGCCGACCGCGATCGCCGTCCCGCCATCCACAAGCGGTACCTCGGGCGGCAACGAACGCAATTGGCGCATCGCCGAGATCGCGTTGGCGCTGTTGCTCGCCTGGCTCATCGTCACGTGGATCGGCCTCGAACGTTTCCGACACTCCTAGGTGCCACCCTCGCCATCCTGAACGCCCGCACCGTCGTCCTGGGCGCTCCCACTCCGTCATTTCGAGCACCTTCTTCTCCGTCTTTCTCCGTACCTCACCTCCCGTCATGCTGAGCGATGCGAAGAATCTCGCCATGAGCACTCGGGTTCTTTGCGATGAATGAGATGCTTCGATTCCGTCTCACCATGGCAGAGGGTCAGTCCGGCATGACGACGGGCAGAACAAGAAATTCAATTAAGATGGAACTAATTTCAGATCTCCAACGTCCTTCTTCCAGCGGCGGAGCGACTGGCAACAACGGAACCGCCATCGATAAAACGTATTGTGTGTTCGACCAGAGGAGGTCAGAATGAATGGTTTGTTTGGCGGTGTCCGCTCCAAGATTGCGATCGGCGCCATGGCCGCAATGCTTACCCTCACCGGCTTGGTGGGCACGATGAGCTTTGCCAAGGCACAAGACGCCACGCCGACTACGGGCGGTGGCCAAAACCCGGCGACGGTCTCGGTTAACGGCCATGGCTCCGTGTCGTTGCCCCCAGACACGGCGTCAATCGTGCTCGGCGTTGACGTCACGAAGCCGACGCTCTCCGAGGCCCAAGCCGCCGCTGCGGATCAAATGACGGCGATCTTGACGGCGTTGAAGAAAGCCGGCGTCAAGGACAAGGACATTCAGACCGTCAACTACAGCGTCTATGTACTTCGCAACTACGACAACTCAGGCGCCGCCGGCGCGATCACCGGTTTTCAGGTCACCAACCAGGTCAACGTCATCGTCCGCGACGTCAAGAAAGTCGGGGATTTGCTCGACGCGGTGGTAGGGGCCGGCGCGAACAACATCTACGGCATCAGTTTCTATGTCGACGACACCACTGGCCCGGCCTCGCAAGCTCGTAAACTGGCCGTGCAAGATGCCACCAGGAAGGCGCAGGAACTTGCCGACGCCGCCAGTATGACGCTCGGCCGCGTCGTCTCGATCAACGAAAACACCAGCACCACTCCGCCCCCAATCCCTTACGCCGCGGCTGATTCGGCCAAGGGCGCGGCCGGCACGCCGGTCGAAACCGGCTCGACTGAAGTATCAGTCGATGTCTCGATGGCCTTCGAACTCCAGTAGGGACAAAACCGTCTGAAGGCGGTTTGACTAAGGCTCATAATTATGCCTGGTAGCGTCTGGAGTAGAGAGTTTCTGCTTCTACGGCCATCAGGAGCCATGCGGCGAACGGCAGACCCGTCAGACGCTACTTCTTCCACCAATGGAATCGGTGTCCCGTGCTCAGCTGGGCGCGGGACGTTTCCTGTTCGCAGTCAACGCGCTTCCGTCGCCCGAGTAGGTCGATTAGACTTCTCGCTCATGAGACCGGACCTCTACCTGACCCGACGGTCAGTCCTCCAAAACGCCATTGGCTCGGCGATTGCCGGTTTCGCTCTGCTGCGAAGTGCTCGTCCAGCAGCACTTGCTCTACCGTCATTCCCCGGCAACGGTGATCCGCCGTTTCTCGTCGATCCCGCATGGCTTAAGCAAGCCTTGACCAATCCTGCCATGAGCGTCCGAGTTCTCGATAGCTCTCCGTTGCGCACATACAAACACGCGCATATTCCCGGCGCCGTCCATGCCTGGTGGCAGGACACAATGGACCAAAACAAGGAAGTCTATGGATCGGTGATTCGACCTGGCGGCGAGCAGCCGGACGGAACATTTGACCAGTCGCCGAGATCACAAATCCTCGAAGATCTCGGCATTGACGATCAGTCATTTGTCGTCGCCTATGACGATGACTGGGGCCGGTGGGCCGCTCATCTGGTCTGGTTCCTGCGCTTTCTTGGACACGACAACGCGGCTGTGCTCGAAGGCGGGCTCGACGTCTGGCGTAGCGCCAGCTTCGATGTTGATTCCGGCGAAGTCAAACCACCTGGCGTCGCCCCGCCGACGATCGCGCCGCGCGACGGTTATTTCGTGGAAACGCGGCAATTCGAAGACCTCTTAGCGACGGCGGGAACGGCGCTCGTCGATGTCCGCACCCTATCGGAAACGAAAGACGACCTCAACGGCAGTCTCCCCCTCGGCCGCATTCCCGGCGCGATCTCGTTTCCATGGTCGGAAGCGTTTGCCGACGATCAGGGTCATCTGTTACCCGCTGCCGACATTTCCGCGAAGTTGGCCGCACTCGGGATCAGCCTCGACCGCGCGGTCGTGCTCTATGCGCGATTTGGCGTGGAAGCGGGGCACACTTGGCTCGTGCTCAAACTGCTTGGCTTTCCCAATGTGACGATCTACGACTGGGGTTGGGCGTATTGGGCGTCCGATCCTGCTAACGCGATCACTCCGCTGTAACGATTTCTCAGGAATTTCCAAGAGTGGCCATCTCGCACGTCGCCTTGTAGACTGGCCCCGTCATGTCGAGACAGCCTGCTCTATGGGCTCCCCGCAGCGAGCCCGTCCACAACCGATGGCTCAGCGCGTACCGACTCCTTCCCGCGCTGGCACTCCTCGCTGGGATGCTCCTGCCGATCGTGTCTGGGGCCAGAGCGGCCGCGCCCCAGCACGAGCCTGCGCTGACTCGCTCTGCCGTGATTCCGACTCCTGAGTATGCCCAAAGCCTCATGGCCAAATTCGGTCTCGCGACGCTCCGTCCGGCGCAAACGGAAACGGAGCTCGAAGATCTTCCCGTTTATGCAATCACGTCTGATCTTTCGCCCAACTTCGTTATGCGATCCCGCCCCTTTGTCCTCACCGAGCAATCAATCGATGCCTTCCCCAATCACGAAGCGAAGCCTGGAGCGATGACTGAATCGCATGCGCGAGCCCGTCTCAAGCGGTTCCTCTATCGCCGGGGTCTGAGCGGGGATGAGGTCAATGAGGCAGTCGCCCTTTATGACGACGAGACGGTCAAAGCGATCATCCCAGCGCCGACGCTGCGCGCCGCCATGCTCATGCTCTACAAATGGGATCCGTATCAAGCCACCATTGATTCGATCTTGAACGGTGTGAATCCATCGGGTGTCGCCTTCGCCTCGGTAGACTACGGCGACACCAATTTCCAGGATGCGGTAGCCACGCTCAAAATCAATCCCAATGGCCAGTTCCGGCTGATCGTCGACAATGCATTTGACCGTGAACCGCCGGAAGAGATCATTCCGGTCATCTTCCATGAGTCGCTTCACGGGGGTGGCACAAATTCCCGCCAAGAAGAAGTGACCGCCAATATCCTCGATATCATTTGCTACGCCGAGGTTCTGCTTGTCGATTCTCGTGTCGCCGAGTTCGGGACCGAGCTCGGGTTCTTCAACAACATCGTAGTGCTTGGTCTGCTGAATTCGATGGGGCGGGCAGGCGGGGACGAGGTCGGGATTCTCTCTTCCCCACTTGGCGATATCTTCGTCGGTCCATCGTTCGAAAGGTCTGACGTTTCCAGCATCCGGGCGGTAGTCGAAGGCGACGACTTCTACGGCTCGTTGCCCGGCACGGGCTCGACCGCGGTTCCTGCCTTCTACACGGTCATGAATCGCTTTCCCGACACCCCGTCACTCGGCGAGAACTTCGGGTACGGCGAAGCCGAGCTGGCGGTGATCGACCGCGATGCCGGCACCGTGCTCACGCCTAAGCGAGTCCGAGACCTCGCGATCACTCTTGGTCTGGGTATGACCGGCGCGGTCACGGAAAGCACGTTGCCGGGAACGGAACCAACGTCGCTCGCCGACCGGCCGTATCAGCCGTTCAATCCGGGCGATTACGACCTGCGCGAGGCGAAACCGCAAGCCAGACCGCTCACTATCGACGAAAGCAAGAGCAAATTGCGGAGTGCACTCAAGCGCGCCGGCGCTTCCGCAGCCGAGCGAAGTCGCCTCGCCGCCTTATTTGACGATCCTGACCTCGGCGCCCGCGTGCCCGATCCGACTCTTCGAGCCGCGGTGCTGCTCCTCGGCATATCTGATCCATGGCGTGCGTCGCTTGACGGCATCACCGGTGGTGACCCAACCGCAACGCTGCTATCGGTCGATTTTGCTAACTTCTCCAACGACCGGCTCGTCGCGCTCGTGCCAAGTCAAGCGTCCGGCGGCGAGCAGATCCAAATCAACAGCGTCTTGATCGGTGAGCCGATCGAGGTTCTTGCTTCGTACGTCGTCGAAGGCTCTATCCTCAGCACGGGAGACATCACACGTGGCGAAGCGGTCAGTGCTCGTCTGATGGGGACGCTGTGGTACGGCTCGGTCCTGCTCGATCGTCCTGGTCTTTCCAGCCGCCGCTCGTGGGGAACGATTGAACGGAACCGTGACCTTTTGGCGCTCGTGAATTCGAGTGAATCAACCGACAATAATCCGGCAAACGCGGCCTCCTTCGGGTTTCTCGCGCCGGCTAATGGCGCATCCGATTGCCTGCCTGGTTTGTACGATGACGCCGACTCCTTTGCACAATTCGTGCTCAGTGAACTCGGCACCGGCTATGATGACGGCACGAATTTGTCCCCAAGGACGTCGATTTCTGAACGCTACCTGGACTTTGCAGGAGTTCAAGCGACCGGAAACGGGACGAATGGCGCCATGTTCAATACCGAGAACTTGCTCGCCCTCGACGCAAATCTCGGCACGTTTTTGACTGATGACCAAGTCCTCGCCATCGTGACCGCAATGGGTCTGCGGATCGCGATTGCCGGCTAATGCACGTGGGGGCGCTCCACGGCGTGGTCAGACGGTGAAGAGTCCGTGAGCTGGATGGGGGAATCCGGCCCGCACCGTTGACAATGTGGCTCTTGCACCGCCGCCCTTACAATCATAGGCTGAACTAACAATATGGCATCGGCCCGCATCCCCGAGCGGGGCCGCAACGACGTTTGCCGGGAACCGGTCACCTTGACCGCGTTCCGCTGTCCGCGAACAGCGGCTTGTCCTGACAGCGTCGTGGAGGAATCGCTCATGAGGATGCCCTTGTCGCTTGCCGTTTCCCAACGGCGCCGGCACGGATCATCACCACCGAATGATGTGCGTGCGCGGTTGTGGAGCTGGCTTGGCTGGTTACTCCCCACCTTGCTTGTGCTCGCGCCGTTTGCCTCGATCTATCAACCCGCGCCAGTTTTCGCCCATCACACCAACATCAAGCTCCCCTTCCCGGCAGGGCCGACATGGACCGTGATGCAGGGATACAACACAACGCCGCCCGAAGGCGGGAGTCACTACAACTGCGATCCCGCAACGCTCAGTGATGCTCCGACCCACACCGAGAGTTGCAGCGCCTACTATCAGTACAAGTACTCGATGGACCTTGTCCGCGCCGACGGCACAACATCGGGCCAAACCGTGCTCTCAGCCGTCGATGGCACAATCCGCTGGATCGACACTTCATACGGCGGGATGTCGATCGATCTCGGCGATGGGTACGCCTTCGCGTATTTCCACACCGATCTTGCGAGTGGACTTGCTGCCGGCCAGCATGTTTCCCAAGGCCAGTATTTGGGCACGGTCGCGCCGCCAGGTGGTGGCGGCAACGGTGGCACACCGCATATCCACGTCACCCTGTGGACGACGAATGACGGAGGCAATTGGGACCGCCACGCGATTCCATTCACCGCCGACCACATGATCGATGGCTACGATTTCCCTGCCCTTTCGAACTCGACTCATAACCAGTATCGCGGTCGCACACTCATTTCCACCAATCAGGCGACCGGCAGCGCGACCGTGCCTTCTGTGCCGAGCCTTGTTAGTCCTGCCAATGGCACGAGCTACGCATCAGTGGGCGTTACCCCGACCTTGAAATGGAACCCGGTCAGCGGCGCTTCGCAATATCAGGTCGTGATCAATGACGGCGCGATCAAGAGCGGCTGGATCAGCGGCACGCAATGGACCACCCCTTCACTCAGTTCCGGTCAATACGCGTGGCAGGTTCAGGCCAGAAACAGTGCGGGTGCTGGGTCATTGAGCGCGAAATGGGTGATCTGGGTCAGCACGAACAATCTGACGCCGACACCAGGGCCGACAGTGCCGCCATCGTCGACGCCGAAGATCACCCTCGACGCCTATACCGGCGGCGTGGGCAAGACCGTCACGGTCACGGGTTCAGGCTTCGGCGCCGGCGAGCAAGTTGGAGTCTATTGGGAATCAACCTCAACCGCCGCGCTGAAAACCGTGAGTTCCAGTAGCGCCGGAACCTGGCAAACGACCATCAACGTCCCCGAAGCCCTCGGCGGAAATCACTTAGTTGCGAGCAAGGGGCTGACCTCCGGCCTGAAAGCATCGCGAACCTTTACGGTCACGCCGACGCTGGCGAGAACACCGAGCCAGGGCCCTCCGGGAACGACCATCGCGGTTACAGTGCATGGTTTCGGCGCGAGCGAGCAGGTCGACTTGACGTTCAATACCGCGACCGGTCCCACCCTCGGCACAGCGACGACGAACAGTCGGGGGACCGGCTCAGTCGATGTCACACTGCCCGACGGAACGACCGGCTGGCACGATTACACCGGCGTCGGCTTGACGAGCGGGCTCCGCGGCTGGGGCGCGATCCTCGTCCAGCCGGACATCAAGGTCAGTCCTACCGGCGGCGCACCAGGCACGGCGATCAATGTCACCGCCAAAGGGTTGCCGGGCGGCTCAGCGGCCTCGGTCGCGTGGAACAAGACCAACGCATCGGCCGGAACGCAGGTATGCTCCGGAACGACGACAACCGCCGGCAATTTTTCCTGCACGTTCAATATTCCGTCAAGCGGTTCGGGCACGTTCCCATTGACGATCACGGCCGGCGACACGTCGGCCAGCGCGACAGTTGGCGTGACCGGGCCGGTCTCGCTTTCGAGCGCGCCCTCGACGGGAGGCGTGGGCACCGATCTCTCGATCTCCGCCGGCGGCTTCAACGCCAACGAATCTATCAATCTCACCTGGGATAGCACCACGACGACTTGGAAATCCGTCACGGCGGACGGCAACGGCGCGTTCCTTTTGGAAACAACGTTCCCTGATCTTTCCCAAACGTCACATACCCTCAAAGCGCACGGCATGACGAGCGGCAAGATCGCTTCGGCCGCGGTGACGGTTACCGCGGCCTCTCCCACGAGCATGATCGCGCCGGGTGTTTTCCTCATCACCGGAACCCGAGAAGGACTCGTCGGTGGGACGACCTCAAATGGTCACACGATCGTGCCGAACGACCACTTCGTATCATTACCAGGCTGCACGGCGCTCTCGTGTCCATGGCTGACCCCTGGCTCGACGAACGGCGGACACCAATATGTCGCCAACTGCGGAATCAATTGCTACGTCAAGGTGACGAATCCGGACACGGGCAAATGCTCGGTGGCACCCGTTTATGACCGCGGTCCTTGGTTCTTGAACGACAACTGGTGGGATACGATCAGCCGTCGCAATCTCAACAACCTGAGCACGACGGTGAATATCCTCGCTCAAGGCTATACTGGCGCTGATGCAGCTAGAAACGGACTCGACGTCGGCTATGGGCTCTCCGGCGGCATTGGGATTTCCGATAAACTTTATTCGGTCGGCAACCGCTCTTCGATCGATCTTGGCGATGGAACTTGGTCGGATATCGGTTTCAACCCGGCGCTTGGCCTCACCACGATTAAGGTCACTGTCCTCTGGCTAACCGGCGAAGATCACTCGTCCGCCGCCGCGGCCTGCGGCAGCGGCACCAGCGATCCCGCCAAGATCACGCTCGACGACTACGACGGGTTCGTAGGGTCGAACATCACCGTTTCAGGTAGCGGATTTAAGGCCGGCGAAACCGTCAGCATCTTCTTCGACAGCAGCAGCTCGTCTGTTCTCGGCAGCGTGATCGCCAATAGCACAGGTCAGTTCGCGAAGACGATCAAGGCCCCCTACGCCGTCGGAGGCAAGCACCTTGTCGTCGCCAAGGGACTGTCCAGCGGCAAGAAGGCGTCACGGTCGTACACGGTGCACCCGAGTTTGGGCCGAACGCCAACTGCGGGAGCCATCGGCACGACCATCGCCGTCACCGTTCGCGGCTTTGGCGGAAGCGAGTCGGTCGAAGTCCGCTGGGCCACGCCGACCGGCAAGCTGCTACGGACGGTGCATACCGACACAGTGGGCGCGGGTACGGGCACGTTTGCCATCCCGGCCGGTGTTTGCCAGGGCCTGCACAACATCGTCGCGACCGGGCTGACGTCTGGTCTGCAAGCGTTGCGCACGGTGGACGTGACCAGTGGGGCGACGTGCACGACCGCCACCGTCTCGCCGGAATCAATCGATCCCGGCAAGAAGATCACGATCAACGCCTCCGGGTACGCGGCGAACGAGCGCGTACAAATCTTCTGGGACGACCGCGCGACCTCGTCGAGCAGCGGGAAAGCGAATGCATACGGCGTCGCCTCGTTCCAGGTCACCGTGCCATCATTGCCTGGCGGCGCGCACACGATCAAAGTCAGAGGCGAAACGAGCGGCCGCGAAAAGATCATCGGGTTCACGGTGATTCCAGGCATCACCATTTCGCCCACGTCCGGCGCCGGCGGCACTGCGATTACGGTGTATGGCAAAGGTTGGACGCCGGGTCAGACGGTTCACTTCTACTGGAACCGGACTGCCACCAGCAGCGGTAGTCGCGTCTGCTCGAAGATTGCCGGAGCCTCCGGCTCGGTCATCTGTACGATCTCCGCGGTCAACGGCACAGTCGGCCACAAGTATCCGATCGTGCTGCTGAGCGGGACCCAGACGGCCACTGCCTACTTCACGCTGACCGGTCTCACCGTCGGCGCAGTGGCGGCGCCGAGCCCGACGGCCACGCCGTCGCCCACAGCGACCGCATCCCCAGAGGCATCGCCCGTTCCGTCCGAACCGGCTGACGCCTCGCCATCCCCGGTGCAAACGGTCGAGTCGACACCAAGCGAGACGGCGACCGCCCAACCGACTGAGACGCCAACCGAGGCGCCGACGACCGAACCGACCCAGACGCCGACCCCGGAGCCGACGCCGCGGGAGCTCGTGTTCAATCCGATTGCGGACACGAGCGTTTCCGCGCCATTGGATGGAACGCCGCAGCCCGTCGAACCGGTCACGATTCTCACCGCAGGAGGCGCGCAGCAGGCAATCGCGTTCCTCAGCTTCGATGTCGAAGGAATCGCCCCGGGCACTGTGCTCCAAGCCCAGCTCGTTTTGACAGGAGTCGCCGGTGGTCCGGGCGGCACGCTCTTGGTCGTACCCGGCGCGGTCGTCGACGAGGCCTCATGGACCCACGACACGGTATCCGTGAGCGGTCTGCCCGCGGCTCTCCACGCCGACGGCAGCGCCGCGACCGTGGACACATTGGCGCCGGGAGGCGAGACCAACATCGATGTAAGCGGCACGGTCAACGCCGATGGCGTCGTCACCTTTGCCGTCATCGGCACACCGGATCAGGTCGTTTCCGTATCCTCGCGCGAGAGCGGAACACCGCCGCGGCTGGTGGTTGACGTGCTCGATTCCTAAATGCACCGGGGCCGGCGCGTCCGCGCCGGCCCGGTCGATTTCCTAGTTCGTACGTCCTGACTGGTGCCAATTCGTTGTGAACGCAAACCAAATCCGTGCGACAATAGAATCTGCGCGGTCACGATCGAGGTGGGCAGAGCCTCGGCACGCGCCGGCAGAAAGGTTCTACGGATCTCGTTATGTCCAGCGCTCAGGTTTCGAGGGCGTCCTCAGGTGCGCCAGCTCGACCTAACCCGCGATCACCTCGGTTGTCCCAGGGCCTCTCTGCATTCAAACACCGAAATTACCGCCTCTTCTTCATCGGCCAACTCATTTCTGTCATTGGCACGTGGATGCAGACCACCGCGCAAGCATGGCTCGTCCTACAGTTGACGTCATCCGCATTCAAAGTCTCACTTGTCGCCGTCTTTCAATTCTTGCCCGTGCTCTTCTTCTCGCTTCTGGGCGGGATCGTGGCCGACCGGCTACCGAAACGGAACTTGCTTGTCGTCACCCAAATTCTGTCGGCGATTGAAGCCGCGATCCTGGCCGTGCTCGTTGGCACCGGTCGGATCGAACTTTGGCATGTCTACCTCCTCGCCCTTGCGCTCGGGATCGTGAGCGCTTTCGACATGCCCGCGCGTCAGGCGTTCGTTGTGGAAATGGTCGGCAAAGAAGACCTCGTCAATGCCGTTGCACTCAACTCGGCGATGTTTAACGGCGCGCGCGTGATCGGGCCGGCCATCGCCGGTGTGCTCATCGCCGTCGCCGGAACAACCATTTGTTTCGGATTGAACGCCGCGAGTTACATCGCGGTGATCATCTGCCTCTTGATGATGGCGGTCCCGACGAAAGTTCGAGCTGCCGGCCGAGGCGGCATGTCCGACATTCGCGAAGGACTCGCCTACGTCCGCGCGACGCCGGCACTCTTCTTACCGATCGTCCTGGTTGGTTTTGTGGCGACGTTTGGCATGAATTTCCAGGTCTGGGTGCCACTGCTCGCCAAGCATGAGTTCAAGGCCGGAGCCGGCGAATTCGGCGCGCTCACCGCCGCACTCGGCATCGGGTCTATGATCGGTGCCCTCGGGCTCGCGTTCCGCAACACCAAACCGCGGTACTCCTTTATGATTGGCACGGCGATATTGTTGGCCGTCATGAACATCTTGCTGGCAGTCGCCGGCGCGATTCCGCTCCCGATCGCCGTTGCACTCATCATTCTTCCGTTCATCGGTTGTGCGATGACGATGACGATGGCGATCGCGAACTCAATTATTCAAACCGAGTCGCGCGATGAACTCCGCGGCCGGGTGATGAGCGTCTACATGATGGTCTTCGGCGGCACCGCGCCGTTCGGCGCGCTCCTCGCTGGAGCCTTGGCATCGGGTCTCAGTACTCCAGCGTCAATCGCCATCGGCGGATTCGTCACGCTCGCCGCGGCATTGGCGATTTCAACGCGCCGCCACCTCGCCGTGTCGGCCAGGCCTTCATACATCGACGTCCCGACGTCGGCCGACGACTGAGGCGCCACGTGACCTTCCCGCTGTTCGCGCTCATCAGTCTCTTCTACGTGTTCATTGGCATCGGCGTCGTAAGGCAGATCATTCGCCGCCGCAAAGAACTGTTCGATCTGAACTTCACCCCCAGCGACCGCTCCCTGATCGATCAGGCGGCATTTTTCATCCTCGTGCCCATCTCGGTCGCGCTCCATGAGTGCGGTCATGCAATCATGGTCAAAGTGTTTGGCGGCGAAATCGTCGGCTTCGGTTACTACGTCTTCGCCGGCTACGTGAGCCATCAGGGTTTCTACACCAACGCCCAAATGATCCTGATCGCCTTGGCAGGCTCGTTTGTCAATTTCATCCTATCCTTGGCGGCGATGGCATTTGTTCTACTGCGCAAGCCGCCAATGCGGGCCGCCTACAACGAGCTGCTGATTGAATTCGCGGTCATTTCGTCCCTCAACGCATTGGTCCTTTACCCGATCCTCGATTACGCGACCAACCTCGAAGGGGACTGGAAACAGATTTACCAGGGCGGAGACCCGTCGCTGAGCACGACGATCGGCGCATTTCACCTCGCGATCCTGGTCGGCGCGTTTTGGCTTTCACGTTATCCGCCGTTCCGCCGTCACCTTGCGGCTTTGACCGGTCTGCCAGCAGGTTCCGAACGAGGACTGCTTGGGCGCAACGCTCAGCTGACCGCGCAGGGAGGCGAAGCGTCACCTGTTGCCTTGATGATGAAGGAAGCTGCCGAACGCGTAGCCAGCGGCTGGCCTGAACCCGTCGAAGGGCGCGTACAGCCGGTGGGCAACGGTATCGGCGTTTGGCTGACCTGGCGGTCGGGCGGTTTTACCCGGGGCGTGACCGTTGTTGCACGTCCTGACAGCGGCGCGATCATCACGGGTTTCGCCGAACCGAGCGCGACCATCGGTGAGGCACGTGTCGAGCACAGACCGATTCGCCAGGTCGACGGTCCGCTCGACGCCACGGAATTGACGCTCGCGCTTCGTCAATCAATGGAGCAAATTGAGACGTGGACCGCACCTCCGGCCACAGGCGCAGAGCCGTTGCCCGCGTCTAGACTGTCTTAGCGCGTCAGGCGGGAAGCAATGTGTCCGGCTCGTCCTCGAGTACGAGTTCGACGTGCACGTCCGCCTGTGCCAGCCACGACGGAGTGCGGCTCGTCTCCGCGAAAATCGGAAGCGCGGACAAGGGTTGCAAGTCTTGCCGACCTCGCCAGGGTCGGAATTCCCGGCCTTCGAGGAGCAACGTCGCGAAATCGGCGACGATCGGTTCGAGCATGCCGTCCGCAACAAGATAGAGATAGCGTTGCGATTGGTCGTCCTCGAGTAGAAGCGCCGACCAACTATGGGCCTCACCCGCAAGAATACGGAAGCGAGGCTCACGACCAGATTGGTTGGATGGCGATGATTCTGAGCCCACAGGGGTGGCTCGTTGCATAAGTTCGCTCCCAGGCGTGCAGAAGCTTAAGTTCCCTCCCACGCAACACAATACCATACTTTTGGGCTGTACGGTCACGAGTACATTTATACTTCGTCGGTCGCGTCGCCCATCGGCACGCTGACGCCTCTCAAAGCCTCCATCGCCGGCGCGTCCGGTTTTGCCAATTCGAACGCTGCCCAGAACACCGCTTCCGACATCGTTGGGTAGGCGTGAATCGTGTCGGCAATCGCCTGTACGGTTAAACCGTGGCGCATTGCTAATGCAATTTCGGGCAACAATTCGCCGCCGTGCGCGCCAAGAACATGCCCGCCCAAGATATGCCCGCTTGTGCGATCGGAGACGAGTTTAACTAAGCCGTCGGTCTCGCCCGAGGTGAGCGCACGCGCGAGGTCCTTGAACGGAACGATGGCGCACTTGACGTCGTAACCGACTTCGGCCGCCTCCCGTTCAGTCAAACCAACTCGTCCCAATTCGGGATTGGTGAAGATCGCGTGCGGGATCACGCGGTAGTCGGCTTGAGCCGGCGGATTTCCCAACACGTTCCAAGCAGCGATTCGGGCCTGGTAGTCCGCGACGTGCGTGAACGGTTCGACCCCGGTCACATCGCCAATCGCCCAGATGTCCTCCGTGCTCGTGCGCAGCTCCGCATCTACCTTGATGCCTTTATCGTCGTAGTCGATTCCGGCCGCTTCCAGATTCATGTCGCGCACGGTGGGCGAGCGGCCAACGGCAAGCAATATTTCTTGTCCGCGTGCCGAAACCTGCTCGCCCTCTCTCGCGCCGAATACGACCTTTATCTCACCGTCGCGCTCGACCCGGTTCACGCGTGTCGATGTCAACACCCGAACGCCTTCGCGGTCGAGCACGTCCGCGAGCACCGTTGTCAGGTCTTCGTCTTCGCGAGGCAAGACCTGAGATCGAGATGCAAGAAGCGTCACTTCGACACCAAATCGGGCGAAAATCTGCGCAAACTCAACGCCAATGACCCCTCCGCCAACGACCATTAGCGACTGCGGAAGCTCTGGCAGAGCGACGGCTTCCTCGTTGGTGATATATCCGGCTTCAGCCAAACCAGCAATCGGCGGCACAACATTCGATGCTCCGGTGGCGATGACGATGCGTTCTCCGCGCACCACCCGGCCGTCGACGTCAAGCTCATGCGCCGACAGAAACCGGGCGCTGCCCTTGATGAGTTCGATGCCTTCGTTGCGAATGTTTTGCTCGCCGTCGCCGCCTCGGATGACATCAATCACGCGATTGACCCGCTCGATTACCGCCGGCCAGTCGTAGCGCACGCCCTCGACGTGAATCCCAAATCGAGCGCTTGCGCGCGCGAGGTGCGCGATCTCCGCGCTGCGGACGAGCGTCTTTGTCGGATCGCAGCCGACGTTGAGACAGGTGCCACCGACCTTCCACTGCTCGATCAGCGCGACCTTCACCCCGGCCGCGTTCAACTCGAACGCGGCCGTGCTCCCCGCGCCACCCGCGCCAATGACAACGACGTCGAACGCGCTCGAATCTCCAGCAGCCACACTCCATTCCCTTCACGGTTGCGCCGATTGTTCTTGCGGGAGGGAGTTTAGCCGGATGCGAGGTGTTTGAAACGTCTGGTTGGTCATCGATCCTGAGGCTGTTTCCTGACTTGGCCGGCCGGTCACAAGACCCAGAGAGAATGGGCGGGACAAGGACGTTATTCGGAATTGATTCAAGAAATCACTTAGTCAGGGGAGCCTGTACCTTGGACAAAATTTCCCCTCTCCCGCACGGGAGAGGGGAACAAAGGGGGATCTTCAGGGAGCACTAACGCCACGCACTAGTCGTTCTTACTCGCGCCTTTGACCCATTTGCCGCCTTCGGACTTGTGATACGATTTCTTGACGGCGCCCCAGGCGACTCGGCGCGCTCGATCCTCGTCGTGGTGATATTCCTCGAAAGCGCTGTTGTACGCCTCCTTGTAGATGCCTTGCGCGTGTGGCGGGAGGTTGTCTTTGACGCTATCCGGCAATTCACTTCGCCTCTCGTATGGCATGGTTAACTCCTTTCACGTCAGTCCCTCACGCCAGCCTCGCTCCACTACTACGCAAACCGCTTGCCAGGCGACGAGAAATGAGCCGGGCGCGCTTGCACCCGGCTCTTTAGAGTCTGGCGAAGTATCTAAGCGACGTGGAGACTGCGCCCTTCAATTGAAAGCAGCGCCGATTCAAGCACTTCGCCCAGCGTCCCGACTTGGATCAACTCCATCTCATCGCGCACGACTTGGGGCAATTCGGAGAGATCTTTCGCATTTCGCTTCGGCAGAAGAAAGGTTTTGATCCCGCCGCGATGGGCGGCGAGCGTTTTCTCACGCAGACCGCCGATGGGAAGCACCTTTCCGCGAAGTGTGATCTCGCCGGTCATCGCGACATCCTTACGCACACGCCGACCAGTTAGGGCCGAAATGAGCGCAGTGGCGATCGTGATGCCCGCCGAGGGACCGTCCTTCGGGATCGCGCCGGCCGGAATGTGGACATGGATGTTCCGGCGGTCGAAATAGCCGGCCTCCAAACCGTATTCGGAGGCATGACTGCGCGCGTAACTGATCGCCGCTCGGGCCGATTCTTGCATAACTTCGCCGAGCTGTCCGGTCAGCAGGAGATCGCCCTTGCCTTCCATCAGGGTGACCTCAATGGAGAGCAGATCGCCGCCGACGCTCGTCACGGCCGCGCCGGTGGCGACGCCAACTTCGTCCTGCTCCTCCGCCAATCCGAACTCGTAGCGGGGGACGCCAAGATATTGCTGGACATTGGCGGCGTCGATGGTGATTTCTGCCGGCGGGTCGTCGCCGGCGAGACGGCGTGCGACCTTCCGGCAAAGCGATCCGAGTTCTCGTTCGAGGTTTCTGACCCCGGATTCTTCTGTGAACTCCCGGATCACGCGCCGGAGGGCGTCGTCGGTCACGGACAGTTGTTCGGCTGTGAGGCCGTGCGAATCGAGCGCCTTCGGGAGCAGGAAGTTGCGGGCAATCGCCAATTTCTCGACTTCCGTGTAGCCCGAAACCTCGATCACCTCCATGCGGTCTCGCAACGCGGGCGGTACCGGTTCGAGGAGGTTCGCCGTGGTAATGAAAATCACCTTCGAGAGATCGAATGGCACTTCCAGATAGTGGTCCGAAAACGCCGAATTCTGCTCGGGATCAAGCACTTCCAGCAGCGCCGATGACGGGTCGCCCCGGAAGGCGTCGGTGCCGACCTTGTCGATTTCGTCGAGGACCATCACCGGATTGCGGCTCTTCGCGTCGCGCAGTGCCTTCACTACGCGACCGGGCATCGCGCCGACGTACGTCCGACGATGACCACGAATTTCGGCTTCGTCGCGCACACCGCCGAGCGACATGCGCACGTAATTGCGGCCGATCGCACGCGCAATCGACTTGCCCAGGCTCGTTTTGCCGACGCCCGGCGGACCGACGAAGCAGATGATCGGCGCCCGCAATTTGTCGCCCGCGAGTTTGCGCACCGCGATGTACTCGACGATCCGTTCCTTGACCTTGTCGAGTCCGTAATGGTCCTCTTCGAGGATGCGCGCGGCTTCGCTCAGGTCAAGTCGATCCTCAGTTTCAACCGACCATGGTAGCTCGACAAGCCATTCGAGATAAGTTCGGATGACGCCGATTTCGGGCGAGAACGGATGTTGCTGCTCGAGGCGCTCGACCTGAACGAGCGCCTTTTGCTCGACATCTTCGGGCATGCCGGCGGCCTCGATCTTCGTCCTTAACTCCTTCGCCAGCGATTCTTCCGCCGTTCCTTCGCCGAGCTCTTTCTGGATCGCGCGCATCTGCTCTCGGAGGTAGTACTCCCGCTGCTGCTTGTCCATCCCGGCCTGGGCTTCAGACGCAATCTGTTGCCGCAGATTAAGGATGTTGAGCCGCTTTTGGATCATCACGCTCAGCCGCCGCAGACGTTCGACTGGATCCAAGATCTCAAGCAGCTCCTGGCGTTGATCGGCCGAGAATTCAGGCGAAAAGGCTATCAGATCGGCCAGCCAACCTGGTTCTTCGACGCTGCGAACCATGGTCAGCACTTCTTCCGGAACATTCGGAAGCATGCTGATGTAATTCTCGACCTGTTCAAGCACGGCTGACATAGCCGCCTCGGCTTCAGGTGTTTCGACAACCGGATCATCTTTACGGCTGACCCGGGCGACGACATATGGATCCTGCTGAATGAACTCGTGCACGACGCCCCGGGCGAGGCCTTGCAGAATCACGTGCGAATGGCCGCCCGGGCGCGAAATCCGTTGGCCAACTTCCGCAATTACGCCGACGCTGCACAATTCATACTGCTCGTCGGCGAGGGCATCGTCCGGAACCCAGTCCTCCTCGACTTCTTCAGCGGCCGGTTGCACGAATAGCTCTTCCGCGCCAATCGTGTCAGCAACAAGCTCCCGGAATTCGAGATCGGCCGCGTCTTCCACGTCCGGCTTGCGGACGATACGTTCCGCGAGGACGAGCACTTGCCGAGGCGTCATCCGCAACGCGCGATCGAGCACCATCGCCGATTCCTCATCCTCGACGGGATAAGGGATCGACATGTGTGGCAAGAGCAGTGTTTCGTCGACGACCAAGACTGGGAGGGCGACGCGGCGGCGGCGCGAACGTTCCGCTGGGCGGTTCCGCTCGCGTGGGTTGGCCCGGCGGCGCGGCGTTTTCGATTGTTCGAGTTCGGCGACCGTGATCTCAAGCTCGGGCGCCGAGACAGCTCTCAGCTCATCAGGTGGCTGAGGAGCGTTCTTCTTGGGCGATTTGCCGGAAGGCATGGCCTCATCTTTCGTGGAAGCGCTGGAGCCGCGCGGAGAAGGACAACCGGGCGCGCCCGTTATCTGGCGGCGGAAGGTAAGTACGCAACGACCCATCGCGCGGCGCTAAGAATCGTTGACCATAGTTTACTCGGTTTCCGTACACCTAAACCACTCGCGATTGCGAGGGCTGGCGCTATTTTTGCGCTGCTGATCTCTGGGAGAATCTACCGAGTTTGCGGACGTGAAGGAGTTTTGGGTGGTCGAACAAAGGCACGAGCGGGGAATTATCGTCGGCATCGACATCGGCGGCAGCAAGATCGCACTGATCGCCGCCGACGTCGAATCGGGCGACGAACTCGCCCGCGCCCGACTCGATACGCCGGACGACTCGCGACCCGCGGCGATCAGCGAGCTCATCAAGCGTTCGACGGCTGAGCTTCGCCAAACGACGAACGGGAAGCTCGCCGCCCTCGGCGTTGCGGTCCCGGGTCAAGTCGATCAAGAGCAGGGGCTGGTCAAACTCGCCGGCAACCTCCGCGGATGGACCAACGTGCCCTTGCAAGCGATGCTGAGCGCCTGGGCAGATGTGCCCGTCTGGATCGAACGGGACGCGAACGCGGGAGCCCTTGGCGAGCGTTGGCGAGGGGCCGCGCAGACCATGAATAACTTCATCTTTCTCGCCCTTGGCACGGGAATCGGCGCCGGCGTCGTTGTCAACGGGCGATTGCACCGAGGCTACCGCGACTCCGCCGGTGAAGTCGGCAATTTCGTGATGGATCGAAAATTTCTTGGACGCGCGCCAGGTGTTCATGGCAATCTAGAACAGCTGATCGGCGGCCCAGCGATCCGAAAACGGCTCAAGCGGGCCACGGGCCAGAAAATAGGCGCTGACGATGCCTTTGCTGTCGCACGCAACAACAACGAGGTGAAGGGCGAAACCGAGCGGATCGCCGACTTTTTGGCCATGGTCGTCATCGACATTGCCGCCCTCCTCGACCCGCAAGCGATTATCTTTGGAGGTGGACTCAGCGCCGCGGGAAGCGATCTGATCGAGCCCGTGCGCGAACGAGTCGAACGAGAGTTGCGGATTCGCCCGGCGCTCATCGCTTCCGCGCTCGGCGAGGACGCGCAGTTACATGGCGCTGTCTTCGGCGCGCTCTGGGAGCTCGATCCGAGCCTTGCCCTGCGCGAAGATCTCCGATAGTAAGCTTTCTCTTCATACAAGCAGTAGTGCCCATCCTCGCCATCATCGTGGGCGCTCCCTCCGTCCGGTACCCTAAACACCCGACCCGCGTCATCCTAAGTAGTCTATCCGGGCGTCGTTGCCCTGTTGGATACGATTCCGGTCGTCAGCCCGGGAAGGGCTTTGTTGCTCGTAGCCCGGGTCTTTCAGCCCCGGGCGCGGCAACGCGACACGCCCGCCCGGACGGACTACTCAGCATGACGAGGGGTTGGGCGCTCAACATGCACTGGTATCCTGAGTCAGATTCCTCGACAGGTTCGAGATGACAGGGGATGCCGGCGTCCGGCGGCAATCCATCAGATCGACATGGCAAAGTCGGTCCAACGTTCCGGAGTGAAGGAGTCAGAGTGAACGAAACTGCTCGGCGAGCGATGGCGGAGATCACTGCGGTCGTCGAAACGATTCCCCAAGAAACCGCGGAAACGCTGGCCAATGAACTTCTGCAAGTCGGCACGATCGTCGGTTACGGGCTTGGGCGCGAGATGCTGATGCTGCGTGCGTTCTGCATGCGACTCATGCACCTAGGGTTCAACGCTCACGTTGCCGGGGATGTCACCACGCCGCCAGTCGGTCCGGGCGATCTGGTTATCATTACCGTGGGTCCGGGCGAACTTTCAATGGCCGCGACGATGCTTCAGCTCACCAAACAGGCAGGCGCTCGCGTGGTTGTCGTCACCGCTCAGCCTGACGGAAGCGTCCCCCGTGCCGCCGACAGGGTTATTCACATTCCGGCGCAAACGATGGCCAATGACCAAGGCTCACAGATAAGCACGCTACCAATGGGGAGCGTCTTCGAAATCGCTCTCCTCATCTTCTTCGATCTAGTTGTCTTGCGGTTGATCGACATGACCAGTCAGACGACCGACGAAATTCGTCAACGGCACACGAACCTCGAATAGCGCCCCGCTACGGAGAAAGTCTCACGACGCGCCAGTCGCCGCCCTCCCGGATGTAGCGCAGGCGGTCATGAAGCCGGCTCGGACGTCCCTGCCAGAACTCAATCCATTCCGGCGCCACGCGATAGCCGCCCCAGAAATCGGGGAGCGGCACGTTGCTGCCTGCATATTCCCGCTCTAAGCGAGCGAATTCCGCTTCGAGCGCGGCACGGTCTGTGAGGATTTCGCTCTGATGCGAGGCCGCGGCGCCAATTTGGCTGCCGAGTGGGCGGCTGTGGAAGTACCGCTCCGACTCTTCCCGAGAAATCATCGTCACACTGCCGCTGATCCGGACCTGCCGCTCGACATGGGGCCAATAGAAGAGGAGCGCAGCCCGCGGATTTGCCGCCAGTTCGTTTCCCTTGGCGCTTTCGTAATTGGTGTAAAAGACGAACCCTTGCTCGTCGAAACCCTTCAGTAGCACGATCCGGGCGGACGGCACGCCCTCGGCGGAGGCCGTCGCCACGGTCATCGCATTCGGTTCGATGCCTTCCGCCTTCCGCGCCTGCTCAAACCAAATCGCGAACTGCTTGAACGGGTCGGGGTCGACTTCCTCTTCGTGCAGCCCGTGCAAGCGGTAGTCCTGACGCAGATCGGAAATCAACATAGCGATCCCCTAAGACGACGTTGTTGCTCGCTCAATCGCTGCAGGCTACCACAGGCGCAGGTGACACCAGTGGCGGCACGTTGAGACCGGCAAGCACATCCTCGACCGTCAAAAATCCGTCGCCGTACAGCTTGTTGATCTGCGTCGCGAACGTCAGCGACCCGGAGAGCACCTTCCGCGGCGAGCCATCGGCCACGATCTCGCCGTCGCCGAGCAGAACCACCCGAGTCGCGATGCTGGCCACAAGCTCGACGTCGTGCGTTGCAATCACGATCGCCATTCCTTCAGCAGCCAACCATTTGAACAGCGCGCCAAGCGCCGCCTTCCGCTGGTAATCCATCCCCCGCGTCGGTTCATCCGCGAGGAGCAAGCGCGGCCCAGCGACGAGCACCGCCGCCAGCGCAGTGCGCTCTCGCTCGCCGACGCTCAGATCACGCGGATGCCGGGTTCGCACGTGGTCCAAGTCGAGCAACCTCAGCAGATTGTCCACATCGAGTGGTCGGTGGGTCTTGCCATGCGGATGCTGTCTGAGGGTAAACGCGAGTTCGTCTTCGACGCTCTCCGCGAAGAGCAAAGCGGTCGGGTTTTGGGGCACGTAACCGACGTCGCGCGCCATCTCGGCCGGATCGAGACCGGCGATCTGGCGACCATCGACCGTTATCTTGCCGCGCGCCGGCCGGTGGAAGCCCATGATCGAGCGCAGGAGCGTCGTCTTGCCTGAACCATTGCGCCCCATGAGCGCGACTAGCTCGCCCGCCGCGACCGTCAAATCGATCTCCCGTAGGACTTCGCGTTTGCCATACGCCGCTGACAATCCGGTCATGGTCACAATAGGCGGACCATTATGATTTGACGTACCAGGCTTCGGGGACGCGGGCTGGCGGTCGTCCTTGCGCGCCGCCTGCCGGCCTTCTTTGATCGTCAGCGCGAGCGGCGCCCATCCGAGCGCCTTGCTGAGCCGCACCACCGGCGGCGCCAGCTCATCCGGAGCCAGGGCCAGGACCTCTTGCGGTGTGCCGTCGATCGCGCTGCCGTCGGTCAGCAGCAATCGCATGTGATCGGCATGCCCAACGATCCGTTCCAGCCGGTGCTCGGCCAGCACGATGGTCAAGCCCAAATCCTCATTCAGGCGCGTCAACGCGGTCAAGACGTCCTCCGCTCCCCATGGGTCGAGCTGGCTCGTCGGCTCGTCGAGCGCTAGCACGCGGGGTTGGAGCGCTAGCGCCGATGCCACCGCGACCCGTTGCCGTTCGCCGCCAGATAGCGTGGCCAGATCACGATCCCGCAGCGCCGCGATGCCCATCAGGTCGAGAACTTCCTCCAACCGCTTGCGCATCGTCAACGGCGGCACGCCGAGTTGCTCCATGCCGAAGACGAGCTCGTCCTCGACTCGCTCGGTCACCATCTGCGCTTCGGGATCTTGAAACACGAAGCCGACTTCGCGGCTCATCACCCGCGGCCCGTAGATCCGCGTATCGAGCCCGCGAACGGAGACTTGGCCGCCGAACTGGCCGCCGGAGAAAAGCGGCACAAGACCGTTCAAACACCGCAGCAGCGTCGACTTACCGCTCCCGGACAGACCCGCTACGAGCACGAATGCCCCCTCGTCGATTCGCCAATCGACATCGCGCAAGACTGCCTCGCCTTGGCCCGGATAGCGGAAACGCACACCGGCAAACGCGATCGACGACAGCGCGGAGTCGACGACGCTACGCATCGTGTGCGCTCCGATCCGCCGGCGTCGCGAGCGCAGGTGTAAGCAATGCCGCGAGCGCAAGGAGCATCGGCAGATTTACGCGGGGCACCTCGATCGACGGGTAGGGTTCGTACCGTAACGCGTCTGGATCGACCGACAACACGACGAAGACTACGATTGCGACTGAAACCGATGCGACGATCACCGCCCAATCACGGCCGCTAAGCTTCGTGGCGCGAAAGACGGTCCGCCGCGTTTCTCCTCCCCGCAGGCCGACCACGAACAGGACAATCCCCAACGCGAGCGCGATTGCACCCTCTCCCGGTCTCCCAACTGCCAGCAGATACCCGGCGGAAACGATGCCGGTGAGCGCGATCGCGACGCCGCCTCGCCGCCAGCTTGAGCTCGTTGCCCCAGGGCTTCGCGGCGCGCCGAAGCCCCGCGACTCCATTGCCTCAGACAATGTGATTGCCCGTTCAAGCCCCAGCGTCAGCAACGGCACGAGCAGCGGCAGGAGGTCACGCGCCCCTCTAATGCGATGCCCACGTGCGAGCTGCGCCTCGCGAATCTGTTGGTACGCCTGCGCGGTTTGTGGCACGAAGGCGAATGCGACCGTGCCGGCGACCGCGACCGGCATCAGCCGCCCCGGCAACCTTCGCAATAGCTCAGACCAGTTGATCAACGCCCCGACGGTCGTGCCGATCAGCACGAGGATCAACAGCGCCAGCCCGCTCAACGAACCATAGAGCAGGGCGTTGAGCGTGAGCGTGCCGCCGATGATCGGCAGCCATTCCGGCAGCTCGTAGATCGCCCAATCCCCGCCGTGGTAGGTCAAGACATTGAACAGGACGCCGATCAGCGCAAAGACAAGAGCCATCCGCATGATCAACGACCACGACGCAAACTGACGCGCCCACGGTCGCCACGCCTCCCGCACGGCGATAACGACGATCAACGTCGCTCCCAGCGCGATCGGGTTTCGGCCGAGCGTCGGCACCAGACTCGCGGCCACCGCCCAAGCCACCCAGGCGCGCGGATCGACCTGCTGGTCTCGCCTCCTCATTTCGGCGGGATTCCAACGAGCCGGCCCCGGCCAATGACGATCGCTGCGACAATGCAGATTGCAGCCAAGATCACCGCCGCTCCGAAATAGACAGCGAGGCTCTGTCCGTCATCGCTCTCGGCCGAGACGCCGGCGGGGAGGACCGTTTTAACGAAGGCGGTTGGCTGGACGGAGCTTGCTGCCGCCGTCTGGGCAATCCCGAGGACTGAGCGCAGGTCATTCATCGTCACTGCCGGCAGGTTCGCATTGTCCGGCGTCCACGACCAGCCGTCGATATCGCCGTCGTGGACGTTCGTCGAACTCGCGCCCAATGCGAGCGCCTGCCAATCGCCCGCAGTCGACTGCCGGAAGTAGCGCCAGTAGGGCGACGCATCACTCGGCCCCTGACAGACGCGCTGCCGGCAATCCGAGGCCGGACACCCTTCGCTGTCGAGCGAGCATACCCCTTCGCCTAATCCGCCGAAGCTGACCGTCACCAGCGGAATCCCGCTTCGTTTCAGTAACTCGATGCCGTTGATCGTCTCCTCGGGAAACGCGATATAGGCGTATGTGATCCGGCCGTCGCCATGGCGCACGATCAGCCCCGCGTGATGTAACTCCTGCCCGGCCGCGGGCCGCCCCACAAACAGGGCGACTAGCAGCGCAATCGCGAGGCAGATTCGAGCGGCGAGATAAGCCGGCGAGCGCATCGTTCAGTCGATTTAGGCGGTGATCAGATCGAGCGTGAATGCTGCCGGACTCGCCATAGGCGTCGCCTGCTTGCTCGATTTTGCCATGATCGGCAGCGCCTGACCGGCGATCGCCGGAATTGCCTGGACCGTGGCAAAGAGATTGTCGCCCGCCTGCTGCTCGTTGTAGAAGAACGCGCCAGTTGGGCGTTGAAACGCCGAGAGCGCCCCTGATGCGTTCTTCCACTCGGCCGACGCCGGATGTTGACCCGCCGCGATGATGGCCTGGACCACCAGCGCGGTCGAATTGGCATCCGGTACCAGCGGCTGGGCGGGTTGGTAGCCGAACGCGCCGTCGTTGGCCTGCGCGGTTTTCAAGTATTCGAGCGCCTTGTTGATCGTTGGATCCTGACCGTGGCCCGCGATGACCAGCGCCTGAATCACAACCGCGGTCGTGTTGGTATCGCCCGACCCGACCACATCCCGGGCATCGAACGCCCAGGAGCCGTCCTTGATTTGCGTGGTTTTCAAGGCGTCGATTGCGCTGGGAGGTACCGATTGACCACTTGCAGCAAGCGCCATTATGCACAGGGCGTGGTCGAAGATACCGGTCCCATAGATACCCGTATCCTCGCGTTGTCCGTGCTCGACCAGCGCAAGCGGATCGACGCCGCCGGCATCGCGCGGGTTCTCGCCCGCGGCGATCATCGCCAGTGCGAGCTTCGCCGCCTGGCCGGTTCCGCTCTGGGCGTAGGTGTTCGCGTTCGTCGCGAGATAGCCCACGGCGTTGCTCAGTTTGACATCAATCCCGGTCTTGCGGGCAGCACCCAGCGCGATCACCGCGTCGGCTGTCGCGCCCGGATCGGTCTTGCCCGAAAAACCAAGGAACCCACCATCGTCCGCCTCCTGGGACAACAGCCACTGCACCGCTCCTTCGAGACCAGTGCCGAACGAGGGCGTCGCGGCGGGTGTCGCGCCTGGCGTCGCCTGCTTGCCGACCGCAACCATCGGCGACAACACGGCAACAAGAAGAACTACGAACACGCTCAGCATCATGGCGTGCAATCGTCGACGGGCGAGCACGGAATGCTTCAACATGAGTTCTCCCATCTGCAACGGCGCATGCGGACGCACGGCAACCGCAACAAAAAAGCCTGCTCGGATGAGCAGACTGGCAAGGATCGATAGTGGATTCGTGGGATTACCCGATATAGGATCGATCGATGTTGTCCACCCCTTTCACGCGAAGGAATCGGACGAGCAGGAACGGGTAATCTGGCTTCGCCGGTCGTGCTAGCCTCGACCGGCGTTACAGTTGCGGGACAGCGCCGGTCTTGCACCGGCTTCCCCCGTTGCGCCCTAAGGCGCGTTTCCTGCCGCAACGCTGTGCTGATTGTTAAAGCTCGCGGTCTCCCGCGATTCAGCAAACCGCAGTGTTGCACGATTCGTGGTAGGCGTCAATGCTATTCGGCATTGGTTATATGCAGCGCAATTTGAGCACTCCCGGCTCTCACCCTGCCGGCTAAAAACCTGCAGTACAGCGATGCATTTTGGGATGAGTTGGCTATGAGATCTCATGTGCAAGAGCGTTCATCGGTGATATGATGGTACCGTACGTACGGTCTATGGGCAGATGGCGCAGGTTCGCCTGATCAACGAGCTTCGTCGTGCGATCTGCGGCTCCGGCGAGGCGGTGTTATGCAGCCCATCCGGTTTCCCCGCCTGGTGGAGGACCTGATTCATGTTCCGAAATAGCCGGCTAATGGGCATTATGCTCGCGGCGCTCGTCTTCGTCATTGTCGCGGCCCCGGTCGATGCCGGACGCCATTGGTGTCGAAGTGATCCAATCTTCAACATCGCAGGGACAACGACTTCGGTTTACGTCGATATAGATCAAGATTCGCAGGTTCATGTCACAGGGCCGATTGCGGTAACGCTCAGTGTTCCCCCGGGAACAGCCGTTGAGGTCACCTACGTCGATGCTGGATTCAACGGATTCGGAGAAGCCATAACGATCGTCTCCAATTCGCGACTGAAAGTGACAAGTCGGGGTATCCAAGTGCAGTTTCAAGTCGCGGTCCCGGCAGATACCGTTATGCCTGTTCTCGTGACAGTGGCGCCCTTGTCGGGGCGCGCCTCGTCGGTCAACGGGAAGACCAACACGACAATCACAGTGAACACAACAGTGGCTTCTGCCGCTTGAGCACAGACCGAAGCGCCGACCTGTTACGGGCCGAGACTGCACTATGAACGACACGAACGAGCTAAATCGATCGGTTCGTTGGTACGTCTGGGCACTTGCCGCGGCGACAGCTCTCCTGGGCCTCGTAATCACCGCGCGGGGCAACGCAGAGGCAACCAGCACGCAGTGGATGTTTGCTGTGCTCCTTGGCGGCGCGATTGCCGTGGCGCAACAGTTCCCCGTGCACTTGAGGATAAAGACCAAGGTCTACGTCGACACTGCGTTCATAACGGCCGCGGCGCTGATGTTGCCGCCCCCGCTTGCGATGTTGACTGTCGCCATCGCTACCGCGGTGCGTGAATTGAAGCAGCGTGATTCGTGGGAGCAGGGCGCATTCAATGTTGCCCAGACTGCGTCCTACGTCCTCGCAGGCAGCTGGGTCGTGCACGCGGTGACTGGCACAAACCGTATGCCTGCGCTAGCGGAAGTTCGCACCTATCTGGCAATAGGCGCGGCACTCCTCGTCATGCATGTGCTTAACACGCTTGCCGTGGCGGTGGTCGTCGCACTGCAATTGGGGAAGCGGCCGATCCCGGTTTGGCGGGAAGGTCTCTGGGTCGACTTGCCTGAGCACCTTGCCCTCGTCGGCAATGGCGTCCTCATAGCAGCGCTTGCCGGAAGTTCCCCATGGCTATTGCCCCTGTTCGTCGGTCCGCTCATACTGATCTATCTCTCCCTGCTCCGCAGCGCCAATTTGCGGCAGGTCTCGCAAGCAACGATCGAGGCCATCGCCGAACTCACCGATCTCGTGGCTGGTGAAAGCCCAGGTCATGCCCAGCGTGTGGCGGGGCTCATCCGTACGCTCGGGATTCAACTCAGAGTACCGACGCAAGAGCTCGATGTCGCGGTACGAGCTGCCCAACTTCATGAAGTGGGGATACTCCGGGGCGACCTGAGCCGGCCCCCTGTAACGCCTGTCGGCTCGTTCCCGGCGAGCAATGCATACGATCAGTTGCTTGAGCGCCTTCACATCGCTGAAACGATTCGCCACCAACGCGAACGATGGGATGGTAGCGGCATGCCTGATGGACAGAAGCGCGAGGAGATTCCACTTTCCGCTCGATTGCTCGCGGTAGCAGATGCCTACGACCGAATGATTGCACTCACGAATCCCAACGGCGGTCTCAGCCAATCTATGGCAGTCGATGTGCTTGAGCGCGAGGCTGGCCGCGCGTGGGACCCGATCGTGGTTACCGCGTTAACCACGATGTTTCGGAATGAAGTAGCCAGTACTCGTTAACGTTCGACGTCCTGCAGCATTTCGCATTGGGACGACTCCATAGGGGATCTCGACAGGTTACGATCCCGGAGCGTCTTGGGCAGCGTCTTCGCAATCAAGCGGTAATTCGACAACGAATGTGCTCCCGACGCCTTCATTGCTTTCCACCGCTACCCTTCCTCCGTGCGCCTCTACCGCATGATGGACACCGGCGAGCCCCAACCCGGTCCCGACAATACGGTCACCAACATTCGCAGCACGGTAGAACCGGTCGAAGATGTGCGGAAGATCGATCGAAGGGATGCCGAGACCACGATCACTGACCGATAGCATCGCCATTTGCCGGGAGTCGTCGAAGTCGATCTTAAGGTCGATAGGTCCGCCGTGTGGGCTGTACTTGATCGCGTTTGACACGAGATTCGCCACAACGCTCTGGATAAGTTCCGGATCCCAGCAGCCTTCCACTTTGGCCGAGCTGGATGTCAGGCCAAGTTGATGGAGGGTCGTCGTTTGTTCGTGCTCATGCACGATTCGGCCCGCCAAGGCGACCAGGTCGGTGGGAGTTCGCTGGAGGACTATTGGCTGGTCCATTTCTAGTTGGGCCAGCCACAGCAGCCGCTCGACCAGGTTCGTGAGCCGACCAGCGCTTGACGTGATTTGGTCGAGGCGTTTGGCGATCCGGGTCTGGTCGACTGTTGCCTCCTTCTTCAACTCACTCGCAAGCAGTTCAGCATACCCTTTGATGACGGTCAGTGGCGTCCTCAGGTCGTGAGAAATTGCCGCAAGGAAGGCGTCCCGCTCCCTGACTGCCGCCCGAAGGCGATGCAGCGCATCGTCCCGGTCCCGTGCCGTCTCACTCAAGGACCGGTTCGCGTCCATGAGTGAGGCATAGGCCTGGACGAGGTTTCCGGTTGCAACTTCGAGTAATTGCTGGGCGGCATTGAGTTCTCGCCATGACCGCAGAACGAGGACCGCCGTGAAGAGGCTGACGCCAGTCAGGAGTAGGACCGCAACCAGGAGCGCGAACCGCCACGATGTCGGGAGGGGTCCTAGCAAGAGGACAGCGGCCACGAGCCCGACTAGCAGAATTAGAACGGCCGCTAGCCATCTGGCGGATTCGCGCAGGGGCCTCCTGGGCCTCTCCGCGATCCCGCGCACTTGTGCGTCGCTGTCCGCGTTGGGGTCAGTCGAGGGCACCCGGGATCGGGCAGAATTGGGTAGCACGGTTCGCCTCAGGGGAAAGACGGTAAGAAATTGCGACCCGGATTCGTAACCCCAAATACAGGTCCGAAGATAAAGCGTTACTCATGTTAGCACTAAGTTTGTCTCGTTACAGCTTCTTGTATTGTTGCTAGGACCACCGGACGACTTGTCTAACTGTTTGTTGCTGCGCGGGTCTCGCTCCAAGCGTCCGAAGACGTTGTCAATGCTGCCTTCAAGGAGGACGGAGTCCTCTCGGTGGCAGGCAACATGGCAGAAGCTGAGAATTTCTTCCCGAAGGCGGTGACGGCTAAGTGCTCTGTAGCTCTATCACATCGGAGCATGGTCCTACCGCATTGAGCCAACCGAGTTGGTGCCTCATCAATTGCAATGCCTTGCTTTTTGCGGCTTGGAGAGTTATTGCCTCTTGGACTTCAACCAGCACGACGTAGCTGCCTGTTGAAGAGACGATATCGAAGCTATCAACGGAACCGCCAACTTCGTCGGCGTACTGATACGCGCGAGTCCACGAAGAGCCGGCCATTTGATCAATGTCTATTTCTTCCACGTCAAAGGGTCTATCCAACTTCAGCGCAACGACTCCTGCGACCTGTTCTGCACTCTCGTCAGACGTGAATTGCAATACCAAGACTGTCAATTGCGGCATCGATAGTCCTTCTTTACCATGGTCAGTCGTGGAAGAGCTTCGATAGGCGCTCACAAACGTTGAATTCCAAAAGTTTGATGCCCACGGCATGAAGAAGATGTCTGCTTTCGAAAGATAGCCTTCGGCCTCTGGAAAGGTCTTTGCCCCGAAGTTCAACATTTTGCCGGGTAGATCGTAATCAACGCCGGGAATTGGTTCGCCTTTAAGTTCGCGATTCATACGGTGTTCCAAAATCCTCGCTAGGTCTGTCAATTCTGGCTGACTAAAGTTTGAAGGAGCTGACCACAGCACTTGAAAGACTGCATCGATATTCGCGACTCGAAAGGTCAATGTTGCTTGGGTCACATCCTCGCTTGGGTACCAGTCGACGGAGATGATTCCGGGCTGGTCGCTAATGTCTTCGAGAGGACGACTGCCATGAGCCGTGTCATTAACCATGTCGCTTGATGGGGCACGGAGAAGGACGCTGCTTTGACTCGCCCTGTCTTCACTCGTGAACGCGAATAACAATATGGAGATCAGCACAAATGGTCTGGAAGTCATGTAGCTCTCTGAAAAGCCTTGAATGATGCCGTACCTCGCGAGGTCGGCAGCTGTAAACACCGGTATGAACGACGCGTCCGGGGATTCGGGAACCGGAAGATAGACTGATCCGAAGGCCGATGAGCCCAGCGGTAAATCGCGAGTTGAAAGTGCCATCGCAGCCAAGTCGAGTTAGCTGTGTTGGTTTGAAGCTGTGGTTGGCGTTGCCTCTTTCGTCTCGAGAGCGTCGATTCGTGTCAATATCAACGTGAGACAGATCGCTATGGAAACGAACGGCGAATGACTTACGACAT
Organism: Thermomicrobiales bacterium; assembly: GCA_045804965.1. Taxonomy (GTDB): domain Bacteria; phylum Chloroflexota; class Chloroflexia; order Thermomicrobiales; family UBA6265; genus CAVTUU01. Next base: position 8,941 of record JBJMMD010000025.1, on the reverse strand, counting down.
ATATCCTTCGGAATTGAACGAAGATGGTCACCTCGATAATCTGTCAAGACATGCAAAATCACTATGGGAGTTCCGTCGCCTCTTTCGAAAAGAAGGCGCAATTCGCCAACTGGCCGGCGCTCAGCCTATGCCAGACGCCGAAAATAGTTGATGCAGAGCGAGTAGTTGCTCGACCGCAATTCCTTAATCATCAACAGGAAAGAAATACGCTGCGAACTGCTAATTCATGGCTGGCTTCCAGTTATTTACCCAGCTTCAGGATCAGATCGTCGTAAGTCTAGGGATGTCGCAGATTCGATTCATCTTCTTTCGGAATCACCGAGCCTTGGCCTTTGGCGGTTTCCAGTCTTTGCGGATCGTGTCGCGGATGGTTTCGTAGGATTCGCCGCGCTCGCGGGCTTCCTCGATGCCCGGGAGGAAGACAGCGGCGCGACGGCCGGCCAACGGGGAGGGCGTGGAAAGTCCGCGCGCGATATAGCCCGTCAATTCGAAGTCGGGATAGGAGATAAGCAGCCGCGAAACTTCCCCCTATTCAACGATTGCCTGGAGGTGGCTAGGTCGGCATCACTATTCACCGTTGAGCCAGCGCGACTGTACACCAAACGAGGGAAGTTGGACTCGGAACGAGCCATCCGACACAGGCAGCGGTTCCGCGAGCATGCGCGGCGGGCAACGCGAACAAAGTGGCACACGGACCGAACTGGCGAACCGGCACGCGCCCTGTATGAATTGCGGCCAGCGCATACCGCGTAATCCCGCAGTGGTTCGGGTCCGTTTTAAACGCACCGCGCGTGTACCGTTCTGAGCGCATCCGGAGGGCGCTACGATGGAAGTCTGGGTGGTGAGACAGGCATTGGCATCAAAGGAGGCGAACTATGGCGGACCACGCACTTTTCGTGGGCTGGGGTGAGATCATCACTGGACGCGAGCAGCAGGCGGCTCGGGTCTTTGGCGAAACAATGGACTACTTCGGGCGGCTCCAGCAGCAGGGGGAGATCGCTGGCGTCGCGCCCTTCGTCCTGGAGCCGCACGGCGGCGACCTTGGCGGTTTTTTCCTGATCCGAGGTGAACTCGACGCCCTGGCTCGGGTCCGCGCCAGCCAGGAGTTCGGCCGGGTCATCTTGCGGGCGCGCATGGTCGTGCATAAGGTCGGCGTCGTGGCAGCGGCCACGGGCGACGAGCTGGCTCGGCAACTCGGGGACTTTCAGCAGGAGGCAGCGGCGTTGGCGTAGCGGGGACCGCGCTACCACCAAGCATCTTCGGCCGACATCGCCAGGCCCCCGTCCGATCCGCTGTCCGAGAACGCGGTGGTCGGATCGAAGTGGTTAGGCAGAGGCATCGAATCGCCGAATCGCTTGTGTTGGAGCTAAGGCGTCTTCTTGGTCGGTTGTGGCAGCCATGGTAACGGGGCCGGGCAGACGCCCCGGCCCCGACGTTCTTGTTGGTGCGCCCGGATGCGGGTTCGTCCTAGGCGACGACCGCGGTTAGGGGTTTGCCGTTCTGCTGGTAGCTGCCAGCGACCGCGACGGGCTGACGAAGGATGTCAAGCACCGGGCAGTGGGCGTTCACCTCGCTCACCAATTTCGCGATTTCCTCCGGTGCGGCGGGGCTGTCGATGTCGACCGCGAACGTGACGTCCTGAAAGCCGGCTGGGACCTCGGCGACCCCGAAGAAGCCCCGCAGGTCGAGCCGGCCCTCGGTCCGGATGGTCACCCCGTTCAGCGGGATACCGAGGATCCGCGCGTAGGTCGCGTAGACGATCTCCTGGCACGTCCCGAGCGCCGCTAGAACCAGCTCCACCGGCGTCGGTCCGGTGTCGCTGCCGCCGATGGTGGGTGGCTCGTCGACACTCAGGCCGAACTCGCGGATCCGGACCTCAGTGCGGTAGCCATCGACCAGCGCGCTGTCGACGGTGAAGGTGGCGATCGGAGCCTCCGGCGCCTGGCCCAACTCGGCCCGTACTGCGTCGATCGTCGTCGCGAGTTGGTCGGCTGACAACTGGGTAGCCATGCTCTCTCCCTCCGTGGCGACTTCTGCGCCGTCCACCTCGGACGCCCTCCTGTCGCCGACGAGGCTTCTGATTCTACACTTCTCGATCAACAACAACAATATGGCGCGGTAAGGTCACATTGCCTGGTTGCTTCGGGCCTGCCTCGCGCATTGCCCTTTTCAATCCCGACCTCGCGCATATCCCAACGCACGAGCACGACGGCGTTCACTTGCCACAGTGCGACGTAGGCGAGGTCAACGTCGTTGACGCGAACCGTTTCCGGTGGGGCCGTTTCCATCATCATCCCGTATCCTCTGGTCTCGGCGCGGCCACACTGATTCGCATTTCCGCGAACTCAACCGGGAAAAGTGGCCCAAGCTCGCGTGCGGCCGCGTGGCGTTGGAGACGACGTTGACGAACCGGCGGAGGATCGCCTCGGCTGTCATCTTCAACGCTCTCTGTCCTGGATCTTCAGCGCTATGTGGCACCACTGAGCCGGCGACAAACCGTCCTGATAATCCGGACAGAGAATGCGCCTTCTACCGAGAGTTTCCGTGTCATGTGCTTCCCCTGCTACACTCGATCTGTTCAGTTCCATCAGGAGGACCGATGATCGTCCGTCCGACCGCCCGCTTAGTCGTCCTCGATGCGACGGGGGCTGTTCTGCTGTTCAAGCTCGACGGACCCGCCCCGTCCGGGATCTGCTGGGTGACGCCCGGTGGTGGCGTCGAAGCGGGCGAAACGTTCGAAGCGGCCGCTCGTCGCGAACTGTGGGAAGAGACTGGGCTCGTCGCGGTGCTGGGGCCGTGCGTGCTGGAGAGAGAATGGCTCCTGCGCCAGCCCGGCCAGGACATCGTGATGCGCGAGCGCTACTTCCTCACCCGTCCTGACGTGGTTGAGGTCACACTTCAGGGCCAAACCGAACTCGAACGCGCCTTCTTGCGCGAGTATCGGTGGTGGCCGCTCGCCGACCTCGACCGCACCACCGAGACGGTGTACCCCGAAGGGTTAGCCGCCGTCCTCAGGGCAGCGCTTGCCGTCTCGTAGGCGAAACACTAAGAACGGAAGGAGGCGCGCGCTGGCGTGCCGAGAAGAGGAGCCCTGTTCAGCCGTCACCAACTTTGCGGGAGAGCCTGGATCTTCAGCGCTCGGTATCATAGAGGAACTGGTCTTTACGGTCTGATGTGGAGGTTCTCGCAGGCGGCCGTCCGGCCGGCGGATCGTCAGGATCTGCTGGCTCTGCCTGTCTCGCGCTCCAGGGCGCGCTTCAGTTCCGGCCAATTGGCCGCGAACTGCCGGCGCATGGTCCGGCACATGAGCGGCCCCACCAGCCGCACGGGATCCTGTGGCCGGGCCTCAATCACGGAGCGCAGCCGCGTCCCCGCGCCCTCCAGCACCAGCGTCACGTCGTCATCAAAGCACACGATGCGCGACGCCGCGCGGAAGGTAACCCGGTGCGGCCGTTCGAACGTGACCAACTCGACCGCCAGGGTGCCCGCCCGCGCGTACTCGCCTTCGAAGTGGGTGCCAAGCCCGGTGGGACCAGGCGTCACTTGCTCGACCCGCATGGCGCCCGGTAGTCAGCGCGGCTCATTGCAGGCGTCGGCGAGGAAGTCGAAGACGGCCTCGACCGGTCGGTCGATGTGGACGCTGCCCTCGGCCCGGATCATCGTCGTGTTCCCCTTTGGTCGGTTGCTTCGGACGCGCGGAGTATACGCCGCCGCGTGAGGGATCCCGACGCCCCGGCCGCCGTCGCCATCGCGCCATTCTCTCTGGCAGGCTGCGTCAGTCCCACCGCGATCCGCAGCTCACGCAGCATAGCGCCGAAAGCGGAGGCTTCCGGCTGGCGATTTACCCTCGTCACCTTACATTACCGCCGGGGAACCGGCACGTAGATTCCACGTCAGCGCACGGATCGCACTCTCCGATCTGTCCAGTTGCTACCCACGCAGCCGTCGATTGAGTGGCTAACGCGTTACCAACGCGTTCGCTTTGCGCGTGGTTCCCGGTGCTCCTAAATCTGAGACTGGAGACGTGCCAACGGCGGTGCTCGGCGGCACAACGAACCGGGGAGGCACCGCTCCCTGCATCCGGCATGACACGCAAGTGGTTGCGCGCGAGCGCCAAGCGCGACGTGGCAGGCGCCACAGGAGGGCAGTGCAATGTTTCCTCATCCTTATCAACTGCGCGACCTTGCCCTAGCACGGCAACGCGAACTGCGGGCGGAAGCCGAACGATTGGCCCTCGCGAAGGCAGCGCGGTCGGGCTCGCGCAAATCGAAACCACTTCGGGAGCCTCGGCCGCGGTTACCGCTCCTGAGAGCGGCGCGATCAGCGTTGGCTCAGCTGTTCTGATTCCACTACCTCGATAGCAACTCGCGACGCACCGATGCCGGGGCGCTAACGGCCCCGGCATCAGCAAGCTGAATGACCGGAACGAATTTGACATCACAGACCTGCACTCTGGAAGGACGCTGTTATGAATTCCAACCTCATCCATCAGCGAGGAAATTTCGATCGGGCCTACCACCGAGCTGTGTGGGGCAACCGGCTGGCGCACTTGCGCCACCGTCCTAACGTCCTGCTTTCTTTTTATGAGATTCGCAGTCAACTCGTCGTCACAGGCGAGAGCTACCGGGGCATTCGGGAAGTGCCGGTTGACAGGATTGTCGGCAGTACGGACCGCTGGAATGACTTCGATACCGCCTTCCGTCCCCTTCGGGCCAATTCTGCCGACCGCTGGGTCAGCGTTGCTTGCGGCTACACCGCGGGCCGCTCCTTACCTCCGGTGCAGCTCTACCAGATCGCCGACGCCTACTTCGTGCGCGACGGTCACCACCGCGTCTCTGTCGCCCGCGTGCATGATCAGAGCTGGGTCGACGCGGAGGTCGTAGAGGTGCTCACGATCGCGCTCCTGCCTACAACTCAGGCACTTAAGCCATCGCCGCTCAACGGTAGTCGAGCCACCGGCCGGACACTGCTCCAACGCTTGGCGGAGGTCGTCGCCGGAATGGGTCGCCGAACCCGCTTGCTGCGGACGCCTTAACCGGCTCGCTCGGCACGGGCGGTGCATGGATGGTTGCCAGGACCGACTGACTGGACAGCAGCGCCTACACGCGATGGTTAAGCAAAGAAGCGGTGTTTCCGAGGATGGATGAGAAGCGCTTGGAAGACCTGCAGCGCCATCGCAAGATAGTGGCTCGCGCCCTGATCGTTTTCGAGCGGGAGTAAGAACACGTGGGCATTCACTGGCAGTGCTTGGTGAGTCCGCAAAGCCGGAGCCGAGCCCATGCGGTCCGGCACCTATAAGGTCCATACGGGAGTTCACGAAACAAAATAGCGTTGGGCGAACAGCGCCAAGAGCCCACAGAGCGCGGCCGTTAACCCAAGCAACGTGGTAACGAATAACGGTCGCCAGCGGAGGAGCAAAGCAAGTGATATGTACATCGGATAGAGCACGATGAGGTAGCGCGCTGCCGAGAGCAAGGGATCGTAGGTCGCTGGGCCGAATAGAGGTGCTGCGAAGCCGGCGACAAAATAGAGGCTGTCGCGCGGCTGCAGCCGCCAGAGCGCGTACGGCAGCAGGATCAAGCAGCCGAAGACGAAGGCAAACGATAGATCATCGGAAAATATGTTGGCCTTGATTTCGAGCGCGGCTTTGCAGGTATTTATCGCGTCAACATTGAGGTTGAGGTCGCAAGAATGTCGTCCAGTCAGATAGATGTGCTTGGTTCGATCGTACGCGGTAAGCAGGGTGTGCCACGGCGTGCTGCGAAAACGTGCCCAGTATTTCTCGACACGAAACATGAGCAGGGGGTCGCCCCAGAGACGATCCAGATGAACGGCGAACACGAGGGGCGCCGACGCGGCTGCGACGAGCTGAATCGCCTGCGGCCACGAACGCCTGGGATCCCATCCACTTTGTTGCAACAGCATGACTCCCAACGGGAGGAGGACCAAGACTCCACTGTTGCGAGTCAGAGCGGCCAGCGCCGCCCATAGGGCCGCCCAAGTCCACCGTCCCGAACGGCCCATCACGACCGCGCCCACACTCAGCAGCATGAAAAGTGACTCGGTGTAGACGGCCGAAAAGAAGAACGAAAGAGGCCAAAGGGCCGCGAGCCACACGGTCTGCACGGCGATGTCGCGCCCATAATCCGCGCACACTAGGGTGAACAGGGCCGTCAACGCCGCGAGGAACGCAGCGTTGGAGAGGATGACGCCGACTGAAGCGTAAGGTAGACCGGTCAGCCAGTGCCCGAGGCGCAGCAACAGGGGATAGAGCGGCCAGAAGGCCGCCGACATTTTCCGTGTGCCGTACCCCTGTTGGGCGATCCGGACGTACCATCCGCCGTCCCAAACAGCGAGTGGAGAGACTAGATAGTGTGCGATCCCGCCGAACGGCGGGCGATCTGAATCTCGCACCGGCGTTAACGCTACGGTTGCTGCTGCCACCGCCAGAACAAGCGTGAAGTGCATCAGCCATGCTGCGACGGGGGGCGACAGCAACACACCGCGCCACCCCTGTCGGACTCGAAGGAAGATGGTCGCCGCTTGTCCCATGCAATGAGCTTTCAGAACTCATGTGCCTTTCCCAAACCCTCCGATGAGTCCCGCATTGTCATTTTAGGCGCAGTCGGCCACCCGCCTCGCACATATTTTTTGTGCCAGGTGTACGCAGTGAGTTCCTTCCGACCAGCGAGCGCACGCTGTCTTATTTGGATTTGGCTTTAACCGGTTTCCATTCCTTGCGGATTTCGTCGCGGATAGTCTCGTAGGACTCTCCACGCTCGCGGGCTTCCTCAATGGCGGGGACGAAGACCGCATCGTAGAACTTCTCGCTCATGCGCTCGATGATGTCGTGATCAAACGTCGCATCGGTTTGGAGCTCGTCGCCTACCGAGCGGAATTTTGGTTCTTCCTCAGGCTCTCTCTTACGGGCCTTTGCCTTAGCTCTGTCCGACGACTCGATTTTCCCACCGAAGCGGCGACTGGCAACGACCTTAGCCAGCCAAACCCCGTAGCCCTTCGCCTCGTCCTCGGGGTATCCCTTCTCCTGTCGCTCCTGACGTGAGTATTCTGCGAACACGTCGAACCGGCGGATCGGTTGGCGCGGGGTCGGCGAATCGTGCTCGTCGGGGGAGGTCATGGCTGGTTTCCTTCCTGAAGTTGGACTGGTTGCGTCCACGTGTATGAACGCTCGCGCGTACAGCGCAGGAATTGGGCCAATCCGATGCGTCTTGCCGCTCGGCAAGATTCCGGACCTCATCAAAGTGCCGGCTCGAAAGCAACTCTGTGCTCGTGCCGATGCCCCGAAATAGCCGCCACAGAGTCAGCGGAGACGATACCCTCCTCGTCGGAAGAGAAGTTGGATGACAGCTAAGGAGCGATTGAGGCTGCAGGAGACGACAAGGCCGCCCCTCACGAGTCGTTTGCGGACGAACTGGAGTGCTCTCACGAATGCCGGCGCCGTTAGAGAGCCGATCGTCAAAGAAAACGCCTTTCGGATCGACTTTGCGATATGGCACGCTCGCCTCGAAGGTTGGCAGCCGCTCGGGACCTACCTGGCGAGCTATCCGACCCGATCGCCACGACGCGCCAAAAAGGTTTCCAAGTCTGCCTAACGTTTGGGAGTTCGTTAATCGCCAGTCCGAAATCTCCACGCTCGCTCCATCCCCAAACAGCACCCCGGTTTGAACAACCTTCCCCTAGTTCGACTAGTTCGACCGAGGATCGATGTTCCGCGATCCAACCGCCGGAGAACTCTTGATGTCGCATTGCCGGGTACGGCATCCGATCACTACGCTCAACTGAGTCTGTTTACGCCGGCCTACAGAGGCAGAGGAGCGCTGGAGAGCGGACAAGATTTTATCGGCCGCTCGAGCGTGGATTGCATCCGCCTCGCCGAAAACGGGCGCGCCGCACAGCTTCCAATTCGGAAACCGGCGGCGCCAATCGCGAGTGACGCCGGCACCGCAAGGAAGTTATGCATCTTTTCTGTCTGCGACGCCGATGAAACGCTCCTCAAAGAAACAGCCTAGTACTTCCCGACCACTCGCTCTTTGCCGAATCTTCCGAGGCTCGCTGGCATTCATATTGCTCACTTGCCACTCGCCGCACGGCTGTGGGAAGCTAACGGCCTATTGGGTGAGGAATCGCCCGTCGAGTGCATATCAGCCTGGAAATCAAACGATGTCGCCGCATTGGTTGGGCGGTTTGCTTGCCCCATGCGAACCGGCGTCGGGGAGGCCTCGCTATGGGTAGGATGCGCCTGTCGATTTATTTCGTTGCGTTGTTGACGCTCTTGGTTGGCATCTCGGCTGAGATTCGCACCTCGCACGCGCAAAGTGCGGACCCGACGGTGACGCTGACAGCCGACAGCGGAGTCCCTGGCGACGCAATTGTCGCGCTCGGTGCGAATTTCGCGCCCAGCCAATACGGAACGCTCACCTGGCTTCCATCGGGCGAGCAAATTACGACACTGAAGACCCGACCCAGTGGCGGTTTCCGTCGGCGTTTCTACATCCCGGATGTCCCGACAGGCGATTACATCATCCTCGCTCAGGTCGGAAGCCAAACCGCACAGGCGACAATCCATGTCGACACGTTAACAGCTCCAACGGACACTCCGGTGCCAACTGATACGGCGGTTCCGCCTCCGACGGACAACGGGACTACAGATCTGACGAACACCCCGACGGTGAAGCCGACGGCAACGCCGACGCGAACGCCAACGCGAACGCCGACGCCGACGCCGACATCAACCCAGGGCACAGGACCCGATGCAGTGCTGCTGGCGGCGGGCGACATTGCTTCGTGCAGCAGTTCCGGCGACGAGGCGACCGCGAACTTGCTTGATGGCCTAAAGGGGACCGTCGCCACGCTCGGGGACAACGCGTACGAGAATGGCAGCGTGACTGACTTTGCGAACTGCTACGACCCGACTTGGGGC